>NZ_JAYMRX010000025.1:0-106471 GCF_038900635.1 Cupriavidus oxalaticus | reverse complement strand
ATCGTGTCAGGCCAGCACCAGCGCCCGACGGGAACCCCAAAAACAGATCAGATAAAGCTGAAATGACACCGGAAAACCGGACATTTCAACTTTGCTGGCGCCCGGACATTTCAACTTTGCCTGGACAAAGGTTGTAGCGGCAAAGCGGTAATGTCCGGTTTTAGCAAAGCAGAAATGTCCGCCTGAGGCGCTCTTCCGGCTGTTGACACAAAACTGACGACATCTAGGACGCAAGTTGCTGACACATGTTCCGGTATCCCGCATGGAAACTCAGTGGTGACACGAGAGTCCTGACAACTCCGCCGGCACCTGCCGCGGGCTGAGCGGATACGGAATCGCTGCTTCGGTAGCGCCAGAAATCCGCCTCCTTTGCGGCGTGGTGCGTCGCGGTTAGCATAGTGGCAACGTGCATCGCCCCGGATGCCGTGCCCACGTGCCCTTCCATGACCGATTTCCAAGCAGCCGTATGGGTACGCCGGACTCTTTTGGTGTGTCTGCTCGGCGGGCTTCTCGCCCTTTCTTTTGTCGTAGTGCGGCCCTTCCTCGTGCCACTTGCCTGGGCAGCAATTTTCACCTATGTCACTTGGCCGCTCAACGCGTGGTTGCGCCGCGTGCTGCGTCAGCGACGAACCTGGGCTGCGCTGATCTCCACGCTGGCACTAACAGCGCTGCTGGGCGTGCCGATCATCGGGCTCACTATCCTCCTTCGTGCTGAGATGGTCGCCGCCTACCGCGAGGCGGCCGACATCGTGAACGCGGGCGTTGCACTACCGGATTCGCTCGCACGCCTGCCTTGGGTCGGCGAATGGTTGCAGGAATGGTTGTCAGTGCTGTTTGGTGACCGCGCAGCGCTGCGTGCCCAGGTCACGGCGCTGATCGACCGGTGGGGCGGCGCCCTTGCAAGGCTGGCCGGCGATGTGGGACTCAACGCAGGGCTCATTGGCGTGGCGCTGTTCACGGCATTCTTCTTCTTCCGCGACGGCGATCAATTGCTCGCGCAGTTTCGCCTGGTCCTGCAAGGGGTCCTCGGCCCGCGTGCTCACGGATACGTCATGGCAGTGGGCGACACCGCGCGGGCTGTGGTGTTCGGCCTCTTTCTCGCGGCGGTCACCCAGGGATCTGTCGCCGGCATTGGCTACTGGGCGGCAGGCGTTGACGCTCCGGTGTTCTGGGGCATTGCCACTGCCATGCTGGCGCTAATTCCCTTCGGGGCGCTTGTTATCTGGGTTCCCATCGGCGCATGGCTGCTCATCACTGGCCACACCGTGGCGGGGATCGGGCTCCTGCTGTGGGGCGCCACGGCCGTGAGCTGGGTCGATAACGTCGTTCGTCCGCTGGTCATCAGTGGGGCCACCAAGGTGCCGTTCCTGCTGGTGATGTTCGGCGTCCTGGGCGGACTCGCCGCATTTGGCCTGATAGGCCTGTTCGTCGGGCCGGTGATTCTTGCGGTGCTGCTCGCCGTATGGCGCGAATGGGTGGAAAGCCAGGCGGAGCAGCGGGCAGGGCCACCCTCGGCGTAAATCACCGGAACGGAGGCCCGCACAAGCTGCTCGATCAGCCCCGGCGGGTTGGACCGGGGCTCTCGGTCTTGCTAGTGCATCTGGCGCTTCAGGTCAGTGAGTTCAGAATGCATCGAACTGACTGCGTCCTTGACCTTTGCATCGAGACTGCCGGCCTGCTGGCAAGCGCGGTCTGCACGATCGCCGATCCGTTCGAGATCATCGACCCACTGCCGGATCCGATCCTCATCCTTGGACGATGCCATCTTCGATGCCGTCTTGCACTCCTTGTCGAGTTCATCCACACAGTTCATCAAGTCTTGTGGAACCTTCGCATCGGCATGACAAGTCCGTGATGTCTCGCTGATGGTTTGCTGCAGATGACTAAAACGTTGCTGCATTTCACTGGCTTGCAACATGATGCCCCCTTCGTGAACATCCATCCCCATGAATTCAGGCAGCAGATGACAGTGTGTTGCCCGTGCCATTGTCATTTGCCCGCAAGCGGCTAACAGCGAAGTTGCATTGCGCCAAAGCGGCGGCGAAGCGCGCAAATGACACTTTTTCAGTTTAGGTCAGAATCGGCACCCCGCTCCGCTGTGATCCCGAGGTTCCTTGCGGCGCGGCCCGGGAATCACGATTTTTGCGTCCCGCGCCTTACCCGGTCCAGATATTTTCCCGACGCCACTTCGATTCGCACCGTGTCCCCTTCCTTGATGAACTGGGGAACGAGAACTTCCATGCCGTTGTCCAGCGTCGCAGCCTTGAACGTAGAGGTTTCATGCTCGTGCATGCCCGGTAGCGTGGATACGATGGTTAACTCGACCACCGGGGGGAATGAGATGGTGACTGGTTCGCCCTCATAAAGCTGCACCGGGATTCGCATGCTGGGACGAAGAAATTTTTGATATGCGCCCATGGTTTCCGCGGCAATACTGATCTGCTCGAAGGTTTCGGGATTCATGAAATAAAAGCCGACACCATCGGTGTACAGATATTCCATCTCCTGGTGATCGAGCGCGACCTCCTCCAGTTTGTCGCTCGGGCGCAACCGCAACTCCTTGATGTGACCACTCTTCAGGCTCTTGAACTTGGCAAAGACTGCGCCTCCGTGTTGGCCACCGCCGGCGTGGTACCCGGCGCTGGTAACGATATGAAGTTCACCCTCAAGCATGATGACCATGCCCGACTTCAGTCCGGAAGCTTCGACCATTGGTGTCCCCGCCTGGGCGGCAAGATTCGCCTTCAGCCTAGCACTACAGTGGTGCCCCTTCAACAAACGGCAGGCACCGGTTTCACTGCTTTTCCTTCCCCCCTTCGCTTGCCACCAGCGCCCTTCTGGCAGATGAAAGCGCGAGTCGGAGATAGCCGCCATCACAGGCTATGCGGGCCTTGGTCAGCTCCAGTTGCTCTCCTGAACCGACCATTCCCGTTTCTGCCTCAATGGCTCGCATACAGCGCTCGATCAGGTCAGCCACTTCCCGTTCACGGTTGATGTCGCCGCCAACGATTCGATCCAGGCAATCACTAAGATCCGCCAAAAGGTCGTCGTACATCACCTACCTCCAAGTCCGTGTCGCGGGAGCTGACTAATGGGAACGCGGATCGCACACATAGAGATAGGGTTGTTTCAGAGAAACTGCACGCTCGTGAGGCACTTTGCAATCGGAACTTGACAGACTAATGTTGGACTATGCTCCGGGGGCTCGACGACGGAGGCAGTTATGAGCACGGTCTCAATAGAACCCGGCAGCTATCACGTTGCACCGCCGCAAAATCCCGGCGAGGTCATCGCGTTGATCGAGAAGCACGCGATCCAGGTCGTCGACCTCAGGTTCACCGACTTGCCCGGCGTCTGGCAGCACTTCTCGATCACGCTGCCGGAAGTCAATGACGATTTGTTCGCGACTGGCATTGGGTTCGATGGGTCTTCCATTCGTGGGTTCCAGGAGATACACGAGTCCGACATGCTGGTCAGGCCTGACCCGGCCACAGCATTCATCGATCCGTTTTGTACGGCGCCGACGCTGGCGTTAATCTGCGATGTGCTGGATCCTGTCCTGCACCAGTCGTACTCGCGCGATCCGCGCCACATTGCTCGAAAGGCGGAGCTGTACCTCCGGCAAACCGGTCTGGCCACGGTTTGCTACGTTGGCCCCGAACTGGAATTCTTCATTTTCGACTCCATTCGCTTCGGGCAGGACCAGCACTCCGGCTACTACTATGTCGAATCCGCCGAAGGCGAATGGGCCTCGGGCAAAGACGAAGGCGCCTACGGCGGAGGCAATCTTGGCTACAAGCAGCACTACAAGGGAGGATATTTTCCCGTGCCGCCAAGCGATACGCTGCAGGACATCCGCTCCGAAATCGTACTCGCGCTGATGCAGGCAGGCGTCCAGATCGAGGTGCATCATCATGAGGTAGCCACGGCGGGCCAGAATGAAATCGACATGCGATTTGCACCACTGACCCGGATGGCAGACAACGTGATGATGTATAAGTACATCTGCAAGAATGTTGCGCGCCGCCACGGCAAGGTCGCCACATTCATGCCCAAGCCCCTGTTTGCCGACAACGCGAGCGGCATGCATTGCCACCAGAGTCTGTGGCGCGACGGCGAAAACCTCTTCTACGACGAAAATGGTTGGGCGCAGACGTCCCAGATGTGCCGTTGGTACATCGGCGGCTTGCTCAGCCACGCGCCCGCCCTGATGGCGTTCTGCGCGCCGAGCACAAACTCATACAAGCGACTGGTGCCTGGATACGAGGCGCCTGTCAATCTGGCGATGTCGCAGCGCAATCGATCTGCGGCAGCCAGGATTCCGATGGTTTCGGATTCCCCCAGCGCCAGACGCGTTGAATTTCGCTGTCCGGACCCGTCGGCCAACGCCTATCTCGCCTTCTCGGCAATGCTGCTCGCGGGCCTTGACGGCATTGAAAACAAGACGGACCCCGGCGACCCGCTCGACAAGAACATTTATGATCTGCCACCAGAGGTAGCCGCCAGCATCCGGCAGGTGCCGGGTTCGCTTGAAGAGTCGCTTTGCGCCCTGGAATCCGATTCAGCGTTCCTGCGAAAGGGAGATGTCTTCACAGAAGACCTGATCAGGACCTGGATCGACTACAAGCGCACGCGCGAGATCGATACATTGAAGTTGCGCCCGCACCCGTGGGAGTTCTATCTCTACTTCGACATCTGATCAGCATTGCGAAGCAGCATGGATTATGCCCATCACTCCGTGGCGTCGAACGCCGGTTGGTAACGCACTTCGCCAACCGGAATTTCCCCGCCGAAGGCTACAGCCTGGAAGTATTCCGGGGGAACGCCCGGCAACACCAGGCAGGCATGCGCCCTGAATCCAAAACGGCCGTAGTACGCCGGGTTGCCGAGCACCACGCAGCCGGCGCCGCCGAGGCGCTGCAGTTCGCCCAGGGCCGCCTTCATCAGGCTTGTGCCGATGCCTTGCCCTTGCCGTTCAGGCAACACGGAGATCGGCCCCAGGCCATACCATGCCGTTGCTCCGGACGAAATCGCCACCGGCGAGATGGCGACATGGCCGACGACGGCGCCGCCTTCCGCTGCCACGAGTGATACGGTCAGTTGCCCATCGCGGCGCAGTGCGTCGACGATGAATTGCTCGGTATGGCTTGAGTGCGGCTCGCTGCGGAACGCAGCTTCGGTCAGCCGCGCGATGGCGTCGACGTCGACGGTTTGCTCATTGCGGATGTGGATGCCCATGTCTCTGTTCCGGTTGTCTCTGTCGGTCAAGGATACCTGCGACGCCTGATGTCAAAGCCAGATCGAAATGCCCGGCCTCCACCTGCCTGCTTGGAAACTGCCAATCCCGGGAAGTATGCTGTGATAGTCGCCTGCTTGCCGGCGCAATTCTTGGACGAGACATCATGGTGCTTGCGTGATCCGCCGCCACGCCTTTCCGGGGGCGCGTAGAAAGGGCCGAATACTCGCATTGCTTGCCGTCATTCTGGTGGCCGCTCTGGGTGGCATTGTCGCGTACAACCTGATTGGTGGCGAAAAGCGTATCGAGCGACGCCTGGACCGGCTCTACAGCCTGGCAGATCCGCAGTTTGTCCGTGAACTGGGCGTACTGCTCGGGCCTCCGGTCGTCGATGGCAACCGATTTCGCGTGCTCAGGAATGGCGACGAGATCTTTCCCGCGATGCTGGGCGCGATCCGCAGCGCGAAGCAAACGATCAATTTCGAGTCGTACATTTATTGGTCCGGCGATATCGGCAACGAATTCGCGCAGGCCCTTTCCGAACGCGCCAGGGCGGGCGTCAGGGTTCAGGTGCTGCTTGACGCCGTCGGCAGTTCGAAGATCGACAAGTCCGTGCTGGACATCATGACCGGCGCCGGCGTGGACGTGCGCCGCTACCACCCGGTGCGCTGGTATACGATCGGCAAGCTCAACAACCGTACGCACCGCAAGTTGCTGGTGGTCGACGGCACCATCGGCTTTACCGGCGGCGTCGGCATCGCGCCGGAATGGACCGGTAATGCCCAGGATCCCGACCACTGGCGCGATACCCATTTCCAGGCGGAAGGTCCCGTGGTTGGCCAGATGCAGTCCGTGTTCCTGGACAACTGGATCAAGGTCAGCGGCGCGGTGCCGCATGGGCCGAAGTACTTTCCCGAACTGCCTCCGGTCGGCAACAGCCGCGGCCAGATGTTCAGCAGTTCGCCCACCGGCGGCAGCGAGAGCATGGCACTGATGTACCACCTTGCGATCACGGCGGCCGCGCAAACGATTGACCTGTCGGCGGCCTACTTCGTGCCCGACGACCTGACGGAAAAGGCGTTGCTGGCGGCCCTGGCCAGGGGCGTCAGGCTGCGCGTGATCGTGCCGGGCGAGCATATCGATTCGGAGACGGTGCGCGCCGCGTCGCGCCGGCGCTGGGGCAATCTGCTGAAGGCCGGCGCCGTGATCGCCGAATACGCGCCGACGATGTACCACTGCAAGGTGCTGATCGTTGATAACCTGCTGGTGTCGGTCGGTTCGACTAATTTCGATAACCGGTCATTCCGTCTCAATGACGAAGCCACGCTGAATATCCTGGATGCCGGTTTTGCCGCCGAGCAGACCAGGATCTTCGAGGAAGACCTGAAATTGTCGCGCCCCAAGACCTATGAACAGTGGGCCAACCGTCCCTGGACCGAAAAACTGCGCGACCGGATGGCATCGCTGCTCGGCCCCCAACTCTGATCCCTGACGCGGACCCGGGGGTGCGGATCCCCGGGTCCCGGCCCTGCCCCCCCGGCCTGCCCTGCGGGGTATGATGCTGGCGATTCAGCCCCCATGGTCATGCCAGGCCGCGCCATCCATCAGCGCCCTGCACAGCCATCCGCCCGCGATGAACGCCCCACTGCAACTCGTCGGAAACCATCCATCGATTGTCGCCTTGCGCGACCTCATTGCCCGCGTGGCCGGCAGCCAGGCCCGCACGGTCTTGCTGTACGGCGAGACCGGCACCGGCAAGAGCCTGGTGGCTCGCATGCTGCACCAGCAATCGAGCCGCGCCAGTGCGGAATTCATCGACATCAACTGCGCCGCGATCCCGGCGCAATTGCTCGAATCCGAGCTGTTCGGCCATGAGCGCGGCGCGTTCACCGGTGCGGTCGGCAAGAAGGAAGGGTTGATCGAGGCCGGCAATGGCGGCACCGTGTTCCTGGACGAGGTACGCGAGCTGGACCTGGTCATGCAGTCCAAGCTGCTGACGCTGCTCGATACCCGGCGGTTCCGCCGCGTCGGCGCGGTCAAGCCGATCAGCGTGGATGTGCGCTTCATCGCCGCCACCAACAAGATCCTGCTCAGCGAGGTCAACGCCGGCAAGTTCCGCGAGGACCTGTACTACCGGCTGCAGGTCATCGCGATCAATATCCCGCCCCTGCGCGAGCGCGGCGACGACATCCTGCTGCTCGCGCATGGCGCGCTGCAGCGCTACAACCGGCAGTACGGCAGCCGCATGGATCGGCTCGACCCGGAAGTCGAGCGGATCTTTCGCGTGTATCCCTGGCCGGGCAATGTGCGCGAACTGGAAAACCTGCTGGAGCGCATCTGCCTGCTCGAGCAGGGCGACTGCGTCCTGCCGGCTCACCTGCCCGCGCGGATCCTGCGCGCGACCGGGGGCGCTGATTCCCCCGGCACGAGCCTCGCGCCTGCCGCCGATGCCGTTCCTGTCGCCAGCGCGGCTGCGCCCGCGGCAAGCGCCGCGCTGGCCGATGGCCTGGATTACCACGCCGCCACGGCGCAATTCCAGGCGGCGCTGCTCGGCCAGACGCTGGCGACATGCCATGGCAATCTTGCCGAGGCGGCGCGCCGGCTTGGCCTGAGCCGCCACGCACTCCGGCACCAGATGAGCAAGCTCGGATTGGCCGCGGGCTGACCCGGCGCGCATTTCACGCGTCCGCGTGGAAAGCGCGCCGCTGCGCTCGCGTGCGATCCACGCAGACCACCCTACCCCGTTCCACATGTCATTGATTTAAAAGATAAAAATCCGGCATCTCCGGCTGGCACGGCTTCTGCTGAGTAAGTGTCGTGTGACTCGCTTAATCGGATAAAGCGACACCTAACCGGAGAACCTTGCATGCAGTCGCTGAAGATCATTTGCCCCAACGGCCATCTCGGCTTTGCGCCGCTGCGCACCGGCAGCTTCGAGCTTGGCGTGGCCGCCCGGCCGGACTACATCGCGGCCGATTCGGGCAGCGATGACGTGGGCCCGGTGCCGCTCGGCTCGGATACTTCGACCAGCCCCGAGGCGTGGCAGCGCCACGACCTGGAGCACATGCTGCTGGCCTCGCGGCGCCTGGGCGTGCCGATGATCATCGGCTCGGCTGGCGACACGGGCACCAACAGCCGGGTCGACCTTTACGTCAGCATCATCCGCGAACTGGCGCAACGGCACGGGCTCAAGCGCTTTCGCATCGGCTACTTCTACTCGGAGGTTCCCAAGTCGCTGGTCCGCGAAAAGCTCGGCGACGGCGAGACCATCCGGGGCCTCGACGGCTTTGCCGACCTGACGCTGTCCGAGCTGGACAGCACCGAGCGCATCGTCGCCATGGCGGGCGTGCATCCGTATCTCGAACTGCTGCGCCAGGGAGCAGACGTGATCATCGGTGGCCGCAGTTCCGACGCCGCCGTGTTTGCCGCGCCGGCGCTGCACCACGGCTTCGCGGCGGACCATGCCTACTACCTCGGCAAGGTGCTGGAGTGCGCGTCCTTCTGCGCGGAACCCTACGGCGGCAAGGAAACGGTACTGGGCGAGATCACCCGCGACGACGTCCGCGTCACCGCGATGCATCCGGACCAGCGCTGCACCGTTGCCTCGGTGGCCGGCCATGCCATGTATGAACGCTCCAACCCCTACGAGGAATTTGTCGCGGGCGGCAGGCTGGACATGCGCCAATGCCGCTACGAGCAGCTCGATCCGCGCACGACCCGCATTACCGGTTCGCGCTTCGAGCCCGACCAGCTCGTGCGCGTCAAGCTGGAAGGCGCCGGCAAGGTTGGCGAGCGCTATGTGGGGCTTTGCGGCATCCGCGACCCGTACACGATTGCCAATGTGGATCGCGTGATCGCCTGGGCCCGCGACCAGGTACGCGCGCGCTTCGGCGATAACGGCTACGAGCTGCACTACAACGTCTACGGACGCGACGGCGTGATGGGCGAGCTGGAACCGCTGCGCGACCGTCCCGGCCATGAGTTGTGCGTCATGGTGCAGGGCGTGGCGCCAACGCGCGAGATGGCGGAGGAAGTGGCGATGACCGGCCTGCGCCAGATGTTCTATGCGCGCCTGCCGGACGTCAAAGGCACGGCCGGCTCGGTGTCGTTCCCGCTGGACGAGGTGCTGCGCGCCAGCCCCGCCTATCGCTGGACGCTGAACCACACGATGGCGGTGCACGATCCGCTGGCACTGTTCCCCACCCACGTTGTCGAGGCCGGCGTCTGACACGCCCGATTTCCAGGATATCCATCATGACCAACGCCAATCCGACCGCCTTCGCTGCGCCCGCGCAGAAGCTGCACGAGCTTGCCAAGACCATCCGCAGCAAGAACGCCGGGGTCAACAAGATCACCTTCGACATCATCTTCCGCGAAGCGGCGCAGTATGAGCGCGTCAAGCGGTCCCGGGTGCTGAGCCGCGAAAGCATGGCCGCGCTGTTCGGCGTCCCGGTCACGCGCATCAGCGATTTCGTCGAATACGATCCGGCCTTCGCGATCAAGTTCACCATGTACCGCCAGCGCCCGAGCGGCAGCGCCGGCGACGGCGACATCTTCGGCGCCCAGCAGTACGCACCGCTGCTGGAACTGGAGATTCCGGCCTGACCCGCGCACAGCCTGTCGCGGCCTGCACCTCTGGCGCGCGCAGGCCTGTGGCATCGCCGGCGCCGCCCGGTTGCGCCGGCGGTGCCGTCCTGCAGCCTTGCTGTACTACGATGACTTCGGACAGACGTATGAAGACGACCTCTTTCAAGCGCATTTGGACCCGCCTGGCGCGCATCCTGCCGGCGGCAATTGCCACGGCGGCGCTGGCGCCCGCCCCCACGGCCGGCGCGGCGCCCGTGGACAGCGCAGCCGCCGTGCCGCCGCTGATGCGGATCGTGGTGCCGTTCTCGGCAGGCGCCAGCAACGACGTGATCGCGCGCGCGATCGCGCCGGCATTGGCCCGCCGACTCGGCAACACGGTGATCGTGGAGAACCGGCCCGGCGTGGCCGGCGTGCTGGGCGCGGATTATGTCGCCAAGTCGCCACGCGACGGATCGGTGCTGCTGCTGACGTCCTCGACCTTCCTGACCGCGGCGGCAACGCAGGCGCGCTCGCCATATGATCCGCTGACCGCGTTCGCGCCGGTTGCGCTGGTTGCCGACGGGCCGCTGCTGCTGGCGGTGTCGTCCACGCTCGCGGCGTCGAAGTCGATCCGCACTGCCGCGGAACTGATCGCCGCCGCGCGCGCGAAGCCGGGGGCCATCACCTACGGCTCGGCCGGCGTCGGATCGCTGGGCCAGCTTGCGACAGAGATGCTGTGCGACGCCTCCCGGGTGCAGATGATGCACGTGCCGTACAAGGGCGCGGCCAATGCGCTGATCGACCTGGCCGCGGGGCAGATCGATGTGATGATGTCGAACTACAGCTCGATCGCTACGCAGATCAAATCCGGCAAGGTCAAGCCGCTGGCCGTGACGTCGGCCACGCCGAATCCCGCTTTCCCCGAGCTGCCAACGCTGGCGGCGTCGGTGCCGGGCTATGGCATCGAGATCTGGGTCGGGGTGCTGGCCCCGGCGGGAACGCCGGCGGCGCTGGTGCAGCGGCTCAACCGGGAAATCGCCGAGATCGCTGCCTCGCAGGAGGTGCGCGTGGTGCTGGAGCCGGATGGCTCGCGTCCGCTGGCTGTCAGCCCCGCCGAGTTTGGCGCGCGCATGAAGCACGATCTCGCGCAATGGAAGCGGATCGCCGCGGACCGCAAGATCATTGCGGAATAGACACCCTGCATGACGCAACCGTCCCATGCGAATTGGTATTCGGCAGCGCCGCGGGTAGGTGTTTAGGTAAGCCGCATAGGTGATCTGGCAATTTGGCCGCCAGCCGCAAATATGCAATATGGTAAGTCGCTTCGCCTTGCATAGACGAAGTGGTAATCGACGTATAAACTCTGGTAATCCTCCATGCCTCCATTACCTCACTCCGCAGTCCGCTTATGGCTTACGCTCCACTCGGCTACAGCGCCCTGATTGCCAGGTTCAAGCTGCGCGTTCCGCCCCTGCATTCGATATCGGAACTGTCGGACAAGACAGGCGTGCTGAGCACGCATACCGGCGCCGACGGCAGCGTAAAGACTGTCTATCCCAGAAATCGCTACCGCGGCGACGATACGACCCTCGACCATCTCACCTTTGCGCTGCGCAAGGAACCGCTGAACCTGACCGTGCTGGCCGCGCTGTTCGAGCACCAGGAGGTGGTTGACGAGGTGCGGCAGTGGCTGGCGGCTTCGCCCGGATCGCGGTATGCGCGGCTCAGCGGCTTTTATGCCAAGTGGCTTGCCGGCGCGCAGATCGACTACAAGCTGCCAGCGGGAACTGCCCGCGTTGCGGCGCTCGACGAGGCGGACTACGTTACGGGCGATAGCCAGCTCGACGCCCAGTTCGGCATCCTGAACAACCACCTCGGCCCCGCGGCATTCTGCCCCCTGGTGCGTCGCACCGAGCGCCTCGAGGCATTCATCGGCGCCGATCTCCCGGGCAAGATCGCCGCCGCGATCAACCGGCTCGAGCCGGAAGTCCTGGCACGCGCGGTGGACTATCTATACCTCGCCGAAACCCGTTCGACGTACTCGATCGAGAAGGAGTTGCCAGACAACCAGCGTGTCGCCCGGTTCAGGCGCCTGCTGGAGTTTGCCGGTGCCGCCGTGCCGCTCGACGAGGCGCAGTTCTGCGAATGGCAGAACGAGATCATTTCATCGATCCGCGCAGAGTACGCCTATCGCGACCGCCAGAACTGGCTCTCGCGCGGCGGACGGCTGCGCAACATTGCCGACTACATCCCCCCGCCCCCGCAGCAGGTCGAGCCGATGATGGAGGGCCTGGCGCAGGTTGCCGGCCTGATCAAGACGAAAGCGGCGCACCCCCTGGTCATCGCGGCATGCGTTGCATTCGGCTTTGTCTATATCCACCCGTTCTATGACGGCAACGGGCGCTTGCACCGCTTCCTGATCCACCATCTGTTGCGCCAGGCCGGCGTGACGCCGGAGGGCGTCGTGTTGCCGGTATCGGCCAGCATGCTGAAGAACCTGCCGGTCTACGCCGGCTTGCTGAAGGACTACTCGGCGCCTCGCACAGGGCTGCTGAACTATGTGCTTGACGCGGACAGCGATACGATTCTCATCAAGTCGCCACAGCCCTATTGGCTCTATGCGTCGTTCGATGCGACGGCGCTTTGCGAGTTTGTCTTCGAATGCGTCCAGCAGTGCGTCGAGGAAGACCTTGCGCTGGAGATCCGCTACCTGAAGGCCTTCGATGCCAGCGTGGCCCGCATCGAAGGATGGCTGGACCTGCGTCAGGCGCGCCTGACCAACCTGATCGACCTGGTCGTGCAGAACCACGGCGAGCTCTCAAACCGCAAACGCGCGAAATTCACCGAGTTGTCCGATGCGGAGATTGCGCGGATCGAGGAAGTGGTGCGCGACGAATTCGCGGACTACTTCGAAGCCACGGCCAAGGCGGCCTGATTTCGCGAGCTTGTTTTCACGCACCTCGGGCGCCTCGGGCGCCGCACGATTGCCAAAATCGGATATCGGTAGCGGCCACTGCATGGCCCGATAAGGCCGCGGCCGCCAGGGATGCCGGTTGGTGTCCCGACGATGTTGCAAAAAACGTTGGCCCGTGTGGAATAGAACCGGTCCCAGGCGTGTTTACTCCGAAGTAGCCCGAACCACAACCCGGAGAACGCCACACATGAAGTCCACCCTGCCCGTTTTCATGCTCGCCGCCATTGCGGCGGCCGCCGGTTCGACCTGTCTGGCAGGCGGTGTCCCGACGGTGCCGCATGGTCATGGCCCGGCGCCAGTGGCGCGGCAGCCGGAGCCCTTTGTCGCCAGCACCGCAAAGCCGTTCGCGCAACGCATGGACGACGCCATGGCCGTCATGGATGCAGGCATGCGCGCCGCCGCCATGAACGGCGACCCTGACCACGACTTCGTCGCGATGATGATCCCGCATCACCAGGGCGCCATCGACATGGCCAAGGCATTGCTGCTCGACACCAGCGATCCGGAATTGCGCAACCTGGCACAGGGCATCATCACCGACCAGCAGAACGAGATCCGCCTGATGCAAGCCTGGATTGCCCGCCATCCGAAAACCGCGCCGGGCCGCAGCCCGGCGCCTGCACATTCTCACTGAAGGAATCCCACATGAAGCAGACCTTGCAGCTTGCCCTGGGCCTGGCCACGGCGTCGTCGCTTGCCGCCGCGGCGCCGGCCGCCAGCGACCGCGTCTATACGGCGGACCAGAACAGCAACACCGTGTCGGTCATCGAGCCCGCCACCAATGCGCTGCTGGGGCAGATCCGCCTTGGCAACGCGCGGCCCGATATTCTTTCGCCGCTTTACAAGGGCGAGATCAACGTGCATGGCCTGGGCTTCTCGCCGGATCACAAGACGCTGCTCGTCGTCTCCAATGGCTCGAACTCGGCAACGTTCATCGATACCGCCACGAACAAGGTCAAGGGGGTTGCCTACATCGGCCGTTCGCCGCACGAGGGCTTCTTTACCGCCGACGGCAAGGAGGCGTGGGTGGTCGTGCGCGGCGAGGATTACATCTCGGTGATCGACCCGGCCAGCTACAAGGAGATCCGCCGCATCCCCACCGCGCCGGGCCCAGGCATGGTGCTGTTCCATCCCGACGGCAAGCTCGCCTTTGTCGTGTCCAGCTTTACGCCCGAAGTCGATGTGATCGACGTCGCCACGCACCAGGTCGTCAGGCGCATTCCGGTCGCCAGCCCGTTCTCGCCCTTCCTGCAGTTCACCCCGGATTTCAGCGAAGTGTGGATGACGCACAAGGACGTGGGCAAGGTCACCCGCATCGACACGAAAAACCTCAGCGTCAGCGGCGTGTTCGATACCGGCTTTATCACCAACCATATCGGCTTCGCCAGGACCGCGCGCGGCACCCTCGCCTACGTGACGGTGGGCGGCGAGAATGCGGTCAAGGTCTACACCACCGACGCCGAGCCGCGCCTGCTCGCGACCATTCCCGTGGGCGCGCTGCCGCATGGCATCTGGCCGTCCGATGACGGCAGCCGCATGTATGTCGGCCTGGAAAACGGCGACGGCGTCGACGTGATCGACACCGCCACCCAGCGCGTCATCGCCCGCACCCCGGTGGGACAGGCACCGCAGGCTCTCGTCTATGTCTCCAACGCCGTACCGGCCGGCGATGGCAAGGCAAACCTCGCGCCGCGCGCCAACAGCGATCCCGTCAACATTCCGCTCAAGGCGACCGGCAGCTCGGGGCGCGGCTTTGTCGTGGCACGCAACCTCGGCCTGGTCGATGCGCTGGAAGTGTTCCTGTTCCAGCTCAAGCCCCAGACGGTCTACGACGTCTACGTGTCCGGCCACCGGACGCCCGTTGCAAGCTTCAGGACGAATGCTGCCGGCGCCGCCAATGGCACGGCCATCGGGCCGTTGCGCGAGGTAGTGCCTGCCTTGTCCGGCAAGCAGCCCGCCGCCGCCACGCTGCTGGTGGTCGAGGGCAACGCGCCGCCGACCACCTCCCATGCGGTGCTGACGGGCACGCAGCAGGTTGCGCTTCAGCTGCCCCGGTAGGTGCCGAAACTCCACGGCGAGCACAGCAGCGGCACGTGGTAGTGCTGCGCGGCGTCCGCGATGGTGAAGCGCACGGGCACGATGTCGGCGAACGTGTCCGGCGTCTTGAAGTAGTCCGCCACCCAGAAACGCAGCTCGAAGTCGCCGGTGCGGGCGTGCGCGGCGGGCAGCATGGGCGAGTCGGTGCGCCCGTCGTTGTTGGTCCGCGCCTTTGCGATCAGTTTCGGGGGCTGCGTGCCGACGTCAAACAGTTCGATCTGCATGCCGGCAATCGGCTTGCCGAGCGATACGTCGAGCACGTGGGTGCTGATGCCTGCCATGGTTTGTCTCCTTTCAGTGCAACGCCGGCATCAGCTGCCGCGGTAGTAGTTGTAGCTCCACGGCCCGAACGTCACGGGCAGGTGGATGCGCTGGCTGGCGTCCGTCACGCGCAGGCGCAGCGGGATCTTCGACAGGAACAGCGGCTGCGGCAGGCTGGCCTTGCGCGCGGCGAAGTATTCGTCCACGTGCATCACTAGCTCGTAGGTACCGGTGCGGTAGGCATCTCCGAGCAGCAGCGGCGGTTCGCTGCGCCCGTTGGCGGCGAGCGTCACCGTCTGCAACAGGCGCGGCTGTCCGTTTTCGACGCGGTACATGTCCACACGCATGCCGGCGGCCGGCGTGCCGTGCCAGGTGTCGAGCGCGTGCATGGTCAGCCGGGGGCTGAGGCCGCCCTGTTGCACCGGGCCCGCGGTCTGGTTGGGGGCCGCAGCCGGTGCCGGGCTGGCGGCCAGTGCGTTGCCGGCCAGCAGCGCACTGCCTCCCAGCGTGATCGATTGCAGGCCGAAGCGGCGGCGTGCGGCGTTGAAGCCGGGATCGTGGTCGTCGTGCATGTCAGGCCTCGCGCTTGTGATGGAGACGGCGGATGCCGAACACAACCAGCACCGCAGCCAGGATTTCGATGGCGGCCACCAGGTACAGGCCGCTGCTGACCGTGCCGGTCGCGGTCTTGATCAGGCCCATCACATAGGGCGCGCCAAAGCCGGCCAGGTTGGAGACGGAATTGATCAGGGCCACGCCCACCGCGGCGGCGCTGCCCGCCAGGTAGCGGTTGGGCAGTTGCCAGAACACGGGGATGGCGCTCATGGTGCCGACCAGCGCGGCGGTCATGGCCAGCAGAGTGATCATCGGCGGCAGCGCCTGCGCGCCCAGCAGCACGGCCAGCACGGCCATCGCCGCACCGCCGATCAGAGCGGCGCCGCTGAAGTGCCAGCGCACCTCGTTGCGGCGGTCAGAGTGGGCACCGTTGACGATCATGCCGACCGCGCCGCAGAGATAGGCCACCGCCGCGATCCAGCCCACCGCCATCGGCGTGGTAAAGCCCACTTCCTTGATGATGGTCGGGATCCAGAAGGTCAGCGTGGAATTGGCGCACAGCAGGCAGAAGAAGATCGCGATCAGCAGCCACACCTTGCGGTTAGTGAACAGCGTACGCCAGTCGTGCCCACGCTCGCCCATGGTGGCGTTGTCGCGCTTCAGGGCATCGAGCACCACGCGCTTCTCATGGTCGGTCAGCCAGTTGGCCTGCTCCGGCTTGTCGGTCATGTAGAACCACGCGAAGATGCCGGCCAGCACGGACGGAATGCCTTCGAGGATAAACAGCCATTGCCAGCCATGCATGCCGTGCACGCCGCCCATCGAGGTCATGATCCAGCCGGCCAGCGGGCCGCCGAGCACACCCGCGATGGCCGATGCCGACATGAAGGTGCCGAAGGCGCGGGCGCGCCGCTCGGACGGATACCAGTAGGTCAGGTAGAGGATCACGCCGGGATAGAAGCCCGCCTCGAACGCCCCCAGCAGGAAGCGCAGGATATAGAACTGCGTTGGCGTGGTGACATAGGTCTGCAGCATGCAGATCACGCCCCAGCAGATGGTGATGCGCATGATGGTCTTCTTGGCGCCGATCTTCTGCAGCAGCATGTTCGACGGCACCTCGAAGAAGAAGTAGCCGAGGAAGAAGATGCCGGCGCCCAGGCCATACACCGCCTCGCTGAAGCGCAGCGAATCCAGCATTTGCAGCTTGGCGAAGCCGATGTTGACGCGGTCCAGCCACGCCAGCACCCACAGCACGCCAAGGAATGGCAGCAGGCGCCACGACACCTTGCGGAAGACGCTGGCTTCCGCATCGTCCGCCGTGCCGGCGAACAGCGGAACACCCTGTTTTGTAATGGACATGGAGTCTCCTGTCTTGTCGGTTTGTGTGGTGCGGCCGTTGCCGCGGGGATGGTGCGGCGGCGGCCTTCCGTCTGGATTGGGTGCAAGTATAGGAACGGGCCCGGAATGCGGAACGGGGGGGCTGGTATAGGCCCTATATCAGCTTGGATATGGCCCGGGAAGCCTTGCCTGGCGCGGGTTTCCGGGCGTTTGGCGGGCGCGTTGGCGGACCTATGGATTACCCTAGGACCCCGGCTTTGCCATCCTTCGCGGGGCACTCGACGATTGGCGTTCCCGGCCGCGTGCGGGTTCGACCGCGTTGCCGTGCGGTGCGCAAAAGGCTACAAAGCCGCCATGGGCAGCACGCAATGTGCGACGCTTGCGCCGCCGGCTGCCCACGCCTGCTTACCGACCAGAACGCCAGAGACTTCGCATGATCCGCGCCGACGACCCTTTCGATACCTACCTGCTGCGCGTGCTGTGCATCCTGATTGCCGAGCAGAGCGTCTCGCGCACCGCCATCCGCCTGAACCAGTCGCAGCCGGCGATCAGCTCGGCACTCAAGCGGCTGCGCGCGATCTTCAACGACCCGCTGCTCACGCGGGAGAAGAACGTCATGGTGCCGACCGAGCGCGCCCTGCAGATCGCCCGCAACGCGCAGGCGGCGCTGAGCGCGCTGGACAACCTGCTCGTGTCGGACGACCGCTTCGACCCCGCCACCACCGAGCAAAGCTTTACCGTAGCCATGCCGGACTATCTCGCGCCGCCCTTCTTTGCCCACGTGGTGCGTGAATTCCGCCGCGTGGCGCCGCACGCGCGGCTCGCGGCGATTCCGCTGACCGCCACTTTCGACTACGAGCAGGCGCTGTCCGAGGGCACCATCGATATCGTGATCGGCAACTGGCCCAATCCGCCGGAGCACCTGCACCTGTCGGTCTTGCTGGAAGACGAAGTGGTCTGCATGGTGGCGCGCGACAGCGTGCATAACCAGCCTGGCAAGTTCACCGCGCAGGCCTACCTGGGCGCGGCGCATATCGTGCCCACGCCCTATTCGCGGGACCAGCGCGGGCTGGTGGACACGGGCCTGAGCACGATGCGCGTGCACCGCGACAATCGCGTGAGCTGCCCCTACTTCAACCTCGCGCCGAGCCTGATCCCGGGGACCGACCTGATCCTGACCACGGGCCGCCACTTTGCCAACTATCACGCGCAGCACGTGCCGGTGGCAGTGCTCAGGCCACCGATCGAATTCCCCTTCATGCGCTTCTACCAGCTGTGGCATCCCGCGCGCCACCGCTCGGCCTCGCATGCATGGCTGCGCGGCATGCTGACGGCGGCGTCGCAGGCGCTGCGTGACCTGCGCGACCTGGACCCTGCCGCGCGCGCGTAGCGGTATCGGATTCTGTTATGCGTCTTATATGGCCGCGCCCCTCGCCGCGGCCATGCCTGCTTTCTATACTCGGCCCGTATTCGGTTTCCATGCCTGGCCCGCGCGGCGGGCCTAACGGGAGAGCATTCCATGTCACAGTCACTCGATCTGGCGCCGGTCAATGCGCTGGACCAGTCCGGCTTTATGCACGCGTTCGGCAGCGTGTTCGAACACTTTCCTCTGGCCGCCGAGCGCGCCTGGGCGCAGCGGCCCTTTGCATCGTCCAGCGCCCTGCACGATGCGATGATGGATGTCGTCTGCAAGCTGGATGCGAAAGCCCAGAGCGATTTCCTCAACCTGCACCCGATGCTGTCGGCCGCCAATATCCGCGCCGGCACCATGACGGCGGATTCGAATGCCGAGCAGAAGAGCGCCGGGCTGGATGCAATGTCGGCGCAGCAGGAGGCCACGCTCGACCGCATGAATGCCGCTTACCTCGCGCGGCACGGCTTTCCCTTCATCATCTGCGTGCGGCACTACACGCGCGATGGCATCTTCGCCGCGCTGGAACGCCGTATCGACCGCAGTACGCAACTGGAGCTGGACGAGGCGCTCGCGCAGATCGGCGCGATCACCCGCGGGCGGCTGCAGGCACGGCTCGCTACGCTGGCCTGAATGCCGTGACGGGTGCGGGGCGCAGGCCGTCCGGCGCTCCAGGCCAGCCGTGCATCCCGGCATGCAGCGCTGTGCGCCGCGGCTTTGCGCCATCCATGCTTCGAAGGTGGTCTCCCGCCCGATCGGCGATCGGCCCCGTTGCGCCCATCGCCCGCCTTGATAAATCAACTTATTGACCGAATAACAGCTGATCCCGCACTTCTTCACCGGAATTACCCTAGGTTTCCGCCACGATTTAAGTCATGATCTTGACGTATAACCACGCATCAACCATAGTCCGACCAGCCTTGGCCAGGGGCCGGTTCGAAGGGCCTTGCCGCCGGTTGAGCGTTCAAAAGAAGATTGGTGAAGGAGACATACGATGCAGCACATTGATGTACAAAAGCTGGCCGACGATGCCCGCTTCAACCCATTCCATGCGCGTGTCCTGGCCTGGTGCCTGCTGGTGATCATCATCGACGGCTACGACATCGCCGTTGCGGGTGCCGCGTTGCCTTCGATCATGAAGGAGATGGGCGTCACCGCGTCGACGGCCGGCTTCATGGCGAGCTCGGCGCTGTTCGGCATGATGTTCGGCGCCATCTTCCTGGGCGCCCTGTCTGACAGGATCGGCCGGCGCTGGACGATCTCGCTGTGCGTGTTCCTGTTCAGCGTGTTCACCGCGGCCGCGGGCCTGACCAGCGATCCGGTCACGTTCAGCGTGATGCGGTTTATCGCCGGTCTCGGCATTGGCGGCGTCATGCCCAACATCGTCGCGCAGATGACGGAATACTCGCCGCGCAGGATCCGCAGCTTCATGACCACGGTGATGTTCTCCGGCTATGCCATCGGCGGCATCCTGGCAGCGGTGATCGGCAAGCAGTTCATCGCCGGATTTGGCTGGCAGATCGTGTTCTTCGCGGCCGGCGTGCCGGTGCTCCTGATCCCGTTCATCCTGAAGACGATGCCGGAGTCGCTGTCGTTCCTGGTGTCGCGCCAGAACGAAAAGGACCTGCGCGCCCTCGCGCAACGCATCGACCCGCAACTGCGCCTGGATGCCGGCGCCACCTTCCGCGTTCCGCAGCAGGACCGCGCCACCGGCGTGCCGCTGGCCCGCCTGTTCCAGGACGGCCGCGGCTTCAGCACGGTCATGTTCTGGATCGCCTTCTTCACCGGCCTGTTCATGGTCTATGCGCTCAGCACCTGGCTGACCAAGCTGATGGCGATGTCGGGCTACAGCCTGGGCTCGGCGCTCAGCTTCGTGATCGCGCTGAACGTGGGCGCGGTGGTCGGTGCGATTGGCGGCGGCTGGCTCGCCGACCGGTTCCATATCAAGTGGGTGCTGGTGGTGATGTACTTGCTCGGCGGCGCGTTCCTGTACCTGATGACGTTCAAGACCTCGACCGAGATGCTCTACCTGCTGATCGGCGCGGTGGGTGCCTGCACGACCGGCGCGCAGATCGTCGCGTACGCCTACAGCGGCCAGTACTATCCGGTGTCGATCCGCTCGACCGGCGTTGGCATGGCCTCGGGCATCGGGCGGCTCGGTGCCATCGCGGCGCCGGTGCTGATCGGGCTGATCGTTTCGCTGCAGCTGCCGCTGGCGCAGAACTTCCTGGTCATCGGCGCGGCCGGAATCGTGGGTGCGCTGGCACTGGCGTGCATCAACCATCGGCTCTCGGCATCGGCGCAGCACGTCGATGCCGCGGCAAGCGTGCCCTCGGCGTCGGTGGTGCCGGGCGTGGCTGAAGCGCGAAGCTGACAGAGTCCTTGGAGGCGCGCGGCGCGAGTGCGCGCCGCGACAAGAAAATGGCGGGCCGGCACGATGCCAGGGCCCGCCATTGTCATTCTGGAAGTCAGTCGGCCGCGTCGACGATAAAGCGCCTGGTAATGGTGGCGCCGGCCCGCACGCGGCGATGCCGGACCGCCCAGACAACCGCACGAATGGCCTTGCCGCCGTGGGACTCGACCATGCGCGTACACCGTTCCAGCGCCGCATCGTCCGGGAAATAGCGAAGCTCGGCGGCACTGCCCAGGATCACCGCAATGTCCAGCGCGGATTGCTGGCGCATGGCCAGCGACAGCAGGCGGCTGAGGCGGCGTGTCACCGCATTGGCGTCGCCGGGCCATTGGCGCCGGGCCTCGGCCTGGATGGTCCGGGCCGCGGCGCGGATGTGATGGAGCATGTCGGCGATGCCCGGTTCCGGCTGTGTGGGCCGGTGGGGTCGCGCGGCTTGTGCCATTTCCATGTTCTGTATCCCAGCGAGCCGGTGGAGCAAACGCTCAGCGGCTGACGGCCACGACGGCGGCGTCGCCGGCATGGTGGAGCGTGATGGCCATGGCCGAACCTTTGTAGCAAGAGTCCGGAGAATACTAGGCACGCTTTACGTATACGTCAATATCATTACCTACATTTTCCAGTGCATCGGCCCGTCGAGCCGTGTTTCCTCGATCCTACGCAGAAAAAATAATCAGGATCATTCCGTAAATGCAGCGGAAGAGGACTACCGCACCACATCCGGACGGATTCGATACGGGCCCAGGCGGCCACCCCGCCCTTCGTCCCGCGCACGTGTGTGTTCCGCGCCCCTTAGAATAGGCACACCAATGGCCAGGCCCACGGCGGCCAGCGTCAAACCCACACCATGACCAAACCAGATTCCACGTACGACCCGTCCGACGCATCCGTCCATAACCGGCTGTTCTTCCGGCTGTTCCAGGCCGGCAATACGCTGGACCGGCAGACCAGCAAGTCGCTCGGCATCACTACGGTGCAGTGGTCCGTGCTGGGGGCGCTGTCGCGGCAGCAGGTGCGCGAAGGGATGTCGTTCTCGGAACTGACGGAATACCTGGTGGTGAGCCGGCAAAGCCTTGATGGCGTGCTAAAGCGGCTGGAGCGGGAAAAGCATGTCCAGCGCGTTGCCGACACGGTGGACCGCCGCGCCAAGAAGGTGGTGCTGACGCCAAAGGGGCGCGAGTTCTGGAACAGCCTGCAACCCAGGATCTACGAGTTCTACCGCCAGGCACTGGCGAGTTTCGGCTTTGACGACAAGGTTTCCCTGGTCCATTTCCTGAACCAGCTCAACGCCGGCCTGGCCAGCGTCCACATGGACGCGGCCCCGGGTGCGCACGCGCCGGAGGAACCGGCACGGTCCGCCTAGGACCGGCTGCGGCCGCGACGCTCGGCACGGCCATCACCGCCGCCCCCGGAGCGCCGCCGATACCCGCCGGGCTATGACAAAATACGCCACGCACCGGCCCGCTCCGCCTCCGCACCGTCTTGCCCGCCCCGCGACATTGACCCAGTTCACCGCCACCGTCCCCATATCACTGGTCAACGGCTTCCTGTCCGGTGCCGATCCGGCCGCCATGGCGCGGCTGGCGGAGCGCGCAGGGATCCCGCGCGGCCTGCTGCAGGCGCCGGCGGCGCGCGTGACCGAGGAACAGTTCTCCACGCTCTACCGTGAACTCGCCATGGAGCTGGACGACGAGATGCCCGGCATCTTCAGCCGGCCGCTGCGCAACGGCACGCTCAAGTTCCTGTGCCTGAGCCTGCTGGATGCGCCGCGGCTGGAGGTGGCGCTGCACCGCTTCGGCCAGTTCTTCCACCTGATCCTGGACGATTTCCGGCTCGAGTCCGGGCGCGAGGACGGCTTCGGCGAGGTCGTGCTGCATGCCGACCCGGCCGGCCCCGGCGTCAGCGCGCTGGGCAGCGAGCTGATGCTCAAGCTGGTCCACGGGGTGGCCTCATGGCTGATCGGCGTGCGTATCCCGCTGGCCAGGGTGGAATTCGATTTCCCGCTGCCGCCGCGCGCCAGCGACTCCCTTTACCTGTTTCCCGGCCCGGTCCAGTTCGGCGGCCGCCAGACCCTGCTCAGGTTCGACCACGCCTACCTGGACATGCCGGTGCGCCGGCGCAAGGCCGAGCTGCAGAAGTTCCTGGCGCGCGCGCCCGAGGACTGGATCTTCGTCTCGTTCGCGGAACAGATGGTGTGCCACCATGTGCGCCAGTACCTGGCCGACTGCCTGCCGGCGACGCCGACCATCGAAGCGGTGGCGCAGGACCTGCATTTTTCCGTGCGCACGCTGTGCCGCCGGCTCACCGCCGAGGGCACCAATTTCCAGGCGATCAAGGACGAGGTCCGCCGGGACATTGCCATCCAGCGGCTGACGCGCACCGCCGACGCGATCGCAGAGATCGCCTTCGATATCGGGTTTGACAATCCCACCGCCTTCCATCGCGCCTTCCGCAACTGGACCGGCAGCACGCCCAAGGCCTACCGGACCATGCCCGCGAGCGCCTGACAAATCCTGCCACCCGGCGGTGGGCATTTCCGCGCGCCGGTTTGCGTAGGGCGGCAGGTTTCGTCAATGAATGGGCAGTTTTGGGTAGCCGCGACGGGCGCTTCCGGCGGTACGATCACGCATCGGCCCGCGTTGCGGGCAGGCGCCATTGCTTGCGCGCCACCCAGGAACAAGCGTACAGACGTACTGAAGTAAAGACAGGAGACCTCCATGACCTACCGTGCCCCGCTCAAAGACATGCTGTTCGTGATGAACGAGCTCGCGGGTCTAGACGCTGTCAGCCGCCTGCCCGGCTTCGAGGAAGCCACGCCGGAGACGGCCGGCGCCGTGCTCGACGAAGCCGCCAAGTTCAACGAACAGGTGCTGGCGCCGCTTAACCGCACCGGCGACCTGGATCCGAGCAGCTGGAAGGACGGCGTGGTCACCACGACCCCCGGCTTCAAGGATGCCTTCCGCCAGTTCGGCGAAGGCGGCTGGCAGGGCGTGCTGCATCCGCAAGACTTCGGCGGCCAGGGCTTGCCCAAGCTCATCGCCACCGCCTGCATCGAAATGCTGAACAGCGCCAACCTGTCGTTCGCGCTGTGCCCGCTGCTGACCGACGGCGCCATCGAAGCCCTGCTGACCGCAGGCTCCGACGAGCAGAAGGCTACCTTCCTGCCCAAGCTGATCAGCGGCGAGTGGACCGGCACCATGAACCTGACCGAGCCGCAGGCGGGCTCGGACCTGGCCGCGGTGCGCACCCGCGCCGAGCCGCAGGGCGACGGCACCTACAAGGTCTTCGGCACCAAGATCTTCATCACCTACGGCGAGCACGACATGGCGAAGAACATCGTCCATCTGGTGCTGGCCCGCACACCCGATGCGCCCGAAGGCGTCAAGGGCATCTCGCTGTTCATCGTGCCCAAGTACCTGGTCAACGCCGACGGCAGCCTGGGCGAGCGCAACGACGCGCATTGCGTGTCGATCGAACACAAGCTCGGCATCAAGGCCAGCCCGACCGCCGTGTTGCAGTTCGGCGACCACGGCGGCGCCATCGGTACGCTGGTGGGCGAAGAGAACCGTGGCCTGGAGTACATGTTCATCATGATGAACTCGGCCCGCTTCGCAGTCGGCATGCAGGGCGTCGCGGTGTCCGAGCGTGCCTACCAGCAGGCCGTGGCCTATGCACGCGAGCGCGTGCAGAGCCGCCCGGTCGACGGCTCGGCCCGTGAAGGCGTCACCATCATCCACCACCCCGACGTCAAGCGCATGCTGATGACGATGCGCGCGCTGACCGAAGGCGCACGCGCCGTTGCCTACGTGGCGGCCGCCGCCAGCGATACCGCGCACCAGCACCCGGACGAAGCCGTGCGCAAGCAGAACCAGGCGTTCTACGAGTTCCTGGTGCCGGTGATCAAGGGCTGGAGCACCGAACTGTCGATCGACGTCACCAGCCTCGGCGTGCAGGTGCATGGCGGCATGGGCTTTATCGAGGAAACCGGCGCGGCGCAGCACTACCGCGACGCCCGCATCCTGCCGATCTACGAAGGCACCACGGCCATCCAGGCCAACGACCTGGTCGGCCGCAAGACCCTGCGCGACGGCGGCGCCGTGGCGCGCGCGATCTGCGCACAGATCGCCGAGACCGAGGCCGCGCTGGGCAAGCATGGCGGCGCGGCCTTCACCGCGGTCCAGGCGCAGCTGGCCAATGGCCGCGCGGCGCTCGAAGCGGTGGTCGAGTTTGTGGTGGCCAATGCCAAGTCGGACCCGAATGCCGTGTTCGCCGGCAGCGTGCCGTACCTGAAGCTGTGCGGCATCGTGTTCTCGGGCTGGCAGCTGGGCCGGGCGATGCTGGCCGCGGATGCGAAACGGGCCGAGGATCCGAACTTCCACGACGCCAAGATCGCCACCGCGCATTTCTTCGCACAGCACATCCTGTCGCAGGCATCGGCGCTGCGCGATGCCGTGGTCGGCGGTGCCGAGCCGGTCAATGCGCTGACGGCGGAGCAGTTCTGACGGCGCCTTGGCGCGCAGCAGACAAGGGCGGCCTTCGGGCCGCTTTTTTTATCGGGCAGCGACTGGTTGGCCGGCCCTAGCGCTTTGCCGCCAGCTCGGCGTCCAGCACCGTCAAAATGTGATACGCCGCTTCCACCCGCGCCGGCACCGGCATGTTCTTGTTGCCGAGCATCACCAGCCCGATGTGCCTGGCCGGCACGAAGACAACGTAGGCGCCAAAGCCGTTGGTCGAGCCGGTCTTGTTGACCAGCACATTGGCGCCTGGCGCCTGCGGCGGCTCGAGCCTGTCGACCTTGCTGGCCTCGTACACCATCTGCGGCGAGCTGCCGGCCAGGATGGCGCTGACCGGCGTCGGATAGGCATACATCTCCCAGCCCAGCCCCTGCACCATGCCGCCGACCCTGAAGTAGCCGGTGCGCGTGGTGGCGATGGCGCGCTGCATCCTGTCGTCAAGCCCCGCCGGCGACATGTTGGCCTCGACGAAGCGGATCATGTCGGCAGACGTCGTCTTCACGCCGTAGGCCTCGGAATCCAGCACCCCCGGCGATACGCGGGTCGGCTTGTCGTCCTTTGTGTAACCCCACGCGTAGTCCGCCAACAACGGCTTCGGCACCCGGATATAGGTGCGCTTCAGGCCGAGCGCCGGAAACAGGGTCTTCTCCATCAGGTCGTCGAACGGCTCGCCCAGGCTGCGCGCGGCGAGGTAGCCGAACAGGCCGATGCTGGGGTTCGAGTAACGCCGATGGGTACCGGCCGGGTACGCAGGCCGCCAGGCCTTGAAGTAACCGGTCATCGCCTGCGGACTGTTGACCGTCTCCGGAAACTGAAGCGGCAGGCCGCCGGCCGCATAGGTGCCAAGGTCGAGCAGGCTGGTCGTGCCCAAGGCGCTGCCGGCAAGCGCCGGCAGGAATTTACCGGCGGGATCCGACAGCGACATGGCGCCGCGCGCCTGCGCATAGCCCGCCAGCGTCGCGGTGAAGGTCTTGCTGACCGAGCCGATCTCGAACAGGGTCGACTCGGTGACAGGCTTGCCGCCCCGCTTCGCCGTCACGCCATAGTTGAAGAAATACTGTTTGCCGCCGGCCGTCACCGCGACGGACATGCCCGGCACGTTGTGCGCCTTCATCATCGGCGCGATCGCCTCGTTGACAGCGCGTTCGAGCTGGCGCTGGTCGACCTTGTCGGCGGCGTACGTGGCTGGCGTGCACAGCAGGCCGGCGGCGGCAAGCGCCGCGAGGCGCGTGGGGGCAAGGATCTTCATGTCAGGCAGTGATAGGAATGTCGGCAAACCGCGAGGGACTATACGCGTCTCCGCGCGGCTTGCACAATGGCCCCGCCCTGCCTGGCAGGCAGCCGTTCAGGCGGTAAAGCCGCCGTCGGCAACAATCTCGGCGCCGGTCACGAACGATGCATCGGGCCCCGACAGGAAGGCCACCACGCCAGCGATCTCCGCGGGCTGGCCATAGCGGCCAATGGCAATGCCCGGGCCCACGATCTGGCTCACCGGGCCGCCGTCCGGGTTCATGTCGGTATCGGTCGGGCCGGGATGGACGGTATTGACGGTGATGCCCTTCGGGCCCAGGTCGCGCACCAGGCTGCGGCTGAAGCCGGCGACGGCGCCTTTGGTCAGCGTGTACAGCGACGCGGTCGGGAACGCGGCGTAGCGCGTCATGGACGAGCCGATATGGATGACGCGGCCGCCCGGCTTCATATGCCGAACCGCCTCCTGCGTGGCCACGAATACGCCGGTCACGTTGACCGCGATCATGCGCTCGTAAGTTTCGAAGTCGATGTCCTCGATGGCGCTGCCAAGTGCCTGGCCGGCATTGTTGACCAGGATATCGACCCCGCCAAAGGCCTCCACCGTGGCGGCCACGGCGGCGCGCACCGCGGCGGGATTCCCGGCATCGGCCTGCAGCGCCAGGGCCCGGCCACCGCCGGACTCGATCTCTCGCACCAGCGCCTGGGCCTGGTCCGGGGAGGCGCTGTAGGTCAGCGCGACCGCGGCGCCATCGGCAGCCAGGCGGCGGGCGATGGCGGCGCCGATCGAGCGGGAACCGCCCGTGACAAGGGCGATCTTGCCAGCCAGCGGGAGGGTGTGGGTTGCAGTCATGTCTAGCTCCGTTACGTGAAGTGGAAGGTGTGAACGGAGTATGGGCGGTCGATTACCCAATGATTAGTGGTTAATGGTTTGAATTATTTTCAAGCAATGCTGTAAGTGCTGAGGTAAGCTGGATCGCATGGAAACCTTGGCCAACCTCGAGTCCTTTGTCCGCAGCGCCGAAGCCGGCAGCTTCTCCGCCGCGGCCCGGCGCCTGGCGCTGACGCCCGCGGCGGTGAGCCGCAATGTGGCCATGCTGGAGCGCAACCTGGGCGTGCGCCTGTTCCAGCGTTCCACGCGCAAGCTGACGCTGACCGAGGCGGGCGAACGGTTCCTGGCCGCCATCGGCGGCAACCTCGATGCCCTGCAGGCGGCGATTGCCGGCACGTCCGCCGGCGAAGGCGAGCCGGCCGGGGTGCTGAAGGTGAGCCTGGCGCCGACCTTCGGCATGACCCATGTACTGCCGCTGTTGCCTGCGTTCCTGGCCCGCTACCCCGCGATCCGTCCCGAATGGCACTTCGAGAACCGGCCTGCCGACTTGATTGCAGAGGGCTACGATGCCGCGATCGGCGGCGGCTTCGAACTGGCGCCCGGGGTGGTTTCGCGCACGCTGGCGCCGGCACACATGGTCGCCGTGGCAAGCCCGGCATATCTGGACGGGCGCCCCCTGCCCCAGCATCCGGCTGGGCTGGCCGCGCTGGATGGCATCGTGCTGCGCTCCGTCCGAACCGGCCGCCCCAGACACTGGACGATGCGGGATGCCGAAGGCACCGAGGTGGCAACGGCACTGCAGGAACGCATCGTGGTCAACGATCCCGCTGCCATGCGAGAGGCCGCGCTGCTGGGGCTGGGGGTGGCCTTGCTATCGGTCCCGGATGCCTCGCCCTGGCTGGAACACGGCGAGCTGGTGCGGTTGCTGCCGCGCTGGTATGGCGACGCGGGCGCGATCTCGCTGTACTACCCGACCCGCACGCTGCTGCCCGCCAAGACGCGGGTGTTCATCGACTTCGTGGTGGAAGTCTTTCACCGGGAGGGGCTGGCCGAACGTTTTTCCGCCCGTTACGGCCAGGGCCCGAATGCTGGCCTCCGGCGCTGACGCCCCGGCTCAGCCCGCCGCTTCCGGATTGAAGCCAAGCGCGGCGCTGACCACGCGGGCCTCGTGCCGCACGGCGGTGCCGACCGGCCCGTCGATCGACGGATCGAAGCCGCCGGTGGCCCCCAGCGCCGTCAGCACCGCGCACACGCGGCCGGTGTAGTCGCGTACCGGCGCGGCCACGGCGCTGATGCCGGTCAGGTTGGTGTCGCGCACCCAGGCGCAGTCGTCGGCCTGCACGGCGCGGCGCAGCGCGCCGATCGGATCGTCCCGATCGAGCGCGGCCAGCCGCGCCGCCCCGGCCTGCGCCAATTCTTCCTTCGCCTGCTCCTGCACGCGGGTTTCGTCCAGCAGGCCCAGGAATACGCGTCCGGTGGCCGACCAGAGCAGCGGCATCACCGAACCTGCGCGCACGTTCACCGTGACCGGCAAGCCCGGCTCTTCGAAACGCATGATGGTCGGTCCCTTGTTGCCCATCACCGCGACAAAGCACGTCACTTCCAGCGTCTCGCGCAGCCGCACCAGCGAGGCCTCGGCAAGCCGGATCGGGTCGGCCTGGCGCATCGCCGCCATGCCGATCTGCAGTGCCTCGTAGCCCAGGTGGTACTGCTGCGTACCGGATTCCTGCGCGACCAGGCCTTCTTCCAGCAGGCTGACCAGGTAGCGGTGCACCTTGGCCGGGCTTTCGTCGATATGCGCGGCCAGCGCGGTCAGGCTGGCGCGCCCGCCCAGCCGGGCCAGCCCTTTGAGCACCGCCATGCCCGTGACAGCGGACTGCACCCGCTGGCGGCGCTCCCGTGTGCGGGGCGCGGCGGCGTCGGCAGGCGTTTCGGAGGCGGCGGACCTGGAACGGGATGCGGGCATGGCAATGGTGTTGGCAAAGGCAGGCAGATTAGGCCACGGCTGAGAGGGAGACGGTAGAGCGTCGGCGGGGCCACTGGCTTCAAGGTTAACCCTCATTCAATCATTACGCAATGCGTATAAGATTTACGCAAAACAGAAATTCATCGGAGACAACCACATGCCCCGCCCCCTGTTGCCGCGCCTGGCCATCGGCGCGCTCGTCCTGCCCATGCTGTCCGCACTGCCGGCGCACGCGGCCGACACCTACCCTGCCAAGCCAATCCGCTGGATCGTGCCGTACGCCGCCGGCGGCGGCTCTGATTTCCTCGCGCGCACCATTGGGCAAGGGCTGTCGGCCAAGGTCGGCCAGCCGGTCGTGGTGGACAACAAGCCCGGCGGCAACACGGCGATCGGCGCGGCCGAGACGGCACGCTCGGCCGCAGACGGCTACACCGTGCTGTCCGCCGACAACGGCACGCTGGTGTTCAACCCGGTCCTGTACAAGACGCTTTCCTATCACCCGGGCAAGGACCTGGCCCCGGTCACGCTGCTGGGCCGCTTCCCGATGATCCTGGTGGTCGGCGCGAACAGCCCCGTCAAGAGCGCCAAAGAATTCATCGCGCAGGCCAGGTCCACGCAGGGCGGCGTCAACTACGGCTCAGCCGGCGCTGGCAGCCCGCACCACCTGGCGATGGAACTGCTGAAGGTGGAAGCCGGCGGCCTGCCGATGACGCACGCGCCGTACCGCGGCGCCGCGCCCGCGCTGTCCGACGTTGCCGCCGGCCAGGTCGCCGCGATGATGGTCGACTACGCCGCCGGCGCCGGCTTTATCAAGGGCGGCAAGGTGCGGCCGCTGGCCGTGGCCAACGCCACCCGGCTGCCACAGCTGCCCGACGTGCCGACCTTCGCCGAACTGGGCTATCCGCGCGTGGAAGCGGCCGCGCTGGTCGGCATGGTGGTGCCGGCCGCCACGCCGCCCGAGGTCATCAACACGCTGAACAAGGACGTGGTCGCGGCAATCCGCGAGCCGGCGGTGAACAAGCGGCTGGTGGACTTCGGCGTGGAGCCGGTTGGCAATACGCCGGCGCAGTTCAGCGAACTGCTGCGCCTCGAGTCGGCTCGCTGGACCAAGCTGATCCGCGACCTGAAGATCACGCTGGACAACTGAGCGGCACCCGCCTCAGTCCTGGTATCGCCTTGAGGCCGTCCGGCCCGCCCGGACGGCAATGTTTTTTGCAGGAGCACGCAGCATGGCCACCCCCTCCCCCGACACCGCGCGCGGCGGCTGTCCCGTCGACCATTCCGCCTTCACCGCCCCCGATGGCTGCCCGGTGAGCCACAAGGCGGCTGAGTTCGATCCGTTCGGCGACGGCTACCAGCAGGATCCGCCCGAGTACGTGCGCTGGTCGCGCGAGCAGGAACCGGTGTTCTACAGCCCGAAGCTGGGCTACTGGGTGGTCACGCGCTACGACGACATCAAGGCGATCTTCCGCGACAACATCACCTTCAGCCCGTCGATCGCGCTGGAGAAGATCACGCCCACCGGCGACGAAGCCAACGCGGTGCTGGCCTCGTACGGCTATGCCATGAACCGCACGCTGGTCAACGAGGACGAGCCCGCCCACATGCCGCGCCGGCGCGCGCTGATGGACCCGTTCACGCCCGCCGAACTGGCGCATCACGAGCCGATGGTGCGGCGGCTGGCGCGCGAATACGTCGACCGCTTTGTCGACGACGGCCGCGCCGACCTGGTCGACCAGATGCTTTGGGAGGTGCCGCTGACCGTGGCGCTGCTTTTCCTGGGCGTTCCGGAAGAGGACATGGACCTGCTGCGCCAGTACTCCATTGCCCATACCGTGAACACGTGGGGACGGCCCGGGCCGGAAGAACAGGTCGCGGTCGCGCATGCGGTCGGCAACTTCTGGCAGCTTGCCGGGCGCATCCTCGACAAGATGCGCGAGGACCCGTCGGGCCCGGGCTGGATGCAGTACGGCCTGCGCAAGCAGAAGGCATTGCCCGAGGTCGTCACCGACTCCTACCTGCATTCGATGATGATGGCCGGCATCGTCGCCGCGCACGAGACCACCGCCAATGCCTCGGCCAACGCGATCAAGCTGCTGCTGCAGCATCCCGACACATGGCGCGAGATCTGCGAGGATCCTTCGCTGATCCCCAACGCGGTGGAAGAATGCCTGCGCCACAACGGCTCGGTGGCGGCGTGGCGCCGGCTGGTGACGCGCGATACGGAAGTCGGCGGCATCCGCCTGGCCGCCGGCAGCAAGCTGCTGATCGTGACCTCGTCGGCCAACCATGACGAGCGCCACTTCGCCGATGCCGACCTGTTCGACATCCGCCGCGACAACGCCAGCGAGCAGCTGTCTTTCGGCTACGGCTCGCACCAGTGCATGGGCAAGAACCTGGCGCGCATGGAGATGCAGATCTTCCTGGAAGAGCTGACGCGCCGGCTGCCGCATATGCGGCTGGCGCAACAGTCCTTCACCTACGTGCCCAACACTTCGTTCCGTGGGCCCGAGCACCTGCTGGTCGAATGGGACCCGGCACGGAACCCGGAGCGCCGCGACCCGGCGCTGCTGGCGCAGCGCCAGCCCGTGCGCATCGGCGAGCCGTCGGCGCACACCAGCGCGCGCACCGTGGTGGTGGAGAGCGTCGCCCCTGCCGCGGCCGGCGTGGTGCGGCTGCGGCTGGCGGCGCCGGACGGCAAGCCGCTGCCGCGCTGGGCGCCGGGTTCGCATATCGACGTGGAGTGCGGCGATACCGGGCTGTCGCGCCAGTATTCGCTGTGCGGCGATCCCGACGATGCCGGCGCACTGGAAATCGCCGTGCTGCGCGAGCCTGGCAGCCGCGGCGGCTCGGCCTGGGTGCATGACAGCGTCAAGGCCGGCGACCGCTTGCGCATCCGCGGCCCGCGCAACCATTTCCGCTTCGACGAGGGCTGCGGGCGCGCCATCTTCATCGCCGGCGGCATCGGCATCACGCCGGTCAGCGCGATGGCGCGCCGCGCGCGCCAGCTCGGCATCGACTACGAGATCCATTACTGCGGCCGCTCGCGCAGCTCGATGGCAATGCTGGACATGCTGCAGGCCCTGCATGGCAAGCGCCTGCACGTCTACGCCGGCGACGAAGGCCACCGCGCCGACTTCGCCACATTGCTGGCCACGCCGCAGCCGCGCACCCACGTCTACGCCTGCGGCCCGCAGCGGCTGCTCGACGCCCTTGCCGACCTCTGCGCCGCGTGGCCGGAGGACGCGCTGCGGGTAGAGCATTTCGTGTCGCGGCTGGGCACGCTGGACGCATCGAAGGAGCAACCCTTCACCGTCGAGCTGAAGGATTCCGGGCTGGTCATGGAGGTCCCCGCCGGCCAGACCCTGCTCGCGGCGCTGCGCGGCGCCAATATCGATGTGCAGAGCGATTGCGAGGAAGGCCTGTGCGGCTCGTGTGAAGTGCGAGTGCTGGCCGGCCAGGTCGATCACCGCGACGTGGTGCTGACCCGCGGCGAGCGCGACGCCAATGACCGGATGATGGCGTGCTGCTCGCGGGCGGCCGGCGGGTGCCGGCTGGTGCTGGAGCTGTGACGGCAGCCACCGCGCCGGCACAAAGTGCCTCGGACAGCCCGCCGCTCCACGCCAGGCCGGCGGCGCGTAGGACAAAGCCTGACAACGGTAACAAGGGGCAGCGGCTAAAGTAGCAGCGCTACAGTTACCACCCCGCCCCTTTATGCGCTTTACGCCAGCCGCCTCGACGGCGACGCCCCACCGCCACCTGCCTGTCCTTGTTTCCGTGGCCGCCACGCTGGTCGCATCCCTGACCGCCACCGCCGCGCTGGCGGCGCGGCCGGTGGAGAGCCCGCAGCTCTCCGGCCTCGCCACGCTGCTGCTCGGCACCGTGCGCGGCAAGCCGACCGGCATGACCGGCGTCACGCGGCTGACGGCCGGCAATGCCGACCGGGAATTGCGGATGGCCTGCCAGGAGCTGATGCGCGCCGGCCCGCTGGACCTGGACGACACCACGCGCCTGGACGGCTGCGTGACCCGGCCCGGCAAGATCGTCGAGTTCCAGCTCAAGGTGTCGGGCGTGGACGCCACGCGCGACGGCACGCGCGAGTACATGGCATCGGCCAAGCCGATCCTGGAGCGCGGGATCTGCCGCAATCCGGACGTGCCGGTGCTGGGCAAGCTAGGCGTGACCCTGCTGTACCACTACACCGCGGGGCGGCAGTCGCTGGTGCGGCTGAATATCGCGCCGGACCAGTGCCTGCGCAAGTAGGCGCGCAACAGGCGGGGCGCGCACGGGCGCCGCTACCGCTTTTCCCCTTCCCCTAGTACTTCGTCGCAGACCGCCAGCCACGCGCGCGCCGCGTGCGACAGGTAGCGTCCCGGCGACCAGATATGCGCCATGGTCCAGTCCATCGCCGGTTCGGTCAGGCGCGCCATGGCGAGCGTGCCCTGGCCCTGCAGGCGCTCGGCGAGCGGCTGCGGCAGGAAAGTGGTGCCCAGTCCCGCCGCCGCCATCGACGCCAGGAAATCCCAGTGGCCGCTGCGCGCCACGATGCGCGGCTCGATGCGCGCTTCCAGGAAGGCCTGGTTGAGCTTGCGCGTCAGCGAGAAGTCGTCGGTCAGCATCACCAGCGGCTCGTCGCGCAGCGCACCCAGCGTGACGGTGCGCCCGCGCGCCCACTTTGCCTTGCGCGGCCCGACCGCCCAGATCGGGTGCCGGCCGAACTGCCGGGTCTCCAGCGCGAGCCCGCTGTCGCCGGGCAGCACCGTGGCACCCACCTCCAGATCCCCGCTGGCGACCAGTTGCTCGACCACCTGCCCGCCGTGCTCGTCCAGAGTGAGCTGCAGGTTGGGATAGCGCTGCCGGAACGCGCTGACTGCCGGCGAAAAAAACAGGTTGACCATCGGCGGGATGCCAACCGTCAGCTGTCCGCGGCCCAGCGATGACAGGTCGGCCACCTCCAGCGTCAGCCGGTGGACCACGCCGAGCGCTTCCTGCCCGCGCTCGTAGACCACGCGCCCCACGTCGGTCAGGCGCACGCTCTTGCCTTCGCGGATCAGCAGCGGCTGGCCGACCTCGTCCTCGAGCTGCTTCACCATCTTGCTGATGGTCGACTGGGTGACGAACAGCGAACTCGCCGCCTGCGTGAAGCTGTGCAGGCGCGCGGTCTCGACGAAATAACGCAGCGCGCGGATATCGATAGGCATGTGGAGCAGGCTGGACCGCGGATGGCACGGTCCATGAACAAAATGAATGGCGAAGCAAATATTAAATCATGAATGGAATGCCAAAGGTTTGACTACACTTCGCTTCCACACATCGCCCCTGCACGACTGCGCCGCCATGAAGCGTGGAGCGGCAGGCGGCGCTGCGCGCCCCCAAACTCCTTGTCTTCAAGACCCCATTCCATGGCTAGCTGGCCGAATGCACGACAGTGGCTGTTCTCGCTGAAGGCATTCGCCGCCGCGATGCTGGCGCTCTATATCGCGCTGGCGCTCGGCCTGCCGCGCCCGTACTGGGCGATGGCCACGGTGTATTTCGTCTCGCATCCGCTGACCGGCGCCACCCGCTCCAAGGCGGCTTACCGCGTCGCCGGCACGGTGCTCGGCGCCACTGCTGCGGTCGCGACAGTACCGCAGCTGGTCAACATGCCAATCGTGCTGATGGGCGCGATCGCACTGTGGATCACCGTGCTGGTGTACCTGTCGCTGCTGCAGCGCTCGCCGCGCAGCTATGTGTTCCTGCTGGCGGCGTACACACTGCCGATCGTGGCGCTGCCGGCGGTCAGCCAGCCGGCGCAGATCTTCGATATTGCCGTCGCACGCATCGAGGAAATCGTGATCGGCATCCTCTGCGCCGGGCTGGTCGGCTCGATCGTGTTCCCCGCCAAGGTGGCGCCCGCGCTGCGCCTGCGTGCGCAGAGCTGGCTTGCCGACGCCAGCGGCTGGGCCGCGGCGATCCTGCGCGGCAGCCCCGGCGCCGAAGACGGCCGCCATCGGCTTGCCAGCGACATCCTGGCGCTGGACCAGCTGATCACGCAGCTCGCCTATGACACCGAAGGCAGCCGCACGCTGCGCCATGCGCGCGCGCTGCGCCAGCGCATGACCATGCTGATGCCGCTGCTGTCGTCGCTGGAAAGCGTGCTGCAGGCGCTGCGCGGCCTGCCCGGCGGCATGCCGGCGCCGCTGCGCCAGGCACTGGATTCGACCGCCGCCTGGCTGGACAGCGGTGCCGCGCAGCCGGCTCCGCCACTGCACCGCGACTGGCGCCGGTACGGCGCGGACGGAGACTGGCCGGCGCGGCTCGCCGCCACCGCCACTGACCATCTGCAACGCCTGTGCACGTTGTACGCGGAATGCCTGGCGCTGCAACGTGGCATCGCCGAACACGGCCCCGGGGCGCCATCCGCCACCAGCCAGCCGGCACCCGACGGCACCGGCCACCACCATGACCACGGCATGCTGCTGTTCGGCGCCGTGTCCAGCGGGCTGGCGGTGTTCTGCGCCGGGCTGCTGTGGATTTTCTCGGGCTGGGAAGACGGCGCCGGCGCGGTGGCGGTGGCATCGATCGCCTGCTGCTTCTTTGCCGCCATCGACGAACCGCGCCGGATGGCCGGTCCCTTCCTGCGCTGGAGCCTCGCGTGCCTGCTGGTGGCCTCGGGCTATCTGTTCGTGGTGGTCCCGCACGCGCATACTTTCGAGACGCTGGCGGCGATGCTGGCGCTGCCCTACCTCGGCGTCGGCCTGCTGGTGGCGCGGCCGGGCTTCCAGCTGATCGCAATGCTGCTGTCGGTCAACACCGCGTCGTTCGCCAATGTGCAGACAGTCTTCGACGCGGATTTCCTCGGCACTTTCAATGCCTGCCTGGCCAGCGCCGCCGCGATGCTGTTCGCGCCGCTGTGGTCGATGGCGGTGCGCCCGTTCGGCGCGCGCGCGGCGGCGCACCGGCTGGTGCGCGCGAGCTGGCAGGACCTGGCGCAGGCGGCCACGCTGCGCACGGGGGATGGCGACGCACGGCTCGGCGCGCGCATGCTCGACCGGCTCGGCCAGCTGGTGCCACGTTTGGGTGCCGCCGGCGACCCGCTCTCTTCCGATGGCTTCCATGCGCTGCAGGCCGGCTATTGCGCGCTGGCGCTGCACAAGGCGCTGCCGAACCTGCCGCCTGCGGCACGCAAGCCGGTGCGCCGGGTGCTGGCGGCAGTCGCACGGCACTACCGGTCACGGCTGCGCAGCGGCCATGCCGTGACGGCACCGGCGGCGCTGTCGCGCTGGGTCGCCGATGCCATCGCCGCGCTGCCACGCCAGGACAGCGGTGCGCTGGGCGCGCTGGTGGTGCTGCAGGTAACGCTGCACCCCGGCGGCGAGTGCCCGCCGGCGCGCGCGGACTGACCCCACTCACCGCTCTAGTGTCATGAGTTGGAAGTTCGTTGCGGAAATAAGTCTGTCGAGAAGGCGTGCGAGCCTAGGAGCGAAGCGCAGCAAGGCTGGATCCTTGCGAGCATTTGCGACGACGGATCGTGCGTCTTATCGGCAGACTTATGCAACGAACTTGCGATTCATGACACTAACTGCCCCCGATGCTCAGTGAAATCGATCTCTATGGCGTGTTCGTGCCAGGCGTGCTGGTGCTGATGGTGCTGGCCTTTGCCGTCACCACGGCGATCCGCATGACGCTGGCCGCGTTGGGCTGCTACCGGCATATCTGGCACCGCTCGCTGTTCAACCTTTCCCTCTATGTGATCGTCCTGGGCGCCGTGGCGGCAGTCTTCGCCGCGGTGCCGGGACTGCCGTCATGACATTAAGACTCCGCCCCCTGCTTCCCTTGCTGCCGACGCTGCTGGCCGTGCTGGCCGCCGTGCTGGTGCTGCGCCACCTGTGGGACTACTACACCGCCGCGCCGTGGACGCGCGACGGCCATGTGCGCGCCGATATCGTTCAGGTCGCGCCCGACGTCTCCGGGCTGGTCACGCGCGTGCTGGTGCGCGACAACCAGTACGTGCAGCGCGGCGAGGTGCTGTTCGAGATCGACCGCGACCGCTACGCGCTGGCGCTGCAGCAGGCGCTGGCCACCGCCGCCACGCTGCGCGCGACGCTGGGCCAGGCGCGGCGCGAAGCCGCGCGCAACCGGGCGCTCGACGGGCTGGTGGCCGGCGAAGTCGCCGAACAGGGCCGCGCCCGCGTGGAGCAAGGCGAAGCCGCGCTGGCGCAGGCCGAGGCCACGGTGCGGCTGGCGCGGCTGAACCTGGAGCGCACCAGCGTGCGCAGTCCGGTGGCCGGCTACCTCAATGACCGCCTGCCGCGCCTGGGCGACTACGTGTCCACCGGCCGCCCGGTGCTGTCGATGGTTGACGCGGCGTCGTTCCATGTGGAAGGGTATTTCGAGGAAACCAAGCTGCACCGCATCCCTATCGGCAGCCTGGTGGACGTCCATATCATGGGCGAGCCGCGGCACCTGCGCGGGCATGTGCAAAGCATCGCCGCCGGCATCGAGGACCGCGACCGCAGTGCCGGATCCAACCTGCTGCCCAACGTCAACCCGACCTTCAACTGGGTCCGGCTGGCGCAGCGCGTGCCGGTGCGCATCGTGCTGGAAGACGTGCCCGCCGACGTCAGGCTGGTGTCGGGCCGCACCGCGACGGTGTCGGTGCGAGAACCCCGGCGCCAGGCCGCCGCGCGATCATGAGTGCGCCCCGTCGCTGGCTGGCGTGCGCGGCTGTGTGCCTGTGCGCCTGCACCACGGTGGGCCCGGACTACCGCGTGCCCGACCGCGCCGCGTTCAAGGCGCCGCAGGCCAACGGCGCGCTGCAAGGTGGCAGCACGCATGGCGTCGACATCGGCGCGGTCCCCGACGACTGGTGGCGCCTCTATGACGACGCGCGGCTCGACTGGCTGGTGCGGCAGGCGCTGGCGGCCAACACCGACATTCGCGCCGCCTCGGCCAACCTGCGGCGTGCGGTGGCGCTGCTGCATGAAGTCGAGTCCGAGAACCTGCCACAGGGCGGCGTCGACGCCAGCGTTGCGCGCGCGCAGCTGTCGGCCCAGAGCTTCCTGCAGACCGTCAAGCCGCCGGTGTTCAACCTGGGCGATTTCGGCTTCGGCGTGTCTTACCTGGTCGATTTCTTCGGCAAGCTGGCGCGTGCCGACGAGGCCGCTCTCGCCGGGGCCGAGGCCAGCGAGGCCACTCTTGACATGGTGCGCGTCAGCGTGGCCGCGCAGACCGTGCGCGCCTACGTGCAGGGATGCGCCGCCACCCATGAACTGGCTGTGGCCACGCGGCAGCTTGCGGTGCAAGAGCGGACGGTGGACGCAACCCGCCGGCTGGTCGCCGCCGGCCGCACGCAGCCGCCGGACGTGGCACGCGAACGCGCCCGCGCGGAAGCGTTGCGCGCCGCCTTGCCGGCCTTCGCGGCGGAGCAGGCCGCGGCGCATTACCACCTGGCGCTGCTGCTGGGCAAGCCGCCGTCGGCACTGGCGCAGGACCAGGTCGATTGCCATGCCGAGCCCGCATTGCACGCGCCGCTGCCGGTGGGCGACGGTGCCGCGCTGCTGCGGCGCCGCCCCGATATCCGCCAGGCCGAGCGGGAACTGGCCGCGGCGACCGCGCGCATCGGCGTTGCCACCGCGGACCTGTATCCGTCGATCCGCATCGGCGCCAGCGCCGGCCTGACCGGCGTGCTCAGCGACCTTGGCAGCGGCCCGACGGCGCGCTGGAGCCTGGGCCCCTTGCTGAGCTGGTCGCTGCCGACCAACGGCGTGCGCCACCGCATCCACGGCCATGAGGCGGCCGCCGACGCCGCGCTGGCACGGTTCGACGGCGCGGTGCTGCGCGCGCTGCAGGAAACTGAAACGGCGCTGTCCGCCTATACCCGCGCGCTGGAGCGGCGCGAGGCGCTGCATGCGGCGCGCGAGCAGGCCGGCGAAGCCGCGCGCCAGCAGGTGCGGCTGCAGCAGGCCGGGCGCATCCCCTACCTCGACCGCCTCGACGCCGAGCGGACGATGGCCGATGCCGAGGCCGCGCTGGCCGCGGCCGAAGCGCAGGTGTCATACCGCCAGGTGGACCTCTTCCTCGCGCTGGGCGGCGGCTGGCAAGCCGGCCGCAAGGTGTCGGCAGTGTGGGGAACCGGAATTCGCCGGACTGCGATTCCAGATAAATCAATGACTTGACGGCTAATTCCATCGCGGATCGGCCGCGTAAGACCGGAATTAGCGTTGCAACCGGCAATTTCCACGTTGTGAGGCGGAAGAGGCCATGGCCCTGCTTTCTCCCCTGCTCTGGCACGTGAAGAGCATCTGGCGGTCTCCAGCGCCGCCAATCACTGCCGCGCTTCATCGCGGCAGCAAGCAATGCCAGGGAGCCGCATTTATGCGTTGTTTATGCCGTGAGCCAAGGTCTTTATACAATTTTTACAGCTGCGCCCATACATTGATATCAAGTGCCGGTAGCGGTGGAGCTGTGTACAAGCAACATCCAGGCGTAAAGCTGAGCCCCGCGCCGGACTACGGACGATCAATTGCTGAAGCGAGCATGAAACCCCCTGTTCCGCTGTTCTTCACCTGTACGGTGTGCGGGCACGTTCATTCAGAGAGCCTGCAGGACATGATCTCGGGAAAGGTACCGCTGCCCCTCACTTGTCCCGCTTGCCATTGGGAGTTGAGCGTTGACTGGGACTGGATCACTAGTCAGGCCGAGCAAATGGGGCTTATCTCCACTGTGCGATGAGGTGAAGGCTTAAGCGATGCGTTCCAGCTGTTCCACGCTTCCGAGATTCAGACATCGCTGCCCGAATATATTCCATGGCCGCCTGTACCTCGCACTGACGAAGCGGCGCGGCGCATTATGCGGCCGAGCGGGTCTGCAACAGCCGGTTGACATACCTATACTGCACTCATGTAACCGGCAGCTTGAAATGATGCTACGCATTCATCCGGCACAGGGGTTGTTGGGATGGCATGCAATAACGACAAGCTAAAGAACCGTGGACGCGCATGCATTGAATGACGAAGTATCTGGTGCTGCACACACACAGCAATCGCGTGCTGCGTTGACGCTTGCCGCATTGGGTGTCGTGTATGGCGACATCGGCACCAGTCCGCTCTATGCGGTCAAGGAGACTTTCAGTCCGGCGCATGGCATCCCACTCACGCCAGAGAACATTATTGGCGGCATCTCGGCGATTTTCTGGGCCCTGATGGTGGTGGTCTCGCTCAAATACGTAATATTGATCATGCGCGCGAGCAATAAGGGCGAAGGCGGCATCATGGCACTGCTTGCGCTTGCTGTCTCTTCCGTCAAGAAGCAGAACGGGTCGATAACACCGATCCTTGTCGCCGGCCTGATTGGTGCGGCGCTATTCTACGGCGACGCAGTGCTGACTCCAGCGATCTCGGTACTGTCCGCGGTCGAAGGTCTTGAGGTTGGCACAACTGCCTTCAAGCCTTACGTTCTACCAATTGCTGTCGGGGTACTACTCGCGCTATTCCTGATCCAGCGACACGGCACGGCGACGATCGGGGCGTTCTTCGGACCAATCATGGTGCTCTGGTTCTTCGCCCTGGCCGCAGCAGGCGTATACAGCATTATCAGGCATCCCACCATTCTGGCAGCGCTCAACCCGCTGCATGCGCTGGGCTTTCTGACCCAGCATGGCTTTGCGTCGTTTGTCGTGCTGGGTGCCGTGCTGCTTGCGTTCACGGGAGCCGAAGCGCTGTATGCCGACATGGGACATTTTGGCAGCGGACCCATCCGGGTTGCATGGTTCGGCCTGGTGTTCCCCGCTTTGGCACTTAATTATCTGGGGCAAGGTGCGCTGCTGGTTGTCAATGAAAAAGCCCTTGAGAATCCCTTCTTTCTGCTATACCCATCGTGGGCGCTATATTTGATGGTCGGACTCGCAACCGCGGCAACCGTCATCGCCTCCCAGGCCACCATCTCCGGCGCCTATTCATTGACCAAGCAGGGAATCCAACTGGGCTACCTTCCTCGCATGAATGTGGTGCACACCTCAGCAAAGGCCATTGGCCAGATCTATCTGCCAGGCCTTAATGCGATCCTCCTTCTGGCCGTCCTTGCCGCAGTCCTCGGTTTCGGATCCTCGTCGAAGCTGGCGTCGGCATATGGGGTCGCGGTCACCGGCACCATGCTGACCACCACTATCCTGACCTTTTTCGTCATCCACTACGGCTGGGGCTACAAGCTGCTGCCCAGTTTGTTCGCAACCGGTTTTTTCCTCCTGGTAGACGCAGCGTTCCTGTCCTCCAGTTTGTTAAAAGTCGCCGAAGGCGGCTGGTTCCCGCTAGCGCTTGGCGCGGGCATGTTCATTGTGATGATGACCTGGGTCCGCGGTCGGGCCTTGCTTTTTGAACGGCTTCGCAGTTCCGATTTGGCGCTTGAACCGTTCCTGCAGTCGTTGTCCCAGGATCCGCCGTCACGGGTTCATGGCACGGCGGTATTTCTCACCGCAACGCCAGAAGTAGTGCCGCACGCCTTGATGCACAACCTCTACCACAATCAGGTGCTGCATCAGCGTGTCTTGTTCCTTACGGTGAAAATGAAGGAAGTGCCATGGGTATCGGCCATGGAAAATGCCACCGTCGAGCCACTGAGGCAGGACTGCTATCGAATCGTGCTGCGCTTCGGTTTTATGGATCGTCCGGACGTTCCCAAGGCACTCGCAGGATTGGCGTTGGATGGAGGGTTCGAGTTGATGGAGACGTCGTTCTTCCTGAGTCGAGAGACCATCATCCCCGTAGCCAGCAAGCCCAGCGGGATGGCGCTGTGGCGCGAACATTTGTTTGCGACGATGAGCAAGAACGCGGGCAGCCCCGCAGAATATTTCAATATACCGCCCAATCGGGTGATTGAGATCGGCACGCAAGTGCAAATATGAATTGTTGAGGAACGAGGGGCCGCGGTCATTTGCAAATGATCCAGGGCCAACCTTGTCGGCGATTACCAGATTTTTCGGGATGTATAGATCGGTGTACACGGGCGGAGGTACATTTTGGATCGATCGTCATTTCTCTCCAGACTCCTAGGGCCGACATTTGTCTCAATCGCAGTCGGCATGCTTGTCAATCTTGGCTTCTATGAGAGCATGATCGCGGAGGCGCTGCACTTTGGCGTGCTGTTCTATCTATCGGGCTTGCTGTCGATGCTCGCTGGCCTCGCTATCGTAAATTTGCACAACCAATGGCATATGGACTGGCGTGTAATCATTACAGTGTTGGGCTGGCTTTTGCTAATCGGCGGCATTATTCGCATTGTTTTGCCGCAAGTTGCTATCGCGGTAGGCTCGACCGTTTATAGCAGCCGGACCTCAACCATCTTGGCGGCCCTGATAATCGGTACGCTCGGCATTTTCTTGAGCTACAAGGGTTATCTACGGCATGGCTGACTTCGTCCGTCGATCCTATTCCTGAAGGCCACGACGCCTGGATCGCAAGCAATGATGAAAAAAGCGACTGATATTTGTCCTTTTAAATCATCACAGGAATGGATCGGCGTGACTACACTTCGTCTCGTGCCCCGGCGCCTTGCGCGCTCCGGCACCGCCCACCAGGCGAACCGGACGGCTTGCGGCCAGGCAGATCCGCTTACCCCGCACGGCCCTCAGGAAGCTGCAAGGCCGTGCCGTCCTCTCACCCAAAACACAGCAGACATGCATAACAACGATCTCAAAGCCCTCCTTGCCACGACGCTCTCCATCGCCGCCCTCGGTGCCAGCGTGCTCGCCTGCGGCCCCGCCGCCGCGCAAGGCATGAATGACCATGGCACCGAAGCCGACCGCTACGGCTTCAACCTGCAGCACAACGGCAAGCGCGATCCCTTCACCGAAGGCGCGCACGTCAACGGCAAGCGCGATGCGTTCACCGACGGCGCCAACCAGCCGGCAGCCGGCATGGACCTGGCGGGCTTGGACCGCACCGGCGTCTCGGCACCGCCGGCTCACTCCGCCTGAAAAGCCCCCCGCCCGCCGCGGCGTTCGCCGTGGCGGCACCGCTGGCCGGAAGGACCTGTTCCGGCCAGCCCCTGTTTCCGTTCCACGACATTCCCATGAAGTCCATCCTGCTCGCCATGCTCGCGCTTGGCGCCATTGCCGCATCCCTGCCCGCCAGTGCGGGCCCTGATTGGTCCGTGATCGAGCGCGCCCGCGCTCAGGCACGCGCCCTCCAGGCGGCCCCCTGCGCACAAAGCGCCGACGCCGCGCCCGTGCGTGCAACGCCGGCTACTGCACGCTGAACGCTACTGAGGCGCGCGCTCCGGTGCTAGATTGGAAAGGCTTGCTGGCGGCAAATGCCAGTAGCGCCTGACAAGGCACAAACCAAACGACCCCACTTCAGCGAGGAGCCGCGCATGTCCCTCCCTCACCTAGCTTCCGGACAGATCGCCAGCGTGCTGCCCCTGGGCACGCGACTGGACCAGACTGTCACCCAAGCCCTGTTCAAGGAAGGCCCGCTGGAAGTGATGCGGCTGGTGCTGAAGGCGGGCAAGCATGTGCCGCCCCATTCGGTCGACGGCCCGATGACGGTGCAGTGCCTGGAAGGCGAAGTCCGCCTGCGCGTGGACGGCGCCGAACGCGGACTCTGCCAGGGCGACCTGCTCTACGTCGGCCCATGCGTGCGCTATGACCTGACCGCCGACACCGATGCGTCGGTGCTGGTGACGATGGTGCTGCCGGCCGGCCGCTGACACGCCGGGGGCCAGGTATTAGTCCTGGCCGGGCGCCATGACGGGCAGCACGCCGTCAAGGATCGCCAGCGCCGTGGCGTAGTCGTACGCCTCGATCGCGGCTTCCAGTTCGGCCAGCCTGCCGGCGGGCACCGCCGGCGCCAGTTCGGCGCGCTGCGCGGCGAGGGTCGATCCGGCTTCGCTGGCGCCTTCGCGCAACTGCCGCCGCAGCCGGATCAGCGCCTGCGCAGCGGTTCCGGCGGACGGCCGGCCCGGCGCTGGCGATGCTGGCAGCGCCGCGGGTGCATCGGGCAGGTGCAGGCGCAGTGCCGCCAGCAGATCCGACATCGCCGCTTGCAGCGTGGCCGCCTGAAGCGCGGTGCCGCCGTCATCGCCGTCATGGCCGCCGCCGCTGCGCAGCGTGGATTCCAGCGCCGCGGCGGCGCGCGACACCGCCATCGCGCCCAGGTTGCCGGCCACGCCGGCCAGCTCATGCGCAAGCCGCGCAGCCTCGCCGGCACGGCCGTGCGCGAGCTTTGCGATGTGCGCGCCGGCATCGGCGTATCGGTCGTGCAGCCGCGCCAGCAGGCCACGGTAAATCTCCGGCTGCCCGCCGGCGCGCGCGAGCGCAGCCTTGGTATCGAGCACGCCGGTCGCGGCGAGCGCGCCAAGCCATGCCGGCCACTGTGGCGCCACGGCTGGCACCGTGCCGCCACGGGTCAGCCAGCGGTGCACGGTGGCAAAGAACACCGGCGGGCTGATCGGCTTGGCGATATGGTCGTCCATGCCGGCCGCCAGGCAGCGTTCGCGGTCCTCGGGCAGGGCGTTGGCGGTCATGGCGACCACCGGCAGCGCGGCAAGCCGCGCATCGGCGCGGATGCGGCGCGTGGCCTCGACGCCGTCCATCACCGGCATCTGCATGTCCATCAGCACCAGGTCATACGCCTGCGTGGCCAGCCGCTCGAGCGCGGCCCGCCCGTTGTCGGCGGTGTCTGGCGTGATGCCGGCCTGCTGCAGCAGGTGTACCGCGACCTCGCGATTGATTTCGTTGTCTTCGACCAGCAGCACGCGCCGCTGCGGCAGCGACCAGCCCGGGCCGGGCGCCGCGCGCACCGGCTCGGCCGGCGGCGGCGTGCCGGGTTCGGCGGCCAATACCCGCAGCGTGGCATCGAACAGCACCGACGGGCTGACCGGCTTGAGCAGCAGCGCTTCGAAGCCGCCCTGCTCGCCGGCGCGCATCACCGCTTCGCTGCCGTTGGAGGTCACCATCAGCGGCCGCGGGCGCGGCCAGCGCAGCGCCAGCCCGGCCAGCCGGCGCGCGGTCTCGATGCCGTCCAGGCCGGGCATGCGCCAGTCGATAAAGGCGGCGTGGTAAGGATCGCCCTCGGCATCTGCGGCCTGGACCGCCGCCAGCGCCGCTTCGCCCGAGGCGGCCTGGTCGGCGCGGAAGCCGAAGCGGCGCAGCATCGCGGCGATGACCTGGCGCGCGTAGCCGTGGTCGTCGACCACCAGCAGGCGGCGTCCGGCCAGTTCCGGCCGCACCAGCAGCGCCGGGGCGCGCTGGCTGCCCGGCAGCAGCGACAGCTCGAACCAGAATGTGCTGCCCTCTCCCGGCGTGCTGTCCGCGCCCAGCGTGCCCCCCATCAGTTGCACCAGCCGCTGGCTGATCGCCAGGCCCAGGCCGCTGCCGCCATAACGGCGCGTGGTCGAGCTGTCGGCCTGCTCGAAGTTCTGGAACAGCCGCCCGATCGCATCGGGCGCGATGCCGATGCCGGTGTCGCGCACGGCGAAATGAAGCCGTACCCGCGGCAGCTCGTCGTTGCCGCTGCAGGGCGCCACGCGCATCACGCGCACCACAATCTCGCCGCGCTCGGTGAACTTGACCGCGTTGGTGGTGAAGTTGATCAGCACCTGGCGGATGCGCAGCGGATCGCCGCGCAGCGCGTCAGGCACGTCGGGCGCGACCTCGACGATCAGCTCCAGCCGCTTGGCCGCGGCCCGCTCGGACACGAGATCGCCCACGGTGCGCAGCACGCGCTCCAGCGAGAAGTCGATCTCTTCCACTTCGAGCTTGCCGGCCTCGATCTTGGACAGGTCGAGGATGTCATTGAGGATGCCAAGCAGGTGCTGGCCCGAACGCTCGATCTTCTCGACATAGTCGCGCTGCTTGGGATCGAGCCGCGTGTCCAGGGCCAGGTGGGCCATGCCGATCACCGCGTTCATCGGCGTGCGGATCTCATGGCTCATGTTGGCGAGGAAGCTGGCCTTGGCCTGCGCCGCCGATTCCGCGGCGTGCTTGGCCTCGGCCAGTTCGGCGTTGGCGATGGCGAGTTCGCGGGTGCGCTCGGACACCTTGTGCTCCAGCGTCTGCGACAGCTCCTTCAGCTCGCGATGCGCGCGCACCTGGCTGGTGATGTCGATGCCGACCGAACCCACGCCGACCACTTCGCTGGTGGCCGGATTGCACACCGGAAAGCGCATCACCTGCAGTTCGCGCGTGCCCTCCGCGGACTGCATCGTGTAGATGTGTTCCTCGGCCAGCCCGGTGGCCATCACGCGCTCTTCGATATCCCAGCGCTCCTGCGTGCCGTCGGGCATCACCGGCAATTCGCGGTCGGTGCGGCCCAGCGCCACGCTCTCGGTCTGTCCGATCAACGCCTGCGTGGCCGGGTTCAGCGCCAGGAAGGCGTGGTTGCGATCCTTCAGGTGCATGATCGCGGGCGAATGGTCGAGCATCGCGCGCAGCCTCTCCTCGCTGTGCGCCAGGCGCAGCTGGCCACGGCGCAGCGCCCACGCGGCCAGGCCGATCAGCAGCAGGATCGCCAGCGCCATGCCGATGACCACCGAGCGCGTCGACAGGTACGAGTGGAAAGCCTCCTCCATGTCCTGCTCGAGAATCAGCCCGCTCGCCAGCGCCGGCACCCACAGCCCGGCGCCGGCCACGCGCCGGCCGCGGTAGTCGCGGTAGCCGAAGCCAAGCTGCAGCGTCTGGTGCGACAGCACCTGCTGCGCCAGCCGGGTCAGTGGCGCGCCCGGCGGCAGGCGGTAGGTGCCATTGCCGTCGGCCACGGGAACACGCGCCACGGTATGGAACATCGACGCCATGCCGGGCGCCAGCAGCCCCTGCGCGGCGAGTTCTTCATCGAAGCGCGCGGGCGACACCAGGCGGCCCTGGCCGTCGATCATGTACAGGTCGCCGCTGCGGCCATAGCGCGCCGCCGTGACGATCTGCAGCATGACCGCGTGTGGGTCAATGCGCAGGCACAGGGTGCCGGCCACCCGCCCGGCATCCGGGTCGGCTGCCTCCCACAGCCGCGCGCATACCACCTGGAACGTCGGGACGGCGGCGCGACCGGTGCCATCGGGCATCAGCTGCGGGCCGGGATACGGCGCGGACACCGCGGCCCCGTCGTGGCGCGCACGCTGCGCGGTGCGGGCAGACTCGGGCAACAGCAGCTGGCCGTTGCGGTCGGCCAGCCCGGAGGCCACGATGCGATCGTCCGCGGTCACCAGCGCAAAGCCGATATAGCCGTGCGAACGCAGCAACGGCGCGATCCATCGGGCGAATTCCGCCGACTGCGCCGGCGTGGCATCGCCGTGGCTGGCGAGCAGCGGCAGCGCCAGACGCACGGTGTCGTCCAGCGCCGCGATCGACACGGCGCGGCGGCGCTGCTCGCCGGCCCAGACCTCAAGCAGCCGCGCCGTGGTGTTGACGGTGGCGCCCAGGCGCGCGCCCACGATGGCCTGCTCGTTCTCGCGCACCACCGAGGCCGCGCCGAGTGCGAGCAGCCAAACCGCCACCGCCAGCAGCGCGGCATAGGCGAGCAGCGGGCCGAACGGCCGCGCGCCAGCGCGGCGGCGCAGTGCCATGCGCAGCGACGACATGCCGGTCAGCCCTGCACGGGGGCCGGCACCGGCTCGGCACCGGCCGGATCGGCATATTCCAGCGCGATCGCATGGAATTCGCCGGTGATCGCCAGGAAGGCGTCGATCACGCGCGGATCGAAATGGCGGCCACGGCCCTCGCCGATGATGCGCACCGCGTCTTCATGCGCAAACGCGGGCTTGTAGACGCGGCGCGAGATCAGCGCGTCGTAGACATCGGCCACCGCCATCAGCCGCGCCGACAGCGGGATCGCTTCGCCGGCCAGGCCGTCGGGATAGCCGCTTCCGTCCCATTTCTCGTGGTGGTGATGCGCGATCTCGCGCGCGTAGCGCAGGAACGAGCTGGTGGTGCCGCACTGGGCCTCGGCATCGGCAATGGCATCGCGGCCCAGCGTGGTATGGGTCTTCATGACCTCGAACTCTTCGGCGGTGAGCTTGCCGGGCTTGAGCAGGATCCGGTCGGGGATGCCGACCTTGCCGATATCGTGCAGCGGCGCGGACTTGAACATCAGGTCAATGGCCTTGTCGTCGAGCCTGCCGGCGAAATCCGGCTCGTGCTGCAGCTTGCGCGCCAGTGCGCGCACATAGTGCTGGGTGCGTCGGATATGGTTGCCGGTCTCGTTGTCGCGGGTCTCGGCCAGCGCCGCCAGCGCGATGATGGTGGCGTCCTCGATCAGCTCGATCTCGCGCGTGCGGCGCTGCACCTCGGCCTCGAGCCAGGCCGAGCGGTCGCGCAGGAAATCGTGCGCCTGCTTGAGCGCCAGCTGGCTGGCAATGCGCGCGCGCGCCACCGGCGCGCTGACCGGCTTCATGATGTAGTCGACCGCGCCGACCTCGAAGCCGAGCGCCTCGTCGTGGGCCTCGGCCCGTGCGGTCAGGAAGATCACCGGCACGCTGGCGGTGCGCGCGTCGGCCTTGAGCCGCCGGCACGCCTCGTAGCCGTCCATGCCAGGCATCGACACATCCATCAGGATCAGGTCGGGTGGCGCTTCGCGCGCCAGCTGCAGCGCGGTGTCCGCCCGGGTCGCCACCTTGACGCGGTACAGGTCCTGCAGCAGCGCGACCATGGCCGCAATGTTTTCGGGAACGTCGTCGACGACCAGGACTGTCGGCCGCTGGTCGGGGCTAAGGGCGCTCATTTGTCGAAATTGGCGGTTGAGACCGTCTTGTTTCCTGCGCGCCGGGCGCGCGGGCCGTTGCCGGGCTGGTCGCCCGCGCGGCCTTCATGGGCCATTGCGCGGAAGCGACTTCTGCACAATCGGCAGAAATGCTCCGGCCTGTCCCCTCCCAAAGCAGGGTTGAGCGCCCTGGTGCGGTAAAAATTGCCGCAATGTGCCGTATTAGCTACTTATTGCAATCAGCTGATGCGCCGCATGGCTTCCCGGATCGGATCCGCATCGGTCGGCCGCACCAGTCTGGCAACTTCCTGCCCGTCGCGCAGGAACACCAGCGTCGGCCACAACTTGATGCGGAACGAGCGGCCGAGCGGGCGTCTGCTACCGTCCTCGACCTTGATATGGCGCAGGGCGGGATGCACGGCGAACGCTTCGGCGAGCGCGGGCTGCGCACGCTGGCAGAAGCCGCACCATGGGGCGCCGAATTCGAGCACGGTGCCGCCGTTCAGCGCATCCACTTCGGTACGGGGCGGCTCGGTGGCCGCGTAATGCTCGGTCATGGGCATGGTCGGGTCCTTGGTTCGATGATGACAAGGTGCGGTCGGCACGCATGGTCGCATTGCTGCCGGATTCGTGCCAGATCCGTTCCGGCCCGGCGGGGCCGGCAAGCGGCCGCCGCAACCCCCGCGCGCCGTGTAATTTCTACGCCGCCGGGCCGATTTGCCACCACGCCGGCAGCAGCCGGCGCACCTCCGGCGCGGCAAAGCGGTCGTCGATCAGGTAGACCACGCCTTCGTCCTGCTGGGTGCGGATCACCCTGCCCGCGGCCTGCACCACCTTGCGCAGGCCCGGATAGAGATAGGCATAGTCATAGCCCTGGCCGAAGGCCGACTGCATGCGCGCGCGGAACTGCTCGTTGACCGCGTTGAACTGCGGCAGCCCCAGCGTGGCGACGAAAGCGCCGATCAGGCGCTCGCCGGGCAGGTCCACGCCTTCGGCAAAGGCACCGCCCAGCACCGCAAAGCCGATGCCTGCGCCGCCCGGGACGAAGGCTGACAGGAACGCGGCCTGCGCCGCCTCGTCCATGCCGCGCGACTGGACCCAGTGCGGAATGTCGGGATGGGCCTGCGTGAAGCTCGACACGGCCTGCTGCAGGTACTCGTGGCTGCTGAAGAACGCGAGGTAGTTGCCGCGGCGGGCTCGGAACTGGTTCGCCATCAGCGCGGCAATGGCCGGCAACGACTGGCCGCGCCGCGCATAGCGGGTGGAAATCCGGCTGGCAATGCGTACCGACAGCTGTTCCGCCCGGAACGGCGACGGCACCGCCACGCGCGCGCAGTCGGCGGGCAAACCCAGCGTATCGAGGTAGTAGGCGGCCGGGTCCAGCGTGGCCGAGAACAGCGTGACGGAATGCGCCGCGGCAAAGCGCGGCCGCAGGAACGGCGCAGGTATGACGTTGCGCAGGCACAGGCGCGCATGGTTGCCGCGTCCGGCCTTTCCGGCAACGACTGGCCGCTGGATATCGAACAGCGAACTGGCATCGAGCTGCTCTGACAGCCGGCTGAAATGCAGGGCATCGAAATAAAACCGCTGCAGCGCCGGGGCGATCGCCGCGGGCTGTTCGGTCATGTGCGCCAGCACTGCCGCGCAGCAATCATCGAGCGCGCGCAGCAGGGGCGCGGGCACTTCCGGCAAGACTTCATAGGCCACGTCGGCCTGCCGCGCCAGCGCGCTCCAGTGGCGCGCCAGCCGGGCCAGCGGCCTGGCCACTGCAGCGGGAGCGCTGCGCCGGGCTTCGCGCAGCGCCTGCGGATCCAGCTCGGCGGTGTACATGGCGCGGCCGCGCTCGACCAGGTTGTGCGCCTCGTCGACCAGCACGCCCGCGCGCCAGCCGTTGGCAACGGTCAGCGCGTACAGCAGCGCGCTGCGGTCGAAGTAATAGTTGTAGTCCGCCACCACTACATCACTCCAGCGCACCAGTTCCTGCGCCACGTAGTAGGGGCAGATGCCATGCGCCAGCGCCAGCGTGCGCACCGCGGCACGGTCGCGCACCGGCACCTCGCCGGCGGCTTCGCGCGCGGCGGGCAGGCGATCGTAGAAGCCGCGCGCGAGCGGGCATGATTCGCCGTGGCAGGCAAGTTCCGGATGCTCGCAGGCCTTGTCGCGCGCCACCAGTTCGATCACCCGCAGCGGCTGCGCGCCGTGGCTGCGCAGCGCCTGCGCCGCGTGCAATGCGACGCCGCGGCCGGTGGAGCGCGCCGACAGGAAGAACGCCTTGTCGATGCCATGCCCCGGCATCGCCTTGAGCAGCGGGAACAGCGTGGCGATCGACTTGCCGATGCCTGTCGGCGCCTGGGCCAGCAGGGTGCGCCCGGCGCGGTTGGCGTTGTAGACCGCCTGCGCCAGCTCGCGCTGGCCGGGGCGGAATACCGGATGCGGGAAGGCCAGTCGCGCCAGCGCGGCATCGCGGGCCTGCCGGTGTGCCAGTTCGGCTTGTGCCCATTGCAGGAAGCGTTGGCAGGTCTGGACGAAGAACGCATCGAGATCGACCGCGGTGAAATGCTGCACCACCGGGTGCTCGCGCTGCCCCACGATGTCGAAATAGACCACGGCCACGTCGATCCCGGGTAGCCCGAGCTTGCGGCACATCAGGCATCCATAGATCTTTGCCTGCGCCCAGTGCAAATGGCGGTGGTTGTCCGGCACGGCGGCCTCGCCGCGCACGGTCTTGATTTCTTCCAGGCGGTTGGCGTCCGGATCGTAGCCATCGGCCCGGCCGCGCACGTGCAAGGGACCGAAATCCGCCGACAGCGGCACTTCCGCCTGGTAGCCCGGGCCGCGCCTGCCTGTCACCAGCGCGTGGCCGGCGACGCCTTCCTGCGCAGTTGGCGTCGGCACGAAGCGCAGGTCGAGATCGCCTGCCTTGGCGGTGAAGTCGCACAATGCGCGCACGGCGACGACGTAGGCAGGGGCCTGCGCAGGGGCTGGGAGCGGAACGGGGGCGTCAGGTGGGTCGACGGGCACGCGGCTGGAACGGCTGGAACGGCTGGAACGGCTGGAACGGGAAGGCTGTATGAATATACAGTATCGGAGCCGATTCACCCGTCCTGCGCGGCAGCGGCGGCATAAGACGCGCTGGCGGAACAGTGAGCCGCGCCAAGATTCAGCCGCCCGGGGCCGCACGCGTCCGCAGCAGGCCGCTCGCGCCGCCGGCCAGTGCCCCACGCGCCGGGCGCCCACGCCGGCCCGCAGCGGCAACGCTCCGGATGCCGGCTTCCTTCTGTTCGCGATACTCGACCAGCATCGCCTCGCGTTGGCGGATGCGTTCTTCCAGTACGGCAATCGACTGGCTCAATCGCGTCATTTCGCTGCCCTGGCGCGAAGCCGATTCGGCAGCATGCGCGAGCCGCTCGAGCGCGGCCTTGCGTTCTGCTTCCAGCAACTTCTGCGCTTCCTTGCCCGCCACGCGGGCCGCATCCAGTTCCAGCGCCAGCCGGCGTTCGCTGGCCGTGGCGCGGGCGGTCATGGTTTCGCGCTCCTGGTCCCACGCGGCGCGCTCGGCGGCAAATTCCCGCTGCAGGGCGGCACGGGCCCCCAGCGCGGCGCCAGCCTCGGCGCGTAACGTTTCGACCTGCTGCTGCAAGACGGTAGCGCGGGATTCAGCCTGCGCGCCCCGCTCCAGCGCCTCGTCCCGCGCGCGCGTCATCTCCGCCATTGCCGCTTCGGCACCGTCCAGCCGCGCCTGCATGAGCAGGCGCTCCTGCTCCAGCGTTTCCCGTTCCCTGGCCAGCGTCGCCTGCGCCTCGGCCAGCGTCGTCTCCCGCTGGGCCAGCGCGGCTTCGGCCTGTGCCCGGGCGACCTGCAATGCGGCCTCCCACAGGTAGCGCGCCGCTTCGCTGACCGGTTCCGGGCAACCCGGTTTCGGCGCGAAGCCTTGCGGATCCTGCAATCGCCCGCCGAGCGCGGCAAACCATGCGTCGAGGTGGGGGCTGACGGTGTTGGGCGAACCGCGCCCCAGATGCAGGCGGATGCGTTCGATGGTCGGACGCTGGCCTGCCTTGAGCAGGCTGTCGGCGGCGGCCCAGACGTCGTCGCGGGTGATGCCTCGGGAGCGGAGTGTTTCCATGGTCAGTCCGGGAAAGCCAAATTAAGGTTCGATAATGGAGACTTATCGAGCGCTATCTGATATTTATGTATGATATAATACAGCATACATCATATTTATTATGATACCAATCAACCCATCCCAGCCTGTCTCCGATGTCGAATTTCCGGCGCCGCTTCGCCCGTCTGAACTGGATCCACTCGCCGAGCAGGCCGCGAACGCGCTTCGCCGCGAAGGCGAGTCGCCCAACACCGTGGCGAGCTACCGGTCTGCCCTGCGCTACTGGGCTGCCTGGCATGGGCTGCGCTACCGCCAGCCGATCCGGCTTCCGCTTGCTGCTGCCGTCGTGGTTCAGTTCATCGTCGACCACGCTACGCGGCAGACGCCGCACGGGCCTGTCTGCGAACTGCCCCCGGCGATCGATCAGGCGCTGGTCGCTGATGGATACAAGGCACGACCCGGCGCGCCCGCGCTGTCCACGCTGACGCACCGCCTTGCGGTGCTGGCCAAGGCCCACCGCTTGCAGCAGTTGCCCAATCCCTGTGCCGACGCCTCGGTGCGGGAGCTGATGTCCGGCATCCGCCGCGCCTATGCGCGCCGCGGACAACGTCAGGCGCGCAAGGCCGCGCTCACGCGCGACCCGCTGCTGCGGCTGCTTGCTGCCTGCGATGACTCATTGCGCGGCGTGCGCGACCGCGCGCTGCTGCTGTTCGCATGGGCCAGCGGCGGCCGCCGCCGTTCCGAGGTCGCACGGGCGACGGTGGAGAACCTGACGCGTGTCGCACCGGGCGAATTCGTCTACGTGCTGGGCTGGTCCAAGACCAACCAGTCGGGCCGCGATCATGCCGATGCCGCCAAGCCCGTGACCGGTGCAGCGGGCCAGGCGCTGGAGGCATGGCTGGCCGCCTCGGGCATTGCCGACGGACCGCTGTTCCGCCGCATCCGGCGCGGGGGCCATGTGGGTGAAGGATTGTCCGACGCTGCCGTGAGCCGCATCGTCAAGGCGCGCTGCGCGCAGGCGGGACTGGAGGGCGACTTTTCCGCGCATTCGCTGCGCGCGGGCTTCGTCACCGAAGCAGCATCGCAACAGGTGCCGCTGGCCGAGACCATGGCGATGACTGGCCACGCCAGCGTAGCCACGGTGGTGCGCTATTTCCGCGCGGCGGACATGCAGCGCTCGCGCGCGGCGGACCTGCTCGGGTCGGCACAAACGGAAGAGACAAAGCGCTAGCGGGCGCAGAACGCGCCGCAAATGCGGGTATTTCGCTATCCCCGTGCGCTGGCCCGGCATGCCTCAGGTGCCTATACTGGCAGGCGCGCCGGACATTGCCAGATGCGCTGGCCGGCAGCACCCTGAGGTCCGGGGCAGGTGATGGCGGCCCGCCCGGACGAACCCACGATGTGCGCCGGAACGCGTGCCGGAGCGGCTGCCGGGCCAGACCAGTGGAAACGCGGAGATGGGCATGCCCAACGAACAATTCCTCGCCACCCAGGAAACTCGCCGCTCGGGGCTGCAAGCCTTGCGGGCGGCCTTGCTGCAAGTTCACAAGGAAGTCATCGGCTACGACCGCAGCCAGTACGAACGGCTGAACGGCCCGATCCCGGCCGGACTGTTTGTCCAGCTGGTCACGGAGGACAACTTCTTTCGCTGGCTCGATCCGCTGTCGCGGCTGATCATCGAGGTCGATGAGGAGCTTGAATCGAAGGAGCATCACGACGACACCTGCCGCGCCGTGGCGCGCGCGGCCGAGAAGCTCTTCAGCGACGGTGCCGATCCTGGCTTTCGCAGGCGCTATCAGGAAGCATTGCAGGACGAATCGGGTGTCATCGTGGCGCACGGGCGCCTGATGTCCGTGATCGGCCAGTTGCGCCAGCTGCCTTAGCTGTCGTGGTGTCCGCCCGGGACGCAGCGCCAGGCGCGCGGCCGTAGCACACCTCGCCATCAAACGAGATGGCCCGGAAGCCGTGCGCCCTGGCCATCCCCACCGGCCATCCTGGCCGGACAGCCGTCACCGGCCCCTGCCTCCGCCACGTCCGGCCCACCCGCCTCTGCCACGACCGCCGCCGTGCCAGCCGCGGTGTCCATGGTGACCGTGCTTCCAGCCGTGACCGCCGCCGCCATAGATAAAGGCAAAGCTGCCGTAGTAGCTGCCGTATCCGGGGCCGTAATAGGGGTAGCCGGGCGACACCGGATAACCGCTGTAGTACGGATAGCCGCTGTAGTACGGCGAGCTGACCGGGTATGCGGGATAGGCCAGGTAGTCGTCGCCGGCATAGGGATAGGCCACGCACCCGCTGACCAGCGCGGCCGCCAGCAACACTCCATATCCGTAGCGCATGGGTCCCTCCTTGCATCGCCAGCCTGGATTGCGGGCACAGGGTTAGACCGCCGCGGCCGGCACGCAATTCCACCAGCACCCGGCCCGCAATTTGCGTGGCCTTGACTGGCACCGCGCCCAGCAAAATGCGACTAACGACAATTCACGCACATAATTAGGAATTGTCCGATTTTTGGATGAGAAAGCCCGTATTACATTGCCTTTGCACCCGGCCCGCGGGTGCCCCGACAGAGCCAGGTTGACCCCCTTCCTGGCTCCTTTCACTGCCACGATGGTCCCCGCCATCGTGGCAATTTTTTTGTCCGCGCCGCGGGTTACAGGCCCTTCTCGACCATTTCCAGCAGCCGTTGCCCGAGCGGCTCCGCCATTTCGCGCGCGCGGCTGCGCAACGGGCCGTCGATCAGCAGGATCGCCAGGCCGTGCACTGCGGACCAGGCCAGGTATTCGGCCCCGGGCCGCCGCTCGGATGGCAATGCGCCGGCTTCCACCAGCTTGTCGAGCGCAGCGCCAAGCAGCTGGAACGGGTTGAGACCGCTGTTGCCCGCCTTGGCGGGATCGGCGTCATCCTCGACTTCATCCGGCACGGAAAACGCCGTGCGGAACAGGCCGGTTTCCGCCAGGGCGAAGCGCAGGTAGCCCGTGCCGACCGCGCGCAGGCATGCACGCGCATGGGCGGCGGCACCACGGCCCGGGCGCAATCCGCCGATCTCGGCCTCCATGGCGATCGCCAGCGACGACAAGGCCGATGCTCGCACCGCCTGCAGCAAGTCCTGCCGGCTGGCAAAGTGCCGGTACGCCGCATTGGGAACGACGCCGGCGCGGCGCGTGGCTTCGCGCAGCACGATGGCTTCAGGGCCGCCTTCGCGGGCCAGGTCGATGCCTGCGTCAAGCAAGGCGCGGCGCAGGTCGCCATGGCGGTAAGTGGCGCGCGCCGGGGGCGCGGGGACGGCCGGCTTCATGCGGCTCCCCTGTGATGCTGGATTCGGTTCATTATCTGTAGGCGCTTATAGTGAACAGTGTACACAAACATAGCGCCACCGGCTTGCCGCAGGCCGACATCCGCAGCCGGTATCAGAGGATGGGGGCGAACAGCTTGGCCACGTGCATGGCCACGCGCAGCGGCGCGGGCGCGCCCAGGAACTCGTCCGGCCCGATGCGTTTCGCGTTGGCGAAATCGGTTTCCAGCATGGCCGCCACGTCGCCAGCGAAGCCCTTGTCCGCCGTCATCACCATCAGTTCGAAGTTGAGCCGGAACGAGCGATTGTCGAGGTTGGCCGTGCCCACCGCGGCGGCTTCATCGTCGATCAGTATCACCTTCTGATGCAGGAAGCCCGGCTGATAGCGATACAGCTTGATTCCCGCGGCGACAGCCTGATACGCATAGATGGTCGATGCGGCGTAGACCACCAGGTGATCGGGACGCGCCGGTATCAGGATGCGCACATCGACGCCGCGCAGTACCGCCAGCCGCAGCACGGCGAACACCGCCTCGTCCGGCACGAAATACGGCGACGTGATCCAAAGCCGGTGCCGCGCCGACTGGATCGCCTCGACAAAGAACAGCGAACACGTTTCCTGCGAGTCCGCGGGACCGGTCGGAACCACCTGGCAGGTCATGCGGCCGCCCACCTCGGGTGGCGGCATCAGCAGGTGCGGAACTTCGCGCGCGGCCCAGTACCAGTCTTCGGCAAAGGACATCTGCAGGTCCAGCACCGCGCTGCCGCGCAATGCGATATGGGTGTCGCGCCACGGCGCCAGCGGCGGACGCTCGCCCAGGTACTCCACGCCGACATTGTGGCCACCGATAAACGCCTCGCGCCCGTCCACGATAACCAGCTTGCGGTGGTTGCGGAAGTTGAGCTGAAAGCGGTTGACGAAGCCGCGATGCGTGGAAAACGGCCGGGCGTCGACGCCTGCCTCGAGCAGGGTGCGCACGTAGCGTCGCGGCATCGCATGGCAGCCGATGCTGTCGAACAGGAAGTAGACCTTGACGCCGGCCTGCGCGCGCTCGCACAGCAGTGCCTGGAGGCGCCTGCCCAGCGCATCGTCGTGCACGATGAAGAACTGCACGATCAGCACCTGCCTGGCCTGGGCGATCGCGGCAAAGATGGCATCGAAGGTCTGCGCGCCGTTGACGAGCAGGCGCACGTCGTTGTTGGCCAGGCACGGCATGCCGGTCAGCCGCGGCAGCGCGCGCATGCAGACCTGCGTCGGCGCGTGCACCACGCTGGCGCTGCGGGCCTCGCGTTCGCGCGGGGTCATGCCGTGGCGGATCTCGCGCAGCCGGTCGTCATTGAAGCGGCGTGCATCGACATAGCCGGCAAAGGTGCTGCGCCCGAAGATCAGGTACGGGACCAGCGTGAAGTACGGCATCATCACCAGCGACCCTGCCCAGGCGATGGCGCCAGGCGCCGTGCGCACCGTCATGACGGCGTGCAGCGCCGCCATCACGCCGACGACGTGAAAGGCCAGGAGGATGAAGGCGATGACACTCGGGCTCTGCAGCATCGGTGGCTTGAGTCCCCGGACCGGAACACGATGCGCGCTATTTTGGCACACCACGGGCCGGATGTTGATGCCGCGCCGCACGCCTGCCTTCTTTTTTGGCACGCCGATGGGATGACGGTGTCATGCGGCCGCCAAGCCTGGGGCCAGCCCGTTGTCCACAGGATCTGTGGACAACTTCGCCCCCCTCGCAAGCCCCTCTGGCCATCAATGGCTGCCCGTTACCGCACCGGAACAAGAATGGCAAAAACGGCAGGCTTTTCGGAAACGTCCGATTGCTCCACGGCACGCGGCTTTTTACCCTTTGAGGCCGCGAGGTGCTCCTCATTCGCAGCCTGGCATGCGCGGCGCTTCGGTTCCGATCCCGTTCAACGCTGTCCGAAAGCCGCCCGCATACCCGTCCGATAGTCGCCCGATAGTCGTCCCATAGTTCGTCACCTTCCTGCCGTTCTCACACGCCGTCACGCTCGCTTCGTATGCCGTCGCCGATCACTATTGCGCTGCTGCTGGGCAGGTCGCCCCAGTTGCAGGACGTTCCAGACCTGCTGGTGCGCTCGGGTTTTCGCTGCAGCGTCTTCGACGCAGGCCGCGACCTGATCCACAGCGCCCTGCAGCAAACCTACGACATGCTGCTGCTTCCCGACGAAGTTGCCGACATCCCGGCCATCGACGTGATCCGCGCGGTGCGCAGCGCACGCTCGCGCGATGTGCCGATCATGATGCTGGGCGGCGACAGCTGCGAAGACCGACTGGTCGATGCGCTCGATGCCGGTGCCGACGACTACATGTGCCGTCCGCTCAGCCACCGCGTGCTGCTGGCGCGCATCGCCGCGCTGCGCCGCCGCGTGACCGGCGAGCGTCTGCGCCAGGGATTGGTGGTGCGTGCCGGCCCGTACCAGCTCAACAGCGTCGGGCGCTTCGCCACGCTGCGCGACGAGCGCATCGAGCTGACGCCGAAGGAGTTCGACCTGGCCATGCTTCTGTTTTCCAATGTCGGCCGGATGCTGCCCAACAGGCGCATCGAGCAGACGGTATGGCGCCATGAATTGCCGCCGCTGTCGCGGGCGCTGGCGGGGCTGATGTCACGGCTGCGCAAGACGCTCCGGCTTGGCATCGAGAACGGCATCATCGTCACCGTCGTCTACGCCCATGGCTACCGGCTCGATGTGCTGGAGGAAAGCAGCCTGCCGCGGCTGCCGGCAGCCGGCCGCGAGCCGGCCGAGCGCAAGCCTTCTGGCAGCTAAGCCTGCAGCGCTGCCGCCAGCGACAGGAAGTCGAGCACCGCCATGCCCGTGGCTGAACGCTTGGCCTCGCGCTTGGCGACTGCGGCGGCGGCGCCGATTTGCTGGCTGCCCAGGCGCTGCAGCGCAGCCACGCCCTCCCCGCTGACGCACACCACGCCCGCCGCCATCGATACCGGAGGAAAGAACACTGGCTGGCCGTGCCGGTCTTCGCCCTGCATGCCGCCCGCGGCACGATCTCCCGGCGCATACATGGCGAGTGCCGCATCGTTGAAGCGCCGCACCGCCTCTTGCGTCCGCGCCGGCCAGTCGCTGCTCTGGAACAGCACCAGGAAGTCGTCGCCGCCGACATGGCCGATGAAATCGCGCGCCGGGTCGCACGCCTCGACCAGGATCGCGGCAGCGCCCTTGAGCATTTCGTCGCCCTTCCAGTAGCCGTACTTGTCGTTGAACGGCTTGAAGTGGTTCAGGTCGACATAGCACGCGTGGAACTCGCTGGCGGCGTCGATCAGGCGCTCGATATGCTGGTTGAGCGGGATATTGCCCGGCAGGAACGTCAGCGGATTGGCATAGCGTGCCGCCTCCATGCGCACTTCGGTGATTGCGCGGATCAGGTCGGCGCCTGTGCCCAGCCCGATATAGCGGCCTTGCTCGGTGATCAGGAAGCCATCGGCCAGCGAGCGGGTGTTCTCTCCGGCCAGGATCTGCGCCATTTCCTCCAGGGTCGCGTGGCGCTCGAAGCAGGCCGGTTCGCGGTTGGCCATGGCAATGCAGGCCTTCTTGCCATACAGCTCGCGGTGGAACGGTGCGGCGTAGCGGTCGATAAAACCCTGGCGGCCGATGATGGCAAGCGGCCGTCCATCGTCATGGACCACCGCCATGGCATGCAACTCGGGCTGGTCCTGGAACATGCGCAGCACCGCGTCGTTGCTGGCGGCCGGCGATACCGTCGGTGCCGGACGCAACAGCCGCCCGGCGGTCATGCCGGACCAGCCCGATCGCACCAGTTGCGGAAACACGGCGATATGCCGGGACGCCAGCGTGCGCCGCACCTGCGGGGCCACCTGCGTATCCGGGCGCGCCGACGGCCTGCCGATGTAGTAACCCTGCGCGCCGGTCACGCCGAGGTCGCGGACCACCGCAAGTTCATCCTCATGCTCGATTCCCTCGGCAATGACGCGCCCGCCGAAGGCGCTCATCATGCGCATCACCGCACGCAGTATCTCCAGCCGTCGCGAACACGAGGCGATGCCGCGTATCAGCGACTTGTCGATCTTGACGAACTGCGGCGACAGTTGCGCCAGCAGATCCAGGTTGGCATGGCCGGAGCCGAAGTCGTCCAGCGCATACTGCATGCCCAGCTCGCGCAGCAGCGACATGGCCGTGCCGAAGCTGGCGGCATCGCCGATCGGAGTCTGCTCGGTGACCTCGACCACCAGCCGCGACGGTGCGATACCGGCTCGCAGCAACGCCGCCGACAAGCGCTCGCGATCGGCCAGCAGATGCCGCAACGTCATCGGACTGAAATTCAGGAACAGCTTGCCGGGCAGTTCCAAACCGCGCCAGGCGGCCAGCGCGGTGCGCGCCGCCTCGATTTCCAGCGCGATGGTGTCCTCGACACCCTGCGCAAGGCGAAACAAGGCTTCCGGCAATGCGTAAGGCGAGTCCGCCGGGCCGCGGACCAGTGCTTCGTAGCCGAGCAGCTCGGCATTGCCAGCCTGCACGATCGGCTGGAATACCGCATGCAGCGGCGGGATCTGCACGCGTGGCACCGCCGGCCCGGCAGGGATGCCCGGGATGAGGTGGAACGGTGGCAGTGCGGCGTCGTGGCCGGGCATGATGGATCCGGGAGGCAAGGCAGATTGGCAGGGCACAAGACCCCGCGGCGGGCCACATTGCATGACATACATATGACAAGACGATGACAGTCCCATGTCTGGAATGTCACGCGGGCGTCACGTTTATCCGTGACAATGCGCGCGCCGCCCGCGACCCTCCCGCACGAGGAAGGCGCGACGGCAAACCGGGTCAAGCCCGGGCTGCGCTGCCGCCCGCTGCGGTTGGCTGGACGCGCGCCCGTCAGGAGTCATCTCCGTGTTGCACGTCATCAAGTCAAGCCTGCCGGGCCGCCGCCCGGTTTTTTCCGCGCTGGGCCGGGCCGCCTCGCGTCTGAACCGCCTGCCGCTGGTCGCACGCCTGTGCGCCGCCTTTGCCCTGGTCTACCTGTTCGGGGCCGCGGTCGGGTTGACCGGGATCGCCAACCTCGTCTCGATCAAGGCGCGCACCGATACCCTCTACCAGCAGGACATGCATGGCGCCATGTCGGCCGAGCGCGCGCATTCGGCGCTGGCCGTACTCGGGCGCGCCCAACTGGCGCTGACGATGGCCACAAGCGGCACCGAGCGCGACACCGCCGCCGGCGAGATCGAACAGGCGCTGGCGCGGCTCGACGCGGCGCTGGCCGGCGTGCGCCAGGCCAATGCCACGCTGGCGGGGCCGCTGCTCGACGCGCGGCAACGCGCCGCCGAGCTCGTGCAAGGCTATATCGCGCTGCTGCGCAAGCAGCCGCTCGATCCGTTGCAGTTCGACAGCGCGGTCTCGGTCGAGGGCCACTTCGTCACCGAGCAACTGCAGGCCCTGAGCCAGCGTATCGAGGCGGTGCGTGTGCAGCAGGAGCGGCAGGCCGCCGCGACCGTGGCAAGCGTCGCCAGCAGCCAGCTGCGCGCGCAGGCATGGATGGTGGCCCTGCTCGGCGCCAGCCTGCTGGCCGCCGCAGGGCTGGCGTGGATCGCCGCGCGCAGCCTGCGAGCGGAGCTGGGTGGCGAGCCGCGCGACGCCGCCGAGATTGCGCGGCGCATTGCCGCCGGCGACCTGACCGCCACGATCGCGCTGCATCCCGCGGATCGCAGCAGCATGCTGCACCACGTGGCGGGCATGCGCGACCAGCTCGCCGGCGTGCTGGCACGCATTCATGGCTCCGCGCAGGAGATCGCCGCGGCCAGCCAGCAGATCGCCGCCGACAATCACGCATTGTCGGCCCGGACACAGCTGCAGGCCAGCGCACTCGATGCCGCCGGTGCCAGCATGGAGGCGCTGGCGGGGCGCGTTGCCGACGCGCACGCCCAGGCAACCGAATCGAGCCTGCTGGCCGACCAGGCGCGCGCCGCCACCGATGCCGGCGCGGACGTGGTGCGGCAGATGCGCGGCGCCATGGATGCGCTGCACGGCCACTCGCGCCACATCGCTGAAATCGTCAGCGTGATCGAGGCCATCGCGTTCCAGACCAATATCCTCGCGCTCAACGCCGCCGTCGAGGCCGCCCGGGCGGGTGCGGCCGGACGCGGCTTTGCCGTGGTCGCGCAGGAAGTGCGCGCGCTGGCCCAGCGCAGCGCCGACGCCGCGCGCGAGATCGGCGGCATCATCGGCACCGCCACGCATGAAATCGGCCTGGGCGCGCGCCTGAGCGGTGACGTGGTGGCAGCCATGGAGCGTATCGCCACTGCCGTCCAGCGCAGCCATGCGCTGGCCGGAACCCTGTGCACGCTGGCCGACCAGCAGGCCGCCAGTGTGCAGGCGGCTGCCGGATCCGTCACGCAGCTGCGCCAGACCGCCCAGCAGAATGCCGGGCTGGTCGATGAGCTCGGTGGACAGGCCGGACGCCTCGATCACCAGGCCGCGGTTCTGGCCAAGGATGTGGCGCGTTTCCGCTTCTGAGCGGCAAGCCTTGTCGCTTCCCGGATTCGCCAATGCGTCTGGCAGATGTGTCTGCGCGAAACATTTGACATGGCGAGGTAACCGGCATTTACGTCTTCCTCGACAAAGTTACAGATCTGTTTCAACTGAAGCGGTGCCGGTTACGTGCAAGCCCCTGGCTGCCTAGTAATCTTGCCTCACACCAACTGAACTGGCATCCGCCCAGGAAACCATGGCTGAACGACTGATCATGCTGGACGTACCGGGCGTCCTGTACTCCGACCGCTCCCGTGCCCGCCTCGGCGGCATTCCGGATTCAGGCACGCTGCGCGATGTCAGGTTCTTCGACCCGATCGCGCTCGGCTTCGTCCGCCGCCTGTTCGGTGTCGCCGGTGCGCGCGTGGTGGTGTCCGATGCCTGGCGGCGCGGCACGCCGGCAGCGATCCTGCAGCAGCTGGACCTGCAGATCGAAGCCATGACCCCGGCCGCCACGGGCGGCCATGGCGCAGAGATCGCCGCTTACTTTGCGCAGGCTGCGGCGCCCGTCCATTACGTGATCCTGTCATGCGCCGCCCCCGAGTCCATGCCGGAAGCCATGCGCGATCACCTGGTCAGCGTCGATCCGGCGCTCGGGCTGACGCTGGAAAACTTCCAGCAAGCGCTCGGCATCCTTGGCGTGGCCTGCCCGTCCACGGTGATGCCCGCGCCCAAGCTCGATGCCGGGCTGAAGGCCAAGCTGGAACAACTGCAGCAGCTGGCGCGCGAGAACCCGGCGCGCTTCGCCACGGAGCAGGCTGCGCAAGTCATGCGTGAGTACGTCCACGTCTGATCCGCAGCCACCTGTGCGGCAAGCCAAGCGGGGCGCCTTCGGGCGCCTCGTTTGCATTCCGCGTAACGCGCGATCCCGTATCATGCTCGCTGCCGCCGGCATTCCCGCCGGCACCACCGCCAGGATCATCCAGGATATAGCCATGCCCCACCTCGTCATCGAACTCACGGAAAACACCCGCCTGAACTGCTCGCAGGAAGAGTTGCTCGATGAAGCCAACGCCGCGTTGCTGGCGTCGGGGCAATTCCAGGAGGCCGATATCAAGTCGCGCTGCATCACGCTGTCGACCTACCGGCAGGGTGTGGATGCGGCGGATCGCGCGTTCGTCCATGCGCGCCTGTCGATCCTCGATGGCCGCGACACCGCGGTGCGCCAGGCGTTGGGCCAGGCCGTCTGCGACGTGATCGCCGATGCCGTGCGCACGGGCGTGGACGGTGGTCAGTCGGTGCAGGTCTCGGTGGAAGTGTGCGAGATGCAGCGCGCCACCTTCGCCAAGCAGGTCATTGGCTGAGCCACGGCGACGCGCCAATACTTGCCGGCCAATAAAAAGCCCGCGGCCCTCTCAGGCCGCGGGCACCAGCTTCGGGGAAGACGCCGAAGCCTGTCACGGGGAGCGCCCCCGCACCCATGACGTCTGGAATTCTAGGGGGACGTCCGCGCCGGCGGATTGACCTGGATTAAATGCCCCACATTGTCCCAGCCATGAAAAAAGGAGCCGCGAGCGGCTCCTTTTTCATTGGGACAGGCTGTGGCGCAAATCAGGCCGCGGCGTCCTTCAGCTTCTTCAGCGGGCGCACCTTCACCTTGACGCTGGCCGGCTTGGCCGGGAACCAACGCTCTTCACCGGTGAACGGGTCCTTGCCGAAGCGCTTCTTCTTGGCCGGTACTTGCTGCGCCGTCACCTTCAGCAGGCCCGGCAGCGTGAATTCACCAGCGCCCTTCTTGTTCAGCGCGCTGACGATGGTGTTTTCCAGATGGGCCAGAACCGTCTTCACGGTCTTGGCTTCCAGTTCCGTCTGGGCTACCAGGTGAGCGACCAGGCTCGACTTGTTGAAGGTGTCCTTCAGCGGGCGCGCAACGGGCGCAGCGGCGGGAGCAGCCTTCTTGGCCGGCGCGGCCTTCTTGGCGGCAGCCTTCACGGGTGCCTTGGTTGCCGCAGCCTTCTTGGCAGCGGGCTTGGTTGCAGTCTTCGCGGTCGGTTTCGCTTTGGTCGCCATATCGATATACGTAAGTTGAACGATGGATGCCGGCTCATCGTTTTGCATCGCTCAGCAGCGCTGCGCAAAACGCCTTGTCGGCGCCCACTGAATCATAGCGGAAACAGCCGTAAGTCAAGGGGTTTTCGTGCATGCGAAGCGCAAAACCCCGTGAAAACCCCGGGTTTTGTCGCGGCTTTGCCTCAGTGAAAACGCGAAAAGGGCCTACGTACCCCCGTTTTGGCACTTGCGCATGCTGCGCGACGAGACCACGCAACCGGATTCAATGCCTCAGCCGGGCACCGCAAGCGCAAGCAGCGGGCCTGCAAACAGCGCGCCGAGCGCAAGCAGCGGCAGCGATGCATCGGCCTGCGCCCATGCGCGCGACAGTGCCGGCAGACTGGCCTGCATGCCGAACACGCTGGCCACGCACAGCAGCGAAACCGGCGCAACGGCGAAAAGCGCCAGCGTGCGCAGAGGCCTGCCGCCAAGGGTCGGCGCATTGCTCGCGAGAGTCTTGGATCGGGACATGTCCGCTTCCTGGGATGAGATGCGGGCATTGTCGGCGGCGCTGGCTGAACCCGGCCTGAGCGTTTCGTTCAGCCAGCGTTCAGGCATTTTGATGCAAACTTCGGGCCATGAAGCGTTTTCGCGCGCCGCTGGAGCGCCCTGCCCGCCTGCTGTCCGCTGCCGCACTGGCAGCGCTGCTGGCGCTCGCGGCCGTGCCTGCCGCGCATGCCGACAAGGATGCCGACCGTGCCCGCGCGGCGGTGCAGTCGGGCGAAATCCTGCCGCTGTCGCGCATCCTCGAGACCGTCTCGCGGCAGTATGCCGGCGACGTGATCGGCGTCGAGCTGGACCGCGACGACGGCATCTGGCTGTACGAGGTCAAACTGCTGCTGCCCGGCGGCTCGGTGGCCAAGCTGGAATACGATGCGCGCACCGCCGCGCTGATCAAGGCCAAGGGCCGCGGCCTGGAAGAGGCGCGCAAGAAGCCGTGAGCGCGCGCCGCCCGCCAACCTGCCCACGGGGAGACACTGATGCGCATCCTGCTGGTTGAAGACGAAGCTGCCCTGGCTGCGCAGGTCCGGACCAGCCTCTCCGATGCGGGCTACGCGGTCGACGTCGCCGCCGACGGCATCGATGCCTGCCACCTGGGCGAGCACGAACCGTACGACGCCGTGATCCTGGACCTTGGCTTGCCCCGGCTCGACGGCCTGTCCGTGCTAAGACGCTGGCGCGCCGGGCAGGTCAATGTGCCGGTACTGATCCTGACCGCGCGCGACAGCTGGACCGACAAGGTCGAAGGCATCGACGCTGGCGCCGACGACTACCTGGCCAAGCCGTTCCGCATGGAAGAACTGCTGGCGCGCATGCGTGCGCTGATCCGGCGCGCGCACGGCATGGCCGTGCCGGAGCTGCAATGCGGTCCGGTGCGGATGAACCCGCGCGCCGGCACCGTCACCGTGGACGGCGCGACGGTGGTGCTGACCTCGCATGAGTTCCGCGTGCTGGACTACCTGATGCACCACCCGGGCGCGATCGTCAGCAAGACCGCGCTGACCGAACACATCTACGCCCAGGATTTCGACCGCGACAGCAATACCATCGAGGTCTTCGTCGGCCGGCTGCGCCGCAAGCTGGGCGTGGACGTGATCGAGACGGTGCGCGGCCAGGGTTACCGACTGCGGCCGCCACCGGGCCCCGGCAGCGCGGGCGCGCCTTCGGCCCGGGCATAGATGCCCATCCGCCTGCGCCGTTCGCTCGCGCTGCGCCTGCTGGCGCTGGCCGCGATCTGGCTGGCCGCTGCGCTTGGCGGCAGCGGCTGGCTGCTGTCGGCGCTGTTCGAGCGCCACGTCAACGATACCTATGTGCGCCAGCTCGACCACCAGCTCGCCAGCTTGGCCGCGGCGCTGGACTGGGATGCCAGCGGCAAGCTGGTGCTGACGCGCGCGCCCGCCGATCCCCGCTATGAATTGCCTTACTCCGGCGCCTACTGGCAGGCGCGCGCGCCGGGCGCACTGCTGCGCTCGCGCTCGCTGTGGGACACCGAGATGCCCACCGCTGTGCAGCGGCGCCTGGCCGGCTCGCAGGCGGAAGTGCGCCCCGGGCCCAACGATCAGTCGCTGCTGGTGGTGTCGCGCCGGCTGGTGCTGGCCTCGGCGGATACCCCGGTGGAAGTCTCGGTCGCGCTGGATCGTACCGAACTGCGCACCGCCCGGCGCAATTTCAACCGCATGCTGGCATGGTCGCTGACGGCGCTGGGACTGGGCCTGATGCTCGCCGTGGCGGCACAGGTGAAATTCGGCCTGGCGCCGCTGGCACGGCTGCGGCGCGCGCTGGAAGCGATGCAGTCGCGCCGCGAAGCGCGCCTGGGCGGCGACTGGCCGACGGAAGTGGAACCGCTGGTCAGCGAAATCAACGCGCTGCTGGCGCGCAACGCGCAGGCACTGGAACGCTCGCGCCGCCAGGCGGCGGACCTCGCGCATGCGGTCAAGACGCCGCTGGCGGTACTTGCCAATGAGTCGGCGGCGCTACCAGGCAATGCCGCCTCCGCCGTCGTCGCCACGCAGGTGGAAGCGATGCGCCGCCAGGTCGACCGCCATCTGGCGCGGGCCCGCGCCGCCGGGGCGGCAGGCGCGCGCGGCGTGCGCATCGAGGCCGGGCCCGCCGTGCGCGAGCTGGTGCGCGCGCTGTCGCGGCTGCATGCCGCGCGCGCGCTGGCGCTGGAAGTGGAAGGCAACGGTCATTTTGCCGGCGACCGCCAGGACCTGGTCGAGATGCTCGGCAACCTGCTGGACAACGCCTGCCAGTGGGCGCGCACGCGCGTGCGCGTCACGCTGCGCGAGGCCGGCGGCGAACTCGAAATTACGGTCGAGGACGATGGGCCGGGCATGCCGCCCGAGGCACGCGAACTGGCCACCGCCCGCTTCGGCAGGCTGGACGAGTCGGCAGCCGGCAGCGGACTGGGCCTGGCGATCGTCACCGAAATCGCCGCGATGTACGAAGGCAGCCTGGGGCTGGCGACCAGCCCGTTGGGCGGGCTGTCGGCACGCCTGCGGCTGCCGGCGGGCCTGCCCTGATCCGATTCGAAATGCCCGTCAGTGCGCGCGTGCCTCCATTTCTTCGCGCGTATCGCGCGCCAGCCCCAGCGCGAAAGCGGTTTCCGCCACCAGGAACAGCGGGCCGATCAGCAGGCCCACCAGGTCGTCGACAAACGCGGGCTTGCGGCCTTCGTAGTAATGGCCGACAAACTGGATGATCCACCCCAGCACGAACAGCCCGACCCCGGCAGCCAGCCACGCGGCGGTCGGCATGGCGGCGATTTGCGCGCCGGCATAGAGGAACAGCGCCAGGATCGACGCCATCGCCACGCCGAAGCCCAGCGACAGGCGCAGGTAGAACAGGCACGACAGGATATACACCAGCATCGCCGGGGTCAGATGAGCCGAGCCGTCACCCAGCGGCATCGCCGGCCGCGCCAGCAACGTGGTCACCGCCAGCACGATCATCGGGATGCCGATGAAATGGGTGACGATATTGCGCGAATCACGGTGGTAGGCGGCGTAGTTGGCCAGGTGCTCGATCAGGGTTTTCACGGGGCGTCTCCTTGTGTGCGCAGGCGTGTGCGGAAGCTGCCGCCTGCTGCTGTGCGCGCTCATGTCGCAAGGTGGATTTATAGTAATGAGCGCGTACCGGCGGGTCTGTCTGGTTTTTGACAATCTGCCGGCACACCGGCTTTGTTATGGCCGGCTTTGACGACCTTGCGCCCCACAGGAGACCGGGATGGGATCCGCGCCCCCGCCGCACCGCCACACCCCGCTGCCGGCCAATGCCGCGCCAGCGCGCGCCCGGCCGGACGCCGCGCTGCCGGATGATGATCCGCTGGCCGCGGTGCGCGCCGGCGCCTGGTTCAGCCAGCTGCCGCCGGCGCTGCGCCAGGCGCTGCTCGACGATGGCTGCCTGCGCCGGCTGGTGCCAGGCGAAACCTTGTTTGCCCGCGGCGACCGCTTCGACGGCCTGTACTGCGTGGCCAGCGGCACCGTGCAGATCCATGCCAGCGGTGAATCGGGCAAGGCGGCGCTGCTGGGGCTGCTCGAGCCCGGTACCTGGTTCGGCGAGATCTGCCTGTTCGACGGCCTGCCGCGCACGCACGACGCGCGCGCAGTCAGCGCCGCCGCGCTGTGGCACGTGCCGCGGGCGCCGCTGGAGCGCCGCCTCGCGCAGCATCCGGCGTGGTGGCAGGCGTTCGGGCGGCTGCTTGCGGCAAAGACGCGCCAGGCCTTTGACTATGTCGAAGAGACGCAGCTGTTGCCGCCCACGGCACGCATTGCCCGGCGGCTGGCCGCTATCGCGCATGGCTACGGCAACCTGCCGGCGCATGCCGATGCGGTGCTGCGCGTGCGCATCCCGCAGGAGCAGCTGGCGCAGATGCTGGGGCTGTCGCGCCAGACCGTCAACCACGCCCTGCGCGAGCTCGAAGCCCGCCGCCTGCTGCGGCTGGAATACGGCGGTATCGAGCTGCTCGACCTGGCCGCGCTGGAAGCGCTCAACTGAATCCGCCACCGTGGAGGCTTGCCTGTCATGACCACACTCGATGCCGCCCGACTCGACGCCTATTGCGCGCGGCTGGGCATCTCCGCCCCGCCCTCGCCCACGCTTGAGGCGCTCGACGCCGTGATCGGCGCGCAGCTGGCCAGCATTCCGTTCGAGAACATCGACCCGCTGCTGCGGCGGCCGGTCAGCATCGATCTCGACACCGTCTTCGACAAGCTGGTCACGCGCGGGCGCGGCGGCTACTGCTTCGAACTCAACACGCTGCTGGCGGCGGCGCTGGGGGCGTTCGGCTTCGGCGTGACGCCGCTGGCCGCGCGCGTGCGCTGGGGCGTGCCGGATGCGGTCGAGACCGTGATATCGCACATGCTGCTGCGCGTGGAAGTAGCGCATCGCAGCTATCTCGCCGATGTCGGCTTCGGCGGACCCACGCCGTTCCGCGCGATGGCGCTGTCCGCGCCTGCCGATGACGACTTCCCCTATCGGCTCGCCAGCTCCCCGCCGGAAGCTGCCGGCAGCGCGTTCCACAGTTTCGACCTCGAGGCGCGCGGCGACGCGGGCTGGATCAAGGTCTACCGCTTCGACCTGACGCCGCAGCCATGGATCGATTTCGGGCCGCGCAACTGGTATGTCTCGACGCATCCGGACAGCCTGTTCCTGCGCCGGCTGACGGCCGCGCGCACCGACGGCGGCACTCGCGTGACGCTGGCAGATGGCGATCTGGCCGAGCGCGCGCCGGACGGCAGCGTGCGGCGCCAGCGGCTGGAAACGCCCGAAGCCGTGGTGCAGGCCCTGGACGAGCGCTTCGGCATACGGCTCGACGATGCGCTGCGGCAGGGGCTGATGACGGCGCTGCCGCAGCTGCTCGCCGCTGACGCGCGCACATGAGCATGGATTGCGCGGCTTGTGGGCCACCTTACGGTAATGCCATGCCGCGCTGCACCAGACCTCCATGCACGCCGCGCATTGCCCGCAGAAAGAATGCTGATATGAGCGCCAACGGGGCCGCGGCGCTGTGGACTCGGCTGGCGCGGCACTACCATAATGATCCGTCGATGCAGCGTTTGCGCCGCATCGCCAGGACAACAGCGCGGCACACCCGCCGCCTGCATGAAGCCGGCCGCTGACGCCGGCGCAGCTATACAGGAGACTCCATGTCATTGTTCGATCTGACGGGCAAGGTTGCCATCGTCACCGGCTCCTCGCGCGGCATCGGCCGTGCCATCGCCGAGCAGATGGCCGTCCAGGGCGCCAAGGTAGTGATTTCTTCGCGCAAGGCAGAGGCCTGCCAGGAAGTGGTTGACGCGCTCAATGCACGCCATGGCGCCGGCACCGCCATCGCGGTGCCCGCCAATATCTCGTCGAAGGAAGACCTGCAGCATCTGGTCGACGAAACCAACCGCACCTTCGGCAAGGTCGACGTGCTGGTCTGCAATGCCGCGTCCAACCCTTACTACGGGCCAATGGGCGGCGTCTCGGACGATCAGTTCCGCAAGGTGCTGGACAACAATGTCATTTCCAACCACTGGCTGATCCAGATGGTGGCGCCGCAGATGATCGACCGCAAGGACGGCTCGATCATCATCGTGTCGTCGATCGGCGGCCTGCGCGGCTCGCCGACCATCGGCGTGTACAACATCTCCAAGGCCGCGGATTTCCAGCTGGCGCGCAATCTCGCGGTGGAATTCGGGCCGCACAATGTGCGCGTCAACTGCATCGCGCCGGGCCTGATCAAGACCGACTTCGCGCGCGCGCTGTGGGAGGATCCCGAGCGCTACAAGCAATCGACGCAGGGCGCCCCGCTGCGCCGCATCGGCGAGCCCATCGAGATCGCCGGCGCGGCCGTGTACCTGGCTTCCGCCGCAAGCAGCTTCATGACCGGCCAGGCGCTGGTGGTGGACGGCGGCGTGACGATCTGACCGCTGTCCTGGCCGCATCCGAGTTGTCCCTGAGTCGTACCTGAGCTTCTGACGCAAGCGTTGCGCGTGCGCCGGCCTGTCCGGCGCACGCCGCTTTCTCTGCATTGCCCTCAACCTGCAGCGCAGTTACGGGAGGCAGTCATGTCAAGCAATCCGCAAGCGGCCGGCAACTGGCCGGTCATGTCCCTGGCCGAGGCCCATGCCCGGCTGACCGCGCCCGGCTCGCCCTTCGAGACCGAGTCGCGCGTGATCCGCGGCATCCCCACCACCGTCTGGAAGCACGCACCCGCGACGCTGTGCGACCTGCTCCACGCGACCAGTGCCTTCGGCGGCCGCACCTTCGTGGTCTACGAGGACGAGCGCGTTTCCTACGATGCGTTCCGGCGCGCCGCCATCGCGCTGGCGCACGCGCTGGTGCGAGACGGCGTGCGCAAGGGCGACCGCGTGGCACTGGCGATGCGCAACCTGCCGGAGTGGCCGGTGGCGTTCTACGGCGCGCTGCTCGCGGGCGCGATCGTGACGCCGCTGAACGCGTGGTGGACCGGCGCCGAGCTGGAATACGGCCTGGCCGATTCCGGCAGCCGCGTGGCCATCGTCGACGCCGAGCGGCTCGACCGCATCCTCGAGCATCTGCCCGGCTGCCCGGCGCTCGAGCGTGTCTATGCTTCGCGCATCGGCGCGGCCACGTGCGATGCCCGCGTCGCCGCACTGGAAAGCGTGATCGGCACCAGCGCCGACTGGGCCGCGCTGCCGCAGCAATCGCCTCCACAGGTCGAAATCGATCCGGAGGACGATGCCACGATCTTCTATACCTCCGGCACCACCGGCAAACCCAAGGGGGCGCTGGGCACGCATCGCAACTCCGCCACCGTCGCGGCCGCGGGCAGCTTCAGCCCGCTGCGCAACCTGCTGCGCCGCGGCGAGCCGATTCCGGCGCCGGATCCCGCCGCCCCGCAGAAGGCCATGCTGCTGGCGGTGCCGTTCTTCCATGTCACCGGCTGCATGGCGGTGCTCAACGGCGCGCTCGCCAGCGGCGGCAAGATCGTGCTGATGCACCGCTGGGACGCGCTGCGCGGCATGGAACTGATCGAGCGCGAGCGCTGCACCGCTGCCGGCGGCGTGCCCACCATCGCCTGGCAGATCCTGGAGCATCCGGAACGCGCGCGCTTCGACCTGTCTTCGCTGGAGAGCGTCAACTACGGCGGCGCGCCAGCGTCCCCGGAACTGGTGCGGCGCATCGGCGACGTGTTTCCGACGGCCGCGCCTGGCATCGGCTGGGGCATGACCGAGACCTCGTCGACCTTCACCAGCCACAGCGCCGAAGAGTACGTGCTGCGCCCCGACAGCAGCGGTCCGGCGCTGCCGATCGGCGAAATGAAGGTGGTCGACGGCCGCGGCCAGGCGCTGCCACCGGGCGAGACCGGCGAACTGCTGGTGCGCGGCGCCAACGTCGTACGCGGCTACTGGAACAAGCCGGAAGCCACGGCGCAGACCTTTGTCGACGGCTGGCTGCGCACCGGCGACATCGCGCGGCTGGACGAGGAAGGCTATGTCTATATCGTCGACCGTATGAAGGACATGCTGATCCGCGGCGGCGAAAACATCTACTGCATCGAGGTGGAAAGCACGCTGTACGAACATCCGGCGGTGATGGACGCGGCGGTGGTCGGCATCGCGCACAAGACACTGGGCGAGGAGCCGGCGGCCGTGGTCAGCCTCAAGCCAGGCATGCAGGTATCCGAAGCCGAACTGCAGGCATTCGTGCGCGAGCGGCTGGCGGCGTTCAAGGTGCCGGTGCGCATCCTGCTGTACCAGGAGATGCTGCCGCGCAATGCCAATGGCAAGATCCTCAAATCGAACCTGCGCAAGCTGTTCGACCCGGCAGCCTGACCCGCCGGCGGCAAACCATCACAACAAGGAACAAGAATTGACGGACCAAGCAAAGCGGGATCGAACCCTGCCCCATCCCTTGCGCCTTGGCGCCACCGTGGCGGCAGCCGCGCTGCTGGCCGGCTGCGCGGCCGGCGGCACCAACCTGTCCGCGGTGCCGGAATTCCGCCCGGGCGTGCCGGCCGGCTACCTGGCCGCCGATGCGCGCCCGGACAGCCTGAAGCTGCTGCCCGCCCCACCGGCACAGGGTTCGCCCGCGCAGGCGCTGGATGACGATGCGGCGCGGCAGGCCGGCACGCTGCGCGGCTCGCCTCGCTGGCAGGTTGCGGCCACCGACGCAGTACTCACCTTCCCGCAGGCGGCCAGCGCGTTTTCATGCGCGCTGGGAGTGCCCGTCAGCGCCCGGGACACGCCCTACCTGAACATCCTGCTGCGCCGCAGCCTGGTCGATGCCGGCCTGTCCACCTATGGCGCCAAGGACCGCTACAAGCGCACCCGGCCGTTCGTCGCCAACAAGACCGGGATGTGCACGCCGGATGAAGCCACCAAGCTGGAGAAGGACGGATCCTATCCCTCGGGCCACAGCGCCATCGGTTGGGCCTGGGCGCTGATCCTGGCCGAGGTGGAACCGGCCCGCGCGGATGCCATCCTGGCGCGCGGGCGCGCCTTTGGCCAGAGCCGGGTGGTGTGCAACGTGCACTGGCAGAGCGACGTCAACGAAGGCCGCATGATGGCCGCCGCAACCGTGGCGCGCCTGCATGCCGACCCGACCTTCCGCGCAGATCTTGAACAGGCGCGCCGCGAAGTGGCGGCCGCGCGTGCCGCCGGCGCCCGCGCGCCGGGCGATTGCCAGGCCGAAGCCGCGGCGCTGGCACCCTGATCGAGCCGGCAGCGCTTTACTTGACGGGAATCGCCGTGCCGGCCGGCACTGGCACGGCGGTCACGCTGTTCTGCGGGCTGCCGCTGACGATGCGGTCCGAATAGGTCAGGTAGACCAGCGTATTGCGCTTGCGATCGACCGCGCGCACCACGTGCAGGGTCTTGAACAGCACCGACATGCGCTCGGAAAAGACATGGTCCTGCTGCTTCAGCGGTCCCTTGAAGGCGATGGTTCCCACCTGCCGGCAAGCGATCGAGGCTTCCGGCGGGTCTTCCGCCATGCCCAGCTGGCCCTTGATGCCACCGGTGCGGGCCCGCGACACGTAGCAGGTGATACCGTCGACCTGCGGGTCGTCATAGGCTTCGATCACGACCTTGTCGGAGCCGGTCACGCGGAAATTGGTGCTGACGCTGCCGATCTCTTCGGCATGCGCGCCGCCCGTGGCCGCCGCGCAGGCGGCCAGGGCCAGGATCGTGCAGGATCGCTTCATCATGGCGTGGGGCAACGTGTCAGGTCACCGACGACTTGATGTCGCCGTGGCGCTTTTCCATTTCCTGGCGCAGTGCACGGCGCTGCTGGGCGGCGGCAAAGCGCTGGCGCTCGACCTCGTCGCGCGGCTCGAGCGGCGGCACTTCGGCCGGGGCGCCGTTGTCATCGACCGCCACCATGGTGAAGTAGCAGCTGTTGGTATGGCGCACCAGCTTGCTGCGGATATTCTCGGTCACGACCTTGATGCCGATCTCCATCGAGCTGCGGCCGGTAAAGTTGACCGAGGCCAGGAAGGTCACCAGCTCGCCCACGTGGATGGGCTGGCGGAACACCACCTGGTCTACCGACAGCGTCACCACGTAGCGGCCGGCATAGCGGCTGGCGCAGGCATAGGCGACCATGTCCAGGTACTTCAGGATGGTGCCGCCGTGGACGTTGCCGGAGAAATTGGCCATGTCCGGCGTCATCAGCACGGTCATGGAAAGCTGGTGGGACTGGTCGTTCATGATGCGTGGGAGTTCGGATTGCGGGGGCGGTCGCCCGGGCCGGCTGACGGCATCCGGGCGCCGGCAGTTTAACCCGGATCGGCCCAGCCGTTGCCGGTCATCGCGGCACGGCGCGGAAAACAAAAAAGCGGCCTGCCTGGCCGCTTTTCACGCTGTGGACGCAAACTGCTTACTTCTTCTTGTTCACCGCGTCCTTGAAACCCTGTCCGGCGGAAAACTTGACCGTCTTGGCGGCCGGGATCTTGATGGTTTCGCCGGTGCGCGGATTGCGTCCGGTGCGGGCTGCGCGCTTGCCGGCGCTGAAGCTGCCAAAACCTACCAGCGTAACCGAATCACCCTTTGCCACTGCCTTCTTGATGCTGTCCAGCGCTGCGTTGAGCGCGCGCTCAGCGGCGGCGTTGCTCAGTTCTGCTTCCGTGGCGATGGCCGATACCAGTTCACCTTTATTCATGGCTGATTTCCCTTGTTGGTCGTCGTCACCGATGTGCCTGCCTGACGGCAAAACATCGATCGGCGCAGTCTAATCTGCCCCTTGTGCGTTGAGCAATCCCCAGTGGCACCAATGCAACGAAAAAACCCGCAAATCCTTGCTTGAGGCCGGTTAGCGGGCAATTTCCCGCTCTATTCGCACTTGTCACGGGCCGGATTTGGGGGGCTGCGGCGTTATGGCGCAAGTCGGCGCCCGACTCGGTCCCGGATGGAACAAATGCCCGGAATTGGGGCGTTGCACCATAACGGATCAGCCGAGCATGCCGGCGAAGCGCCATTCTGGCGCATTTCCGGCACTGCCGGTGGCGCCCGCCTCCCCACGCCCTGCGTGCCCGCTTCGCTGCGCGCGGCATTCCGGTGCGGATCCTGCCCACTCCGGTGCAATCAGCACCAGGATGCAGCCGGAACTGGAATGCTTTTTGCATACTCATGCGCCCATTTTGAGCATGAGGTCACTATGGACAACTGGAAGACCGGCACCGACGCCATGTTTATCCTGCTTGGCGCCATCATGGTGCTGGCCATGCACGCGGGCTTTGCTTTCCTTGAGCTGGGCACGGTGCGCAAGAAAAACCAGGTCAATGCACTGGTAAAGATTCTGGTGGATTTCGCCGTTTCCACGATCGCCTATTTCTTTATCGGTTACACCATTGCCTACGGCGTGGAATTCATGTCAGGGGCAGAAACGCTGGCCCGGAAAAGCGGCTACGACCTGGTCAAGTTCTTTTTCCTGGCTACTTTTGCCGCCGCCATTCCGGCGATTATCTCGGGCGGTATTGCCGAACGTTCGCGCTTCAATCCGCAACTGGTGGCGACATTCGTGCTGGTCGGTTTTGTCTATCCGTTCTTCGAAGGCATTGCGTGGAACCAGCGCTACGGCGTCCAGGACTGGATCACGCAGGTTGCGGGCGCGCCCTTCCATGACTTTGCCGGCTCGGTGGTGGTGCATGCGCTGGGCGGCTGGATCGCGCTGCCCGCGGTGCTGCTGCTGGGCGCGCGGCGCGGGCGCTACCAGAAGGACGGGCGCATCAGCGCCCATCCACCCTCCAATATCCCGTTCCTGGCGCTGGGGGCGTGGATCCTGGCAGTGGGCTGGTTCGGCTTCAACGTGATGAGCGCGCAGACCGTCGACAAAATCAGCGGCCTGGTCGCGATCAATTCGCTGATGGCGATGGCCGGCGGCACCCTGGCGGCATGGGCCGCGGGGCGCAATGATCCGGGCTTTGCCTACAATGGCCCGCTGGCCGGGCTGGTGGCGGTATGCGCGGGCTCGGACCTGATGCACCCGCTGGGCGCGCTGATTACTGGCGGTATTGCGGGCGCCCTCTTCGTCTATATGTTCACGCTGGCGCAGAACAAGTGGCATATCGACGACGTGCTGGGCGTCTGGCCGCTGCACGGCCTGTGCGGCGCCTGGGGCGGCATCGCCGCCGGCATCTTCGGGGCCAGGGCGCTGGGCGGACTGGGCGGCGTGTCGCTCGGCGCGCAGCTGATCGGGACGGTGCTGGGGATCGTCGTGGCACTGGCGGGCGGCACACTGGTATACGGTGCGCTCAAGAAGCTGGTCGGCATCCGGCTCGATGCCGAAGCCGAATTCAACGGCGCGGACCTGACGCTGCACCGCATCTCCGCCACGCCGGAGCGCGAAACCAACTGGTAAGGCGAATGCGCCGCCCGGCGGCGCCTGGACAAGCTGGCCTGCCGGCCCGCTTGTCTTGACAATTATTTGCTTGCACTTCCAGGCACGGCATTCCAATAATTGCCGTGCCCACGTATTGCGCCGCGTCAGCGCGCAGGGGCCTGCACCACTCACCCAAACCGAGAGGACACGCCAATGGATGCCACGACTTTCGACAACCTCAAGACCCTGGTGGTCGCCTATGCCACGCAGTTCGGGGTCAAGATTCTGGCAGCGCTAGCGTTCTGGGTCATCGGCCGATGGCTGATCCATTTTGTGGTACGGATGGTGCAGAATGCGCTCGGCAAGCAGAAGGTCGACCCGACGCTGCTGCGCTATGTGGGTTCGATCGTCACGGTCACGCTGAACGTGGTGCTGGTGATCGGCATCCTCGGCTACTTCGGCATCCAGACCACCACCTTTGCCGCGCTGATTGCCGCCGCCGGGGTAGCCATCGGCATGGCGTGGTCGGGGCTGATGTCGAATTTCGCGGCGGGCGCCTTCCTGGTGGTGCTGCGGCCGTTCAAGGTGGGTGACTTCGTCACCATCGGCGGCGTCACCGGCACGGTGCGCGAGATCGGGCTGTTCGCGACGTCGCTCGATACACCGGACAACGTGCAGACCGTGATCGGCAATAACAAGATCTTCAGCGACACCATCCAGAACTTCACCGCGAACCCCTACCGGCGCGTGGAACTGAAGGCCCAGCTGGCGGGCAGTACCGACGTGGCCGACGCGGTGGCCCTGCTCAAGTCGCGCATCGCGCAGATCCCGAACGTGCTGCCGGAACCCGCGGTCGACGTGGAGATCCTGGAATTCACGCTGGTCGGGCCGGTGCTGGCGGTACGCCCGTATTGCCACAACGACCATTACTGGCAGGTCTACTTCGACACCAACCGCGTCATCCGCGAGGGCTTCGGCCAGGCCGGCTATGCCGCGCCCATGCCGGCACACATGGTGGTCGTACAGCAGGCCGCTGCCTTGCAGCAGGCCGCCTGATGCGTCAGGCAGCCGCCCGGCCAGCGCCGGAGCGGCCGTAGCAGCGCATCAGCACCGCGCCAGCGCCGCATAGCGCCATCACCACGGCCAGCGGCAGCGCGGTGCCGTCGCGCCACACGCTGACAGCCGCCCCGCCGAGCGTGCCCAGCGAAAACTGCAGCGTACCCATCAGTGCCGAAGCCGTGCCGGCGCGATGCCCCTGGTGTGCCAGCGCCAGTGCGGAAGCATTGGGCGTGACGCAGCCCAGCGCACCGATAAAGACGAAGAACGCCGCCAGCAGCACCGGCAGCGTCGCCAGCCCGGCCAGCGCCGCCACGGCCAGCACCGCCCCGGCCGCGCAAGGCGCCAGCAGTGCCCGTCCCAGGACATGGTCGAGCGTGCGACCGCGCACCAGCCGGCTGTTGAACTGCGACATGACGATCAGGCCCAGCGCATTGGCGCCGAACACGAAGCCATAGTGCGACGGCGCAATGCCGTGCAACTCGATCAGCACGAACGGCGAACCCGAGATATAGGCGAACATCCCCGCCGACCCGAAACCTGCCGACAGCGAGTAGCCGACGAATTCACGATCACGCAGCAGCTCGCCGTAACTGCCGGCGACGGCGCCAAGCCGCAGCGGTGCCGCCTGGCGCCGGTCCAGCGACTCCTCCATGCGCCAGTGCACCAGCAGCAGGATGGCCAGGCCGGCCGCCGCCAGCACCCAGAAAATCGTGCGCCAGCCGGCCGCCGTCAGGATCGCCCCGCCGATGACCGGCGCGAGGATCGGCGCCAGCCCCATCACCAGCATCAGTGACGAAAACGCGCGCGCCGACTCATGGGCCTCGAGCCGGTCGCGGATCACGGCGCGCGCCATCACCATGCCGGCGCAACCGCCCAGCGCCTGCAGGAAACGCCACAGCATCAGCGTCTCGGCACTGCGCGCCAGTGCGCATCCGATCGCCGCAACCACATAGAGGCCCAGTCCCAGATACAGCGGCGGCTTGCGGCCAAAGCGGTCGCTGAACGGCCCGTAGAACGCCTGCCCCAAGGCAAGGCCGACCAGGAACGTGCCGAGGGTCAGCTGTACCTGGCCGATATCGACGCCAAGGTCGCCCGCCAGTGCGGGAAAGCTTGGCAGGTACATGTCGATCGACAGCGGCGCAATCGCCATCAGCGAGCCGCAAATCAGAAGCCAGGCAGGAAAGCGCGCGTTCGAGGCAGCGCTCGGGGAACGGGACATGGAAAAGATCCGGTGCATCGGTTGCGTGGCGCGCACCGCCGCGGGCGAAGCCGGGGCGCGGTCGCAAGCCGTTGGAAAGGGGCAATTGTTGCACAGCATAACGAAAGCGATGCCGCAGCAGGTTGCACAGGTTTGAAACTCTCGTTCAGGAATATTGCCCTGCCAAGGTCGGGTTCGATGCAATCGCCAGGATTGGCAAACTTGGCAAAGGTGGAATCAAGCGAGCATCTGCCCGGAATGCATGGCATGCGTGCGCTGACGCGGAGCATGATGGCAAGCGTGGCGCGCCTTTCACGCCTGGCAAGGTGAAGGGTACAATGCCAGCCTGTCGGCGTGAGTGTCGCGTGACATGCGCCGCCGGCCACGCAGAGACGGACGACAGTACCGCCCCGGCAACGTTAGCCTGCATGAGAACACGACACACGCCGATTTCCGCTTCGCCTGGCCTCGCCGCCCTTGCATGGGTGGCCGCGCTGCTGTTGCCGCTGCCGCTGCATGCGGCGCCGGTGCCGGTGCCGCCGCGCAATGTCGCCGCGGCGTCGGCGTCGGCGCCGGTTCCCGCAGTCGACGAAGCCGAACCCCTGTCGCGCATGCTCAAGGGAGCGGCCACCGGCCAGAATACCGGCGCCGCCGGCGTGCCGGAACTGTTGCGCAACACCACTCGTCCCGATAACGTGCTGGCTCGCGCCTGCCGCCAGCTCAACGACGCCCTGCCGATCGAAATCGACGGCGAGACGCGGCTGCGCCGCTGCCAGTCGGTGCCCGGCAAGCACGTGCTGTTCCAGCTGGAACTGACCAATTACCGCGGGCCGATGCTGGATCTCGCCAGCTTCGAGGTCAACTATGCCGCGCCGCTGCAGCGCAATATCTGCGCCAACCGCGACGTGGAAATCCTGACCAAGCTCGGCGTCAGCCTGATGTTCCGCTACATGACCCGCAAGGACCGCGGTGAGCGCCGCATCGGCGATGTCTACATCAATGCGCCGATCTGCACGTCGGCGCTGCGCTGAAGCGGCAACCGGCCAGGAAACAAGAATCGATTGCAAGTGACACGCCGGCAATGCCGGTTGGTGCCGCCGTGCCGCCCCTGCCAGCAAAAAAATCGGCCCGCATCAGCGGGCCGTTTCTTGTTCAGCAGGCAATCGGCGTAGTCGGCGTATCCGACGGCGGCCTCATGCCGCACGCGGACGCAACGGCAGCACATTGGCCGCCCTGCGCACCAGCAAGCGCGTATCCTTCCAGCCGGCATCGGCCAGCGGCGAACCCCACACCAGCTCATGCAGCCGGGCCAGCGCGAACGGGTTGCCCAGCAGCAGGTGCTTCTGCGCCGCTGTCAGCGCGCGCGGACCATGGGTCAGCGCATGTTCGACCAGCGTTTCGTGGCGCCGGCGTGCCGCTTCGGGCTGCACCGGCCGCGCCGTCGCGGTCGCGCACATCAGCGCATTGGTGACCGGGTCCACCACCGCATCGACAAAATCAGGCGTGTCCGCGGCGTTCTCGACATGCTGCTGCGTCTCGACGATCTCGCGCGGCACCAGCGTTTCTTCCGGGATCATGAACAGGCCCGCATTGCGCGAGGCACGGCCCAGCGACACGCGCGACAGCATCACCGACAACGGGATCGACATTGCCAGCGACCCGACGATCGGCAGCAGCCACAGCACGTACGCCGGGTTCAGCCAATAGACCAGCCCGCCCCACGCAAGCCCCAGCGCGGTATGCCAGCCGTGGCGGCGGAACGCCTCGCCCCAGGTGGTCTCGGCGTCTTCGCGCGGCGGCGATTTCCACGAGATGCCCCAACCGCTGTAGGCGGCAATCACGAACTTGGTATGGAACAGCATCCGCGTCGGCGCCAGCAGCGCTGACAGCAGCACCTCGACCAGCATGCTGGCAAAGAGCTGTACCGCGCCGCCGTAGCGCCGCGCCTGCTTCATCAGCAGCACCACGCTGGCGAGCTTGGGCAGGAACAGCAGCGTGGCGGTCGCCGAGAACAGCGCCAACGCCTTCTCCGGGTGCCATTCGGGCCAGGTCGGGAACATCTGGTACGGTTGCGTGAAGTACTCTGGCGGCACCAATGCATGCTTGGCCAGCATTGCCGTGGACAGCAGCAGGAACAACAGCCACAGCGGCGCCGACAGGTAGGCCATGATGCCGGTCAGGAACACCGCGCGGTGCACCACGTGGAAGCCCTGCTTGAGCCACAGCCGGAAATTCATCAGGTTGCCCTGGCACCAGCGGCGGTCGCGCTTGACTTCGTCGAGCAGGTTGGGTGGCAGCTCTTCGTACGAACCTTCGAGGTCGTAGGCGATCCACACACCCCAGCCGGCCCGGCGCATCAGCGCGGCTTCGACAAAGTCGTGCGACAGAATTTCGCCGGACAGCGGGCCGCGGCCCGGCAGCGGCGCCAGCGCGCAATGCTCGATGAACGGCTTGACGCGGATGATGGCGTTGTGGCCCCAGTAGTGCGATTCGCCCAGCTGCCAGTAGTGCAGGCCCGCGGTGAACAGCGGCCCGTACACGCGCGTGGCGAACTGCTGCACCCGTGCATACAGCGTCTCGCGGCCCACGGCCAGCGGCGCGGTCTGGATAATGCCGGCACCGGGGTTGGCTTCCATCAGCCGCACCAGCGTGGCCAGGCAGTCGCCGCTCATCACGCTGTCGGCATCGAGCACCACCATGTAGCGGTACTTGCTGCCCCAGCGGCGGCAAAAGTCGGCGACGTTGCCGGTCTTGCGCTTGACGCGGTGGCGGCGCCAGCGATAGAAGATGCGGCCGAATCCGCCGACCGCGCGGCACAGTTCCATCCACGCGTCGTGTTCGGCGGTGCGCAGGTCCGGGTTGCCGCTGTCGGACAGCACGATGAAGTCGAAATTGGACAGGTGGCTGGTGCGCGCCATCGATTCGTAGGTCGCGCGCAGCCCCGCGAACACCCGCGTCACGTCCTCGTTGCAGATCGGCATGATGATCGCGGTGCGCGCCTCGGGCGCAAGCGGCCCCTCGGGTGCGGCGGAGCGCGAGACCAGATGGCGGTCGCCGCCCTTGGCCAGCACCAGGAAGCCCATCATCGCAGTCCAGAAGCCAGCCGACACCCACGAGAACAGGATGGCGAACAGGCCCAGGATCGCAATCTCGAGCGGATCGGCGCCGTGGTACGGCAACACGCTGGTCATGAAGTACGTCGCCAGCACGGTCTGGATCACGACCAGCGCCAGCAGGAACCAGCGGCGGTGCGAGCCGGCCGGGTGCCACTTGCCTTCGGCATCGGGGCCGTCGTGCAGCGTGTCCCAGGTCTCAGGCACGGGCGGGCGGCCCAGCATGCGGCGCCACGTATTGCGCAGCCATCCGGTGACGATATGCGGCGGCCACTGGCGCGGCACCATCGAGCTGCGCTCAGGCTCGGGGCCGGTGTCAACCTTGACGGTGCCATCGTCGCGCCGCTGCAGCAGCGGCTCGCCACCAATCTGCGGGTTGCCATAGGCGATGGTGAAACGGCGGCCGACCGATGCGTAGGCACCGCCGCCCTGCGCGGCGGGCGCGTCCTTGGCGGCAAGGCGCGACTGCAGGCGCGAGATCGCTTCCTGCGTGTCGCGCCCGTCGCCGCTGACCGGCATGATCGGGCTGACCGGCGCCAGCGATGCCACCGGCGCCGCGGCCGCGCCGGGCATATCGGCCAGCAGTTCGCTGCGGATTTCAGGCGATACGGGCAGGCGGTCGACATAGCGCTCGCATGCCGCTGCCTGGGCCGGTCGCTGCTTTAGCCTGGGGGTAAGATGTAGCTCCACGTCTCGGATAGGGTTGTATTGCCGTTGCGAAGATAGCCGCGCAACTCTACCGGCTTGGTTTCATCCTTGCGGCGCATCACCATGGTCATGCGCCAGCCGCCGGTCGCTTCATTGCGCTGTACCGACGTCTTCAGCAGTTCACCGTTGGCATCGGCCGAAACCACCGGGTCGATGCGAACGTCCGCGGGCAACTTGCGAAAGCCTGGGCCTTCGAAGTCCACCACCAGCGAAAAGCTCGTGTCCTCCTTGCTCGCCGACTGGCCCTGGCCCAGCCGGGTCTGGCTTACCCACGACAGCGGCGGCAGTTGTTCGCCGTCCTTCTGCCACAGCAAGCGGTACTCGTAGTCGAAGGGCTGCTTCGGCTTGGGCGGGTTGTCCGGCACCCAGTACGCGACGATGTTGTCATTGGTCTCGTCCGGTGTCGGGATCTGCACCAGTTCGACCCGGCCCGAGCCCCAGTTGCCGCGCGGCTGCACCCAGCCGCTCGGGCGGCGTTCATACCAGGCGCCCAGTTCCTGATAGCTGTTGAAGCTGCGGTCGCGCTGCATCAGCCCGAAGCCCTGCGGGTTGGTCGCGGCGAAGGACGTCACCAGCAGGCGCTTGGGATTGACCAGCGGGCGCCAGACCCATTCACCGGTACCCAGGTGGATCGACAGGCCGTCCGAGTCATGCACCTCGGGGCGGAAATCCTGCGTCGGCGCCGGCTGGTTCTCGCCGAACAGATACATGCTGGTCAGCGGCGCCAGGCCCAGCTTGGTCACGTTCTCGCGCAGGAACAGTCGCGACTTGACCTCCATCGCGGTCTCCGCGCCCGGCTTGATGGTGAAACGGTAGGCGCCGCTCATGCGGCGCGAGTCCATCAGCGCGTAGATGGTGATTTCCTTGGCGTTGGGGCCCGGCCGTTCGATCCAGTATTCAACGAAGCGCGGGAATTCCTCGCCGGAATTGAGCGCAGTGTCCACCGCCAGGCCTCGCGCCGAAAGGCCATACCACTGGTCCTTACCGAGCGCACGGAAATAGCTGGCACCAAGGAACGACGCCAGTTCGTCCTTGCGCTTGCCCTGGTTCAGCGGATACAGGATGCGGAAGCCGGCGAAGCCCAGCCCTTTGAGCTTGGCGGCGTCGACCTTGTGCGGTCCGTAGTTGAACGCGGCGGGATCGAAGCGGAATTCACGCACGCTGTTGCCCACCACTTCATGGATGCGCACCGGCTGGTCGAACACCATGCCCTCATGGAAGAACGACAGCTCGAACGGCGAGCGCGTGCCGCGCCAGGCGAAACGCTCGGGCTTGTATTCGATCTCGCGGTAGCGCTCGTAGGTCAGTTCGCGCAATTCGCGCGGCAGGTTCTGCGGCGGAGCCTTGTATGGCGATGCCGCCAGCTGCCTGGCACGCGCGGCGACGGTATCGAAGTCGAACGCCTGCGCCGTCATGGCGCACAGTGCCAGGATGCTGCCGCCCAGCCATGCCGCGATCCTTGCGCCGGCTCGCGCGCTGCGGCGGCGGGCCGGCCCGGGGGCGGGCACGGTAGATTTTGCGGACAAGCGTGGCGTGGCGATCTGTGACATGTATGCCAGGAGGAACAGTTAAAACGGGGTGACCGGCATCGGCGGTCGGGGCGAAGAGCCTTGCAGGCGGCACAGCAAGGCACGACACAGCGAGAGACAGGCCGGGCCAAATATGGCGTGGCCCGGACACGGGTCTCGGCGCCCGCGGGCACTGTGTCCGGTTTGTTGCGATGCGCAATAAACCATAACAATTCGAGACGCCAAAGTCACGTTTCGATCACGCAAGGTTTGAAACAAATTGTTGGTGAGGTTGCCCGAAAGCCGCTCCGGGCAAGGCTTTGCGGGCGTTCAGGTCACACCGTCGCAAGCGCAGGCGAGCGCTAAGCCCGCCGGACCTCGCGACCAGCATGATTGACCGGGCTGCCGGCCGGCAGCCCGCGCGCCACACTTTTAATACGGTGTTACTTTTTAGCGCCTTCGCTGTAGGTATCGAACTTGCCGCTCTTGGCGCCTTCGGAATACGTATCGAACTTGCCGCTCTTCATGCCGCCCTGGCTGTATGAATCGAACTTCTGCGCGCCGCCCTGGATCGGTTCCATCTGGTCAGGCCGCGCACCGGGGTTGAGCGAGGTCACGTTGTCGCTTTTTGCGCCATCCGAATACGGACTGAACTTGTCCTGCTTGGCCCCATCGGTGTACGTGCTGAATTTGTCCTGCTTTGCGCCGTCGGTGTAGGGATTGAACTTGTCGGTCTTGCCGGTCTGGGCGTTCACTGTACCGAAGGCACAGGCGCCAGCCAGGCCAATGATGAGATTGCGCAGCTTCATGGGATCTCCTCTCGCGGGAAAGGCGCTTGCCCTTGCGGTGTACACCACTGACAGCCGCTGCGGAACAGGGGATGGCAAGCGTTGGGGCAGCAATCAACGCTAGGTCAGCGCTACGCCAGTGTCAACCGCGCCGGCACCGCCGCAATGCGGCAAAGTGGTCGTCGCCAGCCCGGCATTGCGCTTACAATGCCACCCAAAAGACCCATCCGGCTTGCCCGCGCAATGCCCTCCCTTGGCTTGCGGCACGCCAACATGAAGCCAAAGGAATCGTCATGCTGCCTCGGCAAACAGACCGCACTGCTTACCTGGCCACCCGCGCCGCCATCCGCGCCAGCATCGCCGGCGTGCTCGGCTCCACGCTGTTGCTCGCCATGGCCGCGCCGGCCCACGCATACTTCGACAACTACCTGAGCGGTTCCATCATCGGCACGCTCAACGAGAAGGAAGGTGCCTCGCTGTCGCAATCGGTGCGCAAGGCGCTCAACGATACCGCCGACGGCCAGTCGGTAACGTGGACCTACCCGGCCAGCGGACGGCGCCAGCAGGTCGATGGCACCATCACTCCCGTCGAAAGCAAGACCGACAAGGGACAGCAGTGCCGGCGGCTGGAGTCGGAACTGAAGCGCGGCAGCTCGCAGGAGCACTGGAAAGGCTGGTTCTGCAAGCAGCCCAGCGGGCAATGGAAGGCCCGCCACGTCGACGGCTGAAGCAGGCAACTGTGCGCGCGATCAGAGCGCCGGCCGCGCTCAGGCAGCGCGCGACGGTGCCCGGTGCGGCCGTGCGGCCGGATCGATCTGCGCGCTGCCCGGCTGCTCGAACCATCTGGCTTCGGGCACGTTGACAGCCTGGGCAGGCTGCGCCATGAAGTGCGGCGACATGATCTGCACGCCGTGCGTGTTGAACTGGTCCTGGATCGCCGCGTGCAGCGCGGATAGCGCAAAGAAGCGGTTGCGCGGATCATCGAGCGCGGCAAACAGTTCGTATTCGACATAGAAATCCGACAAGCCACGCTGCAGCACGAACGGCGTCGGTGACTCCGCCACGTGTTCGGCCTGCGCGGCGGCGGCCAGCAGCATCGCATGGACCTGCCGCCACGGCGTGTCGTAGCCGATGGTGACCGAGGTCGAAACCATCGCGGCCTGCCAACCCTCTTTCATGCCGGTATCGCGCACGCTGCCGTGCCGGGTGTAGTTGTGGATCGCGCTGCCGACCACCACCGCGTTCGGCAGCGTCACCTCTTCGTTGCGCAGGTTGATGACCTTGACCGACAGCGCGTCGAGCGTAGCCACCGTGCCGACGGTATCGCCGATGCATACCATGTCCCCGCGCCGCAGCGCGCGCGAGTACACCACCACCATGCCGCTCATCAGCTGGTTGACCACGTTGGCCGAGCCCAGCGTCACCATGAAACCGAGCAGCACCGACAGGCCCTTGAACACATCGCTGTCCGAGCCGGGGATATACGGGTAGGCAAAGGTGAACCCCAGCGCCCAGATCAACACCGCGGTCAGGCGCCGCGTGGCGCCGGCGGTCTCGGCATGCATCCCGGGCACCGAGATCTGGCCCTTCTGCACTGCCTTGAAGATATTCGAAACCAGCCGCTGCACCGCGCGCGTGATCAGCAGGATCACCGCCACCGTCACCAGCCCTGGTACTGCCCCAACCATCGACAAGGCAATGCCCGACAGCAGGTGGAGGATGAACGCACCCATGCGGTCGCCCATCGGCTGCGTCAGCGGAAACTGTTCGAGCGCGAACTCCAGCCAGGCAAAGGCCAGCACCAGCACCACGCCGACCGCAACGATCTGCACCAGGCGCTCTACCAGCTGGTAGAGCGTGCCGGTCCAGTCGAACTGGCCGGCCCTGCGTTCGAGGTGCCGCGCCACGTGGTGCTGCAATGCCGTGCGCAGGCGCGCGCGCAGCGCCACGCTGGCGCGCACGACGCCCCAGGCCAGCGCGGCCAGCACGCCCAGGCCGAGCAGGCTCAGCGCCGCGCCGCGGAACAGGTTGGGCCAGTGCAGGTGCGCGTGCCGCGCGGCAATAGCCTGGCGCAGTGCCGCCGCGGCCTGCGCGCCGGCAGCTTCCAGCGTGAGGTTGTCTTCCGCAGCAAGGTCTTGCTGGGCCAGGGCGAACAACAGCCGGTCACCAAGCCGGAACGCGATCATCGGCGCATCGCCGAGCGTGCCGCTGAGCTGCCCGAGCGGCTGGGCCAGTTCGGCCTCGGTAAGACCGTCGAACAACTGCTGCGCACGCGCCACGCGCATGGCGGGCGTCGCGCCGCCGACCGCTGCACGCAGCGTGGCGATGGGGCGATCCATCAGCCGCAGTTCCGCGACTTCGCCGCTGGGCACGGCGATCGGGACTGAGGCCTGTGCCGGTGCCGGCGTGGCCGCCCATGCCGGCTGGCACAGCAGCGCCAGCGTCCACAGGATTGCGATTCGCCGCCACCATGCTGCAAGCGCTGCCATAGATGCTCCTGTCCGAGGGTTGCATTGCGCCGGCGCAGCACGGCACGCCAGGCGGGCACGATGCCCGCTAGCATAGCGTGCGCGACAGCGCACGCAAAGCTGCCGCGCTGGAACAAAAAAAGGAGGCCGTAGCCTCCTGTCTCGATCCGCCGCAACGACCCTGCCTTTCCCCCCGGAAGGCACGGCATGGCGTGCCACAGGATTGTCGTTCGCGCGGCAGGGACGTGCCCCGCCCGCGTGCCACGCCATCGCAGCGCGGCGGCATGGCGGTACGGACGCCGCCTGCTTCCCCGCATGCCGGGGAGCGGGCGCCCGCCGCCATCGGCAGCGCGCTCAGGCGCCTTTATTTGTCGTCGGGGCCTTGGCAGCGGGAGCGTGGCTCTGCTTTTTCTTGGCGCTGGTCTTCTTGGCCTTGGCCTTGTGCTTGCTGTCGGCCTTGGCCGGTGCAGCCTTGTCGGCAGCCGGTGCCGCCGGCGTGGCGGGGGTTGCCGGAGCGGCCGGCGTTGCCTGCGCCATTGCGCCCGCACCGAACATTGCCAGCGACAGCATGACGATCCACTTCTTCATTTCGGTCTCCTCGTGAGCCCTGCGTATGGGAATGCCTGCAATGACCGGCACGCGATTCGCGCCGGGTCATTCGCATCAACGAGGACGGTTTGCACGCGGTTGACCGGGACAAACCCTGACAGGGGAGCGCCAGGGGACGCTCAGCTCAGCGGCACAGCCTGCGCAGCAGTTCACCCGCGATCGTGCCGGGGCCGGCGGGCTGGAAGGTGCCGTACTGCGGCGCGCGGATCGTATAGAGCGAACTGCCGCGCGCATAGCGCTTGCTGTACAGCGTCTGCTCGACCACCGCGAACATCGACGTGGCACAGTCGAGCACCATGCGCTTGAGCGACGAGCGGATCGGTTCGCCGTTGGCGGTGCGGATCACCCCTGACGGTGAATTGCGCATCAGCACGACACCCACCTGCGTCCCCTGGCGCCGGGTCGCCGACTGGTCGAAGTACGAGATCACGCCGTTGGCACCCATCAGCGGCAACCAGCGCTGCGGGTCAGGTGCGCCAGGGTCGGGCGCTGCCACCAGACGGCAGCCTTCCCTGGGCGTCGAGCGGAACACGGTGCCGGCGTCCGGCGCCTGGCACTCGTAAAGGCCGGCGGCCGCGGCCGGACGCTGCGCCGGCATGGCACTGCCTTCGGCATGAGCGGCCGGCACGGCCAGCCCGAGCATGCAGCCGGCCAGCGCGGCAGCATGCCTAAAAATGCGGAACATCATTGAATTGCCCTCGTATAGACGGGAAAAAGCGAGCCGCATTGTCGCACAGGACGCGCGCCATCTGGCGGCTTTGCAGCGGTTGCGCACGCGCTCGCGAATGGCGTCGCCCCCTCGGCCAGCAATGTGCCAACCCGTGTACTACAAATAGGGTATGGAGGCCGGCCATGCATGGCGACGCCCGTTGCGGCGCCGCGCCATGCAAGGTCCAACAGCAACGCAGCACCCCAAGCCTTGCGCCCATGCCACGACAAGACCAAGAAGCCAGTCAAGACTGCCGTGCAAGTTGTTGCGATCTCCCTCCCGCGCCTGCAGCACATACCAGTCTGCGGCACCGACAGCGTCGCTTGGCAGCGCGCCCGATGCCGCAGATCGTGCGACACGCCGCCGCGGCGAGCCTGCTGGCCCTCCCCCTTTGCCTCGGCACGGCGCACGCCGCGCCCGCCGTGCAGCTGGGCTACGGCTTCGACGAGACCCACCACGTGCAGAAGGTCGAGATGGCCATGCTGTGGGATTCAGGCTTTGCGTGGGGCAATCCGCAGGGCTGGCTGATCGACCTCCAATGGGAAGTCAATGTCGCGCGCTGGAACAGCAGCAGCGACAACAATCCGCATGACCTGTGGGAGTTCGGCGCCTCGCCGGTGGTCCGCATCGGCTGGTGGAAGCACGCGTGGGCGCCGTTCCTCGAACTGTCGGTCGGGCCGCGCTTGCTGACGGGAACGCGCACCTCGGACGACCATGTCATTTCCACGGCGTTCCAGTTCTCGGAATACGCGGGCCTGGGCGTAACCTTCGGCTCGGACCGGCGCTTTACCGCGGGCTACCGCTTCCAGCACCTGTCCAATGCCGGCATCAAGGAGCCCAATCCTGGCACCAGCTTCCACGTCATCTACCTGCGCTACCGCTTCTGAACGCCGGTGGCTGCGCGGCGCCCAGCGCTTCGAACAGGGCGCGCGTGGGTTCGTCGGCGGGAAAGAAGGACTCGATGCGCAGTTCCTGCAGCGTGATGTCCTGCGGAATGCCAAGCGTGGTCAGCGTCGAAAACAGCGACGCACGGAACGCGCCGGCATGCAGCACGACCGGCAACACCGGCAGCGGCGGTCCTTCGGCGCCGTCGTCCTCGGGCAGCAGCACGCCGCCGGGGCCGACCATGTCGGGATGCCACGCGGCGATGCGCCGCAAGATCTCGCGCGCGGTCTGGTCGTGCGCCTGGCTCTGCAATTCCTGCCAGACGCGCCGCAGCAGGTAGCGTCCGACCTGGCGCGCGTTCTCGATTACCGGCCACAATCCTTGCGGATCGAATACGGACAGCATCAGGTTGACCCGGCGCAGATCGCCGCCCCGGCCGCCCTGGCCGCCCTGCCCACCTTCGTCCTCCAGCGACGCGGGCGCGCGCCCGTCGAGCAGCGTATCGAGCATGCGCCGGTATGCCTGGTTGGCGTCGACCAGGTTCCAGAACCGGTCCAGCACCACGGCCGGGTACGGCTCCTGCTTGGACAGGATCAATGCGATCGCCTGCTGCACCATCTGCAACGGCGGCGAGGCCAGCGCATGTTCGCTGTAGGCCGGGGCGAAGCCGCCTGCCAGCAGCATGCGGTTGCGCTGGCGCAGCGGCACGCCGAGGCGCTCGGCCAGCGCCAGCACCATTTCACGGCTGGGGCGGGCGCGGCCGGATTCCAGGAAAGAGATGTGGCGCTGCGACACCCCGGCGGCCAGCGACAGCGCCAACTGGCTGTAGCCGCGCTTGCCGCGCCAGTAGCGCAGCAGGCCGGGGAAGTCGAGAGTGGCTTCTGAGGCGGGAGTCAACGTTTCCATGCGCGTATTACAGCATGGCCTCGCGCTGGCAGCGACTACCTGCCAGGTAATAGCAGCAATTCCCTGTCGGCCCTGGCTGCCGCCCCTGAGACGCAGGCGTCACTGTGACGACTCCCTGTAACAACCGAATGGTATGCTTGGCCTTTTTGAACACCCGGCGCGCAAAGGGCGCGCACTTTGATGGAAATTGCCATATTACTGGCGCTGATCCTGCTGAACGGCGTGTTCGCGATGTCCGAGATCGCGCTGGTCACCGCGCGCAAGGCGCGCCTGCAGCGGCAGATCGAGAACGGCGACCGGGGCGCGATCGAGGCCGTGAAGCTGGGCGAGGACCCCACACGCTTCCTGTCGACCGTGCAGATCGGCATCACGTCGATCGGCGTTCTCAACGGCGTGGTCGGCGAATCGACGCTGGCGCAGCCCTTCGGCGACTGGCTGCACAGCAGCGTTGGCATGGCAGAGTCCACCGCCGGCTACGTCGCCACCGCGATCGTGGTGGCCGGGCTGACCTACTTTTCCATCGTACTGGGCGAGCTGGTGCCCAAGCGCCTGGGCCAGATGGCCCCTGAAGCCATTGCGCGCCTGGTGGCGCGCCCGATCTCCTGGCTCGCGGTGGCGTCCACCCCCTTCGTCAAGCTGCTGTCGAGCTCCACCCGGCTGGTGCTGCGCCTGCTCGGCACCAAGACCGACAGCGGGCCCGGCGTGACCGAGGAAGAAATCCACGCACTGCTGGTCGAAGGCTCCGAAGCAGGCGTGATCGAGCAGCACGAGCACACCATGGTGCGCAACGTGTTCCGCCTCGACGACCGCCAGCTGGCCTCGCTGATGGTGCCCCGCGGCGACGTCATCTACCTCGACGTGGACGCGCCGCTGGAAGAAAACCTGCGCCGTATCGAGGAATCCGACCACTCCCGCTTCCCGGCGGTGCGCGGCGGCATGCATGACATCGTCGGCGTGGTCAGCGCGCGCCAGCTGCTGGCGCGCCGCCTGCGCGGCGAAGAGGCTGACCTGATGGCAGTGGTGCAGCCGGCGGTGTTCGTGCCCGAAAGCGTGACCGGGATGGAGCTGCTGGAAAACTTCCGCGCCTCGGGCGGCCAGGTGGCCTTTGTCATCGACGAATACGGCGAGGTGCTGGGCCTGGTGACGCTGCAGGACCTGATCGAAGCCATCACCGGCGAGTTCAAGGCCGAGGCCGCCGGCGAGGAATGGGCGGTGCAGCGCGACGATGGCTCGTGGCTGCTCGACGGCCTGATCCCGATCCCCGAACTGAAGGACCGCATCGGCCTGCGCCAGGTGCCGGAAGAAGAAAAGGAGCGCTACCACACGCTGTCGGGCATGCTGCTGTTGCTGCTCGGACGGCTGCCGCAGGTCGCCGACCGCGTCGAGTGGGGCGACTGGCGCTTCGAGATTGTCGACATGGACGGCAAGCGCATCGACAAGGTGCTGGCCTCGCGCCTGCCACCCGAAGACGGCCCGGAAGAAGAAACGACCGGCTGATGCCGCGCGTGTGTTCAGTCAACCCCATTCAGTGACGCGCTAGCGCCGCATTGATCTCTGTCAAACGATAGGTGCGTAGTCCGCAACTTGTCGCAACTTGCAAGATCCTGCCCCCCGGCTTGGCTTATGATCTGGCCTTGCGGCCCGTTGCGGCCGCAGCAGGCGTGCGCCGTCACGCCTGACGAGAGCAGCCGGCCCGCGCCAGCGGTCCTGCCAGACGTAGAACACTGACAACGGGGAGACGCGGGACAGCGCCGCCAACACGGCCGCCGCCCGCAACACGATTCATGCATCCAGATGCCGACGATCCCGGCGGGACGCCATCGGGCGGCGCACCACTGCCGTCCGATGCGAACGTCCCGGCGCGGCCGGCCGGACTGCTGTCCGCGCTGGCCGCGCGCCGCGCCGACGGCGCGCCGCCGACCGCTGTGCTGGCCATCCGGCTCGACCGCTTTGCCAGCGCGGGCGAGACCCTTGGCCCGCGCCGCGCCGCCCGCCTGCAGGCGCTGGTGCAGGCCCGCATTGCAGCCCTGCTGCCGCAGGGAGCGGTCATGCAGTGGGTGGCCGTGTCTGACCTGGGCGCGGTCACGGCACTGCCGGCCGGCGGCACGGATGCCGGGCCGATTGCCGAGCGCATTGCCGCCGACCTGTCCCGTCCGTTCGAGCTTGATGGCTTCGAGCTGTTTATCTCCAGCAGCATCGGCGTGGCCACCGACCACCCGGACATCCCCGCCGAGCGCAGCGTGCAGCAGGCCTTCGATGCCATGCTGCGCGTCGTCCGCCAGGGCGGCGACGGCCTCGCGCGCGCCGACAAGGCCGCCGCTCCGCCCACCGCACCGCTGCTGGCGGCCCTGCCCGAGGCGCTGGAGCGCGGCGAACTCAGCCTGCAACTGCAGCCGCGCGCCAACTTCGCAGGCGCCCGTGTCAGCGGCTATACCGTGCGCCTGCGCTGGCACAGCCCCGTGCTGGGCCGCGTGGCGCCGCAGGACTTTTTGCCGGCGGTGGAATCGCTAGGGCTGGTCGGACGCATCGGCGCCTGGCTGCTCGACAGCGTGCTGCCGCTGGTGCGCAGCGCCGAAGCGCTTGCGCCGCTGCAATTTACGCTACTGGCCTCCAGCGCGCAGCTGCACCGCCCGGAGATGGTCGATGCGCTGGCGCAGGCCATCACGGGCGGCATCGCCGCGGAGCGCCTGTGCATCGAGCTGCCTGCCAGCGCGGCGCCCCAGGACACCTGCGTCCCCGAGCGCTTTGCAGACTTGCGCCGCCTCGGGGTACAGCTGGCGCTGGGCGATTTCGACGACAGCCCGGGCAGCCGGCTTGCGCTGAAGGCGCTGCGGCCCGATAGCGTCTCGCTCGATGTACGCCGGCTGGGCCATAGCGGCGCGCGCGGGGCCAGCCCGGGCCTCGCCGAGCGGCTGCACAGCGCCTGCGTCATGGCGCGCCGCGCCGGCGCGGCGGTCTGCGCCAAGGGCGTGGAAAGCCGGCAGCAACTGGAGGCGGTGCGAGCCTGGGGCTGCCACAGCGTGCAGGGCTACCTGCTGGCGCAACCTTTCCCGGCGGCATGGCTGGTGCAGACCCACGCGGCCATCCAGCAGCGCGCCCGCGAGCTGCTGGCGCCGGCTGGCTGAAGTGTTCAAGCCGGGCCGCGCCAGCAGCAGCGGCAGCAACTGTTGCATCGATTGCACGATTTACAAATTGGCACATACCAGATATCAACCGCGCTGACAGCGGCAGTAAAATCTGCTTCAAACCCTCAACCGAATGGAAAGGAGCTCGGCGTGAAGAAAGGTTGGATCTGGTGCGTTCTGTTTGCCACCCTGTTGGCTGGCTGCAACACGATGGCAGGACTCGGACAAGACATTCAGCGCGGCGGCCAGAAGCTGGAAAGCTCGGCAGACCGGCACAAGTAAGCCGGACCGCCAAACCGCGCAACGACGCGGCCTGGCCGCGTCTGCAACCAAAAACGGCACGCCCCTCGGCGTGCCGTTTTGCATTGCATTGCCTGGCTTTGACTTGATTACGGCCCGGCGCGCTCAGCCCTTGCTGCGCAGCGCGCGGGCCTGCTCGGCCAGCGCACGGATTCGGCCCCAGTCCTTGCCGGCCACCGCGTCCTTCGGCACCACCCACGACCCGCCCACGCAAACCACGTTGGGCAAGGCCAGGTAGGTCGGCGCCAGCGCGGCATCGATGCCGCCGGTCGGGCAGAAGCGCAGCTGCGGCAGCGGTCCGCCCAGCGACTTGAGCATCGGTACCCCGCCAGCCGCCTGCGCCGGGAAGAACTTCAGGAAGGTGAAGCCGGCTTCCAGCGCCAGCATGGCCTCGCTGGCCGTGGCCACCCCCGGCAACAGCGAAATCCCCGCACCCTGCGCCCCCTCCGCCAGCGACGGGGTCAGGCCGGGCGACACGGCAAACTGCGCGCCGGCATCGCGCACGGCATGCAGCTGCTCGACGCTCAGGACCGTGCCCGCGCCCACGCAAGCCTGCGGCAGCGCGGCGGCCACGGCCTTGATGGCTTCCAGCGCGACCGGCGTGCGCAGCGTGATCTCCAGCAGCGGCAGGCCGCCGGTGACCAGCGCCTCGCTGACGTGCAGGGCCTCGTCGACCGAATGGAATTCCAGCACGGGGATCACCGGCACGTCGGCCAGCAGGGGGAGCAGCGGGGAAGTCTGGTTTTGCATATCGGTCTCGGGATGAAGGGTTCAGGAAAGCAAAGTCAGGGAATGCAGCCGGCTGAGCCGCCGCTCAGTCGCAGCTCAGCCGCCGATCACGGAGACCGATTCGGCCAGCCGGGCCATCACGGTCTGCGCATCGGGGATCGGCGCCACCGCGCCATAGCCGGTGGTGGACAGCGCCGCGGCCACGTTGGCGTAGCGCGCGGCCTCGAACGGGTCGGCGCCCGCCGCCAGCCGCGCGACAAAGCTGCCGCCGAAGCAATCGCCGGCGCCGGTGGCATCGACCGGCTTGACCGGATACGGTGCCACCAGCGTGCGCGATTCGGGTGTGGCCACGTAAGCGCCCTCCTCGCCCAGCTTGAGCGCCACCAGGCCGATGCCGCAGCCGAGCAGGTAATCGACGACGGCATCGCGGTCGTCCAGCCCCGTCAGCACGGTGATGTCGTCCCAGCTGGGCAGGCACACGTCGGTCAGCGCGAACGCTTCGCGCATGATGCCGCGCGCGCGCGCCAGCGACCAGAGCCGCAGGCGCAGGTTGGTGTCGAGCGTGACCCTGGTGCCAGCCTTGCGCGCATGCTCCATCGCCGCCAGGCCCGCATCGCAGGCGCTGGTGCTGATGGCCAGGCTGATGCCCGACAGGTGCAGGTAGCGCGCCGCGGCAATCGCGCCCAGCGGCAGCTGCTCATGCTGGTAGCGGCTGGCGGCGGAACCTTCGCGCAGGTAGTCGAAGCGATGGCCGTGGTTGTCGTGCGAGACAAAATAGACGCCGGTGGGCGCGGACGGGTCCACATGGACGTGACGCGTATCGACCCGCTCCTGCGTCCACAGCGCGCGCAGGCGCTCGCCGAAGGTATCGGCGCCCACCGCGCTGATATAGCCGGTGCTGGCGCCCTGCCGGGCCGCGGCAATGCAGAAGTTGGAGGTATCGCCGCCAAAGCCCTGCAAATAGCGGTCGGGATCGTCGCGCTGCTGGTTGAACTCCACCAGCGGCTCGCCGTAGGCCAGGATATCGATGCTCATGGGGCGTTCCGCTTCAGAAGAAGGTTTGCACGATGTCGATCACGCGCAGGTCGCGATCCAGCACCGGGATATGGCGCCACTTGTCGAAGGTCAGGCAAGGGTGCGAGATATCGAAGGCGATCATGTCGCCGACCCGGATGTCGTCGCCCGGCTTGACCTGCAGGTAGGCGTGCTGGTCCATCATGCCGGTCACTTCCCAGTGCGCGGGCACGTCGACCGGCGCCTCGCTGCCCGGTCGGTACAGCCGCGCGGGGATCGGCATGCCGGCATCGAAGGCGGCGTCGCGCTTGCCCATGCCGATGATGACGCGGTCCGGCTCGGGGATCGACTGCACGTAGGCCCATAGCTGCAGCGCGGGCAGCAGGCCCTCGCGCATCTTCTGCGCGACCGGGTTGCTGGCCAGGATGCGCTGCTGCGCGGCGCGGTAGATGCCTACGTCGTGGGTCAGGTAGCAGCCGGGGCGCAGCACGATGTCGATCGGCGTGCCGATGTCGGTGCGCGCGAACTCCTCGGCGACCACGTCATACCAGGCCGAGCCCGCGCCCGACATCACCACCGGGCTGCGGCCGAAGCGGCCCTGCCGCGCCAGTTCCCGCGTCACTGCCACGGTGCGCTGCAGGAAGGCGCGGATATCGGCCTCTTCCTTCAGCACGCCTTCATAGATTTCGACACCCGCCAGCGACAAGGCCTGCGGCCAGCGCGCCAGCGCGTCGAGCACGGCCTGCTGCTGCGCGTCGTCGCGTACGCCGGTGCGCCCGCCCGCCACGCCCAGTTCCAGCAGCACCTGCAGCGTCTGCCCGCGCTCCTGGAAGAACTTGCCGAGCTGGTCGACCAGCGCGGCGGAGTCCACCAGCGCGAAGAACTCGAAGCCAGGATCGTCGCGCAGCAGGTCCGCAACGATCTCCATGTTGCGGCGGCCCACCAGCTGGTTGGCCATCAGCACGCGCTTGACGCCGTGCGCATGCGCCGCGGCGGTCTGGTGCGCGGTCGCCAGCGTGATGCCCCACGCGCCGGCGCCGAGCTGGCGCGCGAACAGCTTGGGCGCCATGGTGGTCTTGCCATGCGGCGCAAGCTGCACGCCGTACTCCCCCATGAAGCGGCGCATCCATTCCAGGTTGTGCGCAAGCCGGTCTTCGTAAAGCACCGCGGCCGGCAGGCTCAGCTCTTCCTGCAGCAGGCTCCAGCCGGTGCGGGCGGCGTCCGGTGCCAGCGGGGCTTCCAGGCGCCCCAGCGCCTTGTTGAGCGGATCGATCACGCCGGCCTGATACTTTATTTCACGCATGCTTGCCGTCACCCTTAAAAAATCTGATTGACGTAATGATAGCCCTGAAAATAAGATATTTCATCTTTGTTATAAAGTAACACGCTGACAGCACACAGGACCGCAGAGGCAACGCGCAAGGCCGCGTCAGTCACTGTTATAGCCCCTGCCGACAGCATCTGCCGCCTGCGCCACTTTGCCTCGCGGCCCTGCCCAGCCACCCAACCATGACCGCGCCCTTCGACATCCTGACCCGCATTGCCGAGCGCGGCCCCGCGCTGCGCCTGGCCGAGCAGAAGGTCGCGCAGGTGGTGCTGGAAGACCTGGCCGGCGCCGCGGCGGCGAGCATCAACGAACTGGCGCGCAAGGCCGGCGTCAGCGAGGCCAGCGTGACCCGATTCGCCAAGGCCATCGGCTGCCGCGACGTGCGCGACCTGAAGCTGCGGCTGGCACAGGCCACCGCAGTGGGTGCGCGTTTCCTGCAACCCGGCGGCGCCGATGCAGCTGCCGAAGCACCGGCGACGCTCGCCGACAGCATCCATGCCGACATCCTGACCGCGCTCGAAGTCAACCGCGGCCTGATGGACGCGCAGCGCATCGAAGACGCCGCGCGGCTGTTGCTGGGCGCACGCATGGTCTACGCTTTTGGCATGGGCGGCGGCTCGTCGTTCATGGCCGACGAGGCGCGCCACCGCCTGGCGCGGCTGGGCCAGCCGGTGGCCAGCTACCAGGACGGGCTGCTGCAGAAGATGGTGGCGGCCACGCTGAGCCGCGACGACGTGGTGCTGGCGTTCTCGGCCAGCGGGCGCGTGCCGGAGATGCTGGCCAGCTGCGAGATCGCACGTGAATACGGCGCGAAGCTGGTCGCGGTGACTGCGCTGGGCTCGCCGCTGGCCGCGCGCGCCGACGTGCTGCTGCCGGTGCGCACGCTGGAGACGGATTTCATTTTCAAGCCGTCCGCGTCGCGCTACGCGATGCTGATGGTGCTGGACGTGCTGGCCACCCAGTGCGCGTTGCTGCAGCAGGACCAGAGCAAGGAGCGGCTGCGCCGGCTCAAGTACGTGCTGGACAGCCACCGCGGCGAGACCGGCCCCGGCCTGGGTCCTGACAGCCGCCAGCCTCTGGGAGACTGACCATGCCACACCTGTTCGATACCCTCATCCGACTCGTCACGCTGATAGACGGCTCCGGCGCCGCCGCGCGCCTGGCCGACGTGGCGCTGCGCGACGGCCGCATAGCCCGCATCGATGAAGGCGGCGCGATCGATCCCGATGCCGCCGCGCATGTAGTCGAAGGCCACGGCCTGGTGCTGTCACCGGGCTTTATCGACGTGCATACGCATGACGATACCAACGTCGTGCGCCAGCCCGAGATGACGCCCAAGCTGTCGCAGGGCGTGACCACCGTGATCGTCGGCAACTGCGGCATCAGCGCCGCGCCGGTAACGCTCTCGGGCGACCCGCCCGACCCGATGAACCTGCTCGGCCATGCCGACGCGTTCCGCTACCCCAGCTTCAAGGCCTACGTCGACGCCGTCGATGCCGCGCAGCCCGCGATCAACGTCGCCGCCCTGGTGGGCCATACCGCGCTGCGCAGCAACCATATGGACCGCCTCGACCGCGCCGCCACGCCCGCGGAAATCGCGGCCATGCGCGCGCAGCTGGAAGAATCGCTGCAGCACGGCGCGCTGGGCCTGTCCACCGGACTTGCCTACGCTAATGCCTTCAACGCGCCGACCGAGGAAGTGCTGGCGCTGGCCGAGCCGCTGGCCCATGCCGGCGCGCTCTATGCCACGCACCTGCGCAGCGAGTTCGCCGAGATCCTCGACGCCATGGACGAAGCCTTCCGCATCGGCCGCCATGCACGTGTGCCGGTGGTGATCTCGCACCTGAAATGCGCCGGCGTTGACAACTGGGGCCGCAGCACCGAAGTGCTCGACGCCCTCGACGGCGCGCAGCGCTGGCAGCCAGTCGGCTGCGACTGCTATCCCTATACCGCCAGCTCGTCGACGCTGGACCTGAAGCAGGTCACCAGCGACTTCGACATCATGGTGACGTGGTCCGAAGGCGCGCCCGAGATGGGCGGCCGGCTGCTGGCCGATATCGCCGCCGAATGGCGGGTCGACCTGCTCGAGGCCGCGCGCCGGCTGATGCCCGCCGGCGCGGTCTACCACTGCATGGAAGACGCAGACGTCGACCGCATCCTGAGCCACCCCGCCACGGTGGTCGGCTCGGACGGCCTGCCCAACGACCCGCTGCCGCATCCGCGCCTGTGGGGAGCGTTCCCGCGCGTGCTGGGCCACTATGCGCGCGACCGCGAGCTGTTCCCGCTCACCGTCGCCGTGAACAAGATGACCGGCCTGTCGGCCGAGCGCTTCGGCCTGCATGGCCGCGGCTTCGTGCGCGAAGGCTACTGGGCCGACCTGGTGCTGTTCGACGCCGCGACCATCCGCGACGCCGCCAGCTTCACCGACCCGATGCAGCCCGCCGAAGGCATTGCCGCGGTCTGGGTCAACGGCGAGCTGTCATGGCAGCAGCGGCAGTCGACCGGAATCCGCGCAGGACGCTTCCTGGCGCGCGGCGCCGACTGATTCGCTTCCTTTTCTTCGATTTTTCCCCAGCAACAAATTCCAGGAGTACCCATGGACATCAAACGATTCGGCGTGGAAGGCGGCACCGGCCAGGGTGGCGCGCACATGCCGTTTGCGCGCGCAGTAGCGGCCGACGGCTGGCTCTACGTTTCCGGCCAGGTGCCGATGGTCGGCGGCGAGCTGATCGATGGCGGCATCGTGCCGCAGACCCACCAGGCCATCAAGAACGTGCTGGCGATCCTGGCCGAGGCCGGCTACGGCCCCGAGCACGTCGTCCGCTGCGGCGTGTGGCTGGACGATGCGCGCGACTTCGCCTCGTTCAACAAGATCTTCAAGGAATACTTTGGCGCCAACCCGCCGGCGCGCGCCTGCGTGCAATCGAGCATGGTGGTGGACTGCAAGGTCGAAGTGGACTGCATCGCCTACAAGAAGCCGGCGGCCTGAGCCTGCTGCCTGCTTGCTTGATTGACTCATTCCTGACTGTTTGCTCCCCTCTCCCGCGCGCGGGAGAGGGGCCGGGGGAGAGGGCCGGCGCCACCACGAAGTGAGCCGCCACGGTGCTTGCCACGCGCCCGCCCTCTCCCCCAACCCCTCTCCCGCAAGCGGGATAGGGGAGAAAACAACAAGCCTGAACCTCTGCCGCACACAAGCGGCTTTTTTTCCACGCAAGGAGACAATATGGGTGCCGTCACCGGAACCACGCTCTTGGTGTATGCGCTGATCGCCGTGATCGCCCTGGTGGTGCTGATCGCGCGCTACAAGCTCAACCCCTTCATTACCCTCGTTGTCGTCTCGGTGCTGCTCGGCTTTGCCGTGGGCATGCCGATGGGCGACATCGTCAAGTCATTCGAAGCCGGTGTCGGCGGCACCCTCGGCCATATCGCGCTGGTGGTGGGCCTGGGCACCATGCTTGGCAAGATGATGGCCGAGTCGGGCGGAGCGGAACGCATCGCCAACACGCTGATCGACTTCTTCGGCGCGAAGAACGTGCACTGGGCCATGGCGACCATTGCCTTTATCGTCGGCCTGCCGGTGTTCTTCGAGGTCGGCTTCGTGCTGCTGGTGCCGATCGCCTTCAACGTGGCCAAGCGCACCGGCACGTCGATGGTAGTGGTCGGCATCCCCATGGTGGCCGGCCTGTCGGTGGTGCATGGCCTGATCCCGCCGCATCCGGCCGCGCTGCTGGCCGTGACCGCGTACGGCGCGGACATCGGCAAGACCATCATGTACGCGCTGATCGTGGGCATTCCCACGGCGGCCATTGCCGGCCCGCTGTTTGCAAAGCTGATGGACCGCTATGTCAAGCTGCCCGAGGTCAACCCGCTGGCCGACCAGTTCACCGAAGAGGATGAGCGCGTCAAGGAATCGCACGAACTGCCGGGCTTTGGCATCACGGTGTTCACCATCCTGCTGCCGGTGATGCTGATGCTGATCGGCAGCTGGGCCGACGTCTTCACCACGCCCAAGACCTTTGCCAACGACTTCCTCAAGCTGATCGGCAACTCGGTGATGGCGCTGCTGATCGCCGCGCTGGTGAGCTTCTACACCTTCGGCAAGGCGCGCGGCTTCAACCGCGAAACCATCCTGAAGTTCACCAACGAGTGCGTGGCGCCCACCGCGATCATCACGCTGGTGGTCGGCGCCGGCGGCGGCTTCGGCCGCATCCTGCGCGACTCGGGAATCTCCACCGCCATCGTCGATGTCGCCACCAGCGCGCAGGTGTCGGTGCTGGTGCTGGGCTGGCTGGTCGCGGTGATGATCCGCATCGCCACCGGCTCGGCCACCGTCGCCATGACCACCGCCGCCGGCATCGTCGCGCCGATCGCCGCCAGCGTGCCCGGCACCCGTCCCGAGCTGCTGGTGCTGACCACCGGCGCCGGCTCGCTGATCCTGTCGCACGTGAACGACGGCGGCTTCTGGCTGGTCAAGGAGTACTTCAACATGACCGTGACGCAGACCTTCCAGACCTGGTCGGTGTGCGAGACCATCATCTCGGTGGTGGCGCTGCTGCTGACGCTGGGCCTGGCCACGGTGGTCTGAGGCGCGAAAGCCGTACCGCGCACCCTTAGCCAGGTGCGCGCGGCGCGGCGTGCCGGATAGCGCACTGAAGCAGCGGTTTACAAGGCTCTGGCCAGCGCCTAAGGTCAACCAGTGTATGACCCGCCTCCAACCGCTTCCAACCGCTCCCATGCCACTCGACCGCCGCTCATTCCTGGCCCTGGCCGCCGGGCTGACCGCCACCGGCGCCCTGCCCGCCCTTCCCGCCGACGCCGCCACCGTTGCCGTGCCCCTGCGCCGCAACATCCCGGGCACGACCGAGGCCCTGCCCGTCGTGGGCATGGGCACGGCCGACACCTTCAACGTCAGCAGCGAAGCCACCGAACGCAAGCCGCTGGCCGAAGTCATGGCGATGCTGTTGCGCACCGAAGGCTCGGTCATCGACACCGCGCCCAGCTATGGCAGCGCCGAGGCAGTGACCGGCGACCTGCTGCGCGCGGCCAACGCCCGGCAGCGCGTATTCCTGGCGACCAAGATCTCGGCCCAGTCCGGCGCCCCGGCGCAGGCGCAGTGGGGACGCTCGCTGGCCGACCTGCGCGTCGACAAGGTCGACCTGCTGCAAGTGCACAACCTGATCGACTGGCAAGGCAACCTGCGCTTCCTGCGCGAGTTGAAGGAGCAAGGCCGCATCCGCTACCTGGGCATCACCCATTACCGCGACGACGCGCACGAGGCGCTGGAGCGGATCGTGCGCAACGAGCGCATCGATTTCGTCCAGGTCAACTACTCGGTGGCCGAGCGCAATGCCGAGCGCACGCTGCTGCCGCTGTGCCAGGAGCGCGGCGTCGCGGTGCTGGTCAACCGCCCGTACCAGGACGGCCGCCTGTTCCGCGTGGTCAAGGACCGGCCGCTGCCGCCGTGGGCCGGAGACATCGACTGCGGCTCGTGGGGCCAGCTGTTCCTGAAATTCATCGTCAGCCATCCGGCGGTGACCGCCGCCATCCCCGCCACCTCCAAACCGCGCAACATGGCCGATAACCTTGGCGCCGCGCTGGGGCGCATGCCCGATCCTGGCCAGCGCGAGCGCATCGCCGCGCTGCTGGCCTGACGCGCGCCGGGCCGCATGGACGAACCCGATCGCGACACACCCGCCGGCGGCGGCCTGGCACGGCTGCGGCGCGGCTTTGGCATCCGCCCCGGCGAGGGGAGCGCGGTAGTGGCCGGCTTCCTGTTCTTCTTCTGCCTGTTCGCCAGCTACTTCATGCTGCGCCCGGTGCGCGAGACCATGGGCATCGCCGGCGGCGTGAAGAACCTGCAATGGCTGTTTACCGCGACCTTCGTCGTCATGCTGGCGGCGATCCCGCTGTATGGCGCGGTGTGCGCGCGGCTGCCGCGCCGGCGCTTCGTGCCGTGGGTCTACGCGTTCTTTATCGCCAACCTGCTCGCCTTCGCCTTCGCCACGCGCGCATGGCCTGACGATGTCTGGCTGGCGCGCGTGTTCTACGTGTGGCTGTCGGTGTTCAACCTGTTCGTGGTGTCCGTCGCGTGGAGCCTGATGGCAGACGTGTTCCGGCCAGAGCAGGCGCGGCGCCTGTTCGCGCTGCTGGCCGCGGGCGCCAGCGCCGGTGGTCTGGCCGGGCCGGTGCTGGGCGGCTGGCTGGTGCCGCAGATCGGGCTGACCGGGCTGATGCTGTTGTCCGCCGCGCTGCTCGCCGCGACGCTGCCGGGGGTGGGCTGGCTGTTCGGCTGGCGCCGCCGCGCCGGCGCGGGCCATGAAGTGCACGCCGATATTGCCAGCGATCCCGCCAGCGACCCTGCCAACCCGGTCGGCGGCGGCCTGTGGGCGGGGCTGGCGTTGTTGCTGCGCTCGCGCTACCTGCTCGGCATCGGCCTGTTCGTGATCCTGCTGGCCACTGCCAGCACCTTCCTGTATTTCGAGCAGGCGCGGCTGGTGGCCGAGGCCTTCCCCGAGCGCACCCGGCAAACCCAGGTCTTCAGCGCGCTCGACGCCACGGTCCAGGCGCTGACCATCCTGATCCAGCTGTTCTTCACCGGCCGCATGGCACGGCGCTATGGCGTCACGCTACTACTGACCGCGGTGCCGCTGGCGGTCGCGGCGGGCTTCGTCGTGCTGGCGCTGGTGCCGACCTTCGGCGTGCTGGCCGGCGTGATGATCCTGCGGCGCGTGGGCGAGTATGCGCTGCTGCGGCCCGGGCGCGAGATGCTGTTCACGGTGGTCGATCCCGAGACCAAGTACAAGGCCAAGAACGTGATCGACACCGCGGTCTATCGTGCCGGCGATGCGGTCAGCGCATGGGTCAAGACCGCCATCGATGCGATTTCCGGCCACCCGGCCACGGTAGCGCTGGCCGGTGCCGGGCTGGCGCTGGCATGGGCGGCGCTGGGATGGTGGCTGGGGCGGCGGCACGAGAACGAGCTGGCGCCGCGGGACACCAGCCGGCGCGCGGGAGCGGCCGGCGCGACGACGACTTCGCGCTAGCCGTGTCCAGCGCTCCGGGACGACCGCTTCAGCGCTTCGCCTTGTTCGCGACGGGCAGCATCTCGCCGGAGTCCGCCAGCGAAGACTCGATCCGGTGGATCTCGCGGCGCAGCTTGTCTAACTCCTTTTTGGTAATTCACTGTCCGGTGCGGCTGGCCGCGGCCCGGCAGATGGCCGTATAGTCATGGCCTCGGGCGCAGAAGCATCGCCCAGGACATTCCTGACCCCGGAGGACCCCATGAAGACCAAAGCCGCCATCGCCTGGAAAGCCGGCGCCCCGCTGACCATTGAAGACGTGGACCTGGACGGCCCGCGTGCCGGGGAAGTGCTGGTGGAAGTGAAGGCCACCGGCATCTGCCATACCGATTACTACACGCTGTCGGGCGCCGACCCGGAAGGCATTTTTCCGGCGATCCTGGGCCATGAAGGCGCCGGCATCGTCACCGACGTCGGCCCCGGCGTGACATCGCTCAGGCCCGGCGACCACGTGATCCCGCTGTACACGCCGGAATGCCGCCAGTGCAAGTTCTGCCTGTCGCGCAAGACCAACCTGTGCCAGGCGATCCGCGCGACGCAGGGCAAGGGCCTGATGCCGGACGGCACCTCGCGCTTCTCGCTCGACGGCAAGCCGATCTTCCACTACATGGGCACCTCGACCTTCGCCAACCACATCGTGGTGCCGGAGATCGCGCTGGCGAAGATCCGCCCCGATGCGCCCTTCGACAAGGTCTGCTACATCGGCTGCGGCGTGACCACCGGCGTGGGCGCGGTGCTGTTCACCGCCAAGGTGGAAGCCGGCGCCAACGTGGTCGTGTTCGGCCTCGGCGGCATCGGCCTGAACGTGATCCAGGCGGCGAAGATGGTCGGCGCCGACAAGATCATCGGCGTGGACCTGAACCCGGCGCGCGAAGCGATGGCGCGCAAGTTCGGCATGACGCATTTCGTCAACCCGAAGGACGTGGAGAACGTGGTCGACCACATCATCCAGCTGACCGACGGCGGCGCGGACTACTCGTTCGAATGCATCGGCAATACGCAGGTCATGCGCCAGGCGCTGGAGTGCTGCCACAAGGGCTGGGGCAAGTCGATCGTCATCGGCGTGGCCGAGGCCGGCGCCGAGATTTCGACGCGTCCGTTCCAGCTGGTGACGGGCCGCGAGTGGAAAGGCTCGGCCTTCGGCGGCGCGCGCGGGCGCACCGACGTGCCGAAGATCGTCGACTGGTACATGGAAGGCAAGCTCAATATCGACGACCTGATCACGCACACGCTGCCGCTGGAGCGCATCAACGAAGGCTTCGACCTGATGAAGCGCGGCGAGTCGATCCGCTCGGTGGTGCTGTACTGAGGCGCGCGCCATGATCGAACTGATCTCGCAACACGGCTGCCATGGCGGCGTGCAGCGCTTCTACCGCCATGAGTCGGCGGCGATCGGGCTGCCGATGCGCTTCTCGGTGTTCCTGCCGCCGCAGGCGCAGGGTGGCGCGAAGGTGCCGGTGCTGTTCTACCTGGCCGGGCTGACCTGCACCGAAGAGACCTTTATGATCAAGGCCGGGGCGCAGCGCTTTGCCGCCGAGCACGGCCTGATGCTGGTGGCACCCGACACCAGCCCGCGCGGCGCGGGCGTGCCGGGCGAGGCCGATGCGTGGGACTTCGGCGT
>NZ_JAYMRX010000024.1:0-119641 GCF_038900635.1 Cupriavidus oxalaticus | reverse complement strand
GAATGCGCTGCGCGGTGTCGCGTTGGGTCGAAAGAATTTTTTATTCGCCGGCGCCGACAGTGGCGGCGAGCGTGCGGCCGCCATGTACTCGCTCATTGGGTCCTGCAAACTCAACGGCATCGATCCGGAGGCCTATCTGCGTCACGTCTTGGCCAACATCGCCGACCATCCCATCAACCGGATCGACGAACGCCTGCCGTGGAACGTCGCCGCTCAACTGGCGTTGCAAGCTTAAAGCAGGACCATTCCTGTCTCGTCGTCAACCACGGTGCTGGCGATGCGCTTACGGAGTGTCGCTGCGGCCGGGCGTTTCCAATAACGTTGTCGGATCCTGACGGCCCGCCCGGCAGCTGCCCCTTGCGATCGGCTGCGCTTTTTGCCCCCGAGTTGTGCCGCCACCCTCGCATGGTGCCGGCGGACATGGTGGCGATGGATTCGTTGGTGGTGTGGCTCGACGTGCTCACGTACCTCGCGTATTCAGAGGTGGTCGCAGGCCGACGCTATTGGACCCCACGCCTGGCTTTGAGCGCTGGCGGAGCGGCGCGTCCGCGATACGCTTGCGGACGGCGGCTTGCATGCGCCGGACGCCGACGAGATCGCGACCGGTCCGTTGGGGCCGTGGTGGAGTGCAGGCGCCGCCACGCTGCCTGCCTCGTTAGGCGGTTATTGCCGGCGCGAGGCATGGCGCCAATCGCCCGGCCTGACAAGGCAGCGCGCGGCTATCGCGCCATGCGGCACCGTCAACGCCGCCGGCGTGCCATTATCGCGCAATAGCAAGCTCACGGGTGGACGGTGGCTGCCGCCCTCGACCCGGCCGGCGCCCTCCGCAGGCGGCGCCTGCTCGGCGGGCTAGAGCGCGGCACTAGGTTCTGGCTTTACCGAGAAGCTGTCGGCGCGTTTGTCGCGCGCCTGTGCGACGGGCGAAGTCATGCAGTTGGCGAAACACCCCGAGCCGCTATCTGGGATTACGGTCCGCGTTGCTTCGCTATCGCCCGGTTTGAAGTCGTCTGCGCGAACGACATCGCCGCGAGCAGCGACAACATCAGGTAGTAACCGTCCGCTGTGGGAGCGAGTCTGATGTGCGTAACTTTGCACCGCCTGATGCTTTTGTTGCCTGATAACTGGTATTATCAGGTTTGAATTATTCCACCGAATGCGGCATTTTTCAGGGTGCGTTGGGATCAACCTAGGGGAAACGAGTGACGGCATCGGCTTTGGGGGCCGCCCGGCGCGCTGCGGACGGGATAGATCCGAGGAGACGCGGGCCCAGTGTAGCCACAAAATGCCGCAGGCGCCACCGCTTTTCCGCGACAGGAAACCCGTGAGCCCAGACACCATCCGCGCACGTAAGACTCTAACGCCGGCAAGCCTTAATATTGTTATCAGGTAAGCCGAACTTCGAACAGACATTGCGCTCTAGCTATGGCTCAACATAATCACGTCGCCTCCACCCACCCTCGTTATACCCGCGCCGACTTCACGGCGCTGCGCTTCCGCCTCAACCGGATCCCCACCGCCGACATCCTATCGCGCGTATATGACGAGGAGGCGCTGCAGGCTGCCGGTATCGACACCCCGGCGCAATTGGAGGCGCGGCTCGACGCGATGCGGGACCATCTGGTTGAGCGCGTCTGTCTTGCGAATCCGTACCTGTCGCAAACGTTGGCCGACGCGCGCCGCTTCCACCGCTGGCCGAAGACGGCGATCGATTACCTAGTAAGGGCCGCGGACGCGGATTTCTCTCGGCCGCAACCTGACGATCCGGTCTCCGCCTGGCTGCGGCCAATTGTCTTCCGGACGCTACGCGCGGAGCAGATCCACACGCTTGCGCAACTACAAGCCTATATTGAGTCGCGGGGCAAGCGCTGGTACCTGCCGATCCCGCGGTTGGGCGCGGGCAAGGCGCGTGCGATCGAGCGCTGGCTACAGGGCCATGCCGCCACGCTGGGTCCGCTCGTAGTCGCCGACGACACCTCGCAGACAGCGTTGGTCGAACTGGCCCCGGATATCGTTCGCAACCTGGTGCCGCTCGAGCAGATCCGACGGGTAGTACCGGCACTCGATGGCAGCCAGGGTCGCAATCGCGCGCCAGGCCTATGTCTCATCGCCGCGCGCAATGATCTCGAGGCTATCCAGGCGTACCTCTACCGGTTTCACGACCGGGACAAAACGGCCCGTGCCTATCAGAAGGAACTCGAGCGGTTCCTGCTGTGGTGCGTGGGGGTGCGCCGCACCGCCTTGTCCAGCGTGAGCGCCGAGGATTGTGAGCGCTACAAGGATTTCCTGGCTCAGCCGGATGCGGCCTGGATCGGCCCCAAGGTTCCCCGAAGTTCGGCACGCTGGCGTCCGTTTGCGGGCCCTCTTCAGTCGGAATCTCAGCGTTACGCGGTGCTGGTGCTGCGCGGTTTTTTTGCGTGGCTGGTTGGCGTGCGCTACCTCGGCGGCAATCCCTGGCTGCTGGTGCACGACCCACTGACGGCGCGCCGCGACGTGCCGCTTGCGATCGAAAAGGCGTTGCCAGACAGCCTCTGGGACACGCTCGCTCGGCCTGATGGCATCCTCGACCAGCTCTGCGCCAAGTGGCCCGCGTCGTCGCCGGAGAGTGTGCGGGCCACTCCACTGACCGCAAACGACGCCGACGCACCGGGGGCGCAGTACCGGCTGGCACGGGCGGCGGTACTGCTGTTGGGGTGCACCGGCGCGCGCCGCGAGGAGGCCGCCCGCGCGCTGCGTTGCCACCTCAAGCCCGTACCAATGCAGGCGGCCACGCCCGCAGGTCTCTGGGAACTGGCGCTGCTTGGCAAGCGCAGCCAGTGGCGCACGGTGTTTCTTCCGCAGCGGGTCGTTGCGGCATTGCGTGCCCACTGGAATGACAGAGGTCATGATTTCGAGGACGGGACGCAGTCGCTGTCGTTGCTTTCACCCGTGGTGGTACCGGCCACTCCCACGGCTCGGGCGAAGCACCTCAGCCGGGAAGACGGCCAGCAGGCTTTGACCGGAAAGGGGTTCTCACCGGACGGGCTGTACCAGTTGCTCACCGCAATGTTGCTGCGCATCGCCGAGGATGCAACGCTGCCACTGGCGGATGCGGAACGTAGTCTGCTGCGTCAAGTCTCGCCGCATGCATTGCGGCATACTTTTGCCACGCATGCGGTAGCCAACGAGATGCCACCGGATGTCCTACAGCGGCTGTTAGGCCACGTCTCGCTGCAGACGACATCATTGTATGTGCGGGCAGAGCGAGCCCGTAGCCTCATGGCCGTAGCGAAACTTTTTCCCAATTCGGAGTAGGGTTGGCCTTGCAGTGTCCCGACCTGGGGAATGGGCCGAACGCGAAGCGTAGAGAGGCTGTCCCAACTTGGGACAGCCTCCTGAGGCAGTTCATTAGAACTACCTAATGGTGACGCTCCAATACCTTGAATTCATGACTCATCCGAACTGAGTCTGGAAACGGAAAGTCACCAAACACCCAGACTCCAAGAGTTCGGCCGGATGAACACCCATAAGAATGCCCGACTCACCTTTGGCCGTCGACTCGAGGTGGTCCAAGACATCACCGAACATGGCCTGAGTGTGCGCGAGACATTCGCTAGCCATGGCGTTACAGCACTCACGGCTCGCAAGTGGTGCTGGGCCGCCATCTGGCAGGTGGCGTGCCGGCGCTCGCCGCGGACCATTGACCCATCCAAGGCCCTGTTGATTTTCGAGTGGCAGATGCTCCAGCGGCAAATCGCCCGCAGTGTTGGTGTTTCCGAATCCACTGTCAGCCGGTTGCTCGCGCGCGCTGGCCTGTCCCGGCTCGCCGATCTGCCGCCACGCGAACCCGTCATGTGCTATGAACACGCCGCGTCGGGGACCTGCCGCACATCGACACCAAGAAGCTCAGTCGCATTGGAGCGGCCCAGGCACCGCGTGACCGGCAACCGCCGCGATTCGGTTGGCAGCAACACTATAACTGGCACCGACCACATAGCGGCATCGGTGGCCGTGCGCCCATGTCCTGACTTCCAGCGCCGAGAAAGGACGTCTTGACGCTTCACATCTAGTCGACCTCGCATCGAGGCCGTTGCCCGCGACTGTCCCAAGTCGGGACACCACGCTGTCCAAAATCGCCTTGATACCGGGCGGCAGAGGCGCTCTAGGCAAGGTGCGGATGGCAGGCCAGAGAGAGATCCCGGCAGACTCCGGACCGGCTCGTCTAAAGTTTAACTCGGGTCCTAAAGACATGACCTCGTCTAGGGGGCCCCTTCACGGCAATACACGGGTGGCGATTGGATCTCCCTGCCAAACCCCTACGTACCAGGCGATGTCGGTGGGGCCCAGTCCACTCAAGGCGTGGATGTGGGCGATCCCTGCAGGGGCCAATATAGGGTTCGGGGCTTCACACGGTCCAGCTTGGGACCGTCACCTTAAAGTTATGCAAGGCCGCTACTTGGGACAGCCTAGGCGACGCATTGGTACTGAAGTGCCTTCACTGCCTAAGAACCGGCGCTAGTAGTGGGCTGCCTTCTGGAATCCCTGGCAACAGAAGGCTTGCGAGACGCAATATCATTCATGTGATCACCTCGAAGGCCGCGCCGTCCCACGCGTGGCCACCAAGAATTCCTTGGCGCATCGTACCGCACGGAGCTGTCCCAACTTGGGACACGGGCCTGCCGATAACTTCTCGTATGAATTGTCCTATCACATGCCCAGCTGCTTGTCTGAAGCCCGAGACGGACGAAGCAATCCGAGCGCAGCCATATTGGAATTAGGCAATGTCACTGGCATGTTCCTGTGCATCGGCTTGGCATTTGTGTCCCAACTTGGGACAGCATCAACTATGCATGCCGACACCGCTGCGTTCCTCTCGAATGCAGGTGAACAACCTCTTTTGCTTTTTGCTTAGGGAGCCGTGGTACATGCAACTGTCGCGACTTGGGACACTCTGTAGGCCCAACACATTGCAGAGTCACGCCGGAAAAGCCGCGCTCGAGGCCGCTGAAATCCTATCAAAATAAGACGCTCAACAAAAAACCCGCCATCGGCGGGTTTTCTTGCCATGCTCACCCACCTACTTCGGCTGGTGATGAAACGTCTCGCTGATCAGTTGGCGAATCTGGGTCTCGAGGGCTTCGCTAAGAACATTGCCCTTGATCTTCACAGTGAAGCCATTGACGTCCTTCGTGATCGAGCCCGCATGTTCCTTACCGGAAAAAAACTTGTCGATGCTACGCTCGCTTGCTGAACTGGCGGCCTCAGCCCGGCGAGTCGCTAGCGCCTTGATCGCACCTGCCGCCTTGCCTTGATCCATCTTGCCCGACGCCACTAGCGGCCAGATTTCCCTTGCCGCAGCATCGCCGGCCTCACCGTACTTGCGGATCGTCATGACGATGGCCTCGGCAGCCGTCCCGCCGAGCAGGTTCGGCTGAAGATCCAGATCCCGAATGACATAGTCAGGCAGCTGGGCAAAGCTGAGGAAACGATAGAGGCCACTTCGCGAAAGCCCCAGGGCTTCCGCCAGACGGGCGCGGGACGGAAACTCCTTCTCCGTTTGCCGAATGGAGAGCGCAATCTCATAGTCAGACAGGTCATCCCGGCTCACGTTTTCAACGAGCGCAAGTACCGCCATATCTGCGTCAGAAGGCTCGGCGACTACCGCCTTGATGGTATCCGCGCCGAGCATCTTGTGGGCCCGCCACCGCCGTTCACCGGCCACGATCTGATAGCCTGATTCGGCGCGGCGCACAACGATGGGCTGCATCAATCCCACTTCACGGATTGATTCCGCCAGGTCGGAGAGCTTCGAATCGTTGAAGACACGCCGTGGTTGCCAGGGGTTCGGGCCGATCTCCGAAACTGCAATTTGCGAAGCGACCCCGGCGGCCTCGAGCTCCTGTACCCGCATCTGTGCGACAGCCAAGGCACCTGCCAGTCCCGGCGCCGTTTGGGTGCGATCGTTGCGCTTAATCTCGTCCTTCTGAATCGCCGACGTCTTACGGATACCAGCCGTCTTTGCCAATAGCTGCTCTCGCATATTGCTCATTGCGCGTTCCTCCATTTTTCTGCATAGATTTCATCCAGCCATCGGCAATAGTCCACAATCGGCTGGCGCACCCGCTGCAGCGATTTCGCTGCGCTATGAGTACTGCTCACATCAAATACGGTCGAGAAGGCCAAAGCCCCGGTGCTCATCACGGAGCTGGCGGGCACTTCAATCGAATGCAGCCAGCTTTCGTAAGCGCTCTGGGCCCACGCCCGCACTATGGGCGCAGACGACGTGCGCCCATAGTCGACCTTGGACAGCAGCAGCGATACGAAGTCGTACTTCTTGTCTGCTTCGTATTTGATAAAGCTCTTGGAAACATCCGAGAACAATCGCCAGAACGACAGCGAGCTGATGAAGTCGAGGTTCTCCGGAACCATCGGCATCACCATCGCGTCGGCCGCCATAAGCGCATTCAAGTTCAGATACGACAGCGAAGGCGACGTGTCCATCAGGATATAGTCATAGTGCCTTCGTAACGGCTCTAGCCCTTCCCTCAGCACAGTCCAGAAACGGAAACCCGGCTTCACCTTTTGCATGGCAGGCAAATGGAACTCAGCCCCGATCAGCTCGGTGTGCGCGGGAATCAGGTCCAGGCCGTCCCAATAGGTCGATTGCACTTGGCCCAGCAAGCCCCCCTCAATCTGCTGATCATAGATAAAAGGCAGCACGGAGTCGTCCGGCGAAACGTCCTTCTCTGCGTACAACCCACACAACTCCGAGAGCGAAGCCTGCGGATCCAGGTCCACCACCAGCACTTTCCGGCCGCGCAGCGTCAGCCCTTGAGCGAGGCACATCGTGGTCGTGGTTTTGGCCGACCCACCCTTCAGCTGGGCCGTGATAATAATCTTGCCCTGAGGCTCCCTTGTCCCGGTGACCAAAGGCGTCTGATACACGTCTGAGACTTTCTGCACCCAAATGCGCGCTTCTTCGAGCGTGAAAGTTCGCGTGCGACCGGTTCCGGCGGCAGTACCTGGCGGCAGATCGCCATCCCCCTTGGTGGCGAGATACTGGACCTGGGAATGCGAGATGTTGCACATCTCGGCAATCTCCCCCGTTTTATAGACTGGAGCGGTTTTTCTTGGGCGGGGCGCGAGTATCGTCTCGCGAAGCTCATCCGTGAAAATCGTGACCTTTTCCGCGAACTGGGAGATCTGCTCGAGCGGGACAGTTCGGTCAACGGCAGGAAGTTGGCTTGTTTTCACCATTCTGAGGTTTCTTCACAAAATTCCGGAAACCTCAGAATACAGGAAACGGCTAAGTAACGCCTCATATAGCGCTGTTTTTTAAGCCAATTTTCCCAAAAAGCTACAGCTTTGCTGAACTTTGAGGCGGTAAAGAGGCGCCTTGCCCTCCATAGGCGATTACAGAAGCTTCAGGTACGTGGATATTTCTCCATTGCGCCTCGGGATCTTTGCACAAATGACCTCACCATCCAAGGCGCGAAGACCCGCCGCCCCGTTCCGTGTACCGCAAAAATTGCAGGATTGTGCACAAGCAACCTCACCTTATCGGCAACATCGGCGGTGCGTCCGGGCGAGAGCGGTCTGTGGAGTTCGAGCCGTGATCCCTCGCAGGGCGACAGCCGTGCCGGAAAAAGCAATACAGTGAACAGCCCGATGCTTTGTGCTCGCGAAATATGCACGCACAATCAACCTCACCTAATCAGCTCTTGCACAATAAACCTCACCTATGCCTACGCACATACAACCTCACCTTCAAGTACGGTGTGGAGGTTCGCATCGCTGCAAGCGGGAATGGGCACCAACCGGCTACATCTAAACTGGGCTCAAGTCCACGCATATACATCTGGGAAGGGAACGAAATCCCCGGCATGGATGCGGAGGCTCCTGTTGCTTCATGTGCCTCGGCTTCGGCTTTCGGTTTCGGGAGGCTGGATGCTCAGTGTTTGTATGTTTTTTTGAAGTAAACAACCTAACCAACAAACAGAGAAAATAAATCTCCTTATAAATCAATCGCTTGACATGATCAAGGTGAGGTGCAATGTGCCAAAGGTGAGGCTTGTTGTGCCGCAAACGTGCAGTTCGTTGTGCGGCGATGGTGAGATGCATTGTTGTCCAAGGTGCGGTTCTTTGTGCGGGCTGGGCGAAGGTGAGGTGAGTTGTGCGGGGCCTGTGGATATGTCTGCCGGCCCTAGGCTTCAAGCTAGCGCCACAACCAATCCCGACGCGCCATGGTGAGATTCATTGTGCGTAAGGTGAGGTCCCTTGTGTTAGTGCGTAACGGTCCCGCTAGTGGACGGCCATGGTGAGGTTCATTGTGTTGAGCCACCTCACCATGACGTGATAGAGTCTGACCAGCCTAAAACAAGTGGAACCACAAGTATGGCGGCCGAGAATCCGACCGAAATGAAAGCGAGGACCACGCCTAGGCAAATGGCGCTCGCTTTGTTCGAAGATATGTTTGACCTCGGCACGTCCATTAGCGAGGCGAACCGCGAAATCGGATATCAGCGCAACAATTTCTTCACGGAAATTGTCAACATGGGCCTCGCGGCGCGACGTTTCCTGGATGCCGCCTATTTCATCGTTGCGCAAGAACCCGAAGCCGTTGACCAGTACGACGTTGAACTGAACTATTTCAAATGGCTGATGCGGTATGACAGCCGTAATCTGAAACATCTGCGCACCATCGCCGATGAAGCCCAGAACGCGAAAATCCGCGTGACCAACACGCCGTCGGACCGTGAGCCGGCCGAGGATGACATCTGGGTGCAAGTGCAGTTGATCGGCATGGTTGCGATGCATCGTGGTCGTATCCGGTTCGATGTTCACCACAGCCTCATCCCGCATATACGGGACCCACGCAAGTCGCACTGGCTAAGCTTGCGGATCTCGACCGCTTTTACCCGCAGCTTGGCGCGCGCCATCTACGACAAGGTCTTACCCAGCGTTCCTGCAGGGCGCACCGACTGGATCAAGCTTGACGAGATGCGAACCTGGCCCGGGAAGATGGGCGCGAATGCCAGCATCTTCAAATACTTCAAGCGCGACTGGCTCGAGCCGGCAGTCAGGGAAATCAATGAGATCTCCGACATCGAACTGTCCTATGAGACCCGGACCGAATCGACGTCATCGAAGAAGGTGGACCGTATCCGGTTCCTCCTCAAGCGTAAAGATACCGCCGATGCAGTGATGGCCAGCCTGTCGGACGCGAGCCAGATCTACAAGATCCTGAAGGACGAGTTCAATCTCTCCACGCGGCAGTTCACTGAGATCTCCGATAACCGGGACACATGGAACGATGACCGGATCCTCCAAGCCATTGAATACACGCGTTTCAAGCTCAATCGTGGGCAGGTGAAAAAGAGTCCGTCTGGCTATCTGATGAAAGCCCTGCGTGACAACTGGCGCATGTCCGAAGCCGAACGAACCATGGTCCAGGTCCAGACGAAGCTGCTCACCGACGAAACGGAGAAGGCGGCCGCGAAGGTTGCAGTGCAGACATCTGTCGAGCGCAGCGTGGCATCACGAGACGATGAAACTCGCGCGCGCATGAACGAAGAGTCGCGCCAAGGGAAGGAACAATTCGTGGCCTCTGACGCAAAAGCGAAGCGCGAGCATATTCGAGCTTGGCTTGCCTCGAGGGAAGCCAAGCTGGTGCTGAGGCGAATGAAGCTGGAGGCATCCTCTATCACCGAAGACATCATCCTTACGACGCCGGATCTGGCTTGGTACCTCGGACAGTTTGTGTTCGGCAGGCTCAAGGCCCAAGTGGCCTAGCTATCGACGACGCTGATTAGTTGCTGACATCAGGGGCTTGCCGCGCGTTGACTGGACTCGCCCCCGGCGGGCCCTCAAGCTATGCCAACCCTGCCTCAACAACGAAGCGAGACGTCGGGTTCTTCTTTGCCGTCGACATGCGCAAGAAATTCTGTGCTCTGGTCATACCGACGTAGAACAGCCTGCGCTCCTCAGACTCGACGCTCCCGTCGTCGGGGATGATGGTTTCCTCGCACCGGATTAGCACCGTCGCATACCACTGCAGCCCTTTGGACGCGTGCATTGTCGTCAAAACGATTGCATCCGCTGCTGGTTCGTTATTTCGGCGCTCCAGGAAGCTCAGGCGCTCTTCAAAGGCGCCCCTTAGGTTGGACACGACATCATACGTGGTGTTGATCGCACGCTTTGCACGGTCAACAGTGGCCAGGCCAAGCATCCACTCACGGACACCGTCCAACACGAGCGAGTGAAAGCCCCGCGCAGTGAGCGAACCCCACTCGGAAAGTCGCTTAAGGAAATCCCGGTATTTGTCGGCGGAGCGCTCCGAAAGACCCAAGGCTATTAGGTCTTTCTTCTTCACCTCTAGGCGTGTCTTGTCCATATGAAGCGAATCATGCAACAGCTGCCGTTCCGATTCATCTAGTCCAGCAAACGCGAGAAGGCTTTCCAGGCTCGCATCTGCTGGCCGTTCAAGCATACGCAGCAGGCCTGCAAACAGCGCGGCTTCAGGCTGATCCAGAATCGACTTGCCAGCTGCACGGTAGTACTTGACCCCATGGGAGCGGCATATTGCTTCTACCGGATCTAGTATCCGATTGGTCCGAGCAAGGATTGCCGCGGTGTGACCGCCGCGCAGTAGCGGGGCCAGAAACTCTACCGCAGCTACAGCCTCCTTGTACTCGTCGTCGTAACGGAGAAACTCAACGGACCCGCCCGGCCCGCGATGTGACACAAGTTCCTTGTCGATCCGGTCGTTGTTATTCCGGATGACGCGGTCCGCTAAGCTCAGGATCTCGGATGTCGATCGGTAGTTCTTTCCAAGAATCACCTGGCGTGCCCCAAATTCGCTAGCGAACGCGCTCATGCCACGATAGCCCAGCGCCGAACGCCACGCGAAAATACACTGATCGTCGTCGCCTACAATGCAAGTGACGGCACCGTTTCGGGTGTGAATCGCCGTCCAAAGGCACTGAAGCTCATCGCAATCCTGAAACTCGTCGACAAGCAGGTAATCGAGGCGATAGGGTGCAATGGTGCCGCCCTCCATCCCTTGGACGGAAAGACGCATCAAATCTTGAAAATCTAGGCGCTTGGTGCGCCCCAGCACCTTCTGATACACATGGTACAGACGGCTCTCAGTACCTCCGTCCGCTGGCTCATGCAGGCTCATTTTAAGGCGATCGATAATGGCGATAGCCTCTTCGAGCTTCATCTCCAATCCGAGGTCGTGGAGTACCTGGCTGACCATCGCGGCCCGGTGCCCTTCCGATGCAATGTCGGGGCGCTTGCCAGTAGGTGTCGCCAGTTGGCGATAGGCGAGAGAATGAAATGTGCCAGCGAGCAGCCGAGGCTTTGCCGCCTTGCCTGCGAGAGCCAGAATGCGCTCACGTAGTTCAATAGCGGCGTCCTTGCTGAAGGTTACAGCACCAACGGTTATGCCAGGGTCAGCGAGAAGCACAGCTGCCTTCGCCGCAATTGTGGCCGTCTTCCCGGCGCCTGGGACGGCGACGGCAACACAGTGCTGGCGGAGATCAACAACTTCGCGCTGGGCCGAGTTCAGTCCATCCAATACCTTGTCGAGCGACATGGCGAGTGCAATGTGGGAGTACGTGGCACATGGTGCCGGTTCGAGATAGCAAGTTCGCGGAAGTGGTACGTCGAGGCAGATGCCGGCGACTAAGGAGGCCTTCGAAACTGGGAGCAAGCTCCAGTTGGCCGGGCTTGGCACCAATGAAGTCAATGACGCTGACCCCAAGTGGCATGATGGGGCAGATGCGCCGACACAGTGCTAGAACGTGGCGCTTGCCCGTCCAATGGACTTCAATGTGTCACATGGAGCCAAATGCCAAGCGCATGGTGCGCTTGGCAACCCGCTACCACCATGCAGGCTTGCGTGACAGTCACACCCCGCGCACGGTCGTCATGAGCTTAAGGTGCGTCGTGTAGCTTCGCAGCCCCAGCGGCTGGAACTTGCGGAGAAAGCGCGTCACTTCATCGTTCACGTCGGTCATATCGCGAATGCCGTTCCAGACCATGAAATCGAACTGGTCCATGGCCCTGTCGAACTTGATCAGCACCTGTAGCGCGCGAACAGCGAATCGCGAGAAGGCCTGGACTTCGATATCGACGGAAGGTCGGGTGATGGTCGGCTGGAAGATGACGTCGTCCTTGGCCCGCATCTCGCTTTCCCGCTGCTCACGGTAGGCGGTGGCTACGCGCAGTTGTTCATCGACATAGTCTTCCAGCTTGGCGAGTTCTCGCTCCAGGAAGGTCTCAATCGTCGTCAGTTCGCTCCGGGAAAAAGTCGACTGCCCAAAGCGCTGCAGGTTGAGCGACATGCGGTTCATATATGGCCACCACTGCTCGAAAAGCGGACGCAGGCGGGTATGGTTGAGCTTCAGACTCACCGCAACCACCGCCGCGCCGGCGAGTTCGCGATCGAGGATCTGCCGACCGAGTTCGCGCCGGCGACGCACGATGGCCTGGCGGTCTTCCGGCGGCAGTTCGCGGAAGAGCTTGCGCGTGCGCTCGACTTCAGCCTTCTTCTTCTCGAGGTCAGCGGTCGAGATCAGACCTTCCTTGCGCAGCGCGTTGGCCGACGCCTCCATCTCGATCAGCTCGGTTTCGACGTCGTCTCGGTCCGCAGCGCCCGCGGTGCCCACGTCAGAATGCATTGGTGCAACGGACGGGATATCCGTCGAAAGAGTGGGGATATCGGCCGCAGCAGCAGGCGACTCGGCAATGGACAGTTCCGTGGTGGTCATTCATTTCTCCTGGAGTGGCCAGCATTCGAGGCCATTGAGGGTCATAGAGACTGGGTGTCGGTTATTTGCCGACATGGAAAGACGCCGCAAGGCGCCAACTGAAGAGGCCCACGAGGCAGACGGCCAGCGTCCACCAATGGGCCAACAGGGAAACCGGTAAGAGCAGGGCTGTGGCGCCAAGGCCCAAGCAGAGCAGCAAGCCGTGGGCCGCCACGTGGAACGTGACGGGGTTGGCGAATCCGGCGCCCGCGGCGCGAATCTTGCGCGACACCGCCCCATCATTAAGCAGGGCAGCGAAGAGGATGAACCCGCCCAGAAGCCAGTGATGGGCGACGGTCGCGCGATAGACAGCCCGGTAGACGGTCAACCAGAATCGACGCATCCAGCCACGGCCGAACTCGGATGCACCGGCATCCGGCAGTGCTGTGTCCGCATCGGAACCGGCGAACGATGCCTGCAGGGCGCCGGATTGGACAAACCAGCGATCGAACCGGTCATTCGCCAAGGACGCAGCGTCGCGCGCGCTGGCCGGGCCGATCCAGTGCGAAACCGAGGCCTGTTCGGCATCGCTGACTTCGAAGGCAGCATCGTTCTGGATGAACGGAATCAGCGCGCAGAGCATCAGTGGCGACACCAGCAGCCATACGCGGACGTGGGAGACGAATCGGGAGCTGGCCATGGTTCAGGCCCAACGCAGCAGAAGCAGCAGCGGGAGTGCCGTGATGGCGATAAGCGCGCCCCAGAAGATCCCCGGCTTGCGCGCGGCAATGCTGATCAGGGCGAAGCAAGCTGCAGCATTGCCATGCCTGAAGTGTTCGGGCATCGGCCCGGATACGGGTTGACTGAGCCACGCCTGCATCTCACGTGCGAGCGCGAGATCGACGCGGAACATCCGCGCCGTCCACCGGACCGGGGCCTCGCGCAGGCTTGCCAAGGACCGCGCGGCCTTAGTGTGAATAGTCTCGAGCGACATCGTAGGTCTCAAAGTAGCGGGTGAAGCTGTAGCCAGTCAGGACGCGAGCGGCAAGTTGGAATGCGGCGCACCGTTGCGAGATGTTTCCCGGCACGGGTTCGTCGACGACCTGGCAGACATAGCCAGCGGGCTGGCGTTGCTCGAACGCGGGGATGGATTCGTGGTACGGATACCAGACGTTGTATCTTTCGCCCTTGAAGGCGGCGTAGCGCTTCGCGTAAAGATCATGGGCGCGCGCGAACAGACCCTGCATGAAGGCGACGTTTGCATCGCCGTGCTTGCGCGCCGCGCGCCACGCAGCGATGGCGTCCGTCAGCATCTCCTTGACCAGCGGTTCGTCGCGCACCCGGAAATTCACGCCGATGTAATCGACCACACGGGTGCAGATGTCATCCAGGTCGGGAGACACGATGAACATCGGTGAGAGCTTCGCCGAGAGCTTGTATTCCTTGACGATTTGTCGGAACAGGGTGGAGGGCATTGACCGTATTAGTCCTGGATAATTGGAATTCGACCCTGGTAGACGGAGCCACCAGAGATGCGCAGGAAGTACTGCAGGTTGGGCAATTGCATGATCAGCTCATGCGGAATGAGCGGCGCCTTCTCGAGCTGCATCGAGCGCGAGACCGAACCGCTGAACTCGCCGACATGAGCCTCGGTCCCGGTGCTGGTGCTGCTCGACACGACGATGTTTCGAATCGCGGTCGTGCCGGCCTTCTCGGAGAACCACTGTGCCGTGTCGATATCTTCCAATCGTAAGACGATCTGGTTGTTCAAATTGCCCAAAACCTGCTGCATCTTGGCAACGTTTCCGAGCTTCGCCGTCATATCGGAGCGTGTCTGGTAGGCGACAAACGCCTTGAAGCCTGCTCCGCGCCCCTTGTTTAGGATCTGCAGCATCTGCTCGTTGATCGCTTCGGCCGCCTCGTCAATGATCAGCACAACCTCGGGCGGCTTGGCGTAGAAGTTGTAAATGGCGCCGGCCACGGAAGCGATGTCCGCCAGCAGCATCGACATGACCGCCTGAGCCACCAGGGAATTCGACAGCGAGTCCGCGCCAACATAGAGCACAGCCTTCTGCTTGATGACCTTGTCGATGTCCCAGATCTCGCGGTTGTCGTCGAAGTCATCGGCCTTCGGGGCGAGCATCAGGCCTGTCTCGCCGGTGGCCAGCATCTGCAGCAAGGGCAGGGCGGAGGCGATGATCCGACCGTAGTGATCCCGGTCGTGCTGGAACGTGGCGATCAGGCCGTCGATGGCCTCATGGCCTTGGCCCTTGTTCGAGAAGCGCTCGATGTAGAGGCGGACCATCGCATCAAGCTTCGTGCCGCCGGCACGCTGTCCTACCTGCTGCATGTAACCCGTGACCTCTTCCTCCCAGTCCGGCTTGCCGGCCTCGGGAAAGAAGCGCTGGAGGGCGCGGTCCAGCAGATTGTTGATGCCGTTTTGGGCGTACTGCAGGATCGAGCGGAGGTTCGGCTTGTCCCCGACGTACAGCTCGCCCTTCACCGCGCGGTCGATGAACAGGAACGCGAACTGCCGGAACGGGCCTTCCTCCATCAGTTGCGCAATGCGGGTGGGAATCTCCGACGGCTGCGACCAGTTTTCCAGCGGATTCAGGCGGATTGATTGCGATGGCGCCGCCTGCTTCCAATAGAGGAACTTGCGTCCCGCCCGCTCGCACTCCCGCTTCACCCGAGCGGCCCACTCGGCGTCGTTCTTCGGGTCCACCACGATCAGCACGTCATTGGGGTTGTGGATCACCTGGGTCGAGATGACCTCATAGGTGCGGGTCTTGCCGGCGCCCGTCGTGCCGCTCACCGAAGTGTGGCCGGGCATCGCCTTGTAATGGAAAGGGATCGCTATCTTCCGTGGCTCCATGCCGTGAATCCATGATTTTCCCTGCGGAGACTGGTCGGGAATGCTTCCAGGCGGGGCAAACAGCGACTCCACTCGCCCCACCACAGGCTGCGGCAGCCACCGCGGCAGCCCCGGAATGTCGCTCGAGGGCATGCGCAGGATGTCGTGTGCGATCTGGCAATGCTTCTGTGTCCACTCGAAGCCCGTGCCGAGATACATGGCGTTCTCCGTTTTCCGCATTTGCACGCTGAGTGCCAGCAGCTTGTTAACAGGGATCACGGCGAGCCACTTGGTCGAGATGGCAAGCCGGAACTTGAGCGCCCGCCAGACCTGCACCGAGCGGAACAGGAGCATGGCCAGGCAGAAAAGGGAGAAATACCCCGCCCCCGGCATGCCACTGGCAAGCATGAGCACCGCAGCAAGCAACCATCCGGCCGCCGCGCGGAACTCGTAGATGGGGCGGAAATGATTGATGTAGTGGTGCATCAGGCGTCCACTTCGTTGCCGGCGGATTGCGGCCGCGTTGCGATCAGGTTGGCTACCTTGTCGACCAGCAGGATGTCCTGTCCGACGATCTTGTAGAGCAGCTGGAACTTGCGCAGGTTTTCGATGAGCGTTTCCGAGGCGATGCCGTAGTTGCTCAACATGCGCTTGCTGATGGCGAGTCGGTCGTCGACCCAGGACACCTTCACCTTCCCGGCCGCCACGTCCTGGACCAAGGCACGGAAGAACTCACGCATCAGGTTCGATGCGCCCGCCAGTGCCTCCTTGAACGGGTCTGTGGCCTGTTCCGGCCGGAGCGATCGCGAGCCGTCGAGCTGGACGGCGCTCGGCGCGGCGTCGCGCGGCGCCTGTGCCGTCGCTGGCGCTGCTGGTTGCGGGGGAGAGGGGGGCGGGACCGGTGCCAGGGTTTCGGTCGGCGCCACCGCGGCCGGCACTGTCGCAATGGTGACAGGCGGCTTCGCTTGTGCCGTGGCATCGGCCGCGGCGGCACTCAGCAAATCTGCCTTCGGGGCCGGCGTCGTATCCGGAGCGAAGGCAGCGCGCCGCGCCTTGACTTCGAACTGCGTGACCGTGTCGATAGCCTGCCGAACAACCTTGTGCAGGAGTGTTTCGAGTCCGCTGGGTCGTTGCTCCGGATTGATGGCGCCGAACAGGTCGGCGAGCACCTGGCCATCGAATCCTGCCAGGCGCTCAGCGCCGAGGATCTCGCGTGCGAGCAGCGCGGTGCGCATGCGCTCGACGGGAAGCGCGGTCTCGCGGCGCGTGACACCATACGTACCGCCACCGAGCCATGGACCAAAAGCGCCGTGAATGGCCGGAATCCATTCCATGCCATCACGATCCCGATGAAACTGGAAGTGCCGGCATGGCTCATCCAGCCGAGAGCAGCAGGCGGCGAGGAACAGGGCATACAGGTACTGGGGTTCCAGCTGCCTGCGGCGTTCCGACGTCTGGTCGGCGGCGAACTTCTGTGCACCGGACAGGCGCATGGCGAAGTAGGCCGCTTCCACGGTGGCGCGGAACGCGCCGCCGGCCTCAGCGTGCTCCCCGGGCCGCAGCGGCATACTGGAGAACCACGTAGCACAGCGTTCCAGCACATCGAGCCACTTGCTGGCGAAGTCGTCGCTTTCCGCCTCATTGGCATACTGGCGGATGAGCGCGACACGATCGGAGAACGACGCCAGCAGCGAATCTGTCGGCAGGTGGACGTGTGTGTTCATCATCTTCCAGCGAGCTTGTTGCCGAGGTTCCAGGCGCCGCGGCCCAGCATCTTCATGCCGCCCGTCGCACCCACGCCGCCACCGGTCCCGAAGAGGGAACCCGCGATCTTCGGAATCTCCATGGCAACGAAGACCAGAATGATCGCGGTGCTCAGCGCATAGCTGGCCGCGATGGTCGTGTCCGTGCCGACCTTGCCAACGTCCGACACCATGCTGATCAGCGACTTGCTCACCAGCTGCGAGATGATGGCTGCCACCACCATGTACATCGAACCGGTGACCATGTAGTCGAGCCAGGCGTTGAAGAACCGTCGGGAGATATCAGCCATGCCGAAGGCCACGGCAAGGGGCCCGACAACAATGCCGATTGCTACCAGCAAATGCCCGACAAGAATGAACCATGAATAGATCAATGCGGCGATCAAGACGGCGATGAAGGCGAAGGCAAACAGGATTGCGGCGACGAGCGCGTCAACCAGAGACAGGGGATTGATCAGGCCAGCCTTCAGGTTCGTCACGATCGAATCGACAAACTTTCCGCCGGTGTTCGCCAAGGATGCCGGAAGGTTATAGACGCTCACCCCACCGTTGATAGAGTCGGCAAGGTGCGCAAACCAGAGGAACAGGCCCGCAGAGAAGCTGGTGTAGCTGGCAAAGAGGGCGGAAAAGATCCCGAGTACCAGAATCGTCTCGAAGAGATCCGTCCAGGCGCTGACGGGATCGGAGGTGGCAGCGAATCGAAGCCCGGCCAGGACCAGTGTGATGACTCCGAGCCCGAACGCGATCTTGTTGGCGTCCTCCACGGTGGTTTGGCTGAGCGACGCGGCGGCCTGAATCAGGCTGCTGCGCATCCTGTCCAGTCTGTTCAGCGTCTTCATGATCCCGGTGGCGATATCCCCCGGTTTGCCAGCAGTTGCCGCTGCCACGGGCGGATTGCCGCCGGTCGCTTCCTGGGCATTGCCTGGCTGCGGCAGCAGGCAAAGCGCGGCGAGAAGCAGCGCTACGAAGCGCAAGCGCACCCAGACTCCCATGGTCAACATCCCGATCATTTGAGGTTCAGGATCTTCTGACGCTGCTGGTCCCGCTCGGCTTGCAGGCGCCGGGCGGTGTCGAGCGACTCGGTTTCAACCGCCAAGGCCTTCTGGTCCTTGTCGGCATCCGACTGCACCTTGGCGCTCATCATCTGCAGCAGGTCGGAGTTCTGGTTCGCAAGGACGTCGAGCATCTCGTTAGTCGCTTCCGCAGCGGCCTGGGCCGTGCCAGTGAGCTTCATTTCCTTCTGGATCTTCTGGCGGCGCTTGGCCTGGGACTGGACGTTCTTGACCACCGAGTTGCCCAGGTCGAACAGGTTCTTCGCGGTCTTGTCGCCATTTGCCAACAGGGTGCGCTGATCCTCGAGCCACTGTCCGCTGGGCTTGCCGGAAGCCTTGACCATGCTGCGCACCTTGGATAAATAATCCGCGTTGTCGGAGACGGCCCCGTAGAGGTCGTTCAGCGTTACGCCGTAGAGATCGAACTTGCCGATCTCGTCCTTGATTGCATCGAGCTGCTCGGTCAGATGGGCCGGGTCCATGCCAGTCGCCTGCAGCAACTGGTTGGCCATCATGCGGTACTGGTAGGCGATGTTGGTGTTTTCGTAGATCTCGGTCTTGAGCGACTGCAGCGCCGTCCTGGTCGTTTGCATCAGGTTCGCGACGTCAATGACCGGAAGCCCGCTGGCTTGAACATTCGAGGAAATTGCGAGGCTTGCCACCAAGGCAGCACGGACAATCCAACCTTTCACGGGTCTCTCCTTATGCAGAACGCGCGAGCATCTCGCGCACATAGTGTTGTTGCCAGTCGGACGCGCCAGAGGCGTAATGGCGGTCGAGGATCGATTGCGCGACGCCGTCGGACCTCAGCATCGCAACCATTTCGTCGGAGAACGTGCTCTGCAGCATCCGGGTCTGCGCGCGCGTGATCCACAGATAGTCCCGGTTGGGGACCGCGTCGTTGATCATCTGGATCTGATCGTCGGTCAGGCCAAACTTGTCCTTGTAGAGGTCCTTGCTGGTATTGGCCTGGCTGTTCGGCAGGTAGATCAGATTGCCGACGTTGTCCTTGAGAATTTCGAAGTCCGGTACACGCTCGAGCTGCCGCAGCGACTGCGTGGCCATCCAGACGGCGCCGTTGAGCTTCCGGATGGTGGTAATCCAGGTTTCCAGCCGCTTGTAGAAGCGGGGGTGCTGGAAGAAGAATCCAGCCTCTTCGACTTCGATGATCGTGTACCTCAGGCCGTCCATCGACTGGCTGATCCGATAGAAGGCATAGTCGGAGAACAGCACGGCCGCACGTGGATACTTTTCGAAGAGGTCGCCCATCTCGATCGACAGGTTGTCGCTGACGTCGAACGCGTCTTCCGCGTGGTCAAAGAAATGCCCATACTGCCCGCCGCGCAGCCAAATCTGCAGCCGTTCACGCAGGCTGTCGTGCAGCAGCGTGGCCAGCCGCCCAAGGGTCCAATGCTCACGCGGGTACTCCGCCAGAATCTTCACGGCTTCGAAGATGTCTTGCGACTGCTGGGGGCTGAGCGAGAAGTCCTCGTCCTCGAGGGCCAGCGTCACCCATTCGGTGACGTAAGTGAAGTTCGCGGGGCTGTTGAGTAGCGAAAGCGGGTTCACGTGTGTCGCCGCCTGGAACTTTCCGGTAACGTCGACGAACGCGCCGCCGCTGAGTAGGGTCGGAATGCGGGTCGAGCGGTCCTTGTCGAAGCGGATGCGGCGCGCGTCGTGACGCCCTGCCTGAGAGACCAGGAAGTTGAGGAACACCGACTTGCCCGCGCCGATAGGGCCGATGATGAGCAGGTGTCCGTTGCCACCCGGCTGGTGCAGGTCAACGCGCTGCGCGGTGCGATGGCGCGTGGGCAGACAGGTGAGGGGAGGCACTTCCTTGCCGGCCTTGTCGGACAGCCACGCATTGCGGGTAGGGCCAGGCATGACGGATCGCACGGGCGCCAGATCGGACACCGCGGGTGTCTCGACGAACTGAAGTCGACGCTGCTTGTCCCATCGGCCGGGCAGGGTGCTGTTCCACGCGGGCATCAGGTTCGCCTTCTCACGGATTGCGCCAAAGCCGGCGTTGGTGAGCGCGCCGACCACCTCGCTGATCGAGTCTTCCAGGGCCGCTTCGGTATCGCCGTAGACCACAATGGAGATGTTCGCGAATCCGTGTTGGGTGCCTTCGGCGGTCAGGCGCTTAAGTGCTTTGCCCGCTTCCTTGGCGAGCTCTTCGCGCCCTTCGTCGTTCTCGGCTTCTTCCTTGGCAAAGTACTGCTTCAGGATCGCTCGCACATTGAGCGCTGCCATCTTGTAGAAGCGCCGGACCTTCTCGATGTAGGCCGCCGCCCGTGCCGTATCGAGGAACCGGTACATGATGCAGACGTCGAGCTCGGCGTCGATCTGCATGAGGCTATCCAACGCCGCTTCCTGGAAACTCATCCATTCCTTGACGGCAACGATTGCGGCGTAGCGCTTTCCATGGGCGGATTCGAACAGGAGCCGCTCGGAACCGACAGTGACTTCGGATTCCGTCAGATGCGTATCGAGAAGGGTGACCGGGTATCGGATGCGGCGGGGCGGAACGCTTGGGTTGGCAGCCTGGTGCAGGACGGCGTAGCTGTCCTGCATGACCAACCGGCGCGTACGCAGGCGCGGCACGCCCCCCGCGAACGCATCGAGCATGGATTCGAACCGGCGCGCGTCCGTCGTCAGCTTCTCCATGTCGAAGGCGAACGCGCTGCGTGCGAAGAGGGTGTCTTTCGTCGCTTCGAAGATGGCGGCGATGACCGACTTGCCACCCACTGTCATATGGTAGCCAGTCTTGTCGAAGAACTTCGCAATGCCGCTCTCCGGGGTATAGGCAAGCGCCAGGGAGTGGGTATTGTGGAAGTACTTACCGGTCGTGATGTGCGCCCGGTTCAGCGCATCCAGCCGGGCGTCCGCCGGCGCGGCGAACTCGCCTTCGATATAGTTGCGCGCGCGCCGATGCCTCACCTTCCACCATGCGGTGATGCGGTTATCGAACGATCGGCAGGCCTGGTCCAGCTGGTTCCGGGCCGACGTGGTGTCGTTGCTGTCGGGGCTGTCGGCATCGACACCGAGGAACTCGTAGGTCGCAAGCAGCGACCCGTCCTTGTTGAGGATCAATTCCGGGGTGATCGAGGTCAGCCACGGCGCGATCTCGTAGAGCGGGCGGCGTTTCAGATTCAGCATGGCAGGTCGCTGTCGAATCCGTAGGGGCGGCGGAATAACGTGCCCAGCTTGCCGTGCCAGGGAATCGATTCGTACACGTCGCCGTAGTGGTTGTAGACGTTCAGGATCTGGTTCCACCAGGGATCCCGACTGGTGAGCCAGCGCAGAAGCGCGTGAAAGGCCATGCCCATCACCACCACGGCCACCGGGATCTTCCATCCACTGCGGAAGGTCACGTACACCAGCAGGGCGACAACGGTGCCATTGGCGATGGCCAGCCCGCGCACGGCCCCGCCGATCTGGCGCGGCCGGGAAAGACCGATGCTGACGTGGTGTTCGCGCATGATCAGAAGCCGGTGCACTGAGCCGCGACGCCCAGCGTTTTCATGATCGCCGGCGCCGCAGCGGCCAGGCCGATGCCGATACAGATCACCGAGACGAACTTCATGATGGTCGACTCGGAGTTGGCGATACCGATGGCGCCCAGCACGATGAGGATCAGGCCAGCCACGAACAGGTACTTGGTGTTGATGAAGGTGGCGATGCCGCAGATGAACTCCCCGAGGTTGCCGAGGAAGCCGAAATCGGCAGCCGCGGCCGAGGTGGCGACGCCCATCAGGCCGACCATGACAAGCATCGAGGGGAGGGATTTGCGCGCCGTGATGGCAGCACGTTGGATGAAGGGGTGGGACATGGGAGAGGCTCCTGGTGTGGTTAGAAAACGCGTTCGATGTCGTAGTCGTTGTTGCGAAAGCCCTTGATCTCGATAATTTCCGAGATGTGGCGCATCTCGCCGGTGCGGCGCATGTGGACGACGTAGTTGAAGCACTCCGCGATCAGCTTGCGCATGTCGTCAAGCTCCCAGCGCGAGCCCTGTGGGATGCCGAGCATCGCAAGGCTCTCCATGCGAGACAGCGCGGAACGGGCGTTATTGGCGTGGAGCGAGGCCATGCCGCCGTCGTGGCCGGTGTTGAGCGCCTGGAGCAAGTCGAAGGCCTCGCCACCGCGCACCTCGCCAACGAGAATGCGGTCCGGGCGGAATCGCAGCGCCAGCGCCACCAGTTGCTGGGTGGTCACGTTCTTGTCGGTGTTGGAGAGCAGGCGCACCGCATTCGGCACTCGCGTCTTGAGCTCCATCGTGTCTTCAATGGTCAGGACGCGCTCGCCGTCGGGGATGTTCTCCACGAGCGCATTCAGGAACGTGGTCTTGCCGGAGGAGGTGCCGCCGGCGACGAGAATGTTCTTGCGCTGGCGGACCAACTCGATGAGGGCATCCTTGAGCGCGTCGTCTTCGACCGCACCTTTGAAGATGGGCTGATCCGTGTGCTTGCTACGGGCATGCCGGGACGAGAAGGCGCCGGCCTTGACATAGTCGGTCAGGGACAGGTTCGTCTCACGATGCCGGCGGATGCTGAGGGCGTGGCCGTCGATGGCGGTGGGTTGCATCACTGCAGCGATGCGCAGCCCCTTATGGCCGGCGTTGATGATGCCCTGTGATGTGCCGCGCACGGCCGACTTCTGCACCGATGAGGCCAGGGATCGGACCGCACCTTCGAGTTTCGCGGGCTCGAGCCGGACGTCCAGGCGCGTCATTTCGCCGCGGCGCTCCACCCAGATGCTGTCATGGCGGTTCACCATGACTTCGGCCACATCCGACGCCTCGACGTATGCGCGGATCGGCGACAGCGACTCAAAGAACATCGCAACGGCGCTGGCTTCGAGCTGGCTGAGCTGCAGGACGGGATGGGACGGATCGGTGGATTGCATGCCCGCTATTGTTGGCGGGCCGCGAATGCAATTGGGCGTCGAAAGACGAGCGATTTTTGTGAGCTTTCCCGAAAACTCGCGCGAGCAACAGCCTGCCGAAGCGATCTTATGCGGCGCATACCGTGCTCGAAGCCTGAGCATGCTCAGGCTGGTTTCCCGGAAAGCTATGTCAAAACTGAGAGCTTTCCGCCCTATTGTTGCCGGACAGGTCTCCGATTGAAGGCAGTAGCGGTACCGCGCGAGCGGTTGGCAACCTGGGGCTCGTTGCAGCTCCGGTTCGTGGCGATCCAACACGGATGTGCACCGGGCACAGGGAAAATCTCAGAAAGCCGCGCAAAATCGCGCCGCTTTCTTCGGTCCTCGCGTGACGGTTCACTGCTTCAATTAGCGGCATCCCAATGGACTGCCGCAGCATGCCCCTCTTCCGCAAGAATTCCAGCAATGCCAAGACCCTGGCGGTAGCCCCGGGGATGTACGGCAATGAGAGCCCTGAACAGGTGATCTTCGACCGTACCACCAGGATCGCCATCGAGCGGAATCACTGGAAGGTGGCCACGCTCGGTTTGGGTTGCATTGCGCTGGCGGCGATCATGACGCGCGAGCCGCCGCCCTCGGTGGTGAAGGCGGTTGGCGTGTCAGCCGACGCGAGCGGCAAGCCTATCGTGCGCGAGCTGGAGGCCTTCCAGCCGGAGGGGATCCAGTTGCAGTGGGCATTCAAGGATCTTGTCACGCGCTGGTTCACGATCGAGCCGATTCTGACCACGCAGGTCGAGGATTCTCGGATGGCTCGGAACCTGCGGTCGGTGCGTGAACAGATGATCGGATCGTCGCGCAAGCAGTTCGAGGACTGGGTGACCGAGGACGAGCCGTTCCGCCAGGTTGGCGCCTCTGCCACGTTGGTGCGGGAGGTCAAGGTTACCAATATCGCTGTGCTGCCCGACAGCACGGTTGCGGTGGAGTTCATCACCACCACGACGGAGGACGGCTACAAGCCGCGCAGCATGCGCTACGCGATGACCTTCCGTTACCAGGTGAAGCCACCGACCAGTGATGCCGTGCTGGGCACCAATCCGTTCGGCGTCCATCCCGTCTTCTTCAGCCTTCAGAAATCGCCGGCCTGAGGCCGCGACTACGCTCATGGACATTCGCAAGTCATCCCCGCTGAGTGCATTGGCTGCCGCCTTGGTGGCGCTTTGCCTGGCCGTGCCGCACGCACATGCCGCTGACAAGCCCCAGCGCCGGCCGGGCGCGGGCGCGGGCGTGGCAGGACTGGGCATTGGGGACCTCAGCGATGCGATGAACCCGGCCAACCCGTTCAACGGTGGCGTGGATCCCATAGCGCTGCCCGGCGATTCCCGGCTGGTTGTCTTTACCTACAGTCGCGACCAGATCTTCCGTGTCCTTTCGGCACCGCTGAAGATGACCACCATCGAGTTTCCCGACGACGAGCAGATCGTCGGCGAACCCGCGTGGGGTGAGAGCGTGCGTTGGGATTACGAGGCCGATGGCCAGAATCACCTGTACGTGAAGCCGCAGGCGGCAGGCCTCGTGAACACGCTCTCGGTCAACACGAACAAGCGCAGCTACGAGTTCACGCTGGTGTCTTCTCCCCTGGGCGGGATCTTCTACCAGAAGGTGCGGTTTCGCATCCCGACGTCGTTCGCTGCGAAGGCGAAGGCGCGCAATGAATCGCGTGCCGAAAGCGCCGATGGGCTGTCCGTCGATGCCGGGGGTCGCAGCGCGGATACCGTCGCGGTCGCACCGGAGCAGCTCAATTTCGACTATTCCATCTCCGGGAGCGCGAGCTTCCGGCCGGACACGGCCTTTGACGACGGCAAGGCGATCTGGCTGCGCATCCCGAAGGGGGCCGACTGGCCCGTTGCCCTGGTCAAGGATGGCAGCGATTTCGTGGTGGTGAACTTCATTCGGCGAGGCGAATTCCTTGTCGTCCAGCGTCTGGCCGAGACGGTGGCGCTGCGCTCGGGTTCGGAGGAAGTGAAGGTCGAGCGCGGCCGCCGGCGCATTCTGGGGTTGTTCTGATGCGCGATCGGAAGTCGTCCAACAACGTCTCCGACGTGACGGATGCGCAGGAGCGCACCGTCAAGGGGAAGTTGCCGCGCAACATCGTGATGGTGCTTGGCGTCGTTGCGGCCTTTCTCGTCGGCGGGCTCGGCTACTACTTCCAGTCTGTCAGCGAGGAGCAGTCCGATGCCAAGGCGGAGCAGGACCGCGCGGAACAGCTGCGCCAGCGTGCCAGTAGCGGCGACAACGGGCAGACGCTCGAGGCCACGATTCGGGAACAGGCCGCCAGGGCTCGGGAAGAGGCCGAGCGCCAACGCGCCCTCGCGGAAAAAAAGCCTGACAGCGGCGCGGCGCCGGTCATGACGGCCGGCGATCTGGTTGCCTCGTCCAAGCCCAGCACGGCTGCCGCCAAGAAGAACGAGGAAGACGACATTTTCACCGCCTCGATCTACAAGAAGGGCATGCGCAAGTCGCAGATGGGCGGCACGAAGATGCCGGCTGGCATGGCGGACCTGGCCGACCCGGCACAGATGCGCGCCTTGCAGCAGGTGGCGGTCGCGCGCGCCAGTGCAAGCAACGGCCTCCCGGAGCCGCCTGAAGCGTCGGTTTCGTCCGACAAGCAGTTCCTGCGCGATGCGACTGCCGCGAGGACGTTGCGCACCGGCTTCGACGGAAAACTACCGAAATGCACGGTCAGTCGAGGCTTCGTCATCCCCGCCACCTTTGCCGGTGGCCTGAATTCGGACAAGCCGGGTGAATTTCGCGCGACCGTGTCGCAGGACGTGTATGACACGGTGACGGGCCGGTGCAAAGTCATCCCTGCGGGCAGCACGCTGGTGGGTGCCTACAACGCGGATATTGCAGTGGGCCAGGAGCGCATCCTTGCGGCCTTTGTGCGCATGCAACTGCCGAACGGCAAGACCGTTCCGCTCATGGGCATGCAGGGTGCCGATCCGAACGGTTATTCCGGCATCAGCGGCGATGTCAACAATCATTTCCTGAGAATCTTCGGCTCTGCCTTGGTTATCGGCTTGCTCGAGCACGCCTTTAAGGATAACAACACGGCGACCACGGTCGGCGCGAACGGACTGACCACCTACGGCAATGCTGCCGGTCAGATCGCTGCCCAGACCGCATCCACGATCCTGAGCCGCAACCAAGGCATCCGGCCGACGATTACGACCGAACCGGGCCAGAAGATGGTGGTGCAGGTTAAGCACGACATGGTGCTGGAGGCCTACCGTGATTAAGACGCTGGTAGCCCTCGTTGCGTGTCTGGCAGCGAGCCACGCAGCCGCCGCCACGATCCAGGCGGTCATTAGCCCCACCGCGGTGGTCGTGCACGCCGACGGCAAGGACTTGTTGCACACGATCGCAGGAAAACCGGTGCTCTATTGCGGGCTCGATGCGTTCCTTGCGTGGTCCGCCCGCCTGATCGGAGCACCGATCGAAGCGGGAGCGGAGGCGGGGCCTGTGGTCCAAATCGGCGAGAAGGCGCTGCCGATCTCGGTGCTGTTAGCCCGCGAGGGTTGGCTGCGCCCGCCCGTACTGACCGAGGCCGCCCAGGAAGCGCTCGCCGAGCGCCGTGGTGGATGGGCATGCGCGCCGAAGACCGAGCCGTTCGCGCAGATGGGTCAGCGCGTGGACCCGAAGATCACCGCCGGCATCGCGATGAACGAATCGGCCTATCGCGGGCGGCCCTGGCCCTGGACTTTGAACGTGGCTGGCCGCGGCATGTTCTTTGCCACGCGGGAGGAAGCCTACATGGCGATCAATCGCCTGCTGGCCAGCCAGCGGTGCGATTTCGACGTTGGCCTGATGCAGGTGAACTGGTGCTACCACGGCAAGCGCTTCCCTTCCCCGTGGGAAGCGCTGGCGCCGGCAACCAATATCCGGGTGGCGGAAGACATCCTGACCGAAAACCTCCGGCGCAGCGGCTCCACGATGAAGGCTGTTGCCTGGTACCACAGCGCCAATCCCGAGCGGGGTGGTCCGTACTTCGCCCGCTTCATGAATCACGTCGCACAATTCCGATGATCAGGCCGCTCCTTCTTTGCGCTTTGGTATTGACGGCGAGTGCTAGCGCCCTGGCGGCCGACACCGATCCGCTCGATTTCGATTACCACATCGTTGCCCGGGCCATCGATCGTCCCGCGCTCATCTTCAACGACGGGCTTTCTACGTATATTCAGCCTCGGCCCGGCCAGGCTGTTCACGCCGACGGCGCCTTGCAGACCGGCCCATACTGGGTGGTTGATGGTGTGCCCGATGTCGTCCGCTATACCGTGAACGGGCAGCCAGTGCTGGCGCGATGGAAGCGCGCGAACGGCTTCACCTCGGAGCCCGCCAATCCAGCGGGCGACCTGCCGCGCAGCCTGGCCGGGATTTCCGGGCGTCTGGCGCTGATCGGCAGCTACACCACGCTTCCGGTGGTGCGTCCTGGGCGCTCGTCTCTGCCGCTGGCGCAAATGATCAAGTCCATCGCGCCGGCTGGCTGGACGGGAACCGCGCAGAAGGACATTCCGCTGACCGAGGATGTCGCCGTGGAGCTTGGCGATGGGGAGAACTGGCTGCAGGCGCTCGCCCGCGTGCTGGAGCGCCGCAACCTGTATGCGGAAGTGGACTTTATCCGACGCAACATCGCGCTGCGGGCCGCGCCGCCGAAGGGCTTCTCCGTGGTTGCCGAGCCGGCGCGGCAGGACGGTCCGCTGCAGGCGGCGACCCTGCCGGTTGCTGGCACGCCGCTGCCTGAAGGGCCGACGCTGGCGTCGGCGTTCGGCGCGGTGGCGATCCGCGACAACAAGCAAGGCCGCATCGAAATCCGATTCGACAAGGAACCGAAGGACCTGGTGCTACGCGACGCTGCTGGCAGCAAGATCTGGACGAAGTGGGATGAGGCGCAGCGGGTGCTGTCGTTCTCGACGGTCGACCGCTTCACCGCGACCGCGGACGGGAAGTCGGTGCAGGTCGATCGCGCCCCCGCGATCGAGTATGTGTTCCCGCGCGAAAACGCTGCAGGGCTGGAAATGGTGTTCGAGAAAGACGGCGCCACCTATCTGAGCTTTGCCAAATCGATGGTGAGCGTCTCGGTGTTCGGCGACGATCACCAGCACCACGGCGAGCAGAAGGACCGCTACTACAAGTTCGATGGGATTGCCGCGCGGTTGACGGTGATCGCCGACGGGAACGTGGTCTACGTGGACCGTGTGCCGCAGGTGCGGTTCAAGGAGCAACCTGGGCAGGTCGCGCTATGAAGATCCGTGCAGTGGCCACAGCGTGCTGTCTGATGTTGCTCATAGGCGGCAGCGCCCGCGCGGACTGCCTGGACGATGCTGCGGCTTTCCATGGCGTGAGCTCGACCTTGCTGCGCAGCATTGCCTGGCAGGAGTCCGGAATGCGGCCCTGGGTCACCAACCGCAATGCCAACGGCTCGGAAGATATCGGGCTCATGCAGATCAACTCCATCCATCTGCCGCGGCTGGGGCGATATGGCATCACGCGGGCGCACCTGTTTGATGGATGCACCAATGCGTACGTCGGCGCGTGGATTCTGCGCGAGAACATTCAGCGCTTCGGACCGACGTGGAAAGCGGTTGGCGCCTACAACGCTTCGTCGCCTGACAAGCAGCTGCGGTACGCCAATCAGATTCATGCCCGGTGGCAAGCGCTGCAGCGCGCGGCCCTGCGCTAGTCCTATCCGTCCAATCGAGACCATAGCTATGTCCCACCCCAAACGCACCGTCCGCATAGTCCTGACTGCGGCCTCGCTTCTGAGCGGTCTGTTCATCGCGCCGGCCTTGCACGCCGCCCAGCTGCTGAACGACGGCTGGCAGTCGCTGCAACCCGCTCGCGCGAATCCAGCGGCGGCCGACCGCACGCTGGTGGCGGCGAACAGCGCCTCGCCAACGGCCGGTGCCGGCCCGTCGACGGCAGCGGCAGCAAGTGCACCCCCGGTGATCGGTGAACTCTACCGCCTCGTCAAAGGCGAGCCCCTGCAACAGCAGCTGCAGAAATGGGCTGCCCGCGCGGGTTGGACGGTGGTCTGGAATGTCCCCGATGGCTGGATCGTGCCGGGCGACAAGGACTATGGGGGTGACTTCGAGCTCGCCGTCAAGCGTGTGGTTGAAGAGCTGGCCAACAACGGCGCCGACGTGGTGGGCGACAGCTGGCGCGGCAACCGCACCGTGATTATCAGCCAAAACGGGGTCGTACAATGAAGATGCAAAGCAAACGCTATACCGCGGCGGCCGTGGCGGCGGCCACACTGCTCTCTGGCTGCGGCGTGATGGACACGCGCCAGATTCAAAACACCATCAATAGCGAGGCGCATGCGCGCTACGCCGACGCCCCGCGCAGTCGGCCGGTGTTCCGGGTGCATGAAGGCGCCTGGCTGTTGGGTGAGAAGATCCGCGCCAGCAAGCCGCAGCCGGATATCTACGGCAAGCACGTAGTGTTCAAGGGGACTCTGGGTTCCTTGAACGAAGCCGCCAACTGGATTGCGCAAAGTGTCGGCGTACGCTCGACCGTCGATCCTTCGGCCGTCGCCTCGGTGGCGTCCAGTGCGGCCCCGGTGGTGCAGCCCGCAGGGGCTGGTCGCCCGGGTGGGCCGATTCCGATGGGCGGCACCGCACGCGTGGACCTGGGCGCTCCGCTCAGTGTCGCTGCGGGCTCGGCCAGCCCCGCGGCCGCGGCGGTGCCGCTGACCCTGCGGTACGAGGGCAGCTTCAAGGGCTTCCTGGAAGCCGTCGAAGCGCATTTCGGGGTCTGGTCTCGCTACAACGACGGCACGGTGACGTTCTTCAAGACGGAAACCCGCACCTTCATGCTGCCGAGCCTCGCGGATTCGTCCTCGATGAACGGATCGATCACCACGACGGACAGCAGCTCGAGCGGCATGGCAGGGGCCGGCGCTACCGGGGCAGGCAATGGCGGGAGCGGGGCGGGGCGCAGCGGCCAGTCGATGAGCATGTCGGTCGAAATGAAGCCGTGGGAGACCCTTCATGTCACCGCGAAGGCCGTTGCTGGCGCCGGCGCCGAGGTTGTCGTGGACAAGCACCTGGGCACTCTCACGGTAACCGGCGATCCGGCCCAGTGCGATCGTATCGAACAGTTCGTCAAGAGCCTGGCCGCCATGTATGGCAAGCAGGTGGCCATCGACGTGCAGGTCTATGAGGTTCGCGTGACGCGCGAGGACAACTATGGCCTGAACCTGTCCCTCGCGTACCGGAGCTCGAGCGGGCAACCCGGTGTCACGTTCAATTCCGCCAGCATGCCAAACGTCGCCGGCGGCGCGTCGCCGATGAACCTTGGCGTGACCATCATGAGCGGGCCGTTTGCCGGCAGCAAGGCCGTCGTCCAGGCGCTCTCGACGCTGGGCAACGTGTCGCAGGTGGTGTCGCGCTCGGGCGTCACGCAGAACGGGAAGGTCCTGGCGCTGCAGACCGCAACGCTGCAGGACTATGTTGCACAGGCGCAAACCACGCTGGCCGCGAATGTCGGCTCGACCAGTTCGATTCAGACCGGGACCGTCACCTATGGCTTCACCGTCAACTTCCTGCCCAAGGTCGTCGATGGCCGGATCCTGATGAACTTCGACATGACGCTCTCGGACCTCCTGCCACTGCAGCCGTTCAACTCGGGCGGCTCTGCCAACCAGACCAGCGTGCAGCTGCGGACGATGCCGACCAACCGCTTCACGCAGTCCATCACGCTGAAGCCTGGTGAATCCCTGGTGCTCACCGGCCTGCGCAACCAGAAGGCGGCGACCACCAACAACGGCGTGGGTGAGCCGTGGATGGCGGCGCTCGGGGGCGGCGTCGGTGCGACGCGGGGCGACACCGTCATCGCGATCATGATCTCAGCCCGCTTGCTGTAAGACTTCGGACATTCCCATGCAGAATCGCCCATTCAACCTTCGTTGCACTCAGTTCGGGGTGGCCATCGCAGCAGTGTTGCTGCAATCGGTGGCTTGTTCGGCCAACGCGGCGTCTTCCATGTCCGACCCCATCTCCGCTGCGATCGCAGCGGCCGGTCGTAAGCAGCCGGCATCACAGCCGGCGGCGCAGCCAACAGCGCGGCCGGCGACATCGCAGCAGGAGGCCGCGCCGCCCGCGTCCACGCCGGCTGCGCAGCCGTCCGGCGCCAGCGCTGTAGCGCCGGCAGCAGTGAGTGCTGCGGCGTCCGCCACTGCGGCGGCGGCTGTCGACGCGGCCGCGTCGCTCCGGCATACCGAGGCATCGGAACTCGCGGCGTTGCAGTCGCAGATTGCGTTGTGGAAGGCCCGGGCCGAGATTGCGAAATACAAGGCGGAAGTGAAACGGGCGGAAGAATCGCTGTTGTCGGCTTCCCAGGGCGCGGCACCTGCCGGAGCAGCGCCGGCTATCTCCCTCTCCGGGCCGGTGCCGACTGCAGGTGTTGCAGAACGGATGCCGCGCCAGGCGGGCGACGCACACAGGCTAGTGTCGTTGCGCGCGTTCGACGGCCAGTTCAACGCGGTGGTCGATGTCAACGGGCGCACTGTGCCGGTTGTGGCCGGGGACGCGCTCGATGGTGGCTGGAAGGTGGTCAGCATCGACGATGGGGGCGTCAAGATCGCCAACGGCAAGCGCGTGCGTACGCTGAGGCCCTGAGTCATGGCGCAGATCCTGTCGTTTCCTGGGCTGAAAGGTGCCTTCGCCATTGGGCTGACCTGGCAGCACGAGGAGGTCCAGCCGAGCAAGAGCGCCGTGCGCGCGAGCGCGATGGCACTCGGCCGCCACTTCCGCTGGGGGATCGTGCACCAGAGCGCCGAAGGCGCCGTGCAGAGTGGTTTTTGCGAACCCATGGCGGGTGTCAAGGTTTCCGCTGTCAAGCCGCTCGCCGCTATCGTGGCCGGCCAGCATCAGCAGCCATGGATGGGCCTTTTTCACCTGCAGGACAGCCTCTACTGGTATGTCGCAGTTCGACAGGGCCACGCCATCATCTCGGGTGGTGATCGGGTAGGCACCATCGAGGAGCTGGACACAATCCGCGCCCGCCATCGTGCACTGGGCGATTGGACCGAGGTCGAGGGCACCCTGCGCGACCTCGCCGCGATGGCGCGCGCGAGCAAGGGCGTTTCCGCAATGCACGATGTGCTGACGGGGCCCTGGCGGTCAACCGCCTATGCATTGGCCGCGGTGAGCGCGGTCGGTGCGATTGCCGGCGGTGGCTGGTATTGGTATGACATGCAGCAGGAAGCCGAGCGCGAGGCCCAGCGGGCGCGCCATCGCGCCATCGCCGCTGCGCAGCGCCTGAACGAAGCCGCTCGCCCGCGAACACTGCCGTGGGTGGAGGAAGCATCCCCGTCGGCTTTCCTGCAGGCATGCCGGCGGGCATGGGATGGGCAGCTGCTTGCCGAGAGTGGCTGGACGATGGCTGCCTGGCGCTGCAAGCCGGCGACGGCGACCACGCTGCATATCGAGACAAGCTGGAAGCGAGAAGGGGGCGTGGCTGCCAACGCGCCCGGCTCGTTGTCGGCGGACGGCAACCAGGCGAACGCAACCGCCGTTGCCCGGGCGGCTTTCCTGCCGTCCCCGTCCGAGATCGCCGCCGTTGGCGAGGCCCAGCGCGCGATTTGGACCTATGCGCAGGCGCGCGGCATGGCGCTGCAGGTCACGATGCCGCCGGCGTTGCTTCCGTCGGATGGCAAGACGCCTGTCGATCCATGGCTTGTGATGACCGCGGACATCAATTTCGGCACGCCGCCGTGGCTGGGCATGGGCGCTGGTCTCGACAACGTGGCTGGCTTGCGGCTGACCGAAGTCAGTTATGAAGCGGCGACCCAGACATGGAAAGGGGTGGGGAAGCTGTACGCCCAACGGAACGGAATTGCCGCCCCCGCTCCCCAGGCTCAACACCAAGGAAAGCCATGATGATCGGGACACTTTCGCGCCTGTGGGGCGGTGCCGCTCGCAAGGGGGACCGCGCCGCGACCGTCGCTACGCGATCGGAGCCATCGGTCAAGTCCGACATGCTGACGCTGCCGCCCCCGCCCGAGGTGCTGGCGCCGCATATCCTCTACCCCCGCACGCTCGTGGGCAGCTTCGACAAGGTCGCATGCACGTTGAACCTGCTTGCGCCGGACGAGGCTGCAGCGCTGCGCCAACGCGTAGCGGAAACGGGCCTCTACGTGGAAGACCTCGCCCTAGACCATGGGCTCACCAGTGAGACCGTCCAGAAGGCCCTTGCCGTGCACGCATGTGACATATACGTGGATGCGCGCCACTTCGGCACCCCACGTTTTCTGACGTGGGAAGCCAAGGTGCGGCGCAGCGGTGCAGCGCCTCAGGTGCGCAAAGTCTCCGCCCAGGAGTTGGCGGTTCTGCGCCAGCAGCGCGGCTCTGGCCAGCAGCTGGACGCCGACCTCCAGACGCTGAGCCTCGCGCGCCGGCTGGTGGCCGACTGCGCCGCACTGATTGCCTCGGATATCCACGTCCTGGTGCGTGAGCACCATACCGAGATTCAGGTACGCGTGCAGGGCGACCTGCGTACGGTCGGCGCGCTTTCCATGAGACGGGAGGAGGGGGAACGGCTGGTGCGTGCCATGTATACCGGCCTGGCGACCGTGAAAGCCGCGACCTACAACCCTCTGGACGTGCAGGACGCACAGATTGCGGGCGATGCACTGCCTGGCACCGGGCTCTCGAGCGTGCGGATTGTCCGAGGGCCCGCCTATCCAGTGGAGAGCGGCGGCGGCTTCCTCGTGGCGCGGCTGCAGTACCGCGAGCACCACCAAGGCGCACGCAAGGCTGACGCCATCGAGGCGGCGAAGCGACTGGACCTGAGCACGCCGAATAGCCCTTCGGGCGATTTCATGCTCGGCCAGATGGGATATACGCCGCTCCAGGTGGAACTGATCTCGCAATTGCTGCGCCGGCCGATGGGCGTGGTGGTTGTGACAGGCCCGACGGGCAGCGGCAAGACGACAACGCTTTTCGAGTGCACGCGGCACCAGGCCAGGATGTTCCCCGAGAAGCGTCTCGTCACGATCGAGAACCCGACCGAGTATCCGATGGACTGGGCGATTCAGCTGACCACGGAGAGCGAACGCTTCCCCGAGATGCTGCGCATGACGCTGCGAATGGACCCGGATGCCATCCTGCTCGGCGAAATCCGTGGTGTCGAGGAAGCGGTGGCCACGCTGCAAGCCGCGGCGACCGGTCACCTGGTGCTGACCACCCTGCACGTGACCGATCCCTTCGAAACGTTCTCCCGTCTGGTGATGCTGGACCACGTCCGTCTGGCCATGGAGGTGATCTGCAACCACAACCAGATCATCGGGCTGATTGCACAGCGCGTGGTTCCGTTGCTTTGTCCGAAATGCAGCGTGAAGTTGGAGCATGCGCCGGAACGCTTGCCGGAATACATGCTGCGTGCCATGCGCACATGGGGCGATCTGTCGGAAGTGCGCGTGCGCGGCGCAGGTTGCGACCATTGCCATGGCGATGCCATCGTCGGCCAGCAAGCCGTGGCCGAAGTCGTGGTGACAAGCGAGGACCTGATGCAGGACTGCATCAAGGAGGGGGTGCTGGTAGCCCGACGAAAGCATCGCAAGCGCGCCGGCGCCGACAAGCCCATGATCTCACATGCGATGGATCTCGTACTGGCGGGCCGCCTCTCGCCGGTCGATGCCGAACGCAGTGTTGACGCGATACCAAACAGGGACGAGCTATGAGCGGACTATCCTGGAGCATGCGCCGACGCCTGTACCAGCAGGCATCGAGCCAGCTTGAAAACGGACTCGGCCTCGCACAGATTCTGGAGGACTTCCGCGAGCGGCTGGCCCGACGGGGGCGTGAGCGAGCGGCAGAGGCCGCGCATGACGTCGCCCGAAAGGTCCGGGACGGCATGACCCTGATGGCGGCGATGGGGGCGGGGCTCAGCGATCTGGAGCGCAGCGTGCTGGATGCGGGCGAACGTGCCGGGCAGTTGCCGGAGGCCATGCGTCTGGTCCTTGACGTGCGCGAGCAGACAACCCGGCTGCGTCAGAAGTTGCAGGCCAGCTTCTTTGCCCCAACGGTGTACCTGCTGACGCTATACGCGGTGCTGCTCTTGATCGGTGCCCAGATCGTGCCGCAGTTTCTGGACTTCGTGCCGCTGGACCAGTGGACGGACTGGGCCTATGCCATGTACTGGATGGGTCAACTGGCGGTGGGGTGGCCTGCGCCGGTCCTGTTCGGGAGCCTGGGTGCCTATGCGATATGGAGCTGGTGGGCGCTACCCCGATGGAACGGCTCGGGCAGGCGCTTCCTTGACCAGCATGTCTTTCCCTTTACGGTGTATCGCGAGATCAACGGATTCACCTGGCTCAGGTCGTTTGTAGCGCTCTTGCGGGCGAACGTGCCTGACGTGGTCGCCTTGGAGGGGCAGATCCAGACCGCTTCGCCATGGATGGCGTCACGACTCAAGCCCATCCGCCTCGGACTTACCGACGGCCTGGACCTGGCGGAGGCGATGCGGCAGACCGGGTATGGCTTCCCGTCGATGGACTTGATTGACGAAATCGGTGCGTATGCTGGGTTCGATGACTTCACCGAAAAGATCACGGTCGCCGTGCGGCAGAACGCGGAGGTCATCGAGCGGCAATTGCTCGCCAAAGGCATGGTCATGTCGGCGGCCTTCACCGGTCTGATGTTCCTCGCCTTCGTAGTGCTGCAACTGGGCTCCAACTCTCTCTCATCGATCCTCACGTCGTCGATGGGCAAGTTCTAAATCTTGGCGTGTTCAACAGCATAGGAGTTTCACATGGATGGCATTCTCGGGCGCGTCGTCGCCATTGTCTTGGGCCTGCTTGCACTGGTAGGCATCGCTTATGCCGGCTACAACGGGTTCCAGAACCACAAGGCGAGCGTGGTGGCAACCAATATCACGCAGCTGATTACTAACGCCCGTGCCGGGTTCTCCCAAGGCAACAACGGCTATACCAACTTCACGACGGCAAACATCGCAGCGATGATCACCGGCGGCATGTTTCCCACCGACATGGTCCGCGGCAATGCGCTGGTCGATCCCTGGGGAAATGCGGTCACGCTCGCTTCGGCAAACAATGGCTCGCGGGGCGTGATTTCCTTCGGTGGCGGCAACGCACAGACGGCAAAGCAGTGCGTGAGCGCGGCACTTGGCCTGAAGGATTACGTGACGTTGACGGTTGGCACGACGACGTTCGACCAGGGCAACCTGCCGGACCAGGTTACCGCTGGAGCAGCCTGCAGTGCCACCGCGGCCTTTGCGCTGACCTTCCAGTGATGTTCGCGGCGTGACGCCGGGATCTTGGAGACGAGCATGGGATACCTCATCCTGCCGTTAGCCACGGTGCTGTTCTGCATGGGCATCGTGGCGCAGAGCCGACAGCTGTCGCAGGCTGTCCCCGGCGCTGGCGTGCCCGGGCGCATGGAGTCCGTTGCCGCAGTGACCGCGCAGCAGGCACAGGCCTATGGCGCCGCGTGCGTCTCGACCGCCGGCGCCACGCCCGGTCTCGTCGGGGCGAGCGTGGCTCCCATGCTGCCGGCCGGGATGGTCGCACCTGCCGGTGCCGGCTGCATGGCAGTGGCCAACCCGGCGGGCGGCAGGGACGTCTATGGATTCGTGCGCGTCGCTCCGGGCGCAGGCGCGGTGCTGCTGAACAGCACCGAAGGCAGCGTGGCGTGGTTCCGTGTCCGCAGTCAGGGCACCGCCGTCAATCTTGCGACCGGCACGGCCTACAGCGTGCCGGCGTCAATTCCTGTTGGGACGCTGGTCCACTGGGTCCAGCTGAATACCTGAGACTCGAATGGAAGCCATACTGGGTTATCTCGTCGCGCTGATGCTGTCGATGCTGAGCATCGCCGGCTTTGCGACGTGGGCAAAAGCCGGTGTCACCAACGTGCAGACGGCGGCCGCGGCCAGCCAAATGCTGGTCTTCGACAAGGCGGCATTGCAGTTCGTGCAGGACGAAGCCGCCACACTTGCCGCGCAGGCCACTGCCAGCGTACCGGTCTCGGTCACCCCGGCGATGCTCATCAACGGCGGGTACCTGCCAGCCGGGTTCTCCGCGACGAACGTATTCGGGCAGACCTGGCTGCTCCAGGTCCTTCAGCCCACGCCGAACACGCTGCAGGCACTGGTGACGTCGCAGGGCGGAAGGCCGATCTCGGACACGCGCCAGCTGGTGCAGATCGCGGCCCAGGCCGGCGCGCAGGGTGGGTTCGTGCCGTATCCGGGGCAGAACGGGGACCCGACGATGGTGGCAAGCAATGCCTATGGCGCCTACGGCGCCTGGCAGGTGCCGCTGGCCAACTACACCAACCCCGGAAGCGGTCGGCTGGCTTCGTTGCTCGCCTTTACCGGCACGCAGGCCAACAGCGGCTACCTCTATCGGGTTCAGGTGCCAGGTCATCCCGAACTGAACCGGATGCAGACCTCCCTCGACATGGGGGGCAACGACGTGAACAACGCAAGGCGCGTGACTACCACAACGGCGCTGACGAGCAATGGCGAGACCTACATCACGAACACCGCCGTGACCGGCTCGGCCTGTAACGTGGAACCATCCACGCGCAGGAGCAACACCGGCACGGGCTTCGTGATCTGCTTCGGTGGCGTCTGGCAGCCTATCGGCACCGCGGTGGCGAACATCTACGAAGGGATGGCGTGCACCAACAGCGGCCAGCTGGCGACGGGTGCGACCAATGTCGGCTACATCTGCAAGGGCAATCGCTATGTGACGCTGAACAATGCGCTCGGCAATATGTCCGTTACGCGAAAGTACGACAACGTGACCGACGGGATGACGTTCGGCAAGGACTACTGTCCGGGCGGCACCGCATGGGCGCTCTACACGCCGAAGCAGCAGATGGTGAACATTACAGGGAACGTCATGCCCCCGATTCAAGGCACGTACTTCTCGATGAACGACTATGGCACCTATTGGTATGCGCAGGCGAATGCAATCTCGCCGGCGGCTTGGTATAGCGGGAACGATGTCGGCGCGCTGGGTGGGCAGTTGGTAGGAACCGTTACGACTGGCTGCATGTACTAGCAAGGAAAAACTAATGAAACGCTTCATCCTGGCGTGCAGTCTCATCGCATGTATTCCCGGAACGAGCGCGCAACTGTATTCGTTCCCCGCACCGCCAATGACCGTTGCCGATTGTCTGCCCGGTCAGCAGTGGTTGCGGCGGGGAAACGGTTTGCCATACTGTGGCGTACCAGAACCCGCGCCGACGCCGCCCCCTCCGCCTCCTCCCCCTCCAGCGTGCCGGTTTCAGCACCCAACAGTCGCTATCGCGATCGGGTCTATGGGAGACTGCTCGGCCGATGGTGGCTGCGCTGGCCAGGGAATTGCCGTCTACGATGGGGGCTATACACCGGTGTGGTCCAGAATTTGGTCGCACTGGGAAATCGCCGATCAACAGGATCTTTACAATAAGGCGATGGCCGCTCTTGCAGCGACCCAATACCGCTTGGGTGCCTGGAAGAGGTCGGAGCTCGGCAACGGAAACTACGGCGATACTGCGTTCTACGAAGTCTGCAACTAACACCCGAGGGACCGCACCACGTGAAAGAGCCCGCAATCGCGGGCTCGTGTCTTGCAGACGCTTAGTCTGTTCTCAGTGGTTGTCAGCCTAGAACGCTGTAAAGCTCCAAGTCTTGCTGACGGCTACGCCGTTTCGAGCGCCGCTAAAGGTAGCAGTATAGGTTCCAGCCGGAAGCGGCTGCGTCGGGAGCATGAATGCGACACCCGAATAGAGACGGGCGTCTTCGATGGCGCTACTTACGGAGCCGGGTTTCGCGTTCGTCGGAACCAGGATGCGCACCGGAATAGCGACTCCACCGGGACCCGCGAGCGAGAAGCTGGATACGGTCAGCACATCGGACGCCTTCGCAGACGGGACCCTGAACATGATGGGATGACCTGCGGTGGAGAGGTCCGGCGCAGGATTCGGCGACTCTGCCGCAGGAATAAACGATCCCCAAACATTCTCCCCATCGATAGGGGAATAAGCGAAGGCCGTCTCGGTCAATTGTTGACCGCCCCATGTGGGAAGCCCATAACCGCTTCCGTTGGCTCCGGTGACTACACCGAAATTAATGACACAGAGGCTATCGCGGTTCGCAATACCGATAGTCTCCTGATTGCTGGTGAGAGCTTGCAAGTGATAGATCGAATTCTTGAAGCTATCAACGCAGAAGGCGGACCGATCAGATACCTGCGCAATCCACTGGTTCGACATAGCTCCAGCAGCAACTGCCTGGTCGTAAGGAGTGACCCCTGTGTATCCCGGCTTTCCAGCAATCTCGTCGTGCCCGAAATCTGAATTCACCTTCTGGTAAGAAAGATGGCTGTCTGCTGCCTTATCCAATGCGTCATCTTGACGTAACGCGCCTACACCCATCTTGAGGCGGTAGTCGTTCACTTCGTTAAAGGTTGCCAACCGCGCGTCAGTCGTTGCATACGTCGGTGGAGTGACGGTGGTCGAAGGCGGCACCGAAGTCGGGCCTTGCGGCGTCGTCGGCGCGGTCGGGGTGCTAGGCTCTTGCTTGGAACCGCCGTCATCACCTCCGCCACCACCGCCACACGCGGCGAGAGCGAGCGTCATGGCCGTGACCAGGGCCGAGAGAGCGAGTTTGGATTGTTGCATGTTCTTTTCTTCCTCTGACTTTGGACCGGCCGGGGATCGACCGTTACTCTTAGCTTACCGGCCTGCGCAAGAAGTCAAGTGCCGCCAATCCCCAGCCGGGCGTGAGAATACACGATCGGACAGGAGATAGGACGGCAAGCTTAGCGAGAACTTGACCCCCCTGGTTGGGGGGTATCTGATCAGGTGGTGTAGAGCGTCTGACCGCAGTGATTGCAGACGTGGTACTGCTTCACCGTAAGCATCCATTGCTTGCGCCAGATGCGAATGCTGCGGGAACCGCATGAGTTGCAGCACATCCCGTGCTTCGTTGCGCATTGAGGATTTGCAAGCCGATAGTTCTGAAGCGTCGGCGTCGCCTTTGACGGCAGAAGAATGAGTAGGAGCAGGCCGAAGTAGTGCGTGCAAAAGCAAATCACCGCCCATTTGAAGCCGCTCCTGCCCCAACGACGAGCCAGTCGGTAGGCCAGAATCGGGGGTACCACAAAGAGCAAGACGAAAAGGATGAAGGTGTGCATTCCAAATTTCCTTCGCTTACTTGCGACGACGAAGAGATCCACCGTGACCACCCAACGTTCCGCTACAGCCTGGGCAGGAGAACGCATGGCTTAGTTCAATGCGCGGCGCAGTATTCGCAATGAGATAGGGGGTCCTGCAGACCCTGCAGGGTGCGAGTTCCAGCTGTGCGTCGGTGGACATGGTCCGGCAAATGTGGCACGCACGGTCCGCTGAGATTTTCGAGGTAGTTCCGAAGAACTTGTCGAAGAGGTTATAGGCTGAGATGAAGGCCTCGGGGACGTTGGCTCCGAAGGCCAATGCGATGCGGTATAGCGAAACCATGATGGTCGCCTGGAGCCGATGCGTCGGATGCTCGAAGTACCATGCGGTCGAGGTAGGCAGCTGCCCCGATGGCGAGGACCTCCCATGGATCTGTTGAAAGAGCGTTCGCGTGCGCGTGGAGGTAATCCCCAGCAGGGACGTGATTGTGGAAGCTCGGCAGTGACTACGAACCATCATCTCGCTGTACACCTTCTTTTGAAACGGCTCCAACCTGAGATTGGTCCAGCTATGCTTCGTTGCCATACGGTCGGCGCGCATCGGCGTAGAGGCGAGGAAGTGATGGCCATTGGAATCCGGTCCCAGCCGTTTCGAGTCGAAGTCGACCCAGAAGGTCTTGCTATGCAAGCGCCAGCGGAAGATCGGAAAGTCGACCCGTGCGATGGCCATGTCGAGCACATGCTGCGGGAGAGATCGCAGGTAATCTGCCAGCTCCTTGGTGATTCCGAGAAGCGGCGCGGCCAGAATGCTGACGTGCAGCAGTTCAACGATCAGCCAGATGTAATGGCGATTGTTGTAGAACAACCGGAGCTTGTCGTCGTTGCTCCAGATGGGCATCTGCGAGCGCAATGCGTCGACGGCCAGGGTCGTTGTAGTATTTTCGGCCAGGCACCGCCAATCCTGTACTTCGGACAGCGTGGGCACGACAACGAGGAACGGCGTGCCCATCAAGTCTCGCTGTGTCGCCTCAGCTTTGCGCACCCGATCGACGGCGGCTTTGCTGATGTGCAGGGGTTGCTCAAGCTCGGGATGTGCCCCCAGAAGTTCGGCCAGGTGGTCGGTGAGGTGATAGTTAGCCGAGCGAATACGATCACACGTCATCCGGGTAAGTTGCAGGCGCTCGAACTCAGCGGTTGGGGAAAGCGATTGCATGGGTCGTTGCTCCTATTTTGCTTTGATCGCAGAGCGAATCTCGGATTGAAGACGTCCGACGATGCCGTCGAGGACTGTCAGGGTCGGGCGGAATTCGGAGATGTCGCCGGCCATCTGCACCGTCAACTGGGCCGACGCAAAGCTCGAGACCGCCTGCCGGAACGCATCCACTAGCTTTGCCAGCTCGTCATGGGCTCGGGCTCGCTTGTCCAGGACCGCGGTCCGTTCGGCTAGCTCTTCTTCAATCCTGTGCCGGTGAGCAATGACGTTGTTCAGCTCGGCCTTGGCGGTCGTAAGCTCGTCGTTCTTGGCTGCCAATGCATCTTCCAACGTGGCATAGCCTGGGGGAACGATGGGCACTTCGATTGATTCAGGGCGGACGTTTCCCTTCGCAAATGCGATGCGCTCCTGAAGCTCGCGCTTCTCCCGCTCCAGGTCTGCGACCTGCATTCCGAGCGCACTGTAACTGGAGTTTTGTCTGGTCATCTCCTCCCGCAATTGGGTAAGCGTCAGACGGTCGGTGTCGCGCTCGGCCGTCAAGCGGGACAGCTCGGTGTTGAGACGTCGGATTTCGTGGTCCTTGTCGGCATTCTCCGAGATCGTGGTCGCCAGTTCGGCTGTGGCGACGTCGAGCTTGGACTGCACATCGAGGACTTCCTCCTGTTTGCGGCGCAGTCGCTCAACGAACTCGCGAATATCCTTACGTCGATACGCCGGATCGTTCTCTTTGAATTCGATCACGGCGTCGATTTCCTCCGCGGTGTAGTCACTACGGCGAAGAATCATCAGCTCACCGATGTTCAGTTTCGTGAGCGCGCCGTTGTGTTGCAGAAAGCGCCTGTACAGGTTCAGCTGTAAATGGGCCTGGCTGCGTGTCAGGCCCAAGACCTCCTCGGCGATCGTATAGAACATCTCCCATGCACGTGTGTGTGCGGCTCTGGTGTCGCCATACAGACCGACTGCAATTTCGGTCGTATGGTCGTGCATGACTTGGAGATCGGCCCCCTGGTCTTGCAGTAGCCGCTCAATCTTGTCCCTCGTCCGCTGCAGGTTTCGCACGCATTGGAGTAGCCGGCTGAACGAATCCTCGTTCACCGCTACGCCACCAAGCGCTCTACGCAGTGCGAACTCGGCACGTGAAGCTTCGGGTTGCAACGGGAAATTGACGATGTCTGCCTGTACGGCCGGATTCTCTTTGGGCTTGTCTTGGCTTTGCGGCATTCTTTGCTCTCGGAAATGGACCCTGACAACCAGCGTAACGACCCAAAAACGTTGTCAAGTGAACTCGAGGAGCTTACGAAACGAGACAGCCGCGTTGTCCGGAGAAAGCGCTTCTTTTAGGGGTGGCTTTCGTCGGTGATGGCAGAAAGCTGGTTGCTTATGCAGCCCATATCGGCGTCGCCGGCGATCAAATGTAGAGGTTTACCCCTAAGGTGAGGGGTCGAATTAAACAACGCTTACATCAGAGATAAAAGAGACGAATATCGGTGCCTCATGGTGCGTTTGTGTCGCGCTGGTTCTGGAGCGCCGGGTACGGTGGCCAGGTCGAACGATGAGCATGCTCAGGCCAAGTTTTCGGAAAGCGGGGTGTTTTTGGTGAGCTTTCTGCCGCTTGTCGACAGCAGAGTCCAATTAGGATCGGATGGACTTCAGCGTTCACCACGCATCGACATGAGCCTAGGGTTACCTAGCGCTCCATTGCAGCAGCCCCTCATCCCCGCCAGCGTGCTTTCGCCATGCACTACCGCATGACGCAAGTACGTTGAAGCGCTGCAGCTTCCCTCCAGAGATTCCTTGCTCGCCCGAGCATCGAATAATCGCCTGGCATCCGCCAGGAATTCCCTTTTTTTGTTTCTGGAGAGAAACCGTGGAATCCTTTGTCACGAACCTCATCAAGCGTCCGTTCCAACTCTTTATGTTCTGCATGGTGCTGTATGTGGCCTCGCAGTCGTTCATCGTCGGTGCTTTTGTGACCGTCGTCGGGCTCTCGTTCCTGTATCACAGGGGTGTGGCCTGGTCCAAAGCAATTCCCGCTGCACCGAAGGTTTCGATGCCGGACAACCTGTCCAAGTTGAAGCCCGAAGCTGAGGAGATGCCGGAGCCCGAGCGCCAGTACGAGCGCTCGGCTGTGGTAACGCCTATTCGCCGGACAGGAACGCACGACCGCTCCTAATTCCCATGCCGCCCCTCTGGGCGGCGCTTTTCACCTGTCGCGGGTATCCGATACCCGCCGCCAGGTGGGTCTGTCGGGTGCCTACCCGGAGACCATCATGGAAACCACAACCGCCGGATGGCAGCTGGACTTCTTCGGTGAAGCAGCCGCTATCGAGGTGCCGCCCCCCAAGCTCGACCCCTTGCCTGACCCGTCCCTCTGGAGCGAGTCGGTGCGGGAGAAAATGGTCGACGCCCTGATCAGCCTGGCCTGCGACAGCAGGCGCGGCGACAACATGCCCGAGTCCCTGATCGATTGCGCCGAGATGCTGCGTGCCCGCATGCGCAATCGCACGCTCGACCGGGAGGAGTACTCCATGACGCTGGGCTGGATCTTTGGATACTGGAACGGCGCACTGCCCTACACGTACGTCTGCGCGGTATCGGGGGTCGACCCCGAGACGCTGCAAGACGTGATTCTGAACCACCGCCGCCTGCGCGAGGACCTTGAAGCGGTCCGTCGCTTGTGCTGCGGCTCACTTCTCTGATCATGTCCTGGCTCAACCTCATCAAGCGCGTTGCCGCAGTCCTGAACCCTGAGCAACGAGGGGACAGCACCGATCCGATTCCCGTTGGGAGAGGGGACCCGAACGAACGGCAGTTCTATGTTCACGGTGTCCCGCATCTGCTTCGGAAGGAATGTGATCGCGTGGTTCACTTCGTTGGTGTGTTCGAACACCGGCTCCAACGCACCCCGTATGGCGATAAGCTGCTGCCTGAAGTCTTCCCCCGGTGGAAAAAGGTCAGCGAGCATGTGGACATGTCGCTGGAACACGTTGCTGCGAGCGTCATTCAGGACGGCAACCCGCCTGATTCCCAGGGGCCTTCGCAAGCTGCTGTGGAGCCGGAGCTCCGCCTCCGCGAGCGGCCGACTCGTTCCGCGCCGAGTGCGGAGGGTGGTGGTCGACAGGAGGTGGCCAGCAGCGGCTCCGGAAGTGCTGCGCCGGCGCAGGCCTCCTCTCAAACCTACACCGTGGGTGAGCTGCTCGAGTGGGGCGAAATGACATTCCCTAACCGAAAGGCGGGCGGGCCTCGTTCCTACACGTCGTTCGCGCTGAAGCTTTCAACGGCCACCGGCGAGAAGATCCTTCAAGGCGAAGGCCTTAAGGATGCGCTGGCCGACGCTCGTTGCAAGCTGGGGGACCGGATTGCCGTCAGGAGACTGCATCGGGAAAAAGTGCCTGCCTTCGACAAGAAGAGCGGTGCACCCATCATGGACCGCGCGACCGGAGTGCAAAAGCTCTGGGATCGTTGGGTCTGGTCAATTAACCTCGTACATTGAATTGGAAGGATCATGGCATCCGTAAACAAGGTCATCCTCGTGGGCAACCTGGGTGCAGACCCGGAAACCCGATACATGCCCAGCGGCGATGCGGTCACCAACATTCGCATTGCCACCACTGATCGCTACAAGGACAAGCCGTCCGGCGAGATGAAGGAAGCCACCGAGTGGCATCGTGTAGCGATGTTCGGCAAGGTGGCCGAGATCGCCGCCCAGTACCTGCGCAAGGGCTCATCGGTCTATATCGAAGGCCGCATCCGCACCCGAAAGTGGCAGGATCAGTCCGGCCAGGACAAGTACTCCACCGAGATCGTCGCCGACCAGATGCAGATGCTGGGTTCGCGCCAGGGCGGCGGCGACAGCGGCGGCGATGAAGGCGGCCACGGGGGCGGCGGTTATCAGCGTGAATCTTCGGGCGGCGGCTATGGCAGCGGCCGTGGCGCGCAGGGCGGTGGCGGCCAGCAGGGTGGCGCCGCGCGCCGTCCGCAGCAGCCGGCGTCGAACGGCTTCGAGGATATGGACGACGATATTCCGTTCTAATCTTGAGTAAGCACTGGACGGCATCCCGTTCTGGTGTAACGGCTGCTGATCTCCTACCCGCATCAGCCAGCTGAACTCTGCCTTCACAACTGCGATCGCTTCGGCGGTCGCAGTTCTCCTTCCGCGGCGATCCCGCCGACATTCTCCCCTCGCCATGCTGAAACGACCTTCTGGCCAACGCCGGGATGTCCTTTGAGCAAGCGTCTTCACGCCTGTCTCAGGCATCGACCCATCCTCCCATTACGGAGCCATCCCATGAAATATCTGAGTGACATTGTTGGAAGCTGGACGCCCGCTCAATGGGAAGGTCTGCTCAGGCGTTATCTGCCAGCGGAAGTCCTGACGGACAGCTTCTGGCAGGGCCGCCCCGGTCCCTGCCCCCTCTGCGGTGGCCACGACCGTTTCACGTATGACAACAAGCGCGGCCGCGGCGACTGGGTGTGCCGCAAGTGCAATGCAGGAAGTCCGAAAGCTGGCGACGGCCTGGAGCTCGTACGCTGCTTCACCGGCTTGTCGTATCGACAGCTGCTGCTGGAACTGAATGGTGGGCCAGCCCTTCCGATCGAGGCTAGCGCAATGCGAGGTCCAGCGCCTCGTCACAAGATCAATGACTCGGCAGCAAAGCTGCGCCGCATCGCCAGGAAGTGGAACGCCGCAACGGAGCTGTCGCCTGGGGATCACGCCATGCGGTATCTCGCTGCACGCGTGCCAGGCCTGCGGGCACCAAAGCCAAGCGCGCTGCGTCTTGCGATGCAGGATTACTGGCATGACGGTCAGATCATCGGCCGCTATCCAACAATCCTTGCGAAGTTCACGCTACCGGATGGGCGCATGGCAACGGTGCATCGTACCTCGTTGGACCCTTCGGCCCCTGCCAAGGCATTGATTGTCGCGGAGGATGGAGAAATCCTGCCTTCCAAGCGCAACGATGTGTCGGCCTTGCCGGTTTCCGGTGGTGCGGTGCGGCTAATGTCGCCACGCGCCGGCGAAGTGGGCGTGGCCGAAGGTCTGGAGAATGCATATGCAGCCTACATGCTTTTTGGCGTGCCGACCTGGAATTGTCTGAATCGCGTGTTGCTTAGCCAGTTCGAGATACCCCCAGGCCTGGGCATTCACACGGTCCACATCTTTGCGGATTTCGACCAGATTGACCCAGCGACTGGAAAATCGCCAGGCATGGCTGACGCATTGAAGCTGGACAAGCGCTTGCGCGCTGCCGGGCTGCGTACCGTAATGCATCGCCCCAAAGTCCGGGGCACTGACTTCTGCGATCAATGGCGCACCGAATACCAGTTGCGCCGTATGTCTTGCCAGGCGATCGCAGCCTGACTTAATCGCCACCTCTCGTGGCGCCGTACTTAACCTCTGCCCTGTGGGTCCTTCCCACAGGGGGAGCACCCCCGTGGCAGGCTCTCTCAGGAGATTGACAATGCCACAGAAGGGATTCACCGCCATCGTCAACAAGCTGCATATCCACGCGATGCGCAGCTCGGCCGCGACTGACGTCACGGCCGGCCAGTCGGAAGCGCAGTTCTTTGATGTGTATCGCCGTGATCCGTCGGGAAGCATGACGTTCCTCGATCGGCTGCTGTCTTTCGATTCCGCCCTCGACTACTGCCTTGCGCCGACGCTGCATTGAGCGCGCCAACCCTTAACAAGAAGCCCAGCGATTGCTGGGCTTTTTTTTTTGTCCGCGTGGATCAGCGAGTCAACCTCGCTTGCGGGACTTGACGCCCTTGAAGACCACCAGAAGGGCTTCCCACACGCACCAGCCGATGAGGACCGTGAAGACGAAGCGGTTGATATCGTGATTGGTGGAAAGGTATTCGAACATGGTTCGGTTCCTCAGTTGTTGTTGCCGACGAGACAAGCTTGCCATCGGAAGGACGCTTGTCAAGCTTGCGCAAAGGGGATATCGATTACTCGAATCGTGCCATAGCCTCATTGAGGGCGCCAAGATCGAGACCCGCAAGCGGATCCGGGCTACCCGTTGTGGGGGCCGCCACGGGCGCGGCCACCGATCCCACCGCAGGTGCCAGTGATGCGGGCGCCGGCGGTGGCGGTTCAGCAGCTGGCGCTCCCACAGGGGCTCGCAACCCAATAGGCCTTTCCGGCGGCGTCTCCATCCGAGTCGCCGGCACCCGGTCAGGTTGATCCGGTCTCCAGCCGCCCGGCGGCGCGGCCGGAGTACCGGTAGACGCGGGCGCTGGCGATAGCGGACGCAGCAGCGCATCCGGGCCAGCGCTGAGCACCTGCTGCAGTCCTCGTTGTGCGAGCAGCCTGAGCATGAACGACCGCTCCCTCGCTCCCGTGTACTGCCGCAGGTATGCAAGCAGATCCGGTGCTGAGTCGGCGGACAGCGTCACGGTCATCTGTAGCTTGTCCATGGCCGCTGTCCTCAGGCCGCCTTGGCAACTTGCTTGGCGGAACCGATGGAGAAGAAGCCGCGGACGTTGGCGAAGCAAGGGGCGTCCATGATGTGGATGACATTCAGCGGGAATGCAGCGCGGATTGTCGGTGCGTGGAGCTGGGCACCACCACCAGTCAGGATGATGGCCCGGATATCCTCGGTGCGGCCGACGCGCGCCTGGATTTCCTTGACCGGCTGATGGGTGACGGCCATCGCCTCCGCGAGATAGGGCGACACGTCGAGATCCTGGCCATAGAACACCATCGGCTTTGCGTCCCGGATGGCCTTGTCGATGCGTTCGATGCTGTCCGTGGGCTGGCCACGGTCGGCAGAGATCAGGCTGGCCACCTGCTGGTAAATGCGGGCCGCACCGCCAGGCGCGCCGCCGCTGCGGGTGTCGTCCATGGTGTACCCGCGGGCCACCACCCAGTCGGTCGTAAAGTAGCCGACATCGATGACCAGGTAGGCGTTGTCCGGATCGTACTTGTTGCCGCTTTGCTGGATGTAGGTGATCAGCGTGCCCAGCGGCTGCGGCAGCGGCAGCACGCTGTTGATCTGAACGTTCCCCCAACCAAAATTGTGAGTGCCCGTGAAGCGGTCCTTGAGGAACGCAGCGTACTTGTGCGTGTTGTGCACCGGCAGGCCGAGGACAAGGCGGTCCACTTCGGAGGCGTTGGCGTAATGCAGCGAGCCGGCGAGCAGGGCGGCATAGTTGGGCGTCGTCACATAGTCTTCGGACAGCGAGCGACCAGTATTGACGTGCGCGGCGCTTAGCGAAACATCGGGGCCGACCTCGTACCGCGCGCCGTCGATCTCGACGTTGACGACATTGCGCGCCCGAAACATGCCGCCGGCGTGCGCGGTGAGAGAGGACGTGGCCGCAACCGGAGCCAGCGAGGGAAACATATTGGTTGCGATCTCCGAACCGAGGGGGAAGGCGGACTTCGTGTTGCCATAGCCAACGTCGATAGCGACGGTCGAGATCTTCATTGCTCTTCTCCTAGAGGAAATGGGTGATGGGTGGCTACGATGTGCTGCGACGTCCAATGTCCCAGTAAGTGGCACTTGGTACCTGATTCTGGGAGACAGTCGGTCTTGGGCGCGCCATGTGCCAATGACTCGCTGCAAGGCGCTGGAATCATTTGGCACTTGGTGGCACTTACTCGGTCCCGGGTCAACTCAGTCGGACGTCGTGGCACATCGACATAGCTGACTCTACCTTGGCCAAGTCAAAGTCAAGTCGCCAAAATCTCCCGAATTTGACCCTCAAACATTGCAACGCTGTGGGTCGCTGGTTTATGCTTCGAGCACCTACCGCGTCCCCGACGCATCGACCTCGCCGCCAGTTGCGCGGCAATGAAAGTCCCAAAACCTCCTTGGCGAGGGCTTGCGGACACCAGTTGACCAAGCCGGAAATTTTCCCGGCATTTTTTTCAATCAAATCAAGTGGACCGTGTCGGATAGTGAGGACACCGGACACCGCGATACCAAGCCGATTGGCGGTCTGTTCGTGAAAATAGACCGTAGTGCGGACAATTCCGAAGCCGGACACCGGACAGGTGCTCTGTGGAATCGACGCGAATGCACGACGCCCGTTCAGCCGCTTGGCTGGGTGCGGATCACGAAGCCCGACACACTGCGGCGGGGATGATCTGGCTTTGGGGCGGGGAGCCATGTGCGCACCGCAAGAAGGTGGATAGCAGGCTTCTGAGCAATTTCGAACCGGAGGGCGCTACCGGAACCAGAACAGCGCATCAGGTAATCACCCATCACGGCGGGCCCGCCAGCATCAGGACGCAATCCTGGCGCGGCAGGGCCCTGCATCGAGAGATGCATCCGGATAGGGTGGCCGCGCAGCGGCGTGTGGGCGAAAGCCGACGCGCTTCGTGCAGCGGACAGTCACGACGCATTGCTTCCATGCTCAGGGCTGATCGGTTTGGCATCGCTAAAGGACAGGAAGGTGGTGGGTAAGGCCGGCCAGGGTGGGCCGGAAAGCCGGGGGTGGTATCCCGGCGCACTCGAGGGGCATGTCCGAATCGGGGTCGGTGATTGCCCGGGAAACTGCGCCGTGCACTGTGTGGCGCCTTGGGGCTCAGAATGAGAAAGACGATCAACCTCCGCGCTGTCATTAGCCAATACGAGCTACCGGAGCGGTTCAAGGACGAGTTCGCCGTTCTTGCCGCGGACAATCTCCATTTGCCGCACAGCGGTACGCGCGTGAGCGGACGGTTCCTGTCGCAGATGTCGCAGCGCCAGCGGATTCAGTCGCTCCTGGCCATGTTTGTGGAATTGCGACGGGTCGGCGGCATGGCCGTCACATCGCCCTACAGCATCAGGCAGAAGCACATCGCCTGGCTCGTGCGGCATTGGGTCGAGGCGCGCAAGCTGAACGTGGGGACCGTGGAACTGCGCCTGACTCATCTGCGGGCCTTCGCATCCTGGATGGGCAAGGCTGGTATGGTTGGCAGGATCGACGATTACATCGTCAGGCCCGACGGTTACGTGCGCGGCTACGTGGCAACGGAAGACCGGTCTTGGGAGGGGAAGGGAATCGACGCGGCGGCACTGATCGCGGATATCGCGCGGACTGATGCGCATGTCGCTTTGCAACTCAAGCTGGAAGCCGCCTTCGGGCTCCGAGCCAAGGAAAGCTGGCGCCTGCGCCCGGCTCACGATGTACTGCCCACAGGGACCCTGCATGTCCATGACGGCACAAAGGGCGGTAGGCCGCGGCGTGTTCCGATCGAGTTTGGTTGGCAGTATGAAGTCCTGGGCCAGGCCGCAACGCTGGCTCATGCGACCAACCCGGAGCGGGGCACGCTGATCCCAGCGTCGTTTACGCAGAATCGCTGGCGCAGGCGCTTCTATACCGTTCTGGAGAAGCATGGCGTCACCAAGAGCGGTGCTGGTGTGACGGCACATGGCCTGCGCCACCAATTCCTGCAACAGATGTACGAGCGAGAAAGTGGCCAGGCGGCCGCTGTGAAGGGCGGCGGTCGGGTAGTCGATGTGGCGGCTCACAGGGAAGCGATGCAAAAGGTCGTTGAGGCAGCAGGCCATAGTCGGGCGACAAAGGCGAATGCCTACCTCTCAACCTACTCGACACAGTTGAACTTGGGCCAGAAGGACCCGACGCTGGACGAGATCAAAGCCGCGATTGTCGCGGCAGATGGCAACAAGGCGATGGCAGCACGGCGTCTCGGGATCTCGCGTGCGAAGCTCTATCGGCTACTTGCCAGCCTAGGTTGAGAGGAGCTCAACTCAGTTTTCCCAAAAGCTTGCTGCATTTGCGACACTCTTGCCGGGAAACTGCATGTCGCAAGATGATAAGTTGCCCCTTCAATCCAACGTAACGCATCCTTAGGAGAAGTGCATGACGAAATCTGAACTGATCGACGCGATCGCGGCGGGCGTGGAAGGCCTCACGAAGACCAAAGCCGAGCAGGCCCTGAACGTGACACTGAACTCGATCATGGAAGCAGTGGCCCGGGGCGATACGCTGAGCCTTGTTGGCTTCGGCTCTTTCAGCAAGGGCGAGCGTGGCGAGCGCATCGCGCGCAATCCGCGTACAGGTGAGGAAATCGAAGTCGGGGCTGCCAAGACCGTGAAGTTCAAGGCGGGCCAGAAGTTCAAGGAGGCGTTGAATTCCTGATTGTGCCTTGCATGCCAGCCCAGCGAACCGATGCTTCGCGTGCGGGCGTGGAGAGGCTATCGTGCGTAAGCCGCCGCGAGCGCCAGCATGGTGCTCGCCGTGCGAGCAAGCTTGTGCAGCGGATCTGCCGCCGGCACAGCTGTGGCAGACTCGGCGCCGACCAGCCACGCGAATGAGACCTTCCTGGCTCACGCTCGCCCGGGTGCGGCGTAGGCGGCGGCAAATCCAACGCTGTCATGCGCATGGGCGCCGGCAGCGACGGAAACGGGTCCACGCCGACGAAGTGAGCCAGCTCCGCGATGCTCGCGACGCTGTAAGCCGGGGTCGCGTCATTGCGCGCGATGTAGGCCGCGGCGCCCATCCCGGGCACGTAGATGGCCTTCCACACGAAGTCCGGGATCTGAATACGGCCTCGCAGCGTGCCGGCGTCCCGGATAAACGCAGGGCCGGTGACCACGTAGGCGGTGCCGACCTTGCGCACCAGGCGCCGGGTCGATGTCTCGAGGTGGCTCCATGTGCGCCGGTTGGAGAACGGGTGCTGTGGGATGACGTTCGCCAGGCTGAAGCTCTCCGCCTGGGATGCCTTGTCGCCAAAATCGCGCTGGGCGCCAGGTGCCCCCGGTCGAACCCGGCGCCGCGCCCGTAGTCGTTCAGGCTGGCCCGCTCGTTGCGCGCGAGCCTCGGTTCCTCGTAGAAGTCGCTGTCGCGCGGCAGGTCACGGGCTGCGTCGACCGCCGCGCGTGTCAAATGCTCGGCCGACCAGACAGCCGTGCGCGTTCGCGCGGAATGCATGAGCGCATAGGCACGAAAGCAGAGGAGACGGTTCTCGGCATGCCTGCCGATGGCAGGTGGCCGGCCATCGGCGAAGACCTGGGGGCATGCGGATTGCAGTGAGTCCCTGGCGCTCGCCTCGCCGGCTGAGAAGCACAGGACGAAAGCAAGGGTGGAAGCGGCTATGGTGCGCAGCATGGAATGTTCTCAAGCAGGTAGAGCTTCCAGCTTGCCGCGGCCGGCGGGAAGTCAAGGCTGGGCGCTATCCGGCAGACTGTCCACGGCGCGCGCGACAAACTCCTCGAGGATCGGGAATGGCCATGGATCGTCTTCCTTGGCTTCCTCGGCGATCGCCGCAGCCATGGCCGGGACGTGGTCGAACCTGACCATGGGAGCGCCATCTATATAGATGACCTTGGAGCGGCGCACCAGCTTGCGGTACCGTCCCGCATCCTCGAGCACCGTTTCGGGCGGGGAGACGTCCCTGAAGTCGACGCCTGGCCGTGCCAGCGCCGCGGCCATGGCCGCGAATTTTGGGCCGTTCGAGGTCCAGTCTCCCGCGGTGGAGGCGAGCAGGTTCAGGAAATAGGGAATATCGGAGGCGGTCAGTTCCCGCCGGGCAAGCATGGAGATCGTCTGCTCATCGGCTGGCCGGTGTTCCACCCGCGTGTTCCAGATGGCCTGCAGTTGTGCGAAGGCCGTGTCGCTGTCGGTGGATTCGAGGCGGACCGGTGGCGTCGAGACACCGCATTCCTCGCAGACAACGACGGCCTGGAGACGGCCGGCGATGAATAGGGGGGCGCCATCGCAGTGGGCGCAGTTTAGCAGGCCGGTTGGCATGGCGGGATCCGGGATGGAGAAAGCCGGAATTATGCCCTGCGCCGCCGGCCGGCAATCAGGATTGGTCGTCGGGCTGTTCGAACATCGGCTCGTTGATGGCCAGGTAGCGTGTTGAGGTGCTGAGCAAGCCGCGGCGGGCCGTGCCCTGGAAACCCTGGAGCATTTCGCTGTGCTCGCGAAGGGCCCGGCCGATTTGCCAGAATTCATTGAGCCAGTGACCCGGCTCGCCCATAGGTCCCCCCATCCTGCCGGTGGCGATCGCGCCGCGGATCGCGAGAACGGTCTCGGGCTCGGGATACTCGGATGGGTCGTTGTCAAAATGCTGCATTGCTTCCTTGGTTGAGTGCACTGATTCTTCGAGCCCGCCACGTCAGGCGGTCTCCTTGTAGAGGGCTTGGCGACAGGCTTGTGCGATATCCGCACTGCTGATCGGAAATTCGTCGTGTTGTTCGCCATCGAGCAGACGGCCGGCATGGCGCTTTCCTGCGCGGTGGACCATGGACCAGCCATCAGCGCTGGACGCGCCGGCAGGGTAGCCGGCGGCTTCAAATCCACCATGCACCGCGCGCCCGTCGCGCGCCACCGCCGCAGTCTCGTAACGACCTGCCCCAAAATCGCCCGACCCTGGTGCCCATTCGCCATGCTGCTTGAACAGGAACGGAACGCCAGCTGCGGCGCACTGGTCGCGCAACGAGCGGGGCCAGTCCGGATGCATCGGCCGTGCACCAGGACCGCTCTCGCCCCCAGCAATGACCCAGTCGATCATGGTCGGCGCGCCGGCGACGGAGAAGACATCGACGTGGCCCAGCAACGGCTCCATCGATAGGAACCGCATGCTGGCCGGGACGCGCATCAGCTTCGGGATATCCCGGTCGGCCTCGCACTGATTGACCACCGTGGCGCCGAGCCAGATATCGGCGGGAGCGTTACCTTCCAGCCAGCTGTCCAGCCACTGCGCCGTCGAGCCGCTGTCGCCCCTTGCCAGGAGGTGCTCCAGGGCTGCCTCGAGCCGACGCGTAGCGTTACCAATCCGCTTCGACAGGACCAGCTTGTCGAGGTTCGGGGTTCGGCGCCAGACTTCCAGCACGTCAATGAACCATTCCAGCGGCACCGCGTTGTCGAACATGTCCGCCAGGCTCGCACAGAAGACGCGTTGCCGGCGGCCATGGACGGCGGCAAACGCCGCATGTCGGGCATCCCAAAGCAGCGGCTTGCGCCAGTTGGCTGCCGAGGTGCGCCGGCGCGGCGCGCCCGGGCCCCAGTTGATGGCGATGCCTCCGGCAAACCTGGCGTTGCGGGCCTCGGCATAGCAGTGGTCGCAGCCCGGGCCGACCTTCTGGCAGCCTTCCCACGGATTCCATGTGTGGTCTGCCCACTCGATGCGGGTGTAATCGCTCATGCCGGCATGCCCTCGAACATGTCGATCGTACGGGTGTCGCGGTCTGGTTGCCACTCCGCGGCGAGCAACAGGTGGCCGATGGAAGTCGCTCCGTCGCCGCCGTACGGGGTATCGGATTCGGTCCAGCCGTCCTTGAGGTCGGCAGGCGCGCGCACTTGGCCCGCCAGGTCGTAGCGCGGCTCGGCGCAATCGCCCTCGATGTCCCGGCGCTCGCGCCTGGCGGTCGCCAACGCTGCCTCGGCGTCGTCGCCTTGGATGACGGCGCGGTAAACAAGTTCTATGTTGAAGAGGGGCATTATCGAATCTCCTCGCCTCGCAATGCCTTCATGGACGGGGAAGGCGCGGTTGGGTTGCTTGAACTGGATGCGATCCAGCGTAGCGCGTACAGGCAAGTCAAGGAAAGGGATACCGGCTCGCCATCCCGGTGGTCCCTCAGCGCCCGGCCAGGTCAGCACTGGGCCGGAAGCACACGACGGGGAACTCGAACAGCGTCGCGCAAGCGCACCCGTCGCCACAACGCGCGGAGACTGTCGCCTCTTCAGCAAGCCCGTGCCGGAGCGCGGCCGCGCGCAGTTGGTCCGCGTCGATCCGATCCGTGGTCAGCGCGCTCAACACCTCCTGGGCGAAGCCGGTGAGTCGCGCCAGTTCCTCGCCAATGGGGCCGTGGATGTAGAGGTACAGGCCGTTCTGCATCTTGCGCACGGCCATCGTCTCGGTGGCCATACGTTGCAGCAGTGCTTCTGCAGCTCGCCAGCCGACCCGCAGATGGCGCTGGATGAGCGCAGTCGACGCCGCGCGGTGCTGGTGGACCAGCTCGACGGCCTGGTGGAACAACTCGTCGTTGAGGGATGCGTCGTCACGCTTCATGGGCTGCCCCCGATCACTTCGCCGCCGGCGGCAGCTGGACCGAATCCAGCGCCTGCGTGGGCGCCTCCCATTCGACCACGGACATGCCGGCGCTTCGGTAGTGCTCACGCTTGGACGCCGTTCTGGCGTCGTACTCCGGGTTGCCGGTGAGCCCAAGGACTTCGATGATGACCTCGGCAGCCGTATCGGTGAGGACAAAATCCGGGTGGACGGGCGCGTTGCCGAGGTGGCGCAGCGGCTTGCGGAAAGCGCGGCGTAGCCCGATCAGGTGATCGGCCATCGCCACTTCGTAGGTGGAGTCGCAGGGCAGGAATTGCGCGTTCGTCAGCAACGCGGCGCCGTCCACGATCGTGAGATAGTTCCTGTCAACCGGCTTTTCGACCAGGAACACGGCTACACATCGCAGATTCGGCTGGCCAGCCCCGGCCAACGCCGGTCCGTAAGAGCGCTGCAGGCGCTCGTACAGCGCGCTGCTCATGAAGCACCGCAGCTGCGTTTGCCGGAGAACGAACTTTGCTCCGAACTGCGACGGCTCGTGCGACGCAACCTCGGCGATCAGCAGGCCTCGCCGGCTACCAGAGGCGGATGGTGTGAGCCTGGCCAGCCACGCATCCAGTTCCGCCAGGATCTCTGCTTTGCGCGCGGGGTCCCAGCGCTCGAGGATATGGAGCGTCTTGTCGGCGGGCTGGCTATTGATGCGGCAATCCGCCAGCTCGGCGCTCAGGTGGGACCAGCAAGCGCTCCACCCCCGTCCGCCCGTGCCGGGCCAGAGGTTCAGCCCGGCCTGCTCCCACGCGAACTCAAGGAAGGCAAGCAGGCCTGCGGTGCGCCGCTGCGGCTTCCTCGATTCGCCCTCGGGGTTGGATTGCACCGGTTTCGCCGGCGTGCGGCTGCTGATCCGCTGACTCGCTTCAAGGCGGATATCCAGCGCGCCGTTGCGGAAGGGGAATGGGTCCAGTTCGGTGCCGGTACCGCCTTTGCCGGTGTTGCGGCGTTGGAAGGGGCAGCTATCGCCGTGCAGCTGAGCCTGTTCGGGCCAGCGCGCGAGCAGGAAGATCTCGCGGTGGCGCCGGATGACCAGCTTGGGTCGTGGGCGCCCGGCCGTGCAACCGCACTCGGCAAAGCCTTGTGTGGTCTTCGCGCGTTCCAGCAGGCGGGAATGCCGACCGGGGTTTTCCAACACATCTTCAAGTGGCAACTCGCTGTTGCCAACCCGCACGGTGATCATGGGCTCCTCCTAAACTCCGGCGTCACGGAACATGGTGTACAGGTCGCGGCGAATCTCGCTGATGTCCAGCAGCTGCTTGGCCCGGGTCATCGCGACATACAGCAGCCGCATTTCTTCCGGCGACATGCTCAAGTCGCCTTCGTCGTTGCTCTTGAACTTGAAGTCGCCGGCGAGGTGAACCCGATCCCACTCCAGGCCCTTGGCCCGGTGCACGGTGCTGACGATGTAGTCGGCGTCGGCTTCGGGGAACACCCGAGTGAGGATCAGGCGCAGGTAGTCCACTCCCTCGTTGTCGATCAGCTTCACCAGCGGCTGCAGGTCCCGCCCGGCGAACGATTCGGCGTGCTCCTGGACCTCCTCCCAGGACTCGAAGAGTGCCAGCGTGGCGGGGTAACCAATGCGCTGGCCGCGCATCAGCAATTCGGCGCCGTCGGCGAAGGCCTTGAGTTCCTCGACATTGGCGCGCACGGCGACTTTGTCGCCGCGGGCAATACCTTGGGCGAGGTGGGTCAGCACCGTGGCGTTCTTGCGGCACAGGATGGCGTCGAAGCGGTCATGTCCCGGCGTGGAGTCCTGCAGAATCCGGGACTCGATGTGATCCTGGCCCCGGACCGGCACGTCTTCGTCCATCAGCTTGAGCACCCGGCTTGCCAGCTGGGCGATCGCCGGTCCAAACCGGAAAGATTCGGTGAGCGAACGCTCGGGCGCCCGAATGTGGTCCATCGCATTGACTGCGCCGCGCCACTCATAGATCTGTTGGTAGGGGTCCCCCACATAGACCACTTGCGCCTGCTGGGCGCGCAGCACCGACAGTATCAGGCCGTCGGCATCCTGCGCCTCGTCGAACAGGATGAAGTCCGCACCAATCGTCGGGCGGCTTCGCTCCCAAAGCTTCACATACACGTCGTGGGTGATGGCCGATGGCGTCGCGGGATCGCAGTATTCCTGCCACAGCCGATGGACGTGCGGGAGCAGGGATTCGCGCAGGTGCTCGGCTTCCTCTTCCCGGATGATGGGCTCGACGGGGATATGCCAGGCGAGCGGCTCGCCCTGCGCGGAGCGGCAGAAGCGCGCCGCGCCGTCCATCACCATCCGAGCGACCTTGCTGGCGCTCAGCTCCAGATCCTTGCCGATGGTGGTGGGCAGGCGAATCGGGCCCAGGCTGTAGCGCAAGGCCAGCTGATGGGGTGGCTCGACCGGATTCTTGAGCTTGCGGGTGATTTCGGGACGGGTGGCACCGTAGGCGATCGAATGTACGGTCCGGCAGCGGGTGTTGGACGGGAACTTGCTGGCGGCTTCGGTCGCAATGTCCTTGTTGAATGCGAGATAGAGGCCCCGGGCGCGGCCGCGAGCCTCTGCGGCCATGCGCAACGTGGAAGTCTTGCCGGCGCCGGCGTACGCCTTTACCTTGAGGGCACCACCGGCGCGTACCGCCTCGACGACACGCTCTTGTTCGTCGGTAGGCGTCATGCCATCTCCAGTTGTTCTGGCAGGCTCGCAAGGACCCGTCGCCTGATGGTCAGCGCGTGTTCGCGGGAGGCTGCGGCGCGTTGCGCAGCCTCGCCACTGACGGTGTCCACGATGTAGGCGAAGTAGAGGGCGGTGGTGGGGCCGGTCCACGCCAGCCACTTGGTGCGAATATCCGTCCGCTGCTCGGCCGTCAGCGAGAAGTAGACAGCGCGCTTCTCGCGCCAGACGCGGGCGTGTAGTGTGCGCATCGCCGTTTCGAGCCTGTCGGAGCGCCGTTGGCGGCGGGCCAGTTCCTCGTCGGCGGAGTGCTGTTCGGCGGCCACGTGTTCCGTGAAGAGCGGGTATCGGTCGCGCTCGCGCTGCTGTTTGCGCGCGAAGGCGGCCACGCGGCGGGCGTTAAAGTCGATGGGGTCGTGGCGTCCGAGTCGGGTGAATCGCATGGGCGGCAAGAAGTTGGATGGTCTAAGACCAAGATACCGGCCCCGCACCGAAGTCAAGGCGCCCGACGGACGAGGTTTGCCAAACGCTATTCTCCCGGCCCGGCCGGCAGTAGTTGTCGGTGAAAGCTATAGAATTGGGGCCATCTTTTACGGAAAACGTCATGGCGTCCCCCACCACCAGCTTTCGCGAAGTGTCCCTCGGCACCCGGCCTGCCGGCGAGCGCGAGTTCATCCCTCCGGGGGACCCGCAATACGGGGAGATCGCGCGCCTGGATGCCTTCACGTTCAAACGCTATCTGGATCGGGTGTTCTGGCATCCACGGCCGGAGGTCGTTCGCTTCGAGGTCAGGGCGCTGCCCTCGTCGACAGGCAGTGTCTATGACGTCGTCGCTCTCGTTGCGACGGGGGAGGGCGACGACTGGTTCTCCGAAGCCGCGGTGCCGCAGCGCTGGGACTACGTTGCGATCAGCGAAACCAGCCACGGGCTGTCAAAACTGCAGGCCGCGCGGCTGAAGGAGGAGGGCAAACTGCCCGAAGACTACACGCCGTTTGGCGATGACGGTCCGATACTGGATCACTCGAACCTGGAGAACCCGGAAGAGGTTGACCTGCGCCGCTGGGATGTCATCAATCGCCTGCGAGAAGCGAGCCGACGGCGGCGCGCTGAAGGTTGACCGCGCCCCGGGTCTTGTCCATCGGCGTCAATTCGCTGTAATATCCGCCCGATTCTCCGCGCTTTCAGCGCATCGACCTTGCCGGCGTACCGGCCATCTGCTTTTCCACCCATTGGGGCTTTTCCCAATGGGGAAGGCTCCATTTCCGGAGCCTGTCCATGCTTATCTCCTCCCGTACCAGCACGCTGGCCGTCCTCGCGACGGTTCTGAACCTGTTCGCGGCGCTGTATTTCGTTGTGACCACTGGTGACGATCGTCTTGCCGCAATGCAATTGCACATCGTTGCCGAAATCGAGTTTCTGGTTCTGATCAGCTGGCTTCTCGCGAAGCTGCTGAATCTGGATCCCAAGCCTGCCACCGCCGCCTGACCTTACCAGGTCACCGGCCAGCTCCTACCCGCCGGGAAGTACTTTCCCGGCCTTTCGGAACATGTTTCCCCACCTGCCTCCCCAACCCAGTAGATCGAATCGCTCTGCGTACCCATTTCTGCGTGAGGTGCAGGGATGAGTCGCGCCGCCAAACGCAAGTTCGAGGTCAACGCGACCGATCCTCATCAAGAGCTGTTATCGCTCATCAAGTCGTTCGGCTATCGGCATAGCACCAACGATGTCTTCTCAGATTTTGTGGAGATGTCGGCCCTGGCGATTAGCAACGCTGTTGACCGACACCACTATGACCCGCGTGAGAAGCGCTATCTTGAGATCGCGAAGAAGTACGATCGCGCCGAACTGAGCAAGTTTTCCGAGATGCTAGGTGCGCTCACCATGACGTTTGAGGATCGGGTTCAGCGCCTGGTTCCGAACGGGGATGGCTTAGCCGATATCCTCGGGCAGACCTACATGATGCTCGACCTTGGCAATGAGCGCGCGGGCCAGTTCTTCACGCCATACACCGTTTCGCGGCTGATGGCGGGTATCAACGTTCGCGACGGCAACCCGTACGTCGATCGAGACGGATTTGTCACGATCGAGGAGCCGGCATGCGGTGCCGGCGGCATGGTCATTGCCTGTGCTGATGCGCTGCATGACGCCGGCCGCAATTACCAGCAAACGATGCATGCTACGTGCATCGATATCGATGCACGGTGCGTTCACATGACGTATCTGCAGCTGTCGCTGCTCCACATCCCGGCCATTGTCATCCATGGCAATGCGCTGAGCGTGGAAGCGTGGTCGAGCTGGTTTACGCCAGCCCACATCCTCGGGGGATGGGGCGCGAAGCTACGTCGAAAGCGGGCATCCCAGGCGCGGGCGGAGGTCTCGACCATGCCCGAACGGGATCATGAAAACTCCTCTGAAGCATTGAGCAAGTCCCAATCGCAGGATGTTGAGTCAGGGGCGCTGGAACTCGACGCATCTCTGATGCAACGGGCAGCGGCCAGGTCCGTCCCGCGAATCTTCGTTCCTGACGATCAGCTTGCGCTGTTCTGAAGAAAGCACGTCGAAATTGGCGAGCTTTTGGGTGTCAGCCGGTACGGCATGGCCCTTATGATGGTTTCCGTAGCCCCCGCTACGGAAACCCTCTCAGATGCACTCAGCCCTCCACGTGAGGGCTTTTTTTTTTGCCTGTCCCAACGCCAGAACGGCGGGCCGGCGCGCGGCTATTGATCGGGGAGGGTGAGTTCGGCTATCCTTTCAACGCTTTCCGCGTCCAAGACGCATCGACCTTCGCCCCTTTTGGGGCCAGCTTCTGCAGTTTGGTGGCCTCCCGCTTTGCCGGGCCAGCCCACCTTTCCATCCCACCGGGAACCTGTTCCCGGTGCGGCAACGGGTTCCCCATTCCGTCCCGGAGAACCCAAAAGATGCAAAACCCCACTGTTGTCATTGGCAAGATCCGTCCTGGCCGTAATCCGCGCAAGTACTTCGATCCTGTCCAGATGGCTGAGCTGACCGAATCCATCCGCCTGGATGGTGTCGTCCAGCCGATTCTGATCCGTCCCATTGAGGACGATGAGAATGGGCATGAGTACGAAGTGGTGGCAGGTGAACGCCGCTACCGCGCCGCACTGGCAGCCCATGGCGAGGAATACCAGATCCCCGTCACCCTGAAGGTGCTGACTGACGCCGATGCAGACCGCCTGGCGTTGATCGAGAACGTGCAGCGTGCCGACATGGCGCCCTCCGAGGAGGCCGTGGCGGCGTCGCACATCGTTGGCCTGTTGAAGGGAAACCGTGACGAGGCGGCCCGCGTCCTTGGCTGGTCGCGCTCAACGCTCGACAAGCGCCTTGCGCTGCTGAATTGCAGCGAATCCGTCCTGGAGGCACTGAACACGCGTGTCATCCAGCTCGGCCATGCCGAACTGCTGGCTACGCTTGCCAAGGACAAGCAGGACAAGCTCCTGCCGGTCATCGTCAGCGAAAAGAAGTCGGTGGTGGAGTTGAAGAAGACTATCGAGGCGGCCGCGTGCAGCCTGGAATCGGCCATCTTCGACAAGTCCGACTGTGCCGCCTGCCCGCATAACTCCTCGTTGCAGACGGAGATGTTCGGTGAGGCAATCGCCACCGGCAACTGCACCAACAGGGCCTGCTACAACGAAAAGAACGACCGCAAGCTCGAAGGCATTGCCTACGGGCTCAAGGAAGAGTTCCCGATCGTGCGCATCGTTCGCACCGGCGACAACCATACCCGCATTCAGCTGAAAGTGGATGGCCCGACCGGCGTAGGCGAGGAACAAGCCAAGGCGTGCCATGCCTGCCAGAATTTCGGTGCCGCGGTGAGCGGCCTGCCGGATTCCATGGGCAAGGTGTTCAGCGGTCAATGCTTCGATACGGCCTGCAACCAGCAGAAGGTGGCAGCCCGAATCAAGGCAGAACGTGACGCCGCCAAGGCACCTGCTGGGAAGCAGGGCGCTGGCAAGCCGGCGGCGGCAACGAAGGGCGATAAATCCTCCGCGGCCGCAGAGAAGCCTGTCACGGTGATCAGCGAGTCGGAGAAGGTGAAGCAGTACCGCACCGAACTCTGGCGCAAGGCCCTGCGCAAGGAGGTCGCGCAGAACGCCGAGCAGGCCAATGCCTATCTCCTGTCAATCGCCATGCACGGGCTGTCGCGCAACATCAGCGGCGACGTGATGGGCAAGTTCTTTGAGAAGCTCACCGAACAGAAACCATCCTCGACCCTGCAGGGCTGCCTCACGGCGGTCCACGGCATGGGCGTCGGACGGCGCCAGCAGCTGACGATCGGCATGACGGTAGCGGCCATCGACGGCATGGAGGTGAGCAACCTCCGTGAGTTGTGCCGGTACCACAAGCTTGATCTGCGCCATCACTGGAACCTGCAGAAATCGCAGGACTTCCTTGAGATGCTGACCAAGTCCGAAATGAAGGTTCTGGCAGACGAGCTCGGCATCCGCAAGGTGCTGGGCGATGGCTTTGCCAAGCTGTTCGGCAAATCGAAAGCAGAAGTGGTTGCTGGCCTCCTGGCCGTCAATGGCTTCGACTACAACGGCAAGGTCCCCAAGGTCCTCGGCTATTGATTCATTCACTGGGGGGCGCGCTACCGGCGCGCTGCCCGTCATTCCATTTTCCCCAAAAGGATTCACCTATGTTCACTGAACTGGCTGCGCTCGTGCGCGCGAGTGAGAAAGTGGTCGTCACGCTCACCATGCAGGGCGACCTGATGTCTGTTGTCGTTGTTCCCGTCATCAAGAATGCGGCGGATGCTGCGCTGACCACGCCGCTGGCGCTGTCGGCCACGCCCGCCGAACTGGACGAAGGCTTCGCGCAGGCCCTGGCCAGCGTCACCGCAGCCCGCCAGTCGCTCGCAGAGCAGGCCGAGGCCACCAAATCCATTCTCGAAGCGGCCAAGTCCTCGCAGTCGAGCAAGGCCACCAAGGCACTGGTCAAGGCTGCGGCACCGTCGGATGCGTCAGACTCGTCCGATGCCGAGGAAGGCGATAGCAAGCCGCAAGAGGCTGCTGGCGGCGATGCCTCGGCGAAAGCCGAAGGCAGCGCTGCCACCTCGGGCGGTACGGATCTAGCATCGTTGCTCTGAAGGAGGCTGACATGGCAATCGAAGTCACGAAGCTCACGCGCGAGTTTGCCTACAACGGCATGACGTTGATGGACCCTGGTCAGCAGTTCACGCCGGAACAGGTCAAGGACGTCTATGCGGCTCAGTATCCGGAGCTCACCACCGCCGCGGTGGATGGCCCGGAGCACAAGGGCGAAGTCGCTCGCTACACGTTCGTGCGCGCCGCCGGCGCGAAGGGCGCTGATGCGCAAGTCTGACCTCATGAAGGCACTGTCCACCGGGCAGTTTGCCGCCATCAAACAGGAGCCGCCCGAAAGGGCGGTTTTTTTTCATTCTGAGGAGACCCAACAATGCTGTTCGATCCTCGGTCGACTGTTCCTGATTTCCCTGCAGGACACCAACCCGCATGGACGTCTCACCGACAGCATCCCGCTGCCGGACGTGGACCTGCCCATGGTTTTCTGACACTGCCAGCGGTCGCTCGCTCAGTGCCAGCCGCGGCGCGCGTGACCTTCTGCGATGAGGTCGAGATCACCGACCTGGTGATCGCCCAGTTCGACGCAGGTGTGCTGCGAGCGAGCGACGTGTCCGATCCCACCGGGGCCGGCGACGCCTTCGCGCAAGCGATGTTCGCGTGGTTGAACCCGCGCATCCCGCACTGTCAGCGCCTGCAGTTTGGCTTCGCGTTGATCGACCAGGCCGCCGCGGCGGACCAGCTGACCCAGTTCGGTTGGGAAGACGCGCTCAATTCGCCGCTTTACCTGGCGATTGAGCTGCCCGGGGAGCAAGTGTTTTCAATCGGCACTGCCAGGGCACAGGCGCTGCGCGCGGCGGACCCCTCGTTGCTTTTCACAGCCATGAGTCTCGTCGACGCCGCCTGCTCGAGGTCACTCTTCGTGCGAACGCCCGATGTGTTGCTGGACGAATTTGCCCGGTGGCATTGGGACTACGACGCGACCTTGGCGGATGACGACAGTGCGCGGGAATTCCTGAAGGAAAACTGGGGCGGAGATGACGCGGACATCGAGCGCTATCTGCCTTCGGTCGTACGGCCGGAGCTTGCGCCCGATGACACCCTGCCACGGCATTCGCATGTCCAGGCCGGCTCGTCCAGCCTTAGGGTCCTTTCGCAACGCACCTTGCGTGCTTTGGCACGCTCGGACGATGCGTGGCTGGGTGAAACCTGCGCGGCTTTGGCCGATCTGCGGCTGACGTTGGCGAGAGCGCGCGATCGATCAGCAATCGCCGGCGCCCAATGGGCTGAGCCAGCCTACTCCGCAGCCACGATCGCGTATTGCGAGAGCAACTACGTATCGGAAGTGCTCGACAACCATTTCGAGTGCGCGAGCAACAGTGGCGAGGCCACGATGTTCCAGTGCTTCATTCCCATCGCGACGCAGCGCCAGGCTATCCGCCAGCAGTTCGGTGATCTGGCCAGCATGCTGCAGATCATCGGTGCGCTAGACCGTGTCTTGACTTTCATCTCTTCATAGGAGAGCCTCATGGCCGAGATCCTGACCGCCACGCGGTCGCATGACGTGGCGCTGCAAGGCGCCATTTTGCTGTACGGCCGCTCTGTCGCCGAGTTCTCGTATGCCACCGCGCATCGGATCGAACCTGACGCAAGCACTGGCCGTCCCGTCATCGGGGCCGGCACGCCGCTCAATCGACAGGCGCTGATTCAGGCCGTGCGCCAGGTTGCAGAAGCATCGCTGCCAAAAGGCGAGTTCCTCACGCCGAATGTCCTGTCAATCAGTCCGACCGCGGTGACGTGGTGGTGCCCGCCATGCCAACGCCGCGTGTTCTTCCAGTGCAACGAATTTGGAGAACGCAGCGCAGTGGTGCCGCATCCGGGCTTGGTCTTCCAAGCCTCGCACGCGGGATTCCGCGTGTTCGCGCTGTCTGGCGAGGACCGGCCGATACCGGCCGCGCTGCTGCACGAGCCGCCGTACTTCAACACCTGGGACAACGGGAAGATCTGCATTGGCAGCGCACATGTGCCCAAGCAGATCGACGTCGTCTCGATTGCCGGCTGGGAATCGGGGTTCTTCGATTCGGCCTTCACCCATCCCAACCATGGGAATCCGCGCGTCAACTTCGAGCGCGGTCCCTATGCCTTTTGGAAGGACATGCTCGACGGCCGGTTCACCGACTACCCGAAGCAAGTCCTCATCCCCATGAAACGCACGCTGGCCGATCTGATCGCCGGCAAACTGGATAAATGATCATGCATCCTGCTGATGTCACCCTGCAACAGTCGTTCCCGTCGGTCATGGTGCCGCGCTTCTCCAAGCTCGAACCCATGTCCCGGGCCGGCGAGCGGCTTCTCATTGCCGCGAACGGTGTATTTCTCGAAGTTTCACGCCCCTGGATCCGGCTGGTGCGCTGCCTCGGGCAGTTTCAGCATCGCACCGCTGTACCGTACGGCGACGCCCGGGAGGAAACGGACCTGGTCTGCGGCCGCATCCCGGCGAAGCTGATCGGAGAGTTCGCCGCCATGGCGCGCGAGGCCCATCCGAAGGAAACGGGTGCCTGGATCGTTTGGAACGCCACGACCGCGGCGTTCCGTCTCGTCCCGGTTGGCATCCTCGAGCACAGCGCTGGCCACCTGAAGTATCAGCGGCCCGAGCTCGGCACAGACGATGTGCTGGTGGTCGATTGCCATTCTCATGGCCGTTCACCGGCGTTTTTCTCCGCCACCGACGATGGTGACGACCGGCACGACGTGAAGTTCGCGTTCGTGATTGGCAATTGCGCATCCGCGGTGCCTTCCATGGCGCTGCGGCTGTGTGCCAAGGGCATTTTCGAGAAGGTGGAAAAGGTGCCGGCGGAGTGGTATGCCGCCTGTGAGGAGGCGATGGCATGATTGAGCATCGCATTCCTACGGCCATGACCAGGCGCGCCTGGAACGTCATCGTGGTCGGTGCCGGCGGTACGGGTAGTGCGCTGCTTCCCAATCTGGCACGTTTGCACCACGCGATGCTGGAATTGGGCCACCCCGGCGGTATCGCCTGCACCGTCTACGATGATGACCTCGTCAGCGAGACCAATGTTGGCCGACAGGGATTCTATCCGGTCGATGTTGGCCAGCCGAAGGCAACTTTGCTGGTGAATCGCCTGAACAACCTAATGGGCACGCGCTGGGAAGCGCGGGTCAGTCGCGTTGACAGTCGCGACCGCTTTCGCTGTGACATGGTGATCGGCTGCGTCGATACGCGTCGCGCGCGCAAGGCGATCCTGGGCGCGATGACGCGTGGCGGTGGCGGCTATTACCTCGACTGCGGCAACGAGTCGGACAGCGGCCAGATCATTCTTGGGCAGGTCCGCGGCAAGGCGGCGGAACGGCTGCCCCATGTGGGCGACTTGTTCCCTGAACTGCTGGACCCGAAAGGGGACAAGAAGGACACCGCGCCGTCCTGTTCGATGGCCGATGCGCTCAGCAGGCAATCGCTGGTGATCAACCAGGCGATCGCGGTGCAGGCGTACAATTTGCTGTGGACGCTGTTCCGCACGGGCACCCTGCAGTACTGCGGCGCGTTTGTGAATCTGGCAGCCGGTCGCACCAACCCGCTGCCGATCGACCCCCAGGCTTGGGCGAGATTCGGGTATCACCTACCTGAGCCGAAGCGCGCGACGCGCGCGCCTCGCCAAGCCGACTGAGCCCGCCATCCCCGACGTTTGGGGATGGCTTTTTTCTTTTGTGGCAGCCGACTTGATGAGCTCGTCCCGCGCTGCTAGGATCGCGTCACACCTCGCGTCCAGGACGCATCGACCTCGTGGCACTTCGCCACTTTGAATTTTCAACCCGTTGGGGCACCTGCCCTGGCGGTGTGCTCCTTTCCTTCTTCGGAGCACATCATGAACGACTCCCCCAATCAAAGCGGTACGAGCCGTGCATGGCGCCGCGTTCGCGTGACGGGCAGCTGGCTGCCAGACAATGCCTTCGTGTGGGCGTACTGGAACGGCTCAATGTGGAACGGCTTTGCCGTCCCGCTGTTTACCCGCCAGGACGTGATCAGTCTCTGTGGAGTGATGCCAGGCCTCGTGTACGTTGAGGCGCGCCATGCCTTCCTGTTCGACGAGAACGGCGAGGCAGAATGGTTCCATGCGGGACCGCAAATCGTGGACGGCGAACATTTGCAGCTCTATTCGCTTGGCGAAAGCTGGTGCTGGCAACTCGTGGATGCACCGGCCCGCGCCACGGTGGTAGCAGGTGGCTACCCCATCAGCCCTCTCCACAATCGCGGCTGACCCTGCTAACATTGCTGCACCTACCGCGTCTCAGACGCATCGACCCTTCCGGTTGTATAGCCGGACATCTCCCTTCCCCCTACGGGCCTCATGCCCGTGGGCATGTTGGCCCGTTCTTCATTGAGGCCAACATGATCAAGCGTTTCTTCCTGCTTTTCCTTTGCTGCGCCGTCTTTGCTGGCTGCGCCGCCCAGCCGACTTCGCCGAATACCTATCGGGGTTCCGAAGCGCTGAGGCCAGGTACCGCTGAAGCTGTCACAGTCGTCCGGGTCCGCCCAGTAACGATTGCTGATACCGACGGCTTGATGTCTGCGAACACCGGCGTGCCGGGTGTTCTGGGTGCTGTTGTTGGCGCGGTACTGGGTGCGCGCGTCATCGGCAACGGCAATGGCCGTTACCTAGCCGGCGCGCTCTCGGGCACCGTTTCTGCGGTCATCGCTCAGACGGCCGCCAATCACCTGAGCCGTCGCAGCGGCGTGGAGGTCATTGTCCGTACGGACAGCGGCCGCCAGATTGTTGTCACGCAAGACGCGGATCAGCAGTTCGTCACTGGCGAGCGGCTGTACCTCGTCTCGGGTGCTGGCGGTTCCCGCCTCACTCGCTGACCTGGCTCCAGTCGGAGCCCCATCCCTTCTCTTTCCCCCGCGCGGGCCTCCCGCGTGGGGGCTCTGTCGCGAACAGGAGCAATTCACATGTTCGACGTCGCAGAAGCAACCCCCATCTCCATCGCCCCCATCGAAACGAAGGGGAGATACATTTTTGAAGTCGCCGACGACATCCGTCGTCAGTTGCGCAGCGCCGGACTCGATCCGGAATGGCTCAACGCGAGCAACTTTATGGATGACGACAACGAGGCGCTGTACGGCCCGAAGTCGTCACGCCAGTGGCCCCAGTTTGGCGCTCGTGAACGCATCGCCATCTCCGTGCATCGCGGCTGGTCCGAAGGCTGGGCCATCCACGTCGATCGCATCGGCCTTCAGGGTGATGCAGCGGGCGTGTCCACCACCGCGCAGAAGCTGTTGGTCGGCAAGTCGTTGACCGAGCGTCAAGCTTGGGACAGCGTTCGTGCGATCAGCAAGATGTTCGATGTCGCCTGAGTCCAGCTCATCCCATTCGCAAGCCCGAGAGGGCTTGCCCAACCCTTCGGGGTTCGGCAAGCCGCTTTTACCCGCGTCATAGACGCATCGACCCAATGTCCGGCATCGCCGGGCCAACCCTTGCGGGACACTCGTCCCGGCAGGGAAGGGATGTCCCCAGCTATTCAGAGGATATCCATGAAACTTCCCAAGTCCTTCTTCGCACCTTTTCCAGACAATCCGGCGGCATGCCAGGACCTGCGCCGTGACGCATGCCGCGTGCTGCGTCGATTTGCTGGCGACATGGCTTTGCGCCCGCGCGATTACACGATCCGCGAGCATCGCCAGCGCCGGCGCGACGTCAACGTGTTTGCGTTGCAGACCGACTCGTTGCTGGTAGAAATTCAGCATCCGCCTGGCGCCGAGGGCATTCGCATGTCCTATCGGACGTGCCGCGGTCGCAATGACATGGCCGGTGGCCGCGACAATACAGTCAGCGTGGAGTCGCTGGCTACGCAACGTGGCTATGCCGAACTGGTTTCCACGCTTCGCGTGGTGGCCGGGCGGCGCGGTTGAGGGCCACGGCATGAGGCTCATCAAAGTCACGTTCACAGCAACGTCAGGCGAGGAAACGACGGGCTTTGCATCGTTGCACGCCAACGATGTTGTTGAATTACCCAAGCGCATGCTGCTGCGCGTGCGCGCAGCGCTGGAAGCGGGTGAAGGCTATGCCATCGTCGCTCATCAGGGGGGATATGCAATCCCGCTGCTTCTACTCGAAGATGCGCGCTATAAGCTGGATGTCAGGCACGCCACGAGCGACGCCTGGCTGACCCGGCTGATTGACGCGTTTCGCAAACCGAGCAAAGACCAGATGCAGGCCTATGGCCGCTACTACCACACGCTTTCGGCAGCCTGCGCTGTCGGCTTCGTGGGTTATGCGGCCGGAATTCAAGCCTGGACGGTAGCGACCGCTATCAACGCAGCATGCTTGCTGGCCGGCGCTGCGGTACTATTTGCCATAGGCGCTGTTCTCGCAAAAGGAGATAAGTGATGTTTGGTCCATTTGTTCTCGGCCTCACTCTGTGCATCGCCGGCTTTGGGCTCTGGGTATTGCGCAACGCGGATCGCGAGCGCATGCGCGAGCATCTTGACCGCAACGACTAGGCCAACTCGCCGTGACGCTGGCGCGCATGCGTCGGCGATCAGCAAGTCCCCAAGCGCTTCCCTCTGGAAGCGCTTTTTCTTTCTCACCCCACACGGGCGTCGTCCCGTCGGGGCGGCTCCCTAATCTCGGGAAACCCCTCGATGGACGCAATTGTTTTTGGCGCTGGCGTGGCCAGCTATCCCGCCGGCGTGCAGCTGCGCGTCGGTCTCTACGACGCCAACCTGCGCCCGGCCATCCAGCTGATCTGCGCAGACGACGGCATGCCGTATGCCTCGCTCAGCGTCAACTTGCCGGGCACGCCATTGCTCGACGGTGAATTCTGCGTGGCCGCCGACTGGAACCTTCCGGCGGATCTCAAAGCGGCGCTGCTGGCCAGCGGCAAGTTCACGGACGCGGGCCGCGTGTCGCCTGGGCCCATTCAAGGCGGCGCAATCTGGCGCATCGATTGTCCCGAACTGCTGTCGCAGTTCGCCGCGGCTCGGGTGGTCGCCTGTCGCACGCCTGCGCATCGCATTGCCGCCCTGGTGTAGCACCACGGCATTTTCCAACCCTCTCGGGGCACGCCCCGAGAGGGCGTGTTCCGTCTCCGGAGCACATCATGTACGTAATTTCCATAGGATCGGCCCGATCCGAAATGCGCACGACGCTCGCCGGCGTGCTGGAATACCTCAACCAGGACCGACGAGGCATGGCCGCACCGCGGCCGGCAGACGTCACCGTGCGCCATGTCGAGCGCGGTGATATCGCCGTGCATCAACTGAAGTCGGGCCGGATGGCAGTGTGCCCGCGCGGTACGGCTCGTTCAATCCTGGTCCAGATCCTCGATGAGGTTGAGCGGTACATTGTCCGGGTGGACGGCAAGGTCCTGCGCCCGCATGAGATGAGCCGCGCCTCTTGGGGCGCGGTCGTTGCCGCGGGCCGCCTGGCGTTCTTCCCTGAAGAGGCGATCGATCTGGCTGCCGCCGAAACCGGGCCGCTGCTTCACACCCGGGATTTGTTTGAAGCCGAGGGGCCTTTTGACATCGCGGCCTTCGTCGACAATGAGTTCCGTCGCCGCTTCGGCTACGGTCGGCAGGGCCCCGCATACGCACCAGGCGCGAGCCCAAACGCGCGCCACGAGCTGCATGTTGCCTATGTCTTGCTGCGCGGCGAGAAGGTGCGCGAATGCGTACTGAGCGCCTACCGCGACGATCCTGAGATCGGCAAGCACGACCTGACCTGGTTGCGGCCGCTGATCGAGGTGCCGGCACTGCGTGGCGCGCTATCGCCTGCGCAGTTGCAGGGCCTCTGCCACGTCATGCGGCACGATGGGCTGAAGATCACAGCGGACAACGCGGGGAAGCTGCTCGCCATCGTGCGAAGGCTGCCAGTGGGCTGTGGGGTCGTGCAGGTCGACGACGCCTTGTTCTCAGCTGGCATGCTGCAGCCGCGTACGGCTGTGGCTCTTGACGCTGCGAAAGGGCCGAAAGGGCCGGCCGCGACACCGGTGTCGCCGCTGGCGCAACGCATCCACGCGCTCACCACACAGCGGCGATTCGACGCCACGATGGAGCGCGCCAAGGCCCAGCGCGAAGCCCTGGAAATCAGCCAGCGGCACTTCGATGATCTCGCGCGGCGCGCCGTTGCCGATCGCACCTGCGCTGGCTACGACTGGGCCAACATGGTTGCGCTGGCGGTCCTGCAGCGTGACGTTGCCGCGGTGCTGGAGGTCTTCGATAGCCCCAAGGACTGGAACACCGATAGCAAGCGCGCCTTGCGTGAAGTGACCGGTGTCGATCTCCTGCAGTGCACCGCGGCGCTGCGCCGCCGGCGGATTTTTGAGCTGTGTGGGTTCTCGCCAGCGGAGCAGGAGCGTTGGGAGACCGAGGCGGCAGCAGCGAAAGCCGACCGTGCGGCCGCGCGCGAGTTCGAGGACGCCCGCAAGCGCGCGGAGGCTTCCAATTGGCGCCTGGAAGGCGGCAAGGTGCTGAACGGTCGCGAGTACGTCGATTTCTGTATTGCCGAGGGCTTCTCGGAAATCATCGACATGCCACGCGGCCGCGCGCGCGCCTATCGCATCTGCAATCCGCGACGCGGCATGTCGCGACCGCTGCGCGCCAAGGATGGGACCCTTTCCTATGCACGGGCCCGGCTCGCGCAAGCAGCCGTTCCCGCTGCCATCGCGGCTTGATGCACTTCCCTGGCCCTTCCGGGCCGGGGAAGCTTCCTTGAATCACGTACTGTTTGCCTGAGCTTTCGTCGTTACCGGCAGAGGCCGGAAGCGTTAGCCTTTCGTCATCAAAGCGGTGTTTGCACTGGTACGGATCAGTCCAAACACAGTTTTACCAGCGTCGTTGACGCATCGACCCCAACGCCGGCAAGCAGGCCATCTCTTGAACCTTCCCACAGGGACCGCTCCCTGTGGGGACGGCCTGTGGGACTTCCCCTGAGGAATCCCATGGAACTAAACCCCTCCCAACTGCAAAAACTGCTCGCCGCCTGCATCCCGGCCATGCTGCCGGTCCTTGTGGCGGGAGCGCCCGGCATCGGCAAGAGCGACATCGTCGCCCGGGCTGCTTCGGACGCCGGATCCGACCTGCTGATTTCGCACCCGGTGGTCGAAGACCCGACCGATTCGAAAGGCTTGCCCTTTCCGTCGGCCGACGGTGCGCATGCACGCTTTCTGCCTTTCGGCGATCTCGAACGCGCGCTCAGCGCTCGCCGCCCATTGGTCTGGTTCATCGACGACCTGGGCCAGGCCACACCCGCGGTCCAGGCCGCCAAGATGCAGCTGCTGCTCGCCCGGAAAATCGGTGAGCACGTGCTGCCGCCACATGTCACCTTCGTTGCCGCGACCAATCGCCGCATCGACAACGCGGGCGTCTCCAACATTCTCGATCCGCTGAAGTCCCGCTTCGCGACCATCGTGGAGCTGACCACGTCGATCGAGGACTGGACGCGCTGGGCCGTTGCGACGGGCCAGCCGCCGGAGCTGATTGCATTCCTGCGCTTCCGGCCGGACTTGCTGCTGTCGGCGAATCGCACCCGCGAGATTGAGAACCTGCCGAGCCCGCGGTCCTGGGGAATGGTGGGCAAGCTGTCGCAGGTGGTGCCCGCCGAACTGGAGCACGTCACCTTCGCCGGCGCGGTGGGGCAGGGCGCTGCGACAGAGTTTGTGGCGTTCAAGCGTCTCTTTCGCCAGATGCCTTCGCCAGACGGCGTCCTCGCTGCGCCGTCAACGGCGCCGATTCCGACGGACGTGGCTGTGCAATATGGCATTGTCACGGCGCTGGCGCGCCTGGCCAATGCCAACAATTTCGATCGCGTGATGGTTTACGCGAATCGGCTGCACGAAGCCGGGCTCGGTGAATTTGCCGTGCTGCTGGTCCGTGACGCCGTGGAGCGCGATGCATCGATCGCCAGTACCCCAGCGTTCATCGTGGCGCAGGGCGGCCCCATTGGCGCCCACATCCGCGGCCAGTAGGTCGCTTTCCTGCTTCAACACATCTGCTGGCCGGCCCCGGGTTCCCCCGGGCCGGCCGTTTTCATTTCCTGCCGCCTTCGCGCGGTGACTCCCTCTGAGGAATCCATCATGAACATTACCAACCTGACGTCCCGCGTCATGCTCGCGACGCTCAATATCTCGGTCTGGCGCGCGCGCCGGTTCGACACCCGTGCAACGCAAGAGGTCGAGGCCAAGCACGAAGCCAAGGACATTGGCCGCTTCAACAAGCGGCTGCTGACCGATGGCGCGACGTCGTACAAGGAAGTATGCGCCATCGGCAACCGCGCCCGCGCGCTCTTCGATAGCCATTCGCTGGATTATGATCAGCTCGGCGTGCGCCTGCTTCCCACGGCCGTCTACATGGACGTCGCCGAGAAGCTGCGGGCCCTGGGCGATCAGTTCGACGCGGCGACGGCTCAGTTTCTTGCCGACTATCCGCGGCTCAAGGACGAAGCCCGTGTTGCGCTCAATGGGCTCTTTGACGAGGCGGATTATCCGACCGAGGCCGAGCTGCGCCGCAAGTTCGGCGTGCGCTTCTCCGTGCTGCCGTTCCCCGATGCCAGTCAGTTCGGCATAGATTTGCCCCCGGACGTCCTGCACGGCATTCGCGAAGAGATGGATGCCAAAGTCTTGGGTGCGGTGAAAACCGCGAACAACGACCTGGTCAGCCGTCTTTACGAAGCGGTGCAGCACTTTGCCAACCGCCTGTATGGGGAAGGCAACGTGCGGCTTGACGTTGCCGACAAGGTGCGCGAGCTCAGTGCGCTATTGCCGCGACTGAACTTCTCCGACGATCCGGTCCTGACGGAGATCCTCGCCAAGACCCAGGAACAGCTGGCCTGCTATACCGGGGCGCAGCTCAAGGATGACCCGCTGCTGCGCCTGAACGTGGCCGAGCGCGCGATGGAGATCGAGGCGCAGATGGCTGCTTTCATGGGCGGGCCGCCGCCCACGCTGACGCGCGAGGGTGGCGACATGCCGATGCTGCATCTGCTAGCCGCTTGAGGTTGCCATGCATGATCGAATCGTGAAGCAGCGTGCGGCGCTGGTGCTGTCGCAGCCGTTCTTCGGCGCGCTTGCCCTGCGTTTGGCGATCGTCGAAGACCCGACCTGCGAGTCGATGTGGGTCGACGGCGTGAGCCTGGGCTACAACCCTGCATATCTCGACAAGCTGGATGACCTGGAGCTTCGCGGCGTCCTGGCCCATGAGGTACTGCATGTGGCCAACGGGCACTGCTGGCGCATGGGTGCACGTGAGCAGCATCGGTGGAACCAGGCCTGCGACTATGCGGTCAATCCGCTGGTCCTCAATGCGCAGTTCAAACTGCCACAAGGGGTCCTGCTCGATGGCCGCTACCTTGGCAAGTCGGCGGAGGAAATCTACGCGATGCTGCGACAGGAGGAATCCTCGCAGCAGCCGGAGCCATCCGCCGGCGGTGCAGCAGGCGCGGCGCCGCAGCCGTCCGACGGCGAGCCGTCGCCGCCAGAGCCGAACGGATGCGGCGAGGTCCGCCAGTACACGGGCATCGACAAGCCGGCCGTCGAAAGCGAATGGCGGGTCGCCGTGAGTCAGGCCGCGAAAGCGGCCAAGATGCGCGGCGCCTTGCCTGGCGATCTCCTGCACCTGGTGGAAGCCGCGCTGCGGCCGTCGGTGGACTGGCGGGCTGTGCTGCACCGTTTCGCCGCCGAGGCTGCCCATGCTGACTACACCTGGAAGGTGCCCAATCGCCGCTATGCGCACCTGGGCCTCTACCTGCCCTCCTTGCATTCCGAGGTGGTGGGAGACGCGGTGTTCGTGCGCGACTCCAGCGGCTCCGTCTTCGACGAAACGCAGCGGCAGTTCGCGACGGAAATTACTGCGGTGCACCAGCAACTGCAGCCGGCCCGGCTCATCGTGATCGACTGCGATACCCGGGTCACCCAGGTCCAGGTGTTTGATCGAGACGATGTGGTCGACCTTGCTCCGCTGAAGGGCGGCGGGGGCACCAGTTTCCGGCCGCCATTCGCATGGCTCGAGCAGGAAGGCATTGCACCGGCATTCCTTGTCTACCTGACGGACCTTGACGGCGAATTCCCGCTCGCGGCCCCGGCATATCCCGTCCTTTGGGCATCGGTCACGCCCTTGGATCGCATTGCTCCACCGCGGTTCGGCGAGTGTGTCGAGGTGATTACTTAGATCGGCAGCTCACTTCGTCCTCCGTCATTTTCCCGACAGCCTTGTGACCGTCAATCGCTGTCCATTTCTAAATCTAGCCTCAAGCGAACCATATAAGTGCCGATGGTAGGTGCTGAAGTGCTCGTAGCAGGCTCAAGCCCCGGCGTGCCCGGGGCTTTTTCTTTTTGGATCCCCATGTCAGAAAACTTTGCTCGATCCGCAACAATGCGCCGGATCACTCACTTGGCAGAAATGGATGGCCATTGGCCAGGCCGTTGCCAGAGGCAGAGCAGGTGCTGCCGGCATGGGGCTCCAGAGGAGCGAGCTTTGGAACCCCAACTTCTTGTGATGGACGTCGACCACCTGCCGCGGCAGGGAATCGCGAAGCGTGTGGACCAGTGGTTTGCTGATGTCCGCAATGAGAACACGCAGCAGTCCTTTGATGACTGGCTTGCGATTGTCGCATCGCCCGAACCAGCCATTGCGCCGGGCATCCGGTTGTCGCAGGGCAATGTCGAGCTTGAACTGCGACACGGTCGAAGATATTCGATCGAAGATGCCGTGCGCGGAGCGAGGCAGTTTCGGTGCATCATCGATGGCCGCGTGCCGCTCGTCGCTTTCATTGATGAGCGTGGCTACCGTGGAGCGTGGATTACCGTAAGAAACCTTTTCACCATAGAAGAGATGGTGAGCATGCGAGAATCGCCAGACCAGGCATAAGAAAGGGCCCGACGCTATCCAGCGCCGGGCCCTTTTTTTCTTCTGCTTTGGCAGAAAGACGATGTCTATATGCTAGCTTTCCGGAAAAATGCCTTGAGCATGCTCACGCTTTCGCCGTGGTGTCACCTTCGGTTGCCGGCGAGACGGCCTCTTCGATCGTCGGTCCGGTGCTGTCGCCGAAGGTGAGGGCGGGAATTCGCACGATTGTGCCTTCCAGAGCCGCGGAGCTTCCAAGCCGGATCGTGCCGGCATAGGCGATCCGGCCCTTCACGCGGCCATTGATATGGAGCGACACCCGGGCAGCAACGTCGCCCTCTACGGTGCCGTCGATGAGCACATGGTCGCCTTCGACGGTTCCGCGGACCAACCCTTCTGCGCCGATATGGACGAGGCCTCGGGACGAACGGAGATCGCCATCGACCAGACCGAAACAACTGACGCCGTGATCGGAGCTGACGTGTCCGTGGATGCTGAGACCAGCCTGGATCAAACTGAAGTTTCGCTGGGCATTCATGACGGGATCAGAACAGTTTGATTTCGTTGCCACGGCCGGCCACGGGCGGCGCCGGGTTACTGGGGGCGGGGCTGGCTACCGGCTGACGTGCGGGCGTCGGGACGGAGGCAGGCTGCTTCGGCGCCTGGACCTTGGGCGATTGAGGTTTGGCATGGCTCTGCGCCGGAGCTGGCGTGCTCGCGGATGCGCCGGAGTGGGTCTCGGGCGCTGCGGGCGGTGCAATCGTTGCAGGCCCGAGCGCAACCAGTGGCTGCGACACGGACGGCTGTGACGCGGGCCATTCGTGGCCGCCGTCCATGGGCGGCGAGCCGGTGGCTTCTGGTTGTGCAGCGGCAGTCTTCGCCGGAGCCTTGTGCGCTTCATTGGACGCGAGCCAGCGACCTCCGCCGAATGCCAGCACGGCAATGGCCAGAATCCCCAGACATTGCCAGTGGATGGGCCTGATGCGCGCCACGATTGAGTGACCGCCTTGGGACGGCGGCTGGCTCGGTTGCGCTGCAGACAGTGCGTCAAGCCTGGTTGTCCCAGAGGCTTCCATCTCAATGGTGACGGGAGGGGCTGCGTACTGTGCGTGCAGACGCTCGATTTCCTTGATGTCCATATCGGTCTCTGGAGCGGGTTTCAGGCTTTCTCGATCAGTCGGCCGTCTGGTCCGAACTGATCGTTGTCAGGAATGCAGAGGTGATGAATCGCACGAATGTGCTTGGCCGCGCCGACGACTGCAGCATCTTTTTCCGCATCGGAGATGGATTGCGCGATGTATGCGCCGAGCGTGCGATGGAGGAGCCTGTCGTGCTGGTTCAGCAGGCGAATGAGCCGGCCTGCCAGGGAGTGCGTTACAACGATCTGCCGATGGTGGAATTTCAAGCTGAGATGGCGCCGGGGCTTGGATTCGATCCACTGCAGCCTCGCATCCATCCATTCCTGCGCCTGCCGAAAGGCGTCGTCGAGCGCGAGGATCTTTCCTTTGCTGGCCACCGAGAACTTGGCGGTGCAAAAGTTGTAGTCGCTGCGGAGGAAGTTACGCACGAAGTCGGTGCAATACGACACCTCCGTGCCGCTGTCCGTTTGCGGAACAATCTTTGCAACGCGTCCCTCGCTTAGCATGCGCCGAATTGGCTTTGGGCCTGTGTTCGAAGCCGCGCTGTCTGGAGGCGGATCTAATGATGGAACTGGCGGTATGGGTCGCGAGTCGCCATCGGGAAGAGGACGGAAAAGTTCGGCCATGGTCCATGCTGTGGAATCTCTCTCAGCTGGAATTTTGAGATACATTGCGCTTGGCACGCTCGGAGAAAGAGACACCAAATTCGCGAGCTTTCTACCTTTACCGCGGCCTGTGATGTGCCACAATTCACTCACACCTCGCGTCACTGACGCATCGACCCTGACTCCCTGAGAGTCCATCTTCTGCTTCAAGTCGTGCAATTTGCGCACGCGCCGACCGGTTGGCTACCGGTGTGGATATTCCTTGTGATAAGTGTTTTCGCCGAGCACTTCCCTCATCAGCTCGTAATACGCGCCTTTGGCTGTGCCTCTTCATGAGCGCACGCTGGACACCGTTCGAGCCTGGGACCATGTGGCGTCTCTCTCCAGGCCCCTCCTAGGCAGAACGGCTGACGTCGAGCCGATCCGTGAACCTGCGGCCGAACCTGTGGGTTCGCGAAATGGGTTGTTGTGCAGCGTGACCATGCTGCACGAGGACGACTTTACGTCCTCCGCATGAGCGGCGCGCCTTTGTGCGTTGCTCCCTGAGTGCCACGCCCCCGGAAGGGGCGTGGCATCCAGGTCTCTCTAGCAAAGCTCGCTTTCCGGCGTACCCGGGACGCGGGCTTTTGTCGTTTGTGAGAGACCGTTTCGGGAGAGTCTGCCATGCATCAGGATTCCGAGATTTGCGCCGTGATCGCGGCGACGCTGGAGCGCCGCCGTCCGATGTACAAGGACATGCCGGCGGCCTGGCGCAACCTCTGTGAGGCGGCACATGTCGCCAGTCTTCCGGAAGCCGCGCGAGCGGCCTTCCTCAACACCGTAACGACCCAGCGCGGGGCAGACACAGCCTTGCGCCTTCGGGAGCATGCTGCGTCCATCCGGGCGAGCGTCGTTCGCTTTCTCTCTGAAAGGAGATTGAACGTATGCATGCACCCATCACCTACGGTGGCTTCGACGGACCCAGAAGCCTGCTAGAAGAGCGGCCGATGCGCCCGCCGATCATCGGCAAGATCCGGCCGGGCATCAAGGTCCTGACCCGCAAGGCCCGGGAGAATCCCGAAGCCGTGCGCATCCATGACGCCATGGTGGCGCAGGGCCACTCCTATGAAGCCATCGGGCTGGAGATCGAGCGCAGAACCCAGTTGCGCAATGCGCTTGTGCCGAAGAACGTACCGTGGTTTACCTGCCGTGGGTCGGACTTCACCAACCCGGCAGTGGCCGACGACATCCTGCAGCGCTACGGCGAAGACCGCGGCGACGGCAATGGCCGCAAGCTGTGGCGCTTCCCGGTGGTGTTCGCCTTCGACGACTGGCTGCGCAACATGCCCAACGAGCTGGTGACTTACACCGCCAGCGGCAAGCAGTTCTTTTCGGAGTACGGCCCGGACGGTTTGCGCTACTGCAAGACGTATGCGCCGGTGCAGCGCGAGGCGCGCGCAAGCCGCGCGAAACGCGTGTGGGGCGGCCGCCCGATCATTCTCCGGCAGGACGATGCCATCCCCGACGGGCGCTGCGACCCGCACAGCTGCCCACAGTATCAGCAGGGCGTTTGCAACCTGTCCGCGGCGTTCTACTTTGCGGTGCCGGCGACCCGGGGTCTTGGTTTGATCCAGATGCCGACCACCTCAATTTACGTGCTCCAGAAGGCCCACGCTGCCATGCAGACGGTTGCGCTGGCGCGCGGACGTCTGGTCGGCGTCGAGTTCTTCGTAAGCAAGCAGGAGGTCGAGATCAGCCGGATCGATCCTGAGCTCGGCAAGCCGGTGCGCCAGATGCAATGGCTCATCACGCTCGATGCCGATCTGGACCTGGCCGGTCTCCTTGACGGCTCGGATCGCCCGCGGCTCTCGCACGTCGAAGCCGCGCAGCAGGCGGTCACGGCGCTCGAGAACACGCCGCAGACGCTGCTGGATCAGTCGCCCGGTTTCCCTCCTTTGGATGCCGAAAAATCGCTGTCGGGCGTGCAGCCGGTGCAAGGTGCCGAGACATCGGATGCCGAGGACCTGGCCGCAGCGTTCAACGAGTTGGCCACGCGGTTGGGCTTCGATAAGGAACCCGATCGCAAGGACCTGCGCGAATTTCTGCAGGCGAGCTTTGGCGTTGGCTGGACCAAGCGGCCCGCCGCAGTCCGGCAGGTTATTCACGACATGCGCGTTGCGCTGGAGAACAACCCGGTTGCATATCGAGAGCAGGTTAAAGCCATTGCGGCTGAGATTGCCCCCTGAGCCAGCCCCCCGACTGGCTCACCTTACGGACGCCCTTGTGGCGTCCTTTTTCTTTTCCACGCGCTGAGGCCTTGCCGGCACAGCCAATTCTCTCAGGAGGTAGCATGCTCAACGAAGGCGATTGCCTGCGTCTGGGACACTTCTCAGATCTGCATTACTCGCCCAGCCACCTGGCCGAGGCGGACCGCTGCTTCGGCTTTGCGGTCGACGATGCGATTGCATCGCGCTGTCAGGTGGGGGTGGTGTCGGGAGACTCTACCGATCACCGCCTGGACGCGCATACGCCGGCCCTCTCGGCTCTCGCGCGGCGGATCCATCATCTCTCGGCCCATATGCCGGTCTTGATGCTCCAGGGCACATTCAGCCATGAACCGCAAGGCACGCTGGATCTGTTCCGCCTGATTGGGGCGCAGCATCCGGTCTATGTTGCCGATCGCATTCATCAAGTCGCGCTCTGCGCAGGCCAATTCGTACCGTCGGAAGGCCCGGTCTTTAACGGCGCTGAGATTGAAGCGGTCATGGTGCAGTATGGCAAGCCGGCCGTGGTGTTCACCTGCGTGCCGACCGTCAACAAGGCGGTCCTGGCTGCAGCGGTGGGCGTTGCCGGTGCGGCGACGGCGGTTGGTGACTATCTGGCTGACTACCTGGCCGCCGCGGGCGCCGTCAATCGACAGTGGCGCTCCCATGGCGTGCCGACGGTCGGTGTGTCGCACGGCACGGTCAATGGCTGCCAGACGGAGCACGGCGTGCCGATGGCCGGCTTTGACCACGAGTTCACCATCGGCGCGCTGTTCGACGCCGAATGTGATGCTTTTATGCTCGGCCATATCCACCGTGCCCAGCAATGGGCGCGGGAGGGCAGGGTAGTGGCGTATCCTGGCTCCATCGGGCGATTCCACTATGGCGAGATCGGTGAGAAGGGCTATCTGCAATGGCAGGTCTCTCCGGGCCGCGCCAGCGCGTCGTTGGTGGCCACGCCGGCACGCGAGACGCTGTGCGTGGACTTCGACGGCCCGCCGGACATGGCCAAGCTTGCCGAAGTTGCTGCGCAAGCTGCTGACAAGTTCGTGCGGGTTCGTTGGACCGTCAACGAAGAGCATCGCCAGCTGGTCGACCGCGATGCTATCCAGGCACTCTTTGCCCGAAGCGCTCAGCTCAAGGTCGAGGCGCGGGTACTGCCGGCAGTGCGCAGCCGTGCCGAAGGCATCAGCCGCGCCGCGAGCCTGCCCGGTAAGCTGGCCCGGTGGGGTGAGCTCACCGGCATTGATACGGGCCCGTTGGCAGACCGCCTGGCTATGCTGGAGACGCTCGATGCGCAAGCGATCGCAGACGGCGTGCTGGCGCAGCTGCGGGCTGTCCCGGCCGAGGCAACGCAAGGCGTCCTCGAGACCCCTGTCGTTGTCGACCGCGGCGAGCCTGACAGCCTGACGCCGGTCGCCCAGGCGCCGTCGCCCGAGCCGCCCAGCACGGATTGGCTTACCGATGACCTGTTCGCGGGGCAACCCGCCTAACCCTTAGAGCATGCGCAAGCCATGTTCCGACAGCCGCATGGGCTGTCGAAACCCGGTTTCACCCGCGTCATTGACGCATCGACCCAGCAGTATCCAATTCCTTCTTACCCTGGCGGGTGCTACCCGTCAGGGGCGCGCTCCGCCCACACTGGAGTGCAAGATGATTCTTTACCACGCTGGCCCTTCGTGGGTCCATGTCGCCGAGGCTGCCCTGGCACGCACCGAACTGGCGAAACGCCTGTGTGACCAGCACGGCTTCACGCAGTGCATGCTGTACGAGCCCTTTGGCCGCGATCGCGGAGCGGTGATCGCCAAGCGCGGACACATGCTCGTGATGGCGATTGCCACCGATGGTGGAAACACCTGGTTTTCCGTTGCACCGTCCAAGGAGATGCAGGACCTGATCTGGTCGTTCTCGAACGGCTTTGCCGGGCAGTGGAGCGCCCTGGAGCTGAAGGCCATTACCGGCCTGGATGACTGGAAGGCGCTGCTCGAGATGGCCGCAAGCCAGTTCTCTGCCGCGGTGCGTTCTGTCGAACGCGCCATTGCTGGCCAGCCGGAGCAGGACATGCCGGAAGTTCCTGAGCTGCCCGTGTTCGAGGGCGAAGCGATGGAAGTGCCGGCCGACTACCTGCATTCCTTTACTGGTGCGGAGGTGGCCGAATGCGCCCACTCAAACTGACCCTTGCGGGCTTTCACGGCATCCGCGATGGCATGCATCGCGATAGCGTGACGGTGGATCTGACGGATCTGCCTGGCGGCCTGATCGCGATTGTTGGCCCGAACGGCGCCGGCAAGACGACGATCATGGACAACCTGCATCCCTATCCCATCATGCCAAGCCATGCCAGCAAGATGTCGGCCGATGCATTCTCGTACTGGGACCACCTTTGCGCCCCCCGCGCTGAGAAGGATCTAGAGTGGGAGCATGGTGGCAAGGTCTATCGGTCGGCGTTTGCATTCCGCAACCCGGGCAAGAGCCGTAAGGCGGAGTACTACTTGTTCGAGAAGGATGCCGTCGGCGCCTGGAATCCCGTGCAGCTGCCAGACGGAACCGTATCCGACGGCAAGGCCGACACCTACGGCCGGTGCCTTGACTCGGTGCTCGGCTCCGCCGAAGCCTTCTTCACCAGCGTCTTTTCTCCACAGAACCGACGTCCTTTGGCGAGCTACCAGCCGACCGAGATCAAGCGGTTGCTAGCGGAGTTGCTCGGCATCGATCACCTGCGCGAGTTGTCGGCGAAGGCGGGCGATGTGGCGAAGGCGTTGAGCCGGTCGCTCGATACCCTGCAGCGGGACGTGCTTGTGCTGTCCGGCAAGCGCGACACCGCAGTGTCGATGACTGCTGAGGTTCGCGAGCTTGACCAGGCTCTCGAATCGGCCCGGGCGCTGCGCGCGGAGCAGTTGAGCTGCGGCAGTAAGCTGGAGCAGGAGCGTGCCACGCTGGCGGCCAAGCAGGCAGCCTCAGCCGGTACCGAGGCCCGGTTGCGCGAGTTGCATCAGCGCAAGCGGGAACTCGGGGCACGTAGCCAGCAGCTGGCTGCGGATGATCGTGCGGCGGCGGCCAAGGCTGCCGCGCGCCGGCGGGAACTTGAGCAGGCCGCCACCGCCAGTGAGGCAACCCTTTCCCAATCCGAGGCGATCACCGCAGCGGCTGCACGACGTGATACGGTCCAGCTGGACCTTGGCCAGCGCTACGCACAGCTTGCCGACAGGCAGCGGGAGCTTGCCGAGGTCGAAGCCGTGGCGACGCGGCATGCGACACTGGCAGCAGAGCTTCGCGAGATGGAACAGCGAGGCTCGGTGGCAGCGAAGCTGGCGCGAACGCTCAAGGCCCAGACCGATGTTATGGATACGGTTCCTTGCACCGGCCATGCGATGCACAGCCAATGCCCGTTGCTGGCCCAGGCCCGCGAGGCCAAGGGACAGTACGAGGAACAGGCCGTCGTCGTGACAAAGCTGCGCACCAGCTACAGGGAGAAGCAGGAAGCCCTGAAGCCGATGGAGGTCAGCTTGCAGCGGTTGCCGGCGGCACGGGAAGCGGTGGCGGTGCTGCAGCGCGATATCACGCGGGACAACCAGGAACTGCAGCGCCTGACCGCTCTGGCGGCTCAGCGCCCTTTGCTTGACAGTGCTACGGCCGCTCTTGAGAAGGCCCGCTGCGATCTGGCCGCGGTGACGAGGGAGGAGACTGAACGGAGCAGCCGGCATGCCCGGGATATCCAGGATGTTGAATCCCAACTCGCCGCAGTGCAGCGGGAGGTGGATGCGTTGGCTATCACGGACGTGACGGCCTTGATCGCTGACTTGGATCGGCGCATCGTGGGTGTTCGCGAGGCGGTGAGTGCAGCCGACGGCAGGATCGAAACACTGATCCGTCGTCAGAGTGCCCTGGCCACCGATCGCGACCGCATCGAGCGCGAGCTCGCTGGTCTGCCCAATCTTGAAGCGCAGGTTCAACGCCTGTCCGACGAGATTGCGCTGTGGAAGCTCCTCGGCAAGGGCCTTGGCAACGACGGCGTGATCGCGCTGTCGATCGATGACGCCGGACCAGCCATTACCCGCATCGTCAACGATCTGCTGCTCGCCTGCTACGGACCGCGATTCACCATCGCGATCCAGACGCAGACGCTGCTTGCCAGCGGCGAAGCCAGGGAGGGGTTCTCCATCGCCGTGCTCGACGCTGAGAACGACAGCTCGAAGGAGTTTGGCGTGATCAGTGGAGGGCAGAAGGTGTGGATCAACGAATGCCTGACCCGGGGTATTGCGCTTTACCGGGCGCAGCACGCGCAGCATGCCTTCCAGACGCTTTTCACCGACGAGGCAGACGGGCCGCTGGATCCGGAGCGTAAGCGCGCCTTCATGAAGATGAAGCGCGAAGTGCTGCGGGTCGGGGGTTACGAGCGCGAGTTCTTCATTTCCCAGACGCCAGACCTCGTCGACGACGCAGATGGTGTCATCGATGTCGTTGCGCTGGCTGCCCAGTAGTCGCGCCCACGTTCCATCTTTGCCTATGCCCGCTCCCCGAAAAGGGGGCGGGCATTTTTCTTTTGAAGCGCGGGAGTTTGGGCGCTAGAATTGCCGTGCTTACCGCGTCTTTGACGCATCGACCTTGCCGGCTCTGCCGGCACAGCTTTTTCTTCACCCATAGGGGCCTTGTCCCTATGGGCAAGGCTTCCGTTCAACAGGAGTCTTGCCATGGTTGTTCAGTCTCGCGCGTCTGGCGGTGCGGTCCTCGCGATCGTTGCCGTGTTGTTCGTCGCGCTCTTCTTTGTCGTCACCGCTTCGGATAGCGGTCTTCTGCGACCGCAGTTGCTTGGATGTGGTCTTGCGATTACCCTGATCTCGATGCTGTGGCTTGCCTCCCATGTGCGCAAGCTTCGCAGGACACGCAGCGTCATGAATCTCGTCCGTTCGGCCTGGCTCTGAGCGGTACCGCCCCATGCATCGCCCTCTTCGGAGGGCATTTCTTTTGGAATTCAGCAGACGATGGAAAAGATCATGATTCCGGCGGCCGAAGCCGCCAAGTTGCTACCGCGCGGCAAGAAGGTGCACACGTTTATCCGCGTGATGGCCTGGATGGGCGCTGATGTTGCGCGGGAGAAGGTACTGGCGGCCTTCGAGTCTGCGAAAGAGGTCGAGGTGTCAAAGGACGCGGCCTGTTTGAACCACCAGTTGGCCATCATGATGGACGGCGTGCGCACGTATATCGACACCAACCAGAAGGCATTGCGCAAGCAGTGCCCGCAACTGGCCATATCCGGGAGTGCGAATGGAAATGCTCGTTAGCATTTCGCTTCAGGCGCCGGAATTCCGCGGTGCCCATGGTCCGGCCGTGGCGACGCACCGGCTTCGCCAGATCGCCGACGAAATCGAGGCCCATGTCGCGGACTTTGCGACTTGCCCGGAAGGGCAGCGCATTGCCGGGTCGCAGGAGGACTGCAGCTTCGTGGCGCATCTCGTCGAACTCTAATCGTTTTTTCTACCAACCCATGGGGGCACAGCCCCCATTGGGGCGTGCCCCTGTCTAACGAGGGGCCCTTGGGCTGTCTGCCACCTGGCTCCAATCGTGATGCCACCAGGCAATAACGGCCGCTGCCGTGGCGGCGTCCTTGGCGCTGACGACCTGATTTGCCTCGTCAGCGACGGCACCCACCACGCCTCCCCTTCGCCGTCGCTGGCTCTGGGGTCGACTGCGTGCCTATAGATGGCTTTAGCGGCTTCCAGCGGGATGGTCATGGTTGGTCTCCGTCTTCGGATTCTATGGTTGCCGCAATGCGGTCGCACGTGCGGTGGCTGGCCAGCCCCAGCATGCGACTGACGATCTCGCGCGGCAGGCCTGCGAGCAGCAGGCGCCGGCAGAACGTATTGCGCAGCGTGCGCGGGCTCGGCTCAGCGCCAGCAAATCCGATTGCTTCCAGCGCAGCGGACACGATCCGCCCAAAGCTCATATCCGTGATGGGTCGGCCTTCCGGCGTCAGTGTGAAAAGCAGGTCGCTGTCGATGGGCTGTGTCGTACGCCGGGCGAGCCAGACGCGCAGGAGCGGCACGGCGAATTCCTGCAGGTGCACGGTGCGGGCCTCCCGAGGTCCATGCGCCGGCACGAACAGATAGGGCGGGCTCGCGTCGAGTTGCAGATCTACCAGTCGTGCGGCACGGGCTTCTGACGCTGTGATGCCGGTGGCCAGGAAGATTGCTACGATCGCGCGGCCGCGCTGACTGGCTAGATCCACGCCAGGCGCCTGCAGGAAGGCCTGCAGGCGCGCATCCTGGGCCGCGTCCAGGTACTGCGGCGTCGGCTCGCGATCGGGCCATCGCTCGGCAGCAAGCAGCGCGGCCGCCGGGTTGTCGTGTCGGACACCGGAGAAGACCAGATGCCGGCACAGGCGGTCCAGCAGCTTGACGTACCGCACCCGGGTAGCCTGGGCGTAGGACCGCGCATCGGTCGTTTGCCAGAACGCGTCGATATCATCGGCGCCGAACGAGAGGATGCTGGCGCCGCGCGCCAACAGGTGCCTGCGAAAGTGCTCGAACATCGCCTGGTGCTGGACAATCGAGCGCGCCGAGAATGGCCGGCGATCCACGCCGGTGGCCTCCCGCGCTTGCCAGTCTCGGTAGGCCAAGGTGGGATTCGTGAGCCAGAGTGAGTCCATTTGTTCCATGCTCGCTGTTATATACTGGATTTGGCATCACCCACACCCCTGCCGCCTCACTGAGGCGGACACTGCCAGCAGGCGGGGGTCAGTACCGTGCCCGGCCATATCGGTTGCGCCGTTCCGCGAGCCTTGCGCGGGTCCGGGCGTACCGCGGATAGCTGCCGTCGAGCATGTCGGCAATATGCTGCAAAAGGCGTGGTCTCTGGAGAAATAGCAGGCGCAGAGGCTTTGGTCCGCCCGGTGCGTCACAGAGCGCCACACCCTGGGCCTTGCGGGCAATCTCGATGCGACCCGGTAAGTCTCGCTGACCGTGGCGCCGGCTTCAATCCAGCCATACTGCGAGAGGGGCGTGCCGTTGGGATGCTGGCCGATTCGGTCACAAAGCGTTGGCGCAACCTTCGTCGGCCCTGAGTTCTTCCAGGCGCAGTTCGAGCTGTTCAATCTGGCGGTCCGGCTCCTCCGAGCGACGGCTGAACTGCATGCGGCGCAGCTTTGCAATCAGCAACTTGAGATGCTCGATCTCCGCCTTGTCCGTTGCCGTCGCTGCCTTCTGCGGTTCGACCATGTACTGCAGATGCCCGATGCGGGCATCGCGCTCCAGCAGCGGGGCCTTGAGCGCTTCGATGTTGTCAGAGTGAAAGAAATCAAACGTTCATTGTTGGATAGCTGACGCAGGTGCGCGATGCAATTTCCCGCTAATGCGTTATTGCCTGTGCCCTTTGGGGCGGAGAGCGGTTGAGGCCCACATGGCCTGGTAGATGCTTGGACACAAGTCGCGCACAGAGCGTGCGGTCCATGCTTGCCTGCCGACTGTGCAGTGCGTCGCAGGACTTAAAACCTGGTAACTTTTCGGAAAGGAGCGATAATGTCCAAAATGAAGTGGGTACTGTGTAACGGTGTGGTGATAGCTATGCTAATCGGGGTGGTGGCAAATGCTGCCGCCCCGTCGGAACATGCGTGCATACCGTTCGACGTGTTTAGTGCTGTCTTCTGCTCAATCTTTGGGAATCCCTGAAGGGTGTCAGCATCTTTGCTCTGCGCAGTTCGCATATTCAGATGAGGGGACACGGCGTTCACTAGTGGTTGAATCTGAATGACTTTTGATGAGCCGTGGTGTCCCAGCGCCATATTATGGTTCTCCGATGGGCGATGTTTGACCCCCATAGCGGGGCGGTGTCAAGTGAGCAATCCACGTTCCGGGCGCACCATCGTCTGTCCGAGAACCGGATAGGGGAGATCTTCGGGGCTGGCAGTCGTTTTATGTGCAGGGCAGTTAAAGGCTCACCGTCAGCTTGACCGGTGAGCCGGCATTATCTCAACGATGCGTATGAGTGAAGCGTTCTTCGTAGAGGATCGCAGACTGGTTCATGGCAGCCTTCCAGTCGTGCGTTGAACTGCCGCACTTCCTGATGATGTTGCGCAGGGCCAGCCATAGCAGCTTGGTGGCCGCGTTATGGCTGGGGAAGTGGCCCAGTGTCTTGACGATCTTGCGCAACTGCGCTGCGTTGGATACTTTCGTTTGTTGTGTAGATGATCCGGCGGATCGCCGACGGGAACGTAAAGAACGGGATCTCCTGATCTCAGGCGCGACGCAACGACGCGGCGATCGGAGGATAGTCCATACCCCATTTCCCTTGCTCGAAGGGCGCGGCTTCGACGGTGGGTGCGGTGTACACAGGCTTGAGCCGCTGCTACGGCCCGGCGCTCCTTCCAGCCGGCGTACTCCAGGCTGTTCCGGATCCAGATGCACGATGCAGGTCTGCAGCGTCGTATTCGGAAACACCGCATTCAAGGCCTGTTTCATGCCCTTAAGGCCACCGTGCGGCAGCGGACGCGGCTCAAGAACGAGATTCACGCTGTGCTTGCCGCCCATCTCATCGAACGGTGCGGACATTACCCGCAGCGCGTCGAAGAACACCACCGGGTACATGCCTTCATGGCCGCATCGGTCACCGAGTTGATGAACTAGGGCGAGACCTCGGTGCCGTACTGCTCGGCCAGCAACGTCTGGATCTAGCGCACTGTCATGCCCCGGACGTATATGGCGATGATCTTGTTGTCGAACCCGGTGAAGTGCCGCTCGTGCTTGGGGATCAGGATCGGAGCGAAGCGAAGCTGGCGTCCGCGGTCGCGTGGGATGTCGACCCGCAGTGGCCATCTTCGGTCAGAACCGTCTTGGCGCCCTTGCCTTGCGCTGCTTGGCCGAGATGCACCGGCGCTCGGCACCAGCTGGGTAGCCCAGGTGATGACCGAGCTCGGCGCCGAGGGGCCCGATCGATCAGGGCCGTCCTGAACGCCGAGGAGGCGTCCTGCACCGCCTCGGCGGTCATCGGACCCTTGACGAATGGGCAATCAGGTCATCGGAGATGGTCGGGGGCTCACGGTCTGCGGCTTGGCTCGTCTTAGTTTTGCGTGGCATGATATGCCCTAAACACAAAAATGTCTGACAGGCTTGGTAGCTTTGTCGGATCCGGCGATGGCGGAACGCGCGCCGACCTTCATGTCAGCGCAATGCAGTCTCACGATTTCTGTTTTTACGCCTTTCCTCGGGCGGCGAAAGGATTTGGCGACGTCAGCGGGATCTGGTTGCTGTCATTCCTTCAACGGCCTTCTCCCACACCTTCCCACGCCTCCCACTGCTGATGTGCGCCGCTGATGTTGAAGCGCTTGGTCCCATCCTGTTGGAGTCTTGGACCCCAGATATCCGGGTTCATGTTGGTCAAGCCGTTGGTTGTCTCGGCCAGCCCGGAACCGGTCGTGAACAAATAGTAACCAGGGAAAGATGGCTCCTGCAATTGCTGCTGAATAACCCTGATCCTGAACATTTCCCCCGGTTTGACGCGCATCACGATAAAGTCCATCAGGCCATCGCCAATCTTCCAGTATGGCCACCAGAATGATAAATTGATACCCCCGTTTGACTTCGAGCTTGCCAGCAAGGTATAGTTTTCGCCCCCGTCCTTGAACAGGTAAAGCTCCAGACCATAATCGTTAAAGGCGTTGATCGGCACAACGTTGATCGACACGAACTGGTCGTGGTTGGCGGTAAAAAGATACTCGTCCCCGCTGACCGCCACCCCCTGTTTGCTCGAGTCAACGCCAAAAGAGGTGTCATTAACTTCGCAGACGGGACAGCTGGTGCCCATAGTCTGCGCATACGATTTGGAATACATCTCGAACAGCTCGTATGTCCTGAAGACGGTGGCGTCATGGCTGTAGCGCACTGGCTGAGTTTGCCGGACGGTTTCAGAACCTACTTTGTACACGCCGTCAGAGGTCGTGGTCATGCCGGCTTGTACCGAGATGCCAAGCGGCCCCAAGGGCCCGAGGGCGCCGAGTGCCCCCGTGGGCCCGAGTGGCCCTTGAATGCCCCAGACGCCGGCCGAATCCAGGTTGTGCGTATAGTTGCCCCACCAAGTGTTCTTTTCCTGAAGATGATACATATCCTTGAAGTATCCCGTAGGGTTTAGTGGTGCTCGCACATCTGCCGGAAAATCTAAGTCTATGGAGCAACCAAATCCTAGGGGACAACCTAAGCCAGCGGAATAAGATGAACCCAAGGGACCATGTGAACCATAGACGCACTTGTCGTCATCTTCGGAGTCGGGTACAGGGCACCAGTTGTTGTAGTAGGATTTGTCAGGAGCGGTTGGTTGGGTGCTTTGTCCGCGCAGCCTCAATGGTCCGATATAACTGAGTGGTCCAAAAGCTCCTAGCGGCCCCTGGCTGCCCAGCGGCCCCCGGGCTTGGGTCATGTCGTATGCGGTTTTATAAGTGAAGTTGTCCGTACCCCGGTACCACGACGACACGGCATTGTCCATCGCCGGGTCCGCGGTCAGGTCGAAGCGCATTACGATCGAATCCGGCTTGCGCGAATCCATGTTGTTCTCGCCCAGAGCGCAAACCTGCTCCGCCGTCACTACCATCCGACATAGCGCGGGGTCGTTGTTACAGGCATGTTCGGGCGCACTGAAAACGCGCAGGCTCGGAACGGTGGCGCAGCCCCCGATTAGAAAAGAAAAGATGAGCAACGCGAAATTTCTCATAATGCATCCTTCTCGTTATTACAAAGCACACGAAAAGTTAAATATATGTCGGGAAAGTATCAAGAAAAATCGGCGTTGCCAAGTATTACCGGGCGAGGTTAAAAAGGAATTGATATTCATCAAAGGTTACTGATTTTCGCCGCGCCGCCGTCTCGTTAGTATTGCGACGCGCGGTGTCATCAGGTCCGACTGCTCGGCGATGCTCGGGTCAGCGCTTGCGCTAAGCTAAAACTCAGGGCTCGCCCTGTGTTGGCTTCAAGAGGTCGTCATACGCTGCTGGGCGGGTCTACAAGGGGGGCAAGGCGGCCACCGTTGCTTAGCTTAGCACGTAACTCTTGCGCCGCTTGTCCGGAATAGGAATCAAGAGCTGTCAGCCATCAGGATCGACTTGGCCCTATACGCTTGCGTAAAAGCAGCGGCTGGATCATCCGCCGGAAGCTGAGGCTTCTGTAAGCGCTGTCCCAACACCGTTCATTCATGAGGCTCTAAAGTACGGCAACCTATTCCCTGTTGATTTGCACCGATTCGTGCCCACGCGCGCCAGTTGAGAATGCGGACAACACAAGGAATGGAAATCAAGGCGCAGGGTTCTTGGCATAAGAACTACACGAAAAGATTTCCGCATGCTGGTCGCGGTAGAAAAACGAGACCCGCCACGCTCGCTGTCAGAGATTTTGTAAACGCTCAATTGACGACATCTGGTATTGAGGCTTGAACGTTGGCAGGCTTTCGTCCGCAAAGATATTGCGAACGCAACATGATCCAAGAGGAGATGGACCAATTCCGCTGCAGGGGGGCGGTCCAATGGGACCCGTGACTACGAGGCAGCGGCCAAGCGGCGTCTAATTGAGTTTAGTCTTTAATTGGGAGCATCAGTTTCTGGCACCGCGCTCAAGGGCCCGCATCAACGCTAACCAGTTGCGCAAATGGACTCGGGAGTACCGAGATTCAGCGTAGCCGCAAGGTCCGTTGTAGACATTCGTGCCGGTTGTCCAGCGGGTTATGGACTCCCGTTCAATCCAGACACTTGTGGTGCCTTGCCACAAAGCGGCCTCAACGACTGGCTATCCCGACACCGCAGCAAGCGCAACCGCTGGCGCTATGTGAGCGTAAAGCTGTCCAACGGTGAATCGCTCGAGTTCGAATGCAGCGAGCGAGACGTTGGGCTCGTAAAGGCAATGATCGAAGCGCTGAGTGGAGACCATTGATGTTCGGCCTCGACGCTGGACTGGGGGTGTACCTGCATCGCGAAGCTGTGGCTATTTCTGAAGGTATTGGAGGTGGACAGGTTTGCACGGCCACCGGCCGCGCCGAACCAGGTGTTCAGCTCGGACATCACTACATCTGGACCGAAGAGGGATGGCTGTATCTGGCGGTCGTGCTGGATCTGTTCAATCGGGAAGTCGTAGGCTGGTCCATCAAGCCGCCCATGGCGGCGAACCTTGTGACGGATGCGTTGGCGTTGGCGTGGTTCCGCCGCAGGCCTGCTCCCGGCGCGCTGTATCACGGGTACCGTGGCAGCCAGTACGCGAGCCAGGAATTCCAGCGTTTGAAGAACGAACGAGTTCATTCCACGCGGTACCGGATGCAGCGTGAGGCCGCTGCGGACTTGTTCGAATACATCGAAGTGTTCTATAACCGCAGTGGTCGTCATTCGTCGCTCGGCTACGTAATCGCAGGCCCAGCTCCTGCAGGACTGGCTCACTGCTCAGCCGGCGAAAGATACGGCTGCATAACCCGTGACCTATGGAACGCGAAAACAGAGGGAACCTCACTCGTATCGTCCATTGCCGGCGTGGGGAAAAAGCCTCGGAGTCGATGTAGTAGCGAAAGGGGTGGAGAATCAAATGCAAGCCGATATTCCTGAGGGGACTTGGTTGTAACTTTGGACAGGGACGGCTATTCGGAGGGGGAGTATCTCCACCCGACGCAGCGTTGCTTCTGGGCGCCGATTCGGAGAGCTGCTGCGGAGGACAGGTTATCCCTGGCATCGATTGCCTTTCAGCGACTGCATCAGCTAGAGGGGTTGTATCGTAATGCCCCGGTAGCGCTTTGTTTTATCGCTCGAGCGCAAGGCTGCGTTAGTGCCAACCATCGGTATCTTTAGGTCTTGGGTCTTACTAGCAGCAGTCGGGTGAGTGATACGACCTCGCTTGTCCAACGTAGTATGCGTTGCCAGTATGGGTGAACTTCTCGCGGCGGTCGAGTTGATTTTGAAGACGGCAGTACCTGTACAGGTACAGATTGAGGCGCGCGATGCTTGGTACTTGGTTTTCCTTACAGTCCGTTGAAGATGAGGTCGGCGAGTGTATGGGGACATCGATCATCAATGCTTGACGAGACGGTCAGTATCACGCTGAGTCGCGGTCCGCAAAAGCGATGAAATTTTCCTTGGGACAACGAATTGTGCCCGGAGACTGCTTCGATCCGTAGTATCCACCATCAGACCATACCAGCGATAAAGTTGTCCCTCGTGTCCGTGGCGCGGATATGCCGGGCTGTTAATCCAGTGTCACGAGTCACCGGACCCATCTGATGCGTGATTCCGTCTCAAACAACTGGGCGCCTGATGCACATCTGTTGTTTAGGTGTGCTCGCCACTAGAGGGAGTGAATGACCTTAGCTGGGATCCGCCGGCTCGGTTGCCTGGGAAATTACCGTAATATCGATAATATTTTCATCTTGTAGTGGATGGAATATAAGGAAATCCTTACTTAAAATTCGATAAGTTCTGATGCCTGTGGCTGCGGGTAGCGGATATTATGCTAATTGAGATCGCACAATTCACTCCAAATCGTTTTTTTTCCCACCAACGCTTCGCTTGGTGCGGCTGGGGTTCACGTCGGGCGTTTTTCCTGTCCGCGATTCTCGCCCATGGCCGGCGGAGGTGCTCTCATATTGATCGGCTTGATGTGTCTCTATTGGGGCTGGCAGTTCGAAAATGAATAGTCCGACCGGTAGCTGCCCGGGTTATACAGAAATCATGGCAAAGTGCGGCGCGGCTAACGCGCGACCTTATGTCTAGGTTAACGCATGTGGCGCAATGGGGTGGATTTCGCGGAGTGATTTCTCTGCAAACGCCGAACTAGGAAACGGTTGTGTGCCCGTTTGCCTCTTGAGGTCATGCGTTCAATCCATGGGATGCATCAATAGGTTAACTCGGAAATTTTGCCGTTTGTCACGATGGATCTCAGTGTGCTGCCTAATTCATGTGGGAAATGTCGGTCGGAGTATGTCGTCGTGGATATTAGGGACGTCCGTTAAATGCAATCGGACGAACCTGGGGCAATTCATCGCTCCAAAGGTCGGCGGTTGGATCGTGCTCTCGCCTGTAGTGGCGTTACGAAAGCACAGAATGCGTTCGAGATTTCCATCAACTATCCGTCAATGGAGGAAGCATGGGAGCAGAGAAGTCGTTACGTTCAATGGTTGACAAATGGCTTGCACCGTCCGTAGGGGACCCGCCCCGCGTTATCGGTACGGGCCGCCTGCGAGACTGCCGCAGCCGTTTTGTTTGTGTGGAGTGCAACCGCGCTACTGGTACGCTGTCGATCATGTTCTTCCGGCACTGCGACGGTGCCTGGTATGTGTTTCCACCTGTGACAAGTAGAGCTGGATGGACTAGATAGGTTCGCACTCATATTGTTGACTTGCGGGCTCGTGACATATCAGAAAATCCTTAGGGGAAATTCGAGAAGATCTGATAATACTTTTTGTGGGCTGCGATTAGTATGTTCATCGGGGTTGCGCCTAGTTTGGTGCACCCGAGTCGGTTGTATGTATCCTCCGACAATGCGTCCCTTATAGCGCCCGACGTCTCGTCGGGCGCTTTTCTTTGGGTTCTTCGAAGAATTCCGGGGGGCTGAATTGCCACATGCCGTATCCTAATGGCCGTTAAGAGGGTACATGAGGGGCAGGATGCTGGTTCGGGTAAGTTTGGCCTGAAGGGGAAAGCCGTACGCTGGCGCTGTACCTGAAGCCGGTTAACGAGGTCATGTACTGCGAGGAATGCGGCTTGAAGTGCCGGCAGGTCCATGAGACCGCGGGGCGGCGCGTGCGCGATCTTCCGTTGTTCGAACCGAGTGGTGCTGAATGTGCCCCGGACGCCGCGCTGGCGGAAACTGCAGCGCTGCTGATGCTAAGAAAAGAAGCCGAGGCGATCTGGGGAAGGGACGAGGAGGACTGATCAACGTCTCGGATCGCGCGAAGCCATTGCGTTGATCGATGAAGCGGTAAAGAGCGGCGCGCGCCAGGCCCTCGCGTGGCCCCAACCAGGTGTGGTGCTGGGATATCACGTGGATGCCCACGACGGTGAAAGGTCGGTTCTTCTACTGGTACATGATCCAGGACATCTACAGCCGCAAGCTGGTAGTCAACGAGGTGCACGAGAGCGAATCGGCCAACCATGCCAGCGAACTGCTGTCGCTGGGCTGTTTGCGCGAGAGGACCGCCGGCCGGCCGCTGGTGCTGGTGCTGCATTCGGACAACGGCAGCGTCATGAAAGGAGGGACGATGCTGGCGATGATGGGTTACCTGGGCGTGCAGCCCTCATACAGTCGTCCACGTGTGAGCAATGACAACGCTTGCGCGGAAGCGCTGTTCCGCACAGCCGAATACTGCCCGCTGTGGCCGGATCGGCCGTTCGACACGCTGCAGCAGGCGCGCGATTGGGTGTGCCGGTTTGTGTGCTGGTACAACGAGGAGCATCGCCACAGTGGCCTGAAGTACGTCACGCACCAGCGGCACAGCGGCGAAGCGCCGCCCCTACTGGCGCGACGCACGATGCTATATCAGGCAGCTCGCGCCCGACATCCGCAGCGCTGGTCGCGAGGGATCCGCAATTGGAAGCTGGATCCAGTGGTCTTCTTGAACCCCGAACGAACTGAGCAGGAAGCTAGCGAGCACCGGAAAGCAGCATAACGGCGGACGCGACAACTACCTTGACACACACCGGGGCTAGCAAAAGAAATCCGGCATTCTTCGTGACCATTTGCACCAAAACGGTATATGCCTACCTAGCTAATCTCGTCATTGCGCGCAAAGCTAGAACCGAGGGTTACACAAGCCATCTAGGGGTTTACCTCAACCCAAAAGGTCTTCTTTCGTGTTCATCTGTCGACTATAGTAAACAGAATGGATGGGTAGCTTCCTTCGGACCCTCTCTCGACAACTAGGAGTAAAAATGAGTCGTGAAATCCGCCTGAACGCATTTGACATGAACTGCGTGGGTCATATCCAGCAGGGACTGTGGACCCATCCCCGCGATGAATCGAGCCGGTACAGCGAAGTGCAATACTGGGTGGACTACGCGAAAAAACTCGAGCGTGGGCTGTTCGATGGCATCTTCTTCGCCGATGTTGTTGGCGTCTATGACGTGTTTGGTGGTAACCCGGACGCGGCTGTTCGAAATGCCGTACAGGTGCCGGTGAACGACCCGATGTTGGTGATTCCGGCAATGGCCGCGGTCACCCGCAATCTCGGGTTCGGCGTAACGGCCAACCTCACGTACGAGCAGCCATTCCTGTTTGCTCGCCGCATGTCGACGCTTGACCATCTGACAGGTGGGCGCATCGGTTGGAACATCGTGACTGGTTATCTGGACAGCGCGGCGCGAGCCATAGGCCTCGACGGGCAGGTAGCACACGATGGCCGTTACGACCTGGCCGACGAGTACCTGGAGTTGGTGTACAAGCTCTGGGAAGGAAGCTGGGACGACGACGCGGTCATCAACGACAAGGCCAAAGACATCTATGCGGACCCGTCAAAGGTCCGCGTGATCCACCATCACGGTCGTCAATACAAGGTGAACGCAATGCACCTGTGCGCTCCGTCGCCGCAACGGACACCGGTGCTCTACCAGGCGGGCTCCTCGACGCGCGGCAGGCAGTTTGCAGCGACGCACGCCGAATGTGTCTTCGTGAATGGCCAGAAGAAGGAGGGCGTCAAATCTATCGTCGACGACATCCGCGCGAAGGCTGTGGCCTTTGGCCGCAGCGCGGACGATGTCAAGGCATTCCTGGGAGCGACGGTGATCATTGGTCGCACCGAAAAGGAAGCGCAGGAGAAGTACGAGGAATACAAGCGATATGCCAGTTCGGAAGGCGCACTCGCACACGCAGCCAGTTCGCTTGGCATCGATTTTTCGCGCCACGACCTCGACGAGCCCATCGATGTAACCAAGAGCCAGGCGATCGTTTCCAACGTGGAAGCCGTGACTCGTAGCGCAGGGGCGCAATGGACGTTGCGCAAGCTGCTCGAACAGATGCCGCTGGGCAGCCGCCAGGCACCGTGGGTCGGTTCTGCCGAACAGATCGCAGACCTGATGGTCGAGTGGGCCACCGAAACCGGTGTAGCAGGCTTCAACCTGTCGCGCACGGTGGCTCCGGAATGCCTCGACGACGTCATCGATCTGCTGGTACCGATCCTGCAGGGGCGCGGCGTATACAAGACCGCCTATCGCGAGGGTACGTATCGCGAAAAGCTGTTCGGTCATGCGCGCCTGCCGGCTACCCATGCCGCAGCCAAGGCACGCGCCGCTGTACGGTAATCCGCGCAGCACGTCCTTCACAAACTATGAGGCCCAAGCTAAGGGGAACATTATGGTAGACAAAACATCGTTCCGAGAAGCCATGGCCGGGCTGGGGGCTGCGGTCAACATCATCACGAGTAACGGCGAAGGCGGACTGGCCGGCTGCACAGTATCGGCAGTGTGCGGCGTCACGGACGAGCCCCCGACTCTGCTTGTCTGTATCAATCGTGGAAGCAAGAACAACGATGTAGTGCGTGAGAACGGCTGCCTTTGCGTCAATGTTCTCGCAGCGGATCAGCAAGACGCGGCCATCCGGTTCTCGAGCAAGAGCGTCTCAGTCGAGGAGCGTTTTGCCGATGTGGAATGGGATCTGCTGGTGACCGGTGCCCCCGTGATTGCCGGCACCGTCAGTGCTCTGGACTGCGAAGTCGCATCCATGATGGACGTTGGCACGCACACCATGTTTCTCTGCGAGATCAAAGCCGTGCGGACGCGCAATGACCGCGACGCCTTGATCTACTTTGGGCGCAACTTCCATAGTGTCGAAGCGCCGGCTGTGAAAGTCGCCGTAGCCGCCTAGGTCCAGCTCCAAAACCCCGAGACGTCAGGTCGCACATGGGCGCTACGCGCCTGTGTCGGACGCGCTCGTCCCTCGCGATGCGCCGTGTGCGCTCCAGGTTTCACGGGGGTACCCATCGCAGGCGACTGAATGACTTCGATCTTTCCCTTATCTCCAGCAGGCAATGCACATGACTTCCTATCCGGAAATTCGAATGCTGATCGGCGACAAGTGGCGCAGCGCACCTGGTCGGCCCGTTATCAACCCATCGCACGAAACCACCATCGGCACGGTGCCAAGCGCTACTACTGCAGACCTTGACGATGCCTTATCGGCCGCGGCTGATGGTCTGAAGATCTGGCTTCGCACGTCGCACGTCGCACGTCGCACGCACGGCGCGCCAAAAAGATTATGCTGAAGGCGATTGCCTTGATTCGCGAACAAGTCGAAGACCATTGCGACCGCGATTGCCCTGGAGCAAGGCAAGACCCTGGCGCAGGCGCGCGCCGAGGTGCTGCGTGGTTGTGACTTGATGACATGGGATGCGAACGAAGGCAAGCGGCTCTACGGACGTGTGATCCCCGCAGAGCCGCCCATGCGGCATACAGTGATCCGCGAACCCATCGGCGTGATTGCTGCATTCACGCCGTGGAATTTCCCAATGAGTTCTCCCTCACGCAAGGTGCGTGGTGCACTCGCTGCCGGATGTTCGATCATTCTCAAGGCCGCTGAGGAAACGCCTGCGGGAGCCGTGATGTTGGCCCAGGCCTACCACGATGCCAAACTTCCTGATGGTGTGCTGAACCTCGTATTTGGAGATCCGGGAATGATCTCGTCGTACCTGATCGCAAGCCAGGTCGTCCGTGCCGTTACGTTTACTGGCTCCACGCCTGTCGGCAAACACCTGGCCGGCCTGACAGCCCAACACATGAAGCCGGCGATTCTGGAGTTGGGCGGTCACGCGCCGGTCATCGTTTGCGATGATGTGGATCCCGACTCGGCAGCCCTCGCCTGCGTAAAGGGGAAATTGAACAACGCCGGCCAGATATGCGTTGCTCCTACGCGCATCTTCGTTCATCGCAAGGACTACGACAAGTTTGTCGAAGCATTCGCTCGGTACGGTGCCAATACGGGTGGGGCATGCGCTGGAGCCGAGCAGCGATATCGGACCTGTCGCAAATGAGCGGCGACTTGCCTGCCTTGACGAGATGGTGAAAGATGCGATCCATCAAGGAGCTCGCCAACTCCAAAAAGCACGACAACGTCCCGCTCAATCCGGTCCGTTCAAGTTGGTACCGTCGGTCACCAACTTGAGCGGGGTAGGAAGTTTATTGCCACCAAAGGAGATGGAGATGCGCCCCATCCATTTACTAGCCTTGCTACCCGCCGCAGGCGTGCTGACAGGCCCATTCTTTCTGAACCGCGTTACCCCCAGATTCTCGGTATGCCCTTTCTGCTGGGCTGGCTGTCCCTCAATCTCGTACTCACGTCAGTTGTGATGGCAATCATCTTTCACCGCGATAGTATGGCACACGACGATCGCGGGACCGCGGCTGAGGAGCATGTATGAATAGCGCCCTGATCTTCATTTTTGGGGCCATTGCCCTGGCACTCGCGCTCGGTCTGCTGGCCAGGCGAGGAAAAAACATGAGCCTGGAGGAATGGGCGGTGGGCGGCCGGGGTTTCGGCACGGCAATCGTGTTCCTGTTGATGGCCGGCGAAATCTACACGACGTTCGTCTTTCTTGGGGCGAGTGGATACGCGTATGGCCACGGTGGCCCGGCCTACTACATGCTGGGCTATGGAAGCCTTTGCTTTGTCCTGTCGTACTGGCTGTTACCGCCGATCTGGCGCTATGCCAAAGCGAAGAACCTGATCTCTCAATCCGACTTCTTCGCGTCGAAATATGACAGCCGGCCGCTGGGCATCCTGATCGCCGTTGTCGGCATTGTGGCACTGATGCCATACCTGGTGTTGCAGTTCAAGGGGCTTGGCATTATCGTGAGCGTTGCATCGTATGGCGCCATCGACTCCAGCCACGGCATGTGGATCGGTGCCTTTGTGGTGGCCTTGTACGTGGCAATCTCCGGCGTACACGGGTCCGCGTGGACGTCGGTGGTCAAGGACATGCTGGTCATGTTTGTCGCCGTGTTCCTCGGCCTCTATCTGCCGTTCCACTACCACGGCGGCGTGGGGCAGATGTTTGCGGACATCGAGGCAGCAAAGCCAGGTTTTCTTGCCCTGCGCGAGTCCGGTGAGAGCCCAGTGTGGCTGGTTTCGACCGTTCTGCTTTCGGCGCTGGGCTTCTACATGTGGCCACACATGTTCATGGCGACCTACACAGCAAATAGCGACGTCGTGTTACGCAAGAATGCCTACGTTCTGCCGATCTATCAGTTGATGCTCCTGTTATCTTCTTCGTCGGATTTACTGCAGTTCTGCAGATTCCCGGGCTCAAAGGAAGCGACATCGATCTCGCACTATTGAAGATTTCTCTGCAAACCTTCGACCCATGGTTTGTCGGTGTCATCGGGGCGGCAGGCGTTCTGACAGCGCTAGTGCCGGGGTCCATGATTCTGATGACGTCGTCAACCATGCTGGCCAATAACGTCTATCGTCCGTTGCGCCCGTCTGCCAGCAGCGCCGAGATCGTAAAGCTGAGTAAGTGCATGGCACCGTGCATCATGGCAGTCGGGCTCTTCTTCGCGCTCCAGGGCGGGAAGACAATCGTCGCACTCCTGCTGATGGCTTACGCGTTCGTCACCCAATTGTTCCCGGTCCTTGTGATGAGTTTGCAACGGAATAATCCGGTGACGCCGGTCGCGGCAATGACTAGCATTGCCGTGGGAGAGGCGACGGTTGCGTGGGTGTCTCTGACTAAGCAGTCGGTGGCTTCGCTCTTCCCATTTCTGCCGGATGCTCTGAAGGACGTGAATGTCGGGCGTTGTCGCACTGGTACTGAACATCGCGACATTGATCATCGTAACCTTGCTGACGCGGCGAAGCGAGCGCCCGGGTCTGACGGCTCCGCTTTCCCAATAACACCGGGGTGATATGGGCGGAGGCGATCCCTCCGCCAGGAGATTGTTATGAAGACAGACATTTTTTCCCCCACGACCCGTGTGGCGTTCATTCAGACGGAGTGGCACAAAACCCTGCTGGAGCATGCACGCGAGGGATTCCTGCGCCGCATGGTAGAACTCGGCGTGGACACCAATGCCGTAGACTTCTTCGAAGTACCCGGGCCATTCGAAATTCCGTTGTTCGCCAAACGGTTTGCGGCGCGGGGGGCTATGTGGCGGTTATCGGAAGTGCGCTCGTTGTTGACGGGGGTATCTATCGGCATGAGTTCGTGGCGCAAGCCGTCGTGGAGGCGCTGATGCGCGTGCAATTCGAAACAGACACGCCGGTGTTTTCAATGGTGTTGACGCCGCACAATTTTCGCGCCGAAGAGCCCTTACACAGGCTCTTCGCTAAACACTTGATAGAGAAGGGCGAAGAGGTGGCAGACGCGTGTGTTCGGGCAGTCGGCTGCCTAGAGCGCGTGGGTGGATGCATGTCTGTAGAGCAGCACGGCATCTGGCTGCTGGAAGAGCAGGCGAGCGCCTGACTTCGGCCACCGCATAGGGATCCAATGCCGCCGCCAATCAGGCAGCGTGGAGAGTTTTGACCATATTGAAGAGGGACATGATGATCGAAGTAACGATTCGAGATGCCACGTCGGAAGACATGGAAGCGGTATGTGCAATCTACAACGATGCTGTGGAGAACACGACGGCAATCTGGAATGAAGTCCTTGTCGATGTGGCCAATCGCTTGGACTGGCTGTCCGCACGGCGCCAGGTCGGCTTCCCGGTTCTGGTGGCGCTGGACACAACTAGCGTTGTGGTCGGCTATGCGTCATTTGGGGATTGGCGGGCATTTGATGGCTACCGCCATACCGTGGAGCACTCGGTGTACGTGCGAAACGACCAGCGTGGCAAGGGTATTGCCGGCTCGCTGATGAAAGCTCTTATCGAGCGTGCGGGCGAACTCGGCAAACACATCATGGTTGGCGCGATCGAAGCAGGTAACGCGAGCTCGATCCGTCTGCATGAGAAACTGGGCTTCGAGCAGGTCGGCTTGATGAAGGAGGTTGGCACGAAGTTCGGCAAGTGGCTGGATCTGGTCTTCATGCAGCTCAACATCGACCATCGTGCTGACCCGGATGGTGCATGGAAACAGTAGCGCATACGCGATGCTCCGTCGTTTCCGCTCGCCGATCAAAGGTGCTGCGCTGGCTGATTCCGCGAATGAAGTCCGCTGCCAGCAGCAGAATGCATTCCCAGAATATGGCTCAATCTTCAAATGTTGCTTTGAAGTCGGGATGGCTTCGTCTCGACCCTGTATTGACAATAGCCACCGCGCAATTGTTTGGAACCTCGCTTTGGTTCAGCGCCAACAGCGCGGCCGACGTTCTTGCCAGAACGTGGGGTCTGACGGCTGCAAACATTGGCATGCTCACGGCGGCAGTTCAGAGCGGCTTCATACTGGGCACCCTGGTATTCGCCGTATTCGGACTCGCGGACCGGTTCTCCGCGAGCAGAATTTTTTGCCTTTCGGCACTGCTTGGTGCTGCTTTCAACGCGTGGTTCTCGTGTTTGTCAGGGGATTTCTCCGCGGCAATCGCACTTAGGTTTGCTGTGGGCGTATGTCTCGCTGGCGTCTATCCGATTGGGATGAAGCTGATTATTAGCTGGGCCCCCGATAGAGCAGGGGCAGCGCTTGCATTGCTGGTGGGCATGCTGACCTTAGGGGCCGCGCTGCCGCATGGCTTGCGCATTGTGGCGGCACAATGGCCGTGGCAGTACGTCATGGTTGGCTCTTCGGTGTTGGCAGGCATTGCGGCAGTCATGGTTATCTACTTGGGCAACGGACCGCACTTGCCTATGCGCCGCCCGGGCGGACCGAATCCGGGCAATCCATTGCACGCGTTTCGCGATCCCCAGTTCCGAGCGATTTCGTTAGGCTATTTCGGGCACATGTGGGAGCTTTATGCGTTCTGGACAATACTACCCATGCTCGTTGCACGCTCGTCCCTGCCGTCGCTTTTCGAAACACAGGGAATCTCAGCGCTGGCCTTCGCCATCATTGGGGTTGGCGCCATTGGATGCGTGTTCGGCGGCGTGCTGACCCGTTGGGTAGATAGTGCCCGCGTCGCGCTCAGCGCTCTCGCGATTTCAGGAGTGTGCTGCTTCCTCTTGCCGTTCGCGGCAGACGCGCTGTCACGGGGTTGGCTGTTGGTCTTTTTCTTGATCTGGGGAGCGGCAGTCGTCGCGGATTCCCCGCAGTTTTCAGCGCTAGCTGCCAGGACATGCCCTCTGCCCTTGGTCGGCGGTGCACTCGCCATTCAGAACTCGATTGGATTTACGCTGACGGTGGCTTCCATTACCCTCGTATCCACGTTACAAGGGGACCTGGGCATGAAAACGTCCTGGATGCTTTTGCCAGGGCCATTTTTGGGAATCATAGGCTTCCTGTCGTTGGGCCGCAGTTCCCGCTGACAGGGGCTGCGGCAGCAGCCCCGTGGGAAACCCTTCGAACGCGCGGCTCGGATATGTGTAAACCTTTGTGAATCGCTCCTTAACGCCCGATCAATATAGTTACCGCGTGGTCAGCGATCTGAAGTTCGAGATGCTGGAAGGAATTTCAGCGACCTCGATATCCCTTGATGGGCTCAGAGGGCCGTGCCACTTGAGCGGCCGGTACCCATGGGGCATTTCACGGGGGTTCTGGGCGCATTGACCCGAAGCCTCGGAAGTCTTCTTTACGCCCGTTGGCTTGCGACGCCATTTGACACTTCCGCTCATTGCCAACAAGCGCCAGCATTGGGATCTCATATTGGAACGGCTGTCTTGTTGTCGAGCGTAAACATTGGAGATCGCAGGCGTGCACACACGGCGCTATGCCCGAGCTGCGATGAGCGCTGCAGTGGAAGCATGCGTCCTTTCAACCGGCTACCCTAGCGCTTGACCAACGCAACGAGATAGATGCAGGGGTCGTTGCTAGGATTGATGAAGGTGCATGGTGCGGGAGGGCCGAGTTGCAGACAGTCGCCGACTTCTAGCTCATGTACCAGTTCACCTTCCTGAAACACTAGGGTCCCTCGCTGTACCCAGATCTGTTGGTGCTGGAAGATGAAGGCCGATGACGGGTAAGAAATCCGAACATTGGCTGGGAGCATGATTTCCACGAGTTCCAGCATGCCACCATTGCGCGGCGACACCGCGCGTCGGGTATAGCCAGTCTCGGGATCGGTCCAGACTGGCTGATCGGCGGCACGGCAAAGGCGATCGCCAGACTGTTCGGCCAGTGCCAGCAACATCGAGAGCTGCAGGCCAAAGGCTCCGGAAAGCCGACCTAGGACTGTTGCGGTCGGACTCGCTTCACCACGCTCGATCTTGCTGATCATGGCCTTTGACACGCCGGCGCGCTCAGCGAGCTCGCCCATTGACCAGCCTCGCGATTCGCGCTCGATGCGCACGCGCGCTGAAATCGCGCCTGTAGGGTCCACAGGCGACCGGGTGGAAGAGGAGGAGGTATCAATCATGGCCGTCATTATACGGACCTAGGGATCGCGTCCTTCTGCCCTACGTTGCAAATCGGTCTCGCCAAGTTTGGCGGTCCAACACTGGGGCTATTTGGTCTTCTATCGTCCTCTATAGTAAACCTATTCGGCTTTCCCTGCACAAGCTGGCTCGGCTTCTGTCAAGCGAGGGTTCCTCCCCAGATTCGGTCATCGGTTCTGCAACAAATCCTTGAACATTGCACAAATACCAACGCGCCGCCGAATGTCGGAAGACTTTGGTTTCACGTATGTCCTGCGCCGCCCGACAAAGTAACTATTGTGGATTTCAGCACCCATCGTATGACTTTTACCGCCATGTCATTTCGGGGGCCTCCGGTACTGAGTTGCGCTTACAGCTCGATACGTCGCTATGCGTCTCCGTTGCACGGACGGCGCCGCAGTCGTAAGAGATCGACGCTCTTCGGGGCGTCCCTATGGCTGAGTGGCGAAATCTAAGCAGCTCGCGAATCCCGATCTTCAGTAAAGCCACTGCGCTTGGGCTGACGAAGTGACCCGTAGCATACGGCGGCATTCCATCGATGCCGCATGCCCCTGCATGAGAGCTTCCTCCGTGTCGGGGCCGTCTTCAGCGGCTTGAATGATTGCCTTCTCAAATACTGCAGTCTCCGTGGCGCCCGAAAGGTATGACTTCCCATTGAAGACGAGATGCGTTACGCGATTGGCAATACCGGTTGCCAAGATCCCTTCACGTTAGATCTATTGTTGGAAAGTTGTACGCCGATACATCTATCGAATCCGAGTCGATGACTTGCCTTCATTATCGCTGACGTGGCCAATTTTATTTTCACGCTTCTCGCTCAGCGCGCTTTCCAAATCCCTGGGCGAAATGTCCAGAGCGAGGCGTTGAGCATTGGTCGTCAAGGCAACGTCAATCGTGCCCGAGGGCAGTTGCTCAGATCGCCCCGCAAGAACGGAATGCTTGAAACATACATAGCGCGAGCAACACGCCGAAGAACCGACCGGGTATGCGGCGTCGAGCGGGGGCGGCTCCGCCACGCGATTGCAAAGGCCATGACAATACCCGTGACCGAGTTCTGAACTCCGGGGAGATATCGGTTCCGTAGCTTTCGTCCAGGAACGCCTGGATCTCGCGCGTGCTTCCGCACGAATGACAGTACAATGATCCTACAGTTCCATGGGTGATGGTCACGTTCAGTATTGGGGCCGAAGCGTCTGATCGGCTACACCCAGAGGTTACGGGTTGCTTCGCATGCCCGTGCATTTGCTCAAAAAATGTGAGGCCTCAGCGCCATCATTCGTTAAATCCGGTGACGCCCAATCTCGATGAGATTCTCATTGCCGCATCGCGTACAGGTTTCGCAAAGATTTCCGAATAGCGAGATGTGGGCATTGTAAGTGTGACGGCGCCAGCGAGTTCCTTTTCAGCATTGAAAACAGGAGCTGATATGCCGCTGAGCTCCGGTACGCGATCTCCGACTAGCATAGCAATGCCATCTTTACGAATCTGATCGTAGATTTCCCCTTGCTCACCGGAATAGGCCAGCAGTATGCGGCCGCCAGCTCCGCGATCAATAGGGAGGATCTCACCCGCCCGTATGTGATCTCGAACCAGCTGTGGGGAGTCAACGCGATAGAGGCAGAGACGGAACTCCTTTTGTCGTACATAAAATGCAGCGCTCTCCTTGGTTTGTTCTGTGAGTTCACGCAACGCCGGCATAACGATTTCTTCGAGCGAAAATGACGCCGCGTAAATTGCATAATTACGCGCGATCTGTGGGCCGAGGCAGTAGCTGCCATCTGTTTTACGTTGAACATAGCCCTTGTGTTGCAAGGATGCTAGCAACCTCAGTACAGTGCTTTTATAAAGCCTTGTCTGTTTCGCTATCTCAGTCAGTGAAAGCGAAGCAGATTCTGGTGTGAACACGTCAAGCAAGGACAAAGCACGGTCCACACTTGAGGCACCTCCGGGCGCCGAATTTTCGTCAGAAATTGATGTGGTTTGTGGCTTGCGTGGCATCGTTGGCTAAAGAGAGATGCAGCTGTTGACCTCGTAAAGGCGGTACCCTAAACTGAATAAAATTGTCGCCATTACATGCGGAAAGAGCTTGCCGTGTCAACAAAATGACGCTTTTTTTTAGGTAGGAAGATGGTGGCGCGATGGCTGGAGGCTATCTATCGCAAATTTCGTGCTCACCTTCATGAGCGAAGAAACTAAGCTATGGAGCGAGGTAGCAAAGCAACCTACGTAAAAATTGGAGCAACCATCTTGCAAGGGAATCGCTGATCAATGAGGTTTGCGGTTGATGTTGTACAAGCCGTGGCTTTTCTTGCTCAAGACGGATTGCTGCCCTCTGAGGCCACTAACAGTTTCCTGGCGTACACCAGATTCGCCAGACCAAACAGGCTGAACAACTGCGTCGTGTTCTTGACCAGACCCATGTAGCGAACCTTGCGATGTCCAAACAAGTTCTAACGACATGGAACGGATGCTCGACCCGCGCTCGAATCTGGGTCTTGGCTCGCTCGACCGCGATCAGCGGGTCCTTGAACTGGAGCGACCACGACAAATGTCACATTTTTTCCGACAGCGGTGGCGGAGGCGCCGTCAATCTTTTGTGACTGAGTCGGGAACTGGAACGATCCTTCGGATCACACGGTGATTTCACGTAGCTACCTCAAAGGGTTAAGATTGCCCCATGCTTTGCCAAGCCGTTCGGCGTTGGAGGTGTTGATTCCTAAAGCCTTTGCAGACAGGAGGGGGCATTGTTTAACACGTTCCTGCCGGGACCGACCAGAACACCATTAAGGATGGAAGCGAGGTTATAAGCGACAATCGATGCCGATCCTCCGCGTCGGGGTGATGTGCTTGACGCATGTAAGCGAGCAAGTGCAAGGATTGAGTCGACGCACTTGCGGTGCTGGGGACCATAGCAAGGCGCTGGCAAATGAATGAAATGCAATACCGAATCAATGCTCATTAGATAAGGGGAATTCAGATTCAAATGAAACGCTATAAGTTGTTCATTGACGGCCGTTATGTCGATCCAGTAAGACTGGAGTGGTTCGATACGGTCAACCCGTACACCGGCGAGGCTTGGGCACGCATCCCTAGAGGTACAAAGGAAGATGTTGATATCGCGGTGGCGGCAGCTTCGCGTGCCCTGAAGGCGGGACCTTGGGCGATGATGACAGCCACGGCGCGCGGCAAACTAATGCGACGTCTGGGTGATCTGGTCCTTGATAAAGCCCAGCGCCTGGCAGAAACTGAGGTACGGGACAATGGCAAGGTGATGACTGAGGTGCTCAACCAGCTTCGCTCGCAGTCGGAGTGGTGGTGGTACTTCAGCGGCCTAGCTGACAAGATAGAAGGCACTGTCGTTCCTTTGGACAGGTCCGATGCCTTTGCTTTTACCACCCACGAGCCAGTTGGCGTAGTCGCTGCCTTGACGGCCTGGAACTCACCTTTGCTTTTCGTAGCGATGAAATGCGCGCCCGCCTTGGCAGCAGGCTGCACCGTGGTCCTGAAGCCATCAGAGTTCGCTTCGGCGAGCACACTGGAGTTCATGGAGTTGACCCAGCACGCCGGCTTCCCGAGTGGAGTATTTAACGTTGTCACTGGCTTTGGTCCGGAGACTGGGGCTGCGTTGGTGGAACACCCTGACGTCGCTAAGGTGAGTTTTACTGGATCGGATGCCACCGGGGCAAAGGTCTACGCGGCTGCTGCAAAATCTATGAAACGGGTTTCAATGGAATTAGGTGGTAAGTCGCCCAATATTGTGTTCGAGGACTGCGACTTCGCACAGGCAGTAAGTGGAGCTGTGTCGGGGATCTTTGCAGCGACCGGTCAAGCGTGTGTGGCAGGGTCCCGCTTGCTGGTGCAGAATAGCATCAAGGACCTTTTCGTCGATCAACTTGTCAGAATGGTTGCATTGGCGCGAGTCGGTGATCCAAACGCACCGGAGAATAGCATCGGTCCTCTCGCAACACCGGAGCAGTATAAAAAGGTTTTGCGGTACATCGACATCGCCAAGTCAGAAGGCGCTCGCTGTGTAATAGGGGGCGAGGCCATAGGGGATCTCTCTGGTGGGCAGTTTGTGCAGCCCACGGTTTTTGTCGACGTAAAGAGCGACATGCGCATCGCGCAAGAAGAGGTGTTCGGCCCCGTGCTGTCGGTCATGGGCTTCGATGACGAAGCTGACGCAGTGAGGATAGCCAATGATGTCATTTACGGGCTCGCAGCAGGAGTATGGACAGCTGATATCTCCAAGGCGCTTCGTGTATCAAAGGCGCTCAGGGTCGGCACAGTGTGGATTAACACCTATCGCGCGATGAGCTTCAACCTCCCTTTCGGTGGCATGAAGCAATCCGGAATCGGCCGTGAGAACGGTATCGAAGCTGTGCGCGAGTTCCTCGAGACCAAAAGTGTCTGGGTTTCGACTAAGGCAGGGACGCCGGCTAAGACAGTCAGCGCAAACGCGCAGTAGCAAATTGGCCTATACATAGGGAATGAGGATGAGATAAACGAAAAAAATTATCGAATTTTTTGGTTGATCGCTGAGGTATCACGGTCTTTTTCCACTTTTAGGCTGATGGTAGATTCTGACAGGGCCATTACGAAGCTCAATCATGACCACAAATGCTTTTACTCGCCAGCAATTAGACAGCTATTTTGCGTCTTTTGTTGGCATGGAAGGAGGAAACCCGTCCGCTGCAGTTTGGTTTTGCAATTATTCGCCGATCAGGAATTGCATATCGCTAGTCTCGCCTCTGATGCCGAAGCTTGAATGTCCAGCTTGGGACTCCGCATTTCGAGCTCGGCATGCAACGGAGATAGTCCGGTGGCAGACACATCAGCGCATCGCTCGTATTATGTCAGCCGCTCGTCAAATGGTGCTGTTTGGCCACGAAGATGGTGGTGACTGCAAGAAATATCTTTCAGATCTTCTGTACCGACCGCAGGGCTGGGAATTCATGCTTAGCCTATTCCCTCTTCCAATTCGTACAGACGATGGCCAGAGCTGGAGGCGACGCTTTGGCATGCAACCTGAACTCATTTCGAAAGTCGCTTATATGTCTCTTTGCCGTGATGGAGGACGCTTTCGCTTCATCGAGGCGTTACGTCGGCGCGAGCAGCCGAAGGTCGTGGTGTGTCTAGGCGATCCTCATGAAGGTGATTATGTGCATGCCTTCGGTATGCGCGGCCTTTCATATAAAGAGCACACTCTGAAGCCGGCGGACCAGGCCCGAATACTTCATATCTACGACGACACAGGCACGCAGCTCGTGCTTTGCCCTGCATTAGCCGGTTCCGCTGGCATGTGCTCTGATACCCTTCTGAAGGCACTGGGAGGATACATCAGTCAATGGCTGGGGAAGGGGGATTTTGAGATGTGGCGTACAGATGTATAAGGAAATCAGTGGTGACACGACTAGCTTCACGACGGGCCCAAGCCCAATGCGCGGTAGGCATAGACCTATTCAAAACGAGCCAGATATTCCGGCTAAGCATTCGTGCTACATTAGCTGTAAGCCTGTTCCATTCTCCGGGTCCAAAGCAGTCATTAGACCAATCGCGACAAGCCGATAGGAATTTTTCATTATCATGACAAACATTAGCCGTTGCGGCTAGCTAGTCTTGTCTTCGAGCTATTCATTTTCCCGGTGAGGAAAAAAAGGATATCGAGGCGACGGATGCTTCGATAGTGCGCAGCAGGGTTCTTCAAAATCGGGTCGGATGAGGGGGAGTTGGAATGAGCACCGCCCATCTACCGCCAAGCCACAGCCTAGAAGGCAAAAGGGGCTCTCGCTTGACCGGCGGCATCGCTGTGCCAGAGTGAAAACTCGATCCAGCACTTGAGGTCGAGGAGAGTACGCGTACCCGGCAGGGCAACCAAATGCCGGGGCTGCTGGGTGAATATGGCCTGCACTTCCGCGCGGGGCGGCTGGCCTTCCGGGCCGAGATTTTTGCGAGCGCTGGGCCCTAGTTCGCTCGCGTCGTACCGCCCTTGCTGACGCGGCGCTGGAGCAGCAACTCCGTGCGCTGCGCGAATTCGACGGACAGAAGATCCAACTGGTTGCGCGTGACCTACAGGAGTGGCTAAGGTCTGATCCGGCCGCGCAGATTGTGGACCAGATTCCCGGCGTGGAGCCTATTACCGCTACTGCCTTGGGCTCTGCCCAGCCTCCCGCACAGGCAGGGCCTTCGCTGCAAGCCTGGGGCTGGTTCCGGCACAGACCGGCACGGGCGGTCATGTACGGCTTGGGCACATCGGCAAGCGTGCGGCAACGCTTACCTGCGACGACCGGTGGTCAACGCAGGACGAACGATGCTCACGCGCACCAAATATCCGCCGGCATGGGCACTGCCCATGCTGCAGCGGCGCTGGTGGCACTGGCCAACAAGATTGCCGAACAGCTTGGGCATTACTGGCCCATGGGCGCCAATACGATCCCGGGCATGTGAGTTGCTCCCGGCCTGAGCTGGGGGCATCGCCCCCTTTCACCAGCTCATAATCCACCCTTCAAGGCTGCACAGCGAAGAAACAGAAATGGCGAATCAGGTAAGAGCGTGGGAGCCTACGCCTGCCGCAACCAAGCGGCTTGCAAGCCCGTGGCGAGAGATTGAGGACGGTTGGTTCTAAGCAGCGTTCATTGAGGCTCGCAAGGCAACAGTGGCGCTCCAGGCCGGATATAAGGCACCAGCTCCACTCGAATGGGTGCGGTAACGTCAAGCCGACATCGGGCGACTGGACCCTGTGACGGGTACGCGATTCCGCTCTACAACAACGTCGCCCTGTCCAGGAGCACTGGAATGTCTATCTCGGTAGCAATGGCAAGAGCGCTGTCTATGAATTCTCCGCCGAAACTGCTCAGCACTGATCGCGCGCGAGACGCGTAAGCTGGACTGGGAGCTTCCTTCCTACGCTGTTCTTTCGCCAAGGCCCCAGTTCCTGCGGCAAGTTTTCCCATGCAATCCCCTTTTGCAATACATAGGATGCCGTCCAGTGCTGCTCGGTCATCCACTCTCGGGCGACCACCTTGCGGCGAGCGTTCCACCGTCGGAAGCAGCAGTTACACCGCCTTTCACAATTCGTTGTTGACCTTCTTCCGTGCCATGACGCAAAGCAACGCTCAACTGTCATGTGATGATGGGCGCGGTTTCGTTAACCGTTCAAAAGCCCGTCATTTAAATTTAATTTCGCAACAGATTTTAAGAGCGTCAAGTAGTGTTGCTGCAGGCATGAGTGCAGCCCATGTCGATAAGCTTCTGCCTAAAGGCCGGGTCTCTCGTGCTTATCCAAAGCATCATTGTCCTGGCTCACAAAGATCAGCACGGACAGGATCGTGATAAAAAATCGGAACGCATCTGGCATCCCATTCCACTGTTTAGACATCCACATGCCAAACCATTCCCCTCCGATCGACATGAACGCAACCTGCCATGTCAAAAAACCCAGCGTCAGCCCGGCGATGGTAAAACCTTTCGCGCGCTGAAAGGCCATGTGGGAGTCATGTCGGGCAGACCACAAGCGATTGCCACCCATCCAGCACAGAACCGCGGTTACAGTCTCTAGTGTGATAATGCACACATAGGCAACATGATGCAAAATTGGCGAACTGATAGCTCGATACATGTTTCTGCTGCTTGGAAAGATCGTGTCCATTAAAAGGACATGACGAATAAAGGCCAAATTCGTAAAGTAGTCGGTTATGTTGTTAAACGCGACCAAAGAGGTAAAGAGGGCGATGGCAACGACCATCAGTGTCTTGGAGATTCGTAGGGTCATAGATATAGCGCTTTGAGTTAGTGCCATCAGAAAGAACCTCTACGCCGACCCCATTGTGCAGAAGTCTGTCCTTCAGACCCCTGCTTTTGGACTCAGGTTGGCAACGGGTGACAACGCAGCGGCGCACGCGAGATTAGGCTTACAAATGATGTGATGCAGCAAGGAGTGTGCCAGGCTTTCCCAGCGAGCTTTTAGTGCGGGGCAGTTTGATGTACCGCACATTGTCGCAAATAGAGCTTTTTAGGTATTTTTTCCGAAAGGGCAGGTGCAATCGGTACAGGGATCCTCAATCCGACGGCTGTGCAATATGTATCATAGATGCCGAGTAGGCTTCTGTTCCTTGCTGATCAACTCAAAGGGCGTTGAATTCGACCCATCTTTTCCGGTAACGTCCAAAGATTTACCTTCGTCTGCGAAGATGCACTTTGGGGCGACTTCAGAAGTGAAAGCATCTACGGAGGACTTGGCGGGCCTCGTGCCGTTTGGCCTTGCTACTTTACCTTACACGACGCAACGCCGCACAAGTAATCTGCTACGGGGAAAGCAAAAGACATCTGATATTTGGATAAATGGCATCGAAACAATGAATTGTACAAGTTGTCCGCGTTCCAGCAAAATTAAGAAAGCCGCGCTGTGGCTCAATGCGACGGAGCAAGAGGGGAACGTAGATCGATCAACCGTGGTTCAAGAATTCATTGAAGTGCTTGAAATTCATTGCCGCATTCGTTGACGCTGCCATCAATCATGAGCAAGTGGAACATGAAACAAAGAGAGCGGGCTATCGTCATGATTCAAGGCCTTCCGGGATCTGGCAAGACTACACTTGCTCGAATGCTTTTGGATCTAATGCCGACAGCCAGTTGGGTTAATGCGGATTTTGTTCGGGAAAATATAAATCGCGACTTGACGTTTAGTTTGGTGCACCGAATCGAGCACGCGCGCCGTATGGCCGAAATCGCCAATCTGACGCTAAACTACGGTGCGAACGACCATTGCATTGTGGATTTTGTTTGTCCCACAACGGAAACGCGGAGAGCTTTTCTGGGAGCGGCCAAGTACCCAGTCTACACCGTGTTCATGAACACGATAACTGCTGACGAGTCTAGATTCGCAGATACGCGCAAAATGTATGAGTCTCCCACAGATTACGCATTTCGGGTGAGCGGATATAAGACGATGGAGGAATTGAAGGAGGTTGCAAGTACAATTCACTTGGTACTCCTAAGTAGACCACCAAGTTTGTCGTTGACTAAACTTAGGCGGAGTCTTTGAATATAAGGGCACTGGGTCTTGCGCCGAATGATATTAGTTTTGGTGCGCCTGCTCGGACCGAACAGGACACCAAATCGGCCTCTAATTTAGCCTTTCAAGTGATGTCGGTGATAGCCGCAGCTAGGCCGCTACGGCCATTTGTGAAAGTAATAGGACGTCCCTGCAACTCTCGCGATGCAAGTTATTCGGCGATTGTGCGCTTGGCGGCGAGTTCGAGCGGCAATCCATGACCGTGTGTATCTCGGTACCAGCCTTTCATTATTGCGCCCAATAAGTCTTGTTGGAGAGACAAGTGTTCGCTGTCGCGCGAAACGCCCGCCAACAGTATTCGATCATGGATCTGTCCGTTACCTGCGCGGTCATATCTTCGTCTTTGCGGTAGTCCGCGAGCGCACCCTTCAGCGCCTCTTGTAAAGCGCTGAAGAATGTGTTGCCCATGGAAACATTGCTCATGTAAGTTGCCGGATAGCCTGTGTATATACCGTATTGAAGGCACCGTCGGACAAATGCCCTTCCATGTCTTTGCGATGGCATGACAATATCGAACATGGCGTCGCTTCCTAAGACACGCGCGGGTATTCCGAAGCTAGCGAATGACTCGTGGAACAATCTCTTGAGCACTGCGCCGCTATCCGCCAAGCGAGCTACAATATTATCTTCTTCGAAAATTTTCTGCGTTAGATTAGCGGCTACGAAGGCTCGATTTTCACGTAAGTAGGTGTTGCCAAGATAAACACCATCCGCCCCGGACATGGCATCGGCCGTACCAATAACCGCAGAAAGGCCAATTCCCTGTGCGAGTCCTTTGGACAAGGTGATCAGGTCGGCCGGGACTTGGTGTGCTTGGCAGTAACCACCGTCGGCGTAACGAAGTCCGCAAAGCACCTCGTCAACGATCAAAAGCGCTCCATGAAGTATAGCCATCCTAGCGATTTGGTGGAGTAACTCCGGAGGAAAGACTGACGGCTCTGGTGTGACCACAATTCCGGCGACTTTGCCTATGTTCTGACTCAACTTCTTCTGCAAGATATCTAAGTCATACTGAAAGTCCTGGATGTAATGGTCTTTGGCTGGAGAATCGTCCGACCACGGGTACTGTTGGAAGATGTCATGCCAACCGTGAAAACCGGCTGTTAGGATAATTGGTTGACCGGTTCGACGTCGTGCGATGCGGACAGCTGCCTCCGTTGCACAAGATCCGGTCCTCAAGAAGAAGACCCTAGGTGTAGTTGCGAATCTCTTTGAGATTCTTGCAGCTAGCATCTGGCGCTGCGCGCTTACTGGGGATGGAAGAACGTCGGTATCGCTCTCCATAGCTTGAGAGAGTCTCGCCTTAAATTCAGGGTTATTACTACCCAAGGGTGAGGCGCCGCTGCAGGATGACATGTCAAGATAGATCTTGCCGTCGATATCCTGCGCCATCGGGCCCCAGGCGGATTTAAATATGATGGAAGAGCGGGTTTCACGCTCCCATTCAGCCAAATGACCAGTTGATCCAGAACATGACATTTAGTTTTCCTTTTCGGCGAGTGACAAAGCCATTCGCTTTGCGTTGGCCATGATAGTATGCGTGGGATTGCTGTTTCCGGCGAAATTCATAACGGAGCCATCCATAACATAGATGTTTGTTAGTCCGTGAATCTTGCCGTAGTGATCCACGACTGATGTCTTTGGAAAAGAACCCGCACGCATTGTGCCGTGTAGATGTGAACTGCCTTTGCCTCGCGAGAAAGGCATTCGTTCGATACAGGATGCGCCTAAGCGGCGGAGTGTGTCTTCAGCCCGGTTGGCGAGAAAGCTGATTCGTGCCCTATCATTTTCCGAGTTTTTATACGCTATACGGATGTAAGGAACGCCGTGTGGGTCGATGGCCCCGTCAAGCATTACACGGTTGTGTGACCATGGTTCTTCCCCAGCGATGTAGTGTAGACGCACGAGACCGATGTTGTCCCCTGGCGAATCCAAATTTGCCTCGTAGATTAAACCCCCAAATCTGCATGGCACGCCAGGGTGCTCGTAGAAGTCGTCCGTATACACGGTTGCATGCGGGCCCCAATGGGCAGGAAGCGCGGCTGAATTCTTCACGTAGCCAACGGAGTACCCGCTTATCTTGAATGAGAGACCGCGCCCTACGAGGTCAGAATCATTTCCGATGCCTGTCGGTGCATGGCGGCTCTTTGAGCGAAGCATTAGAGCCGCCGACTGAATTGCGTTTGCACACACAATGACAGTTTTAACGGGGATACGAATCCGCTGCGAGGAGAGCGGCACATAGCACTCAAGGGCTTCTGCGTGGCAGTCGCTTCGGAGCTCAATCGAATTGACAAAGCATCCGTACAGCACCGAAATCGATCCTGGGAGAGCGGAATCGTCCAAAACATTCCTAGCTAGGATGTTGGCCTTTGCATCCGTAGGGCAGACTACGTGATTGCAAGAGGAGCATTCAATACATCCATTGGTGGTTTTGGGTGGCCGGATCGCTAGGGGAACACGCTTTGGTGTGATGCCAAGTTCTTGCATCGCATTGGATATCAGTAGACCTCGTTGGCTTGCTGGATAGGGCTGAAATCCATACGTACCGCTAATCTCTAAGAGACTTTCGATTTCGGAATAAAAAGGTTCGAGATCCCGAAGTGAAATGGGCCAATCTATCTCCATGTCAGTCCTCAGGTATTGAGATGCCGAGAGATCTGCTTGACGGTATCTGAACATGATCGCGTTGTAAAACTGCATTCCCCCACCCACGGCACATGCTGTCCATGGATTTCCATCGGCGCGACCGTGTGGAGATGTTCGTGCCTTACTATAGGTTGCTTGGTTGGGGGCGTATAGCGCGCCTGGGGATACCAAGGCACCATATTCGAGTAGGGCAACGTGGAAACCTTTTTCGGCGAGTGTTCGCGCAGCAATTGAGCCTGAAGCGCCTGAGCCTACGATAACAACATCGAAGCTTGTGTGATCACGAGATGCAGTCGCCGCAATGTGTTTGATGTCCGTCATGTGCAATTCTGTCGTTTTTGAGAAGGGATGTTAGCGCGGGCCAGTCGCCGTTGCTCGCGACAGACCTAAGTATTGCTTTTGTGCGTTCCACGTAGTGTGGGACGGCAATGCCTGCCAATTCGGTGGCGGGGTGTCGATAACTGACGTGGAAGCCATCATGAGTACGTATGAACCAAAAGAACACCTCATCAGGATCAGTGCAGCGGCTACGGAATACGGTAGTTCCCCAGGTGTTCCAATTGCTTGCACCAGGCGTATGGCGAAGGTCCATGTACGACACCATGAAAGGGTCGCGCAGGGGCTGGCCGAGGAGTTCGGCCACACGGGGCAGCGGAATTCGCGCGAGATCCCTCAAGCCGTCTAGGCCTGCAACGGCCGAACGCACCACCTCAGCGAAAGAGTCCGTTCGCTTGATGGGGAAGGCTACGGGCCCCATACCAACATACCATCCTATGGAAAATTGGAATCGCTCAGTCTGTGTATTGACGGGTACCATGGTACGGAATACGTTCGAACTGCAGAATTCTTGGCCCACTTTGGCAAGGCAGGCGAGCAACCCAGCAAACGAGTTGCCCTCAACTGTGCGGCAGACTCGACCGAAGGAGAGTGCGTCAGATGCGTTGAAAAGTTCTGTGTATCCGCTTGGCTGAGCGGCGGGGCTTCCGGTCGCCTCGCTTACCGATACAGGGAACTGAGGCATCTGGCCGCCGCTCTCGCTGATAAAGGACCGCCAGCGCGCTATAGATTCGTGTTCAGCGTTCAACGCACCGGAGGCGGTCCGCTCGGCCTCTGCGAAATCCAGGTAGCTTGGCGGCTGTTCGGGAAGAATGGACGCAGCCGTGCTCCGTGTGGAAGCGTGTGCTGACGCATACAGTTGTTGAATCTCATAGGTAGTATGGAAAATGGAGTAGCAGTCCATTAGGGTGTGATCTGCGGCGACATATACGGTGGTTGCTTGCGGGCGGCTCACTGTGGCCAAAAGATAGCCAGGCCAGCCGATAGCGAGAACCTCTCTGTCGAACAGGTTCTCCAGATATCGTGCCAATTTGCGGCCATCTGTGAAGTCCGCAGCCGCACTGCGGCGGATTCTCACGGCATCGGCTGGTAGTGTCGTGCGAAGAAATCGTTCGCCAGGCGGAGCGGAAGGGGCCACGATGAACTGGCTACGGAGGGCTTCGTGGCGGGTTACCCAGCCGCGCAACGCTTCGGTGAAAGCAACTGCATTGAATTCACCCGGAAGATCGAATCTGCAGGCGAGCCAAGACGGCTGCATGGGACCGTTGCCAGCTGTCTCAAGTGCATACGTGATGTGGGCTTCCTGAACGTAGGAAGGCCGCCGAGCGTCGGCTGTCCAATGGGGATCGGACACATGCGGTGCGCTGGCCCGCCAAACGGTGAGGTGGCCCGGAGATAGGATGACCGATAGCATGTCGGTGAGCTTCATGATGGGGCCTGTGTTGTCCGCGAGAAGATAATGGAGGTAGCCATTCTTAAGTGTCTGCCTCCACGAACTGCGGTGTACGCATGGATCGCAGAGGGGATGCCCAGATCCACCCAGCGGCTCCGGCAATGAGGGCTCCGCTAAGCAGTAGCGTCGCGCGGGCGCCGAGCCATGCTCCACAGGCGCCGCCTAACACGGCTCCGACCGGAGCAAGGCCCCACACTATGGTCCGGATGCTTGCGTTTACACGTCCGTGCAGTTGCGGTGGAGCCAAGGCGTAGCGGATTGGTACCTGATGGACGCTGTAGACCTGTTTGCCGATCCACAATACAAATTGCGACAGTCCCAATGAAAGCCATCCTGGCACTTCGAGCAGCGGGGTTAGCGTTGCGCCAACGGCACTGGTGAGGAGCGCTGCTATTAACACGCGACCCAAGCCCAACGTTCGAGCAAAAGGACGTGCAAGCAAAGTACCAATAACACCACCGATTGCAGCGATGCCTGAGACGGTCCCGATCGTTGTGGCGTTCAGCCCTAAGCCCTCGGTTAGATACAGCAGAAAGACGGCGGAGTAGGCGCTGTACCAAAATATGAGAGTACCGGTAGCAAAGGTGACTGCGCGGAGTTTGGGGGTACGTAACACGAATAGCGCGCCCTCTGCCGCTTCCGAGAGAACGCGTTCAAGGATGCTGCTAGCGTCGTCAGGATTGTAGTCACTTGCCATCGACGCGCTTGATGTCGGCGCTATTATCACGTATGGGAGCAGCGCCGTCACCAGAAGGAACGACGCCGCATCTGCCAGTATCGCGATAGGGGCCGAAAACGAGTAGATCAGCCAGCCTGCGAGCGGCGGACCAAGTACCAATGCCGCCGATTGTCCTAGTTCTAGCCAGCTCTGAGCCTGTACAAGTTGTTGGGGCGGCACGACAGTTGGCACACATGCCAAGAAGGCCACGTCGGCAATCACCGTAAGCCCGCCCATCAGTGTAGCAACTGTGTAGAGATGGGGCATGCCGATGTATCCGATTAGCAAAGCAGATACCGGTACTGTGGCCAACGTTAGCGCCATTATCCAATTTGCCGTAATCAGAAGGATTCGATGTGAAAACCGATCGGCGATGACGCCGGCAAGAGGGCCTAGCAGAAGGTACGGGGCACGTCCACATGCAAGCAAGAAGCCTGTCTCGAGGGATCCTGCTCGGTGTAGTTGGATCGCGGTCAGAGGTAGGGCGATGAGCGTCACTTGGGCGCCGACGCGGGAAACCATCTGACCTAAAAGTAGGAGATAGAAGCTGCGGGGCAAGCGTTGTCGTTGCGTTTGCGTTGCCACTGGAATCATTCCCTGCTCGAAAGAGTCGGCACGGACAGCGTGTAGCCGAATTTTTCCAGTTCCTTTCCCGCTAAGGATGGTGTTCAAAACTCATGCGACTTCGGGTACGCATGAAGAATGTTTCCAGCGACAATGGGCGCATGAAACAAACTGACCTTGGCCTGGACCTGAGCAATCGCCGCACGCGCAAGCGCGT
>NZ_JAYMRX010000023.1:0-131966 GCF_038900635.1 Cupriavidus oxalaticus | reverse complement strand
GCACCTTCACCTTCGACAGCAACACCGGGGCCTGGACCTACACGCTCGATAACAGCAAGGCCGATGCGCTGACCGCAGGGCAACAGGTCAGCGATTCGCTGACGGTGGTGTCAGCGGACCAGACCGCACAGCAGACCATCACCGTCAATATCACGGGCGCCAACGATCATGCCACCATCACGGCGTCGGCCAGTGAGGATACGTCGGTGACGGAGGCTGGGGGACTGGCCAACGCTGTTGCCGGTGATGCATCGGCCAGCGGCACGCTGACGGTCAGCGATGTCGATACCGGTGAAGCACACTTTGCTGCCGTGCCGCCGGACAGCCTTGCCGGGCGCTACGGCACCTTCACCTTCGACAGCAACACCGGGGCCTGGACCTACACCCTCGACAACAGCAAGGCCGATGCGCTGACCGCAGGGCAACAGGTCAGCGATTCGCTGACGGTGGTGTCAGCGGACCAGACCGCGCAGCAGACCATCACCGTCAATATCACCGGCGCCAACGACTACGCCACCATCGCCGCATCGACCAGCGAAGACACCTCGGTGACCGAGGCGGGCGGCGTGGCCAATGGCACGGCAGGCGATGCCTTCGCCAGCGGCACGCTGACGGTGAGCGATGGCGATACCGGTGAGGCGCACTTTGCCGCCGTGGCGCCGGGCAGCCTGGTCGGCAAGTTCGGGAGTTTTACGTTCCATAGCGATACGGGCGCGTGGACCTACACGCTGGACCAGGGTAAGGCGGATGCGCTGGTGGCAGGGCAGCAGGTGAGCGACACGCTGACAGTGCAATCGTCCGATCTCAGCGCCAGCCAGCTCATCACGGTCAATATCACCGGCGGGAACGATACCGTGGTGAACACCGTACCCACGGCGCAGGCGGGCACGGAAGACACGGCGCTGGTTTTCAGTTCGGCCAACGGCAATGCGCTCAGCATCGCGGATGTCGACAGCGCAAGCCATACCGTGACGCTGACGGCGGCCGCCGGAACGATCACGCTGAACGGAATCGCCGGCCTGCAGTTCCTGGCGGGAGACGGCACCGCGGACGGCACCATGACATTCACGGGCACAGACGCGGCGATCAATGCCGCGCTGGACGGGATGACGTTCGTCGGCGACAAGGATTATGCGGGCAAGGCGTCGGTGCAGATCCAGGCGGGCGATGGCATCTCGTCAGACACCAACGCGGTGGCGATTACGCTCAATGCTGTCAACGATGCGCCGGCGGCGGCATCGGACCTGGTCTATGTCTCCAACGACAGCAATGGCAACAGCCGCAGCACCGTCCTGATTCCGGTCAGCGCACTACTCGGCAATGACGGCGATGTCGACGGCATGGCGCTGTCAGTCACGGCGGTGGGCTCCGCGAACGGCGGTGTCAGCAACCTCGGTTTCGTGTCGGATACCAACGGCAGCTACATCCGCTTCGACGTCGACAAGACCTCCGGCAGCTTCGCCTATACCGTTTCGGATGGTGCCGGCGGCACCAGTACCGCCACCGTCGCGGTCAATGTCATCACGACCGAAAACGGTGCCAACGTGTCGCTCTCGGGCCTGGACTACCAGGCGTCCTACCTCGATGGCGGCTCCCAGAACGATACGCTGACCGGTGCCGCCATTGCCGACGTCTTTATTGGCGGAGCGGGCACCGACACGCTGAACGGCGGTGCCGGCGACGATGTGCTGCGCGGTGCCGGCGGCAACGACACCATCGACGGTGGCGCCGGGATCGACTTGCTGGATTTCTCCGACGCCGGCGCACTGCTGACCTTCACGCTGACGCAGAGCAATGTGGCCACCCCGTTCAACACGGGATCGGGAGCCGGGCTCGGCACCGACACCTACAAGAATATGGAGGGTGTGATCGGCTCGCGCTTCGGTGACACCCTGACGGGCAGCGTCGGCTCCGACATCATTCGCGCTGGCGGCGGCAATGACATCATCGACGGCGGCGCCGGCCTCGACATGCTGGACTTCACCGATGCGAAGGGCTCGGTTGCCTTCACGCTGACGCAGGGCAGCGGCGTCACCGTCGCCGACCTGGGCGCGGCGTCCGGCCTGGGCGTCGACAGCTACAGGAACATGGAGGGAGTGATCGGCTCGGCCTTCAACGACACGATCACCGGTTCGGGCGACGGCGACGTGCTGCGTGGCGGCGCGGGCAACGACCAGCTGGCAGGCGGCGGCGGCAACGACCTGCTCGTGGGCGGTGCCGGCGCCGACCAACTGACTGGTGGCGGCGGCAGCGACACCTACCGCTTCCTGCGCGCCGATGCGGCCTCGGTCGACACGATCGCCGATTTCGACGTCACGCCAGCGGCCGCCGGCGGCGACGTGCTGGACCTGTCCGACCTGCTGTCCGGCGCCACTGTCACCACTGCCAACGCGGCGCAGTTCGTGCGGCTTGCTGAGGTCGATGGCGATACCGTGGTCAGCCTGGACCGCGACGGCGGCGGCTCGGGCGCCGCATTCCAGGACGTGGCGGTGCTGCAGGGCGTGGTCGGACTCGACCTGAACACCCTGCTGAGCAACGGCAATATTCATACCGTCTAGCAGACAGCATCGAACAGCAAGCAGCAAGCAGCAAGCAGCAAGCAGCAAGCAGCAAGCAGCAAGCAGCAAGCAGCAAGCAGCAAGCTGGGCAGGACCGGCGGCACCGCCGCCGGCGCAGTAGAAAACCATAATAAACGGGCAGGGCACCGCGTTGCGCGGCACACAGGTGCGGCGAGCGCGGTGTACCCGATCTGGGGGAAGCATGACGACAGCATGGTGCCGGCTGGCATCCGTACTGCTATGGGCAGCCATGGTGGTGCCGCATTACGCGGCAGCCCAGGCGCTGCAGCAGGCGGTCGAGCAGGCCGTGCACACCAATCCCGAAGTGCTGGCGGCGGGCAGCCGCCGACTGGCCGCCGACGAGGGGCTGAAGCAGGCGCGTGCCGGTTACTTGCCGCGGGTCGATGTCAATGCCGCTACCGGCCGCGTGCGCCTTGACAGCCACAGCACGCGCGCCATGGGACTGGCGGATTCTTCCTATGCCAGCCACGTGGCCGGCGTGACCATTTCGCAGATGCTGTTCGATGGCTTTGGCGTCAGCAGCGACGTAGAGCGGCAGGGCGCGCGCATCGAAGGTGCGGCTTACCGTGTCGGCACCACCGCCGAAGACATAGCGCTGCGCACGGTCGGCGTGTATGTGGAGGTGCTGCGGCGTCAGGAAACGGTGGCGATTGGCCAGGCCAACCTTGAAGCGCACCAGCACATTTATGACCAGATACGGCTCGGTGCCGACAACGGCGTGCTGCGCCGCGCCGATCTATACCAGGCCGAAAGCCGGCTGGCACTGGCCCAGGCCAACCTGCGCGCCGAGCAGGGGTTGCTGCAGGAAGCCGTGACGGCGTTCCTGCGCGTGGTCGGCGCGCCGCCGCAAGGGTTGTCCCGGCCGGAATCGCTGGCGGCCGTGCTGCCCGCCACCGAGCGCGAGGCGCTGCAGGTGGCCGGCGCCAGCCATCCGGCGCTGGGTGCGGGGCAGGCCGATATCGCCGAAGCCGAGGCCGCCCGCTCGCTGGCCCGCTCGGCCTTGTGGCCACGGCTGGAGCTGGAAGTTGGCGCGGCGCGCGACCGCGACCGTGTGCTGGGCACCACGGATGAGCGCAGCGTGATGCTGCGGGTGCGCTACAACCTGTTCCGCGGCAACGCCGACAAGGCACGCATCAACGAGGCCGGCTACCAGATCCAGGAAGCTGAGCAGAACCTGGAGCGGTTGCGCCGGCAGGTGCAGGAAAGCGTGTCGCTAGCTTATAACGCCTATCGCACCGCACAGGATCGGCTGGTCAGTCTGCAGCAATATGTCCAGGCGAGCGACGCCACGCGCGTCAGCTACGGCAGGCAGTTCCGCATCGGTCAACGCAGCCTGCTTGACCTGCTCAACGCCGAGAATGAGTACTTCAGCGCGCGCACGGCGTACGTGACCGGCCAGTACACCCAGCTCGCCAGCCAGTACCGCATCCTGGCCGGCATGGGCTTGCTGCTGGCGACGCTGCAGGTGGCGCCGCCCGGCGAGGCGCTGATGCAGGCGGCGATGCGCAGCCGTCCGCGCTGACTGCTGCGGCCAGGACCGGGACAGCCGGTCGGTGAATTACCCATAGCGTCGGGTCACATCCCGGATACGCGGAAAAATTTGGCTACGCCAGGCAGGCCCGGAGAATAAATCGTAGTGATTGCAGCGGGAGGCCGTGACTCGCCGCTTGTCGCCGCGCGCGATGCCGTGGCACAGATCATGCGCTGCGTGGGTCTGACCGCACCCGGAAATGTCGTCAAGGCCACCTTCAATGGTCAACAGGGCTGTGTTTGTGATGTCCTGCGGCCGCACGCGCTGACCCTGTACGTCCCAGGTGCCGCGGGCTAGCTGGAACTCCTGAAACACGGAATGAACGGTATCCAGGTAGAAGTCCGCAGCAAGGTCGAGCACTGCGTGATAGTCAAGCAGCGCTTGCCAGCTCGCCGGCTTCCGGCCACCATCACCGCAAAGCAGTTTCAGGCAGGATTCCCGATACAGGTCCCATAGCGCGGATACCTGCGTGGCTCCGAGGGCGGCAATCTGAACAAAACCCGGACAGACCCGGCGTCCTGCACCTGCATACGGCTTTGGCACGACGTGCACCAGATTGCGCCGGAACCACTGAAGAGAATAGCTTGAGGCAAAACGCCCGATAGCGGTCGGATTCCGACGTGCGTCGATCGGGCCGCCAAGTAAAGTCAGGCTCCTCGGTGTGGGCTCGCCCTGACTTGCCAGCAGCGCGACGGCGCCCAAGGCCGGGACAGTCGCCTGGCATATGGCCAGGACATGCAGCGGCCCGGCGTCGATCTCCCGGATAAAGCGGCGGATGTGAATAACGCAGTCATCCAGGTGAAACGAGCCAGCGGACACGGGAACGTGGCGAGCATCCGTCCAATCCGTGACATAGACGATGTGTTCCTGTAGCAGCGATTGCACGACATCGCGAAGCAGGACGGCGTGATGGCCCGCAAGCGGCGCGCAAACGAGGACGATGGGAGTTGCCTGCTGCTCTGCGCGGGGTTCAAGCCTTGCCGCCTCGAAGCGTCTCAGGTGGCAAAAAGGACTTTCCGAGACAAGCCGCTCCAGCACAGGAACGGCAACGCCGTCACAGTCAATGGCAGCAATACCAAACGCAGGCTGGTCGGAAGCCGTGTTGCGACAGAGCAGCTCTTTCCAGCGGGACGCAAAGTCTTGCGCGCCGGGAACATAGGCAAAGGAGTTGAACGGGCTGAGCAGAGCGGCGACCGACTGATCGGCCCACGCCGCGATCATTGCACGTTGATACTCCACCATCGAATACAACATGTCGACTCCGGGCAAGCCAATGCATCAAGGGAGATGATCGCCTCTCCATTTACGAGAGACTGCACGTGGTCTGCCGGCTTCCGGCCTGCCCGCAGGGCAGCCGTTCCAAAGTCCAACGCGCGAGCGATACGCGGCTCGGGCAAGTGGTTTCAGCGATCCGGCCTCGGTAACGCCTATCTAGAGTCTAGAACCTGGTCGGCAACGAATCTCTGGAAATTGAAAACTTGTCGGGCAAAACTCACTTGCGGCAGCCGCGGCGGGGCTGCGCGCGGACGGAGATGATCTTGATCCAGGGCGCAGCGGGACACTACGGCACGCGCAGGCGAAAGCGGTCGGTCGCAGCAGCCGGCGCCGGTCCTCTTGCTTTCAAACCGACTCTTACCGAATTCGGCGTACAGCGTGCAGCATGGAATGCCCCTGGCTTGTCAGGCGGGGATAGACATTGCCGCTGCCATGGCCATGTTCCATCGTGACCAGCTTTTGCTCCAGCAAGCTGTCCAGCTGCTCCGGCTCGAGGTCGTGAATCTCCGGCGCATCGCCGAGAAGAAGCAGTGCTGCGATTTCATGAGGACTTAGCATGTCGGCATCCTTTGTCGGGCAAAAAGGGAACTGCGACTGCTGGTCCGTGGAGCTTGTTCCACGGAAGAAGGGGAACTGCGAGGAGTGGATCGGTGCGAGGACGCGCTGGAGGCGCACACCGAGCCTCGAAGGTTAACAGTTTTCTCGCAGGAAGCAAGGAGAGCTTGTGCTGCGGCGCAGCGGTCACAGGTAAGCCCGGCGAATTGCCGTGGTCGCAAGCCGGGCCTCAGGAGCTCGCATTCCTTGCAACTGCGCCACAGCGGTTATACTCCGCGCTCCACAACAACGGGTAATCAAGATGGTCGCCGCAACCAAGGCAGTTCCTCAGACTAAAGCAGTTACCAACAAGAAGCCTGCCGCAAAAAAGCTGGCGGTTCCGGCAAAAAAGGCCAGCGTGCTCGCACGTGAAGCCCAGGCAGCGAAGAAGCGCTTGCTGAAACTGCGTGTCGACACGAAGAAGGCAATCGAAGCGGCAAAGCGCGAGGTCGCGCAGGCAACGGAAGCGGCAAAGGCCGCAGCCCGTTTCGAGAAGCAAGCCGCAAAGGACAAGCTCGCGGCAAAGAAGGCAAAGGCTGCGGGCGCCAGGAAGGCGACCGGCAAGGCTGCCGCCACGAAGGCTGCCGCCACGAAGGCAGCCCCACGCAAGGCAGCGGCCGGCAAGACGACCTTGCCGAAAGCTGCATCGAAGAAGGCCGCAGTGAAAGCCGTGACGAAGAAGCGCGCTCCGGCAAGGAAAGTGGCCTCGACCGTCGCGGCACCCGAAGCTTCGGCGTAATCTTTCCCCGGCTGGTACGGTACGTCGCCTGCCGGTCGATTGACGGAGGCAGGGCGCGCAGATTGCGCCCTGCCTGAAGCTCTGCTGAACCGTGTATCGACCCCACTGGCTTCAGCAAATCAGCGCCAGCGAAGATCTACCGTATATTCCGCTGGGTCATGATTGACGAGGCACAGAACACTAGTTCCTCGAGCACAGGATTTATGCAAGACACCGACGACTCGTCTCTGGCGCAGGAAACCCCTGCAATTCACGAGCCCAGGCTTTGGCGAGACAAGGGCTGGACTGCCCGCATCATCAAGAACGAGGATGGCGACGGCTGGGCCGTCGAGATGATCCGGGAAGGCTGCGCCGAGCCGGCGCTTGTCGGTCCCTGGACCATGGGCCGGAACAAGGTCGACCCGAAGCCGCTCGATGCCACGGCCCACCAGACGCTGGTCAAGACTGCCTCGGAAGTCATCCGGCGGCATGAGCAGCAAATGCACGCTCAACTCAACAAGCAGTGCAAGATCGAGACCGATTCCGGAACGTTGACCGTCAAGCTTGCCGTTACGCCGGATGAATTCGAGCCCTTCGGTACGCTCACGGCCGAGGATGCCTTCGGTGAAGTGATTGCGACTGTCAAGGTGCCACCCGACTTCCGTCTGACGCGCGACAGCGCCGCCCGCTGGGCAGCTGACGGGTTTGCGAAGATCCGCTGAGGCGCAGACCTTCAGCGCGATTCTGGATACGTTGCAGCAACGCTGCTGGCAATGTCCGCCGCTCCCGTTCCGGGCGCGCAGCAGCTTAAGAGCCCCCTTTGACGGCGCCTTGCGGCGCCTTGCGCTCAGGAAGCTACCTTGACCGGACAGCGGCATTTGCCCGCGCGCCAACGTCCTTCCCACCGCTAATAAAATTGCACTATTCTCGCGGACAAGGACGACTCCAGGCCATTCCCGGGAGCTGCTCAGGCGGACAGAGAGAGTCCGGCTGACGCGGGACCTGAGGAAGTGGCGTTGCGAGCAGTTCAGTTCTCGCCGGCAGTCCGGTAAGGGTCGAATTTCCAGTCTTTCGCTTTGCCTCCGACGATGCCGGCCGCTTCCGATCACGATGGCCCCGAGGACAATCACCGGACCCTGCTGTACTTCGGCTGGCTGACACTGTTCGTCCATCTGGCGACGCCGGCCGGCTACCTGATCGATATCCAGGCGTCGTACCTGCTCAAGAATCAGCTGCACGCAACGGCGACGGAGATTTCGACATTCCGGCTGGTTACCGGAATACCCGTGTACATCGCCTTTGCCTTTGGCCTGGCGCGCGATCACTGGAATCCGCTGGGATTGCGCGACCGCGGCTTCTTCCTGATTTTCGCTCCCGTCACCGCGGCGGCACTTATCTGGATGGCGCTTGCGGGGCTCTCATACACGGGACTGGTCGTCGGGATGCTGCTGGCCATGCTGTCGTCCCGATTTACCGCCGCGGCCTATCAGGGATTGATTGCCCTGGTGGGCCAGGAAAAACTGATGTCCGGGCGCCTGAGCGCGCTGTCTAACGTGGTCAGCTCGATTCCCGTCGTTGCGGGCGCGTTCGCTTCCGGATACGTGTCCGATCATCTTGCCCCGCAGGAGGCCTTCTTGCTGGTGGCGATGGTCACTTTGCTGATTTCCGTGTTCGGGCTCTGGAAGCCCGTCTCCGTCTTCGGCCATGCGTACGAGAAGCCGCAAGCCAGGGGCTCGGGCTTTGTTGGCAATGTCAGGCGGCTGGTGAAGCATAAGGCCGTCTATCCGGCGCTGCTCATCTGCTTCCTGTGGAACTTCGCGCCAGGGTCGGCCACACCGCTGCAGTTCTACCTGACCAATGAACTGCATGCATCGGATTCCGTGTACTCGTACTACAACGGGATCTTCGCCGCCGCGTTCATCCCGACATTCTTGCTGTATGGCGTGCTATGCAAGAAGGTATCGCTGAACAAGCTGCTGTGGTGGGGAACGATCGTCGCCGTGCCGCAGATGGTTCCACTGGCGTTTATTCACTCGGCCGATCTTGCGCTGGTATTGGCGATACCGATAGGGCTGATGGGCGGGCTGGCCACGGCAGCGTACTTCGATCTTGCGATGCGGTCCTGTCCACCGGGCCTGCAAGGAACCTTGATGATGCTGGTCGAAGGTGTGCTCGCGCTCTCGGCGCGTGCCGGCGACCTGTTGGGCTCGTGGATCTATCACAGCGGCGCCGCGCACGGCTTTACGTTGTGCGTGGTCGCGACTACCGTGGTGTACGCACTGATCCTCCCCCTGATCCCGCTGGCGCCGAAAGCATTGATTGCGACCAGGGATGGCGAGGCAAATCCGGAGGCTGCGGCCGACGTCAACGGTTAGCCGCAACTGGCATGGATTACCGGAAGGGAAGTCAGTGCCCCGCCCCCCGGATCGAATCCGGGGAAAAATACGCTTCGCCAAACTGCGGGCTGCTGTTCAGGCGTACCGGCTTCCCTTCATTGGTCAGCCGGTCCGCCAGATAGGAGCCGGCAGCGAGGTCATGGTAGAACGCCACCGCCGGGTAGTAGCGCCGCGCATCGTAGGCGTAAAGCGACGATTGCATATTGGTTCGCCACAACTGGCCGCGGGCATCGTAGTTGTCGGCAAGCACTGCCATCCAGGTGTCTTCATCCAGGTACAGGACACGCTTCGCATACTGATGCCGGAAGCCTTGCTTCAGTCTGGCTTCGAGCACCCAGACGCGGTGCAGTTCATAGCGGATCAGTTCCGGGGCCGCATGGTTGGGGCCAAGCAGCTCGGCGTACTTGACGCCGGGATCAACCAGCTTGTAGTTGTGGTAGGGAATGTAGATCTCCCGCTTGCCGACAATCTTCCAGTCGTAGCGTTCGCCGGAGCCATTGAACAGGCGATCGTCGTCCACCGTACGGAAGCCGCCCGGCCCCAGCGGCTGGTCGAAGCCGAACTCGGGTGCCTGCCGCACCCGGCGCGTACCGGGATTGTATTGCCAGGTCCTGGCCGTATCCGAACCTTCGCGATCCCAAAAGTTGTGGGAGACGATGATATTGCCGCGTTCGCGCAAAGGCAGTTCGGTCTCCACGCGGGCGAAGGTCCGGTTGGTCAGCGGCGAGCCCTTTTCAAATGCGGTGCCGTTGACCGGTGACCAGATGTCATATTTCCACTTGCCCCATGCGATCTTGCCGTCGCGATACACGACCGCCTGGTCGTAGACCGCCGACTCTTCGGCAATGGCGGAAGAAAAGCGAAGATTCCACATCAGCTCCAGCCCGCTCTTGGGAACAGGAAACGGCGCGGTGGGCGGATAGTCCTTGAGGCCGTTCGCGTCCGTCGTCAGCTGCGTTCTGGGGGCGTGGTGCTGGATCGCCTTGTAGACGGCATCGCCATAGCGGAAGTCGCGATGGCTCGGATAGATCGCCATCCTGAAGGTCGTCGGGTACAGCTTGAACAGGGCGAGCTGCCCGTCGCTCAGGTGAGCACGGTACTGGTCCATGTTCTGGGCAGTGATCGTTGCCAGCGGTTGTTCCGACGCGTAGGGATCAGGATAGGCATCGCGCGGCCTGAAAGTCAGGCCTGCGGGCGCTGACTGCCATTTTCCGCTCCACGCGGGGATGCTGCCGTCCTTGTTGGCCGATCGCTCGGCCCCCATTGGCGTGAGCGGGCCGTCCAGGCGCCTGACTTCGTCGGGCGTCATCGCGGCAAGGGAAGGTGCGTTCAGCTGCGAGGCGGCTAGTACCGCACCGGCTATCGTGCACAGCAGCAAGGCCTTGCTCTTCATTGTGTCTCCTCCGGTTTCGATGTTGTGTCGGCCGTGCGCCAGCTTCGGGATGACCGGCTGGCCTGGGGCCGTCTGCAATCAGGTATTGGGCGGTTCGGCGACACGCAGCACCAGCTTGGCTGGCGCCTTGCCCGACTGGACCAGGTCGAGTGCGCGTGCCGCGTGTTCCAGCGGCAGGCATGCGATGCGAGGCGGCCGCAGGCGCTCGCTTGCGATCAGCGACGCGATCTCGCGCAGCCGCGCGCCGCTGGGCATCTTGCTGTACGCCACGGCGGTGCGCATGCCGCGCCGCGCGGCTTCGGCCGGATCGGGGCCGTTGTCGCCACTGACCAGGGTCAGGATGGCGACAAGGATGCCGCCGGGCCTGAGCAGGTCCATGCCGTTCGGCAGGGTGCCGCAGCCAACGGCATCCAGGACCAGGTCGACACCGGCCGGCGCCCATGCCTGCATGGCGGCACCAATGTCGCCGCGGTAGTCGATCGCCAGGCCGCAGCCGAGCGCCATCAGTTCGTCGCGGCGAGCGGCGCTGCAGGTGGCAGCGACCGTCGCCCCGGCTGCCGTTGCCAGTTGCACGGCGAACGTGCCCACCGCACCGGCACCGCCATGCACCAGCACCGTCTGACCTGGCCTGAGGCCGCCTTCGTCGAAGAGCCCGGTCCAGGCCGCCAGCGCCGGTGTCGGGACGGCGGCGGCTTCGGCAAATCCCAGGTTGTCGGGGATCGGGACCACGCAATCCCGGGAGACCGAGACGTACTCGGCATAGGCGCCCCATTTGCCTGCGCCAACCTCGGTTTGCGCGAACACGCGCTGGCCCGGGACGAAGTCCCTGACGCCAGCCCCCACGGCTGCCACGACGCCGCTGGCATCGAAGCCGATCACGATCGGGAAGCGGTATGGCATGAAACGGCTCAGATAGCCTTCACGGCATTTCCAGTCCGCCGGATTCACGCCGGCGCAGACGACGCGAATCAGGATTTCGCCGGGAGCGGGCTCGGGCTTCGGGACGTCCGCAAGCCTGAGTACGTCGGGTCCGCCGGTACGCTCAATGACGACAGCGCGCATGCTTTTCTCCATCGGTTTACCTCGCGGACAGTGCATCGTGGTTCAAGCCCGGGTGTGCCCACGGCGGGATCACGGGCGGGGGCAGGGTGCCCTGGCCATCGAGCGTGCGGACGTCCAGCCCCTTTCCTGTCAGTTTTCCGTGTGCGGTCATGGCGCGTATTCCTCGCTGCGGTTGTGGTTGGCAATCAGGCTGCTTGCAAGCGGGCAGAATGCATGGCAGATCGCCTGCACCGTCCATTCGGGAAACTCGGGGTCGAACCATCGGTCGACGCGGCCCCAATGGAAGGGATGCATCAGGTATTCGCCCAGGAGGTCCTCCGCGCTGGCGAACTCCTGCTGCCAGACGTGGGTCCATGTGCCGGGCGACAGGACGCGGGCAAGCCGCCAGTTTAGGATGCCGGGCATGTACTCAGGCATGCGCAGCAGGTCCTGCTCAAGGCCGCGGACCTGCCAGCCGGGTGCTTCGGGCCGGACCCGGAACATCAGCGTGCGCCAGACCCCGTGGCGCAACCCAGGGGCCCGCAGTCCCTCCGAGATCGGGCCATAGGCGACGCGATCCACGTCTGCCAGGCCGTTCAGCGCGGCTGCCAGGCTGGCGTCGTGAGCGGGCGGGCAGGATGGCAGCGGGTCGAATTGCAGGTCGAGCGTGTAGTCCCCGGCTCCCCAGCTTCCCGCCAGGTTCCGGCCGATCGCAACCTGGCGCAGGCCTGGCAGGGTTTCGATCCGAGCAAGCAGTGCCTGCTCCTGTGCAGGCGTCCCGGTGCGGATGCCGGGGTGAATCCTTATCTGCGCTGTCTCATGCCGCATCGCATGGCTCCTTGCGCCGGGGCAAGCCACATGTCGCATCGGTCATCACATGCCGGCGGCGCGCATCGCACAGCGTGCCGACTGTTGACCAGAAGGCGAGGGCCGGAGCGTCGATGCTGGCGCGCATGGCGTAGTAGGCCGGCGCATCCGCCACTTGCCACAGCAGCCACAAGGTATTGGGTGCATCTTCCAGCGCCACGGGTGGCGAGACCCAGCGCTGCAGCAGCGCCAGGCCCCGGGCGCTGCTGCCGGGCAGGTACTGGCTTTCCAGCAGGCCCAGCACAGTGGGCAGGTGCCCCGGCGCGAGCACGATTTCATCGAGTATGTGGATCATGGCTGTGTCTCGCGCGGTGCGGGCAGGGTGCAGCAGCGCTGCGATGTCGGCGTCGGAGACTGGCGGTCGGAATGCGCGGTCATGGGTTGTCCCGTATGGGCATGGCGTTCAAGGCGTGGCAACCTCCGTGGCCCGGGCCGTGCGCAACGAGGCGTGCGCAACTTGTGGCGCGGCTGGAAGTGCCGGGATGATTATGTGAGGCCCCGCCGCACGCCATCCCTACCCGGACGATCAACAATCGCTACCGAAGCAATCAGGACGAGCAACCATGAATGCCTACATTGCGGGGAATCCCGTGCCTGTTCCGCACGGCATGGTGCAGCGCTTGCTGGACGAACTGAAGCGGCAGGGCGTCGAGGTGCCTCCTGCCGCCGGCGCATCCGCGCACGCACCGCCCGCGCAGTTCACCGCGCTCTATCGCGCCGCGATCGAGCAACTGGAAGCCCTGGTCGCCAAAGGCAATGGCCACCCGCCGATGCGCAAGCAGGAAGTGGACTTGCTGTGCCGCTGCGTGTTGAGCAGCCGGACGCTAGGGGAGGCGATCCGCTGCGCGGCCGACTTCTGCGCGATGCTGTATCCGCGCGCCGGTTCGCTCAGCCTCGGGCAAAGCGCAGGCCAGGCGGTGTTCCGCATGGATTCACTGCGGCGCGCAAAGAGCTCCGCGGCTTGCCTGGTGGACCTGACCGGGCTCTTTTTCTACATGCTCCTGTTCGGCTGGCTGATCGGCCAGCCGCTACGGCCGACCCACGTCTGCCTGGCACATCCCCGGCGCGAGGACGCCATGCCCTTTCTTGGCTTGTTCCATGCCGCTGTGACGTCCGGCGCCCAGACCTACGGGTTTGAATTCGATGCGGTGTTGCTCGACCGGCCGGTCGTGCGCCAGGCAGCGGAGCTCGATGCTTTCCTGGAAGACTTTCCTTACCGGCTGATCGGCGCGCCGGTCGAGGTCGTGTCACTGAGTCAGCAGGTGCGTGGCATCCTGCATGCCGCGCTGGTACACGGCGCGCGGCTGCCGACGCTCGCTGAACTGGCGCTACGCTTTGATGTCAGCGAACCGACGCTGCGCCGCCGCCTCGCTGCCGACGGCAGCAGTTACCGGGTACTGCGCGAGCGCAGCCTGCAGGAATACGCCGAACAATGCCTCGGTACGACCAACTGGCCGATCGGCAGGATCGCGGAGCAGCTTGGCTTTGCCAGCGAGGAAGCGTTTCGCCGCGCGTTCCAGCGCTGGACCGGGCATGCGCCGACATGGTTCAGGCGGGAAAACAGAGGGTGAGGCGCTGCCACAGTGGCAAATACGGGTTTACGCGGGGAATCGATCCGCATTTTTTTAATATAGGATGTCCAACATCCCACTTCAAAGTGGGCCTGCCCAAAAAGACTGGAGACAATTGTGGTGCGTGGTCCTCTTTCCCGCTTTACCGTACTCGACCTGACGCGCGTGCGCTCCGGTCCGGCCGCCGTACGCCAGTTCGCCGACTGGGGCGCGACGGTCATCAAGATCGAAGAACCGGGCCAGGCGCCCGACGACAAGCCGGGCGGTTCAGCGCAGTTTGCCGACTACCAGAACACGCACCGCAACAAGCAGAGCATCACGCTTAACCTCAAGCATCCGGAGGGGCGCGCGCTGTTCCTGGATCTGGTGCGCAAGGCCGACGTGGTGGTGGAAAACTACCGGCCGGCGGTCAAGTTCAAGCTGGGCATCGACTATGAGTCGCTGCGCAAGATCAATCCGCGCATCGTGTACGGCAGTGTTTCCGGCTTCGGCCAGGACGGCCCGTACCACGACCGGCCGGGCCTGGACCAGATCGCGCAGGGCATCTCGGGCATGATGTCCGTCACCGGCGAACCCGGGCGCGGACCCATGCGGGCCGGCATCCCGGTGGCGGACCTCACCGCCGGCCTGTTCTGCGCGATCGGCGTGATGGTGGCGCTGCTGGAACGCGAGGCGTCCGGGGAAGGACAGTGGGTGCAGACCTCGTTGCTGCAATCACAGCTGTGGATGATGGATTTCCAGGCGATGCGCTGGCTGATGAACGGCGAAGTGCCGGGCCAGAGCGGCAACGATCATCCCACCAGCAGCCCGACCGGCGTGTTCCCTACGCAGGATGGCTACATGAATATCGCGGCCATGGGCAACGACATCTTTGCGCGGCTGTGCAAGGTGCTGGAGTTGCCCGAGCTGGTGTCCGATGAGCGCTTCCTGTCGGTGCCGCTGCGCGCCCGCAATCGCCCGGAGCTGAACGCCGCAATCGCCGAGCGCACCCGCACCCGCACCACCGAGGAGTGGATTGGCCGCATGAACCGCGAAGGCGTGCCATGCGGCCCCATCCTGAGCATGGACCAGGCCTTTGCCGATCCGCAGGTGGAACACCTTCGCATGAGCCAGCCAATCGAGCACCCGACGCTGGGCCAGATCTCGGTGGTCGGCCAGCCGGTGATCCTGAGCCGCACGGCGCTGGGGAAACTGGCGCCGGCGCCCGCGACCGGGGAGCACAACCACGAGGTCTACCGGTCGTTGCTCGGTCTGGATGCGGCCCGCATCGAAGCGCTCGCGGCGCAGGGGGTGATCTGATTGGGCGTTAACATGTCCGGCATGATCGCCCCGAATGCGGGGTTGCAGACATGACGGAGATTCTCATGAAGGACCAACTCGACACCGAAATCCGCGGATTCAAGAGCCTGCGCCGGCCGGACAACCTGCCCGACGAGATCGCGCACCAGATCCGGCAGCGCATCCTCGATGGCACGCTGGCGCACGGGCAGCGCCTGCCGACGGAACACGAGCTGGCCACTGCGTTCGATGTGAGCCGCAATGTCGTGCGCGAAGCGATCGCGCGGCTCAAGCTGTCGGGCTACGTCGAGACGCGACGCGGCACCGGCTCATTTGTTGCGCAAGGCATCGGGCAGCGCAACTTTGAGATCGTCACCGATGAGCTGCTGCAGAAGGACGCACTCGAGCAGGTGTTCCAGCTGCGGGTCGAGATCGAATCGGGTGCGGCGGCGCTGGCGGCACGGTTCCGTACGCCCGCGCAACTGGAGGCGCTGCGGCTGGCGCTGGTGAACGTCGATGCGGCGGGCGGAGACTGGGAGAAGGGCGCAGACACCGCGCTCGACTTCCACCTCGCGGTGGGCAACGCCACCAATAACCCGTACTTTGTCCGCTTGATGGCGCACCTGAGCCATGTTTTGCACGACTCGGTACGGACGCTGCGCTCCACCTCGACCGGCACCTCGCGTATTGCCGAGATCGAAAAGGAACACCACGCGATTTTCGATGCCATTGCCGCCGGCAATGCCGACGAGGCACGCGCGGCCATGCGCCTGCACCTGACCAATGGCATCGAACGACACAGGGCCCGAGGGCCAGGAACGACAACATGAGCACCACACGCATACTTGAAGGCGAAATCACCGATACCCTGCTGGTGGAAAAGCGGGGCAGCACAGGTTGGATTACCTTTAACGACCCGGGCCGCCACAACGCCGTGTCGTTCGACATGTGGGCGGCACTGCCCAAGGCGCTCGCCGCGTTCGGGCAGGACGACGAGGTCCGCTCGGTGGTGCTGACCGGCGCCGGAGAGCGTGCCTTTGTCAGCGGGGCCAACATTTCCCAGTTCGACAACCTGCGCTCCGGCGAGGAAGCTGTCGCGGCCTACGAGCAAGTGGCCGAGACCGCCCAGCTTGCGCTGTACGACTACGCCAAGCCCACGCTTGCCAGGATCAAGGGCTATTGCATCGGCGGCGGCCTGAATATCGCCCTGTGCTGCGATATCCGGATTGCATCGGCGGACAGCACCTTTGCGATCCCGGCCGGCAAGCTCGGGCTGGGCTACCGCCTGAGCGCCATCCGCAACCTCGTGAGCACCGTGGGTGCCGCCAATGCGCTGGAAATCTTCCTGACGGCGAACCGCTATGCGGCCGCCGACGCCAGGGCGCTGGGCCTGATCCATCAGGTCACCGCAACAGCCGACGCGGCTGCCCTCGACGAAGCGCTGCAGGTCCGGCTCGACCAGATTGCCGCCAACGCGCCGCTGACGCTACGCGCCGGCAAACGCATGATCCGCCAGTTGCAGCAACTGGGGCCGGAGGTCGATATCGCCGGAATGCAGCAACTGGTGATGCAGTGTTTCGCCAGCGACGACTACCGCGAGGGCAAGCGCGCCTTTGCGGAAAAACGCAGCCCGGTGTTCACCGGCAAATAGGCTGCCGACAGGCTTCCAACCAGCTTTGCATCCCGGGATCCGGCGATCCCGGCGATCTCGCCACGCGCAACGTGGCGGACATATACCAAGAGGAGACAAGCATGAACAAGACGCGGATTCTCGCCGTGGCGATGGCCGGACTGTGCCTGGCCGGCCATGCGGCTGCCCAGTATCCCCAGCAGCCCATTCGCATCGTGGTGGGCTATGCGGCCGGGGGCACCACCGACATCCTGGCGCGGGCACTGGCCGAGCAACTGGCTGGCGAACTGAAGCAATCGGTGATCATCGAGAACAAGCCTGGCGCGGCCGGCAATTCCGCGGCCGCCTATGTGCAGCAGGCCGCGCCGGACGGCTACACGCTGTTCATGGCGACGGTATCGAGCCACGGTATCAATCCGGCCTTGTACAAGAAGACGCTCGGCTACGAGCCGGTCAACGGCTTTGCGCCGGTCAGCCTGGTTGCCTCGATCCCGCTGGTGCTGATCACGACCGCGAACCTGCCGGCCAAGACTGTGCCGGAGCTGGTGACGCTGGCCAGGAAGAATTCGGGAGAGCTGAACTACGCGTCGAGTGGCAACGGCTCCCCGGTGCACCTTGCCGGCGCGATGTTCGCCCAGAGCGCCAATGCCAAACTCGTGCACGTGCCCTATCGCGGCGGCGCGCTTGCCAATACGTCGGTGATTGCCGGCGAGACGCAGCTGAGCTTTGCCACGCTGCCCGGTGCCTTGCCGCAAGTCAAGGCGGGACGGCTTCGTGCCATCGCGGTCACTACGAAAGAGCGCTCGCCGCAACTCCCCGATGTGCCCGCCATGCGTGAAGTGCCGGGCTTCGGCAGCTTCGAGATCAATACCTGGAATGCGCTGCTGGCGCCCAGAAACACGCCGCAGCCGGTGATCGATGCCCTGAACAAGGCTGTCGCCAGGTCGCTCGCTTCGCCCAGGCTGATTCAGCGCTTTCATGGAGAAGGGGCGACACCGGCCAGCAGCACGCCCGCCGAACTGGGCCGGTTCATCAATGCCGAGTTGAGCAAATGGGCCGGCGTCGTGAAGGAACTCAACGTCAAGGTCGACTGATGCCAAGGCGTTCTGGTCGTTGCTGCCAGGCTGCAAGACGGGTGTTGTCTTGGGCGGCGTGACCAGTTGCGCTTCGGGCCGCTTTATCGTGGGCCTTGTCATCGGTGTTCCGACTGCGTATGGCTCAGCCATTCCGCTCAATGACCGCTCAGGCGGCTCGTACCGAGCGCAGGGGTTCCACTCGCCCGCTCCCCTCGTTCAGACAGGGGAATACAGGCTGATTCGACTTTGAAACAGCTGCGCGGAGCCTGTGCTTCGGCTGGCCTTCACTGCCAGCCCTCAGTGCCTGGCAAGACGAGGCATCTTGTACCAGCCAGTCGGGCCCGTCATCGTCATTCATCACGTGCGTAGCAAGCGCACCGCAAGAATGGGCAGCGCTTTGGTGCCCCGATGTTTCATTTTCTAAGCATCCTTTCGGCGGAGTCGTCTGACGCTGATTCTTTCGCGGTCTCACGCGGAAATGCGCCGGTTTCCTGGGATCGGAATGCTGCTGCCGGCCGCGCGCGCCTGAGCCCGCAATAGTTACATCGATGGCCCGCAAAGCCTTATGCACAAAGGCTTTGCGGGAATTCACAAGCCCCCGTCAACGTGGCCCATGTATTGGGCCATCGTGCATTCCGGGCATCCTTTTCCGACCCGTTCCTCAAGAATTCCGATCGCGCTGCAGGCCTCGTGCCGCATATCCGGCGCTCGTCCATAGGGGCGATTTTTCTTTCCAATTCCGCCATCTAGATTGAACGCATCGTTGGCGCTAGCGCAAGCCATCGGATTTCAACGTGGCTACAAGAAGCCGGGAAAAAGGGGGTTATCCATGAAACGCATCCACATGAGGCTGGCTGCCGTGCCGCTTGCCTGTCTGATCGTCACAGTCGCCGGTTGCGGGGGAGGCGGGGACTCGGCGCCTGCCAGTGCCACGTCCGCCGCGACCTCGCCGGGCAACACAGGACCGGCCACGACCACGCCAGGCAACACAGAATCGACCGCGCCCAAGACAGATCCTGCCGCCATGCTGTCGGGGACCAGTGATCCGGGGCCCGATATCGGCAAGGACGGGGATTTCTACCTCAAGACTTCGACCTGGATGCTCTTCGGGCCCAAGGCAAACGGCGTTTGGCCAGCAGGGGTGTCGATAGCCGGGCCGGCGGGCGGCACCGGCTCCCAGGGCAACACCGGGAGCGGCGGCAATACGGGTCTGGCCGGCAGCACCATCCTGTCCGGCTCGGGCGATCCGACCGACGGCGTCGGCAATAACGGCGACTACTACATCAACACCACCACCTCGACACTGTTCGGACCCAAGGCGGATGGCACCTGGCCGCCGGGCGTCCCGTTGGGCGGCGGCAGCGGCTCGTCTGGACCTGGCGGCGGCACCGTCCTGACGGGTGCGGGCGCTCCGGACAACAGCGTCGGAAACAATGGCGACTACTACCTGGATACCAACACCTGGACGCTGTATGGGCCCAAGGCCAACGACCAGTGGCCGCAGGGGGTCTCGCTGGTCGGCCAGTCCGGCGGCACGGGTGGCACGGGCGGGACTGGCGGTACAGGTGGGGGCACCGTCGGCAATGGCGGTCACATCCTGTACGGCAGCGGTGCGCCGGCCGACAGCATCGGTGTCGATGGCGACTTCTATTTCGATACCTCGACTTCGACGCTGTACGGGCCGAAGCAGGACGGCAAGTGGCCGACTTCCGGCGTGACGATGACGACAGGGACCGTCTACAACGGCAACTTCAACGTGCCGGATACGCTCAGCCGCGGCCACTATGCCATGACCGGCTCGGGCGGTGCGGTGCCTCTGCCGTCGGATTTCGGTGTCGTGATTCCCTACGACTGCAGCCAGGTCAAGCTGACTGCCAGCACGCTCGGCAAGGTGCACGGGTCGCTGGACATCTCGGTGTACAAGGTGACGGGAGCGGGTGCTGCAGTGATCCTGTCGGAGGTCGGCAGCCTGAGCTGCAAAGTGACCAACGGCCTGCAGAGCTGCAGCCGCGAGATGCCCTCCGGGACCATTCTCCACAACGACAAGCTGCAGGTCCAGGTGGACAACAACCAGGCCACCGACTGGGGCGGCCTTGCCGTCAACCTCGCCTGCGTCAAGTAAGCTGGCTGGATAAGGCGAGTCCCGTGGCCGGGCAGGCTGATTTGCCCGGCCACGTGGAGGTTGTCTGTCTTCCCGACTCTTGCCGGCTCTTGACCGTCATGCGGCCGCTATCAGCGGCTGTGCTGGCTTAATCAGCCGTGATGTTGTTTGCCTTCACCACATCGCCCCACATCTTGTAGTGAGTGCGGGTCAGGGTGGCGAGCTGCTCCGGCGTGCCACCGCCGGGTTCGTCGCCGCGGTCGACGATGCTCTTGACCACGGCCGGGTCCTTCAGCGCCGTATTCAGGGCGCCGTTGGCCTTCTTGACGATGTCGGGGCTCAGGCCCGGCGGCCCGTACAAGCCGATGAACGAGATGATGGTGAAGTCCTTGATGCCGCTCTCGGTGGCCGTCGGCACATCCGGGATCATCGCCACGCGCTTGGGTCCGGTGACCATCAGCGGCCGCAGCTGGCCCGACTTGATGAAGGGCGCGACGACCGAGGTCGCATCGAACATCGCATCCAGGCGTCCGGCCATCAGGTCGACCATCGCCGGGCTGCTGCCCTTGTAAGGCACATGGTTCATCTTCGGGCCGCCCATGCGCTCGCGCAGCAGTTCCATCGTGACATGCGGCAGGGCGCCGGTGCCGCCCGAGCCATAGTCGAGGGTCTTGCCCGACTTGTCCCGCGCCTTCACCTCCTCGACAAACTGCGCGTAGGTCTTGATGGGCGAACTGGCCGGCACCACGAGGACCAGCGGAGACTGCAGCATGACGCCGATCGGTGTCAGCTTCTGTGGGTCGACGATGCCGAGCTTGGTGTAGACGTGCGGCATGATCGTCATCGAGCCGTTGCCTACCAGCAGCTTGCTGCCGTCCGGCGGCGCGCGCATTGCCTCTACGGATGCGATATTGCCGTTCACGCCGGCCTTGTTGTCGATGACGAACGGCTGGCCGAGCGAACTCTGCAGGCCGTTAAGCAGCGCACGTCCCGCGAAGTCGGTCTGCCCGCCGGGCGGGAAGCCGACCAGCAGCGTTACCGGCTTGGTCGGCCATGTGGTCTGTGCCCAGCTGGCAGTCGCCGTCAGCGCGCCAAGGCCGAGCGCAGCGATGCCCAGGATCAACGCCGAACGGCGCGAATTCACCGGCGATTTCTTGGTGATTGTCATGACAGGTCTCCCATTATGTTTTGACAGGGCCGCAGCCCCACGGCGCTTCAGGCCGTCTTTTCAATCGCTTCCCACATCCCGTTGATATAGACCGCACCGAGTGCCCGGTCATAGAGGCCGTATCCCGGCTTGCCCGTCTCGCCCCAGATCATGCGGCCGTGGTCGGGGCGGAAATAGCCCTGGAAGCCGACGTCGTGGTACGCCTTGACGATCGCCGCGATATCCAGCGATCCGCAGCTCGACAGGTGGGCGGTTTCCTCGAAGTCCCCTTCGGGCGTGATCTTGACGTTGCGGATATGGGCAAAGTGGATGCGTCCCATGCCGCCGAACTCACGCACCAGCGCCTCGACGTTGTTCTGTGGGCCGGCGCCAAGCGAGCCCGCGCACAGCGTCAGGCCGTTTGCCGGCGTGTCGACGATGCCGAGGATGCGTGCGAGGTCGTCGCGGTTCTTGACGATGCGCGGCAGTCCGAAGATGGGGCGTGGCGGATCGTCCGGATGGATGGCCATCTTGATCCCGCACTCCTGCGCCACGGGAATGACCGCGCGCAGGAAATATTCCAGATGCTCCCAGAGCCTGGCTTCGTCGATGTCGCGGTATTCGGCAAGCAGCGACTGCAGCTCCCCTGGCCGGTAGCTGGAATCCCAGCCGGGCAGGGCGATGCCCTGGCTGGCATCGATCTGTTCGACCTCCCGGGTGCTGAAGGCTAGGCAGGTCGAGCCGTCATCGAGTTTTTTCGCCAGTTCCGTCCGGGTCCAGTCGAACACAGGCATGAAGTTGTAGCAGATGACCTCGATGCCCGCGGCGGCCAGGTTCCTGATGTTCTGCTGGTAATTGGCGATCAGCTGGTCGCGCGTCGCCTTGCCGAGCTTGATGTCCTCATGGACGGGAACCGACTCCACCACCTTGAAGCGCAAGCCCGCCGCCTCGATGGTGGCCTTGAGCGCCAGGATCTTGTCCAGCGGCCAAACCTCGCCGACGGGCTCGTCGTAGATGGCCGAGACAATATGGGTCATGCCCGGGATCTGCCGGATGTATTCGAGAGGGATCGGGTCGGACGTGCCAAACCAGCGGAACGACATCTTCATGGGTGGAGCTTCCTTCGGGGGCGGGCGCCCGATAATGTGGTCAACCAAACCAAGGTTGCCTGGTTCACCAATTATGAAGCGGTTGCCCAGTTTTGCCCTCAAGGTTTACCATGGGATGCATCAGCGCCAGCCCATGCCACATGCGAACTACTATTCGGCGGCCGATCCGTGACCAAGCGCTGTGCCTCAATCGGTACGTTTTTTTGTGACACGTGGTCCACCGGTGATGACACCGGGCCGCCACCGCCTTTCCTGCGATGCGAAATTCCACAAACGAGCTTGCAACACGTCCAGCAGTCGATAACCCACCTGCTGCCAGCGACCGGTCTTACCTGGGCCTGGCCAGCCAGTTGCACGCGCTGATCGCATCCGGAGAGTTCTCGGCTGGCATGCGGCTGCCGTCCGAACGCACCCTGGCCGAGCGGTTCAGCGTCAGCCGCACCCTGGTGCGCGAGGCGATCATCGCGCTGGAGGTCCAGGGGCTGGTGGAAGTGCGCGGCGGCTCGGGAATATACGTCTGCGCGGAGACACCGGCGCCCGGCCCCGAGCCGTTCGAACTGACCTGGAGACCGGGGCCTATCGAAACGCTGCGCGCCAGGGCGTTGATCGAATCGGAAGTCGCCGGCCTGGCGGCCAGCGAACGCAAGGACAGCGACCTTGACCGCATGTTCTCGGCCCTGAGCCTGATGCGCGAGCACATGGACGACAAGCAGGCCAACGAGGCGGCGGACCGCCAGTTCCACCTGTGCCTTGCCGAATCGACCGGCAACAGGGTCCTGTTGCACATGGTCACCGCACTGTGGGACAGCGGGCGCAGCGATCCCCTGTGGGGCAAGATCGAGGACCACTTCCATACCACCGGGCTGCGGCTGGCCTCGCAGGAAGACCATCAGCGGATCTTCGCGGCCGTGATGGCCCGCGACGGGACGGCGGCGCGGGCGGCAATGCGCACCCACCTGGAGAGAGTAATCAGCGAGTTCACCCAGGCGTGGCGTTGATGGACAAGTCCTTGGGCATATGAGAATTCAGTGCAGCGCTGCGCAAGCCGCGCTGCATCGAATGCCGGACCACAGTAATCGGAGTCTGTCCAGGGAGGGACAAACAGAAATAAAGCCACTGTTGATGCTGCAACAGGCGTAGAGTGAGGGGAAGACCACCAACCCGCGGAGGCTGTCATGGACGTTTATCCAGCTGCGACTTACAAGGGATATGACGTCTATCCCCTGGTGTACAAGCATGCCGTCGCGCGGGTGTGGCCGGAGCCCAGGCCGGACCGCTCGTTCGATGCGGCCGTGGTGATCTGCCTGGCCGGCGAATCGCCTGAAAGCGCGCAGGCACGCACCTTCCGCCTGGATGCCGCGCCCTGGGACAACGTGGGCGGCGCGCGCCGCGGCGCACTGCGCTATGCCGAGGACATCATCAACGGCACGGTGCCGGGGGTGTCGCTGGTCACGATGCGATAGCAGTCTTTCTCGCCATCATTTCTCCCCATCAACGCGGCACGATGCCGCCTGGCGCCACGGTGCGCGACAGCATCCGTCAGCCAGCAGGGAATTCGTTCATGGACACGCGTTCGGGATCATCCGGTTTTCTGTGCACGTTGCCCGGCGAGGGCAAGGGCATCACCTACCATGTCGCGGTCTGCTTCATCGATGCGCAGCGGCCCACCGGCGTGCTCTTCACCAGCTTTGTCGGGGCCGGGCGGCGCGCATTCGCCGTGCTGGCCGAAGCCGATGCACTGCCGGACCAGCTTGGCGCCAGCGGCGAAGCGCTGTGCCGGCTGGCCATCGGCCAGGTGGTGCGCGACAATCTGCATGACAAGGCGCGCGAGGGCGACTATGTGCTGGACCTCGGCGCCGTGCCGTGGGACGGCGAACTGAGGCCGGTTGGCAGCGGCCTCCGGACCGGACGGCCGCATGTGCGCGTGGTGGGCTGAGGCGGCGCTCAGCGGTGCTCAGGCGGCACGCGGCAGGACTTCAGTCAGATCTTGAACACCGGGGCGCCGTGGCGCTCCAGCAGTGCTTCGATCAGTGCCATATCGGTGATTTCGGGCGTACGGTCTTCAACCGCGCGCGACGGGCCGCAATAGGTGGCCGTGACGTGGCGCCTCACGGTCAGTACGCCGGCCGCCGGCGGCTCGATCTGTACCTCCTGCCACGGGGTATGCCGGTAGGTGCCTGCCTGCCAGCCGTCCGGCGTCAGGTGCAGCAATTCCCATTCTTCGATGATCGACATGGTCGGTTCTCCTTTGCGGTGAGGTGGATCATTGCGGGACGGCATGCGCCGCTGCGGCGCATGCCGTGGCGAAGCATGCCAACTACGACTTGTGTCGATAGTTGATACGGCCCTTGGTCAGGTCGTAAGGCGACATTTCCAGCGTGACGCGGTCGCCCGCCAACACCCGGATGCGGTTTTTCTTCAGGCGGCCGGACGAATAGGCCCAGACTTCGAACCCGTTTTCCAGGATCACGCGGAAACGGTTGTCCGGCAGGACTTCCGATACCTTGCCGCCAAATTCCACCAGTTCTTCTTTAGCCAAGGAGGCTCCTTGCGTGAGCGGCGCCGGCACGGCGCACGCTGTTGTGACGGCCTTGCGGCCGGGGAATAGGCGTTACTGCAGGCGCAGCCGCGCCGCGGCGCGCTCGCCGGCACGGCGGGCTGACTGGCGCGCGTGGGCTTCCGAGCGGTGCGTGTCGTGGCGCATGGCGACGTTGGCGACGATGCGCTCGGCCCCGTTGCGGTATTCGGCGATCATGTAGGTCGCGAACCAGAGGCCGGGTTCCTGCTGGATCGGGTAGACCGAAACGGTGTACGGGCTGTGGATGCGGCTGTTGTCCTGGCGTTGATGGTGGTTGTGGCTGCTTTGCTTCAATGTGTGCCTGTTCATGAGGCGCGGCCGCGGGCGGCGCGGTGCATCGGTGCGATGCAGGCGGCGCAGGGTAGCGACCGTTCGCCGTTGCTGTAGGCCAGCGTCGGGGCTCGCGCACGGCGCAAGCGGGGAGTCTGGCGGGAAGTGGACCATGCCTGCGCAAGCCGGTGCGCTACAAGGGGCGCAGTGGTTGCGGAGCGGACGTGCCGCCGGTCGGGTAGGGTGATGGGCGATGCCGCCCAGGGAGTGCCGGGATCAAGCCCGGGCCGCCGCCGATATGCTTCTTGTGGGATTGTCTTGCGGCGGGCGCACTGGCGTCGGGCGTTGCCCGATCCATGCGTAAGAACCCGCATGATACCACTTCTGCGCCGGTCCTGCCCGCATGCCGGGCAGAGCACCCCGTGGGGGCCGCTCCCGACGCTCAGGTTTCGCTGATCTGCGCGAAGCGCTGCGACAGGAAATCGATCAGCTCGCGCACTGACGGAAGCAGTCCCCGCCGCGACGGAAACACCGCGTGGATCACGCCGCCCTTGATCGACCAGCCGGGCAGCACCCTGGCCAGGCGGCCCTCGCGCAGTTCGTCACTCACCATCATCAGCGGCAGTTGCACCAGCCCTGCGCCGGCCATCGCGGCGGCGCGCAGCATGATCATGTCGTCGGTGACCAGGCGGGGCTTGTGGTGCAGCTCGGCGCTGGCGCCGTCGGGGCCGTGCAGCGCCCACACATGCGTGGGACGCGGCGGACCCAGGTCCAGCGTCGGCAGCGGGTCCAGGTCGGCCGGCGTCAGCAGCGGGGGCAGGCTCTCCACCAGCCTGGGGCTGGCCACGATGCACCACGCACGCTCGGCCAGCACGCGCATCACCAGGTCGCTGTCGTCCAGCGGCGGCACGCGCACGCGGATGGCCAGGTCCACGCCTTCGGCAACCACGTCCACGCGGCGGTTGGTGGCCTCCAGGTGCACCGTGACCTTCGGATTGGCGGCCATGAAATCCGCGATCATCTCGCCCACGCGGGTATGCAACAGCGCCACCGGGCAAGTCATGCGCACCAGCCCGCTGGGTTCGGCACGGGTGCGCTCGATCGCGCTCTCGGCGGCCTCCGCCTCGACCAGCATCGCCTTGCAGTGAGCGTAGTAGGTCTGCCCCAGTTCGGTCACGGAAAAGCGGCGCGTCGAGCGCTGGATCAGGCGCACGCCCAGCCGTTCTTCCAGCATGGCCACACGCCGGCTCAGCTTGGACTTGGGGATCCCCAGCACGCGCCCCGCGGGCGCAAAGCCCTGGTGGTCGACTACCTGCGCAAAGTAGTACAGGTCGTTGAGGTCTGGATGCAACGGGGGCTCCTGTCGTCCTGCCAGTAGGACGCTGAGAGCAGATTTTCGAGCCTACCGGGGCCATCTGCCAAGACCTATGCTTTTGCCACACGGTTGGTTACGCGGCATTGGACGCCACGGCCACCCATCCTCGTCCACCATGCAAGGAGAAAGCGAGATGACCACCCCCGCCAATTTCAATGGCAAGCGCCCCGCAATCGATCCCGCCGATACGGCCATGCTGCTGATCGACCACCAGAGCGGCTTGTTCCAGACCGTGGGCGACATGCCGATGCCCGAACTGCGCCTGCGCGCCGCCGCGCTGGCCAGGATGGCAACGCTGTGCAAGCTGCCCGTCATCACCACGGCCTCGGTGCCGCAAGGGCCCAACGGCCCGCTGATTCCCGAGATTCACGAGAACGCCCCGCATGCCAGATATGTCGCGCGCAAGGGCGAGATCAACGCGTGGGACAACCCCGACTTTGTCGCCGCGGTGCGCGAAACCGGCAAGAAGACGCTGATCATCGCCGGCACCATCACCAGCGTTTGCATGGCCTTCCCGTCGATCAGCGCGGTCGCCGACGGCTACAAGGTGTTCGCCGTGGTCGACGCTTCCGGCACCTATTCCAAGATGGCTCAGGAGATCACGCTGGCGCGCATCGTCCAGGCCGGCGTGGTGCCGATGGATACCGCAGCAGTGGCCTCCGAGCTGCAGCAGAGCTGGAACCGCCCGGACGCCCAGCAATGGGCCGAGGTCTACACCAAGATCTTCCCCGCCTATCAGTTGCTGATCGAAAGCTACATGAAGGCGCAGGAAGTCGAGAAGAAGCACGAGGTGCTGGACTCGCAGCGCTGACATCAGCCCCATTGGGATGGCTATTCACCCCTGGGCACGGCCGGTGGGCAATCCTCCGGCCGTGCCCGTTTTCACAGGAGTAAGCCAATATCCCGGATTACCGCAACCTGATCACCGCATATACGACGGTGAAGGGCAGCAGATAGTCTGCATGCCGGCAGCATGCACGCCTCGATTGGCTCCCCTCTCCCGCTTGCGGGAGAGGGGCAGGGGAGAGGGCCGGCCGTGGCTATGCCGACGAGTGAGATCAGACTCAAGCCTGCTTCACCGCAGCCCCCACGGCCGCCTGCTCGGTCTCCCCCTGCGCCGAGGCCGACCGCCGGTGGTTGATCAGCGACACCGCCAGCACCGCGATCACCGCGGGAATCGCGATCGCCATGAAGTTCTGCTGCAGCGGCAGCGACATCCCCACCAGCACGCCGATCACGATCGGCGCCAGGATCGCGCCGCTGCGGCCCACGCCCGAGGCCCAGCCGATGCCGGTGCCGCGCACCGCCATCGGGTAGAACTGGCCGGCATAGGCATAGGTGACGATCTGCGTGCCGATGGTCGAGGCACCGGCCAGTCCCACCACCACGAACAGCGCGGCGCTCGGCATCGGGTAGCCCAGCAGCGTGATCGAGATCGCGGCCAGCGCGTACATGCCGATCAGCACATGCTTGATCGGCAGCCGGTCGGCCAGCCAGCCGCCGCCGACGGCGCCGATCATCGCGCCGAAGTTCAGCACCAGCACGAAGGTCAAAGCCGAGCCGAGGGTGTAGCCGGCGCCAGCCATCAGCTTGGTCAGCCACGAGCTGAGCGCGTACACCATGAACAGGCACATGAAGAACGCCACCCAGAACATCGCCGTGCTGAAGCCGCGGCCATCCTGGAACAGGCGGCGGATCGGCGCGCTGCCGGCCGTCTTTTCGTCCCCCTCGTCGGCGGGCAGGGTGAAGACGTCGTCCGGCTGCGGGCGGTGCGACGGCACCAGCCGCGATACCACGGACTGCAGCATGGCGGTCTGCCTGGTGCGGATCAGGTAGGGCATCGATTCCGGCAGCGCGCGCAGCACCAGCGGGACCAGCAGCACCGGCAGCCCGGCGGCGAGGAACACCGACTGCCAGCCGTAGCTCTCGATCAGGCCCTTGCCCAGCAGCGCGGCCAGCATGCCGCCGACCGAATAGCCGCTGAACATCAGCGTCACCAGCGTGCCGCGCAGCTTGCGCGGCGAGTACTCGGTCATCTGCGCCACCACGTTGGGCATCACGCCGCCGATGCCCAGCCCCGCCAGGAAGCGCGTGACGCTGAACGTGACCGGATCGCCGGCAAAGCCAGCCGCCGCCGTGAACACGCTGAACAGGCCGATGCAGATGGCGATGGCGCGCCGGCGGCCGATGCGGTCGGCCACGGTGCCGAGGAAGATCGCGCCGAACATCATGCCGAACAGTGCCGAGCTGACCATGAAGCCCGCGCTGGTGGCGGTCACGCCCATCTCCTTCATGATCGACGGCAGCGCGATGCCGGCGACGGCCAGGTCATAGCCGTCGAAGATGATGATCAGCGCGCACCAGAACAGGATCTGCGCATGGAAGCGGTTGAAGCGGGCCTCGTCGGCCAGCTGGTGGACATCGATCTGACGCATGGGTTGTCTCCGGTATGGTGGGATGGCGCGTGCTCACGCCACTGCAACGGCGCGCTCTGCGGCGGCCTTCAGCTCGCGCTCGCGCAGCACGAAGCGCTGGATCTTGCCCGTGGCGGTCTTGGGCAGCGTGTCGACGAACTCGATCGCACGCGGATACTTGTACGCGGCCAGCCGCTCCTTGACGAAGGCCTTCAGCTCGCCGTCGCCAAGCTGCGCGCCGGACTTGAGCACCACGAACGCCTTGGTCTTGATCAGCCCCTCCTGGTCAGGCACGCCGATCACCGCCGCTTCGAGTACGGCGGGGTGCTGCACCAGGGTGGCCTCGACCTCGAACGGCGAGACGTAGATGCCGCTGACCTTGAGCATGTCGTCGCTGCGTCCGGCGTAGCTGTAGGTGCCGTCCGCGTTGCGCACGTACTTGTCGCCGCTTTTGGTCCAGCCGCCGCGGAAGGTCTCGCGCGATTTCTCGCGATTGGCCCAGTACATCATCGCGGCGCTGGGGCCCTGGATAAAGAGGTCGCCGATCTCGCCGTCGGGCACCGGCTGGCCGGATTCGTCGCGCAACTCGATCGAGTAGCCCGGGACCGGCCAGCCGGTGGTGCCATAGCGCACCCGGCCGGGACGGTTGGACAGGAAGATGTGCAGCATCTCGGTGGAGCCGATGCCGTCGATGATCTCGCAGCCGAAATGCGCGGTGAAGCGCTGGCCGATCTCCGCGGGCAATGCTTCGCCGGCCGACGAGCACAGCCGCAGCGCCACGTCGGCGCGCGCGGGCAATGCAGGATGGGCCAGCATGCCGGCGTAGCCGGTGGGCGCGCCGAAGAATACCGTGGGCTTGTGTTCCAGCCAGCGGCGGAAGGTCGCCTCGGGCGTGGGCCGCTCGGCCATCAGCACCACCGTTGCGCCAACGCTCAACGGAAAGCTCAGGCCATTGCCGAGGCCGTAGGCGAAATACAGCTTGGCCGCGGAAAAGCAGATGTCGTCCTCGCGCAGGCCCAGCACCGGACCGGCGTAGAGCGAGGCGGTCCAGTACGGGTTGCCATGGCTGTGCACCACGCCCTTGGGCTGTCCGGTCGAGCCTGACGAATACAGCCAGAAGCCCGGATCGTCGCAACTGGTCGCGGCGGGCACTGCCAGCGGGGTTTGCGCGGCGAGCACCGTGTCGAGCGACACCATGCCCTCAGGCAACTGGCCTTGCGCGCGCGATACGAACACGGTGGCCACTTCATGCCCGGGCCGTGCGAGCGCGTCCTGCAGCACCGGCAGCAGCGCCGCCGACACCAGCACCGCCTGTGCGCGGCTGTGCTGCAGCATATAGACGTAGTCATCGACGGTCAGCAGCGTATTGACCGCCACGGGCACGATGCCGGCATACATCGCGCCGAGGAAGCTCGCTGGCCAATCGGTGCAGTCGTGCATCAGCAGCAGCACCCGTTCCTCGCGGCGCACGCCGGCGCCGAGCAGCGCGGCGGCCACGCGCCGCGCCTGCTGTGCCAGCTCGCCGTAGGTCAGCTGGCCGTCGTCATCGATATAGGCGGTCTTGTCCGCGCGCCCGGCATTGCACGCCAGCAGGTGCGCGGCAAAGTTGAAGGACGCGCCCGGCGGCTGCACCGGGACGTCTGCGGTGGTGGCGGTCATGCTTGTCTCCCCGTTACTGGTGTACGGTGTGCTGCGCGCCGCCATGCGAGGGCGGCGCGGTGAAGGAGCGGTGAAGGGATGTGAACCGGCGGTCAGGCCAGCGTGCCGAGTACCCCGGTGCTGGCCTGGACCGCGCTGCGGCGATGGTAGAAATGCAGCGCGCGCAGGCCGCCCAGTTCCTCACCGCCGCCGGCGCGGCCAGGGCCGCCATGCAGCGATTGCGGCATCACGTTGCCGTGGCCGGTGTGCAGCTGCGCGACGTCGGGAGAAATCACATGCACGCGGCCGTGGCTGTCGGCCAGTTCGACCGCCGCGGTGCCGAGCGCTGCGGCATCGCTGCCATAGAGCGAGGCCACCAGCGAACCCTGGCCGCGGCGCACCAGCGCGAGCGCATGCGCGGTATCGCGATAGGGCAGCAGCGTGGCGACCGGGCCGAACACCTCGGTGTCATGCACCGCCGCGGCCGCATCGGCGTCGCTGACGCCGAGCAGCGTCGGCCCGATGCAGCAGGCCACGGCCGGATCGGCGTCGACCAGCGGCTGCCGCGTGCCGTCGTGCAGCACCTGCGCGTGCTGGCGCAACGCCGCAAGCCCTTCTGTGACCGCATCGAACTGTGCGCGGCTGACCAGCGCGCCCATGCGCACCGCGTCATTGCGCGGATTGCCGACGGTGACTTTCGACAGCCGCGCGCCGATCGCTTCGGCGGCCTGCCCGTAGAGCGCCTCGGGCACGAACACGCGGCGGATCGCGGTGCATTTCTGCCCGGACTTGACCGTCATCTCGCGCACCACTTCCTTCACCAGCAGGTCGAACGCGGCGGTGTCCGGCCCCGCCTGCGGCAGCAGCAGCGCGCTGTTGATGCTGTCCGCCTCGATATTCACGCGCACCGAGCGCTGCGCGATGGCCGGATGCGAGCGGATCACCGCCGCGGTATCGGCCGAGCCGGTGAAAGACACCACGTCGAAGGGCTGCAACTGGTCCAGCAATCCCGCCGAACTGCCGCAGACGACGGACAGCGCGCCGGCCGGCAGCACGCCGGCCTCGACCACGTCGCGCACCATGCGCTGCGTCAGCCAGGCCGTGGCGGTGGCGGGTTTGACGATCACCGGCACGCCGGCCAGCAGCGCCGGGGCCGCCTTCTCCCACAGTCCCCAGCCCGGGAAGTTGAAGGCATTGATAAACAGCGCCACGCCGCGCGTCGGCACCAGCACGTGCTGCGACTGGAACAGCGGATCCTTGCCCAGCCGCGCGGCCTCGCCGTCGAGCAAGTAGTGGCGGTCGCCGAGCGTATCGCCGAGCTTCGCATAGGTGCCCAGCGTAAAGATGCCGCCATCGATATCGACCGCGGAATCGTTCGTCACGGTGCCGCTGTTCGCGGTGGCAATCTCGTAGTAGGCATCGCGGTTGGCCTGCAGCACCTTGACGACTTCACCCAGCAGCGCGGCACGCTGGCGGTAGGTCAGCGCGCGCAGCGCGGCGCCGCCCTGTTCGCGCGCGAAGGCAAAGCCGGCGGCGAGGTCCAGGCCGGTGGCATCGACCCGCACCAGTTCATCGCCCAGCACGGGATCGAACAGCGGCGTGCCGGCACCGCTGCCTGTCTGCCATTTGCCGCCGAGATAGTTGGAAAGCAGTTCGGTCATGGCAGTCCTCAGCGGGTGAAGTCGATGCGGCCTTCCGGCAGCAGGTAGAGCACCAGCGCGCGGCCGTTGCTGACGGTGGGGCGGTGCGCGCTGCCCGGCGGACATACCAGCCAGCCAGCGGCGCGGCCGTCGAATTGCGCATTGCCTTCCAGCGGCATGATCAGGTCGATCTCGCCGTTGGGATGCGTATGGTGCGGACCGGCAATGTCCTGCATGTCGACCACATCGACCGAGAAGCCGTGCAGGTCGTCGGCGGGCTTGAAGATGCGGCCGTAACGGATGCCGCCGCCTTCGCGGTCGCACAGCCAGCCTGCGGCCACGCCGGCCTCGCAGCTTGCCTTCAGTTGCTGGTAGGTAGCGCTGCCGGCGCCATGCTCGGCATTGAGCCAGGCGTCCAGCGCGGCATCGAGCGGCCGGCCGGCAAGCTGCGCGGTAAGTTGCGCAATCTGCTCGCGGAATTGCATTGGAGAGGGGGTGGGGGACATCCAGGGGGCTCCGTCTGATTCAGCCATTGCTATCGAAGGCTTCATGCATTATTGTGCATGTATGAAAAATAGGACCACCGAGAAATCATGTCAAGCACTATATTGCATGAATCTGGGTTAACCCGGGATGAGCGCCTGCAAGATGATTCAGGCGCGGCCGCCGCCAACGGTGCCGAGAAAAACCCCTTCCTGGTGGCGCTGGGCGAGCGCGTGCGCGACCTGCGCGCGTGCCGTGGCCTGACGCGCAAGGCGGCGGCGCAGGCCGCCGGGGTGTCGGAGCGGCACCTGGCCAACCTGGAATATGGCAGCGGCAACGCGTCGATCCTGGTGCTGCAGCACATTGCCGACGCGCTGCAGTGTTCGCTGGCCGGGCTGCTGGGCGACGTCACCACGTCCTCGCCGGAATGGATCCTGCTGCGCGAGCTGCTGGAGCACCGCGACGAAGCCACGCTGCGGCGCGTGCGCATTGCCGTGGGCGAGATGCTCGGCACCGGCGGCGAGAATGCCGTGCAGGCGGCGCGCAGCCCGCGCGTGGCGCTGATCGGCCTGCGCGGCGCCGGCAAGACCACGCTCGGCGCCATGCTGGCCGAGGACCTGGATTTCCCGTTCGTCGAGCTGAGCCGCGAAATCGAGAAGTTCGCCGGCTGCAGCATTGCCGAGATCCAGGGGCTGTACGGCATGAACGCCTACCGCCGCTACGAGCGCCGGGCGGTGGAAGAGGCCATCCAGATCTATCCCGAAGCGGTCATCGCCACGCCTGGCGGGCTGGTGTCCGACCCGGCCACCTTCAACCTGCTGCTGGCCCACTGCACCACGGTCTGGCTGCAGGCCGACGCGGAAGACCATATGGAGCGGGTGCGGGCACAGGGCGACTTCCGCCCGATGGCGGCCAGCAAGGAGGCGATGGAAGACCTGCGCCATATCCTGGCTGGTCGTGCCGCGTTCTATTCCAAGGCGGAGTTTTCGCTGGATACCAGTGCGCAGCCGCTGGAGCCGACCTTCGCGGCGCTGCGCGAGCTGGTGCGCACGGCGCTGCAGATGCCAGGCTAAGGCTTGCCTGGTCGCCCTCGGGGGTATGGCGCCAAGGGTTTTTCCCTCTCCCGCTTGCGGGAGAGGGTCGGGGTGAGGGCGGGGGTCTCTACGAAGTGAAGGTGTCAAACCGGCCTCTGCTCAGGTGCATCCACGTTCTCTTCTCCAGAAGATGCACAATAGTGCTTGCATAAAATCTGATTGATGAACTATAGTGCGTTCGAACAGATTCCCGCTAATGCACTATGGTGCAGCTTCACCGAGGAGACACCGCCGTGACCACCGCCCCCCGCGTCGAATACCAGACCACCCCCGACCAGTACAAGCACCTGAAGCTGAAATTCGAAGGCCCTGTCGCCACGCTGGCGGTGGATATTGACGAAAACGCCGGCTTGCGCCCCGGCTACAAGCTCAAGCTGAACAGCTATGACCTCGGCGTCGACATCGAGCTCAACGATGCGCTCAACCGCATCCGCTTCGAACACCCGGAAGTGCGCACCGTGGTCGTCACGAGCGGCAAGGACAAGGTGTTCTGCTCGGGCGCCAATATCTTCATGCTGGGCGTCAGCAGCCATGCGTGGAAGGTCAACTTCTGCAAGTTCACCAACGAGACCCGCAACGGCATCGAGGACTCCTCGCAGCACAGCGGCCTGAAGTTCCTGGCCGCGGTCAACGGCGCCTGCGCCGGCGGCGGTTATGAGCTGGCGCTGGCCTGCGACGAAATCCTGCTGGTGGACGACCGCTCGTCCGCAGTGAGCCTGCCGGAAGTGCCGCTGCTGGGCGTGCTGCCGGGCACCGGCGGCCTGACCCGCGTGACCGACAAGCGCCATGTGCGCCACGACCTGGCCGATATCTTCTGCACCACCACCGAGGGCGTGCGCGGCCAGCGCGCCAAGGACTGGCGCCTGGTCGACGATATCGCCAAGCCGGCGGTGTTCGCGCAGAAGGTGCAGGAGCGCGCGCTGGCGCTGGCCGCAAAGAGCGACCGTCCGGCCGATGCGCAGGGCGTGGCGCTCACGCCGATCGAGCGCACCATCGAAGCCGATGCGCTGCGCTACACGCATGTGACGGTCGAGATCGACCGCGACGGCCGCACCGCCACGTTCACGGTGAAGGCGCCGACGGGCACCCAGCCGCGGAACACCGATGAAATCGTGCAAGCCGGCGCCAGCTGGTACCCGCTGCAACTGGCGCGCGAACTGGAAGACGCGATCCTGTCGATGCGCACCAACGAGCTGGATATCGGCACCTGGCTGATCAAGACCAGCGGCGAGGCCGCCGCGGTGCTGGCCACCGACGCCACGCTGCTGGCGCACAAGGACCACTGGTTCGTGCGCGAGACCATCGGCCTGCTGCGCCGCACGCTGAGCCGCCTGGACGTGTCGTCGCGCAGCCTGTTCGCGCTGATCGAGCCGGACTCCTGCTTTGCCGGCACTTTCCTGGAACTGGCGCTGGCCTGCGACCGCAGCTACCACCTGGCGCTGCCGGACGACGAGGCGCGCGCGCCGAAGATCACCGTGGCGGAAGTCAACTTCGGCCTGTACCCGATGGCCACCGGCCAGAGCCGCCTGGGCCGCCGCTTCTATGACGAACAGCCGGCGCTGGACGCGGTGCGCGCCAGGGCAGGCCAGCCGCTCGATGCCGATGCCGCCCATGCGCTCGGCCTGGTCACCGCCAACCCCGACGACATCGACTGGACCGACGAAGTGCGCATCGCGCTGGAAGAGCGCGTGGCGATGTCGCCCGATGCCCTGACCGGCATGGAAGCCAACCTGCGCTTCAACGGCCAGGAAAACATGTTCACCCGCATCTTCGGCCGCCTGACCGCGTGGCAGAACTGGATCTTCCAGCGTCCCAACGCCGTCGGCGACAAGGGGGCGCTCAAGGTCTACGGCAAGGGCGACAAGGCCGCCTTCGACTGGAACCGGGTCTGACCGACCCTTGAACGCATACCGAATCGCCCGCACCACGGAGGCCACCATGTCCGGCATCAACTACAGCGACAAGATCCCCAACAACGTCAACCTGAGCGAAGACCGCACCCTGCAGCGCGCGCTCGAGCAATGGCAGCCCAACTACCTGAGCTGGTGGAACGACATGGGCCCGGAAGGCTCGCACAGCCATGACATCTACCTGCGCACCGCGATCAGCGTCGATCCGCAGGGATGGGCCCACTTCGGCCACGTCAAGATGCCGGACTACCGCTGGGGCATCTTCCTGAATCCGGCAGAGGCCAACCGCAAGATCCACTTCGGCGACCACAAGGGCGAGGACGCGTGGCAGGACATCCCCGGCGAATATCGCGCCAACCTGCGCCGCATCATCGTGACGCAGGGCGATACCGAGCCGGCATCGGTCGAGCAGCAGCGCCACCTCGGCCTGACCGCGCCCAGCATGTACGACCTGCGCAACCTGTTCCAGGTGAACGTGGAAGAGGGCCGCCACCTGTGGGCCATGGTCTACCTGCTGCACAAGTACTTCGGCCGCGACGGCCGGGAAGAGGGCGAAGCGCTGCTGGAGCGCCGCAGCGGCCAGCAGGACAACCCGCGCATCCTGCAGGCGTTCAACGAGCAGACCCCTGACTGGCTGTCGTTCTTCATGTTCACCTACTTCACCGACCGCGACGGCAAGTTCCAGCTGTGCGCGCTGGCCGAGAGCGCCTTCGACCCGCTGGCACGGACCACCAAATTCATGCTGACCGAGGAAGCTCACCACATGTTCGTCGGCGAGAGCGGCGTGTCGCGCGTGATCCAGCGCACCTGCCAGGTGATGAACGAACTGAAGACCGACGATCCGGCAAAGCTGCGTGCCGCCGGCGTGATCGACCTGCCGACCATCCAGCGCTACCTGAACTTCCACTACAGCGTCACCATCGACCTGTTCGGCGCCGATGAGTCGAGCAACGCCGCCACCTTCTACAGCACCGGCCTGAAGGGCCGTTACGAAGAAGGCAAGCGCATGGACGACCACGTGCTCAAGGGCCAGACCTACCGCATCCTGCAGGCGCAGAACGGTCAGCTCACCGAAAAGGAAGTGCCGATGCTCAACGCGCTCAACGAAGTGCTGCGCGACGACTACATCAAGGACAGCATGGCCGGCGTCGAGCGCTGGAACAAGGTGATCGAGAAGGCCGGCATCCCGTTCCGCCTGAAGGTGCCGCACAAGGCCTTCCACCGCAATATCGGCGCGCTGGCCGGCGTGAAGGTATCGCCGGACGGCCGCGTGATCTCCGACGCCGAATGGCGCGATTTCCGCGACCAGTGGCTGCCCACCGAAGGCGACCGCGCCTTCGTCGCCAGCCTGATGGGCCGCGTGGTCGAGCCGGGCAAGTTCGCCAACTGGATCGCACCGCCGGTGATGGGCATCAACCGCCAGCCGGTGGATTTCGAGTACGTGCGGTTTAACTGATCGACATGGCTGCTTCCGTGCTGCCGGTTTTCTCCCCTCTCCCGCTTGCGGGAGAGGGGCGGGGGTGAGGGCGGGAGCTTCAACGAAGCGCCGGTGCTTAAACCACCCCTCACCCTGCCCTCTCCCCTGAGGGGAGAGGGGAACACCGAGGGCAGGGGATAAATGCCCTGGAAGCACTCTGATTCTGGAGACCGCCATGGACATGGCAGAAATTCAAGTCATCAAGCAGCACCTGATCGATCCCGAGATCTGCATCCGCTGCAACACCTGCGAAGCCACCTGCCCGGTGGGCGCGATCACCCATGACTCGCGCAACTATGTGGTCGACGCCGACAAGTGCAACCTGTGCATGGCCTGCATTTCCCCGTGTCCGACCGGCTCGATCGACAACTGGCGCGCCATGCCCCGGCTGCGCGCCTACAGCGTCGAAGAACAGCTCACCTGGGATACGCTGCCGGAAGAACTGTCGCCCGAGCAACTGGCCGACCTGGCGCCCGGCGCCGACCTGCAGACCGCCGCGCCGGAACTCCCCGCCGCATCGCCGCTGTCCGGCACCGCAGAGGAAACCTTCAGCAGTGCCCGCTACGGCGCCACCGTGCCGCCGTGGTCCGCCGCGCATGCCTACACCAACCTCTATGGCGCCAAGTCCACGCACAAGACCATTACCGCCACGGTGACCGGCAATGTGCGCGTGACCGAAGTCGGCCGCGAATACGACACGCACCACATCGTGCTGGACTTCGGCGCGACGCCGTTCCCGGTGCTCGAAGGCCAGTCGATCGGCATCGTGCCGCCGGGCACCGACGCCGGCGGCCGCCCGCACCATGCGCGCCAGTACTCCATTGCCAGCGCGCGCAACGGCGAGCGTCCGGGCTACAACAACCTGTCGCTGACCATCAAGCGCGTGCTGCAGGATCACGACGGCAACCCCGTGCGCGGCGTCGGCTCGAACTACATGTGCGACCTGAAGGTGGGCGACAAGGTGGAAGTGATCGGGCCGTTCGGCGCCAGCTTCCTGATGCCCAACCATCCGCGCTCGAATATCGTGATGATCTGCACGGGCACCGGCAGCGCGCCGATGCGGGCGATGACCGAATGGCGCCGGCGGCTGCGCAAGGCCGGCAAGTTCGATGGCGGCAAGCTGATGCTGTTCTTCGGTGCGCGCAGCAAGGAAGAACTGCCGTACTTCGGACCGCTGCAGAACCTGCCGAAGGATTTCATCGACATCAACCTGGCGTTCTCGCGCACGCCGGGGCAGCCCAAGCGCTATGTGCAGGACCTGATGCGCGAGCGCGCGGCCGATCTCGCGGCGCTGCTGGCTTCACCGGATACGTACTTCTATGTGTGCGGGCTCAAGAGCATGGAAGAGGGCGTGGTGCTGGCGCTGCGCGATGTGGCGCAGCAGGCAGGGCTGCATTGGGAGACGCTGGCGGAAGGGTTGAAGCGGGACGGGCGGCTGCACTTGGAGACCTACTAAGGACCCATCCATCGACGCCAAGCATTATCTATTCCCCTGGGGTGCTCCCTCTCCCGCTTGCGGGAGAGGGTTGGGGTGAGGGCCGGCGCGTGCAAGAGCGACGGCCCTCGCTTCGTGGAGGCGCCTGCCCTCACCCCCGGCCCCTCTCCAGCGGGCGGGAGAGGGGAGCAAACAAGCGCGGGGCTGACGTGAGTTCAGTCATGCATGAACCGCCTGCGCAACACCCTTTCCGCATGCATCAGCGACCCTTCTGCCACCTCGACCACGCGGTGCAGGTAATCCTCGCTCGCTTCCAGCAGCGCCCCATACATCCCGCTGCACAGATCCCGCGCCGTTCGCCCCGGCCAGTCCTGTGGCAGGAGCGCCTCCGGCAGGTTGGGATCGCGCAGCAGCACGCGCCGGTATTCATGCACCAGCAGCGTCCGGACAAAATAGGCGTCGGCCGGCGCTAGTTGCGCCGCTTCTTCCGCCAGCGGTGAAAACCGTTTCAACAGCGCCTGCCACGCGTCCGCCACGTCGCCCAGCTTGAAGGTCTGGTGCATCAGCGCCTGCAGCGGCTGGATCGGGAACGCTTCCAGGCTGCTTGCCTCCATCACCGAGACGTACTCCTGCGCGCGCGCCGCGCCGATGATCTCGCGCAGCGATCCCAGGTCCGCATTGGGATGCGCCATCACTCCCGGCGCGATTGCACCAAAGCCCTCCCACAGCAATTCCCGCTTCAGCTTCTGCCGCACGGTGGCGCGTACGTCACCGCGCACCATCACCATCGTCCAGCGGCCATCCCATTCCTGCGCTTCGCCCGCATAGATGCGCTTGCCGGCGTGCAGCACGCGTTGCAGTCCGGCTTCCGACAGTCCGTAGTAGCTGCGCCGTCCGATCCTGGTGGCGCTCAGCCAGTCGTCCGCGGTCAGCCGGAACGTGGCCGTGCGCACCAGCCGGTCGTTGATGCCGAACGGTGCCGCGAGGCGGATCAGGCTCCCCAGCCACACCGCCTGCGGCCGCGGCGCCACCACGTCGCCGAACAGCGTCACCAGCAGGGAATTGGCTCCCAGCTTGAGCCCGCGCGCCAGCCGGGCAATGCGTGGAGAGGGTTGTTCCGGGTCAGGTGAAGTCGCCATCGCGGGTCCTTGAAGTGATACACATTCGTCGATTGCTTGAATCAAATTGTATCACTACCATGCATTGCAACTGACGCAATTGACGTAAATCAAGAGCCCGAGCGGGACCCAACAAAAGCGGAGCAGGCATGTACGCACAGCTGGTGGAGACAGGAGCAACAAGGCTCCGCGCGATGGAAGAGATGGACCCGCAGGAGCGCGCGTTCCAGTCCCGCGTGGACGAAGGCATCAAGATCGAGGCCAAGGACTGGATGCCCGAGGCTTACCGCAAGACCCTGGTGCGCCAGATCTCGCAGCACGCGCACTCGGAAATCGTGGGCCAGCTGCCGGAAGGCAACTGGGTCACCCGCGCGCCCACGCTGGAGCGCAAGGCGGTGCTGCTGGCCAAGATCCAGGATGAAGCCGGCCACGGCCTCTACCTGTACAGCGCGGCGGAAACGCTGGGCGTGTCGCGCGACCAGATGCTGGGCGACCTGCATTCGGGCAAGGCCAAGTATTCCAGCATCTTCAACTACCCCACGCTGTCCTGGGCCGATATCGGCATGATCGGCTGGCTGGTCGACGGCTCGGCCATCATCAACCAGGTGCCGCTGTGCCGCTGTTCGTACGGCCCGTATGCGCGCGCCATGGTGCGCGTGTGCAAGGAAGAGTCGTTCCACCAGCGCCAGGGTTACGACATCCTGCTGAAGCTGTGCAACGGCACGCCCGAGCAGAAGCAGATGGCGCAGGACGCGCTCAATCGCTGGTGGTGGCCCGCGCTGATGATGTTCGGCCCGTCCGATGGCGACTCGCCCAACAGCGCGCAGTCGATGCAATGGCGCATCAAGCTGTTCTCCAACGACGAGCTGCGCCAGAAGATGGTCGACCAGACCGTGCCGCAGGCGGAGTACCTGGGCCTGACCATTCCCGACCCGAAGCTGAAGTGGAACGAGGAACGCGGCCACTATGACTTTGGCGAGATCGACTGGTCCGAGTTCTACAACGTGATCCAGGGCAACGGCCCGTGCAACCGCGACCGCCTGCGCACCCGCGTCAAGGCCTGGGACGACGGCGCATGGTTCCGCGACGCACTGGTTGCCCACGCCGACAAACAGGCGCAGCAAGCCGCCGCCTGACCCCATGCGGCGCAGCGCGCCGCTCCCCATATCGAATCGCATTACACAGGAGGTTGCCATGAAAGAGTGGCCGCTTTGGGAGATCTTTATCCGCAGCCAGCACGGCCTGGCCCACAAGCACGTGGGCAGCCTGCACGCCCCGGACGGCGAAATGGCGATCAACAACGCCCGCGACGTCTACACGCGCCGCAATGAAGGCGTCAGCGTCTGGGTGGTGAAGGCCAGCGACGTGATGGCCAGCAGCCCCGGCGACAAGGGCCCGCTGTTCGAGCCCGCCAACAGCAAGGTCTACCGCCACCCGACGTTCTTCCCGATGCCGGAAGCGGTCAAGCACATCTGAGACGGCCCGCATCATGACGAACCACAAGCTCGAATATTTGCTGCGCCTTGGCGATTCCACGCTGGTGCTCGGCCAGCGCCTGTCGGAATGGTGCGGCCGCGGCCCGGCGCTGGAAGAGGACATCGCGCTGACCAACGTCGCGCTCGACCTGGTCGGCCAGACCCGCCTGTGGCTGGGCTACGCCGCCGAAGCGGAAGGTGCCGGCCGCACCGCCGACCAGCTGGCCTTCCTGCGCGATGCGCACCAGTTCCGCAACCTGCTGCTGGTGGAACAGCCCAACGGCAGCTATGCCGATACGCTGGCGCGCCAGTTCCTGTTCGACACGTGGCACTACTTCCTGCTCGAAGCGTTGCAGCGCTCGACGGACGCGCGCATCGCCGGGATCGCCGCCAAGTCGCTCAAGGAAGTGACTTACCACGTGCGCCGCAGCGCCGACCTAGTGGTGCGGCTGGGCGACGGCACCGAAGAAAGCCACCGCCGCATGCAGGAGGCGTTCGACGACCTGTGGATGTTCACCGGCGAACTGTTTGAAGCCGATGCGGCCGAAGCCGCGCTGGCGAACGAAGGCGTGATCCCCGATCCCGCCACGCTGGCCGGGCCCTGGCAGCGCCACGTCAGCGAGGTGCTGGAAGAAGCCACGCTGCGCGTGCCCGCCGGCCAGTGGGCGCAGAGCGGCGGCCGCCACGGCCGTCATACCGAACACCTCGGCTACCTGCTGGCCGAGATGCAGTTCCTGCAGCGCGCCTATCCCGGCGCGCAGTGGTGAGCATCATGACCGCGCAAGCGCTGGACCGTGCCGCCGTGGAGCAGGTCTGGACCTGGCTCGACACGGTGCCCGACCCCGAAATCCCCGTGATTTCCGTGGTGGACCTCGGCATCGTGCGCGACGTGGCGTGGGAAGGCGACGCCTGCGTCGTCACCATCACGCCGACCTATTCCGGCTGCCCGGCCATGACCGTGATCCGCGAGGGTATCGAAAGCGCGCTCGCCGCGCAGGGCGTGGACAAGGTCCGCGTGCAGACGCAGCTGGCGCCGGCGTGGACCACCGACTGGATGACCCCGCGCGGCAAGGCCAGCCTCGCCGGCTACGGCATCGCGCCGCCGGCGCAGCAGGTGATCGATATCAGCGGCATCAGCCGCAAGGCAGGCAGGGGAGCGGCGCTGGTGGTGGCCTGCCCGCACTGCGGCTCGCGCCAGACGCGGCTGGTCAGCCAGTTCGGCTCGACCGCGTGCAAGGCGTTGTACCGCTGCGGCGACTGCAAGGAGCCGTTCGACTACTTCAAGGCTCACTGAGAAGGAAAGGTGGGGAGATGAGCAAATTCCATGAACTGACGGTGGCCTCGGTCACGCGCGAGACCCGCGACGCGGTGGCCGTGACCTTCGCCGTGCCGGACGAACTGGCCGACGCCTACCGCTACGTGCAGGGCCAGCACCTGACGCTGCGCACCGGCATCGATGGCGAGGACGTGCGCCGCTCGTATTCGATCTGCTCCGCGGTACAGGATGAACAGCTGCGGGTGGCGATCAAGCGCGTCGACGGCGGGCTGTTCTCCAACTGGGCCAACGAGCAGCTGCAGCCTGGCATGAAGCTGGAAGTGATGCCGCCATCCGGCCATTTCCACGTGCCGCTGTCCGCCGCGCACGCGAAGCACTACGTCGCCTTCGCCGCCGGCAGCGGCATCACGCCGATGCTGTCGATCATCAAGACCACCTTGCGGGCGGAGCCGGAAAGCCGCTTCACGCTGTTCTACGGCAACCGCGCATCGTCGTCGGTGCTGTTCAAGGAAGAGCTGGAAGATCTGAAGGATACCTACCTGCAGCGCTTCAACCTCGTGTTCGTGCTCAGCCGCGAGCAGCTCGACATCGACCTGTTCAACGGCCGTATCGACGGTGACAAGGTCAACGCGCTGCTCAAGCAATGGGTCAGGCCGCAGGACATCGATGTCGCCTTCATCTGCGGCCCGCACTCGATGATGGAAGAGGTCTCGCAGTCGCTGCTCGACAACGGCGTCGACAAGGCCCGCATCAAGCGCGAGCTGTTCGCCACCAGCATCCCGTCGGCGCGGCCCGCCGCGCATGCGCACAAGCAGGTCGGCCAGCAACAGTGCGAGGTGACGGTGATCCAGGACGGCCGCACCCGTTCCTTCACGCTGGAGAAGAACAAGGAAACCGTGCTCGACGCCGCGCTGGCGCAGGGCATCGAGCTGCCGTACTCATGCAAGGGCGGCGTCTGCTCGACCTGCCGCTGCAAGCGCATCGAAGGCGAGGTCGACATGGATGTCAACTTCGCGCTGGAAGACTACGAGGTCGCGCGCGGCTTCATCCTGAGCTGCCAGAGCTACGCCGTCAGCGACAAGCTGGTGATCGATTTCGACCAGGAAACCTGAAGCGTTTCCTGCCATCCCATACACCCAGATTCAATCCCGCCCCCGGAGCAAGCCGTGTCCCATCCGTTTTTTGAACGCCACCAGGCGCTGCTGGAACAAGCCACTCAAGCCATCGCCACGCGCGGCTACTGGAGCCCGTTCGCTGAAATGCCGAGCCCCAAGGTCTATGGCGAGTCTGCCAATACCGACGGCAAGGCCGCATTCGAGGCCCGCCTGAACCAGCCGTTCGCGCTGCCGCAGCCTGGTACCGTCGGCCAGGCCGGCAAGGAAGTCTCGCCGTACGGCCCGGAACTGGGCATCACTTACCCCAAGCCTGACCTCGACCAGCTCTTCGCTGGCATGGCCAAGGGCATGCCAGCATGGCGCAAGGCCGGACCGGAAGCATGGGTGGGTGTATCGCTGGAAATCCTGCAGCGCCTGAACCGCCGCAGCTTCGAGATCGCCTACGCCGTCATGCACACCACCGGCCAGGCCTTCATGATGGCCTTCCAGGCCGGCGGCCCGCACGCGCAGGACCGCGGCCTGGAGGCCGTGGCCTACGCGTGGGACGAACTGCGCCGCGTCCCCAAGCAGGCCACGTGGGAGAAGCCGCAAGGCAAGAACGAGCCGCTGCGCATGGAGAAGCGCTACACCGTGGTGCCGCGTGGCGTGGGCCTGGTGATCGGCTGCTGCACGTTCCCGACGTGGAACGGCTATCCCGGCCTGTTCGCGAGCCTGGCGACCGGCAATGCGGTGGTGGTCAAGCCGCACCCGGGCGCGATCCTGCCGCTGGCGATCACCGTCGAGGTGGCGCGTGAAGTGCTGGAAGAAGCCGGCTTCGACCCGAATATCGTCACGCTGGTGGCCAACGACCCGAGCGAGCGCATGGCGTCGAAGCTGGCACTGCGCCCGGAAGTGCGCCTGATCGACTTCACCGGCAGCAGCGCCAACGGCGACTGGCTGGAGCGCAACGCGCACCAGGCGCAGGTGTACACGGAGAAGGCCGGCGTCAACCAGATCGTCATTGACTCCACCGCCGACTTCAAGGGCATGGTGCGCAATATCGCCTTCTCGCTGTCGCTGTACTCGGGCCAGATGTGCACGGCGCCGCAGAACATCTATGTGCCGAAGGACGGCATCGATACGCCGGAAGGGCGCATCGGCTTCGACCAGGTCGCGGCGGCGATCGGCGAGGCCGTCGGCAAGCTGACCGGCGATCCGGCCAAGGCGGTGGAACTGATCGGTGCGATCCAGAACGAGGGCGTGGTGGAACGGATCGAAGCGTCGCGCGCGCTGGGCGAGATCGTTGCCGACAGCCGCGTGCTGGCCCATCCCGAATTTCCGGAGGCGCGCATCCGCACGCCGCTGGTGCTGAAGGTCGATGCCAGCGACGAGGCGAAGATCATGCAGGAACTGTTTGGCCCGATCTCCTTCGTCGTGGCGACCGACAGCACCGCGCACAGCATCGAACTGGCGCACCGCGGCGCGAAGACGCACGGCGCGCTGACGCTGTCGGCCTACACCACCGATGCCGGCGTGACCGAAAGCATCCGCGATGCCGCGGAAGACGCGGGCGTGGCGCTGTCGCTTAACCTGACCGGCGGCGTGTTCGTCAACCAGTCGGCCGCGTTCAGCGATTTCCACGCCACCGGTGCTAACCCGGCGGCCAATGCATCGCTGTCCGATGCGGCCTTCGTCGCCAATCGCTTCCGCGTGGTCCAGAGCCGCTCGCATATCTGATCGCAAGGCTTGCAGTACCCCGGCGCCGGCCCCCCCTCGCACGCGGCGCCATCATAACGAGATGGAGTAGACAATGGTGCAACGCAACCCCAACCCCAATGAGCTGGAGCCGATCGAGCGCGCCAGCCGCGACGAACTGCAGGCGCTGCAACTGCAACGGCTCAAATGGAGCGTGCGCCATGCCTACGACAACGTGCCGCATTACCGCAAGGCGTTTGCCGCGGCCGGCGTGCATCCGGACGATTTGCAGTCGCTGTCCGACCTGTCGAAATTCCCGTTCCTGACCAAGCAGGACCTGCGCGACAACTATCCGTTCGGCATGTTCGCGGTGCCGCGCGAGCAGGTGGCGCGCGTGCATGCGTCGAGCGGCACCACGGGCAAGCCGACCGTGGTCGGCTATACGGCGAAGGACATCGACACCTGGGCAAGCGTGGTGGCGCGATCAATCCGCGCCGCGGGGGGACGCGCCGGCGATCTCGTCCATGTCAGCTATGGCTACGGGCTGTTCACCGGCGGGCTGGGCGCGCACTACGGCGCCGAGAAGGCCGGCTGCACGGTGATCCCGATGTCGGGCGGACAGACCGAGAAACAGGTGCAGCTGATCCGCGAGTTCCAGCCCAACATCATCATGGTGACGCCGTCGTACATGCTGAACCTGATCGAGGAGATGGAGCGCCAGGGGATGGATCCGTCGGAAAGCTCGCTGAAGGTCGGCATCTTCGGCGCGGAGCCCTGGACCGACGCAATGCGCGCGGAGATCGAGGCGCGCGCCGGCATCGACGCGGTGGACATCTACGGCCTGTCCGAGGTGATGGGGCCCGGCGTGGCTTGCGAATGCATCGAGAGCAAGGACGGCCCGGTGATCTGGGAAGACCATTTCTATGCCGAGATCATCGACCCGGTGACCGGCGAGGTGTTGCCCGACGGTTCCGAGGGGGAACTGGTGTTCACCTCGCTGACCAAGGAAGCGCTGCCGGTGATCCGCTATCGCACGCGCGACCTGACGCGTCTGCTGCCGCCGACTTCGCGTTCGATGCGCCGCATCGGCAAGATCACCGGACGGTCGGACGACATGCTGATCATCCGTGGCGTCAACGTGTTCCCGTCGCAGATCGAGGAACTGATCCTGAAGGCGCCGGCGCTGGCGCCGCAGTACCAGCTGGTGGTGACGCGCGACGGGCACCTCGACAAGCTGGAGGTGCGGGTCGAGGCGCGGCCGGAACAGTCCGCGTCGCTGTCGGCGGACGACCGGGCGGCGCTGGAGCGGGATCTGAAGGACCAGATCAAGACCTATGTCGGCGTGACCACGCGGGTGCAGGTGGTGGCCGCCGAGGGGATCGAGCGCACCACGGTTGGCAAGGCGCGGCGTGTGCTGGACATGCGGCCGAAGATCACGCACGAACAGCCGGTCGGGGCGATCTGACACCTCTGCTTTTCACCCACACCCCTCGCAAACGCTCCCCTCTCCCGCTTGCGGGAGAGGGGTGGGGGAGAGGGCCGGAGTATCCACGAAGTGCAGCCGCATCGCACTTGCCACACGCCGGCCCTCACCCCCGGCCCCTCTCCCGCGAGCGGGAGAGGGGAGCAAACCGGCGTCTTTTAAGACGTAACGAACGAAACCCAACCGATGGCAGCCACAAAGAGCCGCCACACCACCCCCTGCGCCAAAGGAGACACCATGGACGCGCGACAACTGGAAGCCATCCAGAATCACCCCGACTTTATCCGCCTGATCCACGGACGCACGCGCCTGGGCTGGTCGCTGACGCTGATCATGCTGGCGGTCTATTTCGGCTTCATCCTGCTGCTGGCGTTCTCGCCCGCCACGCTCGGCACGCCGATCGCCGGGGGCGTCATGACGGTCGGCATCCCCGTAGGCGTCGCGGTGATCGTCGCCGCCGTGCTGCTGACCGCCATCTACGTCCACCGCGCCAACCGCGACCTGGACCCGCTCAACGAACGCGTGCGCAAGGAGTGCGAAGCATGAAGCCGGTACACCGTTTCCTCGGCGCCACCCTGTGCGGGCTGGCAGCCACCGCCGCCACGGCGGCCCCCGCGATCCAGGGCGAAGCCGCGCAGCGGCCGCTGAACTGGAGCGCCATCGTGATGTTCCTGCTGTTCGTGCTGTTCACGCTCGGCATTACCCGCTGGGCCGCGCGGCGCACGCGTTCGGCGTCGGATTTCTATGCGGCCGGCGGCGGCCTCACCGGCTTCCAGAACGGCCTGGCGATCGCCGGCGACATGGTGTCGGCCGCGTCCTTCCTCGGCATCTCGGCCATGATGTTCGACAAGGGCTACGACGGCCTGATCTACGCGCTCGGCGTGGTGGCCGGATGGCCGATCATCCTGTTCATCGTCGCCGAACGCCTGCGCAACCTGGGCCGCTACACCTTTGCCGACGTGGTGTCATACCGCCTCTCGCAGAAGCCGGTGCGCATCACCGCGGCCTGCGGGACGCTGACCGTGGTCATCATGTACCTGGTCGCGCAGATGGTCGGCGCCGGCAAGCTGATCGAGCTGCTGTTCGGCACCAGCTATGAATCGGCGGTGGTCGTCGTCGGCGCGCTGATGGTGCTGTACGTGATGTTCGGCGGCATGCTGGCGACGACCTGGGTGCAGATCATCAAGGCGGTGCTGCTGCTCGGCGGCGTGACCTTCATGGCGGTGATGGTGCTGGCCTATTTCGGCTTCAGCCCCGAAGCGATGTTCGCCAGCGCAGCCAAGGTGCACGACAAGGGCGCCGCGATCCTGTCGCCGGGCGGGCTGGTGTCCAACCCGATCGATGCGATTTCGCTGGGCGTCGGCATGATGTTCGGCACCGCCGGCCTGCCGCACATCCTGATGCGCTTCTTCACCGTGGCCGATGCCAAAGAGGCGCGCAAGTCCGTGCTCTACGCCACCGGTTTCATCGGCTACTTCTACGTGCTGATCCTGGTGGTGGGCTTCGGGGCGATCGTGATGGTGGGCGCCGATCCGGCCTATCGCGACGCGGCGGGCAAGCTGATCGGCGGCAGCAACATGGTGGCCGTGCACCTGTCCCATGTGATCGGCGGCGACCTGTTCCTCGGCTTTATCTCGGCGGTGGCGTTCGCGACCATCCTGGCGGTGGTGGCGGGGCTGGCGTTGTCGGGCGCGTCGGCGGTGTCGCATGACCTCTACGCCAATGTGTTCCGCCGCGGACAGGCCAGCGAGAAGGACGAGATCCGCGTGTCGAAGATCGCCACGCTGGCGATCGGCCTGCTGGCGATGGTGCTCGGCGTGATGTTCGAGAAGCAGAACATCGCCTTCCTGTCCGGGCTGGTGCTGGCGATCGCCGCGTCGGTCAACTTCCCGGTGCTGTTCCTGTCGATGTTCTGGAAGGGGCTGACCACGCGCGGCGCGGTGGCGGGCAGCCTCGCGGGGCTGGTGTCGGCGGTGGTGCTGCTGGTGCTGGGCCCGACCGTGTGGGTGGGGATCCTCAAGCACCAGCAGGCGATCTTCCCGTATGCCAACCCGGCGCTGTTCTCGATGACGCTGGCTTTCGCCGCCGGATGGCTGGTCTCGGTGCTGGACCGCTCGGCGCAGGCGAGCGCCGAACGCCAGCGCTACGGCGCGCAGTTCGTGCGCGCCATGACCGGCATCGGCGCGGCCGGCGCCAGTCAGCACTGAGCCAGCATTGAGCAGGTCAGTCGGTGTCCTGCTGCGCCTTGTGGCGGGACGCCATCTTCTCCTGCTGGCCCGGCGGCACGTTGTCGTAATGGCTGAACTGGATGGTGTAGCTGCCGTGGCCGCCGGTCATGCTGTTCAGCCGTGACTGGTAGTCGTTCAGCTCCGACAGCGGCACCTGCCCGGCAACGATCACGCTGTTGCCGGCACCGGTGCGGGTGCCATGCACCTGGCCGCGCTTGGCGGACAGGTCGCCGATGACGTCGCCCATCGCGGTGCCCGGCACCGTGACCTCGATCTCTACGATCGGCTCCAGCACGCTGGGGCGTGCCTTCATCACCGCGTCGATAAACGCCTTGCGTCCGGCGGTGGCGAACGCCACTTCCTTGGAATCGACCGGATGGCTCTTGCCGTCGTATACGGTCACGCGCACGTCCTGCATCGAAAAGCCGGCCAGCGGTCCGCTTTCCAGCACCTGGCGGATGCCTTTTTCCACCGCCGGGATGAACTGCCCGGGGATCGCGCCGCCCTTGACCGCATCGATAAACTCGAAGCCCTCGCCGCGCGGCAGCGGCTCCACGCGCAGCATCACTTCGCCGAACTGTCCGGCGCCGCCGGTCTGCTTCTTGTGGCGGTGGTGGCCCTCGGCCTTGCCGGCAATGGTTTCGCGATACGCGATCTTCGGCGGCCGCGTGGCGACTTCCAGCTTGTACTGCTCGGTCAGCCGCTCCAGCGCGCAGCGCAGGTGGAACTCGCCCAGTCCGAATACCACGGTCTCGTTGGTGCCGGCGGGATGCTCGACGCGCAGGCAGGGGTCTTCGGCGCTGAGCTTGTGCAGCACCTCGGCCAGCCGCTGCTCGTTGCCGCGCCGCGCCGGCTCGATCGCCAGGCCGTAGATCGGCGTGGGAAACTCCAGCGGCGTCAGGTGGATGTCGCCATCCTCGGTGGCGTCGTGCAGCACGGCGTCGAAGCCTAGTTCATCGACCTTGGCCACCGCGCAGATATTGCCCGGGCCGGCGCGCTGCACTTCCTGCGTCTCCTTGCCCTGCAGTAGCAGCAGGTGCGCCACCTTGAACGGCTGGCGGCCCTCGCCGATATAGAGCTGGCTGTCGCGCGTGACCGTGCCCTGGTGGATGCGGAACACCGCCAGCTTGCCGACATAGGGATCGATCACCACCTTGAACACATGGGCCAGCACGTGCTTGTCCGGCACCGGCTCGGCGCGCACCGCCTTGCGCTTTTCAGTGCCCTCGGCGTCCTGGCCGGTGGCGCGGTAGAACAGCGGCGGGTTGCCTTCGGTGGGATTGGGAAGCAGCCGCACGAAGACATCGAGCAGCTCCTCGACGCCCGCGCCGGTGGCGGCGGAGGTAAAGCAGATCGGCACCAGGTGGCCCTCGCGCAGCGCGCGCTCGAACGGGGCGTGCAGCTGCTCGGGCGTGATGGCCTCGCCCTGTTCCAGGTACAGCTCCATCAGCTCGGGATCGATCTCGATCACCTGGTCGATCAGTGCTTCATGCGCCGACGCCACCGATAAAAAATCCGACTCGCCGGCCGGATTGAAGAAGCAGTCCACCACCTTGCCGCCGTTGCCGGCCGGCAGGTTGATTGGCAAGCACTCCTTGCCGAACGCCTCCTGGATCTCGGTGAGCAGCCCCGGCAGGTCGACCTTCTCGCCGTCGATGCCGTTGATGACGATCATCCGGCACAGTTGCCGCGACTGCGCCCAGGCCATGGCGCGGCGCGTGGTCATCTCGATTCCGGTCTCCGCATTGATGACGATGGCCGCGGTCTCGACCGCCGCCAGCGCACTGATCGCAAGGCCGGAAAAATCGGGATACCCCGGTGTATCGAGCAGGTAGATGCGCGTGTCGCGGAAGTCGACGTGGGTGATGGCGGAACTGAGCGAGCGCTTGTACTTGCGCTCCAGCGGATCGCTGTCGCTGACCGTCGAGCCGCGCTCCACGCTGCCCGGGGTGTGCAGCGCACCTCCCTTGTGCAGCAGCGCTTCGACCAGCGAGGTCTTGCCGCTTCCCGCATGCCCGAGCAGGGCAACGGTGCGGATGGCATCGGGACTGTCGTGCATGGTGGCTCTCTCGTCCGGCAATGGCTGTCAGGGCATTATTGGCGAAATTTGCCGGAAACGACATATGCCAGTGTCGGCATCGTGACAAAGCCTGATACGGGCAGGGGTGCGAAGTGGTGCGGCCGGCGCTTGGCCGGCCGACGCGACTCGCTTTACGCCTGGCTGCAGCGCAGCAATACGCGTACTGCTGCGCTGCAACAGATCAGGCGTGCGCCTCGGCGTGGTCGGTCGATACCGCCACCGCATGCCATGCGGCCAGTTCGCTTTCCACCTTGCGGTTCTTCTCGGCGATGCGAGCCACCGTATCGGAGCCCAGCGGCAGCCGCACCGGCGGGTTGTCGCTGTCGGCAAGGGCAAGCAACGCCACAGCCAGCTTGGCGGGATCGCCGGGCTGCTGGTGGTTCGCTGATGCCATGTGGCCGCGCATCGCGCCGACGGTTTCGGCGTATTCGGCGATTTCGGTGCCGACGCGGACCAGTGAGCTGGCATCGAGGAAGTCGGTGCGGAAGAAGCCCGGCTCGACCACGGTGGCGCGCACGCCCAGCGGTGCCAGCTCGGCGTCGAGCGCTTCAGTCAGTCCTTCCACGGCGAACTTGGTGGCGCCGTAGACGCCCCAGCCGGGATAGGCCGCGTAGCCGCCGATCGACGAGATATTGACGATGTGGCCGCTGCGCTGGCGGCGCATCTGCGGCAGCACCGCGCGCGTCACGTTCAGCACGCCGAAGACGTTGGTGGCGAACTGCTGCTCGACTTCGCGCGCCGACGCTTCCTCCACCGCGCCCAGCAGGCCGTAGCCGGCATTGTTGACCAGCACGTCGATGCGGCCAAAGCGGGCCACGGCGGCCTCGGCGGCGGCGATCGCCTGCGCTTCGCTGGTGACGTCGAGCGCTACGGCGAGCAGGTTGTCGTGCGCGCCCACGGCGTCGGTGATCGTTTCGGGGCGGCGCGCGGTGGCGACCACACGGTCGCCGCGGGCCAGCGCGGCACGGGTCAGTTCCATGCCGAAGCCGCGCGAGGCGCCGGTGATGAGCCAGACCTTGCCGGCGGCATTGGTGGCGTTGCTGGCGTTGGCGGCGGTGTTGGCAGCGATGGTGGTGTTGGCGGACATGGTGAATCTCCTTTGGCGTAGTGCTCGGTTTGACTGCGATGTCTGATGGCGGGGGCCACGGAGACAAATTTAGGCGCGCACGGTCCGCAACACTAGGCTGTGCAATCGAGTTTCAAAGACAACCAGAAGTTGTCAATAAAGGGCCGCGGTGTCGATTGAGCAATTCTCAACCGTGTGGCAGACTCGCCGGCATGGACAAACTGCCTCCCCTGAACGCCCTGCGCGCCTTTGAAGCGGCCGCCCGGCACCTGAGCATCACCACCGCCGCGGAAGAGCTGCACGTGACGCCGGGCGCCGTCAGCCGCCAGATCCGCTCGCTGGAAGAAGGCCTCGGCGTGCAGCTGCTGCATCGCGGCCACCGGCAGATCTCCCTGACCCGTACCGGCGAGGATTACTACCGCGCCGTGACCCGGGCCATGGACGACCTGCGGGAGGCGACGCGGCGGCTCAGCAAGCGGGCCCGGCGCAAGCAGCTCAAGGTGCGCGCCTACACCACCTTCGCCATGCGCTGGCTGATCCCGCGGCTGTCCAGCTTCCATGCGGCCAATCCCGGTATCGAGGTGCTGTTGACCGCGTCGCTGGACCCGGTCGATTTCCGCAAGGAAGACATCGACGGTGCGATCCGCCTCGGCGACGGCAAGTGGAGCGGCGTGAATACCTACCGGCTGGTGTCCAACATCCTGGTGCCGGTCTGCAGCCCCGGCGTTGCCGCCGGCAACCCGAAGGTGAAGAAGCCTGCCGACCTGCAGCACCAGACGCTGCTGCATTCGATCGCGCGTCCGGACGACTGGGCGCACTGGCTGAAGGCTGCGCGCGCCGACGCGCAGGTCGATGCGCGCAGCGGCATGACCTTCCAGAGCTCCGCCATGGCATACGCGGCGGCAATGGAAGGGCAGGGCTTCGCCATCGCCCAGCGCTTCCTGGTCGCGGCCGACCTGGAGGCGGGGCGGCTGGCCGCGCCATTCCGCCAGACCGTAGACATGGGCGATTTCACCTACTACCTGCTGACGCCGGCGGACCGCAAGGAAAGCGCCAGCATGGCGGTGTTCCGCGAGTGGCTGCTCGCGCAGTGCGAGACGCAAAGCTAGACGCTGCGCGCTCCGCTCACCATCCGGCGAAGCGGGCAAATGCCTCCACCGGCTCGCGCGCGGTGCGCAGCCGGTTGGCCGGCTCGGCCGGATCGGCGTAGCCGAGCGACATGCCGCACACCAGGATTTCGCGGTCGGGAATGGCAAGCTGCGAGCGGATGACCTGGTGGTAGCGCGCGAACGCCTGCTGCGCGCAGGTTTCCACGGCGTGCCCCAGCGCCGCGATCATCACCGCATGCAGGAACATGCCGAGGTCCAACCACGCCGCCTGTCCCTGCCCGCGCTCGATGGTGAAGAACAGCCCCACCGGCGCGCCGAAGAACGCGTAGTTGCGCGCATACTGCCGCGCCATGCCGGCGGCGTCGCCGCGCGCGATGCCGAGCAGGCCGTAGAGCGCCTTGCCCAGCGTGCGGCGGCGCGCCAGGTAGGGCTCGCGCCAGGCGGGCGGATAGTAGACGTATTCCTCGCGATGGCCGTCGCCGCCGCTGTCGTGCAGCGCCAGCAGGGCAGCGCTGAGCCGGTCTCGCACGGCGCCGGCGCAGGCATGGACCCGCCAAGGCTGCGTGTTCGACGCGCTCGGGCTGCGCGCCGCGTCGGCCAGGATCGCCGCCACGGTGTCGCGCGGCACCGGCGTATCGAGAAAGCCGCGCACGCTGCGGCGGGCGTGCAGCGCGGCGATGATGTCGGCGCGGTTCATGATGCCGATGCCGCAAGCGGTGCCTCGACGGCATCGGCACAATGGATCGCGCCGCGCGCCTGCAAGGCGGCGATCTGTGCCGCACTGAAGCCAAGCTCCACGAGCACCGCCTGCGTGTGCTGCCCGCACGCCGGCGCCGGCCGCGCCGGCAGCGCGTTTTCCTGGGCGCTGTTGATCGGGAATCCGGGCATGCGGATCTCGCCCAGCGTCTCGTGCGGGATGCGCTGCACCATGCGGTTGGCCGCCACCTGCGGGTGCGCCATCAGGTCTTCATAGGTGGCGACGCGTGCGCACAGGATATCGGCGTCCTGCAGCACCGCCAGCCACGCGTCCGTGGAGCGGGTCACGAACGCTCCGGTCAGTGCCTCGACCATTGCCCCGCGGTTGGCCACGCGCAGCGGCGAAGTGGCGAAGCGCGGGTCGTCGGCGAGCGCCGGCAGGCCCAGCACGTCGCACAGCCGGCGCCAGCGCTCGGGCATGTAGGCGGCGACCATGATCCATCCGTCCGCGGTGCGGAAGGCCTGGTTGGGCGCCGAGTAGGGGGCGGCGCTGCCCGCGCGTTCCGGCAGCTGCCCGTCGGCGCAATAGCTGGTGAGCGACGATTGCTGCAGCGCCAGCGCGGCGTTGAGCAGGCTGACGTCGAGATGCCCGCCCTGGCCGTCGCGCGCGCGTTGCGCCAGCTTGCCCAGGATGCCGACGCAGGCGACGTAACCGGTCATCACGTCGACCACCGGCGCCTGCACCTTGCACGGCTCGCCGTCGGGCAGGCCGATCAGGCTCATCAGCCCGGAATCGGCCTGGATGATGCCGTCGACACCGGCGCGGCCGGCATACGGGCCGTCCTGGCCATAGGCGGAGATCGAGCAGTAGACCAGCGACGGGTTCAGCGCCGACAGCTCGGCATGGCCCAGCCCGAGCCGCTCCATCACGCCGGGGCGCATGCTTTCCACCAGGATGTCGGCTTCCGTCACCATCCGGCGCGCCACCGCGAGCCCCTCGGGGGACTTCAGGTCCAGCGCCACGCCCAGCTTGTTGCGGTTGAAGCCATGGAACAGGGCGCTGTCGTCGCCCAGCCAGCCGGGGCCGAGCCCGCGGCCCAGTTCGCCGCCGGGCGGCTCCACCTTGATAACCCTGGCGCCCATGTCGGCCAGCAGCATGGTGCAGGTCGGACCGGCGCCGATCTGGGTGAAGTCGATGACGGTCAGGCCGTCCAGTGCGTCACGCAGCATGTCAGCTCTCCGGAAGGATGCGGGATCGTTTGAACGTGCCCTGCGCGGTGGCGACCAGCACGCCGGCATCGGTGGCCAGTTCGGCCGAGGCAAAGTACAGGCTCTTGCCGGCGCGGCTCACCGTGGCGGTGGCGCGCAGCCGGCCTGCGCTGGCCTTGCTGAGGTAGCTGATGGCCAGCATCACCGTCACCGCGTGGCCGAGGGCGCCGTCGGGGCCGGTCGGCAGGCCGGCGTAGCCGCACGCGGCGTCGAGCAGCGTGGCGATCACGCCGCCCTGCACGCTGCCCTGCCGGTTCAGGTGGCGCGGCTCGATGTCGAGCTCAAAGGTGCAGCGGCCGTCGCCGACGCTGGCCAGGCGGATGCCAAGGTAGTCCAGCAGCGGGTTGTCGGTGGGCGGCAGCATGGCGCGATCGACGAGATCGACGAGGGCGGCGGGCGCGTTCACAGCGCCACCTTGATGTTGTTGTCCTGGATCACGCGCTGCCAGCGCGACATTTCCTTGCCGATATACGCCTTCAGTTCGTCCGGTGTGGAGGCTTGCGGCTCGAAGCCCTGCTTTGCCAGTTGCCCGGCAACGTCGGGCGACTTCAGCGCAGCCACCAGCGCGGCGTTGACCTTGTCGACCACGGCCTTGGGCGTGCGTGCCGGCGCCAGCAGGCTGTACCAGAGCTCCGCGTCGTAGCCGACGATGCCGGCTTCGGCAAAGGTCGGCAGGTCGGGCATCAGCGCGCTGCGCTTCTTGCCGGCGATGCCGAGCGCGCGCAGCTTGCCGGCGCGCACGAACTGGATCGACGAAGCAAAGGTGGCGAACGAGATCTGCACCTGGCCGCCCATCAGGTCGGCGATCGACGGGCCGGTGCCGCGGTAGGGCACGTGCAGCAGTTCGGTCTTGTTCAGCTTGGCAAAGACTTCGCCGGCCAGGTGCTGCGGCGTGCCGGGCCCCGGGCTGCTGTAGCTGAGCTTGCCCGGGTTGGCGCGGGTGTACTGGATGAACTCCTGCAGCGTGCGGAAAGGCTGGTCGGGATTGGCAACCAGCATGATCGGTACCGACGCGATGCGCCCGACCGGCTCGAAGTCGCGCTCGACCTGGAACGGGACCTTCATGCCGAGGAACGGGTTCATCGTGATCTGGCTCGACGCGATCACCAGCGTGTAGCCGTCCGGCGCGGCATGCGCGACGTAGTCGGCGCCCAGGTTGCCGCCGGCGCCGGGCTTGTTCTCGATGACGATGGTCTGGCCCAGCAACTGGCCCATCTTGGGCGCGATGGCGCGTGCCAGGATGTCGTTGCCGCCGCCCGGCGCGAACGGCACGACCAGCGTGATCGGTTTCTGCGTGGGGTAGGGTGCCTGTGCTGCCGCGCCCAGCGCGGTGGCCGCCAGCACGCCGGCCATTGCCGCGCGCATGATTCGAAGGATTCCTGCCATGGTTGTCTCCTGCGTGGTTCTTGTCGGGCCGCTCAGCGGCCTGTGTAGTGGGGCTGGCGCTTCTCGGCGAAGGCCTGGCGGCCTTCAACGCGGTCGGCGGTGTCGCGCAGCACGCCCCAGTAGAGTTCGGTAAGCTGCTGCGCGTCGGCCTCGCTGAGGTGGCTGGTCTGGCGCGACAGCTTCTTGACCGCCTGCACCGCCAGCGGCGCGTTGTTGGCGATACGCGCGGCCAGCGCCAGCGCGCGGTCGAGCAGGGCGTCGGGCGCCATGGTCTCGGTGACCAGGCCGATGCGCGCGGCGTGCGCGGCATCGATCCGTTCGCCGGTCAGCACCATCTGCATCGCATGCGCCGCGGGCACGGCCCTGAGCAGCCGGTGCAGGCCGGACACCGCCGGAATCGAGCCGACCGCCACTTCGGGCAGGCCAAAGGTCGCCTGCGTCGACGCGATCCGCAAGTCGCACTGCAGCGCGATCTCCAGCCCCGCGCCGAGGCAGTGTCCGTTGACCGCCGCGACCAGCGGCTTGGCGAGGCCGAGGTCGCTCAGGTCCATCAGCCGGATATAGAGCCCCAGGTCCGCGGCCTGCTCCGGCGCGCGGAACAGCGCCTCGGGGTAGGTGGCGGCAGAGGTGCGCGTGCCTTTCAGGTCCGCCCCGGCGCAGAAGGCGCGCGTGCCGGCGCCGGTCAGCACCGCGACGCGCAGGTCGTCGCGGTCGCGCACCTCGGCCAGGTGCGCGCGCAGTTCGCGCAGCGTGGTCACGTCGAGCGCATTGAGCGCGCCGGGCCGGTCGATGGTCAGCACCGCGACCGCGCCTTCGATATGGCGTTGGATGGTCATGATGGCCTCCTTACACGCTGGGCGACGACAGGCTGCGCCCGCCGCAGACGTAGAGCGTCTGGCCGGTCACGTACGACGACTGCGGGTCGAGGAAGAAGCTGACCGCATTGGCGATATCGTCGGCGGTGCCGATACGCTGCACCGGCACCGATTTCTGCAACCGTGCCTGCACCTCCGGCGCAAAGCCGCGGAACAGCGGCGTATCGACAATGCCGGGCGCGACCGCGTTGACGGTGATGCCCTTGCCGGCGAACTCGATTGCCAGCGAGCGCGTCAGGCTGACCACGCCGCCCTTGGCTGCCGAGTAGTTGGCCTGCCCGAAGCCGCCCAGCCAGGCCCGCGACGAGATATTGACCACGCGCCCGTAGCCGCGCTCGACCATGCCGGGCAGCGCCGCGCGGCAGCACAGGAACTGCGAGCGCAGGTTGGTATCGATGACCAGGTCCCAGTCGTCGTCGGTCATTTTCAGGAAGCGCATGTCGCGCACGGCCCCCGCGTTGTTGACCAGGTAGTCGACGCGGCCGGCGCGTGCCGACACCTGCGCAAAGGCGTCGTTGACCGCGGCGGAATCGGTCAGGTCGGCGGTGGCGCCGAAGGCATTCAGCCCTCCGGCGGCCAGCGTGCCGACGGCCTCGTCGAGCGCCCCGCCATCGCGGTCCAGCAGCGCCACGGTCAGTCCTTGCCGCGCCAGTTGCGTGGCGATACCCAGGCCGATGCCGCGCGCGGCGCCCGTGACCACGGCCACATGCGTGGGATCGAATCGTTGCGTACTCATCTCAGACTCCCAGCAGGTGGACGGAAGACGCGGCGTGGTCGACGCCCGCGATGCCGCCGCCGGTGCATTGCGTCAGGCCGACGCGGGCGTTGTCGACCTGGCGCTCGCCGGCGCGCCCTTGCAGGTGCCACAGGATCTCCACCATCTGCGCCACGCCAGTGGCGCCGAGCGGGTGGCCCTTGGCCAGCAGGCCGCCGCTGGGGTTGACCGGCACGCGGCCGCCCAGCCGGGTCGCGCCGGACTTCAGCAGCGACACCGCTTCGCCCGGTTCGGCCAGGCCCAGCGCTTCGTAGTAGAGCAGTTCGGCAATGGTGAAGGCGTCGTGCAGCTCGACCACGTCGACGTCCTGCGGCCCCAGCCCGGCCTGTTCATAGGCCTGGCGCGCGGCACGCGCGGTGATCTCGGCATCGAGGATGTCGTCGTCCGCCTCTTCGCGCAGGCCGGACACCACCACCGACGACAGCACCTTGACCGGACGCGCCTGCGCCGGGCGGCGCGTGCTCAGCACCACCGCGGCGGCGCCATCGACCTGCGACGGGCAGCACTGCAGCAGCGTCAGCGGGTCGGCGATCATGCGCGAGCCGAGCACTTCCTCCACGGTGGTGGCCTTGCGCTGCTGCGCATACGGGTTGAGCGAGCCGTTGTAGCGGTTCTTGACCGCCACTTCCGCCAGGTCGGCCGGCGCAGCGTCGCGCTCGTGCAGGAAGCGCGTGCCGCGCATCGCATACACCGCGGGCAGCACCATGCCGGCGCGGGCATAGAGTTCCGTCTTGTGGTCGTTGCGCTGCAGCGGGATGGTGCCGCCCCCAAGCGCGGTGAGCTGCTCGATGCCGAACACCAGCACGGTGTCATACTGCCCGGCCAGCAGCGCGTGCCGCGCCAGGTGCACGCCGGTGGCGCCGCTGGCGCAGGCGTTCTCGATGTTGTAGACCGGGATGCCCTTCAGCCCCAGGTCGCGCACGATCAGCTGGCCCAGGATCATGCCGCCCAGCACATTGGCGCAATACACCGCCTGGATGCGGCTGGCCGGCACGTCGGCGTCGGCCAGCGCCTTGAGGATGGCCTGTTGCGCCAGTTCCGGCGCCAGCACGCCGGGGTGGCGGCCGAACGGCGTCATCGCGCCGCCATGGATGTAGATGTCCTGCATGTTGCGTTCCCTTTCCTTCTGCGTACTTTCGATCGGTCAGGCCGTGACGGCCTCGAAGACATAGCCGAACTCGGCGTCCGGGCGCGCTTCATAGCGGTCGCCGATCGCCGGGCGCGCCTTGCCCTGCAGGCGCCCGAAGATGCGCACCGGGCCGACGAAGTCGACATAGCCAAGGGCGTACGGCGGCTGGCCGGTCTTGGGGGCGGGATGGATCACGGTGAAGCTGTAGACCACGCCGGCGCCGCGGATGGCGACCGGGTCATGCTCGGCGGCGAGCGGCGAATCGGCCGGCACGGCCGGGAAGATCCATTCGCCGGTGGCGCGGTGGCGCGAGGCGATCAGGTGGGGAAGGGGGTCCGCACTCCAGAGCGGATAGGCTTGGTCTGACACGGCAGTCTCCTGTGTTGGTGGGCCTTGGCGTAATGGTTGTCGCTGGCGGCGCGCGCGACAAACGACATTTCCGGTGCCGTCGCTTGAGAAAAAGTCAAGCGTAAGGTCAGGCAAGGCTTCAGGCGAAGCGTGTTGGCGGGAAGCCGGCGTGGGGCTCGGGGTGGCCTGTCTCGCGCTTGACCGGGTCAGGCCACCAGGCCGACCAGCCGCGACAGCGATTGCTCCGCGCCGCGGCCCGCTTCCACCACGAAGTCGATAAAGCGCCGGACCCGCACCGGCATCTGGCTGCGGTGCGGGTAGTACATGTACAGGCCGACATTGCTGCTGCTGAATCCGGTCAGGATCGGCTTGAGCCGGCCGCTGACGAGGTCGGCGTGGATCATGTAGGCGGACAGCTGGCCGATGCCCATGCCGGCACGCACGGCCTCGACCTCGGTCTCCACGTCGTTGAAGCTGGCGACGGCGGGCACCTCCTGGTAGACCAGCGCGCCGTCGACCTGCAGCTCCCACGGCACCATGCGCCCGGTCGCCGGGCGGCGGAAGCCGGTGCACTGGTGCTGCAGCAGTTCGTCCAGCGTGGCGGGCTCGCCGTGCCGCGCGAGGTAATCGGGCGCGGCGCAGATGACCAGCGGCAGATCGCACAGCCGGCGCGCGACCAGATTCTGGCCGGGGCTGGTGCCGGCGCGGAAGCCGATATCGATGCGGGATTCGACCAGGTCGGTGAAGAGGTCGCTCAGCACCACGTCGAAGGTGATGCCCGGATGCAACTCGCGGAAGGCGCGCACCAGCGGCACCAGCACGCGGCTGCCGATCGACGGCGGCGCGGTCAGGCGGATCAGGCCGTCGTCGTCGCTCCTGCTGCTGCGCACCTGCTCCAGCGCCTCATCCAGCTGGCGCATGCCCGGCGCGGCTAGCTCGAACAGGCGCGCGCCTTCGGTGGTGAGGCTGAGCTTGCGCGTGGTCCGGTGCAGCAGGCGCACGCCGAGGTCGTCTTCCAGCGTGCGCACCGCCTTGCTGACGGCTTGCGGCGTCACGCCGGCTTCCACCGCGGCACGCTGGAAACTGCCGGCACGCACCACGCCGATGAAGAGGGTCAGCACACGGGCCTTGTCCATGACTGGCAACTGGCGGTTGGGAATGTGCCGATGATAGTGCGGAACCGGCCTTGCTGGTTCGAAAAGGCGGGATTTCGAACAAGTGACGGGGCCGGGCTGGCTTGCATAGCATTGGGGACTCGACAGGGACCACCACCCTGAGAGGGGCAGTCGCTGGCATACCGTGGCGCAGGACTTCGTGGAGGCTCTGGCCCTCTCCCCCGGCCCCTCTCCCGCAAGCGGGAGAGGGGAGCAAACAAGCGGGACGGCTGAGCGCCTGGGCGCCCGGGCTCATCGCCGATAGCGCCGATAGCGCCGATAGCGCCGAGCGAGCGCAGCGACGCGTTCCGAGCCAGTGCCGCCGACCTGAGATACTGCCGGCGCGCAGCGCAGCCGCAGGCGTTCCTACGTTGACGCCAGCAGCAGGGGCCACCCACAGCTCTGGGCTCGTTCAAACATCACGTCAATCCAGAGCCACCGTAGCGCACCAAGGCGTCAGGCAGTCCCGCCCTGCAACGAAGCAAAGCCCCGTACGAAAACCCCGGCACACTACGATAAGAGTGGCCGCCCGCAGGGCCGTAAACGCGCTTTTTGGTGACTTTTTGTCGCTCGGACAAAAAGTTACCCGCCCTTCAGGGCGGAACCGGGCATAAAAACAACTACCAGATCCCAGCCGCAGGCAAGAAACCAGCGGGCACCAAGACAGCAGCCCGCCAAAAAAAGCCTTACATCCTCCCCTTCCAAGGCACCATCCACTTCGCCATCTTCCTCATCAGCAAATCAAACACATAAGCAATCAACCCGATCAGCACGATCCCCATGATCACCACATCAGTCCGCAGGAAGTTGGAAGCATTCAGCACCATCTGCCCCAGCCCGGCGGTCGCGGCCACCATCTCGGCGGCCACCAGCGTGGTCCATCCGAAGCCGATCGCAATGCGCATGCCGGTCAGGATGTCGGGTAGCGCGGCGGGCAGCACCACGTGCCGCACCACCTGCCACGGCGTGGCGCCCATCGAATAGGCCGCGTTGATCTGCTCGATCGTGACCGAGCGCACGCCTGCCTGCGCCGACATCGCCAGCGGCGCAAAGCACGCCAGGAAGATCAGCAGCACCTTCGAGGTCTCGTCGATGCCGAACCAGATCACGATCAGCGGCAGGTAGGCCAGCGGCGGCAGCGGGCGATAGAACTCGATGGGCGGATCGAAGATGCCGCGCGCGATGCGCGACACGCCCATCAGCACGCCGATCGGCACCGCCGTGACCACCGCCAGCCCGAACGCGCCGAACACGCGCACCATGCTCGCGGTGAAATGCTCGGTCAGCGGCTGGCCGCCTTGCAGGTTGCCCTGCCAGCCATCGATGAAGGCGGTGACGATCGACTCCGGCGTGGGCAGGAACAGTGGCGGAAGCCAGCGCAGGTGGCTGGCGACCCACCACAGCACGAGCAGGCCCACCACGGTCACGGTGGAGATGCGCGAGCTGGAGCCTTCGCCGGGCAGGCGGTAGCCCGAGACGGCTTTCATCGGCTTGCTGGCAGGCGCGGCGGCAGGCGCTGCGCGCGGCGCGGGTTCGATGCGTTGAACGGAAGCGGGCATCTTGAATTCCTCAGGCGGTGGCATGGATCAGGTCGACGATCTCTTCGCGGTAGCGGATGAATTCCGGGTCGGACTTGACCTGGCGGGCATCGCCGCACTCGATGAAGCGGCGCGCGAAGGGCAGTTCATAGGTATGCGCGATGCGGCCCGGCGACGGCGTCATCACGATCAGCCGCGTCGCCAGGAACAGCGCCTCTTCCACGCTGTGGGTGATGAAGAACACAATCTTCTGCTCCTTCGCCCACAGCCTGAGGATCAGCGCCTGGATCGACTCGCGCGTCAGCGCATCGAGCGCGCCCAGCGGCTCGTCCATCAGCATCACGGCGGGGTCGCAGGCCAGCGCGCGCGCGATTCCCACGCGCTGCTGCATGCCGCCGGAAAGCTGGTAGACGGGCTTGGCGGCCGCCGCTTCCAGCCCCACCGCGGCCAGCTTTTCGCGCGCGATGCGCAGGCGTTCGGCACGCGGCACGCCGCGCAGGCGCAGGCCCAGCGCCACGTTGTCGGCCACGCTCAGCCACGGCATCAGCGCATGCTTCTGGAACACCACGCCGCGCTCGGCACCGGGCCCGCGCACCGCCTTGCCGTTCAGCCGGATCTCGCCTTCCGAGGGCTCCATGAAGCCGGCAATGCACGACAGCAGCGTGGTCTTGCCGCAGCCGGAGGCGCCCAGCGCGACCACGAAATCGCCGCGCTCCATGGTGAGATTGACCTGCGACAGGGCCAGCGTGCGTGCGCCGCCGGCGGCGCCGTAGTTCACGCTGAGGTTATCGATTTCAAGTTTGTTCATGACGATTTCCGCTGCTCTTGCCGTTCCACACACATCGCGCGTTACCGCAGCGCTCGTTTGGCCCATTCCGCATTGACGCCCTTGCCGTAGTCCGGCAACACCGTCTGGATCGTCCCTTGCTCCTTCAGGAACTGCGCCGCCGACTGCAGCGCGCGCGCCGCGCCGCCGCCGAGCCAGCGCTCCGAGACCTGTTCTTCCAGTGTCGGGAAGGCATACAGCGCCATGCTGGCGGGCACCGTCTCGGCCTTGGCGCCGGAGACCTTGGCCACCGCCTTGACCATCGGAGAATCGGGGGTCCATGACGCCTTGTTCTTGCGGTAGTTGTCATCCGCGGCAGCCAGCACGCGCACCAGCTTGACCATGAATTCCGGGTTTTCCCGCGCGAATTTCTTGTTGGCGATCATCCCGTCGAAGGTGGCCTTGCCGGTATCGGCGGCGATCTGGCCGGAGGTTGTCAGCACCGTGCCCGACTGCTTGAGCTTGGCCAGGACCGGGTCCCAGATAAAGGTCGCGTCGATGTCGCCTCGCTCCCATGCGGCTGCGACCTCGGGCGGGCGCATGTTGACGATGCGCACGTCCTTGGGATTGACCTTGGCGCGTTCCAGCGCGACCAGCGTGTGATAGTGCGTGGTCGACACGAACGGCACGCCCACGCGCTTGCCTTTCAGATCCGCGATGCTGGCGATCTTGCTGCCATTGCGCGCGACCATGGCCTCGGCCGCGTTGATGTCGTCCAGGATCCAGAACAGCTCCACGTCGAGCCCTTGCGACAGCGCCGAGGCGATCGGCGAAGTGCCTGCCTCGCCGATGGCGATCTGGCCCGACGCCATCGCACGGATCACGTCGCCGCCGCCGCCGAACTGGCGGAACGAAACCTTGTAGCCGGTCTGCTTCTCCAGCTCCTTCATGTCTTGCGCATAACGCCAGGGCACCACCATGTCCTGGTAAGCAATCACTACATCCTTGCTTTGCGCGTGGGCGGCTGGCACCAGTGCTGTTGCCAGGGCGAAATACGTCGCAAGTCGCTTGATCCACCGCATGGTTCTGCTCCTCGAAAGGAATGGGTTGAAGGTCTCGGCTTTATAGGTGAGCGCCGATCCGGCGCTATAGGACCAGTTGGCCGGATTCGCTGGGACCAGCCCCGCCGCGGGGCTGGAAATGGCGACAGGCCGGGCGGAGCGGTGGCACGGGCAAGCGTCAATCATGGAAATCCTTAGCTTCAGAAAGTGGGCCCGGAAGTGCGCCGGCGCGCATCCAAACTCATCGGTTCCGACGACGAGCGCCGTGCCGTGACGGGTCAACAATGTCCGGTCGAGGCAGCGACCCACCATCCGAGGAGACAGACATGAGCAAGCACCCCTTCGACCTGGCAGGAAAAGTGGCCCTGGTGACCGGCGGCAACGGCGGCATCGGGCTGGGCATTGCCGAGGGCCTGGCCGCGGCCGGCGCGGATATCGCCATCTGGGGCACCAACGCGGACAAGAATGCCGCCGCCGCCGACCGGCTGGCGCAGCATGGCCGCCGGGTGCACACCGAGGTGTGCGACGTGGGCGACGAGCAGGCGGTCGATGCTGCGATGCAGCGCACGGTGGCGGCGCTGGGGCGGATCGACGGCTGCTTCGCCAACGCCGGCATCGGCGGCAACAAGGGGCCGTTCGATGCGATGACGGCGGAGGTGTGGCGCAAGACCATGCGCGTCAACCTGGACGGCGCCTTTTTCACGCTGCGCGCCGCGGTGCGGCAAATGCTGGTGCAGGGCGAGGGCGGCGTGCTGTGCAGCACCGCGTCGGTCGCGGCCATCGAAGGGGCGCCGCGCACCGAGCACTATGCCGCCACCAAGGGCGGCGTGATCTCGATGATGCGCGGCCTGGCCGTCGAATATGCGCGCAAGGGCATCCGCGCGCATTCGATCCTGCCAGGGTGGATCAAGACCGAGATGACCGGCGCCGCGCAGGCCAGCGATGCCTTCCAGGAGATGGTGCACAAGCGCGTGCCGATGCGCCGCTGGGGCGAGGGCAGCGATTTCGCGGGCATTGCGGTCTACCTGATGAGCCCGGCGTCGGCCTACCACACCGGCGACACCTTCGTCATCGACGGCGGCTACACCCTGTTCTAAGCGTTGATCTAAGCGCTGTTCCGAGGCGCGCGGCCAACCGGCCAGACGCGGCCGCCGCCGACCACGTAGACGCGTTCGTCCGGCTGCGGCCGCACTGTGGCGTGGCCGGTGAAGGCGCCGAAGGCGGGCAGGATGGCGCTGCGCGGGCCGAACAGGAAGCAGGGCAGGCGCAGGCTGTCGGCGCCGGCGCCGCGCAAGCGGCAGGCCGGATGCAGGTGGCCCGCCAGCACGTAGCCCAGCGGCGACACGCCGGGCAAATGGCACAGCGCGAAGGGGCTCGCCACGGCGGGTTCCGTCACCACGCGGATCTGTAGCGAGTCGGGCGGATCGCCGGCGCGCGCATCGTGGTTGCCGCGCACCAGCGTGCAGCGCACCTGCGGCGGCAGGCTGCGGCGCCAGCCGTCCAGCGCCGCCAGCACCGCAGGCGTGCGCGCCGCGCGCGCGTGCAGGAAGTCGCCCAGGAAAACCAGTTCCTCGACCGGCAACTGCCGCGTCAGCCGCGTCAGCAGGCCGAGGTTGTCGCCGGTGGTGCCGTGCGGCACCGGCTGCCCCAGCGCGCGGAATGCCGCGGCCTTGCCGAAATGCACGTCGGCCACCATCAGCATGCCGGCAGCGGGCCACCACGCCGCATGCTCGGGCAGCAGCCACAGTGTTTCTCCCGCTACCTGAATGGCGCAGGCGCCATTGGCCTGCAGGGTGCCGGTATCCGGTGTCATAGCAGCGGCAGGGGTTTGGAGGGCTTGCGCACGCGGCGCGGCTTGCGCGGCGTGCGCGCGGACGGGCCGGCGTGGTCTGCCATGCCGAAGCGCGCGGCCTCGGCCACTGCTTCCGCCTGCATGCCGGCGGCTTCACCGGGCTCGGGGCCCGCCGCCAGTTCCAGCTCGGCCAGCATGCGCGCGATGCGGTCGGCCAGCTTCTCGGTGCTGAGCTTCTCGCGCAGGAATTCCACCACCAGCGGGAACGACAGCGGCGTGGGCCGCTTCAGATCGTGCAGGTCGAGCCTGAGCGCGGCCAGCCGTTCGAGGGTTTCGGCCAGCCGGTGCGCATCCAGTTCCTGCATCAGCACCTCGCGCTCGGCCTGGCCGAGCAGCAGGTTGCCGGGATCGTGCTTGCGGAAGACCTCGTAGAACAGGCTCGACGACGCCTGCAACTGCCGCGCGCTCTTGGGCGCGCCCGGATAGCCCTGGAAGATCAGCCCGGCCACGCGCGCGATCTCGCGGAAGCGCCGCAGCGACAGCTCGCCCGCATTGAGGCTGCCGAGCACGTCGGCGGCCAGGTCGCGCCGGCGCTCCTCGGCCAGCACCTGCGGCAGCCAGTGGCCCCAGTCCAGCGGCGCCGAGGCCAGCAGTTCCAGCCCGTAGTCGTTGACCGCGACCGAGAACGTCGCCGGCATTTTCTGCCCCAGCCGCCACGCCAGCAGGCTGCCCAGCCCAAGGTGGACCGAGCGGCCGGCGAAGGGATAGAGGAACAGGTGCCAGCCCTCGCGCGAGTGCAGCGACTCGGCCAGCAGGGTCTGGCGCGTCGGCAGCGCCGACCACTGCGCCTGCAGGTCCACCAGCGGCTGGATCAGCGGCAGTTCGGGCGTGGTGCGCGCATCGAGCCGGCCCGCGGCGGCGGCTTCGAGCGTGTCGATCACCGCTTCGGCGAGCTCGGTCGACATCGGCATCTTGCCGCCGTTCCAGCGCGGCACCACCGGGCGCCTGCCGGTGGCGCGGCGCACGTAGGCGGTCATCTCCTGTACGCGCACCAGTTCCAGCAGGCGGCCGCCGAACAGGAAGCAGTCGCCCGGCGCCAGCCGCGCGATAAAGCCTTCCTCGACCGATCCCAGCGAGGCGCCGCCGCTGCCGGCGCGGCTCCAGTAGCGCACCTGCATGGTGGCGTCGCTGACGATGGTGCCCACGCTCATGCGATGGCGCCGCGCCAGCCCCGCGTCGGGCACGCGCCAGACGCCTTCCTCGTCGGGTATGGCGCGACGGAAGTCGGGATAGGCCGACAGCGTGGCGCCGCCCTGGCGCACGAAGTCCAGGCACCATTGCCATTCGGCGTCGGTCAGCCCACGGTAGGCCCAGGCGCTGCGCACCTCAGCCAGCAGCGCATCGGCGCGGAAGCCGCCGCCCAGCGCCACCGTCACCAAATGCTGCACCAGCACGTCGAGCGGCTTGTCGGGCGACTCGCGCGCCTCGATCCGGCCCGCCTGCACCGCGTGCCGCGCGGCTACCGCTTCCACCAGCTCCAGGCTGTGCGTGGGCACCACCGTCACGCGCGACGCGCGGCCCGGCGCGTGGCCGGAGCGCCCGGCACGCTGCAGCAGCCGCGCCACGCCCTTGGGCGATCCCACCTGCAGCACGCGCTCGACCGGCAGGAAGTCGACGCCGAGGTCCAGGCTTGAAGTGCAGACCACCGCGCGCAGCTCGCCGTTCTTCAGGCTCAGTTCCACCCATTCGCGCACCGCGCGGTCGAGCGAGCCGTGGTGCAGCGCGATCTGGCCGGCCCAGTCCGGGCGCGCATCGAGCAGCGCCTGGTACCACAGCTCGGCCTGCGAGCGGGTGTTGAGGAAAACCAGCGTGGTGCCGCTGTGCTCGAGCTCCTCGACCACGTGCGGCAGCATCGACAGGCCCAGGTGGCCGGCGAACGGGAAACGGCTGGCATTGCCGGGCAGCAGCGTGTCGATGATGAGCGTCTTGGGCGTATGCCCGTGCACCAGCACGCGCTGGTCTTGCGGCACGCCGGACAGCAGCACGTCGGCGGCATGCGGCAGGTTGCCGAGCGTGGCCGACAGGCCCCACACCATCAGCGCCGGCTGCCATTGCCGCAGCCGCGCCAGCGCCAGCTGCGCCTGCACGCCGCGCTTGTTGCCGATCAGCTCGTGCCATTCGTCGACCACTACCATGCGCACGTGCCGCAGGGTTTCGTGCGCGTCGGCGCGGGTCAGCATCAGCGTCAGGCTTTCCGGCGTGGTCACCAGCGCGGTGGGCAGGCGGCGCTGCTGCGCTGCGCGCTCGGCGCTGCCGGTGTCGCCGGTGCGCAGCGCCACGGTCCAGTCGAGGCCGAGTTCCGCCAGCGGCGCCTGCAGCGCGCGCGTGGTGTCGGCGGCGAGGGCGCGCATCGGCGTCAGCCACAGCACCGTCAGCGGCGGCGCTGGTTTATCGTGCGACGGCGCGGCGCGCGGCGTGCCGAATGCCATCAGCGCGCCCAGCCACGCCGCATAGGTCTTGCCGGTGCCGGTGGTGGCATGCAGCAGCCCGCTCTGGCCGCGCGCGATCGCTGTCCAGACTTCGCGCTGGAACGGGAACGGCTGCCAGCCGCGCACATCGAACAGCGCCTGCAGGCCCTGCGCGACGGTGAGCGGCTCAGCGGCGTCATCCGCCGGCTTGCGCGCGGCACGCGGCGGGGTCATGCGGCGTCCTCCCGGGGCGTGGTGGCACCGGGCAGCATGGCTTCCAGCGCGGCCAGGGTGTCGGCTTCCTCGATGGGCTTGTCGGTGCGCCAGCGCAGCATGCGCGGGAAGCGCACCGCGATACCGCTCTTGTGGCGGCCGCTGCGGGCGATGCCTTCGAAGCCCAGCTCGAACACCTGCGTGGGCTCGACGCTGCGCACCGGGCCGAACTTCTCGACGGTGGTGCGGCGGATGATGGCATCGACCGCGCGCATCTCCTGGTCGGTCAGCCCGGAATAGGCCTTGGCGAACGGCACCAGCGTCCGGCCCGGCGTACCCTGCGGTGCGTTCCACACCGCAAAGGTGAAGTCGGTATAGAGGCTGGCGCGGCGGCCGTGGCCGCGCTGCGCGTAGATCAGCACCGCATCGACCGAATAGGGGTCGATCTTCCATTTCCACCAGACGCCCACGTCCTTTGTGCGGCCGGCGCCGTAGGCCGCATCCGCCGCCTTGAGCATGAAGCCTTCCACGCCAAGGTCGCGCGAGGCATCGCGCAGCCGCGCGTAGTGCTCCCAGCTGTCGGCGTCGACCAGAGGGCTCAGCTCCAGCGCCGGATGGATGTGGGTGGCGATCACCTGCTCCAGCCGCGCGCGGCGCTCCGCCTGCGGCCGGCCGCGCCAGTCCTGTCCTTGCCATTCGAGCAGGTCGTACGCCATCAGGATCGCCGGCGCGTCGCGCAGCAGCTTCGCGCTCAGCGTCTTGCGGCCGATGCGCTGCTGCAGCAGCGAGAACGGCTGCACGCGGCCGTGCTGCCAGATCACGATCTCGCCGTCGAGCACGGTGCCATCGGGCAGCGCCGCCGCGGCGTCGATGATCTCCGGGAAGCGCTCGGTAATCAGCTCCTCGCCGCGCGACCACAGCCAGGTCTGTCCGTCGCGGCACACCAGCTGCGCGCGGATGCCGTCCCATTTCCATTCGACCAGCCAGCCGCCGGGGGCGCCGAGCACGCCGCCGAACTGCTCCACGGGGGACTGCAGCGGATGCGCGAGAAAGAACGGATAGGGCTGTCCGCCGGCGCGCAGCTGGCGGTCGTCATCGCCCTCCGGCGCCAGCAAGGCGAGGAAGCGTGCGGCATCGGGACGCGCCGACAGGTCGGTGTAGCCGACCATGCGCTCGGCCACGCGCTTGGGATCGATGCCCGCCACGTCGCCCAGCGCGCGCGTGACCAGCAGGCGCGACACGCCGACGCGGAAGGCGCCGGTGATCAGCTTGAACAGCACCAGCCGGCCCTGCGCGTCCAGCGGGCGCCACAGCGCATCGAGCCGCGGCATCAGGTCTTCCGGCGGCAGCCCGCGCAGCGGCAGCAGGCGCTGCTCGACCCATTCGGCCAGGCCGGCGTGGTCAGCGTCCATGGGTTCGGGCAGCAGCAGGGCAATGGTCTCGGCAAGGTCGCCGACGGCCTGGTAGCTCTCCTCGAACAGCCAGTCGGGCAGGCCGGCGGCTTCGCGCGCGAGTTCGCGCAGTACCGACACCGGGACGATCTGCCGTGGCTTGCCGCCGGCCAGGAAGTACACGGCCCAGGCCGCGTCCTGCGGCGGCGCGGCGCGCAGGTAGTCGACCAGCGCGGCCAGCCGGGCCTTGGTGGAAGTGGTGCCGTCGAGCGCGGCGTAGAGGTCGGCGAAGGCTTTCATGGGGCGGCCTGTTCTTCGCTGGCTCCGTTGCCGGCTCCGTTGCCGGCTCCGTCCGCGGTTTCAGCCGCGGTTTCAGCCGCCTGCGACTCCACGCGCACCGATTCATCGTCGTCGCCGTACTCGGTCTCGAACGCCTGCGCCTGCCAGCCGCGTTCGTTCAGGTAGCGCACCATCACCGGCACGTTGCCGTGGGTCACGATGATGCGGCCGGCGCCGGTGGCACTGATTGCCTGCAGCAGCCCCGGCCAGTCGGCGTGGTCGGACAGCGCAAAGCCGCGGTCGACCCCGCGGCGCCGGCGCGTGCCGCGCAACTGCATCCAGCCGCTGGCAAAGGCGTCGGACGCATCGCCGAAGCGCCGCAGCCAGGACGAGCGCTGCGCCGACGGCGGCGCCACCACCAGCGCCTGCCGCAGCAGCGGGCTGCGCGGCGGCAGTTCTGACGCGAGCGCCATCGGCGGCAGTGCCACGCCGGCCTCGGCGTAGGCGGCGTTGAGCGTGGTCAGCGCGCCGTGCACGATCACCGTGCCGGGCAGCCCATCGATGCCGGCATGGTGCAGCAGGCCATGCAGGATGCGCTGCGCCTTGCCGAAGCTGTAGGCGTAGACGATGCTGGCGCGGCCGGCCTGCGCATTGGCCTGCCACCAGTGGAAGATCTCCGCCATCAGCGTCGCCTGCGACGGCCAGCGGTAGATCGGCAGGCCGAAGGTGCTTTCGGTGATGAAGGTATCGCACCGCACCGGCTCGAACGGGTCGCAGGTGCCATCGGCTTCCAGCTTGTAGTCGCCGGAGGCCACCCAAGCCTGGCCGCCGTATTCCAGCCGCACCTGGCACGAGCCGAGCACGTGCCCGGCCGGATGCAGGCTCAGCGTGACGCCGTGATGGGTGATGCGTTCGCCGTAGGGCAGGGTGTTCAGGTGGATGCCTGGCAGTCGCGCCAACAGCACGCCGCGGCCGGGTTCCGGACAGAGGTAGTGTGCGTGTCCGAAGCGGGCATGGTCGGAGTGGGCGTGGGTAATGACGGCGCGCTCGACCGGGCGCCACGGATCGATATAGAAGTCGCCGGGCGGGCAATACAAGCCTTCAGGCCGGGCGACGACCAGGTCGCCGGGGCGCGCGGGTTCGGACGGGAACGGCCGGGGGTGGTCCATACGTGCCTCCTGACGCACTGCGGCCGGTATGCGGCCACGATGCTCCCGGGGCGGGAGACCTGGGCATCATACTGCGGCGGCGTGCGCGGTGAGGAGGCGGCGGGGTCCGGTTTGGGTGTCGGTGGTGGTCCGACAAGCGGTTAGAGAGACTGCGGGTTTGCTCCCCTCTCCCGCGCGCGGGAGAGGGGCCGGGGGTGAGGGCGGGTGCCGGCAATAGCGACGTGGCTCACTCCGTGGATACTCCGGCCCTCACCCCCACCCCTCTCCCGCCGGGCGGGAGAGGGGAGCCTGCACAAGGGGCGTTGGCGCGCTGAAGCATGGCCGGCAAGCAGCACCGCGCCCCATTCAAAACACATCATCCTTCCAGTGATACCAGTGATACAGCACCCGCTGCCCCATCCGGCGGAACGGCGCGAACATCTGCGACTCCACCATCTCGCGCACATTCGGGAACGGCAGCGGCGAGCGGAAGATCGGCAGCTGCGGCAGCGATGATTCCTTGCCGGCGATCAGCGCCGCCAGCCGCTTGCCCGCCTGCGCGGAATACATCACGCCGTTACCGCCATAGCCCATCGCGTAGTAGATCGATTGCGACGGGTCCGGCTGCGTGATGCGCGGCATCATGTCGTGGCTGACATCGACCCAGCCCCACCACGAGTAGTCGATCTGGATCCCGCGCAGCGCCGGGAACTTGCGGTACATGTCGGCGATCAGCTTCTGCTTGTACTGGTCCTGCGGCGCGTCGTTGCCGGAGATGGCGCTGCGGCTGCCGATCTGCAGGCGGCCGTCGGGCATCAGCCGGTAGTAGTGGCGCAGGATGCGCGTGTCGGTGATGACCTGCGTGGTGCGGAAGTTGCACGCCGCCAGTTCATCGGCGGTCAGCGGGCGCGTGACGATCGAGTTCGAGAGGATCGGGAACAGCCGGTTCTTGAGCTCGCGGTGCAGCGACTGCGACGTATAGCCGCCGGTGGCCACACCCACCGCGCGGGCGCGCACGATGCCGCCGGGGGTGCGCAGGTAGTGGACGCCGTTGCGCGTTTCCCAGCCGGTCACGGGGCTGGACGGATGCACTTTGGCGCCCAGCTCGCGCGCGCGGCGCAGGTAGCCGAAGGCCAGCTTGCCGGCGTGGATGCCGATGCCTTCGGGCTCGTGCATGGCGCCCGCGGCTTCCTTGTCGTCGACGTATTCGCGCCGCACGGTGTCGGCATCGAGGATGCGCGCGTCGTACTTGAACACCTCGCGCAGGAGCTTCGCTTCCTTCTCCAGCCCGGGCATTACCTTGTCGCGGTGCGCGATGTACAGGTGCCCGCCCGGCTGCGGATCGCAGTCGATGTCCCGGATCAGGCCCTTGAAGGTCTCCATGCCGTCGCAGACCTCTTCATGCAGGCGCAGCGCCGTGTCAAGCCCGTAGCGCTGGATCCACTGCGAGCGCTTGAGCCGCCCCGACGCGCATTGCGCCTGGCCGCCGTTGCGCGTGCTGCAGCCCCAGCTGACGCGGTTGGCTTCGAGCACGGTGGCCTTGATGCCGTACTGCTGCGCCAGGAAGATCGCGCAGGTCAGGCCGGTGAAGCCGGAGCCGATGATGGCCACGTCGACGTCGATGTCATGCGTGATCGGGCCGTCGTCGGCGGGCGGCGTGCCGGCGGTGCCGATCCAGTAGGTAGGCGCGTACTCGCGGCCTTGCCCGGGGGTGGGGGTATGCAGCGGGTCGTAGGCGGGGTCGTACGGACGCGACGGCGCGGTCGTGTGCTCGCCGCCCAGGGCACTGCGGGGGACTACGGCTTCCATGGCGCGTCTCCTGCGTTCAGGCTTGCGCTGCCACCACGGGCGGGCGGTCCTTGCGATAGGCGTTCTTCACCGCGATCTTGCCGTCGCGGAAGGTGAAGACGTCGACCATGCGCGCTTCGATGCGGGCGCCGTCGGCACGGGTGCCTTTGAAGGTGGATTCGCTGACGCCGCGGTCGCCCACGACGAAATGCTCGCCATCGACCCATTGCGCGTCGGGGAAGGTCTGCCACGCGAGCTGGAAGCCTTCGCGCACGGCGTCGCGGCCGATGAAGCTGCGGCCCAGCAGTTCGCTGCCGGCCACGCCGTGGAAGGCGCAGTCGTCGGCCATGAAGCCCATCAGGGCTTCGAGGTCGTGGCGGTTCCAGGCGTCGTTGAAGGCTTGCAGCAGTTCAATGCCGGCGGCGGTGTTGCGATCGGACATGGCTTGGTCTCCTGAGTGTTGTCCACCGGCCCGCGCAAGGCGCTGCGGAACCGGCCATGACTCGAGGATAGGGAAGCCGGCCGCGGCGCTGTAGCGCCAGTTCGGGACAATCGCTTGGGCCAGCATGGGGCCAGCCTGCGCAGGCCCGATCAGGCCGCGGGGCGGGCGCGGGAAGTGACGGCGGCGTCCGCTACGGCCGCGCCTGGCGCGCCGGCGGTGGCCTGCAGTTCACGTGCCACGGCCGCCAGCACGCGGATGCCGGGCTCGATGCGGTCCAGCGAGATCGACGAGTAGCCCAGCCGGAACACGTTGCGTGGCGCGGGCTCGGCCATGAAGAAGACGCTGCCGGGCTCGATCAGCACGCCCTGCAGCTCGGCCAGTCGCGCCAGCGCGTCGGCGTCGAGCCAGGGCGGCCCTTCGATCCAGCATGACGCGCCGCCGGCGATCGGCACCGGGCGGAAGTCGGGCATATGCGCGGCCAGCGCCGCCAGCACCGCCTCGGCGCGCTCGCGGTGCGCCGCCGACAGGCGCCGCAGGTGCGCGTCGTAGTGGCCCAGCGACAGGAACAGCGAGAACGCGCGCTGGATATACGCCGACGGATGCCGCAGCATCAGCCGCCGCGCCGCGCGCAACTCGACGATCAGCGGCGCCGGCCCGACCACATAGCCGATGCGCAGCCCCGGCGCCAGGCTCTTGGACAGGCTGCCGACATAGATCACGCGGTTGCCGCGGTCCAGGCTCTTGAGCGTGGGGGTGGGGTCGCCTTCGAAGCGGCTCTCGCTTTCGTAGTCGTCCTCGATCAGCACGAAGTCCGCTTCCTCGGCCTGGCGCAGCAGCGCCTGCCGGCGTGCCAGCGGCATGGTGACCGTGGTGGGGCACTGGTGGCTGGGCGTGACGTAGACGTAGTCGCACGCGCGCTGCGCGTCGGACAGCACCAGGCCCTCGCCGTCGACCGGCAGCGGTACCAGGTGCGAGGTATGCGAGCCGAAGATATTGCGCGCGTCCGGGTAGCCGGGGTCTTCGATGCCGACCGGCGTATCGGGGCTGACCAGCAGGTCGGCCAGCAGGTAAAGCGCCTGCTGCGCGCCCACGGTGACCACGATCTCGTCGGCGCCGGCCCAGACGCCGCGGCGCGGCAATACGCGCGTGCGGATCTGCTGCACCAGCGACTCGTCGTCGCGCAGGATCATGTCCTGGGCCCAGTCGTGGATGTCGAGCACGCTGAGCGCCTTCAGGCAGCATTCGCGCCAGTCGGCGGTGGGGAACAGCGCGGGGTCGTACTGGCCGTAGATGAACGGGTAGGGGTAGTCGCGCCAGTTGGCGCGCTTGACGATATTGCGCTGCTGCGTGGGGCGGAACACGAAGCGCCGCTCCCAGTCGGGCTCGCCGCCGCGCTCGGGTACCGGCTCGCCGCGCAGCGAGGCCACGCCGCTGACGCGCGTGCCGAGGATCTCTGGATTGACGAAATAGCCGCTGCGTTCGCGCGCCACCAGGTAGCCTTCATCGACCAGCTGCTGGTACGCCAGCACCACGGTGTTGCGCGCCACGCGCAGCTGCGCGGACAGCTCGCGGCTGCTCGGCAGCGGCTCGCCCTGCGGCAGTTGCTGGTCGAGGATCGCCGACACCAGCATCTGGCGGATCTTGCCCTGCAGGCTCAGGCCGGACAGCGCGTGCTGCTGGAACAGCTGGAACCACATGGTGGCGGGGGACTTGAGGCTCATGGTGCGGGGGCAGCTAAACGACACAGCGCGCCAGCTTACTGCACTGGCGCGCCGCGTGGCACATCAATACTTGTGGAGGTCTGGCCTTGGCATCTCTGCCAGCGGCACTACCGGCTCAGCGCCACGGCGAAACAGTTGCCGCGCGCCGTAGGCAATCAGCAGGATCAGCAGGCTGACCACCCCCAGCGCAAGCGGTGTGCGCTGGTCGGGGATAAAGGCCATGGCGATCACGATGCCCAGCATACCCAGGATCGCGACATAGGTGAGATACGGGAAGCACCACATGCGCACCCGCAGCAGGCCCGGCGCTTCGCGTTCCAGCCGCGAGCGCAGGCGCAGCTGCGAGATCGCGATCAGGATGTAGACGAAGATGGCGACGGTGCCGTACGAGTTGACCAGGAAGGCGAACACCGTATCGGGCGAGACATAGGACATCACCACCGCGCCGTAGCCGAACAGCGTGGCCACCAGGATCGCGCGCACCGGCACGCCATTGCGGCTGACGCGGGCAAGCGACTGCGGCGCATCGCCGCGGCGGGTCAGCGCGAACAGCATGCGCGACGAAGCGTACAGGCCGGAGTTGAGCGCCGACAGCACCGCGGTCAGCACGATCGCGTTCATGATCTGCGCGGCGGCGGGCACGCCCATCACGTTCAGCGCGCTGACGTACGGCGTGGCGATGCTGTTGGAATTCCACGGCACCAGGCATACCACCAGCAGGATCGAGCCGACATAGAACACCAGCACGCGCGTGATCACCGAGCTGGTGGCCTTGGCCACGGCCTTCTGCGGCTCGGCGGTCTCGGCCGCGGCGATGGTGACGATCTCGGCGCCGAAGTAGAAGCCGGTGGCCGCGACCGCGCCGGTCAGCACCGGCACGATGCCGTTCGGCAGGAAGCCGCCATTGGCGGTCAGGTTGGCCACCTGCATGCCCTGGGCGCCGGGAGCCAGGCCCAGCACGTACACGCCGGCGACGAACAGGAACACGATGATTGCCGCGACCTTGATCGAGGCGAACCAGAACTCGAACTCGCCGAACGACTTGACCGACACCAGGTTGGTCAGCGTCAGCATCACCAGCAGCACCAGGCTGATGGTCCAGTTAGGCACGTCGGGCAGCCAGTAGCGCACCAGGTCGGCGCCGGCAACGGCTTCGAGCGCCACCACGATGACCCAAAAATACCAGTACATCCAGCCGGTCAGGAAGCCGGCGAGGTTGCCCACCGCGGGGCGGTCGCGCCAGGCTTCGCGCGCATACTCGTAGAAGCCGCCCGTGCCGGGCAGCGCGCATGCCATCTCGCCCAGCATGCGCATGACCAGCACGACCAGCAGGCCGGTGATCAGGAAGGAAAGGACCGCGCCGGGGCCGGCCGACTTGATGACGACGCCGCTGCCGACGAACAGGCCGGCGCCGATCACGCCGCCAAGCGCGATCATGGTCATGTGGCGTTGCTTGAGGCCGTGGGATAGTCCGTTGCCGGACTCGGGTTGTTGGATCATGGTGTGTCTCCTGTGCTGCGCGTGCTGCCGGTGCTACTTGCAGCCAGACCAGCGTTTTTGGCAGGCGCCACGGCTTCTCTTCTGTATAGGTGGCGGCGCGGGAAACGCCAGCCGGGGCCGTGGTCGGTTCAGTGCTTGCAATCCCGGTGCGGGATGCCTATCCGTCCATGTCGACTAGTCTCCGGTGTCTTCTTAAAAATCCGGAACCAGTTGTTCCGAAAAATTATTTTTCACCGAAATGTAGGCCGTCCTCGGCGGAAGGTCAACCAGAAGTTTCGATAATTGATATGATTTGACTCTGAAAATGAAACTTACCTATGATGGAGCCAGGCATGAACGATATGCGCCTCGCCAAAAGTGACGCCAAGCCGGACGGAGACACGCCGGCACTGCGTTTGTTCGGCCTGCTCGAAGTCATCGCGGAGAAGGACCAGTCCTTCAACCTGCAGGCGCTGGTGGAAGAAACCGGCCTGCCCAAGCCCACGCTGCACCGCATGCTGCAGCAGCTCGAGGCGGCGGGACTGATCCAGCGCAACGGCGACGGGCGGCAATACGGCACCGGCCTGCGGCTGCGCCGGCTGGCGGAGAACCTGTTGCTCAACAGCACCTCGCACGGCGCGCGCCACATGGTGCTGCGGCGGCTAGTGGAAGAGGTGGGCGAGAGCTGCAACCTGACCGCGTTCTCGGGCGGCGAGGTGCTGTACCTGGACCGCGTGGAAACCGCGGCGCCGCTGCGCTTCTACCTGCATCCGGGCTCGCGCGTGCCGGCGCACTGCTCGGCCACCGGCAAGCTGTTCCTGGCGCAGCTGGCGCCGGCGCAGCGGCAGCGGCTGCTGGCGCACGCGGAGCTGGAGCGGTACACGCAGAACACGCTGACCGACCACGCGCAGCTGGAAGCGGAACTGGAGCGCGTGAAGCGCGACGGCTACGCGCTGGATGACGAGGAATTCCTGCCCGGGCTGGTCTGCATCGGCGTGCTGGTGCCGGCCGTGGACGGCGGCAAGTCCAACCTGGGACTGGCGCTGCAGGCACCGGTGATGCGCGTGGCGCGCGACAAGGTGGTGCAGCTGCTGCCCGCGCTGCAGCGCGCGGCGAGCGCGCTGGCGGCGATCGAGGCCGAAAGCGCCAGCAGCTGGCAAGGCGGCGCGGATAGCGCGGAAAGCGCCGAAGAGGACGAATAGCGCACGGCGTCACGCGGGGTAGCTCCGCTGGTCGCGGTGCCGATGTGAAAGCAGGCATGGCGACCAACGAGGAGCATGAGGTGACGCAAGAGCAGTATGGCAAGCCGGACCGGATGATTCCGGTCCGCGAGGTGTTCGGCATCGATTCCGGCCTGATGGTGCCAGCCTTCAGTCAGCGCGACGACCACGTACCGGAGATCGACCCGGCCTACCGCTTCCAGCCGGAGGTGACGCTGGCGATCCTGTCCGGCTTCATGCGCGACCGGCGCGTGATGGTGCAGGGGCTGCATGGCAGCGGCAAATCGACCCATATCGAGCAGGTGGCGGCGCGGCTCAACTGGCCGTGCGTGCGCGTCAACCTGGACGGGCATATCAGCCGGCTCGACCTGGTCGGCAAGGACGCCATCGTCGTGCGCGACGGGCGCCAGGTGACCGAATTCCAGGAAGGCATCGTGCCGTGGGCGCTGCAGCGGCCGGTGGCGCTGATCTTCGATGAATACGACGCGGGCCGGCCCGACGTGATGTTCGTGATCCAGCGCATCCTGGAGCGCGACGGCAAGTTCACGCTGCTCGACCAGAACCGGGTGATCCGGCCGCATCCGTCGTTCCGGCTGTTCGCCACGTCCAATACCGTGGGGCTCGGCAACGTCAACGGGCTCTATCACGGCACCCAGTTGCTCAATCACGCGCAGATCGACCGCTGGAACGTGGTCGCCACGCTGGACTACCTGCCGCATGAGGAAGAGGCGGGCATCGTGCTGGCGCGCGTGCCCGAGCTGGACAACGACGCCGGCCGCGCGCTGGTCGACGCCATGGTGGCCATGGCGGGGCTGACGCGGCGCGGGTTTGCGGCGGGCGACCTGTCGGCGCTGATGTCGCCGCGCACCGTGATCAGCTGGGCCGAGAACTGCCAGATCTTCCGCGATCCGGGGCTGGCGTTCCGGCTGACCTTCCTGAACAAGTGCGACGAGGCCGAGCGGCCGGTGGTGGCGGAGTATTACCAGCGCTGCTTCGGGCAATTGCCCGGCGACGCCGCCGCGGCTGCGGCCGTGTCGGAGTCCGCGCGATGAGCACGGCGTCGGCCACGGCGTCGGCAGCGCAGCTGCTGCGCCGGCGCCAGCGGCAGGACGAGCTCTCCGGTGCCGCCGTGCGCGCGCTGACCGGCGACGCGGCGCTGCATTTCCGCGACGGCCAGCTGTGGCGCGCGATGCGGCCGGTGCCGCAGCATGCGCCGCACCTGCGTACCGATCCCGATACCGACACGGCGGCCTGCCTGCGCGGCGCCGCCGACGGCGCCGCGCTGCGGCAGGCGCATTCCGACGCCGCGCTGCACCGCAGCCTCTGTCCCGCCGATCCGGTCGAGCGACTGGTCTTCGAACTGCTCGAGCAACTGCGCTGCGAAACCCACCTGCCGCGCGGCATGGCCGGCGTGGCAGCGAACCTGCGGCACCGCTTCATGGCGTGGTCGCGCGCGTTCCATCGCTCGGGGCTGACCGAGGGCCATCTCGGCATCCTGCTCTACACCGTGGCGCAGGTGGCGTGGTCACGGCTGAGCGGCGAACCGGTGCTCGAAGACACCGAAGACCTGATCGAGGCCACGCGCGCCGCCATCGTCCCCGTGCTGGGCACGGCGCTGGCCGGGCTGCGCGCGCATCGCCACGACCAGTCCGCGTTTGCCGTGCATGCGCTGGCGCTGGCACGGGCCGTCGCGGACATGGTACGCAGCGAAGCGCCGCGTGCCGGCGAGGATGACGACAACGCCGTGTCTTCCGCACGCGCCGGCTTTGCGCTATGGCTCGATTTCGACGAGCCGCCCGCCGAAGCCTTCGCCCTCGCCGACAGCGGCCACAGCCGCGTGCTGGCCGACGCCACCGACGGCTACCGCATCTTCACCACCCGCTACGACCGCGAAGTGCGCGCCGCCACGCTGGTGCGCCGCGCCTTGCTCGATGAGTACCGCACGCGTCTGGACGCACGCATTGCCCGCGCCGGCGTCAACGTGGCGCGGCTGGCGCGCAAGCTGCGCGCCGCGCTTTCGCAGCCGCGCGTCGACGGCTGGTCCTTCGGCGAGGAAAGCGGCCGCATCGACGGCCGCCGGCTGGCGCAACTGGTCAGCTCGCCCGCCGAGCGGCGCCTGTTCCGCCGCGAAGCGTACAAGGCGCATGCCGATTGCGTGGTGGGCTTCCTGGTGGACTGCTCGGGATCGATGAAGGCGCGGGCGGAGCCGCTGACATTGCTGCTCGACCTGCTCGCGCGCGCCCTCGACCAGGCCGGCGTGGCCACCGAGGTACTGGGCTTCACCACCAATGCCTGGAACGGCGGGCGCGCCCGCGCCGACTGGCTCGCGCGCGGCCGGCCGGCACACCCCGGCCGGCTCAACGAAACCTGCCACATGGTGTTCAAGGACGCCGCACGCAGCTGGCGCCGCGCGCGTACCGACATGACCGCCTTGCTCAAGGCCGACCTGTTCCGCGAAGGCGTGGACGGCGAGGCGGTGGAGTGGGCCTGCGCGCGGCTGCACGCCACCGGCAAGGCGCGCCGCATCCTGCTGGTGGTGTCCGATGGCAGCCCGATGGATACCGCCACCGGGCTGGCCAACGATGCGTGTTATCTCGACAACCACCTCAAGGCCGTCGTGGCGCGGCACGAGGCGTTGCGCGACGTGGAGGTGCTGGGTCTGGGGGTGGGGCTCGATCTCAGCCCGTATTACCGGCATACGCTGGCGCTGGACCTGGCGCAGCCGGTGGATATGGCCATGCTGGACGAGGTGGCGGCGCTGGTGGGGGCGAGGCGGCGGTAGCCGCCCTGAAACCGCCGCCAGCCGTCGCTAGATCGCCGATGGATGGCGCGCCAGCGGCGTGACCGCGATGGTCATATAGGGAAACAACGGAAGCGACGACAGCAAGTCGTGCAGCTCATCGTTGCTTTCCACGTCGAAGATGCTGATGTTGGCATAGCGGCCGGCCACGCGCCACAGGTGGGGCCATTTGCCGGACTTCTGGATGTCGATGGCGCGCGCCTTCTCGGCGGCCCTGATCGCTTCGGCGCGGTCTGCCGGAAGCGAATCCGGGATCTTCACTTCCATCTGTACGCAAAAAAGCATGGGGGTCTCCTCGCTGGTCGGGATGCAGTGTGTCTGGACGGTCAGCTCGCGCTGGCGTCGCCGGTGACGGGCGCCGTGCGGAATGGCTTGAGGCGGCCGATAAAGGTCTTGCCGTGCTCGAACCAGGCCTTGCGGACGTCAGACGCCAGGTAAGTGGCGTAGGCGGCTTCGCTCTCGAACCAGCATTCGCCGATGGCATCGACGTGCCCGATGTCGAAGTAGGGCACGTGGGTATCGGTGGGCTGCCCGGCGACGAGGCGGACCTCATACTTGTGCAGGCCGGGCACATCGCGCGACATCTCGTCGTGGCGCAGGCATTCCGCGCGGAAGGTTTCGTCGGACATGCCTTCTGGCTTGACCAGCAGGTACAGCAGTCGAATCATGTTGACTCCTCTTGGTTCGGTATTGGTTCACGCGGGGCAGTTGCGCGCCTTGCTGGCGCTCGCGCCGCGTTGTCAGGAATGCGCCCGCGCCGGTTCGGTGAGAGGCGCCGGCGCGAAGCGATCGCCTTCTTCGCCGATGGACTCGATGGCGATGCCGCGGGTCTCCGGCAACAGCAGCATGCCGAATACCGCGAAGGCATAGGCCACCAGGCAGAATGTCCCCATGGCATTGGCCAGGCCAATGTGAGTGGATAGTACGCCGACGCCGACGACGGAACCCGCGCCCACCGACTTGCCCACGTTATAGGCGAAGCCCATGCAAGTCGTGCGCACATTGGTCGGAAACAGTTCGCTGAGGAAAGGCCCAAGGGCGGCGAACATGCCGATGGCCGAGAACCCGACCAGGAAGCCGAGGACGGCGGCGAGCGTGGTATTCAGCGGCAGCAGCATGTAGCTGACGGTGACGATCCACGCGCAGACCGACAGCAGGATCAGCGTCGGCCGCCGCCCGATGCGATCGCACAGGTCGGCTGCGAACGCGAAGCCGCAGAACGAGCCGAAGGCCATGATGAAGACCGTGACGACCATCGATGTGGGCGCGACGCCCCGCTGGCTGAGCAGTGACGGCAACCAGACCAGGATGGCATAGCAGCCGGCCTGCAGGCCGATCACCAGCACGCTCGACAGGATCAGTGAACGCGCGTACTTGCGGCTGAACACCGAGGCCAGCGAAGCGCGCGGCGCGCGGCTTTGCCGGGCGCGCTCGAACATCGGCGCGTCCTTGATATGGCGTCGGATGAACAGCACGATCGACGCGGGGATAATGCCGCTCCAGAACGCCACGCGCCATGCCAGCTCCTGCGGAAGCCATGCCAGCAGCAGCGTTGCCACGACGACCGCCAGCGCCCAGCCCAGCGCGAAGCCCGATTGCACATAGCCCATGGCCTTGCCCCGATGCCTGGGGTCGATCACTTCTGCCATCAGCGCCGCGCCGACCGCCCACTCGCCGCCAAAGCCCAGGCCCTGAAGCATGCGGGCGACGACGAGTTGCTCGTAGGTCTGGGCGAAGCCGGCGAGTACGCCGAACAGTGTGAACCAGACGATCGCCACCACCAGGATGCGCGCGCGGCCATAGCGGTCGCTGAGGATGCCGGCGCCCCAGCCGCCGATGGCGGTAACGATCAGCGCCACGGTCCCAAGCACGCCGACTTCCGCCTTGGTCAGCCCCCATGCCAGCGTCAGGGCGGGCAGCAGGAAGCTGAACATCTGCATGTCGAAGGAATCCAGCGCCCAGCCCGAATAGCATGCCCAGAACGTCTTCTTCTGCTGGGCATTCCCGGTCTTGTACCAAGTCAACATGGTTGTCTCCTGTATTGTGTGTTTCGTTCTCTGTTTGTCCGGCGTCCCGGCATGCATCGATGCCCAGGGGCGCTGGCCTTCCCGGCGGGAATCAGGCAGGCTCGGCCATGGCCAGCGTGGAGAAGTCGAGATCCACGTCGGTGACTGACTGGAGCGCCTGCGGTGACATGTCGCCGATGATCTCGATGACCGACACCCCGTGCGCACCGATGGCGAAGGTGCCGAGTTCGGTGTAGACGCGGCTCACGCAGGCAAGCCCCGTCAGCGGATAGCTGCATTGGCGGCGCAGCTTGCTGGCACCGTCCCTGGTCATGTGGTCCATCATCACGAACACGCGCCTGGCGCCGATGGCCAGGTCCATGGCGCCGCCCACCGCGGGAATGGCGTCGGCTGCCCCGGTGTGCCAGTTGGCCAGGTCGCCGCGTTGCGATACCTGGAATGCCCCAAGCACGCAGATATCCAGATGGCCGCCGCGCATCATGCCGAAGGCATCGGCATGATGGAAAAAAGCCGCGCCTCGCTCCAGCCGGATGGCTTCCTTGCCCGCATTGATCAGGTCCCAGTCTTCCTGCCCGGGCTCCGCGGCCGACCATTGCCCGAGCACGCCGTTCTCGCTGTGCAAGATGACTTCGCGGTGGCGGGGCAGGTGGTTGGCCACCAGGGTCGGCAGGCCGATGCCCAGGTTCACATACGATCCGTTGGGGATGTCGCGCGCCACGCGCGCGGCCAGGAGGTTCTTCGCTACTTGGTCCATGGTTCTCAATTCGCTTGCATGAGCGCGGTTTGTGCGTGCGCGCTGTCGCGCAGCACCACGCGGCTGACGAAGATGCCGGGCGTCACGATGACTTCCGGGTCCAGCTCGCCCAGCTCGCAGATCCGAGCCACCGCGGCGATCGTCTGGCTTGCCGCCATCGCCATGACGGGAGCGAAATTGCGTGCGGTCTTGTTGTAGACGAGGTTGCCCCAGCGGTCGGCCGCCTCCGCGTTGATCAGCGCAACGTCCGCATGGATCGGATGTTCCAGCACGTAGCCGCGCCCGTTGATCTGGCGCGTCTCTTTGCCTTGGGCCAGCAGCGTGCCAAAGCCGGTCGGCGTGTAGAACGCGCCGATGCCGCTGCCGGCGGCGCGCAGGCGCTCCGCCAGCGTGCCCTGCGGCACGACTTCCAGCTCGATCTGGCCGGCGCGGTACAGGGCTTCAAAGACGTGGGCATCGCGCTGGCGCGGGAACGAGCACACCAGCTTGCGCACGCGACGCGCCTTGAGCAGCGCAGCCAGCCCGGTGTCGCCGTTGCCGGCGTTGTTGCTGACTACCGTGAGATCGGTGGCGCCCTGTTCGATCAGGGCATCGATCAGTGCATCGGGCATGCCGGCGCCACCGAATCCGCCGATCGCGATGGTGGCGCCGTCGGGGATGTCGTCCACCGCTTCGCGCGTCGTTCTGTAGAGCTTATCGATCATGTCTCGCTTCGTTGTTGTCTGGCGAGACTAGGTTGCCATGCAGCTGGCTGCCTCACAATTTCGGGTTCTGCAAGCACCCTTAGCGCCGGCTTAATGCCCTGACTAATGCCCTGACTAAGGCCCTGACGGCAGCGCGCGAGCTAGCTGCCGTTGACCCCCGCCGCATAGCGGCCGATCAGCCGGTTGGCAAATTCACGGGCGAAGCTGGACAGGCCGTCGAGGTCGCGCGCACAAACCTGGAAGGTGCGCACGGCCCAGTCATCGTGCAGGTCGCAGGCGCCGATCGGCTGCTCGCCCTTGAGGCGCGCGAACGCGGCCTTGGGCATGATGGCGATGCCGGCGCCGGCTGCGACCATGCGGCAGATGGCATCGTAGCTGGCCACATGCACGCGGATGGTCATGGGCTTGTGCAGCGCGCCTGCGGCGCGTGTCATGAACATCTGGAAGGCGCTGCCTTCGAGCAGCGCGACGAAGGCAAATTCCAGCGACTGCTCGAACCAGACCTCGCGCTGCGCCAGCAGCGGGTGGCCCAGCGGTGCAACCAGGATCAGCGCACTCTTGACGAAGGGAACCGCCTGCAAGCCGGCGGTGGGCACATTGCCGGAGATGATGCCGAGGTCGGTGCCGCCTTCACGCACCAGGCGGACAATGTCATCGCTCAGGCGCTCGCGGACATCGATGCGTACATCCGGATGGTTGGCAAGGTAGTCACCGATCACCGGGGGCAGGTACTCCGTGATGGCCGTGGTATTGGCCACCAGCTTGAGCTGCCCGGAAAGGCCCGCGGTGAACGGCTGCAGGTTGCCCGTCAGCCGTTCCAGCTCGGCAAGCACCACGCGGGCATGCTGCAGATAAACCTCGCCGGCTGCCGTCAGCGTCACACCCTGGGGCGAGCGCTCCAGCAATCGTACCCCCAGCGTGTCTTCCAGGTTCCTGATGCGATTGCTGACCGCGGGCACGGAGAGGAAGGAGCGCTCCGCGCCACGGGTCAGGCTGCGTGTTTCCGCCACATTGACGAAGAGGCGGAAATCGGTGATGTCGAAGGGAACGGCCATGCTGCTGGTCTCGCTGCGCGCTGACTGTGCCACCGATACCCGCGTCGGCGGGCATGCGGCGGCGGGATAACGACCGCCGCGTTGCTACCAGGTGGCTGGCTCGAAGCGGAAGCCCTGGCCCTGGCGCCTGACGTAGCCACAATAGGGCTCGCCGAAATGCACCGGCAGGATCAACGCCTCGCGCTCGGCGGCGTCATTCAGGAAGGCGAGGCGCGTGCTGCGCGCCAGGTCGGGGCGGATGCAATAGCCGGAGTTCACGTCGGGGCGAACGATCTGCAGCGGGCTGTGCAGGATATCCCCGCAGAAGATCGCCTCTTCGCCGCGCGAACGGATGCGGAACGCCACCTGGCCGGGACTATGGCCTGCAGTGGGTTCTACCTGCAGGCAGCCCGCGATCTCCTGCCCAGGCACCATCATTTCCGCCAGGCCTTCGCTGACCACCGGCATCACGCTGTCAAAGAAGGATTCACCAAACACGTCCACCACGCCGGGCTCCTTGTTCCGGCCTTCGTCGCAGAAAGTGAAGTCATCCTTGGGGATGTAATAGCGCGCGTTGGGAAAGGTCGGCACCCAGCGGTCGTCCTGCCAGGTGGTGTTCCATCCGACGTGGTCCGCGTGCAGGTGCGTCATCACGACATGGGTGACCTTTTCCGGCGGTGCGCCAGCCGCGATCAACCACTCGCGCACCAGCGTGTTGAGCCTGTGCATGCGCGCGATGCCGGCGCGCGGCTTGAAGTTGCCAACGCCGGTATCGACCACGATGATGCTGTCCCCCGCATGGACCACCCAGAACTGGATCGTCACGATCAGCTTGTTCATGTGCGGTATCCAGTGGTGCGGCGCCATCAGGTCCGCGTGGGCGTCAAGCACGGCGCGGTCGATGTCCGGGAACAGGAACGCGGGATCGTGCGTCGGCCCCGCATATTCGAGGATGCGGGTGATTTTGAGATCGCCGAAGCTGCGCGATTGCATCATGTGGCTTGTCTCCGTCTGGTTTTGTGAATGCCTGGCGGCGAGGCCGCTTGCGGCATGGCCGACGCCGGCTTTGGCAGGCGTCAAGCATCGGCGATCTCCGTCGCCTCGCCAATTTCGCAATCCAAAAGAGGGGTTTCAGGCAGCTTCATGCATGACGCTGCAGCACTGCGGCAGGGGATCCGTCAGACGACAGCGAGGTCCGTCATTCGTGGATTCGCGACCATGACTGAACCAATTGCCAGTCGGCCGGAGTATGGGCCCTGGAGCTGCCGGCGTCCAAGACGGAAAAAGTTGCTTTGCATACCCGGTGGGTATGGGAGCGTGCGCAAAAGTGGCGAGGCAGTGGGACACGCTGCGGGGTGAGCCCCGAGCACTGCTCGCGCCTAGCTTTCGTCGGCGGCGGCAGCGGCAGCCTGTCTTCGATCCACCACGTCTTTCGGCTGCCACGAGACTGCGATATCGCCATCGATAAACGTCTGGCAAGCCAGCCGGAAGCCCGCTGCGAGTTCGTCTTCCGTCAGCAGTTTCCTTTCCTTCGGCTTGACCGCGTCGGTATGTTCGCGGCCCTTGTCGATGCGGCACTTGCAGGTGCCGCACAGGCCGCCGCCGCACTTGAAGGGGATGCCGCCCTGTTCGCGCAGCGACACGCGCAGCAGGTTGCTGTTGACCGGCGCGCTGACCGTCTTGCCGTGGTTGGTGAGGAAGGTGATCTGGATCATGGCGATGAATGCGTAGCGTGCGGGCGTGAGGCTTCAGGACTGGCCGCCCACGGCAACCGGCGTGGGCACTAGGGCGATGTCCATGGTGCCGAAGCTGGCCAGCTCGCGCAGCGCGGCGCGGGCGGCCTCCAGCGTGGCGTACTTGTCGAGGAACCTGGTCGATACCAGGTTGACGACACCGGGCGGGGTTTCCTCCTGCACCCGCACCCTGGTATCTGCCGCCAGCTCGGCGATGACGAAGCGGGCCGTGCGCTTGCCGTAGAACACGTAGTCGTACGCCTCGACCGCGGTCATGCCGTCGGTCGGTTCGGTGCGGAACTGGCCGGGGCGGCTGGTGAGCAGCACGAACATGTCAGGCTCCCGCGGTTGCCGTGGCGAGCGCGGCGGGGGCCGGCAGTTCGTCCTGCGCCAGTTCGATGTCATGCTCGATCCACAGCTGGCACGCCAGCCGGTATCCCTGCTCCAGCCGGTCGCCGAGCTGCTTCTTTTCCTTCCAGTTGGGCGGGGGCAGGTGCTCGGCGCCGCCCAGCACACGGCAGGCGCACTTGGAGCATTTGCCCATGCCGCACTCGTAGCGCAGGTTGGGGTAGGGGAACTGCCGGATGCCGGCGCGGACGACCAGGTTGGTCTGCGGCTTGACCTCGTCGGTGAAGGTTTCGCCGAGCTTGTGGAAGGTGACTTTGGGCATGTTCGGTCTGGGAAGAATCAGGAAAATCCGGCTGCGCTGGCGATGCTTGCGGGCGCCTACGACCACAGCACCATCGCCGCCACGGTGGAACAGCCCAGCCCGATGAGCACCGGGAGCAGCAGCGCGCGCACCGCTTCCAGCACCGGCACACGGGCGAAGCCGGCCACCGCGATCAGCGACGACCAGGCGATCAGCGTGCCGCCGCCGGTCCAGACCGCGCCCATCTGGCCCACCGCCGCCAGCGTGGCCGGGTCGAAGCCGACCACCGGCCCGAGCGCGCCCGCCAGCGTGCCGGTCAGCGGCAGGCCCGCGAAACCGGAGCCGTCGATGCCGGTGATCATGCCGACCAGCAGCACGCCGAAGGCGACCAGCACGTGGTTGTCCGGAATCATGTGCTGGTAGGCCTGGATCAGCTCGAACAGCAGGCTCGGCGCCTTGCCCGGCGGCAGGCCGAGGATCTGCGCGGCAGTTTCGCCCGCGCCCACGAAGAAGAAGCCGGCGATCGGCAGCACCGAGCCCATCGCCTTGAAGGCGAAGACGAAGCCGTCCGTGATGTGCTCCGGGCAGACGTCGAGCATGCGACGCGGGCCTTCGGCCGCCAGCGTCGTCAGCATCATCAGCACCGCCGCGACGCCGCCCACCAGCGCGGCCGCGTCGCCGCCCTTGAGATCCTGCACGCCGGTGCCGAGCTTGGGCAGCACCATCACGGCGACCACGGCGAGGAAGGCAATCGGCGTCACGATGGCGAAGCACTTCGACCACTTCACCCGGCGCCTCGCGACCATCGACAGGCTTGCCTCGATATTGCTGTCGGTGGCAAGCGGTTCGGTGTGGGCGGTGCCTTTGGCGATCTCCGCCTTGTCGAAGGTGATGCCGCCGTCGATCGCCTCGGCGGTGCCGCCGGCCTGCGCCTGCCAGCGGTCGAGCAGGGTGCCGCAGGCCGGCACGATGTGCTTGCGCATCGACAGGTACGCCAGGCACAGCGCAATGCCGCCGGTGATGATCGACAGCGCCAGCGCGCGGTCGGCCACCACCGCGGCGCTGACCGCCGCGCCGGCGGCCTTGGCGCTGATGCCGGGCGCGACGCCGATCACGTAGTCCGACGACAACGCCATGCCCTGCCCGGCGATGGCGATCGCCATCGCGCCCGCCAGCGGCGGCAGCCCCGCCGCGATCGCCGCCGGCAGCAGGATCGCCGAGACCAGCGGCACGGCCGGCGTCGGCCAGAAGAACAGCGAGATGACGTAGGTGATGCCGGCCAGGATAAAGAAAGCCGAATGCCCGTTCTTCATCACCACGCGGAAGGGCTCGACCATGCGGATATCGGAGCGCAGCGTCTTGAGCGCGTTGAGCAGCGCCGTCATGAAGGCGATCACCAGGAAGATATTGAACAGCTCCTTGGCGGCAACCAGGCTCGCGGAAAACACTCCGCCCAGTGCCGAAACCGGGCTTCCGGTCAGCGCAAAGACGACCAGGGCAGTACCGACGATCGACGGGACGACAACATTGGCGCGCAGGATCATCGTCAGCACGATGACTGCTACCCCTGACAGATAGATCCAGTGCGCGGCACCGATCACGATTTGTTGTGACATGAAGACTCCCTGGGGGCGGAGGGTTTGTGGGGGCGATTTCATCGGGCCGCGCTGCGCCCGTTTCGGTATACTATATTCCAGTGCATCTGCGCGCCAAGCGATTTCTCCTCCGGACTTACGCTTAGACGAGGACGGTGCAGAGTCCCTGTAAAGCGCACATTTAGGGGGAATCTGGGCGGTGGGCCATCCTCCCGTTGGTGCATGAACTGTCCAAATGATTGCTCGGCATCATATCAGAATGTAGACTGTATACCGTTAAGGGTTCATTTCGGAGAGTTAAGCGAGCAAGATGCGCGAGCCGCCCTTGTTCGGGCGATGCGCCATGCCACCCCGGCCCTCCGGCCGTTCCCGCCCCACCACTTCCGCCATGCCCGATTCGTTGCTCTCCCTGCTGCCCGCCGGCCTGTCCGTCCCGGCCTACCTGTTGATGGGAGCGCTCATCCTGACGGGCGCCTGCCTGCAGGGCGTCGGCGGGATCGGCTTTGCCATGCTGTCGGCGCCGCTGGGCGCGATCTTCTTCCCGGACCTGGTGCCGGGGCCGCTGCTGGCGATGGGCTGCTGCCTGTCGCTGATGGGCGCCTTGCGCGAGCGCGAGGCCATCGTCTGGGACATCGCCGGCTTTGCGCTGGCCGGCCGCGCGCTGGGCGGGGCCGCCGCGGTGCTGACCATCGCATGGCTGGCGCCGGGACCGCTGGCGCTGCTGTTCTCGTTGTCGATCCTCGCCGCCGTGGCGCTGAGCCTGCTCGGCTGGCGCCTGCTGCCGACCTCGCGCAACGTGGTGGTCGCGGGCACCCTGTCCGGCTTCATGGGAACCATCACCTCGGCCGGCGCGCCGCCGTTCGCGCTGGTCATGCAGCATATGGCGCCGGCGCCGTTGCGCGCGACCATGGGCTGCATCCTGTCCGGCGGCGCCGTGCTGTCGCTCGCCATGCTGGCGCTGGCGGGGCGCTTCGGCCTGCCGCAACTGGTGCTGGCGCTGGTGCTTGCACCATTCCTGCTGGCCGGCTTCGCGCTGTCCAACCGGCTGCGCGGGCGCGTTTCTCCCACTGCGGTACGCCGCTTGCTGCTGGCCCTGTGCGCGGCCGGCGCGCTGGGCGTGCTCGGCCGCGCGGCCTTTGCCTGATACCGCCGCGCCGGCGGCGCCTCTGATTCTTTCGCTTTCCAGGCCAACCCAACCAGCGGAGTTTCCATGCAGCACATCACAGACGCGATGATCGATGCCCACGTCACCCCGGAAGATGCCCGGCAGGTCATGGAGGCGGCGTTTTCCAGCTTCGGGCGCGGCGACGCTGCGATGCAGGAACGCATCCGCACCGAGGCCGGCGGCGTCAAGCTGTCCACGCTGGGGGCGGTGATCCCGCAGCAGGGCGTGGCCGGGGCCAAGGTCTACACCACCATCAACGGCCAGTTCTCCTTTGTCATCCTGATCTTCTCGACCGAAGACGGCCGCCCGCTGGCTTCCTTCGACGCCGGCGCCATCACGCGCCTGCGCACGGCGGCGTGCACCACGCTGGCCGCGCAGCGGCTGGCCCGTCCCGGCGCGCGCACGCTGGCATTGTTCGGCGCCGGCACGCAGGGCGTGCAGCACGCGCGCCAGCTCAGCGCCACGCTGGAGCTGGAACGCATCCTGGTGTCCGATCCGCATGCGGACGCCGGCATGCCCGCGCGGCTGTCGGCGCTGTGCGGCATTCCGGTCGCGCTGGCGGAGCCCGATGCCGCAGTGGCCGAGGCCGACGTGATCGTCACGGCTTCGCGCGCGACCACGCCACTGTTCGCCGGCACGTCGATCCGGCCGGGCGCCTTCGTTGCCGCCATCGGCTCCAGCCTGCCGCACACGCGCGAGTTGGACGATGACGCGTTGCGCCGCGCCGCCGCGGTGGTGGTGGAGTGGCGGCCGCAATCGACCCGCGAAGCCGGCGATATCGTGCTGGCCGATCCGCGGGCGCTGCCGGCGGAAAAGATCGTCGAACTGGCCGATGTCGTGCTCGGCAAGGTGTCGCCAAGGCAGCGAGAGGACAGCGAGGGCGACATCGTGATCTACAAGTCAGTCGGCGTGGGGCTGGAAGACGTGGCGCTGGCCGGCTTCGCCTGGTCGCGCATCGAGGGTGGAGCGGAGCGCCGCGCCGCCTGATTGCCGCCGCTCGCTGCAACGCTGGGGGTAAACACCAACGTGATTAGTCAACTGAGCCCTTGTCGTCGCCGATCGAATGTATATAGTATACAAACATGCCAAGGCTGATCCGCTTGCGAAGCCGCCACGGCATCCAACCCACCGAATCGCCCCACATCGCCAACCAGGAGCCCCCGTCATGGCCGAACTGATGAACCGCGAAGATTTCCGTGCCGCCCTTGAAGAAGCCATCAAAGGCAAGAGCGCCAACAAGGCGCCGTTCAGCGTGGCCTGGGCCAGCGGCAAGCTGACCCGCGCCCATCTCGCGCGCTGGGCCGAGAACCACTATCACTACGTCGGCCCGTTCGCGGACTACCTGGGCTACATCTACGCCCGCACGCCGGACCGCTACACCGAAGCCAAGGATTTCCTGCTCGCCAACATGTACGAGGAAGAGATCGGCGGCGACCGCCACACCGACCTGCTGATCCGCTTTGCCGAAGCCTGCGGCACCACGCGCGAGCGCGTGATCGACCCGGACAATATGTCGCCCACCACGCGCGGCCTGCAGAGCTGGTGCTATGCGGTGGCCATGCGCGAGGACCCGATCGTGGCGGTGGCCGGCCTGGTGGTCGGGCTGGAATCGCAGGTGCCGTCGATCTACCGCAAGCAGACCCCGACGCTGCGCGACAAGTACCAGTTCACCGACGAAGAGGTCGAGTTCTTCGACCTGCATATCGTCTCGGACGAAATCCATGGCGAGCGCGGCTACCAGATCGTGCTGGAGCACGCCAACACGCCCGAGCTGCAGCAGCGCTGCCTGAAGATCTGCGAGATCGGCGCGCAGATGCGGCTGCTGTACACCACGGCGCTCTACCACGACTACGTCGAGAAAGAGCTGCCGCTGCCCGAACTGGACATGGCCGCCTGAGCATCGACGATGACCGTATTCCTGAACCATATCGACGGCGAATGGACCGCCTGCCAGTCGGGCCGCACCTTCGACAACGTCAACCCGGCCGACACCGCCGACATCGTGGGCCGCTTCCAGGCGTCGTCCGCGGTCGACGCGCAGGCGGCCGTGGCCGCGGCGGCGGCGGCCTTTGCCGGCTGGAGAAAGACCCCGGTCGGCAAGCGCGCCGCCATCCTCAACCGCGCGGCGGAGCACCTGGAAGCCAGCGCCGACAGCATCGCCGCCGAGCTGACCCGCGAGGAAGGCAAGGCGCTGGCGCTGGCGCGCGACGAGGTGCTGCGCTCGGCGCAGACGCTGCGCTTCTATGCGGTGGAAGGGCAGACCTTCACGGGCGAGGTGTATCCGAACGACGACCCCGACCAGCTCGTCTACAGCCAGCGCGAGCCGCTGGGTGTGGTGACGGTGATTGCGCCGTGGAATTTCCCGGTGTCGATCCCCGCGCGCAAGATTGCACCGGCGCTGGTGACCGGCAATACGGTGGTGTTCAAGCCGTCGTCCGAGGCGCCGCTGTCGGGCTACCGGCTGGCCGAGGCACTGATCAAGGCCGGCTTGCCCAAGGGCGTGCTGAATTTCATCACCGGCAGCGCCACCGAGATCGGCGCAACCATCACCGAGGCGCCGGCCGTGCGCGCGATCTCGTTCACCGGCTCGTCTCGCGCCGGCGAGCAGATCCATCGCGCGGCGCCGCTGACCACGCGCACGCAGATGGAACTGGGCGGCAAGAACCCGCTGATCGTGATGGAAGACGCCGACCTCGACCGCGCCGTCGACCTGACCATCAAGGGCGGCTTCTCGCTGTCGGGGCAGGCGTGCACCGGCACCAGCCGCGTGCTGGTGGCCGAATCCGTGAAAGCGGCATACACCGAACGCCTGCTCGCGAAGGTCGCAACGCTGAAGGTCGGCAGCGGCATGACGCCGGGCATGGATCTTGGGCCGCTGGCCTCGCACAAGCAGCTGGAAACGGTGCTGCGCTACATCGACATCGGCAAGTCCGAGGCAACGCTGCTGTGCGGCGGTGCGCGCCTGACCGGCGGCGACTTCGACAAGGGCTACTACGTCACGCCGACGGTATTCACCGACGTAACGCAGCAGATGCGGATCGCGCGCGAGGAGATCTTCGGGCCTGTGATCGCCATCATCGGCTTCACCGATTACGCCGACGCCATCGCCAGGGCCAACGATACCGAGTACGGCCTGGCCGCGGCCATCGTCACCAGCAACCCGCGCTACATCCACCATTTCGCCACCGACATCGAGGCGGGCACGGTCAAGATCAATCGCACCACCACGGGCAACCTGGTCAACGCGCCGTTCGGCGGGGTCAAGCGGTCGAGCACCTCGACTTTCCGCGAGTCCGGCCGCACCGGGCTGGAGTTCTATACGCAGGTCAAGACGGTCTACCGGGGCGCCTGAGCCCTGCCGTAACAAGGAGTCTTACCGATGAAGAAAGCCATCAAGCTGGAACTGCGCGAAGCGCGCCACATGGTTGCCGCCGCGATCCGGCGCTCGGAGGAAATCGGCGTGCTGGAGTCGATCTGCGTGGTCGACGAGGGCGGCTACCCGCTCGCGCTGGAGCGCATGGACGGCGCCCGCATCACCGGGCCGCAGATCGCATGGAACAAGGCCTTTACCGCCGCGGGCCACAAGCGCTCCACCCACCTGTTCACCACGCCGCCCAACGGGCCGGCGCTGCCGGGCAACGAGGCCTTCGGCATCCAGTGGAGCTTCGAGGGCAAGTTCGCGGCGTTTGTCGGCGGCTTCCCGATCGTGGTCAACGACGAGGTGATCGGCGGCATCGGCCTGTCCGGCGGCAACGGCGAGCAGGACACGCAGGCCGGGCTGGCGGCGCTGCAGGCGCTGGCCGAGTTGCTGGCGCCGCAGGACCTGAAGGTGCTGGTGCAGGCCGACATCAAGAAGTAAGTCCAAGTCAGTCTCAGCGGAGGTTCCATGTCGTACCGCATCCAGATCGCCGAAACGCAGCAGGTCTTTTTCGTCGAGCGCGGCGAGACGCTGCTGCAGGCCACGCAGCGCGCCAGCATCGCCTTGCCGCACGACTGCCAGCTGGGCGGCTGCGGCACCTGCCGCATCCGCCTGCTCGACGGGCAGGTGCGCTACGACGAGGAACCGTTCGGCCTCGCGCCGGACGAAGCCGCCGCCGGCTACGCGCTGGCTTGCCAGGCGCAGCCGCTGGCCGACCTCGTCATCAGCACCGCGCGCGAGGACCAGGCCTGCGCCGAGCCCGCGCGGCACCGCGCGGTGGTGCAGGCGGTGCGTCCGCTGTCGGCGGACGTCATGCACGTCGAACTGGAGGTGCCGGACGCCGGCACGCTCGACTACCGCCCCGGCCAGTACCTGAAGCTGCTGAGCGCCGACGGGCTCGCGCGCAGTTTTTCGATGGCTTCGGTGCCGCGCGACGGGCGCGTCGACCTGCACGTGCGCCGCATCCCGGGCGGCGCCTTCACCGATGGCATCCTGCCGCGCATGAAGGCCGGCGACGCGATCGACGTCGAATTGCCGCTCGGCAACTTCTTTTATCGCGCCCGCGATTACCGGCCGCTGCTGATGGTGGCCACCGGCACCGGCCTCGCGCCAATCAAGGCGATCCTCGAATCGCTGATGGACGATCCCGACTGCCCGCCGGTGTCGCTGTACTGGGGCATGCGCCAGGCGCAGGACCTGTACCTGCACGACGACATCGCCGGGTGGGGCGAACGGCTCTATGACTTCCGGTACGTCCCCGTGCTGTCGCGCGCCGGGGCGGACTGGCAGGGCAGGCGCGGCCACGTTCACGACGCCGCGCTGGCCGACATGGGCGGCGCTGGCGACCTGGGCGAACACGCCATCTACCTGTGCGGCTCGCCCGACATGATCCGTGACGCCCGTGCCGCTTTCCTGGTGCGCGGGGCCAGCCCGGATCACATCTACGCTGACAGCTTTACTTTCCAGCACCTTTGTTAAGACATAGGGTATGCAAGGATCGGCTGGTATACAATGACGCCAGCCTTTCCGCCTACGCCTCTGCCGACCCATGTCCCTCACTCCGTCTCCCGCCGAGCCGCTGAGCCTCGGTGCCAGCCACTCGCCGCTGTTCGCCCTTGTCACCGACAAGGTGCGCGAAGGCATCCTGAACGGCAAGTACGCGCCAGGCGAGCGGCTGGTGGAAAACAAGCTGTCGGCGGAGCTGGGCGTGTCGCGCATCCCGGTGCGCGAGGCGCTGCGCGCGCTGGCCAGCGAAGGGCTGGTGCTGATCGAGCCGCGCCGCGGCGCGACCGTGGCGAGCCTGTCGCCCGTGATCGCGCGCGAGATGGTCGAAGTGCGCGCCACGCTGGAAGGCCTCAACGCCAAGCTCGCCGCGCAGCGGCGCGACCCGGCACTGGTGGCGGAACTGGAAACGGTGCTGCGCCAGGGCATGGAGGCCGCCGCGCAGGGCCGCGCGGATGAGTTGCTCGCGCTCAATACCCGCTTCCATGAGGTGCTCGGCACCATCGCCGCGAACAGCGTGCTGCAGGAAATGATGCGCTCGCTGCGCGAGCGCACCGCGGTGCTGTTCGGCCCCGCCAACGTGGTGCGGGCGCGCCAGAACTGGGACGAGCACGCCCAGATCCTGCAGGCCGTGATCGCCGGCGACGCGGACCTTGCCGCGCTGCTGGCCGCGCGCCATGTCTACAGCGCCGCCAAGGCGGCCGACCTGCCGGTGAGCGGGCAGGGCGCGGCGCAGGCGGCCTGAGCGAAAGGCTGCGGCCCCGGGCGCTGCCCGCGCCCGGCTGGTATCCCCTGGTATTTGCCCCTTTCGCGTTGCCATTGCATGCCCGGCAACAGGGCATTGCATGCCCTCGCATGACGCACTGCACCAATATGTGTATACTGTAGGCACTAAACGTCAATTCGGATTTGCCATGCAGTCGCCCGAGCAACGCTATCTTTCGCAACCTATAGGCCAGCAACTGCTGCGCCACTTTGCAGCGCGCGACGCCGTGCGCCACGCCTCGCCGCTGGTGCCGCTGCGCCTGCGCGATATCGGCCGCTTCTTCCAGGCGCTGGGCGGCCGGGCGCCGCGGCGCGGCCATTGCTGATCCGGCCTGAATGACCGGGCGGCGCATTGCGCCGCCCCTTCTGGGTTTTTCCTCCTGGCACGCGTTCTGCGAGCCGTCCTTTCCCGCATAGTCGTTCTCTCGCGCTGCCAGCGGTGCCCTCGCGCACATTCGCCTTGCACTGCGCGCAATTCGGAATATAGTATACCAACGCAATCGCAGTATCTCTGAGCCCCTGATAAAGCCCCACCCGTGCCGAACCGCGCGGATAACGACAAGGAGCCGATGTGAACCTGCCCGACTGGACAACCGGCGGCTTTCCGCCGCTATGGGAGGTGGCACAACGGCTCGCCGGCGGCACGGTTTCATCGGAGGAACTCGTGGACGCCTGCGAGGCGGCCTGGCATCAATGGCACGGCGTCATCAACGCGCTGGTGCTGTCGGATTTCAGCGCCGCCCGCGCCGCGGCGCGCGACAGCGACCGGCGCCGTCGCGCCGGGCAGGCGCGCGGCGTCCTCGATGGCGTGCCGTTCTCGGTCAAGGAATCGTTCGACGTCGCCGGCTGGCCGACTACCTGCGGCAATCCCGCCTTGCGCGGGCACATCGCCCAGCGCGATGCCCTGGTGGTGCAACGCCTGCGCGATGCCGGAGCGATCTTGCTCGGCAAGACCAACGTCCCGCTCGGGCTGCGCGACTGGCAGAGCTACAACGCCATCTACGGCACGACCCGCAATCCGCACGATCCCTCGCGCACGCCGGGCGGCTCGTCCGGCGGCAGCGCCGCGGCGGTCTGCGCGGGTTTGTCGTTCTTCGACGTGGGTTCCGACATCGGTTCCTCGCTGCGCAACCCGGCGCATTACTGCGGCATCTTCTCGCTCAAGCCGAGTCACGGGCTGGTGCCGCTGGCAGGCCACGGCACCGGCGCGGCGCGCTTCGGGGAACAGGACATCAATGTCGCCGGCCCGCTGGCCCGCAGCGCGCGCGACCTCGAACTGGTGCTGCGCACGATCGCTGGCCCGGCCGGTGACGAAGCGCTGCCATACCGCTTGCAGTTGCCGGACTGCCCGCACCGCTCGCTCGCCGACTTCCGCGTTGCCGTGCTGCCGACCCATGCCCAGGCGGAAGCCGACGCCGAGGTTGCCGGGCGGATCGAGCAGCTGGGGCACTGGCTGGCCGGCAAGGGCGCCCGCGTCGACTGGCACGTGCGGCCGGACTTCGACGCCGGCGAGCTCTGGCATGTCTACGTGACGCTGCTGCGCGCCACCACCTCCGTGCACATGGACGACGCCGCCTTTGCCGATGCGCTGGCCCGCAGCGCCACCGCCGCGGCGGGCGATCATGGCTATGCCACCCTGCAGGACACCGGCGCGACGCTGAGCCACCGCGACTGGCTGCGGCTGCAGGTCGCGCGCGAACGCTTTGCCGCCGCCTGGCGCAGCTTCTTCAACGGCTACGACGTGTTGCTATGCCCGGCCGCGGCCACCACGGCCTTTGTCCTTGACGAGGCGGGCGAGCCCTGGCAGCGCACCATCAGCGTCAACGGCCGCCCGCAGCCGATGACCACGCAGCTGTTCTGGGCAGGCCATTCCGGGCTGTGCGGCCTGCCTTCGGCCGTCGCGCCGCTCGCGCCGCTCGGGCCTGGTACCGGCGGCCTGCCGGTCGGCGTGCAGATCGTCGCCGGCCGCTACCAGGATCTCACTGCCTTGCGTTTTGCCAGCCTGCTGGAGCAGGCGGGCCATGCCTGCCGGCCGCCGCCGCGGCCAGCCGCCTAGCCGGCGCACCACCACAACCAACCACACATCACCATTGGGGAGGGAATCATGTTCGACTGGTTCCGTGATTTGTCGCGCATGGAGCGCAAGGGATTCTATGGCGCGTTCCTGGGGCATGCCGTCGACGTGTTCGACTTCATGATCTATTCCTTCCTCATCTCCACGCTGCTGGGGCAGTGGGGCATGAGCAAATCCACGGCGGGCGCCATTGTCACGTGGACGCTGGTGTCGTCGCTGGTCGGCGCGATCGGCGCCGGTATCCTGGCCGACCGCTACGGGCGCGTGCGCGTGCTGCGCTGGACCATCATCGTGTTCGCGGGCGCCTGCTTCTTGTGCGGACTCGCGCAGTCGCCGGAGCAGCTGATGCTGTTCCGCATGATCCAGGGGCTGGGCTTCGGCGGCGAGTCGTCGCTGTGCATGGTGCTGGTGACGGAGATGATCCGCAACCCGGCGCACCGCGGCAAATACTCGGGCTTTACCGCCAGCAGCTATTCCTTCGGCTGGGGCGCGGCGGCGATCGTGTATGCGATCACCTTCAGCGTGCTGCCCACGGAGACGGCATGGCGCGTCTGCTTCTTCCTCGGCATCCTGCCGGCGCTGGTGGTGATCTACCTGCGCCGCAACCTGGAGGAGCCGGAGATTTTCCTGAAGAGCCGCGCGGCGGGCCGGCAAGGCTCTGCGCTGGCCGGGCTCGGCCGCTTGTTCCGCGGGCCGCTGCTGTCGAAGACGCTGCTGTGCAGCCTGCTTTCGGGCGGCATGCTGGGGGCGTACTACGCCATTGCCACGTGGCTGCCGACCTTTCTCAAGACCGAGCGCGGCCTGTCGGTGTTCGGCACCAGCTCGTACCTGACGGTCACCATCATCGGCTCATTGGTCGGCTACGTGGCGGGAGCCTACGCCACTGACCGCTGGGGCCGGCGGCTGACCTACATCGTGTTCGCGGCGGGAGCGTTCGTGGCCGCGCTGGTCTACATGGTGATCCCGGTGTCGAACACGTCGATGCTGTTCCTGGGCTTCCCGCTGGGGGTGCTGATGCAGGGCGTGTTCGCCGGCATCGGGGCGACCATCTCCGAGTCCTATCCCAACGATATCCGCGCGACGGGCTATGGCGTCTCGTACAACGCCGGCCGCGTGATCGGCTCGCTGTTCCCGCTATCGGTCGGGTGGCTGAGTTCGGGGCACACCTCGCTGCCGATCGCGATCGCGATCGTCGCCGGGGTTGGCTATGCCATGGTCGTGGTCGCCGCGGTGTTGCTGCCGGAAACCACCGGCATGGATCTCGGGCAGGCCGGCGGCAGCGGGGAGCAGGAAGACGCCGCGCCGCTGGCGCAGCCCGCGGGAACGGTCGCCTGAACGCGCGCGGAGGGCGCTGCCGGCGCCCTTACCGCAGCCACGCCGAGAGCGCCGGCAGCATCAGGCTGGCACCGATTCCGATCAGCACGCCGAACGCGACGCGCCGCGTCGTGGTCGGCGAGAACGGCGGCGGAAAGCGCCGCCCCAGCAGCGTGGCGACCACCACCACCGGCACGCCGAACGCGGCCTGCAGCCAGATCGCGCCATCGAGCTGGCCCTGCCACGCCGAGAACAGCGTGCGCACGCTGGACGTGATGGTGAACACCAGGATCAGCGCGCAGCGGATCTCCACCGGCTTCATCGGCTGCCGGTAGAACTGGGAGATCAGCGGCGGCCCGGACACGCCGAACATGCCGCTCAGCAGCCCGCCGAACACGCCGCTCATGAAGAAGCTGCCGTCGCCCGAGCGTCTTGGCAGCGGCTCCGGCCGGAAGGCCGCGCTGAGTCCGCCATACAGGATCACCGCGCCCAGCAGCAGCTGCAGCAGCGTGGCCGCGCTGGAGCTCAGGTACTCCAGCACCAGCACGCCGACCAGCACCGACGGCAGGATGCCGATCGCGGCCGCGCCCACGGCGCGCCAGTCGATATGCTCCAGCTTGCCCGGCAGCGCGCAGGCGCTGTTGGCCAGCGTCACCAGGCTGACCACGGCCGCAACGGTGGCCACTGGCGCGAGCCCAAGCCCGCTGGTGGCGCCCATCACGATCATGCCCAGGCCGAAGCCGGTCACCGTCTGGAAATAGGTACCCGCGCCGAGCAGGGCCTGCAGCCCCAGCAGCGGCAACAACAATTCCGCTTTCATGCCGCCGTCTGCTCGCCTTTGCTGGCCTGTTCCGCGGTGGCTTGCGCCTGGACCACGGTGACGGCGATGACATGGAACACATCGTCGGCGCTGCAGCCGCGCGACAGGTCGTTGGCGGGCTTGCTCAACCCTTGCAGCATCGGCCCGATGGCCTTGGCGCCGCCGACGCGCTCGGCCAGCTTGTAGCCGATATTGCCTGACTCAAGGTTGGGAAACACCAGCACGTTGGCGCGGCCGTTGACCTGCGAATGCGCGACCTTGCGCGCGGCGATCTCGGCGACGATGGCGGCATCGAGCTGCACGTCGCCATCGATGGCCAGGCCGGGGCGCTGCGCGCGCACGCGCTCGGTGGCGGCCACCACCTTGTCGACGGCGGCGTGGTGGGCGCTGCCGCTGGTCGAGAACGACAGCATCGCCACGCGCGGCTCGTCGTTCAGCAGCGCACGCGCGCTGTCGGCGGCGGCCATGGCGATATCGGCCAATGCCTCGGCATCGGGATCGACCACCAGCCCGCAGTCGGAGAAGATCAGCCCGCCCTTGAGGGTATGGAAGGGCTCGCACAGCATCATCAGGAAAAAGCTCGACACCAGCCGGAATCCGGGCGCCAGGCCGATCAGCTGGATGGCGTTGCGCACCACGTCGGCGGTGGTGTGTTCCGCCCCGGCGACCGAGCCGTCCGCGTGGCCGAGGCGCACCATCAGGTTGGCAAAGCACAGCGGGTCGAGCACCGCGCGCTTCGCTTCATCCAGCGTCATGCCTTTCTTCTGGCGCAATGCGTAGAGCTGCTGCGCGAAGGAGGGCGTGAGCGCGGAGGTGGCGGGGTCGACCAGCGTGATGCCGTCCAGCGCGATGCCGTGGATGGCAGCGGCGGCGCTGATCTGGCGCGGATTGCCGACCAGCACGATGCGCGCGATGCCTTCCTGCGTGGCACGCTGCGCGGCTTGCAGGATGCGTGGGTCTTCGGCCTCGCACAGCACGATGCGGCGGGGGGCGGCGCGGGCGCGGTCGATGATGCGGAGGATGGGTTTCATGGTTCTTCTTTCAGAAATGAAGAAAGGGCCGAAGCCCTTGCTATGCCGGTGGTTGGCCCCCCTCTCCCGCGTGCGGGAGAGGGGCCGGGGGGGAGGGCGGGCCTGTGGCAAGCACGGCAGCGGTTCACTTTGTGGACATGCCAGCCCTCACCCCAACCCTCTCCCGCAAGCGGGAGAGGGAGCACACCGGTTGCAGGCGAGGGACCCGGGCAAGCTCAGGTTCAGACGTAGTCCTTGTACTTGTCCAGATACCGCACCGGCTTGGCCAGCGCATCGCGGCGGAACGGGTCGCCCAGTTCACGCGTGCACATGATCTCGATGATCGTGGTCTTGCCGTGATTCATCTGCAGGTCGATGGCGCGCTTCAGGGCCGGGCCCACGTCTTCCAGGCGATCCACCACGATGCCTTCGGCGCCCATCGCCTTGGCGATTTCGGCGAAGCTCTGGTTGTCGAGCTCGCCCGCGACGAAACGGCGGTTGTAGAAGTCCACCTGGTTCTTCTTCTCCGCGCCCCACTGGCGATTGTGGAACACCACCGCGGTCACCGGGATGTTGTGGCGCACGCAGGTCATGGTTTCCATCAGGCTCATGCCCCAGGCGCCGTCACCGGCATACGACACGGCCGGGCGATGCGGTGCCGCGACCTTGGCGCCGATGATGGTCGGGAAGGCGTAGCCGCAGTTGCCCCAGCTCATCGCCGCAAAGAAGCTGCGCGGCTTCTCGAAGCGCAGGTAGCTGTTGGCCACCGAGTTGATGTTGCCGATGTCGGTGGACACCATCACATCTTCCGGCATGGCCTTTTCCAGCTCGCGCAGCACCTGGCGCGGGTGCAGGTAGTGGCCGCCGTTGGGCGTGCGTTCCTGCTTCTGCTCTTCGATCATGTCGAGGCTGTACGGGTCGCGCTCATGCGTCCAGTCGTCCAGCTCCTTCTCCCAGGCCGCCTTTTCGTTGGCGATTTCGGTAGCGCGTCCATCGCGGCTGGCGTCGCATGCCAGCGTGCGGCCGGCCAGGCGCTGGGTCAGCGCGATGGCGGCAGCCTTGGCGTCGCCGCAGATGCCCACCGAGATCTTCTTCACCAGGCCCAGCATCTTGTGGTCGGCATCGATCTGGATGATCTTGGCGTTCTTCGGCCAGTAGTCCATGCCGTGCTGCGGCAGCGTGCCGAACGGTCCCAGGCGCGAGCCCAGGGCCACCACCACGTCGGCGCGCGAAATCAGCTTCATCGCGGCCTTCGAGCCCTGGTAGCCCAGCGGGCCGCACCACAGCGGGTGGCTGGCGGGGAACGAGTCGTTGTGCAGGTAGCTGTTGACCACCGGCGCGCCCAGGCGCTCGGCCAGTGCCTTGCATTCCTCGATGGCGTCGGCCATCACCACGCCGCCGCCGGAGATGATCACCGGGAACTTGGCATTGGCCAGCAGCTCGGCCGCTTCGTTCAGGCTCTGCTCGCCGCCGGGGCCGCGATCAAGGTTCTGCGGCTTCGGAATCTCGGCGGTGATCTTGCCGTAGAAGTGGTCGCGCGGGATGTTCAGCTGCGTCGGGCCCATTTCGGCCTTGGCGCGGTCGAAGCAGCGCGCGGTGAACTCGGCCATGCGCGCGGGGTTGGTGACGTGGCCCTGGTACTTGGTGAACTCCTGGAACATCGGCAGCTGGTTGGCTTCCTGGAAACCGCCCAGGCCGATGCCCATGGTGCCGGCTTCGGGGGTGACGATCACCACGGGGCTGTGGGCCCAGTAGGCGGCGGCGATCGAGGTCACGCAGTTGGAGATGCCGGGGCCGTTCTGGCCGATCACCACGCCATGGCGGCCGGACACGCGGGCATAGCCGTCGGCCATGTGGCCGGCGCCTTGCTCGTGCACCACCGGGATCAGGCGGATGCCGGCCGGCGCGAAGATGTCCATGGCGTCCATGAAGGCCGAGCCCATGATGCCGAACATGTCGGTCACACCGTTGGCGGCCATCGTTTCGACGAAGGCTTCGGACGGGGTCATGGTCTGCGGGCCAGCCGGAACCTGGCTGTCCTTCGCGGCGGCCGAGCCACCGGAAACGGCGGGCTGCTTGGTGGTTTCGAGGTCGCGCATGGCGGGTGTCTCCTGGTTGGGGTGTTATAAAGTGGAACGGTAAGTTCCGGAAAATTGATGCGTTGGTCGAAATGTAGGTGGAAGACTGGCCGGCGTCAATAAGAAGTTTTGGTTTACGGAATGAAATAATCAAAAAAATGAGACAAATATGCATGAAAGCGACTTATAAGCCACTTTCGCGTCCGTAATGGGGGGAGAGAAGGCAAGACAGCGCCGGCACGGGAGCCGGCGCAGGGGGAAGAAAGCAGGAAGGAAGGCGCCGCGCCTACGCGGCGGCGCAGGGTGTCAGCGCGTCGACAGCGCCTCGAGTACCGGCAGGTTGCCCTCGCCGAAGCCCTGATGACCGTCACGCTGGACGATCTCGAAGAAGAATTCGCCCGCCTCGCGTTTCAGGAAGGCTTGCTGGAAGCGCTCGCGAGGGCCGGTGCCATCGACGAGGATGCCGTAGCGTTGCAGGGCGGCAAGGTCCAGCCCATGGCCTGGCACGCGCGCCGGCAAGGAATCGTAGTAAGCCGGCGGCGGCTGAACGAACTGCACACCACGGTTCGCCAGTGCCGCGGCACAGGCAAGAATGTCCCCGCTGGCCAGCGCAATGTGCTGGATGCCTTCGCCGTGCTGGTCTGACAGGTAATGCCGCATCTGGTCGTGGCGCGGCGTTCCCTTCTCGTACAGCGGGATGCGGATGCTGCCGCACGGCGAGACCAGCACGTGCGAGTCGCCGCCGCTGCGCAGATCCCGGAACCCCAGCACCTTGCGGTAGAACTCCAGCCATTCCTCCAGGTGGCCGGGATCGACCGCCTGGGTCAGGTGGTCGACGCGGAGCAGGCCGGCGTCGGGCATGTCTCCGGCTGGCGGCAGCGGCCGGAAATCCACGTCGTAGATCGAGATATCCCCGACATCGCCCGGCCGGCCTTCTTTCCCACGCCAGCGGTCGATGAAATACAGGACCGACTGTCCGATCCCCTGGATGGCGGGAATATTGAGCTCCATCGGCCCCACCGTGCCGCCCTCGAATGGCCATGCGCCGGCCTCCAGCGCTCGCGCAAACGCTGCCGCCGCATCGTCGACACGAATCCCGATCGCACAGATCGACAAGCCATAGCGCGCCGCATAGCGCGTGGCGAACGAATCCGGCTCGGCGTCGACAATGAAATTCATCTCGCCCTGCCGGTACAGCTTCACCGCCTTGTGGCGATGCCGCGCGATGGCGGCAAAGCCGAGGCGTTCCAGCGTCCGGCCCAGCGCGGCCGGATCTGGCGAAGCGAACTCGATGAACTCGTAGCCTCGGATGCCGAGCGGGTTGTCCCACGGCTGGACATCATCGGCGCGCGGGGAAGAGGCGGGTGCGGCGCTCATAGTCTTGGCTCCTCTCTGGGTATTGCGGGGGCGGTGCCTGGCCTTGCGGCGACGACCGATAGTAGCAACGGCATCGCGGCATCCCGCGCGTTGCCCCCCTTCGCAAGCGACTCGTAGAAACCCGTATTCGGCGCCTTGATCGCGCATGTGCGTTCATTAATCGCGCAAAGTGCAATATGAGACAGTTGGCTGTGCGCGAGGCGGCTACTAATCTCCGGTCAACGACGCGCCCCCGTCTCCCTGCCAGGCCCGATACAGAGGCCACGCATGCCGGAGTCCGGGTGGCGCGAATCACCGGAACCCAGGCACACCATGATCCACGGCAAGACCACGCTAATCCCCCACATCGGCTATCCGACGGAATCGTTCAAGGCGCCGATGATCTACAACCCCTGGTTCGACCAGCAGGGGATCGACGCCGCCGTGATCCCGATGGGAGTCAAGCCGGACGACTACGCGACGGTGTTCCCGGCGCTGTTCCGCCTGACCAATATCCGCGGCGCGCTGGTGACCATGCCGCACAAGGTCGCCACCGTCGAGCTGGTCGACGAACTGACGCCCGCCGCCCGCATCGCCGGCGCCTGCAACGCCGTGCTGCGGCGCGACGACGGCACGCTGGTCGGCGACCAGTTCGACGGCGAGGGCTTCGTACGCGGCATCCGGCGCAAGGGCTGCCGGCTGGAAGGCGCGCGCGCCATCGTGTCGGGCAGCGGCGGGGTGGGCAGCGCGATCGCCGCCTCGCTGGCGGCGGCCGGCGTGGCCGAGCTGGCGCTGTTCGACGCCCGCGAGGCGGTGGCGCGCGCCCTGGCGCAGCGCCTTGCCGCGCATTACCCGGCGCTGCGCGTCAGTACCGGCTCGGCCGATCCGGCGGGCTTCGACGTGGTGGTCAATGCCACGCCGCTGGGCATGCAGCCCGGCGATCCGCTGCCGTTCGACGTGGCGCGCATCGCCCCCGGCGCGATGGTCGGCGAGGTGGTGATGAAGCAGGAATACACGCCGTTGCTGCAGGCCGCGCTGGCCCGCGGCTGCAAGGTGCAGGTGGGCACAGACATGCTGTTCGAGATGATCCCGGCCTACCTGGAGTTCTTCGGCTACGGCACGGCCACACCCGACGCGCTGCGCGAGGTGGCGCGGATCCGCTACTGACGCATCGACAGGCCGGGGCGCACGCCCTTGAATCAAGCCGCGCGCAGGCCAGCATACAAAGGCACGCCGGCAAGCAAGACTTCCTATCCATTGGTGGAGACAGACAACATGACAACGACTCACAAGGAGCTGCCCGCGGCTTCCGCGTTCGGCAACTCGCTCGCCGACAAGGTGCGCGCCGCCTTTGCCTTCGGCAAGGTGCGCTGGGGCATGCTGGCGCTGGTGTTCTTCGCGACCACGCTGAACTATGTGGACCGCGCCGCGCTGGGCGTGCTGCAGCCGGTGCTGGCCAAGGCCATGGCCTGGACCGCGCAGGACTACGCCAATATCAACTTCTGGTTCCAGGTGGGCTATGCCATCGGCTTTGCGCTGCAGGGCCGCTTTATCGACCTGGTCGGCGTCAAGCGCGCCTTTGCGCTGGCGGTGCTGCTGTGGAGCATTGCCTGCGGCGCGCATGCGTTCGCGGCGTCTGCGGTCGGCTTCATGATCTGCCGCTTCTTCCTGGGCTTGTCTGAAGCGGCCAACTACCCGGCGTGCGTCAAGACCACGCGCATCTGGTTCCCGGCCAGCGAGCGCGCCATCGCCACCGGCATCTTCAATGCCGGCACCAACGTCGGCGCGATGCTGACGCCGATCATGCTGCCGCTGATCCTGCAGGCATGGGGCTGGCAGGCCGCGTTCCTGGTGATCGCTTCGCTGGGCGCGATCTGGCTGGCGTTCTGGTTCGCGCGCTACCACAACCCGGAGCAGCACCCGACCGTCACCGCCGCGGAACTGGCGCACGTCACCCGCGACACCGATCCGCCGGCCCAGCGCATCCGCTATGGGCAGATCCTGCGCATGCGCGGCACCTGGGCCTTCGCGCTGGCCTATGCCATCACCGCGCCGGTGTTCTGGTTCTACCTGTACTGGCTGCCGCCGTTCCTCAACCAGCAATACCAGCTCGGCATCAGCGTGACGCAGATGGGCATTCCGCTGATCGTGATCTACCTGTGCGCGGACGTGGGCAGCGTGGGCGGCGGTGCGCTGTCGTCGTGGCTGATCGCGCGCGGCATGCCGGCGGTGCGGGCGCGGCTGCTGTCGATGCTGGTCTTTGCCGTGTGCATCACCTCGGTGGTGATGGCCGCCGGTGCCAGCAGCATGTGGATGGCCGTGGCCGCGATCTCGGTGGCGATCGGCGCGCACCAGGCATGGACCGCCAATATCTGGAGCATGGTGATGGACTACACGCCCAAGCACGTGATCAGCTCGGTGTTCGGCTTCGGCGGCATGATCGGCGCGATCGGCGGCATGTTCATGACGCAGCTGGTGGGCTATGTGCTGACCGCGACCAACAACAACTATGCGGTGCTGTTCACGATGATCCCGTGCGCCTACTTCATCGCGCTGACGTGGCTGTTCTTCCTCGCGCCGCGCAAGGTGCCTGACGCCGTCTGACGACATTCCCCCGGCGGCACTGCTCGTGCCGCGCGACGACAACAAAGACCGGGACAACACTCCGATGCATAAACGACTCATTGCGCTGCTCGCGCTGGGCGCGGGCAGCGTGCCCGCTGTCGCCCAGACTTCCGGTGGCGTCACGCTCTACGGGCTGCTCGATACCACCATCCGCTACAGTACCAACGAAGACGCGGCCGGCCACAGCCGCACGCAGATGACCGATGGCGTGCTGACCGGCAGCCGCTGGGGCATCCGCGGTGCCGAGGATATCGGCGGCGGCAACAAGGCGTGGTTCATCCTGGAGTCGGGCTTCTCGCCCGACACGGGGACCAGCCAGCAGGGCGGACGGCTGTTCGGGCGTACCGCTGTGGTCGGCTACGACGGCCCTTACGGCAAGCTCGCGCTCGGGCGCCAATACACGCTGGCGCATGAAGTGCTGTCGTCGTACGAGGCGATGGCCTTTGCCAACAACTCCATCGTCGGCTACCAGGGCGGCAATTACACCGGGCTGCGCTACGACAACACGCTCAAGTACATCAAGAGCTTTGGCGGCCTGCAGGTGGCGGCGGCCTATACCTTCGGCGAGGTGCCGGGCAGCATGAAGACCAATTCGGCGGCGGCCGGGTCACTGGTGTACAGCTCGGGACCGCTGGAAATCGGCGCGGTCTACCAGCAGACGCAGAACGTCACCTCGGCCTATTTCGGCGCGGTGCCGGCGGCGCAGGCGAGCAAGCAGACCGTGTGGGGCCTGGGCGGGACGTGGAAGGCGGCGCGGTCGCAATACTACCTGGGCTATACCAACAACCGGCTTGACGTGGCGGACTATCGCAACAACGTGGGCTATGTCGGCACGCGTTTCAGCCTGACGGATGCGCTGGCGTTTATCGGCACGTTCCAGTACGACTGGCTGCGGCACGCGGGGCAGGGCGGCAAGCGGCTGACCACCGCGGGCATGCTGGACTACAACTTCAGCAAGCGCACCGACGTGTATGTGGAGGTGGACTACACCCACCTGCAGGGGCAGTGGATTGCGCTGAACAGCGGAGCGGCGTTTGTGAACAGCGGGAATACGTATGGGAACAAGACGCGGCTGGGGGTGATGGCGGGGGTGAGGCATAAGTTTTGAGGGCGCAGCGCAAGCCTATCCATCGCTGCGGGTGTGCTCCCTCTCCCGCCTGCGGGAGAGGGTTGGGGTGAGGGCCGGCGCATCCACCGCGTGATGCGCTGTCATGCTTGCCGCAGGCCCGCCCTCACCCCCGACCCCTCTCCCGCACGCGGGAGAGGGGAGCAAACCGCCGACATGCGACGGCGGCCGGGCAGCGCTTACGCCGGATCTGTTTGCGCCGTTGCCCCCGTCACCTGCGCCAGCGCCGCCACCGCCAGCCCATACCCCTTCACCCCCAGCCCCGCCATCACCGCCACCGCCACCGGCGAAATCCACGACTTGTGCCGGAACGCCTCGCGCGCATGCACGTTGGAGACGTGGTACTCGATTACCGGCACCGACGCCCCCTTGATGGCATCGTGCAGCGCGATCGAGGTATGTGTCAGCGCGCCCGCGTTCAGCACCACGCCGGCCATCTCGCCGCTCGCGCACAGCTTGCCCGCCTCGTGGATCCAGTCGATCAACTGCCCTTCGTGATTGCTTTGCCGGCACTCGGCCCGCAGCCCGAGCCGCTGCGCGGCCTGCTGGCAGATGCGTTCCACGTCGGCCAGCGTCTCGCTGCCGTACACGGCCGGCTCGCGCGTGCCGAGCAGGTTGAGGTTGGGCCCGTTGAGCACCAGTACTGTCTTCATCATGTCTCCTGGAATCTGCCGCGATGCTGGCGCGGCCAAGGCCGATAGCCTATCGTTTAGCCCTCGCCCCATCATCGAATGCCATGGAAATTCAGCATGCGCCCAGCGCGAACAATGACCCGTTCCTGCGCGACCTGCGTCTGTTCTGCGCGGTGGCGCGGCGCGCCAGCTTTATCGCCGCGGCCCAGGAGACGGGCATTTCGCCGGCCCATGTGAGCAAGCGCATCGCCATGCTGGAGGCCATGCTCGGCGCAAAGCTGTTCCACCGCACCACGCGCCGCGTCAGCGTCACCGCCGAAGGCGAGAGCGCGTTTGCCTGGGCGCAGAAGATCCTGGAGGACGTGGATGGCATGCTGGAAGCGGTCGGCGGTGCCGGCGGCGAGGCGCGCGGCCAGTTGCGCATCGCCACCAGCCTGCGGCTGGGGCGCCGGCACGTGGCGCCGGTGCTGTCGCTGCTGCGGCAGCAGCATCCGGGGCTGGAGGTGTGGCTGGAGCTGCTCGACCGCCGCGTCGACCTGATCGGCGAGCAGTTCGACCTCGATATCCGCGTGGGCGACGTGCAGGAGCCGCACCTGATCGCCAGCCGCATCGCCACCGGCAGCCGCGTGCTGTGCGCAGCGCCGGCCTACCTGGCGCGGCGCGGTATGCCGGAGCATCCGTCAGACCTGCCGCGCCATGACTGCCTGCTGCTGCGCGAGCGCGACCAGGCCTTCGGCGTGTGGCGGCTGCAGGGACAGGACGGCGGCTGGGAGACCACGAAAGTCACCGGCCCGATGGCATCGAATGTTGCCGACGTGACGCACGAGTGGGCCCTGGAGGGCTACGGCATCATCATGGCGTCGGTCTGGGACGTGGCTGCCGCGGTGCGTGCGGGCGACCTGGTGCGCGTGCTGCCCGGCTGGCAGCATCCGTCCGACATCTGGGCCGTGACCAGCGCGCGGGCATCGGCCTCGGCGCGCATGCGCGTGTGCCTGGCCTTCCTGAAGGCGCAACTGACACAAGGGCCGCACGCGCTGGCGACGACGCTGGAAGGCTAGGCGCGCTACAGCACGCGCATGATCAGCAGTGCCGTGTCCTGCATCACCTGCAGCACGCGGTCCAGCGCCTGCTGCGGGGTCTCGTCGCCGATCGGCATGTTGACCGAGAGCGCGGCGATCACCTTGCCGTGGCGATCGCGCAGCGGCACCGCCACGCCGCGCACGCCGGTCTGCAGCTGCTGCTCCAGCATCGCGTAGCCCTGCGCGCCGGCCTTGCGGATCTCTTCCAGCAGCCGGTCGTGCTGCAGGATGGTGTAGGGCGTGTAAGGCGCCAGCACCACGTTTTCCAGCCATGTCCTGACTTGTTCCTCCGGCCGCGACGCCAGCATCATCACGCCCGCCGAACCCAGCGGTGCCGGCACCCGCGCGCCCAGCACGAAGCCCGTGCTCATCACGCGGTTGGTGCTGGTGCGGGCGATGAACACCAGCTCCCAGCCATCGAGCACGCTCAGGTAGGCGGCTTCGCCAAGCTGCGCGGTGATCTGCTGCAGGAACGGCTGCACCGTGCGCGGCAGCCGCGCCGAATCGAAGTACGACCAGCCCACCTTGAGCACGCGCGGCGTCAGGCTGAACAGCGTGCCGTCGCTGGTGGTGTAGCCCAGGTGCTCCAGCGTCAGCAGGTAGCGGCGCGCTGCCGTGCGCGTCAGGCCGGTGCGTTCGGCCGCCTGCGTCGGGGTCAGGCGCGGATGGTCGTGGTCGAAGGCCTCCAGGATGGCCAGGCCTTTCTCCAGCCCGGCGATCCAGTCGCGCCGGTTCAGCGGTTCGTTTTCCATGGTTAACCCTTGCTTCGCGCGATAGATGATTGCATTAGAGCGATTGTCGCACGCCGGCGCGCGAATGACGGTTGTTGCGGGCAATGATGGCTCATAACCTTGGGAAATCCAAGCCGTTACCTCGACTGACCGCCATGACTCTCCTTCCTGTCCCGCTGCGCAAATCGATCGCCACCGTCACATTGTCGGGTTCGCTGCCGCAGAAGCTGCAAGCCGCTGCCGGCGCCGGTTTCGACGGCGTGGAGATCTTCGAGGACGACCTGCTGCAATTCCCCGGCACGCCCGCCGAGGTCCGGCGCATGGCCGCCGACCTCGGGCTGCAGATCCTGCTCTACCAGCCGCTGCGCGATTTCGAGGCCATGCCGGGCGGCCTGTCCGCCGCGGAGCTGGCGCGTGCCGAGCGGAAGTTCGATGCGATGGAGCAACTCGGGGTGAGCCTGGCGCTGGTCTGCAGCAACGTGCAGGACGCGGCGCTCGACGATCCCGCGCGCGCCGCCGCCGACCTGCACGCGCTGGCCGAAGCCGCGGCCCGCCGCGGCCTGCGCCTGGGTTACGAGGCGCTGGCCTGGGGCCGCCATGTGCGCCGCTGGCGGCAGGCGTGGGACATCGTGCAGCGCGCCGGGCATCCCGCGCTGGGGCTGATGCTGGACAGCTTCCATACGCTCGCGCTGGGGGATACGCTGCATGGCCTCGATGCCGTGCCGGCCGAACGGATCTTCTTTGTCCAGCTTGCCGATGCGCCGCGCATGCCGCTGGATGTGCGCACCTGGAGCCGCCACCACCGCAATTTCCCCGGCCAGGGCGACCTGCCGGTGGCCGGCTTCACGCGTGCCGTGCTGCGGGCCGGCTATCGCGGACCTTTGTCGCTCGAGGTGTTCAACGATGCCTTCCGCACGGCGCCTCCGTTGCCGGTCGCGCAGGACGGGCTGCGCTCGCTGGAATGGCTGGAGGCGGTGACGAACGGCGTGCCCATGGCCGCCGCGCGTGCCGGCGGGACTGCGCTCGCGGCACGCTGAAGCGCTAAAACGCTATACCGCTATATCGCTATACCGCGCCCGCTTGCTGCGCCGCCGGCCTTGCCGGCAAGGCGCGCTCGCGGGCCGCCACCGCGGTGCCAGCCACGCCGCTGGCGGCAATCATCGCCACGCCCAGCAGCGACCAGGCGTCGGGCAACCAGCCGAATACCAGCCAGCCGCCCAGCATGGCGAAGGCGATCTGCAGGTAGAGATAGGGCGTCAGCACGCCAACGGGCGCACGCGCATAGGCCAGCACCAGGAACATGTGCCCGGCGCAGCCGGCCAGCGCCATGCCCGCCAGCAGCCACCAGTGCAGTGCATCGACATGCCAGGTCCAGGCCAGCGGCAGCGCCGCCGACAACAGCACCGCGGCAATGCAGCCGGTATAGAAATGCGTGGTGCCGGCGCCATCGGTCCGGGTCAGCACGCTGGTCAGCAACTGGTAGGCGGCATTGAGGCAGACCGCCGCGAGCGGCAGCAGCATGGCCGGCTCCAGGTCGGCGCCGGGCCGGATCACTACCAGCGCGCCGGCGAATCCGGCCAGCAGGCAGAGCCAGCGCAGCGCCGACATGCGTTCGCCGAACATCGTCGCTGCCGCCAGCGCGATCGCCAGCGGCGTCAGGCTGACCACCGCGGTGAACTCGCCCACCGGCAGCACCTGCAGGCTGAAGAAGGCGCAGGCGCTGGACAGCAGCATCGTCACCGCGCGCGTGGCCTGCAGCCACGGTCGGCGCGTGCGCAGCAGGATGCGGCCGCGCGCCGGCAGCAGCACCGCGCCGGTCAGTGCCGCCTGCGCAAGGTAGCGGACCCACAGCGCCATCACCACCGGCACGGCGGCGCCAGTGATCTTGGTCATCGTATCGAGCGCGGCAAAGCATGCCACCGCGGCAACCATCAGTGCGATGCCCTGCAGGGGCCGCGAACTTCCCATGGCGCTCATGGCGCCCCCCTCAACCACAACATGTCAGCGTTCCAGGCTGGTCCTTCATGTAGCCGAGGGTACTGTCCCGGGCGAGGCCGATAGCGGCGGCGGCTGGAAAGTCAGAATTCGCTGCCAGCGAACAATCAGTGCTCAATGGATGAATCCGCCTTTGACGAAGCGTACCGGCTCCGCATCCATGCGCAGCAGCAACGCCGTCAGGCCATCGATGCCAGCGGGCCTGGCCGGTGCCGCGGCGGCCGGCCCGGACACGCAGACGAGGTCGGCATCGGACCATGCGCTGGCCGGCTTGCCCCGCGCGCGCAGCCATCCGGCGCGGTCCGCGAGCAGCCGGGTGCCGGCCAGCTGTGCCGGCGGCAGGCCGGCAATCGCCGCCATGGCCTGCCAGGCCTGGTCCGACGTTGCCGTGCAGCCTGCGCGGAAGCGCGGCACCTGCGCCGGCACGCGGCCGTCCGGTGTGACGAGCACGGTCAGGAAGCGCGGGTCTTCATAGGGCAGGGAAGCGGCGACGCCGTCCGCCGCCACCAGCCGCACGCGCTGCCCGCCGCGCCATTGCGACAGCGCCACCGGCGAGGCGTCGCCGCAGCGGATGGCCATCTCCGGCAACCGCAGCGGCACCGGCCAGTTGCCTTCGGTACTGTTGGCTGCCGACAACGCCTTCATGTAGTCGATCACGGCCCAGGCCTCGCGATCGGCAAGCCGGCCGCGGAACGCCGGCATGGTCGGCTGGCCGCGGCGGTCGCGCATGCCGGACAGCACGTGCCAGAACAGTTCGCCATCGGCGCGGCGCGCGAGCAGCGGGCTGACCAGCGTCGGCGGCCATTGCGGCAGGCTGGCGGCCAGCGGGCCTTCGCCGCGGCCGTCATTGCCGTGGCACGCGGCGCAATGCTGTGCGTAGACGCGTTGCCCCAGCACGATGCTATCGACGGCAAAGCGGGCAGGGCTGGCGTGGAAGCTGGTGGGGCTGGCGGGGCCGAGCAGCAGCGATGTCTCAGGCCACGGCGCGAGCAGCAGGGCCAGCCCGGCTCCCGCCAGCAGCACGCGGCGGCCCCTGCGCCATGCCAGGGCGACGGCGAGCGCCAGCACGGCAAAGGCCAGCGCGCAAAGGCTGAAGCCGACCTGTCGCGCGAGGGCAAGGTCGATCAGCAGCGTTTCGCCGGCAATGCGCCGCGCCCACGGCCAGGCCGGCTGGCCATGGCTGCTGCCGGTCAGCCCCAGCGCATGCCACAGCCACAACAGGCCCAGCTGGCCTTTCTCGATCAGGACAAGCAGAGCGTTCAGCCACGCCTGGGGCGGCGGGCCGTTCATGACGTGGCCCGCCAAATGCGGAGAAAGGACATTACCAGCTCGCGTCCAGTCCCAGGTGGCGCAGCCCTTCGTGCCGCAGTTCGGTCAGGCGAGGGTCGCCGCGATGGCGCGGGTAGGGCAGGTCGACCCTGAGTTCCGCCGCGATGCGCGCGGGCCGCTGGCTGAACACGATCACGCGCTGCGCCAGGAACAGCGCTTCTTCCACGTCATGCGTGACCAGCAGCGCCGAGAAACGCGAGCGCCGCCACAGCTCGACCAGGTCGCTCTGCATCGCCAGCCGTGTCAGCGAATCGAGCTTGCCCAGCGGCTCGTCCAGCACCAGCAGGCGCGGATCGTTGACCAGCGCACGCGCCAGCGCCACCCGCTGCGCCATGCCGCCGGAGAGCTGGTGCGGGAAGGCGCGCGCGAACGAATCCAGCCCGACGCGGCGCAGCGCGTCGTCGACGCGATGGCGCTGCTGCGCGAGGATGCCCTGCGCCTGCAGCCCGAGCGCGACGTTGTCCCAGACGCGGCGCCACGGGTACAGCGTGGGATCCTGGAACACCACGATGCGCGAGGGATCGGGCTCGGTGATGGGCGTGCCGTCCTGCAGGATCGCGCCCGACGCGGGCTGGTCCAGGCCGGCGACCAGGCGCAGCAGCGTGGACTTGCCGCAGCCGCTGGGACCGAGCAGGGCAACGAATTCGCCGGGCGCGACGCTGAGGTCGACGTCGTCGAGGACCTGCAGGCGCTCGCGGCCGTGGCCGAACCAGTGGCTGACCTGATGGATATCGATACGGGCGCCGCTCAGTATTTTCGAGTCATCACCTGCCGCCGCGTTAACTCCCCTCTCCCGCTCGCGGGAGAGGGGCTGGGGGAGAGGGCCGGCGTTTGCAGCACCTATAACGCCTGCGGCCCAGCCATCGCCTGCCCTCTCCCCCGACCCCTCTCCCACTGCGCGGGAGAGGGGAGCCTTTTGCGCGCGTCCGTAAGTCCTGGATGCTTTCAACCGCTCCACCACGCTCACCATTTCACCGTCCCCTTCTGCCACGACAACACCCGGTCCCGCGCCACGAACAGCAGCGTAATCACCCCGGAAAACAGCAGCGCCATCACGATCAGCGCCGCATACATGTTCACGTACGAGGCCCAGCCCTGCGCCCAGGTCAGGTACCAGCCCAGCCCCGATTTCACGCCCATCATCTCTGCCGTCACCAGCACCGAGAACGACGCCCCCAGCCCCATGAACAGCCCGACAAACACCTGCGCCAGCGCAGCGGGAATCGCCACGCGCAACACCAGGAACCAGCCCGAGGCCCCAAGCGTGCGCGCCACGTCGTAGTAGCTCTTGTTGACGCCGGCGACACCGGACCACGTCAGCACGGCCACCGGGAAGGCGGTCGCCAGCGCAATCAGGAACACCGCCGCCGAATAGCTCGACGGGAAGAAGTAGAACGTCAGCGGCAGCAGCGCGGTCGACGGCAGCGGCCCCAGCACGCGCAGCACCGGATGCACCCAGTAGCCGATGCGCCGCGACCAGCCGATGGAAACGCCCACCAGGAAGCCCGCCAGCCCGCCATACGCCACGCCCAGCCCCAGCAGCTTGAGCGTGTTGAACACGCTGTCGCCGAGCCGGCGCCAGTCATCGGCATAGACCTCGATCAGCGCCTGCGGCGGCGCGAAGAACGGCGTCGGCAGGATCGCGGTCTTGGCGGTCAGGATCTCCCATGCGGACAGCACCACAGGGATCGCCACCAGCCACGGGCCGGCGATGCGCAGTGCGGCTAGCGGCCGCTGCAGCGCGCGCACGTGCCCGCCGCCGAGCGCCAGCAGCGCTGGCAGGGCTGCAGCCAGGAGCGCCGCCACGCCCAGTTCCTCGGTGTAGGCCCAGTCGCTGAAGCCGACCACGTGGTTGGGCCAGCGCCACGTGAGCACGCCGAACGCGGCCCACGCCAGCGCGGAGAGCAGGCCTGTCGGCCACACTCGGGGCAGCGTGGCATGCGGTGCCGTCGCATCGGCAGGAGCGGAGGCGGGCTGGCGCGCGAGCCCGGCGTCGAATGCAGGTTGGCTTGTCGTCATCGCTTACCCCAATACATTGGCGTACACATGCTGCGCCAGGCGTTTGGCATCGGTGGTCTTCTTCAGCACGCCGATGCGGCGGAAATCGTCGGCATAGAACGCGATCTCGTCGCGCAGGTCGGCGCCGGTCGGGTGATGGTTGTAGGTCAGCGTCGCGTACAGCTTGCGCAGGTCGTCCGGGTTGATCTTCGGCGAGTACCTGGCGAAGACCCTGGCGGCCTCGTTGGGGTTCTCGTTGACGTAATCGGTGGCCTGCACGATGGCGCGCGCCAGCGACGCGGCGGTGGGGCGGTCATTGCGCACCAGTTCGCCGCGCGCGCCGACCACGCAGCACACCTTGCGCGCATATTCGCCGGTCAGGTTGGTGGCCAGTTCCACGTAGGCGCCGTTGGTGCGCTTCTCCAGCAGGTAGAGGTTGGGATCGCCGTCGGCGATGGCCTGGATATCGCCCTTGTCGACCGCCACGCCGAGCAGGTCGGCCGGATACTGGCGCCATGTGATGTCCTTGTCGGGGTCGATGCCATTCTTGGCCAGCAGGATGGTGAAGAAGTGCTTGCCGGGCGCGGCCAGGTCGCTGACGCCGACGGTCTTGCCCTTCAGGTGCTGCAGGCTGGTCACGCCCGCGGCTTTCGATCCCACCAGCCGCACGCAGCCACCGTGCGAGCTGCCGATGATCTTGACGTCGAAACCTGCCTCCAGCGGCTTGAGCCAGCGGTGGATCATGCCGACCGCGGCATCGGCCTTGCCGGTGGCGATCGATTCCAGCAACTGGTCGGTCGAGCCGCTGTAGTTGATCAGGTCGACCTGCAGCCCGTTCTTCTCGAAGAAGCCTTTTTCCTGCGCCACCACGATCGGCGTCAGGCAGAACGAATTCTGGTTCCAGGCAAAGGTCAGCTTGCGCGGCGCTGACCAGGCCTGGCGGCCGAAGATCAGGGCGGGCGCGGCGATCGCCGCGGCGCCGGCAAGGCGCAGCACGCTGCGGCGGCGCGGGTCGGTGTCGATGTGCTTCTGGCTCATGGAGATACTCCCCGATTCTTGTTGTGGGTGTTCAGGCGGCGCGGCGCTCGGCGTGGTGCGCGGCATCGTGCCGCGCCACCAGCTCGCGCACGCGCGGGATCAGCTCGCGCCCGTAGTCAATGGCGTCTTCGAGCGGGTCGAAGCCGCGGATCAGGAAGGTGGTCACGCCCAGCTCGTAGTACGCCAGCAGTGCCTGCGCCACCTGCTCCGGCGTGCCGACCAGGCCGGTCGAGTTGGAACGCCCGCCGGTCTCGCGCGCGATCGCGGTCCACAGGCGCTGGTCCACGCGGCGGCGGCCAGCAGCCGGCGCGCGCCTTCGCTCTGCTGCGGGCCGCCACGGCTGTAGCCGGCCTGCACGCGCAGCGCGCGGGTGCGTTCCAGGATGCTGTCGGCGCGCGCCCACGCCTTCTCTTCGGTCTCGGCCAGCACCGGCCGGAACGACACCGAGAACCGCACGGTGCGGCCATGCCTGGCCGCTTCCGCGCGCACGCGGGTGGTCAGCTCGCGCACCTGTTCAAGCGATTCGCCCCACAGCGCGTAGACGTCGGCATGCTTGCCAGCCACGTTCAAGGCCGCTTCCGATGCGCCGCCGAAATAGATCGGCACATGCGGCTGCTGCGCCGGCTTGACTTCGGAAAAGCCCTGCGTGAAACGGTAAAACTCGCCAGCATGGTCGAACGGCTGCGGCTCGGTCCAGATGCGGCGCAGGATGTGCAGGTACTCATCGGTGCGCGCGTAGCGCTGGTCGTGATCGAGGAAATCGCCGTCGCGCTGCTGCTCGCTGTCGGAGCCGCCGGAGATGAAATGCACGCCCAGGCGAGCGCCGCTGAACTGGTCGAGCGTGGCGATCTGGCGCGCCGCCAGCGTCGGCGCGGTAAAGCCGGGCCGGTGCGCCAGCATGAAATGGATGCGCTCGGTCACGCTTGCGGCATACGCGATGGTCAGCGTGGCCGACGGGCCGGTCGAATGGTGCGGCACCAGGATGCGGTCGAAGCCGGCCTGCTCGTGCGCCTGCGCAAAGGCGCGCACATAGTCGCGGTCGATCACGGGGCCCGCAGGGGGATGGATCTCGGACTGCTTCTGGCTCTGGATCATGCCGATGAAATCGACGCTCATGCGTACGCTCCTGATTCGGTGATGGCGGCAGCGAGCCGCCGGGCTTGTCTGGAATGAGGAAACAAAGTACGCCAGCGCAGCGCCGCGACTAACGAATAAAAACGACGGACCATATTCAATAAGCGTCGTTTCCGGAACGCGGCGGCAGCGCTACGCTATGCGGCATTCAGGCGATCGGACCCAACTGCTTCCAAAGCGGGTCTGCATTGCCGGCCATCCCTCCCTCGGAGTCCCTTTCCATGTCTTCGACGTCTTCCCTGCGCCGCCTGCCCGCCAGCGACGCGCGCCGTGGCGAAGTGCTGGCCGGGCTGTCGGCGCGCTTCGCCGCCGGCGCCGCCGCGCACGACGCCGCGGCCAGCTTCCCGCATGACAATTTCGCGCAGCTGCACGCGCATGGCCTGATCGCGCAGGTGGTGCCGCGCGACTACGGCGGCGGCGGGGCAGGGCTGGCGCAGGCGCGCCGCATCATCGCGGCCGTCGCGGGTGGCGACCCGGCCACGGCGCTGGTGCTGACCATGACCTGGCTGCAGCATCGCGCCATCGCGCGCCCCGATTCACACTGGCCGCAGGTGGTGCGCGAGCAGGTCTTTGCCGATGCGGTGCAGGACGGCGCGCTGATCAACGCGCTGCGCGTCGAGCCCGAGCTCGGCTCCCCTGCGCGCGGGGGCCTGCCCGGCACCATCGCCACGCGGGTCGCGGATGGCTGGCGCCTGAGCGGCCGCAAGCTGTACAGCACCGGCATCCCCGCGCTGCGCTGGCTGGCGGTCTGGGCACGCACCGACGAGCCGCAGCCGCGCGTGGGGGTGTTCCTGGTGCCGGGTCCGGCAGCGGGCGTGGCCGGCGTGCGCATCGTCGAGAACTGGAACCACCTGGGTTTGCGCGCCTCGGGCAGCCACGAGACCGTGCTCGACGATATCTGGATCCCGCCCGACCACGCGGTCGATATCCGCCCGCCCGCCGCGTGGGCACCGGCGGATGCGAGCCAGGCCGACATCGATGCCAACGCCGACCAGCAGGCGTGGATGATCGTGCTGCTCGGCAGCCTCTATGACGCGGTGGCGCGCGCCGCCGGGTCGTGGGTGCGCGGCTTCGTGCGCGAGCGCGCACCCGGCAGCCTGGGCGCGCCGCTGGCCACGCTGCCGCGCGTGCAGGAAACCATCGGCGAGATCGCCGCGCTGCTGCGGACCAACCAGGTGTTGCTCGACGATGCCGCCGCGCGCACCGACGCCAATGCGCCGCCCGCGGCCGCGGACAGCGGCCTGCTCAAGTTCACGGTGACCGGCAATGCGATCCGCGCGGTGGAACTGGCGCTGCAGCTCGCGGGCAACCACGGCCTGAGCCGCAGCAATCCGCTCGAGCGGCACTATCGCGACGTGCTGTGCAGCCGTATCCATACGCCGCAGAACGACTCGATCCTGGTCGCGGCCGGCAAGCACCAACTGGGCCTGCAGGGGCATGCGCCGGCGGCATGAACGCGGCCGCCGCGACCGTGTTATGTTTGCAGCGCCAGCGCCCCACAGAGGGCACGATGACAGAATCCTCCCGGAGGCATTTCATGAGCAGTTCCCCCGAAGCCAGCGGGCTTGCACCGCTGCGCGATTTCATCACCGGCCTGGCCGCGCTGCTGGACCAGCATCCCGACGAGCCGCACATCCTGCGCGAGGGCGGGGCGCTGCTGGCGCGGCTGGTGGCACGCGACGACTGGCTGCCCGAGGCATGGGCCGAGCCGCACCCCGAGTACTACCAGCAGCACCTGCTGCATTGCGATTCCGCCGAGCGCTTCTCGGTCGTCAGCTTTGTCTGGGGCCCGGGGCAGCGCACACCGATCCATGACCACACCGTATGGGGCCTGATCGGCATGCTGCGCGGCGCGGAGGACTCGCAGCGCTACGTGCTCGACGCCGCCGGACGTCCCGTGCCGCACGGCGAGCCGGTGCGATTGCTGCCCGGTCAGGTCGAAGCCGTGTCGCCGACGGCAGGCGACATCCATCGCGTCAACAACGTGCATGACGACCGCGTCTCGGTCAGTATCCACGTGTACGGCGCCAATATCGGCGCGGTGCGCCGCTCGGTCTACGCCGAGGACGGCACGCGCAAGCCCTTTGTCTCCGGGTATTCCAACCCGACCCTGCCCAACCCGTGGGACTGTTCCCGCGAAGTCTCGAAGTCATGACCATCCAGCACGCCACGCCAGCCGCCACGGCATTCCCCACCTTCACCCCCGCGCAGGTGCGCCAGGCCCTGCTGGCCGGCGCCGAGATCGCGCTGATCGACGTGCGCGAGGAAGACCCCTTCGCGCAGGCGCATCCGCTGTGGGCCGCCAATTTCCCGCTGTCCAGGCTTGAGCTGGAAGCCTGGACGCGCATCCCGCGCCGCGACACGCTGATCGTGGCCTACGGCGAGCACGCCGGCGAAGACCTCGCGCCGCGCGCGGCGTCAGTGCTGCAGGCGCTGGGCTATACCAGCGTGCATACGCTCGAAGGCGGGCTGGCCGGATGGATAGCCGGCGGCGGCGAGGTGTTCCGCGACGTCAACGTGCCGAGCAAGTCGTTCGGTGAAGTGGTCGAGGCAGAGCGCCATACGCCCTCGCTGTCGGCCGAGCAAGTGCAGGCGCTGATCGACGGCAAGGCCGATGCGGTGATCGTCGACGCGCGCCGCTTCGACGAGTACCAGACCATGAGCATTCCCACCGCCACCAGCGTGCCCGGTGCCGAACTGGTACTGCGCGTGCGCGAGCTGGCGCCCGACCCGCGCACGCAGGTGATCGTCAACTGCGCCGGCCGCACGCGCAGCATCATCGGCACGCAGTCGCTGGTCAACGCCGGCATTCCCAACCCGGTGGCGGCGCTGCGCAACGGCACCATCGGCTGGACGCTGGCGGGCCAGCAGCTCGACCACGGCGCGAGCCGCCGCGCCCCCGCCGAGGTAAGCGGCGACAACCGCGACAGCGCCCGCCGCGGCGCGCGCGCGATCGCCGACCGCGCCGGCGTGCGCCGCATCGCGCTGGCCGCGCTGCCCTCGCTGCATGAACCGGGCCGCACCGTGTACCGCTTCGACGTGCGCACGCCGGAGGAATTTGCAGCCGGGCACCTGCCGGGCTTCGCCAATGCGCCGGGCGGACAGCTGGTGCAGGAAACCGACCACAACGCCCCGGTGCGCGGCGCGCGCATCGTGCTCGCCGACGACGACGACGTGCGCGCCGGCATGACCGGCTCATGGCTGGCGCAGATGGGCTGGGAGGTCTGGGTCGTGGAGCCGGTCGATGCGGCCGCGCGCAGCGAGACCGGCACGGTGGCGGCGGACGTGCCGTTGCCGCCGGCGGTGCCGACCGCAACGTCCGCCGAACTCGCCACGTGGCTCGACCAGGGCGCGGACGGCAGCACCGTGGTGCTCGACTTCACCGCCAGCGCCAATTACGTCAAGCGCCATATCCCCGGTGCGTATTTCGTCATCCGGGCACAGCTGGCCGATGCGCTGGCGCGCATCCCGCAGGCGCGGCGCTATGTGCTGACTTGCGGCTCCAGCCTGCTCGCACGCTTTGCCGCCGCCGACCTGCGGCGGCTGACCGATGCGGAGGCGGTGGTGCTGGAGGGCGGCACGCAGGCGTGGATCGCGGCCGGGCTGCCGCTGGAGTCCGGCGAGACGCGCCTTGCGTCAGAGCGCACCGATCGCTATCGCCGGCCGTATGAAGGCACCGGCAATCCGCGCGAGGCGATGCAGGGCTACCTGGACTGGGAGTTCGGGCTGATCGCGCAACTGGAGCGCGACGGCACCCACGGGTTCAGGGTGGTGTAGGGCGCGCCGTTTTGCGTGGGGCGCGGGCCGTCCGAAACATCTCGCCTAGGGTAATCCCGGACTTCTCGGCGATCTGCTGGTAAAATCGCGCTACTGACATGCATCTTTTCGCTGCATTGCGGAACGAACGTAACGATTCTCTGTCAATCGTAATCGTTACGTTACAATGCTGTCCCGCAGCACGGCCGAAGCCCGTCCGAAATGGCGTGGCCGCACCGTGCCCCAAGCCCCCGACCCATGCGATTGTTGTTCCTGCTGCTGACTGCCATGTGCCTGTCACTGCTCTCCTTTGGAGCGGTGGCGGACGCGCGCGCGTCGGTGCAGCCGGAGCTTCAGGCCAGTGCCGAACTGGCCGCGCTGGAGTCTGTGGACGACATGGGCCGCGTCATCGTTCCTGGCGACGATGGCCTGCATGACGACGACATCTGCGCCGACCCGCCGCCCGGGTACTGCAATATCTGGTCGGCCGACCTGCTCGATCCGCTGGACCTGCTGGACGAAATCGAAGAATCCAGTGCCCTCATTGCCTTGCCCCCGGTGAAGCTGCTGCTGCCCACCGGGGATATCGCGCAATATCCCCCGGGCCGCGCCGGCCCGCCGCCTTCGGCCTTCTTCCGGCCGCCGATTTTCCGCTCCTGAGCGCCGGGCGTTCACACGCCTTGCCGCTCCCCCGCGCGCGCGCTGCCTCCGCAGCTGCCGTGCCGCGGGCCGCGCCCCCTTGCCTGATATCGCCAGCCTGTCCGCCGCTACCGCGCGCGGGCAAGCCGCTGCCGTTGTCCGTCCCGCCGTGACTTGCGCCGGGGCGTGCGCGGCATGGCGCAGGCGTCGCATTGCTTGCATTCCGGACTCATGACAACAACCAAGCTGACCCTGATCGCGTCGCTTTCGCTGCTCGCGTTCGCCGCTGCCCCGGCCCATGCCGGTGAGCAGGGCGCCGCACCGGCGAAGGCCGCGGGGGCAGCGGGCACCAGGCCCGCCGCCCCGGCCGCACCGCTCTCCAAGCCTTCCGCGAAGATTTCCGCCGCCCAGGCGCCCACTCCCGGCGCCGAGCTGCTGGCCGCCACGGCCGTGCCCAAGGCCGCATCCGCACGCCCCGCGGGTGCAGCGGCCGGCCCCGCTTTCTCGCTGCCGCAACTGCTCGACATGGCGCAGTCGACCAACAAGGGCGTCGCCGCGGCCGAGGCCAATGTCGATGCCGCCAGCGCCGCCATCAGCAGCGCGCGCGCCTATCCCAATCCGCAGGTCGAAGTGATGTACGGCCGCCTGTCCGGCAAGCAGCCCGGCGTGACCAGCGGCAATGCGCCCAGCTACGCCGTGGTGCAGAAGCTGGACTACCCGCACCAGCGCGGCCTGCGCGAGGCCATGGCCTCGCGCGGCCTGGAGTCGTCGCAGGCGGCCCGCCAGGGTTTCCGTGCCGACCTCGCCGCACGCGTCAAGACTTCCTACTACGACGTGCTGCGCCGTGAGAGCGAGCTGCATGCCGCGGAAGAAGACCTGGCGATGATGCGGCAGATCCACTCGCGCGCACGCCTGCGCGTGGAGGTGGGCGAAGCGCCGCGCTATGAACTGATCAAGGCCGAGACCGAACTGCTGGCCTCGCAGAAGAACCAGCAGACCGCCGAGCTGCGCGTGAACCAGGCCAAGGCCGCGCTGCGCCAGCAGGTCGGCGGCGCCATGCCGGGCCAGTTTTCGCTGGACGGCACGCTGGCACAGTCCCCGGACGTGCCGCCGCTGCCGGTGCTGCGCGACACCATGACCGCGAGCAATGCCGAGCTGGTCCAGCGCCGCACGGAACTGGAGCGCGCCCGCCTGGGTGTCGACTACCAGCGCTCGCTGCGCTGGCCGGAAGTGGCGGTGCGCGCCAGCACCGACCGCCAGCCCGACAACAACGTCTCGCAGATCGGCCTGGTCATGACCATCCCGCTGTGGGACCGCCGCCGCGGCCCGGTGGGCGAGGCCACCGCGCAGGCGACGCAGGCGCAGAGCGCGCTGGAAATGCGCGAGTTCGAGCTGGCGCAGGAACTGGAATCCGCCTACCGCCAGTACGAGATCACGCAGGCGCAGGTGACCGCACTGGAGTCCGGCATCGTGCGCGAGGCCGAGTCGGCGCTGGGCGTGGCCGAGGCCGCCTACCGCTTCGGCGAGCGCGGCATCCTTGACTTCATCGATGCCCAGCGCGTGCTGCGCAGTGCGCGCAACGAGCTGATCGCCGCCCAGTACGAGCAGCAGCTGGCCGCCATCCAGATCGAAAAGCTCATGTCGACTGCCCCCGGTGCCACACCCACCACCGCCGCACCGGGCCTGCCGCCGACCTCCACCATCGAACAGAAATAACCATGCGTCCCAATTTCCTGCTTTCGCTGACGGCCGCTGCCGTCCTGACGTTCAGCCTGGCGGCCTGTTCCGACAAGCCTGAACCCGTCGCCGAAGCGCCCAAGCTGCCGCCCGGCGTGATCCAGCCGGAGGGCAACCTGCAGCAGTCGCTGAAGGTGGCGCCGGTCGCCACGTCCCCGTTCAGCGAGATGCTGCGCGTGGCCGGCCGCATCGACTTCGACGAACAGCGCGTATCGCGCATCGGCGCCAGCGTGACCGGCCGTGTCACCGACCTGTATGCCACGCTCGGCCAGGAAGTGAAGGCCGGCCAGGTGCTGGCGCGCCTGCACAGCAGCGAGCTGGGCGCGGCGCAGATGTCGTTCCTGAAGAGCGAGGCGCAGCACGACCTGCAGGTGCGCAACGCCGAGCGCGCGCGCCAGCTGTTTGCCGCCGACGTGATCGGCCGCGGCGAGCTGCAGCGCCGCGAGAGCGAACTGGCGATCGCCTCCGCCGAGATGCGCGCCTACCGCGACCAGCTGCGCGTGCTGGGCATGTCGCAGGGTTCCATTTCCGAGCTGGCCCGGAACGGCAGCATCAACTCGCATTCGCCGGTGTATTCGAGCATCAGCGGCACCGTGGTCGAGCGCAACGTGGCGCAGGGCCAGGTGGTGCAGCCGGCCGACGCGCTCTACACCGTGGCCGACCTGTCGCGCGTGTGGGTCGTGGCCGAGGTGCCCGAGCAGCAGGCCGCGCAGGTGGCAGAAGGGCAGAGCGTGGAGATCGAGGTGCCGTCGCTGGCCAACGGCAAGGGCGGCAACACCATCACCGGCAAGCTGATCTACGTGGGCCGCACGGTCAACCCGCAGTCGCGCACGGTGCTGGTCCGCACCGAGCTGGAGAACCGCGAAGGGCGGCTGAAGCCCGCCATGCTGGCCAGCATGCTGATCGCCAGCAAGGCGCAGGACCAGCTGGTGATTCCCGCTGCCGCGGTGGTGCGCGAGGGCAACGACGAGCTGGTCTATGTCGAGATGCCGGGCAACAAGTTCCGCCTGACCCGGGTCAAGCTGGGCGCCGAGAGCGACGGCATGCGCGTGGTGCAGAACGGCGTGAAGGCCGGCGACCGCATCGTGGTCGATGGCGCGTTCCACCTGGACAACGAGCGCAAGCGCATCGAGCAAGGGTAATCGGACATGATGAAATCCCTAGTCGAAGCCGCTATCAAACAGCGGCTGGTGGTTTGCGTGCTGGCCGTGGTGCTGTTCTTCTTCGGCCTGCGCGCTGCCACCAAGCTGTCGGTGGACGCCTTCCCCGATGTGACCAACGTGCAGGTGCAGATCGCCACCGAAGCCGCGGGCCGTTCGCCCGAGGAAGTCGAGCGCTTTGTCACCGTGCCGGTGGAAATGGCGATGACGGGCCTGCCTGGCCTGGAAGAGATGCGCTCGCTGAACAAGGCGGGCCTGTCGCTGATCACGCTCGTCTTTACCGACGCCACCGACGTGTACTTTGCACGCCAGCTGGTGATGGAGCGCCTGATCGAAGTGGGCGGGCGCATGCCTGAAGGCGTGTCGCCGGTGCTGGGCCCGGTCTCGACCGGCCTGGGCGAGGTCTACCAGTACACGCTGGACCGCGCCGACGACGGCAACCGCGAACTGACGCAGGAAGAGCTGGCCGAGCGCCGCATCGCCCAGGACTGGGTGGTGCGCCCGCTGCTGCGCTCGATCCCCGGCGTGGCCGAGATCAACTCGCAGGGCGGCTACGTGCGGCAGTACCAGGCGCTGGTCAACCCGGAGCGCATGCGCCATTACGACGTGTCGATCCAGCAGGTCTACCAGGCGCTGGCACGCAACAACGCCAACTCCGGCGGCGGCGTGCTGCCGCACTACGCCGAGCAGTACCTGATCCGCGGCGTCGGCCTGGCCAAGGGCGTCGAGGACCTCGGCAGCATCGTGCTGAAGGAAGTCAACGGTACGCCGGTCTACCTGCGCGACGTGGCCAACGTCACCATCGGCCACGAGGTGCGTCAGGGCGCGCTGGTCAAGAACGGCCAGACCGAGGCCGTCGGCGGCATCGTCATGATGATGCGCGGCGGCAATGCCAAGGAAGTGGTCAGCCGCGTGAAGGCACGCGTGGCCGAGATCAACGAGCGCGGCATGCTGCCCGGCAAGCTGCAGATCGTGCCGTACTACGACCGCAGCGAGCTGGTCGACGCCGCGCTGTGGACGGTGACCAAGGTGCTGCTCGAAGGCGTGGTGCTGGTGGTGATCGTGCTGTTCCTGTTCCTGGGCGACGTGCGTTCGTCGGTCATCGTGCTGGCCACGCTGGTGTTGACGCCATTGCTGACGTTCATGGTGATGAACCAGGTAGGGCTGTCGGCTAACCTGATGTCGCTAGGGGGGCTGGCGATCGCGATCGGCCTGATGGTCGACGGCTCGGTGGTGGTGGTCGAGAACGCGTTCGAGCGATTGGGGCACAAGGAACCGGGGCTGACCAAGACCGAGATCCTGGTGAAGGCCGTGCAGGAAGTGGCCACGCCGGTGATCGTCGGCGTGGGCATCATCATCCTGGTGTTCCTGCCGCTGATGACGCTGTCCGGCATGGAAGGCAAGATGTTCGCGCCGCTGGCGTTCACCATCTCGATCGCGCTGGCGATCTCGCTGTTCCTGTCGCTGACGCTGTCGCCGGTGCTGTCGTCGTACCTGCTCAAGGGCGGCGCCGAGCATGACACGTTCCTGATTGCCTTCATGAAGCGCCACTACCTGCGCATGCTGCACTGGGCCCTGGGCAACAGCCGCAAGACCGTGCTCAGCGCGGTGGGCGCGTTTGTCGCCACGCTGCTGATCGTGCCGCTGCTCGGTACCTCGTTCATCCCCGAGATGAAGGAGGGCTCGATCGTTCCCGCGATCGACCGGGTGCCGAACATCTCGCTGGAAGAGTCAATCAAGCTGGAGAAGGAAGCCAACAAGCTGGTGCTGGGCGTGCCCGGCGTCAAGTCGGTGGTGTCCGGCGTGGGCCGCGGCGAAAGCCCCGCCGACCCGCAGGGCCAGAACGAATCGACCCCGATCGCCAGCCTGAAGGACCGCGACGAGTGGCCCGACGGGTGGACCCAGGACGATATCGCCAACGCCATCCGCGAGAAGCTCAAGGCCATCCCCGGCGTGCAGATCGTGATGGCGCAGCCGATCTCGGACCGCGTCGACGAAATGGTCAGCGGCGTGCGTTCGGACGTGGCGGTCAAGGTGTTCGGCGACGACCTGGACAAGCTGCGTGAACTGGCGGGCGAGATCTCGCGCGTGGCCGGCGGCATCCAGGGCTCGCAGGATATCCGTATCGAGCGCGTCTCGGGGCAGCAGTACCTGTCGATCGAGATCGACCGCCAGGCGATTGCGCGCTATGGGCTGAACGTCTCCGACATCCACGACGTGATCGAGATCGCCATCGGCGGCAAGCGCGCCACGGATATCTTCGAAGGCGAGCGCCGCTTTGCGGCGGCTGTGCGCCTGCCGGATGACTTCCGCAACAACGTGCAGTCGGTCCGCCAGCTGCTGGTGAGCGCCCCGGACGGCACGCAGGTGCCGCTGCAGAGCGTGGCCAGGATTGAAGTCAACGACGGCCCGGCGCAGATCAGCCGCGAAATGGCCAAGCGCCGCGTGGTGGTGATGATCAACGTGAAGGACCGCGATCTCGGCGGCTTCGTCGCCGAACTGCAGCAGGCCACTGCGTCCAAGGTCAAGCTGCCGGAAGGCTACTACCTGGAGTGGGGCGGCCAGTTCCAGAACATGGAACGTGCCATGGGCCACCTGAAGATCATCGTGCCGGTGACCATCGCCGCGATCTTCTTCCTGCTGTTCCTGCTGTTCAACTCGCTGCGCTTTGCCACGCTGATCATCACGGTGCTGCCGTTCGCATCGATCGGCGGCATCATCGGGCTGTTCGTCACCGGCGAATACCTGTCGGTGCCGGCGTCGGTGGGCTTTATCGCGTTGTGGGGCATGGCGGTGCTGAACGGGGTGGTCCTGGTGTCGTATATCCGCTCGCTGCGCGATTCGGGCTTGTCGCTCGACGAGGCGGTGGTGCAGGGGGCGACGCAGCGGTTCCGTCCGGTGATGATGACCGCGACCATTGCGATGCTGGGCCTTGTGCCATTCCTGTTCTCCACCGGCCCGGGCTCCGAGGTGCAGCGGCCGCTGGCGGTGGTGGTGATCGGCGGGCTGATTACGTCGACGCTGCTGACGCTGGTGATGGTGCCGACGCTGTATCGCTGGTTTGATGATCGCAAGCCGGATCCGACCAAGGATGTGCCGGTTTAAGGTTCACCTTGTGTCTGGATAGTGGAACGCCCCATGCTTTGCGCGTGGGGCGTTTTTTTTATGGCTCTTTTGCCAATTTCCGGGAAAATAATGTTCGCCGGCCGACCCAAAACGGTTGTTTGCACTTCGTTCCGCGAACAGCCGAAGTTCGGTCCTAAGCTGTCTAACGATGTCACAAGGATGTATGGCTGCCGAAAGCACAGCCATCTAGAAATTCCATTTGCATTCAGCCATCAAGGCGTTTGGTAGACTGGGGAAAATGCAGCCATCATGAACCTTCTTTAGAGCTAATGCCAAATATTTCCGGTTCGGCACTACAAACTCAGATGGTGAATCCTTATGAGCAACGATTCCAGACGTTGCTAGCTAAAGGCATGGGCGGCTCTGCCGCCGCTCTGATAACCACTGAACGCTACGTCGATCAAAAGCCGGTAGTGCGTAACAAGAGAAGACTGCCCCTTGGAGAGCTTGACCAAGCCTTCTGGTCGAGCAGTTTCTTGATGCTGATATCACCTGATGGTTGGGGAGGCGAGATTGGCCGGTTGGCAATTGTACGCTATTTGACGCAAAGTCGCATTTCGCGCCTTGATTTGCTCTTTGTAATAGCTCGGACTGCGCCAGACGCCTTACTCTGGGCCGCTCGGCGATCTCGTGTGGGGCCGTCCTCGCATCCCGATCGATTTTCTGAGCTACAGTCAGTAGGAATTTCATGCTCCGTAGTGGCCGAGCATTGCGAGATTATCTCCATTCTTTTTGAAGCCTGCAAAGCGCAAACTGAAGAACTGGATCATTGCAAAGCCCGGATGGCCGAGCTAAGTCCCTTTGAACTTTTGTTGTACGCGAGCCTGTTCGCCTACGAAAAGTTGGTGCCATTGCCGGGTAGGGACCATCATCCTGAGATGGAACAATATTGGGAGGCGATCAATGATGTTTTGATCTGGAAGATTGCTTCGGTTCCGGAGTCGGCTGTCAAGCTTAATAGCGCCAAGGTCGGGCGTTGTTTGGAAGTTCATCTTTCTCCACTGATTTTCCCGAGCTCCCAAGGTCATCCGGCTCGACATGACCTGTACGAGGCTTTCGAAGAACTCCTCGCCGCTCAACTGGAACTCAATGCCATTAATTCCCGTTCTGTCGACGCGTACTGTTACGACGATAGTATTCTATTTGTTCGTAACGGTAAGGTTCTAAAAATCGAACAAGCCGATCCTGCAGTCAGAGACAAGTGGCGTCGTGATGGTGAAAAGCTATCTAAGCTTCATGGATATTGGCTGTATCGCGGGATGCAGGAATACGTCAATTCTCCATTCGCAGAGAAGATAATTGGTCGACCAGAGAACCATGAACTAAACGAAATGGCTCTGATCCGGGCAATGAGCAATCGTTTGCTCCTGGATGAGGTATATGGCATCGACGACCGAGTGCTGTTGGATACCGGTACGCGTGTGCCACTATTCAATACCCTTCTCACGTTGGAACTAAGCTCCGTCTTCTACCAATGCGCGTTTCTTCGCCCCTTTGGCGAACTGATGCAAGAAGCCGGTGACTGCCGGATGGCTTTGCGCGCACTGTTTGTGCGTGGCGTGATTGACGGCAAGCAGAATCGGTTGCCACTGACGTTTGCGACTCGTGTGGACAAGATCAACACTATTCGTGGCTGGGTTACAAGCGATGCTCAGCCTCAAGGTGACCCTGTGATGGCGGCAGGGGTGCTGGATTTCTGGACCAGTGACTGGTCAGCATTATCTTGCCGTCTGCATAACCACAGTGAAGACAAGGAGCCGAACCTGCTGGAGCGCCCTTTTCTCAAGATGGGTGAACTTATCGTTCAATTGCCTTGGCTCACTGGGCTCCAAAACAATCGCACGGCGGCGATCAATAATCTGCGCCGGGTTGGCTATAAACGCTCGGACGTAAAGAAGGAAACCACGCGCATTGAACACCGATTAGGAGCTCTATTTGCGCAACGTGGCTTCCAAGTTAAGACGGGATGGGAGCCTGATCGAGACACCTATGGCGACGCCGGAGAGGTCGATCTGATTTGCGCCATGGACGGCGTTGTGCTTGTCATTGAGCTCAAATCCTCCTTCCTCCGTACAACCCAGCGGGAGGCTTGGTCGCATGCCAGTTCAGCCCTGCGAAAGGCTGGCAATCAATTGCAGCGAAAAACTACGGCGCTGATGCAAGCATTGAACATGGATGCGGGGTTGTGTGCCGATTTGGGGCTGCAAACGGGAATATCCCCGTCCTTGACAGGTTGGATTATCGATACATCCATCGAGTGTGATCATGAACGGTTCAGCGGGTTTCTCAAGATATCGCTGGAGGAGATCATCATTGCTCTGCGGAATGATCGCCACCTTCTATCGGACCCATATGGAATACTGAAGGCAATGGAGGCTGGTGTGAATCTGGACGAGCCTGATCATGTTATGCATGAGGCGGCTTCCCTATACCCGCAGACATTCTCTGCGGCTCGCTTTGTGGATGTAATCGAGTCCGAAGAGGTTTGGTCAAATTGAATCGGTGCGGGAAGTTCGGAGTCGCTGTTCGTCTCCCCCGGCCCTTCGTTCTTCAGTCGCCCCCTCCGTGAACGGCACACCGGCCTGACGGAGAACCTCGCAAAGAAATCGGCTTTCGAAGCCGAGAACCTTTTCAGGACCGTCAGGCGCGACTCTCATCGTGGCGCGGGGAGCGATCCCCACAACGAGGCCGGATAGATTTAGAACTTGTTTCAAAAAGAGCTGCTGGGTACTGTTAACTTCAGGGCGAACCTGTTAAGGATGGTGTTCAAAACTCATGCGACTTCGGGTACGCATGAAGAATGTTTCCAGCGACAATGGGCGCATGAAACAAACTGACCTTGGCCTGGACCTGAGCAATCGCCGCACGCGCAAGCGCGTG
>NZ_JAYMRX010000022.1:0-137187 GCF_038900635.1 Cupriavidus oxalaticus | reverse complement strand
AAGCGGGCAAGGCAGTTTGGGCAGGCGTTCACGGCCTGAACTGCTTATTCTCAATCCGAATAAGGCGAAGTGTTTTCATAACCTCAAGGCTTATGATAGCAATTCGGCCTTATCTTGGTCAGAGGCCCTGAACGATCGCAATCGCAACGCTGCTAACTTTCGGAGCCGATTATGCAAGCCCCCATCAACCCGTCGACAGACCTCGATACTCATCACAATGTCACCAGCTTTTCTGACCGCGTCGCCCTGGCCATCACGATGATGTTGCGCTTTTTCGCCGATACATTCTTCGCCAAGCGCTATGGGAACCGCGCCATCGTGCTCGAAACCGTGGCGGCCGTACCTGGAATGGTTGGTGGCATGCTGGTCCACCTGCGTTGCCTGCGCTGGATGGTGGCCGATGAAGGATGGATTCGGACTCTGCTCGAAGAAGCCGAGAACGAACGGATGCACTTGATGACGTTTATCCAGATCGCCCGGCCGAGCTGGTTTGAGCGAGTCGTGATCTTGCTCGTGCAGGCCGTCTTCTTCGTGACCTACTTCTTGTTGTATCTGGTGTCCGCCCGGACCGCGCACCGGTTGGTCGGATATTTCGAAGAACAAGCAGTGATCAGCTACACCCTCTACCTGGCCGAAATCGACGCTGGTCGCGTCGAGAACGTCTCCGCCCCGGCCATCGCGATCGAATACTGGAATTTGCCTGCGAATGCCCGCCTGCGTGACGTGGTGGTGGCCGTGCGCGACGACGAGGTTGGTCACCGTGACGTGAACCACGGCTTCGCCAATGCCCTCACAACCGGGGTAACCAGTCAGGCTGCGTAAGGGGAGAGCCCCGCAATATCGAGATGCCCGCCTCAGCCGGCGGGCATTTTACTAGTCGCAATCGAGGGCATGCCACCGCGCGGAGAATTCGTTGCCACACCGTCATGGCTTAGGAGGGCAACCAAATGCGGCGCTCTTGAGCCACGCCGGTGGCTCACCGTGCCTGCCGCCAGCGCGCATCTCTCCAGCGCCATCAGTCGTGCACATGGGTCGGGAACAAGATTGTGAAAACCAACGGGGTCAGATGACTTGGAATAATGCCCGATCTAGCTCTCTTCGGTCGACAAGACAGGCGAGCCAGCGTTGACCCACCCCCCGGGCGGAAGCTCCAACATGCGCCGTCCTTGAACCTTATCCAGGCGGAGAGATAGACCGACTACTACCCAGCTGTGGCATCCTTGCGTTTTGCATAAGAAAAAGCAGAGTAGGGTCAACATGAACAAGGGCTTGCTGCTAGTCGCGGTCGCCGCGGCCGTCTTAATCTACTACAAAACTCACGCGCCGCTGGAAAATGTGGTGGTCGACGCCGAGCCACAGCCGATCGCAGTTTCTGTTATATCTCCAACGCCGGAACCAGTATTCCGCTGCGAGGGCAAGCAGCACTGTAGCCAGATGGCTTCCTGCGCGGAAGCCCGCTTTTACCTCAAGAATTGCCCGGCGGTAAAGATAGATGGAGATGGCGACGGTATTCCATGTGAGACGCCGCCTCTCCAGTGTACGTTTTGACACGCCGGAAAAGCCCAGTCGAGTGGGGCAGAAGTCGGCTCGCGCCTTCCCTCACAAGCCGCCAGAAATCTGTTCGCTCCGAAGTATGTCGACTACCTCATATGCGAGCGCCAAACGATGCGATCGCTCTATGTCATCGAACTTGACGGCGCCTCGCATGGTAACGAAAAAGCACAGAAGCGCGATAAGCAAGAGAATGACGTTCTCGCATCGGCCGGAATTCCGATCATGAACCGTCCCGGGAACCGTGGAGGCTGGTTGGTTTAAGTTAATAGCGGTTCGGTGGCAGGCTTTTTAAGATGCCGGTAGTAGTTTGCCTCAGCTTCGGCGGGCGGGATATAGCCGAGGGGTTCCATCAGCCGGTGATGATTGAACCATGCCACCCATTCCAGCGTGGCCAGTTCAACGGATTCACGCGTCTTCCAGGCAGTGCGGCGATGAATCAGTTCAGACTTGTACAGGCCGTTGATCATCTCAGCCAAGGCGTTGTCGTAGCTGTCGCCCCGGCTACCAACCGGAGCCTCCACTAGACCCGGGGCGGTTCACTTGGGCGAAGCGCTCACGGGAATTGGACTTCGCGATTCAGAATGCTCTTGATAAGCGGCGGCGGGTCATGGTGATCATGGTCGACGGTGACAGAAGGCCGAACGACGAAGCGGAGCGCGCGTCCACGGTCCATTCGCGGTCATTGGACGCTGCCACCTGGTGGGTTCGCGACCATGACTCGACTATCTTGTCGCTTCAATCAGCATTGAATTTCCTGCAATACGATCTCATCCACATGGATGAGATGCTCCGTCTGAACGTTTTCTATTCTTCAAGAGAATCCGCAGAGCATCCGATGCGGCCAGAAACCATATGTGATAGTTGACAGAGCACTCTCATGTTGCAGCTGTGCGCTGGCGGACAGTGGCTTTGGCGTGATTCAAAGCCCATTCGTATTGGGAGGTTCCCATGCCAGGCGCTCTTGCTGGAACAATCGATGTCGTTATCGACATCAACCATGACAACCGTTTCGACGCAGTCAAAGCGTTCAATGCCGGTGTCCGGGCAGTCATCCACAAGGCCAGCGAGGGCGCGACCTTCCAAGACCCCAAGTACAGGCACCGGCGAGACCAGGCGCTGGCCGCGGGATTGCTGTGGGGCGCATACCACTTCTCCAGCTCCCGGCCGGCCAACCTGCAGGCAGACAATTTTCTGGCCGTCGCGCAGTGGGGCGATCCGGCGGTGGACAATTCCAGGACGCTCTTCTGCCTTGATTTCGAACCAAGCACGAGTGGACCTGACATGACGCTGGATCAGGCCCATGACTTCGTCACCAGGGTGAAGGACAAGACCGGCCGCTGGCCCATGATCTACGGTGGCAACATGCTCCGCGATGCCGTCCAGGCCCACGGCGCCGACCCTATCCTCAAGAATTGCCCGCTGTGGTATGCCCGGTACAGGAACCAGCCGATCGGGATCCCCGTGGATACGTGGCCACGATTCACCCTGTGGCAATACACGGACGGCAACTTGGGGCCATCGCCGCACGCGTTTCCGGGGCTCGATGCAACCGACCGGGACTGCTATTCCGGAACGGAAGCCCAGTTGAAGGCGGAATGGCCATTCCCTGAGTATTTCAGAACGGCACCAGGGTCGACCGACCAGAATCCGTAGGCGTGGGCGAATCCAAACGACTCACGGCCCAGGACCTGTCGGAAAGCGCAATCTGGGGAGAAGTCCATGCGCGATTCATACCTTGCACGCGTCTTGACTGGGCTTGTGACTTTATTGCTCTGCGCATGCGCGCCGAACTATGCGTATCGGACCCATCTCGTCTCTGGCAAGGCAGTGAACTGTCCGCTCCCCACGGCCAACGCTCAGGACGACGCGCGGCCGTCGACGGACTGCATGCGAGTGACGCCGGAAGTCACGCAGGGCGCTTATGAACTCCATTTCGTTGAATTTGACGACCAGGGCTGGCTCTATCCAGACAAGCCCGCATCCGGAGCCGAGCCTGCAGCCAGTCCTTCGGGTCAGATTGATCATCTGATGAAGCGGCTGACGCAACTTCTTGACCAGCATGACGACGGCAAGCCCAACGACCTGAGCATCATCGTATATGTGCACGGTTGGAAGCACAACGCGCAGTCGGACGATGCCAATGTGAGGCATTTTCGCACCATGCTCCGGGCGGCTGCCGCTGAGGAGAGAGACAGGGCAGGGCGAGACGGCACACCGAGAAAAGTTGTGGGGGTCTATGTCGCATGGAGAGGGAAGTCGTGGGTAGTGCCCGACCCAGTGCTGAGCCTGTCGTTCTGGGCGCGCAAGGAGGCCGCGCGGCGCGTTTCGGTCGGGACGGCGCGGGAGCTATTCGCGCGGTTGCGGGCAATCCGGCACTACTACAACAACGAAGCGGCGTCCGCCGTGGTCACGACGGGTGCGGCTTCCGAGCAGGCGGTCAGGCGCCCGCGCATTCGCACATTGATGATCGGCCATAGCTTTGGCGGGCTGATCCTTTACGCTGCCACGTCCGGCCCGATAATCGAGGCACTGGCTGCGCAACAGGATCTGCGTGGAGTGAAGCCGGCGCAGGACCTGGCGGAAAGGCCTGCGGACATGATCGTGCTGATCAATCCTGCCTTCGAGGCATCGCGTTATGAGGCGCTCTATCGAGTGGCCAACCGCTTTCAACCGGTCCGGTTTCAGCCACCGCTGTTCGTGTCGGTTACCTCGACCAAGGACTGGGCGACTGGTATTGCCTTTCCGTTGGGACGGTCAGTGAATGCGCTGTTCGAGCATGAGGCTTCCAGCGAAGAGGGAACCGCAATCAAGAATACGCCCGGACACATAGCGCGCTATCTGACACACCGACTGTATGGTCACGCGCCGAATGGAGCGCCCGAAGCGAGCGCTGCAGTGCAAGACGGCAAGACCCGTTGCCAGAACTGGAAGTCTGAGGAGCAACTGCAGACACTGCCCGCTGCAGACCTGGGAGAAGCAGTCCGTCTCAACAAGAAGATTGAGGCAGAAAACTCGGCCGAGTTCTTCAGCCAGAACCTGACGCCGGAGCACCTGCTCAAGCCCAAGTGGGGCCGGACCTTCTGCGGCGGCAGTTACCTGACGCCTGTAGAGGGCAACGGGGTAGACAATGCGAACACCCTAGTCTGGAACATTGAAACCGACGGCGAAGTCATCCGGAACCATGACGATGTCATGAATCCCATCTTTCGGGCTTTCATGCGTCAGCTCTATGCGGATGTCTCGATGCATCCCTGAGGCCTGGTCAGGTTGAGGTTGCGGCCGCGTAAGGACAGGCGACGAGGCAGACCAAGTCGCCAGATTGCAGCCGCCGGTTGCCTCAGTCCAGCGAGGTGTTCGCGTTCCAGATCACCTCGCCCCAGCGCAGGGTCACGATGCGCACCACGTTGGCATAGTCGGCAATGGCGCCGGGCAGCGGAATTGCACCGTGGGCAGCGAGATTTTCGGGAGTCGACTTCTCTTTCGCGATCTTATCGATCTCGGCCGGAAGCTTGTCGATGACAGCCGCGGGTTCTGTTGCGATAAGGGGTGACGACAGCCGGGGTCGTGGCAAGAAGCTGCGGTTATGCGACCAGCGAGTAGAACTGTTCGGCAGCGGACGGCCTGCGCGCATTTCATCGAGCGCAGGCCGGCCAGATTTCCTGGCCAGTGATCGACAATCTGTCCGCAATGGATGCAGCGTAGGAGATGGCCGTCAAAGTGCAACTGCGCGCTGTTTAATTCTGACCTGCACGTTTTTCGGGTCCGGTCCCGCGCCGGGGTCCCTTTGATCTCCTGAAGTCTGCAAGCGGCACGCAGGCTCACCGCTGGACGTGCTTCTGCCTGGGAGCAGGACCCGCGACGAGGCACGCGCAGCGCAATCCTGCCGTGCCGTCTCCACCTCCAACGCGGCAAGATATTAGGCCTCCTAACATCTGGCTTTAAACAATAAAAATTTTCGCGGCATTCCGCGCTGCTAAGATTGTAGCAACGCAATATATGAAATTGGTCGATGTGAGAGATAAAGTAAAACCACAATAACAAAATACTATCCCGGAACACCATCGGCAATCCTCAGCGCCGGTATAAAGCAATCAACATCTTTCAGATCATCCGACTTCGCCACGGGGGTGGCAAGGCTCGTCTCTAAGCAAGGAGGCGGCATATGCCTTCCGTGACCGCCACCCATTCTGGCGATTCCGCTGGGCCCGCCTTCGGCAGACGGAAAGGCAGGTTCACGAACCTCCGCCAGTCTTCCGCTTCGCGCCTATAGCGCCATCTTCGACGGCAGCAGGGTGCGTTGTCTCCCCCAAAGCTGACCGCACGAGAGTCGCAAGTTCTTTCATTGATCGCCAAGGGCATGAGTACCAATGAAATTGCGATATGTCTCGGCGTTACCTTGTTTACCGTGAGGAAGCATAGAAACAACATATCCGCGAAATTGGATATCCACACCACGTCCAGGCTCGTTTCTTTCGCGATACACCGTGGCAATGTCGCCGATCCCCATCCTCCATTGAAAGTGTCAAGGCCAGATATCCTGAGCGATCGAGAAAAAGAAATCCTGCGAAAGCTGGAACTCGGCCTGACAGCCAAGGAAATAGCCAGGAATCTCCGAATCAGCCCACGGACCGTCAGCAAGCATATCGAGAATATCCGCTCCAAGACGGGACTCAAGGCACTGGCGGATCTCATGCTGGTCGCCAGGCAGTTGCAAAGCCCTGAAAGCAAGGATACGCACCCTCAGAGTAGTTTGGGAACGGACACCCCGGCAGGCGCAGGCGTCAGGAATACGCATTCGGAGTAATTGTTTGCCCCTCCTGCAACGCCAACACTGGACTCTGCGGTATGCACCAACTCCGCACAGGCCATCCGATCCCAATCGCTTGCAAGGGAGTAGAACCATGAACTGGAATCGTTCCTTCACTGACTTGATACGAAACGGCCGCCCGGCCTACTGGGGCAACTGGACGCTGGCTCCGAATATCAAGCCAGGCGCTGTCGGCTTCGTTTCTCCGGACAGCGGTGACTTCACGCTGGTCCGGGAAGAGACGCCTGGGCTCGCGCTGAGCACGCGTGGCATCCCCAATCAATGGAAGCTGTCGTCCAGCAATGTCCAGCGCACCGAATCCAACGTGAACCTGGATGGTTCCGGAACCGATCCGGATACGGGCACCAAGATCACGGCGGGCGTGGAAGTGAAGTGGGATTTCGCATCGGTGGGGTCCCTCGCATCCGAGTTCAGCATCGCGTCGGAAACATTCATCAGCGACCTGACATTGCTCAGCAAGCCGGATACGCTCAAGTGGCTTTCCGACCAGGCGCAGTCCGTCAGCATGGGTTCGAATGGACAGATGGCGCAAGGATTCGGGGTGGTGACCAGCGCGGTCTATGCGCATAGCGGACTGAATGTGGGTTCGCAGGACAACAGCTCGTCCTTTTCCATTGCCGGCTCGGCCGGCGCCGTCCATGACATGCTCGGCGGCGCCAACGGAAAAGGCTCGTTTGTTTCCACAAGCCAGAACAAGAGCGTGGACCAGCATCTCTGGCCGTACCAGGCGGAGCAACTCGCCTCGTCTCCCATCCCGATCGCCTATACCTTCGCCTCGTTCGACGGCACGCTGTTGATTCCGAACTGGATCACCCGGCTTGGCGCATTCGAGATTTTTTTCGACAACAAGCCGGGATGCACCTATATCACGCACATCCAGATTAGCTACGACACCCCGAAAGGTTCGCAGAAGGACGAATTTTCCCTGACCGGCGGCATTTCGAGGACGGTTGGCAACATTCCGCTCAACGCTACCAACATCCGGGTGGACGTGAAGTTCCAGGGAATGATCAACAGTGATCACTACGGCTTCAGTTGGCCCAACCCGCTTGGGCAATGGCTGACAGGCCGTCGTGTGATCGAGATGACGGGGGTCTGGCCAGGTCAGACCCACGCCCGCGAACTGTAGCGCCCCCGCCATCGCCGGATGTCGATCACGCTGCTACGCGAACGTTCTCGCTCTCGCGACGCGCCTGCGCGCGACATCAGGCCCTGGCCCTTTGCCGTTGTCAATTGCTCTCAAGGAGATCAAGCCATGGCCACCCTTGTCAATCTCACTCCAAAAGCCCCCAACGCCGTACAGATCTGGGGCTTCCATGATCCCTGCACCGTGAGGGATGTTGCAGGCGCACTGAACACCATCGCCGCCGGACTGAGCGGTGATGGCAACACGATCCACATCATGTCGGGAACCCATGGATACTGCAGCGGCCAGGTCGGCGCCGTTGCCACGCGTGACCAGCGGTTCGCGCAGGAAGACCGAAGCCTTGCCTCCCCGAAGACCAGGGACAACAAGGCAGTCGCTGTCGCCGTGCACGATTTCAACAATGGCAAGCTGTCCGCGCCCGATTATGTGACCGCTGCGATGGCGAAGCTGAATTCGGACATGCGGGCGATTGTGACCAACAGCCCGGGAACCCATACATTCCTCCTGGCATATTGCTGCAGCGCCGGCACGCGGTAAGGTCTGGCCAGAGGTAAGCCTGGCGGCAAGGATGGGGCCGCCGGGCATGCTCCACGGCGTCAGCGCGACGACAATAACGGCATGCTTGTCGCGTGTCGTGGCCTTGCGCTTACCGGGGCGCCGTGGTGTCGGCGACGGGCATATGGGTCGCGACGTGGTCGAGCACCACTTCCGGTTCATCGGCCTCAACGTCCGACTCGTCAAGCGGCAGGGTGCTTCGATCCGCCGCCGCCCCCGCCGCCGGCGGTTCAAGCGAGTAGGACGTCACACACAAGCATGCCGGCCTTGACAAGACCACGGCGGCCTGCTTGATCTGAGAGTCAGGTTCCCATTGTGAATCGTTCCAGTATGACTTCCCAGGCCCGCTACTCCGTCTGTTTGTTTGGAGAGTTCCAGCTCGACGGCGCAGACGCGCCCCGGTTTAACGCAAACTCGCCCCGCTTGCAGGCACTGCTCGCCTGCCTTGTCCTGCATCGCGACGCACCGCAGACGCGGCAGCAGCTTGCTGTCCTACTCTGGCCTGATTCCTCGCAGGCGCAGGCGCGCAATGCCCTGCGTCAACTGCTGTTTCAGCTGCGCAAGGCCTGGCCGGAGGCAGATCAGTTTGTCCATGCCGATGCGCAAACGGTGCGATGGCTGCCCGATTCGGCGCTCGACCTCGATGTCGCTCAGTTCCAGTCCGCGCTTGCGGCAGCGGCCAGGGCCTCGAGGCACGGCGACGCAGGCGCTGAAGAAGAGTCGCTGACGCATGCCGCGGATCTCTATCGTGGTGACCTGCTGGCCAACTGCTATGACGAGTGGATCCACTTCGAGCGCGAAAGGTTGCGCGAACAGTGCATCGCGGCGCTTGCGCGCCTCGGTCAACTGAGTGAGGACCGGCGAGATTATGCAAAGGCGCTGAGGTACGCACAGCAGTTGCAGCGGCTCGACCCGTGCCGCGAACCCACCTGCATGGCGCTGATGCGCCTGCATGCGCTGAACCACGATCACGCATCGGCCATACGCGCCTATCAAAACTGTGTGGAAACGCTCGGCCGCGAACTGGGCGTCCTGCCCGGCGAACCCATGCGCGAGGCCTATGCGCGGCTGGCTGGGCAGGCTGCGTCAATGCAGCGCCAACGCCCGCGGGACGCAATGCTGCCAATGATTGGTCGGCATGGCGAATGGCGCCGGCTTCTTGAAGTCTGGCAGCGTACCCAGCTGGGCGACAAGCAGTTTGTCCTGATCCTGGGCGAAGCCGGCATCGGCAAATCGCGCCTGGCAGAGGAACTGCTTGTCCATCTGTCCGAGCAAGGCATTACCGTGGCGCATTCGCGCGCCTATGCAGCCGAGGGCCAGCTCGCGTTTGCACCGGTGACCGGCTGGCTTCGCAGCGCTGCCCTGAGTGGTGCGATCGGCAAGCTCGACAGACTGTGGCTGACCGAGGTCACGCGCCTGTTGCCCGAACTCCTCACGCAGCAATCCGGACTGTCGCCGCCGTCACCTCTTACCGAGTACTGGCAACGCCAGCGGTTCTTCGAGGCGCTTGCGCGAGCGGTGCTTGCACAAGGCGGGCCGTTGCTATTGCTGCTCGACGACCTCCAATGGTGCGACGGCGAGACGCTTGAATGGCTGCGCTTCCTGATGCGCTTCGATGTGACGGCAAGGCTTATGGTGGTCGCAACGGCGCGGCCCGAGGAAATCATGCCGCTACACGCCGCGAACCGGTTGCTGGACGCACTGCGCCGCGACGACCAGTTCATCGAGATCTCATTGGGGACACTCGATGCCGCCGAAACGGCAAAGATAGCTGCCCAGATCCTGGACCGGCCGCTGGCCGACACGGAAGCAACCCGGCTTTTTGAAGAGAGCGAGGGGAACCCGCTGTTTGCGGTCGAAATGATGCGGGCCCGCTCCGACACCATGCCGGTCGGGAATGCACAGGGCGGCATGGCGTCGAAGTTGCCGCCCAAGGTTTACACCATTATCTCGAACCGGCTGGCGCAGCTTCCTCCGGGGACCCGCGATATTGTCGGTGTTGCTGCAATCATTGGCCGGGCGTTCACGACCGACATCCTCGCCCAGGCAAGCGACCTCGGCGAGGATGCCCTGGCAGGCGCGCTGGACGAACTATGGCAGCGGCGCATCGTGCGCCAGACGGACAGTGGTGGCCTGGCGTTTGACTTCAGCCATGACAAGATCCGCGATGTGGCATACGCCGAAGTGAGTCCGCTGCAGCGCCGCCGCCTGCATTTGCGCGTGGCGCGAGCGCTCGAGCAGGCGCCAGGCGATGCCGACGCGGCAAGCGCGCAGATCGCCTCGCACTATGAGCAGGCGGGCCTGCCAGCCCAGGCGGCGGCATTCTATCGGCGCGCGGCCGGCGTGGCGCAGAGTGTGTACGCCTATGACGATGCCATTGCATTGCTGACGCGCGGGCTGGTGCAAGCGGACCGGATTGCCGATCCTCAGGAGCGCGCCAGTCAATCGCTGGTCCTGCAACTCGACCTTGCGCCACCGATTCGCATCGCCCGAGGTTGGGCGGCCCCCGAACTGGAGGCGCCGCTGCGACGCGCGGTGGAACTCAGCCGGCTGGCGGGGGACACCAATCAGCAGGCACGCGCCCAGGTCAGTCTTTCATTTTTCCTGGCGGTGAGGGCGGAACTTGCACAGGCCCGCCGCCTGAGCGAGGAACTGATTGCGGGATTGGGGACGCCGGATTCCGGTACTTACTCGGTGATGGCATGGACCAGCGTCATGGGTAGCCTGGTCCAGCAAGGCGACTGGATGGCTGCCGAGCCGGCGTATCAACGCGCGCACGCCGCTTATGACGAAGCCCAGCACGCCGAGCATGCGTCCCTGATGGGCGGCAACTTCGGCGTGCTGGCTGCCGCGTGGTCGGCGCACGCGCTATGGCTCGGTGGGCTTGCCGATCAGGCCCTTCAGCGTGGACACGAAGCGCTGGAGATGGCGAACCGGGTAGCACACCCGTTCTCGCGAGCGCTCGCGCTGTCATATCTCGCGACGCAGCATGCGCTGCGAGGTGAGCACGGTCTCACGCTGTACTATGCCCACCAGGCGCACGGGGTCGCCGAGCAGTACCACGTCGGCTACTACCTCGCCTGGGCAGGCATGCTGCTAGCCTGGGCAAACGCGAAACAGTCGCCAGGCGCCGACGCGGTGGTGGCGATGCAGGCGGCGATCGAGGGCTTTCACGCGACGGGCGCACGCCTGCGTCTGCCGCTCTACCTGGGCATGCTGGCTGAATGCCTGGGCGACGTGGGAGAGACCGAGGCTGCGTTGGCGGCTTTGGACCAGGCGTTCGAATGCGCCGGGCGCACTGGCGAGCACTGGGTGGACGCCGAGCTGTACCGTCTGCGCGGTGAATTGCTGCTGCGCAGCAGCGCCAACCTTGCCGAAGCCGAGTCATCGTTGACCAAGGCGATCGAGATCGCTACAGCCCAACGCGCGCTCCCGCTTGAACTGCGTGCCACCCTGTCATGGACAACGCTGCGCATCTCGCAGGGGCACGTCGATCCGCATGAGGTGCTCGAGGCGCCGCTTGCGCGATTCACCGAGGGCTTCGATCAGCCCGACATCGTCAGGGCGCGGGCATTACTCGCGCGTTAGTTGCCGGTCGACCGCCGCGCGCCAGTCGGGAGGCGGAATCCCCCATGTAACGGCGCACCTAACGCTTTTGAAACGCCGAGGTTGCTAAAACTCCTGCATACCAGCCGGACAGGAGTCAACCATGGAAGCTTCGTTGAGCGAACCCGTCGCAACCGCACTCAAGGCGCATTTTCGGGGACAACTGATTCAGCCGGGCGACGCGGCTTACGACCAGGCACGTGCCGTGTACAACGGAATGATCGACAAGCATCCTGCGATCATCGCGCGCTGCATCGATGTCGCGGATGTCATCGCGGCGGTGAACGCCGCGCGCGACGGCGGGATGCTGCTGGCCGTGCGTGGGGGCGCGCACAATGGCGCCGGGCTCGGCACCTGCGATGGCGGACTGGTGGTCGACCTGTCGCCAATGAAGGGCGTGTTTGTCGATGCCGGACGCAAGACGCTGCGGGTTAGCGGTGGCTGCACCTGGGGCGACGTGGATCACGCCGCCAGTGCCTACGGGCTGGCGACGCCGAGTGGCTTCATCTCGACAACTGGCGTGGGCGGACTGACGCTCGGCGGCGGCATCGGCTACCTCAGCCGCGCCTACGGCCTGACGATCGACAATCTGCTCAGCGCCGAGGTCGTGCTGGCCGACGGGCGCGTCGTCACCGCAAGCGACGAGGAAAACGCCGACCTGTTCTGGGCATTGCGCGGCGGCGGTGGCAACTTCGGCGTGGTGACCTCATTCGAGTTCAAGGCTCATCCTGTTGCCACGGTCTATGGTGGCCCGATGCTATGGCCGATGGAGCAGGCACGCGAGCTGATGACATGGTGGCGCGACTTCATCCTGAGCGCCCCGCAGCACATCAATGGCTGGTTCGGTTTCGTCACGGTGCCGCCTGCAGCGCCCTTCCCAGAGGAAGTTCACCTGCAGAAGATGTGCGCCGTGGTGTGGTGCTACACCGGGCCGCTCGATCAGGCCGACACGCATTTCCGTCCGATTCGCCAGGCGATGCCGCCGGCGGTGGACTTTGCCGGGCCTATCCCCTGGCCTGTCCTGCAGAGCCTGTTCGACGGACTGTATCCGGCGGGCCTGCAGTGGTACTGGAAAGCCGACTTCGTCAGCGACCTGAGCGACAAGGCCATCGATCTGCACATCAAGTACGCGCAGCAGTTGCCGTCGATGCACTCGACCATGCACCTGTATCCGATCAATGGCGCAGCGCATCGTGCCGGATGCGACGACACGGCCTTCAGCTACCGCGATGCCAACTTTGCCAGCGTGATTGTCGGCGTGGATCCCGACCCGGCCAACAACGATCGCATCGTGCAGTGGGCGAAGGACTACTGGCTGGCTCTGCATCCGCACTCTGCTGGCGGCGGCTACATCAACATGATGATGGACGAGGGGAACGACAATGTGAAGGCGTCCTATCGCGACAATTACGCGCGACTGGCGCGGATCAAGCGCAAATACGATCCGGCCAACCTGTTCAACGTGAATCAGAACATCAGGCCCGCCTGACGCAACACGAGTACGACATGGGGCGCAGGTACCCATTGCGCCAAGCGGAAGGAGATTGTCATGAACAGGTTGTTGTGCATGGGATTTACAGCGTTGACGCTTGCTTGCGCCGGTTGCCGCGACACCGGGGCCAACGCGAATGGCTCCAGCGATAACGCCATGGGTGCTATGGCGGGCACGGGCGAGCGAGCAAATGGAGAGCTGCATTCGCTGTACCTGTTGCGCTAAGGGGCATTCGGGCACACGGGGCGCATGCCTGCGCAGCCAAAGGAGACTGGCCCGCGTGGAAAGAGTGCCGGCCGTGCTACAGCCCTCACTAACGTCGCTGGCGCCGCTGTTCGCGATGCTCCGAAGGCTGCACTGACGCAGGGCGCTCCGTTCCCCGCATCCGCACCAACTGATCCAGGAGTCCGGCGCGACGCCGCTGCCGCAAGATGGCGGCCGGCCTGCGCCAGGCAACGGCTTGCACGGCAGAGGCGATCCCGTGCGGCCCGTGCCGTTCCGTCTGATCGCCTGCACGAGGAGTGCCGCCGCGGCAGCGCCGCCGACATCCCTGTTGGAGATAGCAATGCGTAAGAATCTTGCCAAGACCCTGCTTGCCACTGTCGCACTCGCCGCCGTCCTCAGTCAGACCGCCCACGCCGGTGCATATGCTGATGCACTGATCGTTGCCGTGCCGGGACACAACGGCCAGCGCGACGCCTTTATCGATGGCGCACGCATCAGCGCGCGCGATGGCTTCACCGACGGCGCGCGCAGCGATGCGCGCGACAGCGGGGAATGCCTGTCCTGAGCCGGGGCTGGGAAACGGGGCGGTTTGTCGGGGCCGCTTCGTTTTCGTTCGTCATTCACCGCGGCTTAAAGTATGGCCACTCCTGGCATTCTGGGATCTGCAAGACCTAGCATCGCCGCAGCTCACCCAGCCTCTCCAGGTATTGGGGCGTAACGTCTCCCGTTACGTATCGGCCATCAAAACATGATGTCTCGAGCCCTTTGAGGGCCGGATTAAGATCGGTTACCGATCTTTGCATGTCCATGATGTCCTGATACACCAAACCATCCACGCCGAGGATGGTGCTAACCTGGTCGACATCGCGGCCGCTTGCAATCAGTTCCTCTCGCAAGGGCATATCGATTCCGTAAACGTTTGGGTGACGGATTGGGGCTGCCGCAGAGGCAAGGTAGACTCGATTGGCGCCCGCAGCGCGTGCCATGTTGACGATTTCACGGCTGGTAGTCCCACGAACGATTGAATCATCAACGATGAGAACGTTCTTCCCCTTGAACTCTACGCCCATGGCGTTAAGCTTTTGGCGTACGGATTTTTGGCGCATTTGTTGGCCAGGCATGATAAAAGTGCGACCTATGTAACGGCTCTTTACCAGCCCCTCGCGATAAGGAAGGTTTAGGCTGGCTGCAAGCTGCATGGCTGCGGGACGGGACGAATCGGGAACTGGCATTACCACATCAATGTCGGCCGAGCGGAAATTCGACGCGACCGATCTGGCAAGGTATTCGCCCATCCGCATCCGTGCGGCATACACTGACACTCCCTCAATCACGGAGTCCGGCCGAGCGAAATATACATATTCGAACACACATGGAAGGTTGCGCGCATTTGATGCACATTGCTTGTAAGACAATTTTCCTGCGTGGTCAATGAATATACCTTCGCCGGGTGCTACGTCGCGCATCAAGGTGAACCCGCTCGCTTCCAGGGCTGCGGATTCTGAAGCGATCATCCATTCCCTCGTCGGCCCGAATTCACGGTAACCAATGCACAGGGGACGGATACCGTTAGGGTCGCGAAATGCGAGCAGCCCCTGATCGGCGATACTCGCAACTACGGCGTACGCTCCACGCACGCGACGATGGACGCCGGAGACTGCGCGGAATACGGCGTCGCTATCAATACCTGTGCCACAGGTCACATCCTGTAACTCGCTCGCGAGGACGTTCAACAGGACCTCTGAGTCAGACCGCGTATTGACGTGTCGGTGATTGAGCGACTGAAGTTCGGCGCGCAACTGCGTCGTATTGGTTAGGTTGCCGTTGTGCGATAACGTAATGCCGAAAGGGGCGTTTACATAAAACGGCTGGGACTCCTCGTCGCTCGCAGCTGAACCTGCCGTTGGATATCGTGTATGGCCAATTCCGCTGTGCCCGTAGAGTGAGCGCATGTCGCGGGTACGAAACACATCGCGTACAAGCCCCTTCGCTTTGTGCAAATAAAACTGACTTCCCCGCGAAGTCGCAATGCCAGCGGCATCTTGCCCACGATGTTGTAGTAACAGGAGTGTGTCATACAACAACTGATTGACTGGTCCTGCCCCGACGATTCCTACAATTCCGCACATCATGCCTCCGCGCTCTTGCGGCTTGGTCGATCAAACTATTCATAGCACCCGGCCCAACGCAAGGCATCATTGGACGTAGTCGTGTGTCGTAATAGGATGACTGGTTGTCTATGTATTATGAATGAAACGCTGCACGATGGCCTGCCGGACCCATTGAAACGGCACTGTGAATCATACGACCATCGTCGATAAGCAGTCGTCAGTTACGGATTCTCGAGGTTAGCGCGCGCGTCTTGGCAGTCGCGGTGGTCGGTGAGCAGCGGAAATAATAATAGACGACTGGTTGGTTATAGTCAAGTCCCCATCACGCGATCTCACTGAACTCGCACGCGCATAGTCGGGGCCCATGCAAGATGTCATCGCGCTGCGTGCGATAACGATGTTTGAGTCACACGGCCATGCGGGACTCAGGTCTTCGGCCTCGGCGGGGAATGTTTCCAATCGTCCCCAGAAGGCGGCGGTGGTTGAACCAGGCGGTGGCCCGCCCAGGCTTGCCCCTGACCACCCCACGCAGGCCAATTCGTGTGCGGTGTGGAACGAGCTTACATGTTGTGCTTGACCGCGGCCTGATGAGTCATCCGACCGTTTTCGAATCATCCAACTCTCATGAGCATTTCACCGGTGTGAGGGATGAGAAACAGATCTTTGTCGATCAACTCGACAAGTTCTCCGCTGGACAGGCGCCAGTTTTTTGCGCCTGGATAGACGCGCAGGCCTCTAGGTGTCATCACTGACGTGAAGTAGCGACACTCAAGCACAAAAACGCATCGGTCGTCGTCGCCAGCGCAAGCCAGTCGCTGTACCACCGTGTTGCCGTGGCGTGGGCCGGCCAGGGGATGCAGCAGCTTGATAGCCATGTCGGGAAACTCGTGATAGTAAGAAATCCGAGGCAACTGGACGGCACTGGTCAGTCGCTATCCGGTGGTTTCGTCTGCGGCTGCCGCCGCCAGGCTGCGCGCGTCATCCGACAAGGGGTCACGTCGCCTATCGAGGCGGGCGACGCTCAGCGGCGTCCCGTGGATATCGGAGGGCTGGGCTTGCGAGGTCGTCCGCTCGTCAATACGCTGATGGACACAAGCCGGCTTGTCGACCGAAGGGTTACTGGCGATGACGGAAGAAATTGCGAGCGCGCATCCCATCAATGCGGCGACGGCCAGGGCTGCGGAAAATGTGGACATGATGGTATCCAATAGCGACCACGTTCGTGTGGTCGACTAAAAAATGGGGCACCTTCGGCGCCCTGCAAGTAGGTGCCACATCAAGACATTAGAACGGCTTGGTCGGCAGGTACTTGCCGTCGAGGGTGATCACCGCGCGGTGGCCGCCCTCGGGGTCGTCCACCTTCTTGATGTCGAGCTTGAAGTTGATGGCGCTGATGATTCCGTCGCCGAACTGCTCGTGAACCAGGGCCTTGAGCGTCGAGCCGTAGATCTGCACGATCTCGTAGAAGCGGTAGATGGTCGGGTCAGTCGGCACGCCGCCAGGAATGCTGCCGCGCACAGGAATGGTCTGCAACTGGCGCACGGCATCTTCGCCCAGGTCCAGCTTGTCGGCGACGATCTTTGCCGCGGGGGAGGGCAGCGGATGCTGGCCGAGCAGGGCGGCCGTGACAAATGCCAGGCTCAGTCCGGTGCCTTCGTTGATCTGCTCGAATGTGAGCCCCTTGCGGATCTTGGCGTCGATGATGTCATCGCTCAGGGCTTGACGGGAGGATTGGCTGAATTGGGATTGGGTCATGCGGACTCCTTGAGAGGATGGAAGTGGGGTGGGCATTCAGGCGCCGATCGACTCGCGCCTGCGTGAGGTTGCGGATGCATCGGGATGCGCCGCGATCGAAACGAAAGTATTGGTAGCGCCATCCAGGGCATCGATCGCGCCGGTTTCGATGTCGTAGACCCAGCCGTGCAGGTTCAGGCGGCCTTGTTCAAGCGCGAGCGCCACGGAGGGGTGGGTCTTGATGTTGGCCAACTGAGCGATGACGTTCTCGCGGACCATGGAATTCACGCGTGCTTGCGCGGATGCGTGCTCTCGCGCTTCGTTGACGGCCTTGGCGGCGTCCGCGTGGTGAAGCCAGCCTTTCACGGCGGGCATGTGGTCCAGGCATTTGCACGTGGCCACCGCGGTCATGGCGCCGCAGTCGGAGTGGCCGCAGACCACAATGTCGGTGACGTTCAGTCCGGCGACGGCATATTCGACACTGGCCGATACCCCGCCTGGCTGTGCGCCGTATGCCGGCACGATATTGCCGGCGTTGCGGATGACAAACAGGTCTCCGGGTTCGCTCTGCGTGAGGAGTTCTGGCACCACCCGGCTATCCGAGCACGCGATGAACAACGTGCCCGGGCTCTGACTGTTAGCGAGGCGCTTGAAGAGGTCTGATCGGTGTGGGAGGGCGTCTCGCTGGAATTTCAGTACGCCGTCGATAATGTCTTGCATCTAGTTGCCGCTCCATCAGTCCTGGACAGGGTTTCGTCATGGGAAGAGTGGATTGAATTTGCTCTTGGCCTAAGAGTGATTTGTCATGCGATCGACCAGGCGGCGAATGATGGGCGTGGCCGACACGACAACCGGCAGCATGGTCAGCCAGGAAACGCTCCAGGACCTTAGCCAGTGCTGGAAGAACAGGCCTTCGTCTGCAAATGGAATGCTTGCGATGGCAGCAGCGATGGAGCAGGTCAATCCGGCCTGGATAACGCCATAGGCGAAATAGCTGTAGCGCGAAGGAATCTTAGGCATGTGAGTCGCCCCTATGCATTCTTTGAACCGGACATTCATGCACCCCGCCATTGCCGCGCCAAGGGACTGTCGCCCCTGGCGCATGACAGGCGCTATTCGGCTGCTCCAACCTTTCCTGCCAACCGCTGCACGGTTTCGTTGGTATCCCACAGCGCGTTTGCGATGAAGCGGAAGTTGACCAGCGCCGCGTGATACCCGTCGCCTTCCGGTAGCTTCGGCCCTGCTACGGCGTCGCGCACGACAGCAACCTCGAAACCTTGCTCCAGCAGATCCCGCAGATGTGATTCGACGCACAAATTGGCGGCCATGCCCGCAAGGATCACCTGGTCGACGCGCTGCTTGCGCAATTGCAGGACAAGATCGTTAGCCTGCGGGCCGTACAGCTTGTGCGTGGAGCAGATGATGGTCTTGCCATCCTCGATATACGGCTTGAGCTCCGGCATGAAGTCCGCGCCCGAGTCACGGAATCCGTCCAGGTTCAGCGCGCCAGGACGGTCGAACATGCCGATGGCATGCTGGAACATTTCGGCGGGGCCCTGCACTTTCCACGTGTGATCATGGGGAAAGTAATAGTGAGGAGAGATGGCGACCGTGATGCCCGCCTGTTTTGCGGCCTCGAACAGACGGACCAGGTTGGGCACGAGGTTCTGCTCCGTCACGCTTTCTCCGACCACGCCCCAGCTGCGGCCTTCGGGACTCATGAAGTCGATCTGCGGGTCAATCACGACGAGCGCGGTGCGGGGCAGGTCCAGTGTAATGCTGGACTTCGGCAGAGCCGGATCAACAGGATCTGCATAGGGGGCGTGGTGGTTGCACATTGGAAGTACCTCTTATGGTGAGCCCAGTCTGCCGGCGCTTTCGCAGGGTCCGGCAGATGCGGCGTCGTTTCAACTACGAATGAATGCCAACAGGTCGGCGTTTGAACCTGTACTTGTGCGTGTCGGTGAGCCCATGCGGCGCACCGGGGTAGACGATCAGCTTCACAATGAATTCGGTATAAATAGGCGACCAGTCGGCTTTTTAAAACCGTAAAAAAATTCAGTACAACAACCGCTTTAGCGTGACTTGCTGAAAGCGTCGGCAGGCCTCGCCATTGCGCTCAACCTTGCTGCGCAGGACCGCCCCCTCCCAAGCCTCGATGATGACGGATGCGAGCTGCGCGGTATCACAGTCCGCCGGCAGCTCCTGGCGCACTTTGGCCTCATCAAGGCTGGCTGTGATCATGCCTTCCCAGCGCGCCAGAATACGCTCCAGAGCCGTTCGGACAACACCGCTGGTATTGGACACTTCGAGGGAAAGGTTGCCTACAAGGCACCCGATCCTGAAATCTTGTGCCGCGTGGTCCGCCACCATCAACTCGAACAACTTTTCGATCCTGGCCAACGGCGTGAGGGGCGCGTCGTACATCACTCTGCCGTGGCGTTGTTCAATTGACTCCCAATAGCCTTCGAGTACTTCGGCGGCAAAGGCCTCCTTGCTGTCGAAGTAGCTGTAGAAGGATCCCTTGGGAACCTCTGCGGCCGCCACGATATCCTGCACGCCCGACCCATTGAAACCGGACCTGTGAATCACATGACCGCCGTCGATGAGCAGTCGGTTGCGGATCTCGGGGTTGGCGGGCCTGGGCATGTCAAAACAGTTAGTAAGGGGGTGAAGTGATAATAGACGACTGGTTGGCTATTTGTCAAACGCGGGATTGCGATAAGTTCTTCAGGTTGCGCAGTCGCCAGGTGAACCATGGCATTGCCTGACGGCGACCGAGGCAAATCTGTTGAGGGCCGCTGCAGCTCTTGCTTGCATCTCCTGCTTTGTGCGCATCAGTGGCTTTCCGGTTGGTCGTGCAAGGATGCCTCTGCCTCTGCCTCGGTCTCATAGATATAGGGAGCAAGCCCGCGCCGGGCGAGGGTGTCACCGAGCTTGGCACGCATGAAGCCGCTTGTGGTGAAGCGGGTCACGCCGATATAGAAGCGCTGCACCATTTCCTCGATCATTTCGACATAGGCATCCTCCACGCTGCGGTCAAGAACGAAGCCTTCGTAGTTGACCACGGTATAAACCTTATGACCCAGCGGTTCGCAGACGCGGCATACCTGCGCGCGGATCGCCGCGATGTCCTCCGGGCGCTTCACCTCGAGCTGTTCGAAATTCAGGAACAGGATGTTCTTCTCTTCGTCGTAGTTGACGCGTGCTTCCAGTGGCAGGCGCAACACGTCCGCGCGCAGTCCCATCGGCTCAGGGCTGAAGATCCGCGCATCCATCAGGGCTGGCGAGCGCACGATCGGCGCGAAGTCCATCTTGGCGAGAATATCGCGTTCCAGATCGACGCCGGGCGCAATCTCGATGAGTTCCAGGCCTTGCGCGCTCAACTCGAACACGCACCGCTCGGTGATATACAGGACCGGCTTGTTGGCCGCGGCCGCGTGCGGGCCGGAAAACGTGCGGTGCTCCACTTCCTGGACGAACTTCCTGGCGCTGCCATCGCGGTGGATCTGGAGCTTGCCGTCGGCAATCGCGATCTCGCTGCCGCCCGCCATGAAGGTGCCGACGAACACGACCTTCCTGGCGTTCTGGCTGATGTTGATAAAGCCCCCGGCGCCAGCCAGGCGCGGCCCGAACCGGGATACGTTCAGGTTGCCCATGGAATCGGCCTGCGCCAGCCCGAGGAAGGCGAGATCGAGCCCGCCGCCGTCGTAGAAGTCGAACTGATAGGGCTGGTCGATGATCGCGTCCGGATTGGTCGCCGCGCCGAAGTTCAACCCGCCGGCAGGGATGCCGCCGATCACGCCTGGCTCGGCGGTGAGCGTCAGAAGGTCGAGGATCCGTTCCTCGTTGGCGATGCTGGCGACACCTTCCGGCATGCCGATGCCGAGATTCACCACGCTGTTCGGCTTGAGTTCCATGGCCGCACGCCGGGCGATGATCTTGCGCTCGCTCATTGGCATCGGCGCCACGCTGCTCACAGGCACGCGGACTTCGCCGGAGAAGGCCGGGTTGTATGGGGTGGAAAAGGTCTGCTGGTGGTTTTCGGGGCGGGCCAGCACCACGCAGTCCACCAGCACGCCCGGAATCTTCACCTGGCGCGGATTGAGCGAGCCCCGTTCGGCGATGCGCTCCACCTGGACGATCACCAGGCCGCCGCAGTTGTGCGCAGCCATGGCGATCGCCAGGGCTTCCAGCGTCAGGGCTTCGCGCTCCATGGTGATATTGCCGTCCGGATCGGCGGTGGTGCCGCGCACGATGGCGACGTGGATCGGGAAGGCCTTGTAGAACAGATACTCCTGATCCCCGATGCGCATCAGCTCGACCAGATCCTCGGTGGTACGCTCGTTCAGCTTGCCGCCGCCAAAGCGCGGATCGACGAAGGTGCCTAGTCCGACGCGCGAGAGGTGGCCAGGCTTTCCGGCCGCGATATCGCGGAACAGATGGGTGATCACGCCCTGCGGCAGGTTGTAGGCTTCGATCTGGTTGCCTACCGCGAGCTGCTGGAGCTTCGGCACCAGGCCCCAGTGTCCACCGATTACCCGCTTCACCAAGCCTGGCAGCGCGAGATGGTTCAGGCCCCGTTCCTTGCCGTCTCCCTGCCCTGCGGCGTAGACCAGCGTCAGGTTGCGGGGCTTTGTCAGGCTGACTGGCGCCTCGTTTTCCTGCGCAAGGCAGAGCTCCTCGATGGCGATGGCAATTTCTTCCGCGAAACCGATGCCGACGAAGCCGCCGGTCGCCACGGTATCGCCGTCGCGGATCAGGCGCACCGCTTCGCGTGCCGAGACCAGTTTGCCGTTCTCGCGCGAGTGGACGGCCAGACGAATCGTTGTTGCTTGCGAGCTCATGTTCTCACCTTGCGAGTTCGTCAAAGGAATTCCTTGCGCAAGTCGACGCTGCAGCGTTCGCCGATTGCGCTGTAGTTCTGCGCCAGCCAATGCCCGGCCTCATTACGCCCCTGGTCACGCAGGTGGCAAAGAAAGTCCCAGTCCGCATTGAGCTTGCTGGACACGCCGAGCGCCGTCATGGTCTGGTCCGAGCGGATGGCGTGGATCAGCATTTCCTTCATCTCGGCCCGGTCTATCTTGCCATCCTGGATCAGGGCGGTGACGAAGCTGATCGCACGAAGCTCGCGGATCAACGAAGAATTGAAGCTGACTTCGTTGATGCGATTGAGAATCTCCGCGGCGGTCTTCGGCACGCCCGTGCGAATGATGGGGTTGATATGAACGATCACCACATCCCGCGTGCTGCAGTGATAGATAAGCGGGAAGATTGCGGGGTTGCCGACATAGCCGCCGTCCCAGTAGTGCTGGCCGTCGATCTCCACGGCCTGGAACAGGGACGGCAGGCAGGCCGAGGCCAGCACTGCCTTCAGGCAGATTTCCTCGCGCGAGAACAGGCGCACCTTGCCGGTCTCGACATTGGTTGCGCACAGGTAGAGCTGGATCGGGCAATCCCGGCGCAGGGCATCGAAATCGACGTGGTGGGCAAGAACGTCGCGCAGCGGGTTGAAGTTGAATGGATTGAACTGGTAGGGGGAGAACAGGCGCAGCAGCAGGTCCGTCATCAGGTACATCGGCGAGCTGTCGAGCCCATAGCCGCTACGCATCCAGACCTCCCATGGCAATTTGCGGAATGGGCTGTAGAGCCGAGCGGTGCCGGAAACGTCTTGCCAGAAATTGTGCAGTGCGGCGCGAGCGCCAGGCGGCCCACCCTTAAGCAAGCCGTAGGCGAGTACTGCTGCATTCATGGCGCCGGCACTGGTGGCGCTCACGCCTTCGATGGCAAGCCGTTCGTCTTCGAGCAGACGGTCAAGCACGCCCCATGCAAAGGCGCCATGGGAACCGCCGCCCTGCAATGCAAGCGTGATGAGCTTCACGGCACCCTTGGCCTCGCCGGCATGGCGCGTTACCCCGGTGTCAGACATGTCACGTCCCTCCAGTGCCGGGTCCAGCCGCGTCCCTGCCCGCCGCTCCTCGCGGTTATCGTGGCCGAGTGGTCGGAGGCGAGGGCGATGCAAACGAGGGACCCTTGACGAGGATAGGCTCTGCCGTCGCTTGCAAACACTGCGGTGTGTGAGCGAGCTTGCTAGCTGCCGCCGCATTGTTCACGAACCGGCACATTTTCCGGGGTTCGGCAACAGCAATCGGTACCCATGGAACCATGCGGTATATTCGGTTCGTCGACAACACGCTCAATTGGAAGGCATGGCCAAGAAATCGATTCGGGTATCGCACGTCGCGGTACCGGGTGACCTGAGTGTCCTGAAACTGAAGGGCTATCTGAGATCTGCACTGGCTGAAGTGGCGCAGGGTACCGGCGACGAAGAAATCCTGCTGGTCAAGGTGCTGGTGCCACGGCCACTAGGCATGCGAGCCGGTGAAAAGCTATTCGACAAGGTCTTGCAAGGAATCGTCGACAAGGATCGGCGCGTGTTTCGGGTATCAGTCGGTTTTGTTGACGGTGAGGTTACGCCAGAGAAGATAGCGGAAAGCGAGGTGCGAACGCAGAAGGAAATTGACGAGTACGGGCATTTGCTCCAGGAGTCGACGGACGACGAGCGGCCCGGCTGACTATCTTGAGGTGGCCCGGGCATTAGTGCAAAGCGCGTTCTCGTAAGTCACGGGTCCCGAGTGCGTGGTGGCTGATGGGACTTACACCGCAACTGCTCTGCTGAAGCTTGAGGCAGGCAGCCTTCAACGGATTCCCGCGGATGTGCGCGCCGTCTTTACCGTGACCGCTTAGAATCCAACCGCCATCTCGACACCCTAGTCCCCGTTGGCCTCGCCGTCAGGCCGTGTCGTGTCGCCCACCTCGCGGATCGGGGTCACGGCGCGGCCGCCGCAGTTGCGCAGCAGGTCTCGCAACTCGTTGATGACCGGAAATACCTCGTGGTTCCAGTCGCCCCCCTGCTTGTCGTGGGCCTCTTGCTCGCGCTCGACGATCCAGCGGTCCTCCTTGAAGATGCGTTCTGTGAACCAGACCAGCAGCGGCCATGCCAGGTCCAGTGCAAACGGAATGCCGGGCTTGCGGATGGAAAGCAGGCCAAACGTCCGGTTGGTGCGCTGCGCCGCATCCAGCGGCACGTAGACGATCCACAGGTCCATCACTAACGTGCCGTCGCCCGAGTGGATCTGGAGGGTCTGGTACGGATATCCGGTGCGCACCGTCATAACGTCCTTGTCCCGATCGCCGTTCTTCTTGCTGGCGCCAAACACCAAGGCCTCGCCCACAGGCTGCTTGCCTTCCATGCGCGCGAACGTGTAGTCCACTTCCACCCAGTCCTCGCCGCGACGGCGGCCTAGCGAGCGCGCACGCATCTGCCCCATCTGCCGCCGGTGTAGGAACTGGTGGTTCATGTCCATCAGGTTCTCGTGCATGAAGGAGTAGTGGCACTTGACCTCGCGGCCAAAGCGACGCGTGTTGTACGCCTTGTCTGCCACCGATGGCAGAGCGGGCAGCGGCCGCTCTTTGGCAATCGCCACATCGCCAGGAAAGACAAAGATCAGGCCGTGCACCTCGCGGCAGGGATAGGCACGCACGCCGTTGGGCAGGCGCTCACGCCCGAGGTATGGCACATCGACGCAGCGGCCGGTGCACTCATAAGTCCAGCCGTGATAGCCGCAGCGGATGGACTCGCCTTCCACCACGCCCGCGTGCAGCGGCACCTGCCGGTGTGCGCAACGATCTTCCAGTGCGAAGAGCCTACCGGACTCGGTACGCACCAGCACGATCGGATCGCCGGCAAAATGCACCCCGCGGGCTTTGCCTCGCTTGACCTCATTTGACCAGGCCAATGGATACCAGTGATCGGGATGGATGGGCACACGGCGCAGGTCGGGCAGGGGCGCGTTAGCGCGCGGGCCGATGGCGCTGATATCCGGCAAAGGCACTGCATCCATGCGTGACGCCCTCCTCGCATGACGGGAGCTTCGACCGCCGCCACAAGCTGACGGGGATCTGGCGCAGTTTACGCGAAGTCCGCCGAACTCACTGAAATCCCGTTCTTTATATGGTGTGCTTGATATTGTGGAAGGCTGAAGGTCATGGCCACCTTCGGCCAATCGACCCCGTATCCTGGTGGGGCTGGCATGGCCGACAACGCGACGGGGTATTGAGGCGGCGGGCGTCCGGTGCTTGGTATGGAGCTGACGCTCAACTGTCCGCGCCACCGCCCCGGGAAACGGCCGAAACTGGCCGGCAAGCGCCTGATCGACGCCTGCCTCGGGTACGCGGAGGCAGGCCGACAGGAGCCGACCCTTCTACGCCGGTCGAGTCTTCCACAACTCGATGGCGGCTATCCGAATCCAGCGGTCATCCGCCTCCACTGTCGCTCCGGCTCTTGATCGGCCGAAGCCGCCGGTACGTGTTTGACGTGTCTGATTTTGCTCAGCGAAATGGCGTCTCATCATTGAAGGCAAGAGGGAAGGCAACGCGCTCCACCCGGGTACTGTCCTCGATGTCCCAGACGCCGAACGCGTCCTCGGCGATCTCTTCGATGCGGGTCTGATCCTGCACGGTCTCGCAGACCCCGCAACGTACGGCAACGCCACACGAGGCGCTGGCTACCGTACCGGCTCGCTGAATTCTTGCCGTGGGCGGGACTCGGCGCGCGTGGGATTCGACGCAGCAGCTCGCGGTAACTTGATCCAACCGTCTCTTCGGGTGCGGCTTTGGTGGCGCGCCCGGCCCGTGCCGACACGGCTAGCGTGGCGTGTGCTGCCCTCTCATCGCGGATGCGCCAGCCCAATCCAATCGCACCGCGATCGCCGAGGTGTATTCTAAGTTGGTGCTGCAGCGTCGTGCCGCGGAAACGGCATGGTGTAGCGCATCTGCCCGGGCGTGGCGAATGAATGTAGCCTCCTCTTATCCTGCGAAGCGCAGCAGCCTAGAGCAGAATGCAAGATGAGCCCTTCACATGGTTTCAGTGCCAACGGGTAACAGCCCAAGCCTTCAAGTCTTGTGGGAGGACGGCGAGCGCGTCTTCTGTCGAGGGGTGCGCGCTGGCGGGAGGGGCGACCATGACGTCCTGCTTGCACGGCCTGCCGCGGAGCACCCCCCGCCCGACAGTTTTGACCGTCTGGCCCACGAATTCAGCCTGAAGGATGACCTCGATGGCTCGTGGGCGTTGCGGCCCCTGGAACTGGTGCGCGAGGGCGGCCGGCTCTTGCTGGTGCTCGAGGACCCCTGTGGCGAACCGCTTGCTTGGCTGCTCGGGGTGCCCATGGAAACCGGGGAATTCCTGCGGCTCGCGGTCGGGATCGCCGCGGCGCTGGTCAAGCTCCACCAGCGCGGCCTCGTCCACAAGGATCTCAAGCCCACCCATATCCTTGTAAATTGCGCCGACGGGCAGGTACGGTTCACCGGCTTCGGCCTGGCCTCGCGGCTGCCGCGCGAGCGGCAGGCGCCCGAACCACCCGAGACCATCGCCGGCACGCTTGCCTACATGGCGCCCGAGCAGACCGGCCGCATGAACCGCTCGATCGACTCGCGCAGCGACCTCTATGCCTTCGGCGTCACGCTCTACGAAATGCTCACGGGCGCGCTGCCGTTTGCGGCCACCGACCCCATGGAGTGGGTCCACTGCCACATTGCGAGGAAGCCCGTGCCGCCCAGGGCGCGGCTGGAGACGGTCCCTGCCGTGGTGTCCAACATCGTGATGAAGCTGCTGGCCAAGACGGCCGAGGAGCGCTACCAGACCGCCGTGGGTGTCGAGCATGACCTGCAGCGCTGCCTGGACGACTGGCAGCGCCGGCGCGATGTCCATGACTTCCCTCTCGACGAGCATGGCATGCCCGACCGGCTGATGATCCCGGAGAAGCTGTACGGGCGGGAGCACGAGGTCAACACGCTGGTGGCTTCGTTCACGCGCATTGTCAGGAGCAGCGAGCCGGAGCTGGTCCTGGTTACCGGCTATTCCGGCATCGGCAAGTCCTCGGTCGTCAATGAGCTGCACAAGGTGCTGGTGCCCTCTCGAGGAATTTTTGCATCGGGCAAGTTCGACCAGTACAAGCGCGACATTCCCTATTCGACGCTGGTGCAGGCGTTTCAAGGCCTGGTGCAGACACTTCTCGGCAAGCGCGACGCGGAACTGGCGAGCTGGCGCGACGCGTTGCAGGAGGCGCTGGAAGCCAATGCCCGGCTTATGACTGACCTGATTCCTGAGCTGAAGCTCATCATAGGCGAGCCCCCACCGGTCCCCGTGCTTGAGCCACAACAGGCGCAACACCGTTTCCTGCTGGTGTTTCGGCGCTTCATCGGCGTATTTGCGCGCGAGGAGCATCCACTCGCGCTCTTCCTCGACGATCTGCAGTGGCTCGACGCGGCGACGCTCGACCTGCTCGAGGATCTGCTGGCCGGCTCGGAACTGCGGCACCTGATGCTGATCGGCGCCTACCGCGACAACGAGGTCGATGTCACACATCCTCTGATGGCCAAGCTTCAGGCCATCCGGAACGCGGGGGTCAAGATCGATGAAATCAAGCTTGCGCCACTCTCCCGTGCCCACATCAATCAGCTGATCGCGGAGGCGCTTCACTGCGCACCGGAGCGCATCGCGCTGCTGGCCCAGTTGGTGCATGACAAGACCGCCGGCAATCCGTTCTTCGTGATCCAGTTCCTGCACGCACTCGTCGATGAAGACCTGCTCACCTTCGATCATGACGCGGGGCGTTGGTGCTGGGAGCCCGATCGCATCCATGCCAAGGGGTACACCGACAACGTCGTGGACCTGCTGGTCGGCAAGCTGACCCGCCTGCCGGCCGAGACGCAGCAGGCCTTGCAGCAACTGGCCTGTCTCGGAAACGTCGCCGGGATCTCGGCATTGTCGGCCGTCCTCGGCATGCCGGAGGCCGAGGTCCACGCGGCGTTATGGGAGGGGATCCGCCAGGAACTGGTCGAGAAGCTGGAGGGCGCCTACGCGTTTGTTCACGACCGGGTCCATGAAGCCGCCTATTCGCTGATCCCCGTAGACTCGCGCGCCGGGGCCCATCTGCGGATCGGGCGGCTGCTGGCCGCGCAGACGCCACCGGAAAAGCGAGAGGAGGCGATCTTCGAGATAGTGGGTCAGCTCAATCGCGGCGCAGCGCTGATCACTGACCAGGACGAACGGGAGCAACTGGCCGAGTCCAACCTGGTGGCCGGCAGGCGCGCCAAGGCATCGACAGCCTACGCCTCGGCGCTCACCTATCTCGCCAAGGGCGCGGAGCTCATGAGCGACGATTGCTGGGAGCGTCGGCATGGGCAGATCTTTGCGCTGGAGCTGGGCCGTGCCGAATGCGAATTCCTGACCGGGCAGGTGGCGGCCGCAGACGAGCGACTGGCCAAGCTATCCAACCGCGCGACGACAACGGTCGAACGCTCCCTCGTGGCGTGCCTGCAACTGGATGTCTGCCTGGTCCTCGACCAGGGTGGCCGCGCGGTCGATGTTTGCCTCGCCTTCCTCCGGCATGTCGGCATCGAGTGGTCTCCCCATCCGAACGACGAAGAGGTGCGGCGCGAATACGATCGCATCTGGTCGCTGCTTGCGGGCCGGACAATCGAGGAACTCGTCGACTTGCCGCTGATGGAGGACGCGGCCTCCCTTGGAACCGTCGAGGCGCTGAGCAAGCTCTTCGCCCCCGCAGTGCAGACGGATGCGAACCTGACAGACATGACGATCTGCAAGGCCGTCAGTTTCAGTATAGAGCGGGGTAACTGCGATGCCTCATGCGTGCTCTATGCCAATGTCGGCAGGGTCGCCGGACAGCGCTTCGGCGATTACCAGGCCGGATACCGGTTCGGCCGGGTCGGCTGCGAACTCGTCGATCGGCGCGGGCTCAGGCGCTTCGAGGCAGGGACGTTTCTGTTCTTCTCGAACTTTGTTGTGCGCTGGATGAAACCCGTGCGGACATGCCGCGATCTGCTGCGTCGCGCTTTCGCCGCCGCGAACCGGATCGGCGACCTTCCGTATGGCGCATACTGCGGCAACAGCCTCATCTCGGACCTGCTCTTTGCCGGCGAGACGCTGCATGAGGTACAGGCCGAAGCCGAGCGCGGCCTGGCGTACGCCGAGAAGATGCGCTTCGGAATGGTGGTTGACTTTATCGACACGCAACTTGCGCTGGTCCGCATGCTGCGCGGCTTCTCGCGGAAATTCGGCTGCTTTGACGACGATCGGTTCGACGAGCGTCGCACCGAAGCGCATCTGTCCAGCAACCCGGGCCTGGCGATCGGCGCGTGTTGGTACTGGGTCAGGAAATTGCAGGCGCGCTATCTTGCCGGCGACTATGCGGTTGCCATGGAGGCCGCGTCGAATGCGCAGAAGCTGCTCTGGACCTCAACGTCGTTCTTTGAGGAAGCCGAGTACCACTTCTTCGCCGCGCTGACCCATGCCGCGCTGTGCGACACCGCCCCGGCCGGCGAGTGGCCGCAGCACCTGGATGCGATGGCTGCGCATCACACGCAACTGCAGGCATGGACGGAGAATTGCCCCGAGAACTTCGGCAGCCGCACCGCGCTGGTCGCTGCCGAGATCGCACGGATCGAAGGCCGTGCCGGGGATGCGGAGCAGCTTTACGAGCAGGCGATTCGCCTGTCGCAGGAAAGCGGCTTTGTCCACACCGAGGCGCTCGCCAACGAACTCGCGTCGCGCTTTTACGCTGCGCGCGGTCTCGACAAGATCGCGCGTGTGTATCTGCAGGACGCCCGCTACGGCTACCTGCGCTGGGGCGCCGATGGGAAGGTGTGGCAACTCGAGCGGACGTCGCCGTACCTGAGGACCGAGGAGCCCGCACTCGACCCGACCAGCACGATCGCAGCGCCGGTCGAACACCTCGACCTGGCGACGGTGATCAAGGTGTCGCAGGCCGCCTCGGGCGACATCGTGCTGGACAAGCTGATCGACATGATCATGCGTACCGCCATTGAACAGGCCGGCGCCGAACGGGGGCTGCTGATTCTGTCGGACGGCGGCGACCCACGGGTGGCGGCCGAAGCGACGACTGGCGGCGACGCGACCCGGATGCAGCTGCGCGACGTGCCGGTGAACGCGGCGATGCTGCCGGAGTCGATCCTCTACCATGTCCTGCGCACCCGCGAGAGCAGCTTTCTGGACGATGCCGCGGCCGAGCCTTCGTTTGCCGCAGACCCGTACATCCGGCAGCATCGCGCCCGCTCCATCCTCTGCCTGCCCCTGATGAACCAGGCGAGGCTCACCGGCGCGCTCTACCTTGAAAACAACCTGACTGCCCGCGTGTTCAGCCCGGCGCGGATCGCCGTGCTGAAGCTGGTGGCCTCGCAGGCCGCGGTCTCGCTGGAGAATGCCCGCCTGTACCGCGATGTCGCCGAACGCGAAGCGAAGATCCGGCGCCTCGCCGACGACAACATCATCGAGATCAAGCAGGCGGAGGAGAAGGTCCGCGAGAGCGAGCGGCGCTATCGCGAGGTACAGACGGAACTTGCGCATGCGAACCGCGTCGCCGCGATGGGCCAGCTCACGGCCTCGATCGCTCACGAAGTCAACCAGCCGATCGCCGCAACGGTCACCAACGCCGAGGCCGCGCTGCGGTGGCTTGGCGCCAATCCGCCTGACGTGGAGGAGGTTCGGCAGGTGCTCGGCCGTATCATCGACGACGGCATCCGAGCGGGTGCCGTGGTCGGCCGCATCCGTGAACTGGTCAAGAAGGCGCCGCCGCGGAAGGAACCGCTGGACCTCAACAAGGCAATCCGCGAGGTGATCGAGCTCACCCGCGGCGAAGCAAGGAAGCACGAGGCCTCGGTGCAGACACAGCTGGCGGACGAATTGCCGGTGATTCAGGGAGACCGCGTCCAGTTGCAGCAAGTCCTTCTCAACCTGCTTATCAACGCGATGGAGGCTACCAGCGGTGTCAGCGACGGTGTGCGGGAACTGGTGATCTGTACCGGGCAAGCGGAGGAGGGCGGCGTGCTCGTGGCGGTGAGCGATTCGGGGCCGGGACTTGCGCCGGATATCGCCGAGCGCGTTTTCGCCCCCTTCTACACGACCAAGTCAACCGGCCTGGGGATGGGGCTGTCCATCTGCCGTTCGATCATCGAAGCACACGGCGGCCGGTTGTGGGCCAGCGCGAACGTGCCCCGTGGCGCGGTCTTCCAATTCACGGTGCCAGCCCATCCAGACGTTTCGTCGTGATAGCCACGCAGCGGGAGGACATCTTGCGCGGTTGCCACCCGAATGTGCGCGTGCCAGTTCAGCGAGACCGCGCGACACGACGCTGAACTGAGTGGTCCGTTGCCAGGAGTGGAGCGGACATTCAATTGCCCGAGCGCGATTGGGGGCCGAGGACCGCTCGTGGCCGCTAGCTGCCTTCGCCGAGCGGGCCTCCCTGGAAATGGCGATCGAATGCTTATCGCTGATCTGTGGAAGTGGTATCCCCACGCGCATACACGGCAATCGCCAATTCCGAGCGCCCTCAGGGCATCACCGGAGGATTGTAGGAAAGCGTCGCGGCGAAAGCCCATAGCATGAACAGAACCAGCGGCGTATGCACCAGCAACTGGGTGAAGGTGAAGCCGACCACGTCCTTGGCCCGGATGCCGAGCACACCGAGCAATGGCAGCATCCAAAAAGGATTGATCAGGTTCGGCAGAGCTTCAGCGGCGTTGTAGACCTGCACTGCCCACCCAAGGTGGACCTTCAGCTCGTTGGCGGCCTGCATCACGTAAGGTGCCTCGATGATCCACTTGCCGCCGCCGGACGGCACGAAGAAGCCAAGCACGGCGGAGTACACGCCCATGACCGCCGAGAACGACTCGGTGGTCGCCATCGAAACAAAGACCGACGCCAGATGGTGCGAGAGCGTGGCGCCGTCGACGCCCGTTGGCTTCGTCAGGATATAGGCGATGCCGCCGTACAGCGGGAACTGAATCAGAACGCCAGCCGTGGATGGCACTGACTTCGCTACGGCGCGGAGAAAGCGCTTCGGGCGCCAGTTCAGCAGCATGCCGAGCAGCAGGAACAGGAAGTTGTAGGTATTCAGATTGGAGATGGCAACAATCGGATTTTTGGCGGAAAACTCCTGGTAAAGCCAGCTCGCGCCCATGGCGACCAGAGCCAACGTCAGGATCGGACTGTACTCCAGCCATTCGCCCGGCCGGGATGGCCGCGCGACAACGTCAGCGGTGTCGTTCAGGTCAACCCCCATATCGGCCGCCGTGCGGGCACGCGCCTCGGTAGGGGCCGAGAAGTACGCCACCGCCAGGGACACGACGATCAGCACGGCGGTCATCGCCATTGATTGCCAAAGAAAGATCGTATCGGAGAACGGGATGACCCCGGTGATATCCAGCAACGATTTGGGCAGGCTGGCGGGATTGGCCTGTAGTTGCGCGGCGGAGGAACTGAGCCCCAGTGCCCAGGTTGCCCCCAATCCGAGGTAGGCTGCCGCGCTGGCTGCCCTGTAGTCGACACGCAAGCCGCGGCGCCTGGCGACGGCGCGTACCAGCAAGCCACTGAAGATCAGGCTGATCGCCCAGTTGAGCAGCGACGTCGACAGGCTCACGAGTGCCACGAAGGCCACGGCGCCGCGCGCTGTGCGCGGCAAGGCTGCGAGGCGGTCGATCAGCATGGCTGCCGGCGGCGACACCGCCACCACGTAGCCGGCGATTGCGCCCACGGCCATCTGCATGGTGAAAGGGATCAGGCTCCAGAAGCCGTCGCCAAAGGCCTTCGCCACGGCCGGCGCTGGCGCGCCCACCGTCATGGCGCCCAACGCCACCACCACGACGGCGATGGCCGCGAACACATACGAGTCCGGGAACCACCGCTCGGACCAGTCGGTCATCCGTATCGCCAGGCGTTCCAGCCCGCCTTGCTGTCGCTTCCCGGCATCCGCGAATTCCATGCTTGTCGTCTCTTTCATGCTGATCTCCTTGGCAGTTTCCTTCATCGTTCTAATGGTTCGCTACGGCCTCAAAACACATGGCGGCCGCGGCCAGGTCTTCCAGCGCGGTCCCCACCGCCTTGAACACCGTAATCTCCTGCGCCGAGCACCGGCCCGCATGCCCGGCCCGGCACAGGCCGGCCAGGTCGCTGCGGATGTCTTCGCGGGCGATCACGCCGTTGGCGATGGGAGACAGCAGGTCGCCGGCCTTGCAAACGGCTTCGTCCGTATCGACAAACACCGAGGTGCCGTCGAAGCACGCGTCATCGGCCTCCCGCATGGCAGGCGTGAAGCCACCGATCAGGTCGACGTGGGTGCCGGGGCGGAGATATTCCCTCCGGATCAGCGGCTCGGCGGACAGCGTTGCCGCGCTGACGATATCGACCGCACAGGTTTCGGCATCGAGCCGGTCGACCACATGGGCATCGAAGCCATCGGCGCACAGGTGTGCAGCCAGCCGATGGGCCTGGTCCGCGTTGATATCCCACACGCCGACGCGCCGGATTGGGCGCACGGTGCGATAGGCATAGGGAAGCAGGCTGGCCACGCGGCCGGCGCCCAGCACCAGCATCGAAGTGGCATCTTTGCGGCTCAGGAAGCAGGCAGCGAGCGCCGACGCCGCGGCTGTCCGCCGGGAAGTAATTTCATTGCCGTCGATCAACGCCAGCGGCTTGCCTGTCTCCGCACGGTACAGGATGTAGGTGGAGTAAAGTCCCGGCAGCTTGCGCCGGTGGTTACCGGGATAAACGCACACGGTCTTCACACCCATGTATCCGCTCGCCGCATTCCACGCCGGCATCAGCAACAGCGTGCCCGGCTCGCCCGGCGCAACGGTGACCATATGGTTGTGCCGCAGCGGCACCTCGCAACCAGACGCGAAGGCGTCCTTCAGGACTGTGACAAGGCGGTCGAACGGCAGGGACGCCCGCGTGGTGGGCGCGTCGATGTTCAGCATGGAGATAGCTCTTCAGAGGAATGGGTATGGCGATTCATGCGTCAATGACAAGGTCGCTTGCAGGCACCGCCTGGCACGCCAGGCATACGCCGGGGTCATCGGGCGCCTCGCCATGCAAGTGGTGTACGGTCCCGGATACGACCCGGACGGCACAGCTCTCGCACTGGCCGACGCGGCAGCCGCTAGGCAGCCGAATGCCCAGTGCTTCGGCGAAGCCGAGCAGGGGACCATGTTCGGGGCGCCACGAAAGAGTGATGTCAGACCTGCGGAACCGTACCTGGAAGGCCTGACCGGCCTCGATCCGCGGCGCCGCCGGCGAGCGGAAGATCTCCTTCTGGATATCGAAGCGCGGCAGGCCCCTCGCGGCCAGCCCGGCGGCAAACGCCTTCATCATGGCGTCAGGCCCGCACATGTAGACCAGCGGGCGCGAGGCCAGCAGCGCATCCGGCACGGCCGCCGCAGAGACGCGCCCTTGCACCTGGAAGTCGCTGCCGAGGATGTCGCCATCCGCGGGAGCGTCATAGAAATTGATCACCGTGAGCGCAGGGATCAGTCCTTTTAGTTCGCGCAGCCGGTCCCTGAAGGCATGCGTGGTGCCGTTCTGGTTCGCATACAGCAGCAGTATTCGGGGCGGCTCCTGTTGATCGACGAGCGATTCCAGCAGGCTGATGAATGGCGTGATGCCGATGCCGCCGGCCAGCAGGACCAGCGGTCTTGCCGTACGCGTCGGCATGACGAATGTGCCAGCGGGCGCGCGCAACTCGATGGTGTCGCCGACCGCCAGTTGCGTGTTGATGAAGGACGAGGCGACGCCGGATACCACCTCGCCGCTGGCGAGCCGGGTCCTCGCGTGCCGCACGGCGATCGCATAGTTGCGGCGGTCCGTGACGGCCGCGGGTCCGGTCAGCGAATAGGAGCGGACCGCCTCCAGCTTGCCGGTGCCGACAAAGAACCTGATGGTTGCGTGCTGGCCTGGCAGGTAGTCCGGCAGTCGGCCACCGTCGGCAGGCGCCATGTGTACCGCGGTTACATCATCGGCTTCCTTGCGCAGCGCGACGATGCGAAACGGGCGATATCCCTCCCAGCGCCTGCGCCTTATATCGAACGCAGCGTCGCGTTCCACGTTGCAGCGGCAGGATCGCAGCGGCGAGGAGCCGCTGACCGGATCCTGGCGGGTTGCATCGATCAGCGCGTTGAAGTTCGCGCTGTCCGTGCCAAGCGCGGCGGTGGGCTGCTGACCCATGGCATCGCACCCTTGCCACCATCCATACTCGCCAACCAACACGGCGGGATGCAGCCCCGGCTGGACGCGCGCGGTAAATCGCGCGCTGCCGGCCGGCGTCGACACCCGGACGGGATCTCCCGTGCGGATACTCCTGGCCGCGGCAATCTCGCCGGAAATATCGAGCTGCGGCAGCAATGCCTTGCGACGCAAGGACGCCACGGCGCGCTGCTGGCTGTGGCAGTAGTAGCCGTTCTTCGCCGACGTCATCAGATAGGGAAACGATCCGCTCGCCTGTGCTGCATCGTTCCGTGCCGATTCCGGCAGGCCGGGCAGCGGCGGGTAGCCATGCCGGAGCAGGCGCTCGGAGTAGAGCTCGACCAGCCCGGTCGGCGTATTGAAAGGCCGATCGTCGGTGCCGGCGGCGTACTTCATCTCCACGTCCTCGACCGGCACGCGAATCCCTTCCGGGGCGTCACGCAGCCCCGCCACGGTCAGCCCCATCGGCGCCAGCATGTGGTTCCAGCCGGCTTCGAGGCTGCCGCCGAAGAAGGCCTCGCCGAGCCCCATGCGCGCGGCCAGTGCGAACACGATGTCGTTGTCAGAGCGGGTTTCGCCGCGCGGCGCGACCATGCGCTGGCGCAACTGCACGAGCTGCTCGGCCACGGCGGACACCTCGAAGCCGATTCGCAGGCCTTCGCGTTCCCAGGGTGTGTTCACCGGCAGCAGGATGTCCGCGTACCTGGCGCTCGGGTTCTCGAACAGGTCGCAATGCACGTAGAACTCCAGTTCGCGCAGGGCCTGCTCTCCGTTGGCAACATCGGGCTGCGACAACAGCACATTGGTCCCGAACGCAATCAGCGACGTAACCGCATAAGGGGCCTTGTCCGTGATCGCGCGGTAGAGGTCCGGTGCCGTGACCCAGCCTTGCGCCGGCGGACCGAGCGGACGCGAATCCAGCCCCAGCGCCTTGCGCGCCTGATCCGGGCTCAGCAGGTCAAACCGGCTTACCGCGTTGAACGGCGGCTTGCGATAGACGCGGTTGCCGCCGCGGCGGTCGAAGCTGCCCGTCAACGCATACAGGCAGGCAATGGCGCGCTCCGTCTGCGTGGCGTTCTCATGCTGGCCGACGCCGGACCAGGCGTGATACGCGATGCGGCCAGCCGCGCCGATCAGGCTCGCCGCACGCCGGATATCGCCCTCCGCGATCCACGTCAGCGCGGCCGCGCGCTCGACCGGATAGCGTGCGCACTCCGCCGCATACAAATCGAAGGCCGGCTGGCACAGCAGGGATTCCCTTTCGCCGCCGCCGCTTAGCGAGATGGCAAAGGTGCCGCGCAGCGCGATGTGCTCCGCGTCATCGACGGCCTTGCCGGCCGGCACCGCCATGCGCTGGCGCGTGTCCCAGACCAGCAGGCTGTCCGCATCGGCCAGGCCGATGTCGTGCCCGCGCAGGAAGGCACCGTTGTCCTGGCGCACGAGCAACGGGCCATTGGTCCAGCGCCTGACAAAATCGATATCGAACGCGTTGGCCTCGATCAGCACGTTGGCCAGCGCCATGGCCAGCGCGGCATCGCTGCCGGGCTTGACGCGCAGCCACTGGTCGGCGTCGTCCGCCAAGGCCGTCTGTCGCGGGTCCACCACGATGAGCCGGGCGCCGCGTGCCCGCCCGGCGCCGATCGCCTCTGCCTGCGACAGCCACGTATTGGTCGGGTTGTGGCCCCACAGCAAGATCAGTTCGGCATTGCGGTAGTCCGCCGTCGGCATGCCGCAGCCGAAGGTGAAGGCGTGCGCGAAGTCCTTGTGCCAGTTGCAGATCTCGGTGGCGTAGCAGATGTTCGGGCTGCCATAGAGGCGGACAAAGCGCTCGATCCAGTCGATGCTGTCCGACAGCGGCGTGCCGCTGGGCGTCGTCACCGCGAACGCGACGGACTCGGCGCCGCGCGTGGCGCGCGTGCGCAGCAGGCGCGCGGCGATCTCATCGAGCGCCTCGTCCCAGGAAATGCGCACCCAGCCCGGATCGTCCGTCCCTTTCGGATTGGTCCTGCGCATGGGGTACAGAACCCGATCGGCGCTGTGCACCAGTTCCGGGGCAGCCTTGCCCTTCAGGCACATCGCCTTGCCCGTGGGGTGGTCGCTGTCCGGGCGGACCGCGACCAGCGTCTCGCCGTCGACGACGTTAACCGTGCCGCAACGCGAACGGCACAACGTGCAAAACCCCTTCTTTTCCACTTCGCTCATCGCCAGATCCCAGCAACTTGTCTTCGAGCTGGATGCTAGCTAGCATGGAGCGTTATAGCTAATTCATAGTTTTGACATTGCAATATCGGACAAATCGATGCTGCCGACACTGCTGGTTTCCAACCTGCCTGAGATGCAGCACGTCGGCTGCGAAACGCTGCTGCGCTCGGCGCGTCAGCTCTGGGGACATCCGGACCATCCGCTGATGCAGCAGGAAGAGATCAGCCTGTCCGACGTGGCGCGGCACGACTATATCCTGCTCGACATGGATGAGCATATCGCCACAGTGATCAAGTACTGGGGGCAGTACGGGCTCTCGCCAAACGTGCGCCTACAAAGCTGTTCGATCGAGGCCGTGCGCAGTCTGGTGGCGTCGGGGCGCGGCGTATCTATCCTGTCCGATCTCGTTTATCGACCCTGGTCGCTGGAAGGGCAGCGCATCCTGCGGCGCGGTCTCTCTGACAGGGTGCCGTCCATGGACGTCGGATTGATCTGGCGGCTCGACGCCGGGGCAGACCCGCAGACGCAAAGCTTGCGGGAATTCTTGCGGGTTGCGCTGAGGGAAACGCTACGCTAGCGCCTTTACTTCGCCACCGATCTACTGTGGTGGTCAATCATCGCGATCAGATTCACTTGCCCTTCGAGTCGCTTTCTTGCGGATTGGTGCGCCATCCAGACGGCGAGGCCGGGATGACGATTTCCGACCCTGAGCCGCCGTTCAAATCGCGCGATGGTCAACTGCAAGTTCCGGACAAGTAAGGACATTCGGTATCGGTGGTACTTTGAGGCTTGTTTCAAGCATGAGGGCGCGTCACATCAAGGTAGAAATCATGAATGGCGGTGACCATCTGATTCAGTCCGGGCTGTTCCAGCGGATAGTGGCCGGCATTTTTGAGCATGGTCACTTTCACCGGTACGCGCCTGACTCGCCTCAGGAATAACTCACTCAGGTGCAGAGGCGTCCAGCGATCTTGCGCGGGTTGCGTCAGCAGAATCGGGCAGACATCAAAATCCTCTGGCTCGACTGCCGGCTGATAACCCGTGTAACTGGACAGAAAGCTCATGGTTACCCACTTCCCCGCAGAAGTTTTGTCCGCCAGGCAAGCGTTCAGCATGGCCTTGTCATTGACCAGCGTGTACATCTTGCTCGCGGCGGCCATGGGTATTCGCAGACCGGCGAACGGCGTCTGCGCTACCAGCGCCGCGAGCGGGCCGCCAACGCGGCTCATGAACAGGTTGTACGCGGTTTCGTCGCGAACTTGTTGCTCCCGTTGATCCAGAAAAGTCATGCCGACGATGCCTTTGACCTTTCTGTTCCGGGCGGCAACATGATACGTTTCCATACCTCCAGCGCTCAGTCCATAGAGGACAATAGGACGGTCGTCCTTTGCCAGCTCTACATCGATGAGATCGCTACCGGCCTGTACCCAGTCGTCATACCGTACCGGCCGGCCGCGACCCACCTGCGTCAACCCGTACTCTGGCATGTCGATGGCAATCGTCTCGAAGCCTTTGCGTGCAAGCGGGGCACCCAGGATGGTCGACATCTGGCGACCATTTGTGCCGACGCCATGGAAGAGAATGACCTTTACCGGCGCGGTGGCATTGCGATAGCAATCGAGGTGGATGCGATGCGGTCCCCAGGACCACCATTCCTCCTGCGGCTCTTGTCCCGGTTGAATTTGATACTCGGCGGGAAGGAAGCCTTGAATGTCTCGCCAATGTTGCTGCTGCGAATAAGTCTTCATTTTCGGTCGATTTCTGTTCAGGATCGCGGCGCGCTAAAGCCAGCGCGTGGTCATGCAGTGAGGGATGCGCTAGCTCGACTCTCAGGCGTACGACACCTCATAGCCCGAGCGCTCGAGAATGAAGGCACTGCCCATCAGCATCGACGGCGTCCTGTAACCTCCCGGTCCAGGATTGGTCAGGCAGCGCTGGGCGATGGCCAAGGCCGTGTCCGCCGTCATCGCGTAGACGTTGGGCGCCGACATCTTCATCGTGATGGCCTGCCCGTGGACATTCGTTGCCTGGGCCCAGAACTCTGTTCGCTCGGCGACGCGTGCATCGGCATCCGGGCCACCAGCAAAGAACCGCTCTGCCAGCCGGTAAAGCGCGTTCGATACGAAAGGGACGGCAAAGAACCGCCGCATGAAATTGGTGAGCCGCATCGGCAACCCGAGCGTCAGCGGCAGTGCGCAATACACGAGACCGTCCGGCACGCCGGTCGATACGCCGGCGGTAAATACGTCGCCCCACGGGATCGATACGCCCCAGCGCGTGCCACCGGGAAACGGGATGCGTCGAATGCGATAGGCATTAGGCACGGAAACGAGGCGGTGATTTCGTCGGATGAGCCCGCCGCTTGCCGCGGACTCCAGGATCGTTCTCGCGGTGCCGATACTCGGCTTCGTCCCGAAAGAAAACGCAAGGTCGATCCGTGAGGCATCGGGCATGCGCGCCTTCAACGCTGCGGCGAGACTGTCGGTGGGCACGATATCGAAGCCCGCGCCGGGGCAGAGCACGATGCCCGCGGCAGCCGCACGCGCATCCTGGGCATGACAGAGTTGGAAGACCGGGATTTCACCGCTAATGTCCACGTAATGCACATGCGCATCGATGCAGGCGTCGACGAAGGCGCTGGCGGTCGTGGAGAACGGCCCTGCGCAGTTCAGGACGACGGTGACGTCTTTGAGGTTTCCTTCTGTTCTGGCAACCTCGAAGGCCCTCATCTCAACGCCTAGCGCTTCCGCCAACGGTTTGAGCTTCTTGCTGTCTCTCCCCGCAATGATTGGCTGCAAGCCTTGGCGCACGGCTTCGCGCACGATCAGTTCGCCCGTGTAGCCGTATGCGCCGTAGATCATCAATCTTCTGCTCATTCCCATACTCGTTCCTACGATTCGCGTTGGCTCGCAAAAGGAAAATCAGGCCGCGCCGGTTCGCACGGACTGGTCGACCCCAGGTGCTTTCTCAGGAACGCCAGTTGCAGCGCGATATTCTCCAGGCACGCTGGCTCATCTTCGAGATGAAGGTCGAAGTGGCTACCATCCACGAGGTGAAATTCGCAGTCGGGAATGCGCATTGCCGCTTGGTAAGCTGCGTTTGCCGGCGTGACCGTGTCGCGTCGACCGGCAATGATGAGCGTCGGCGCTTTTACCCGATGCGTGCGGCGAAGCGGGCTATAGAACGGAACATCCAGAAAGACCCGCGACAGCACCTTGTTTTCCCAGCGTGCTCCTGGCGGAAGCAGCCGCGCATAGCCCTCCCAGCATTCGGCGCTAGTCAGGGCCGCCGCATCGCCGGGGCGCCCGACGATTCGGCTGTAGTGCGGCCGACCGAACAACCTGCCCGCGTGGTCGCACAGTGCTGCCATCGCCAATCGAAAGGTCACGCGCGCGGGCACCTGCCGCAGGCTTGCGATAGCGCTCACGTGTGGTACCTGAGCGATCACCGCATGAATCCGTCGATCGCTTGCGGCCGTTTCGATCACGTGTCCGCCCGAGAAAGAGGTTCCCCACAGAACGATGCGCCCGGTATCGATAGCGGAAAGCGTCCGCACGTGCCGGATAGCCGCGGCCCAGTCCGCAAGGTGCCGACGTGGGCTGACCCAATGCCTCGGCATGCCTTCGCTATCGCCGAAATTGCGATAGTCGAAGAGATAGACCGCATACCCTTCGTCAACGAAATGTCGTGCAAAGGCGGGTAATCCGGCCGCGCGAATCGCGCCGAAGCCATGTGCCATGACAATGACAGGCGGTCTCTCGACGGCATCCGGCCGCATGAGCGTCCCGGCGCAGTATTCGCCATCGCTCTTGAATGTGGAGTCGAAGGTGAGCATGGTTGACTCCGGTTCCATCGGTCGACAGGGATCGTGCATGAACAGCACCCTACGCGGACATGGCGCGACTGCCTTCCAGGCTTGCGGGAGATGCGGTCGCCCGGGCACCGGCATGCTTGAATTCCAGCGCGGGGTCGGCGATTGTTTGCTTCAGCAGCATCTCGCGATCGACCTCGAGGTTATGGAGAACGCGCCATGGCAACCCGCGTCCCTGGCGTGGCAGCACGCCCTGGCCGCGCTGTACATAGCCGGATTGCAGCGAGCCCAGAATCGATTCGTCGAGCATCTCGTCTGACGGCGCATGCGCCGTTACCATGTCGAAGCCGGCCTTATCCATATGCTTCAGCAGGCGGCAGACGTACCTTGCCGCCATATCGATCCTCAGTGTCCACGGCGCGTTCGTGTATCCGAACAGGTAGGCGAGATTGGGAACGTCCTGAAGCAGCACGCCCTTGTACGTCATCAGGCTGCTAGGATCGAGCTTGCGACCATTTACGCGTAGATTCATGCCCCCGAACGATTGCAGTTGGAGGCCGGTCGCCGTGACGATGATGTCAGCCTTCAGCACTTTGCCCGACTTCAGCAGAATGCCGTCTTCCGTGAAGGTCTCGATGTGGTCGGTCACGACGGACGCCTTGCCTTCGCGGATGACCGTGAACAGGTCGCCGTCCGGAACCGCGCAAAGCCGCTCGTCCCACGGGTTGTACCCTGGGGTGAAATGACGCATGTCCACGCCGGTGCCGACCTGCTTCTCGACGTGGGTCAGCAACCATGACCGGATCCGATGTGGCCAACGCTTGGCCGCCTTATAGATGAGGCGCTGCAGTCGGATATTGCGCCAGCGGGCCAGTCGATACACCCAGCGTGTCGGCAAGACACGGTCCAGCGTGGCCGAGATCTTGTCGTAGGCCGGCACAGAAAAGATGTAGCTCGGCGACCGTTGAAGCATCGTGACGTGAGCCGCATTTCCGGCCATCGCGGGAATGAGCGTGACGGCCGTTGCACCGCTGCCGATCACGACGATGCGCTTGCCGCGATAGTCGAGATCGTCCGGCCAGTGTTGCGGATGGATGCGCAAGCCGTTGAATCGTTCTTGTCCAGGAAACTGCGGCAGGTATCCGTGGTCGTGGTTGTAGTAGCCGGTGCATGGAACGAGGTACTGACAGGTAAAGGTCGAAGTTTCTCCGGTGTTCTCATGCCGGGCGATAACCGTCCAGCGGCGCTGTTCCGTCGACCACGACGCCTCTTCGATCTTGACGCCGAAATGGATGGATCGATCGACACCATATGCGCGAGCAGTGTCGGCAATGTACTGCCGGATCGACGGCCCGTCGGCGAGGACCTTATAGTCATGCCAGGGCCGGAATGCATAGCCGAAGCTGAACATGTCCGAATCGGAGCGGATCCCCGGATAGCGGAACAGGTCCCATGTCCCACCGATCGCGTGGCGGCGCTCGAGAATCGCGACGCGCTTCTCGGGACACTCGCTGGCCAGATGGCACGCCATGCCGATACCGGATATACCGGCGCCAATAATCAGTACGTCGTAGTCGGCCGTCATTGCATGTCTCCTCGCTGATTTTGAAAACTGACATGCGAACTCTAGCGACAGCGATACCCCGGCGTTTGACGCCATGAGACTAATGTTTTACGCTACGAGACATGGATCCAATGGTAAGAGCGAGTGGCCTTCGGGGCTATCCGGCACTGATGCGCAGTATGGGCTTTGATCCCGTGCCACTGCTGCACCGGTACCACATGGCGGAGGAGTCACTGGAGCTTGACGATGCGTTGATTTCGCTGCGCTCGGCCACCCATCTGCTGGAAGCCAGCGCCGAGGTGACGGGATGCGGCGATTTCGGCCTGCGCCTGTCCACCCACCAGAGCGTCGACGTGTTGGGGCCGGTGAGCATCGTGCTACGGAATGCGCCCACGGTCAGGGCTGCCGTGAACGATGTAATTCGCTACCTGTTCGTGCACAGTCCGGGCATTGTCGTGTCCCTCAATGAGCGCGACCCGATCGTGAAGGACACGGTCGCGATGTCGATCGACATCCGCCTGTCTGGCTCCGTCGCCATGCGTCAGAACAACGATCTCTGCCTCGCCGACGCGCACAATTTCATGCGGCTGTTCGTCGGGGACAAGTACGATCTGCGAGCCGTATCGATACCCCACGAACCTGTTGTCAGTCGTGCGGTGTATGAGCGCTTCTTTGGGGCGAGGCTGCTGGAGGAGCCGGCCAGCGCAACGTTGCACATCGCGCGCAATACGTTTGCCGCAGAAGTCAAGGGCGCAAACGCCACGCTGCGCCAGATCGCCGAAGACTACATTTTCCGGAATTTCGGTGCGGCCCAAGGGAGCACTTCAGATCGCGTTCGCCATTTGCTGAGGCAGACGCTTGGCACTTCGAGTAGCGACAAATCCAGTATTGCCGCGCTGCTTGCGCTGCATCCGAGAACGCTGCAGCGCCGGCTCGCGGAAGAGGGCACGAGTTTCGAAATCCTTAAGGACGAGGTTCGCAAAATCCTCGCACTGCATTACCTTCGAAACACCGGGCTTACGGTCGGCCAGATTTCTCTGATGCTTGGTTTTCCTGCGCAATCAGCACTGTCGCGCGCTTGCCGCCAGTGGTTTGCGCTCACGCCATCGGATGTCCGCGGCGGCAGTCAACGCGATTTCAATGCGTGCGAGGGAGAGACCAAAGGTTAGTGATGTCGTACAGCACTCAGGTTCAGTCGTGAGGCTGCGTTCGCAAAGCGGGGCGCTGCCAACGGGGAAGTCGGTCCTTGCTGTGAAAGCCGGGCGGGGCCGACGCAACAGTGATCTCCCGCCGGAACGGCTGCGACTGGGATTAAGCGGACGTATGAATGTCCCAAAAGCAGCGCGAGCGGATGTCGCATCATGGCCGATACATGACTTCCGGAAGTCGCTCTTCGGTTCAATCCTCGTTCAAGCTTTCTGCAACGAGATAGTGTTTCGGCAATGCTTTGGTGCTTAGGGAACCAGGCCAGCAATGGCTGTCCAGAAGCGAGCAGGTTCGCTCCCGCTGGTAGGTGGCTGAGAGAATCCCAGCCATGGTCACTGGACCACGTAGCGACCCGGGCGGTGGTTGGTTGCCAACACAAAGTTGAGGACAACCGCACCGAGGATGGAGAGAGCGACGCGCGGCCATGGAACGGTCAGGAGTGCCGCTGCGACAATTGCCGCATCCACCGCCATCTGGATATGGCCGGCGCGCCAGTTGTGCCGTTCCTGAAGCACGAGCGCAAGGATGCCGACACCGCCAAGGCTCGCCTCGTGCCGGAACAGAATCAGGAATCCGTTGCCCAATAGTGCGCCTCCCAGTATTGCGGCAAGCGTAGGATCGAGCGTGGCGAAGCTGAGCCAGCGCGGCAGCAAGTCGGCTTCGACGGAGAACAACAGCACGGCCACGAACGTCCTGAAGGTGAACGTCCCGCCCAGATATTTCCACGCAAGCCAGTAGAAAGGCAGGTTGAAGACGAAGAATGCCAGGCTGAACGGCATGCCGCCGAGGTAATGGGCAAGGAATGCCAGACCAGCCGTACCGCCCGACAGCAAACCTGCCTGTTTGAACATGGATACCGCCAGTGCAACAATCAATGTGCCAATAAGCAGTGCCTGCAAGTTCTCTATGGGGGTGTGTTGGGTGACAGCAGGCTTCATTGCAGAGGCAGAGGCAGAGGCAGAGGCAGAGGCAGAGGCAGAGGCAGAGGCAGAGTCGGGGGCGGGGGCGGGGGCGGGGGCGAAGACGACTTCGAGACCTGTCCATCAAGATCAGTCTGGCGCACGTCGCACTACAACTGGCAAAGTGTAGCGACGCTGGACGAGGCCTCGCATGATCTTGGTCAAGTGTCAGACCCCAAGTACGAGTTCGTGCAGCACTGACTGCGTTTTCCAGGCGATCGCCCCCGGACTGTCACGAGACTAGCTGCCGCTACCCGCTGGTGACTTCCCCACCCCTCGAGGCCATTCAATAGCGGATATACCCATGACGGCTTTCACATTAGGAGCGGATTTTCAGGATCCCCCGAGGGTCTTGAACCGCCTTGGAGTGGGAGTGGGACCGCTCCAGCCAGCGAGGTGAGGAGCAATCTGAATGGTGCAGCCATGGGAAATCCTACCCATTCTTGCCATGCATCAGGTTGACCTTGTCATCGGACACGCCCCCTTTCCGGTGGAAACGTTGCGCAGGGCCGGCGCCAGGCCGTTCGCCAGCGGCGAAACGTGCTTTCGGAAAACGCGGTTTGCCAGGCTATATATTCGGTGGCATTGTTCGTAACATTGCGCAGTGCTTCCCGGCCACCCCTGACGCCTGAACATTTCGGAATTTGCAACCATGCATAACAACTTGCCACAGCGTTTGCGTTCCCTTCTTTTTGTTCCCGCCGACAGTGACCGCAAGCTGGCGGCCTCGCTGAGGTACGCTGCGGACGGGCTGGTGTTCGACCTCGAGGACGCTGTGCCCGAGCAGGGCAAAGACGAGGCGCGAGCCAAGCTCGTTGGCTTCCTCGAGCAGAACCGCACCGCAATGGAGTCGGCCGTGCTAGTGCGTGTCAACGGGCTGGGCTCCGGCCATATCCTACGGGACCTCGCCGCCGTGATCCCGCACCGGCCCAACGCAATCGTGCTACCAAAGTGTCGCAATGTCGACGATGTTCATCGCCTGTGCGATTTTCTTGCGGCGTTCGAGTGCGCGCTGTTGCACGATAGCTGGGAGGTTTCCGTCATTGCCATGGCGACGGAGTCCTCAGAAGGCGTGTTCGGACTGTCATCGTATCGGAATGCACCGATGCGGTTGCGCGCGCTGATGTGGGGCGTCGACGATCTCGCGGCCGACCTTGGCGCATTCGCTTCGCATATCGGCAAGGATCTCACGGCGCCGTTTTCCGTGGCGCGGACCATGTGCCTGATGGCCGCCGCCCAGGCCGGCATCGACGCGATCGATGCGGTCAGCACGAGCCTCACAGATCCGGCGCAGATCCGGGAGGAGGCCGCGCAGGCAAAGCGGGACGGCTTCGTGGCCAAGGCGGCAGCGCATCCCTCGCACATCGACGCCATCAACGAAGCGTTCATGCCACAGGAAGAAGAGATTCGCTGGGCCCGGGAGGTGGTCGATGCCTTCTCGCGGGTCGGCGCGACCGGCGTGGCCAGGCTCGGGAATGAGATGATTGATCGGCCACACCTGCGCCTGGCACACCGGATCCTGTGCCACATCGACGAGGATTGACTGCGGTGCGGCAAGGGAGATGATGGACTTCTGATGCTGACTGCGGCCTGATCTGACCCAGGCGGCCAATGAAATGACAAGTGCCCTCGACACTCAAATGTCCGTTGTTTAGGCTTGAAGTGACGTTTGATTGTCGGAATTCACCAGTAGCCAACGGCCGTAGCTGGCCGGCTTCGGTCCGATGAGGGGAGTGCACTGGTCCTCGCACCCCGCCCCCACTTCCGCTGTTCGGTCCGGCGCCAACGCAACGGCTGCTTTCAGGAGCTTGACCAAGAGATCGTCCCCAGTGCGTGACACAGCCTCGCCGGATCGCGGATCCGACGTTAGCCGGCCATAGGATTCCGGGACTCCTGACGGACACCGGATTCCGCGCCACGCATTCCCCCGATGCCAGCGGCCAAGTGAACTGCTGCAAGGCCCCGCATGCGGCAACTGCGGCGTCGCAGAGGACGCAAAGTCGTCGATCCTTCCAGAAGTCCTGGAAGCCCCTGCAGACTCACACGATCTTGTGCAAGCCGATCATGCGAACGCCTTGTGATACGCGTTGAGAGCGGGCGCGCCGCCCAGATGCACATACAGCACGTCCGTTCCCTTCGGAATCTCACCGGCCTGCGCCATCGCAATCAGCCCGGCCATAGATTTCCCCTCGTACACCGGATCGGTGAGCATCGCCTCAAGCCGCGCTGCCGTGCGGATCGCATCGATCGTCCGATCGTCGGGCAGGCCATAGTCCGGGCCGGCGAAACGCGGATCGACGATCACGTCGGCATCGTCGATCGGCTTGCGGATGCCGATCAGTTCCGCAGTCTGCCGCGCGCTCTTCGTCACGGCGCGGCGGGTCATCGCCTCGTTGCAAGCGGTATCGATGCCAATCAGGCGGCGGGGCCTGTCTTGCGCCCGGAAGCCAGCGACCATGCCGCCCTGCGTTGAGCCGGTGCAGGTCGCGGTAATCACGGTGCCGAAGAATACGCCCATTTCCTGTTCCTGACGCGCCAGTTCATCAGTGAAGTTCGCATATCCGAGGCCACCAAGGGGATGATCGGATGCACCTGCCGGAATCGCATACGGCTTGCCGCCTTCCCGGCGCACCTGCTCGAGCGCGCGCGACCACGTCTCCTTCACCTCGGTCGAGTAGCCCTCGCCCTCCAGCAGCGTCTCGGCGCCCATCAGCCGCGACAGCAGGATATTGCCGACCTTGTCGTAGACCGGATCGTCCCAGTGTGTCCACTCTTCCTGCACCAGCCGGCAGCGCATGCCGAGCACCGCCGCGACCGCCGCAACCTGGCGCGTGTGATTCGACTGAATGTTTCCGATGGAAACGAGCGTGTCGGCGCCTTGTTTCACTGCGTCAGCGGCGAGCCACTCAAGCTTGCGAATCTTGTTGCCGCCGAACGCGAGTCCGGACGATACATCGTCGCGCTTTGCCCACACAGAAATGCCGAGCAGATCGGACAGTCGATTAAGCCGATGAATTGGCGATGGGAAGAAGCCAAGCGAGATGCGGCCGAAGCGATTTTCGAGATCGAGTGCCATGTCGAACTTCCTGTCGAAGAACGGGGGAAGATTGACCCTAGATTAGGTCCAAAAGGGCGAAATAGTGGAGCGGGGCGCGCATTCAGCTGCGGCGCTTCGCCTAGGGTCGAGGTGGAAACCAAATTGTCGCGTACGCCCTCGCTCTGAGCGGACTCGCTGTAGCGTAAGCAGCACATTCGAGCGAGCGCCTTCGGACTACTTGAAAACGGAGCCTCTCGCCGCATCGCGCCGGAAAAGCCCGGCGTTCCCATTTCTGCTGCGTGGCATCACTTGGCGATAAGTGTCTGGTCCCATTGGGCGAGGACGCTATTCGTCATGACGCCTCCCTTCAAGAAACCCAATGCGGGCAATTTGCATACGGACCTGTCGCTCCCTCGATACGTTATGTGTGTTTGGATTTCAGACACGGAAACGACTTCTGATCAAACTCCTGTGAGCCTTGGCTCACCAGCATTCCAGGCACTACGCACGCACGCTTCGCCGGCGACTGTTGCAACCGGCCGACACTCTTTTTTTCGTTTCGGGCGTTTCCAATCATCGGATGTTGGCGGAGAACGAATTACGCTCCTATGCTCGAACAGGTTGCCTGGCAGCATGCTGTAAGGTCAGCCATGCAGCGAATGAAGCCGTGGGTTGAACCACCAAGAAAAAAAGAAAGAGAGGAGAGCGGGCATGGCACTTAAAAGAATGGTCTTGGCATCACTGCTGGGATGGCCGCTGGCTACCGTTGCGCAATCAAGCGTCACGCTGTACGGCGTGATCGACGCCAACGTGGAATACGTCAACCACGCGGGCGTCGTGCCGACGGCCGCCAATGGATTTAATCCGGGACCGGGTAACGATGTTTTCCGACTGACTTCGGGAGGGCTATCCGGCTCGCGCTGGGGCCTGCGCGGCAACGAGGACCTGGGTGGCGGCCTCAAGGCTCTTTTCGTGCTGGAAAGCGGCTTCGGCATCGACAACGGCTTGTCGCAGCAAAGCGGCCGCCTGTTCGGCCGCCAGGCATACGTGGGTGTCCAAAGCGTCCGTTTTGGCCAGGTCAGCCTTGGCCGGCAATACACCTCGATGTTCGAGGCCCTGGCCAACTTCTCGCCGACCGCCTATGCCACGCAGTATGAGCCGGTCGTCATGCAATCCGGCCCCAACTACCGCGCGGACAACACCGTCAAGTACTCTGGGAAGTTCGGGGGGCTGACGGCGCTTGCGCACTGGTCCTTCGGCGTCGGAGTAGCCTTGCCCGCCTCGGTAGGTTTCCCCATCCCGATCGGCGGCAATGGTGAGGTCCCGGGGCAGTTCCGACGCGACACTGCCTATGGCGGGGCGCTCGCTTACACGTTCGGCCCGTTCGCCGCGACAGCCGGCTATGACCAGTGGAATCCCACCATCGGCACCGGCACCGGCACCGTCAAGAAGGCCGTGGTAGGCGCCAGCTATGCCTTCGGCCCGGCCAAGATCATGGGCGGCTACCGCTGGGGCCAGAACAGGAATGCGGCCGATGCCCTGATCCAGCGCGATGACTTCTATTGGATCGGCGCCAACTACCAGGTCACGCCGGCGCTGGCACTCACGCTCGAGTACAACTACGACGATCTCAAGAACCTTTATGGCAACACGAGCGTGGCCAATCCGTGGCAGGTCTCCTTTGTAGCCGACTACTCGCTGTCCAAGCGCACCGATGTCTACGTGACCACTGCCTATGCCAAGAACGCCGGCTTGATGCTTGACTCGCTGGCGACCGTCTTTGCCAACAGTCTGTCGCTGGGTAACAGCTATGTCCTGGGCAACGGGCAGAGCAATATGTTCGGCGTCGCCTTGGGTGTCCGGCACAAGTTCTGAGCCGACCCGCAATCATCGCCTTGTTCCTGCACTCATTGCGTTGAAGTCTTCTGGAGGGCCACTGTGTTAATCCGAAGAACAATCCTCACTGCCAGCGTGGTGACCATGCTGGTTTCCGCATGCTCGTCCACGCCCATACCGGCAAGTCAGGCGGCGCCAGCACCTGCCGAGAGACTTAGCGGATTGCAAACGCCGCCATCCGGCGAGTTTGCAACGCTGGTCGTGACCCGGGATCAAGGGTTCTACGGCAGCGCTTGCGATACAGTCCTGTCAGTCGATGGGAAGGAAGTGGGCCGACTCAAATCCGGTGAGGTCGCCCGGTTCTACGCCAAACCGGGGGCGATCATTCTTGGCGCCCAGACTTCGGCAATGTGTCTCGGTGGCTTGAAGGAGAGGGAGGTAAGGCTCACTCCAGCTGCGACGGTCCGTTATCGCATTTCCATCGATTCGAGTGGCGGCCTGGATTTGTCCCCGACCGCATTCTGACTTCAAGGTCTTCACCTCCGGCGGACTCCCGACCCGTTGGCGCCGTTCGAGCTTCACTGCCTCAACGGCGCCGGTCCGGTCAATGGTGATCCCCGCAGAAGCCGTAGCCCTCATGCGCAGGTTCGAAGCTGTGCTCCTTTCATTCTGAGGAGACATGCATGCGCAGCACTGAGCACCCCGCAGCCAGATGCGCGGCCGCGCGAAGCCTGGGACTACAGTTGCTGTTCTGGTTTTGTTTCACTGTGCTCATGTTTCCCGGTGTGGTGCTGGGGATGGACTTCAAGATCTACCACCAACCGCAAATCAATCTGAAAATGGTGATCGGGGAGGGGACGATCCGGGACGGGGATGCAAGAAAATTCCTGGCGGTCGCCCGGATGGCCGACCGCGATGCAGAAGGACTTGTCATCCTTGTTCTGAATAGTCCAGGCGGAAATGTGGAGGCCGCTTTCCGGGTTGTCGACGCCATGGATAAAGTTCGCGTCTATACAACAGTTCCCGACAACGCCAGGTGCGCGTCGGCTTGTGCCTCGATCCTGTTTGCTTCAGGGGAGCGCCGAAGTGTCGTTGGCACCGGTCTGCTAGGCTTTCACAGTTGCTACCGGCGCGGCGGTGGCCACATCTATGCCGCCGACTCGCTTTGCAACGAAATCATCGCGGCAAATGCAATACAAAGGGGAATCAGCCACGCTGCCATCAACCGCTTCGTCAAGCATTATGGTGCACGTGACATGGCATGGGTCGGGCGCAACATCGCATGCAAGTCATTGGCAGGTCTGTGCAGGCCAGGCCTGCTCGAAACTCGATACGATACCAAGGCTGCGCTGATGCACAGCCTTGATTGCAGCAAGCTCATATCCGTTCAAGCGCAGCTTGTTTGCGGCGACACAGAACTTACGCGGGTCGATAAGACATTGGCAGGCATCTATGATCAGAAGCTGAAAGCGTCGGCAGACAAGAGGCGCTTACGGGAGGATCAACGCGCATGGCTGCGTAATTCTCGCAACAAGTGTAGCGATAAGGCTTGCCTGCTACGAAGCTACCAACTGCGCATCAACGAACTAAAGCGGACCACGGCTTCTTAATAGATCGTAAGCAGGACGCTGGCCAGGTGCCGCCAACGATCGCCAGAGCCAATGCGCACGGCCTGAGCTAATCCAAGAGAGCGGGGAGGAGCATATTTGTCATCAGCCCACTCGTACATGGCATGAACTGCAAAGCAGTCGGCGGGTTAAGCAAAGCGTTCCCGCCTCCGGTGGCCTACCTTATAGTGAGTTAGCGAGGTTAATCCTGACGAAAATCTACATCAGGAACGGGCTGCCGAAATGGAATAGAGGTGCCAGCGCCTTACTAATGAATACCAAACTATAGAAGAGATTCCTATATATATGCACTACTCTTGGACATTAGATCCGGTGGCGCTTGCCGCTTGCTCTGCAGGAACGGCGCTGGTTGGCTGGGCGTTTGCTGTTTTTGTACTGTAATCTTTCAAGAAGCGTCCGGATAGCCTGACGTGTGGTGACTAACGTACCTCCCCAAACGTCTGCCAGCCGCATCCGCTTGCCGAAAATCGGCGCATGCTCCACTTCTGAGTAGCCCTTGTGACGATGGACACCGCCGTGCGGTCATACGCACCGATTGAAATCTCCAACGCAAACTTTATGTGATTAGCAACGCCAGACTTGATGCGGATTGGGCGCAAGTCGAGCGCTCCACATTGAGCATTGCCTCTCGCGCGGTCGCCTCTCTGATTCAGAGCCCAGGCATCGGCGACATTTACCGCACTTATGTCACTACGGAGCGTGATGGCGTTAATTTCGTCTAGCCTTCATTCAGGCGGGTTTCCGGCGGTCATTCGTGCCATTATGGAATTTCGCTGAGGGTCGGTTCACCTTTCAAAGTGGCTGTGTGGCTCTGCCTTGATACGAGCATGCGGATGCCGCCTGGCGCGAGCGCAGAGCGCCGTCTCAACCAAGCAAAGAGGAGAGGGAAAATGGTCGAATTGAGAAAGGGCCTCTGGGGCCACACCGGCAGAGTACTGGCAGTGGCCGGGCTTCTGGCGCTATCGGGTGCTGCCGTGGCCACCGAACAGTCGCAGCAGCGCCAACAAGGCAGAGACGCAAACCAGGCGGCCAAACAGGAGGCGCGTTCGGGCAAGGTCGACTGCCGGGCCGAAAACCAGAAGAGCAATGCTGAGTGTCGGCAGGAAAAACGCGACACAAAGCAGGAGGGCCGTCAGGAAAAGCGGGATACCAAATACTGAGAACCCGTATCGGTCGAATGCCGTGGCTGCCAAGAGTGCGGTCCCCGACGCCAACGCCGTGGGGTGAGGCGGAACTATGGCTTGTAGGCCGTCTTCGAAAAATCATTGCGCAGTGCGGCACCAAAGCGGGGAGCGCTGACATGGCGTGACCGCCGCCGACCCTCACTCAGGCTGGCGGTCGTCCCGGGGAATGGATTTCCGTTAGAAGATTTGCCGGATCCCCACGGTCACGCCCACCATATTCTTCTGGCCCGTCATGGTCGGGTACTTGAATGCATAGGCAGTGGCCAAGCCGTCAAAGCTCAGTCCGCCGTTATGGGCGTAGCCAAGCGACAGGTACACATCCGTGCGCTTGCTGAAGTTGTAATCGGCAATGAAGCTGACCTGCTGCATATTGGCGGGGTTGGTTTCTGGCGACGTCGCCGCGGTGCGTGCGCCCTTGACGTCCGCGTAGTAGTACGCGAGCGACAGGCCCAGGGCGGGCGTTGCCTGGTAGTTCACGCCAGCCCACCAGTAGTCGTCGCGCAGCAGCGTGCTGCCGTTGGAGAATTCGCCCTTGTTGTAGCGGTATCCCAAAGTGAACTTGAACGGTCCCGTGTTGTAGAGCGCGGCCGCGCCGTATTTGCTCATCTTGCCGGGTTGGCCCGTCATCGCGGCCGGACGCCAGATGTCGGCGCCAACCGAGAAGCCCAGGCCGTTGCTGTCGAGGTACATCAGCGAGCCGCCAAATGCGGTGTTGTCGCTGAAATGCCCTGGCACCTCACCGGCGCCACCATTGGCCAGCGCGATGGCCGCGTTCTGCACGGCCACGCCGGTGCCGAAAGAAAAGTGGCCGACCGCCTGCAGCGGGCCGAACTGGCCCGTGTACTTGACCATATTGTCTGCGCGGTAGTTCAGGCCCATCCACCAGATGCCCGGCTCGTAGGTCGCCGCAAAGCGCAGCGGCGCGAAGTTGGCCATGCCATCGAAGAACGACGTGTACTGGCGCCCGAAGGTCACCTTGCCATAGTCGCCGTTCTGCAGGCCGACGAACGACTGGCGGTTGAACAGCGGGGCGCTCTGGAGCGCACCGGTATCCCACTGGAAGCCGCTTTCCAGCACGAACAGGGCCTTGTTGCCGGCACCGAGATCCTCGACGCCACGCAGGCCCCAGCGCGATGCCGACAGGCCGCCCACGTTCGGCATGCCGACGCGATAGCCGCCCTGGGCAGGTGTCGCAGCCGAAGCCGCGACGCGATTGACGTACTCGACCGACCCGTCAATGACCCCGTAAAGCGTCACGCTGGTCTGCGCGTGCGCCGCGCCGGCAAGCAGACCCAGCGCCGCCAGCGCGAAATGCGATTTCTTCATGCTCTCTCTTCTCCTTTGGATGTCTTCGTTGCAGCCGGGTACCCGCCTCCTCCGGGGCCCGGAGGCTGGCGCCGCCCGCGCGCCGCCAGCGACAAGCCGCTTGCTCGTCTTCATGCATTAGAGCGTTGGGCGGGTTTTTCGAACCCATCCAAAAAGGAGTGGATGGGTGTGTGGCCGTTGCATTCGCGCCGAATTTGCGGCAGGTGGCGACTACCTATTGACGGATGGAAAGACGGCCTGGCCGCCTGAATGGGATCGCCGAAAGCAAAACGGCCTTGCGTACCGCGTTCGCGGCGCGCAAGGCCGTCAGGCCGCGCGGAGCGCCGGAGCGCTCGCGGGAAGTGAATGGGCTTACTGCACGTTGCCAGCCACCGCCACCACCTGGCCCGTGATGTAGTTCGAATCCGGAGAACAGAACAGGTAGACGCCGCCTGCGGCTTCCTCGGGCGTACCGCCACGGCCCAGCGGGTTGCGCTGTGCGTGCGTCTTCAGCATTTCCGGGTTCAGGCCCACGCGGATCTCGCGGCCTTCGATATTCACCGTGGCACCCGCCTTGGCGTCAGCCGAGGTCATGCGGGTGTGGATCAGGCCGAAGGCCACGGCATTGACGTTTACGTTGAAGCGGCCCCATTCGCGCGCCATGGCGCGGGTCATGCCGATCACGCCCGCCTTGGCGCCCGAGTAATTGATCTGCCCGGCATTGCCGTTCAGGCCCGATGTCGACGAGATGTTGACGATCTTGCGGTACACCTCGCGGCCCGCTTCCTTGTCGGCCGCGTGCAGCGCCTTGAGGTGAGGGTAGGCCGCACGCAGGATACGGAACGGCGCCGTCATGTGGCAGTCCAGGATCGCGTACCACTGCTCGTCGCTCATCTTCTGCACCACGTCGTCCCACGTGAAGCCGGCGTTGTTGACGATGATGTCGATGCCCTTGAACGTGCTCATGGCGGTGCCGATGAAGCGGTCCGCGAAGTCGGGCGCCGAGACATTGCCGACGCACGCAACCGCTTCCACCCCCATGGCTTTCAGTTCTTCCACGGTCTGCTGCGCGGGCTCCGCGTCCAGGTCGTTGATGACCAGACGCGCGCCTTCGCGGGCCAGCCGCATTGCAATGGCGTTGCCGATGCCGCGGCCCGAACCGGTGACCAGTGCCACCTTGCCTTCAAGTGTTCCCATCTTTGACTCCTGAATTGTCTTGGGTCTTACAGGGCAACGACTGCGTCGCCCAGGATCCTGGTTTCGCCAAACTGGTTGGCGGTCTGGATTTCCAGCCGGACGCGCTGCTCGCCGTCGGCTTCGAATTTCTCGGTCACGCGGCCCGTGCATGTGATGCGGTGGCCCAGATGCGTGATGCCGACAAAGCGCACACCGAAATCGCGCAACTGGCGCTGGTCGACCCACAGCGTCAGCAGGCGCCCGAGGTAGGCCATCGACAGCATGCCGTGCGCGAACACGTCGGGCATGCCGGCCTTGCGCGCGTAATCGATGTCGATGTGGATCGCGTTATGGTCATTGGATGCGCCGGCGAACAGCGCCAGCGTGGTGCGGTTGATCGGCTCCAGCGTCAGCGGCGGCAGGGTTTCGCCGACCTGGACCTGGTCAATGCTCAGCTTGGTCATGCGTGATTCTCCTCAGCCGTTGCGCTGGACCAGCACGCTGCGCAGGTCTGCCACGTGCTCGCCTTCCTGGTTGGTGACGCGGGTCTCGCGCACTACGAACTCAAGCGCGCCACCCTTCTTGTCGTAGATATCCGCGATGGTGGTGCGCAAGTGCAGCACTTCGCCGGCATAGGCCATGCGGTGGTACTGGAACGACTGCTCGCCGTGCAGGATGCGTTCGGTCCGGATGCCGAGCTCCTCGCGCCAGCCGCTGGCAGGCTGCGCCAGCTCCAGCGAGAACAGGAACGTCGGCGGCAGCGGCAGGCCAGGGTGGCCGGCATCGCGTGCCGCGGCCTCGTCGGTGTAGACCGGGCGCGTTTCGCCAGTGGCCTTCGCGAAGAAGCGAAGCTGGCTGGCCGGGGCGGTGGTGCGGAAATCCGCGATCACCTTGCCGATGTGTTTCTTGTCGATCATGTCGATTGCCTCCGTGGGATTCTCGGGGTTCGCCAGCCGTCAGTTGGCCTTCTGGTAGACGGTGACGACACAGGCGCCGCCGAGGCCGACGTTGTGCGCCAGCGCGATCTTCGCGTTCGCCACCTGGCGCGCTTCGGCCGAGCCGCGCAGTTGATGGGTCAGTTCGTAGCACTGCGCCAGGCCGGTGGCGCCCAGCGGATGGCCCTTCGACAGCAGGCCGCCCGAAGGATTGACGACCCATTTGCCGCCGTAGGTGTTGTCGCCGTCGTTGACCAGTTTCTCGGCGTGGCCTTCTTCGCACAGGCCAAGCGCCTCATAGGTCAGCAGTTCGTTCTGCGCAAAACAGTCGTGCAGCTCGATCACGTCGATATCCCGCGGGCCGATGCCGGCCTGCTCGTAGACGCTCGTGGCCGCGGCGCGTGCCATGTCGAAGCCAACCACGCGGATCATGTCCTTCGCGTCGTAGGTGCTCGGCGTGTCCGTGGTCAGCGCCTGCGCGGCGATCAGCACATCGGTGCGCAGGCCGCGCTTGCGGGCGAATTCCTCCGACACCACGATGGCCGCGGCACCGCCGCAGGTCGGCGGGCAGGCCATCAGGCGCGTCAGCACGCCATCCCAAAGCATCGGCGCGGCCATCACGTCTTCGGTCGAGACGATGTTGCGGAACACCGCCAGCGGGTTGCGTGCGGCGTGCTGGCTGGCCTTGGCACGGATCTTCGCAAAGGTCTCCAGCTTGGTGCCGTACTTCTTCATGTGGGCCATGCCGGCGCCCGCGAACTGGCGGATCGCATTGCTCAGTCCCTCCTGGCGGCCGACCAGTTCATCCACGACGTCGTTAGCGCGTTCGAGCGCGCTGGCGCGGTCCGTCCAGACGGACTTCAGCGCACCAGGGTTCATGAATTCGAAGCCGACCGCGAGCGCGCAATCGACCGCGCCGCTCTGCACCGCCTGACGCGCGAGGAACAGCGCCGACGAGCCGGTAGCGCAGTTGTTGTTGACGTTGATGACCGGGATGCCGCTCATGCCGACGTGGTACAGCGCCTTCTGGCCACACGTGGAATCGCCGTAGACGTAGCCGGCGTAAGCCTGCTGCACATCGGCGTACGACAGGCCGGCATCTTCCAGCGCCTGCTTCACAGCCTGTGCGCCCATCACGTCATAGGTTTCGCTGGTGCCCGGCTTCTTGAACGGGATCATGCCGACGCCGGCGACGAAGACTTTGCGAGTCATTGAATGGCTCCTGAAAATATCCTGGGGGGTTGTTTGCCGGGGCGCTTACAGCTTGCGCGAGATCAGGTCGCGCATCACTTCGCTGGTGCCGCCGTAGATGCGCGTCACGCGCGAATCGGCGAACGCTCGCGCCACCGGGTACTCCATCATGTAGCCGTAGCCGCCGTGGAGCTGCACCATATCGTCGAGCGCCTTGCCCAGTGCCTCGGTCGCGTAGAGCTTGGCGATGGCTGCTTCTTCAAGCGTCAGGCGGCGGCGGATGTGCTCGCCGAGGTAGTGATCCACCATCAGGCGCACGGCAATCGCCTGGGCCTTGATGTCGGCGAGCTTGAACTTGGTGTTCTGGAAGTCCCACACGGTCTGGTTGAACGCCTTGCGTTCCTTCACGTAGTTGAGCGTGTGCTCGAGGCAGCTCTCCAGCTTGGCGGCGGCGCTGATGGCGATCGACAGGCGCTCCTGCGGCAGCTCGCCCATCAGGTAGGCAAAGCCCTTGCCTTCCTCGCCGAGCAGGTTGCTGGCCGGCACGCGCACGTTATCGAAGAACAGCTCGGCGGTGTCCTGGGCGTGCTGGCCCACCTTGTCGAGCTTGCGGCCGCGGCGGAAGCCTTCGCGGTCGGCTTCGACCACGATCAGGCTGACACCGCGTGCACCCGCGGCCGGGTCGGTCTTGCAGACCATGATGATCAGGTCGGCGTTCAGGCCATTGCTGATGAAGGTCTTGCTGCCGTTGATCACGTACTCGTCGCCATCGCGGACCGCGGTGGTGCGGATGGCCTTGAGGTCGCTGCCGGTACCCGGCTCGGTCATGCCGATCGCCAGGATGTATTCGCCCGAGCAGACCTTGGGCAGCCAGCGCTGCTTCTGCTCTTCATTGCCGATGCGGTTGATGTACGGGGCGATGATGTCGGAATGGACGCCGAAGCCCAGGCCGCTCACGCCGGCGCGCGCTAGTTCCTCGTTGTAGATGGCCGAGTGGCCAAAGTCGCCGCCACCGCCGCCGTATTCGGTCGGCAGCGTGACGCACAGCAGGCCTTCGCGGCCGGCCTTGAGCCAGGTTTCGCGGTCGACCACGCCGGCCTTGTCCCATTCGGCCTGGCGGGGCACGCATTCCTTCTCGAGGAAGCGGCGCACCGTGGTGCGGAACATCTCGTGGTCGTCGCGGTAGATCGTACGGTTGATTTGCATGGAAGGCTCCGTTGGAAGCGGGTTCAGGATGCGCAGGCCACGTGGGGCGCGGGCTGAGGTTGGAACAGTTCATCGACAAGGCGGGCCCGGCGCGCGCGTGTCGCTGCCTGGTTGACGTAGCCCTTGTCGGCGATTTCGTTGGCGTCGATGGAAGGCGGTTCGGCCATCAGCAGCACGCGCCGCACGGCCAGGCTGGCGCCGGCGCTGCCGCCGCGCAGCCGTTCGCGGATCGCGTTGACGACCACCGGGTGGCGCACCAGCGTTTGCTCGTCGGCGTCCGCAAGCTCCGGCGCCAGCAGGCGGCAGGCTGGAAGGTTTGGCCAGGCCAGCGCGGCCAGATAGTCGTGGTCGTGGCCGCAGATGACGGCGTCGGTGATCAGCGGCGCGCATTGCTCGACCAGGCCCAGGCGAACCGCGCCGGTGCGCACCCACGTGCCGTTGGTGAGCTTGAAGTCCTCCACCACACGGCCGGCGAAGGTCACGCCACGCGCGGGGTCGGCAGGATCGGCCAGGCGTACTGCGTCGCCGAGGCAGAAGTAGCCTTCGTCGTCAAAGGCGGCCGCCGTCAGGTCCGGGCGCTTGACGTAACCGGCGAATACGAACGGGCCGCGCATGCGGATCTCGTAGCGGCCGTCGCCACCGTCCATCGGGACGAGCTTGACCTCGGAGCCGGGCATCGGCACGCCGACATTGCCCGGCGCCTCGGTCGGCCACGGGCACTGGATGCCCATGCCGCTGGTCTCGGTGCAGGCCAGGCCCGAGCAGAACACGATGCGCTCGCCGATCGTGGCTTCCGCGGCGCGGTGGATGCGCTCCCACACATCGCGCGGCAGGCTGGCGCCGCCGTAGGAAAAGTTCACGGCCTCGGCGAACAGGCTGCGGGCCAGTTCAGGGTCGCGCTCCAGTTCCGTGGCGAGCATGTTCCACGCCGACGGCACGCTGGTGAAGATCGCCGGGGACACCTCGCGCAGATTGCGCACGGTGCGTTCGAACTGGCCCGGCAACGGCCTGCCGTCATCAATGTAGTGCGTACCGCCGAGCACAACCGCGCGGCTCAGGTTCAGCACGCCGCCAAGGCCGTGGTGCCACGGCAGCCAGCACAGGAACGACGGCTGGCGTTCGGTCAGGGCGGCATAGGTATCGGCAAAGTAGGTGGCGACAGCGGCCAGGTTGCTGTACGACAGCGCCACACCCTTCGGCGTGCCGGTCGAGCCGGACGTGAACAGCACACGGCCGCTCTGCCCGGGCCGGATCGCGGCATGCGCCTCGGCCAGCCGGCGCAGGCGCGCAGCGGTCAGTTCGGTCGCAACAAGCTGGCTCCAGGCCATCTGCTTGCCCGCTGCGCCGCTCACGGCGATGACCGGGGCATCGCCGCAGTCCAGCGCCGCGATGGCACGCTCGAACGGCGCGGCCGATTGCACGAAGATGGCGGCCGGCGGCACCAGTTCCGCGACGCTGCGCAGCCGGGCGAAATCGCGGCCGACCAGCGAGTACGCCGGCGAGACGGGCGCGGTCGGCACGCCGACGTATTCGGCGGCAAGCAGCAGCACCGCCTGTTCGATCGAATTGCCGGACAGCAGCATCAGCGGGCGGTCCTGGCCCAGGCCCAGTTCGAGCAGCGCGGCGCCCACGGCCTGCACTTGTTGCCACAGGTCGGCCCAGCTCAGCGACCGCCACTCGCCTTGCGCGTCACGTTCGCGGAACGCGGGGAGGGCACCGCGGCGCTGCGCCCACTGCGGCAGAAATTCGGGGAGCCCGTGCTGGGTCAGGTCCGCGGGCGGCGTGGCGCAGCGCAGCAGCACGGTGCCGTCGGCACGGATTTCCACCACCGTCTTGCGGTCGGGGAAGACGGTCGGGCGGTAGCGTGCCGGCTGGCGGCCAGCCGGCGTGGCCGGGACAGTTCCGGCCAGGGATGCGGTCATGGTGTTGTCTCCACGGTGTACGGCGGGCCAGGTGTGGCACGCCTTGCGCTCGCCGCCTGCATCACGGGCAGGGCGTGGCGTTGGTATGGCGCTAAGTTACCGGGGAGGGGTAGGGCGGGTGAACCACCCGCATCAGGTGGCCGGGGTGGCCAGGGGCAGGCGGGAACCTGCCGGGGAGTGCCGGCGCGGCGGCCTCAGGCGTCTTGTCCGAGCCCGCGGTCGCGCATGCGGGCCACGGCCTCGTCACGGCTGCTCACGCCCAGCTTGCGGAAGATGTTCCGCAAGTGCCACTTCACGGTTTCCGGCGACAGGCCGAGCGTGCGGGCGATCTTCTTGTTCGGCAGCGCCTGCGCCAGCAGCCGCACCACGTCGGCTTCGCGGTCGCTCAGCTCTTCCTGTCCTGCCAGCGCCTGGCCCGTGCCCTGCGGGGCAGCGGCCGCCATCTGCGGCAGCGCCCGCGCCGCGGCCTGCAGGCGTTCGACGTAGAAGCCAAGCACCGGATCCGGCGGCTCATTGGCCGCCGCGTCGACCAGCAGGTCGAGCGAGCCCGGGTAGGTGTCCATCAGCGCGCGTACCAGTCCAAGCTTGTGCCCGAGACGCAATGCGGTCATGGCGTGGTCATGCACGGTCTCCGTGTCGCCGCGGCGCGATGCAATGACCGCTGCGAGGATGTGCTGCTGCGTGGCATGCCGTTGCCAGCCGCGTGCCTGGCAATAGGCGAGCAGGTCCATGACGCGCCGCCAGCCATCTTCGAGGTCATCATGCGCGATGCTCACGAGGATGCTCGCGCGCTCGGCTGACAAGTGGATGGCATCGAGCGAGCCTCGGGGCGCATGCTGGTGGCGCTGCGCCAATGCGCGCAGCCGGGCCAGCACCGCTTCGGCCGTATCGATATCTCCACTGACGAGGTGCAGCAAGACCTGGTAGCCGAGGCTCTGCGCCACGAGCCGGTCGAGCCGGAACTGATTGCCGTACTCTTCCATCCGCTCGAGCTGCGCAAACGCATCGAGCCGATGGCCGCTCAGCCAGTGCACCGCGGCCAGCACCGTGTGCACGCGCAGTACGGTATCGGGAATCGACACCCGTTCCAGCACGTCCACACGGTCTTCGAGCAGGCGGCGCGCGGCGTCGAGATCGCCTTGCTCGTACAGGGTCTCGCCGAGCAGCACCGCGGCAAAGTACTCGGGCTCCGAGCGCGTGCTGCCGGCCTGTTCGACTTCGCGCAGCACGTCGCGGCACACGCGTTCGGCCTGCAGCATCTTGCCCTCGAGCGCATAGCTGAAGCCGATCATGCAGCGGCCATTCAGGCTGCCGCTGGCCGTGCCGACCAGCGGTGCGCCTTCGACCATCAGGGGCCGGGCGTCGGTCTGGACGCGGCGTGCCTGCTCGAATTCCCCGAGATGCATGTAGAGCCATGACAGCAGGTTGTTGCGGCCACCTGCATAGAACGGCTCCAGTTGTTCAGGCGGCTGCAGCACCTGCGGCAGCAGCGCCTGCGCGCCGGCAGTGTCGTCGCGCAGCACCATGATGCTGAGGCGCTGCAGGGCCAGGCGATAGCGCAGGTTGTGCGCATCGGCCGGCAGATCCGCTTCGATGCGATCGGCAATCGCCACGGCGGCATCGGCGTCGTGCGCATAGATATGCATGCGCAACGTCAGCATGCGCAGTTCCATGCGCTGCTGGACCTGCTCGGCCGGCAGCAGCCGCAGCAGCGCGAGCGCCTTGCGCGTTTCGCCGCGCGACATCAGCGTGGTTGCGTAGCGTTCGACGAAGTCGGCGGCGGTACCTGGGTCCCCGGCCAGCATCGCGTGGCGCACGGCCTCTTCGAGCATGCGGTGATCGCGGAACCATTGCCAGGCCGCGGTGTGGACCACGGCCTGCTGGCGTTCACTGCGCGCACGGAAGCGCTCGGCCAGCGTTTCGCGCAGCAGCGGATGCAGGCGGTACCACGTCTCGCGGCCGGAACCCTCGACGGGCGCGATGAACAGGTTCTCGCTTTCGAGGCGCGCGAGCAGCGTCAGCACCTCGGCTTCGGTCTGGCTGCCCTCGCCCAGGGCCGCACAGAGCGAGGCACTGAAGCGCTCGCAGGCGGCGGCACGCACCAGCAGCTCGGCCTCATCCGGCGCGAGGCGCGACAGCACCTCCCGCTCGAAGTAGTCGGCAAAGGCGCCGGCATTCTGCACATTGGCGCGCACCAGATCGCTCGCGAAGGAAATGCCGCTGTCGTGCTGCTTCTTGCGCTTCCAGTGCGTGGCAAACAGCTGCAGCCCGGCTACCCAGCCGTCGGTCAGCTCGTGCAGCATGCGTGCATCGCGCGGGGCGATGTCGCCGAGCTGGGCCATCAGGAACTGGCGCGATTCCTCGGCGGTGAAGCGCAGGTCGCGCTGGTCGAGCTCCAGCAGCATGCCCTGGTCGCGCAGGCGGCCGATCGACAGCGGCAACGCCGAGCGGGACACCAGCACCAGATGCAGGTTGGCCGGCGCGTAATCGATTAGCCATTGCATGGCATCGCGCACGCGCGATTCACTGATGCGATGGAGGTCGTCGAGCACCAGGGTCAGTTCGCGCGGGCAGGCGGCAATGCCGCGCACCAGTGCGATGATCGTGCGCTCGACACCTTCATCGTCCAGCCCGCGGCCGGCCAGCAGCATGGCTTCGCGCGTGATGGCCGGGCTCACCTCCGACAGGCATCCCAGCAGCCGGTCCAGCCAGCGCGCGAGATCATTGTCTTCAGGCTCCGCAGTCAGCCACGCCATGTCGAAGCCAAGGCCAAGCAGCTCCAGGCGCCACGCCATCAGCGCCGCGGACTTGCCGCAGCCTGCCGGGCCCTGGATCACGATGCAGCGGCGCCGGCGGGCTTCGGTCAGTTGCGCCAGCAGCCGCTCCCGGGCCACGACACGTGCCGCGCCGCGCTGTGCCACGCCGGCACGTGCCGGCATCGGCATCGGCGTCGCCGAAGACGGGGCAGGCTTGGACGGGGATGGGGGCGTATGGGTCCGTTCAGGCATGGGCGGGCGCTGGGAAACAGGTAGTCGGCGAGACCTTGGACAAGGCTCCATGTGCGGCCGATTGTACGGCAGATGCCCGCGTCCGACGTCCCCTGCGCCGGCAAGCAAGCTCCGCAGGCTGCACTTGGGCGGGCTGCGCCCATTCGCCGCGGGTGGGGCGCTGAGCCGGCACCCCACCCGCAAAAGGTGGGGCAGGCGCCAGCGCGGCCGTTCGATCGCCACTCTCCCATATAGTCCGCTTGCACGGCGCCCGCCGATGGCTGGCCGGCACCGCAGCTGGCAGCGCAACTGGCGCCCAACTGGCGCCCCAACTGGCACCGCACTCCGCAGAAGGCCCATGGAACGTCACCCACCCCTTGCCACCCGCCTCATGCCGCCGCGCCTTTCCCAGCGGCTGGTGCCGCGAGATACGCTGGTGCGGCAACTGCATGCGGCGCGCCATTGCCGGCTGACGCTGCTGCGCGCGCCGGCCGGATACGGCAAGTCCGTCACGCTCGCGCAATGGCGCAAGCGCCTGGTGGAGGAGGGCGCGCGCGTGGCATGGCTGACGCTGGACGCGGAAGACGATTCTCCTCATGCATTTTGCGCAAGCCTGCACGCGAGCTTCCGGCAAGCGGGGCTGTCGCTGCGCTGGCAGCCGGCGAGCCGTGCCGATGCCGACACGCTGGTGCGCGACCTGATCGGCGCACTGGCCGGCGCCGCGGGCGAGCTCTATCTGGTGCTCGACGAACTGGATCACGTGCGGGAACCTGCCACCATGACTGTGCTCCAGTCGCTGCTCGATGCGCGCCTGCCGGATCTGCACGTGGTGGCTGCGACACGGCATGCGAACACGCTGGCGCTTGGACGGCTTCAGGGCGCCGGCGAACTGAATGCCGTGGGTTCCGCCGAACTGGCCTTCAGCCTGGCCGAGACGCAGGCCTTCCTGGCACGCCGGCCGAATGCGCCGTTCCGTGGCAACACCGAAGCGCTGGACACCGCTGTGTGGCTGCACGAGGCCACCGAGGGCTGGCCGGTCAGCCTGGAACTTGTTGCGGGGCAGGCGGGACAGACTTGCCCGGTTTTCGCTGCCTGCGACGAGGGCGATGCTCCGTGCCCCGCAGCCTTGCGCGATTACCTCGACGAAGCCGTCTTGCCAGGCCTCCCCGCGGACCTGCTGCACTGGGCCGCCCGGCTGTCCCGGCTGCGCCGCTTCAATGCAGCGCTGGCCACGTACGTGACCGGCGATTCCGCCTCTGCCGATCGGCTGGCGCTGGCCAGCGACCTTGGGCTCTTCTTGCAGCCGGCGACGGCACAGGCTGACGGCTGGTGGCGTTTCCATCCCCAGTTCGGTGCCGCGCTGCGGTACCGGCATCCCTGCGGCGAGCGCGATGCCGCCGAGTTGCATCGCCGCGCTGCCTCATGGCTCGCGCAGCAGGGTCGCGTCTCCGAGGCGCTGTCCCACGCCATGCTCTGCGGCGACGATGCACCGGTCATCGCGGTGCTCGGGGCAGTCGCACCGGACCTGCCGGCAGTGAGTCAGCTGCGAGAGTTCCTGCGCTGGCTCGAAGGGCGCCCCGCGGGCCGCACGCTCGATCACCCGGTGCTCTGCCTGACTGCCGCCTGGGCCTGTGTTGTGTCGGCGCGGCCGCGGGAAGCGATGGACTGGCTGCAGCGCTGGCAGGCAATGGGCGCCTGCGCTGCGCCCACGGTCGCGCAGCATGCGGCGCTTGTGAGCGCGACCATCGCTGTCCAGCGCGACGATCTCCCGCGCGCTCAAGTCATCTTCGACGCATTGCCTGACTGTCCGATCGATAGCCCCGCGCTCGAGCACATCCGCATGGCGCTGGCTGCGCGTTGCGGCGCAATGACGGGCCGACGCCCGCCGCACCGGGCGCCGCCGCGCGGCGACGCCAGCGAGATCGCGCTGATGCGGACCGGCACCGCGGCCGTGGCGGCATGGCTGGAAGGACATGCGCGCGAAGCATTGCGCCTCGGCGGCGAAGCCCTGGTGACCGCCGAACGCACCTATGGCTGGCGTTCGGTCTCCGCGTGCCTGTGCGCCGTGCCTGTCGCCTGCGCCCTGTATGAACAGGACCAGCTACAGCAGGCGCGCGAGCATCTGGCCGGGCGTTTCGGCCTGGTGCGCTTCGCCACGCCTGATGTGCTGATCGAGGCAGCGGTATGTCGTGCGCGCCTGCTGGCCAGTGGTGGCGAAGTCCATCACGCACTGGCTGGCCTCGCGCAGGCGGAATCCGTCCTCCATCAACGCGGACTGTCGCGCGGGGTGGCAAGGATGATCGCCGAGCAGGTACGGCTCGCGCTGTCGGTACACGACCGCCGCCACGCGGCGCGGCTGCAGGAAGCGCTCGATGAACTGGCTCGCGGCCATGTTCGGGACGTACCGCGCGACCATGAGATCCAGGCCATTGCGACGCTCTCCCGCGCCCGCGCGGCGCTGGCCGCCGCAGATCCGGAACGGGCGCTGGCTGCGCTGGAGATCGCGCATGCCGGGGCGGAGGCAAGTGGCAGGGTACGCCTGGTCGCCTGCGCGGAGCTGCTGCAGGCACTGGCCTGCGATGATCTCGGGCAATCCGATACAGCCCGGACCTGCCTGGCTTCCGCGCTGGCCGCGGGTGAGCGTCTGGGGCTGGTCAGGACCTTTGCCGACGAAGGGGAGCGCGTGCGCAAGCTGCTATCGGAGTTCGCCAGCGCAGTGCCCGGGAGCCATGCAGTCGGGCAGCCGGTCTTCCTGCAGCTGGCGGCCGCCTACGAACCGGCTGGCCGTTCCGGGTTGCCGCAACCCGTGTCGACCGGCATCAATCCGGACCAGATCGGCAGCGCGCTCGGCCATCTCCTGACGCGGCGCGAGCGCGAAATCCTGGCGCTGCTCGAACAGTCCATGACCAACAAGCACATTGCGCTGGTGCTCAACCTGAGCGTCGATACCGTCAAATGGAATATGCGCCAGATCTTCAGCAAGCTTGGCGTGTCGCGTCGTTACGATGCCATTCTGAAGGCGCGCAGTGCTGCGCAGCGGGTGGCGGGGATGGTGGAGTAGGGGGGGAAGCCTGGTGCTGGCGCACAGGTTGAAACACCGGAGGGCTTGCTCCCCTCTCCCGCTCGCGGGAGAGGGGCTGGGGGAGACGGCAGGCGCACGGCAAGCACCGTAGCATTTGACTTCGTGGAAGATCCTGCCCTCTTTTCCGCCCCTCTCCCATCAAAGGGAGAGGGAAGCAAACAGTCAGTGTTCATTGTCTCGAACGGCAGCAGGCATCCAGAGAAAACCTGCCATCACAAGCCTCACTCCGCCGTCGCGCCGCTCGCCTTGATCAACCGCGCCATCACAGGCTCGGTCGCATCGAACTCACGCCGGAACTCGGCCGCACTGTTGCCGACAGGCTCCAGTGCCATGGCATCGAGCCGCGCACGCATCGCCGGCGACTGCACCGACGCACGCGCCTCGCTTTCCAGCCGCGACAGGACTGCCGCGGGCGTGCCCGACCGTGCAAACAGGCCGAGCCATGCCGGCGGACGCATTTCCTGGTCGGACATGCCGGCTTCGGTCATGGTCGGGACATCGGGCATCTCCTTGATGCGCTTGTCTCCCATCACGGCCAGCGCGCGCAGGCGCCCGCTCTTGATCTGCGGCCCCAGCGTGGTCACCGAGCCGATTGCCCACGAGATGTTGCCGGCCAGCATGTCCTGTACCATCGGCGCCTCGCCCTTGTAGGCCACGTGCGTCATGTCCAGGCCGCGCGTCTGGTTCAGGTGCGCGCCGACGAGATGCGGGAACGATCCCACGCCATACGAACCGAAGCTCACCTTGCCCTTGTTCTTCGCGGCCCACGCAAGGAACTCCTGCACGTTCTTTGCCGGCACGTCGCGCGTGACCGCGAACACGATCTTGCCGACCGCCACTTCGCTGACGAAGGCCAGGTCGCGGCGCACGTCATAAGGGACATTTGCGTACAGGTACGGTGTGTTGATGAGCGGCGCCGAGTGCGAGAGCAGGATAGTGTAGCCATCCGCAGCGCCGCGCGTGACGGCCTGCACGGCAATCACGCCGCCGCCGCCCGGCTTGTTGTCGACGATGATCGGCTGGCCGAGCCGCTTGCCCATGTCTTCGGCCAGTGCGCGTGCGACCGTGTCGGTGGCGCCGCCGGGCGGCCCGGGCACGACGAAGGTGATGGGCCGCGACGGATAGGTCTGCGCCGCGCTCATCGCGCTCCATGCCAGCAGGCCGAGGAAGAACAGTGGTTTGCTACGCATTTCGTATCACCTCGCTTAAAGGGTAGGAAATTTCTGCGCGCGGGGCGCAGCCGGATCGAAACGGTATCGCGCGCGTGGTGCGCCGAAACCCTCAGGTTTGGCGGGGCGGGTTTTCCCTCGCGCGGGTTTCCCCGCTCCCTTGGCGCTGCGTGGCGAAGACGCCGGTGGTCTGCAGCACCATGCGGCCATCGACCGTCAGGCAACACATGCCGTTGGTAATGCGCTGGCCCTGCTTGACGAACGTCACGCGCGCTTCGATCCAGTCGCCCTCGCGCACGGCGGACAGGTAGTCCACGCTGAGATGGGCCGTACGCGGCACCAGGCCGGGCATGTCCCGGCGCATGACGATGCCGTAGGCGCTGTCGGCCAGCGCCGCCAGGTAGCCGCCATGGGCGATGTCCTGGATGTTGAGGTGCTGCGCGCCGACGCGGGCACCTACCACGGGCTCCGACTCGTGCAGGTACACCGGGCCGAAGAGATGGATAAAGCCGCGTTGCGTCGCGAGCGGCCGGAAGCCTGCGGGGACGACAGCGACATCCTGCCGTGCCGGCGATGCGCCGCATTGGAGGGCAATGGATCGAGTGGCTGACATATTCTTGCGGGAAAAAGGCGCCGGCCCCGGGGCCGGAGCGGAAAACCTGCCGCACGGCAGCGGCAAGGTGGAGACAACGTGAATGCCCGGCTCACTTGCCGGACAGGAAACCCAGGCCAAGCGCCTGCAGACGCGCCACGGCGTCCGCATTGAAGCCCCAGTCGCGCAGCGCGTCGGCACCGTGCTGCCCACGCTGAGGCGCCGCGCCGCGTACCTCGGAAGGCGTGCCGAGAAAGCGTGGAGCGGGGGCCGGCTGCATCACACCCTCGATCTCGATGAAGCTGCCGCGCGCGCGGTGATGCGGATGCGACGGCGCCTCGCTGAAATTGAGTACGGGAGCCCAGCAGGCGTCGCTGCCTTCGAACACCGCGCACCATTCGTCGCGGGTGCGGGTAAGGAAAGCGGCTTCAAAGCGCTGGCGCAGCAAGGGCCAGCCGCTGCGGTCGTACTGCGCCGGCAGTTCGTCTGCGGCCAGTCCCAGCTTTTCGAGCAATTCAGCGTAGAAGCGGCCTTCCACCGGGCCAATGGCCATGTATTTGCCATCGCGCGTGCGGTAGCTGTCGTACCAGGGTGCGCCACCGTCGAGCACGTTGCTCTGGCGCGCCTCGTTCCAGTTGCCGGAGGCGAGCAGGCCCCAGATCACGGCGCCGAGCTGCGCGGCGCCTTCGGTCATCGCGGCGTCCACCACCTGGCCCTTGCCGCCGCGCTGCACATGCAGCAGCGCAGCCACCACGCCCAGTGCGAGCAGCATGCCGCCACCGCCATAGTCGCCGACAAGGTTCAGCGGCGGCACGGGTGCCTCCCCGGCGCGGCCAATGCCCGACAGCACACCGGAAAGCGCGATGTAGTTCAGGTCATGGCCCGCGCGGTCCGCCAGCGGGCCGGTCTGGCCCCAGCCGGTCATGCGGCCATAAACCAGCTTCGGGTTGCGCGCGAGCGCGGTGTCCGGCCCGAGGCCAAGCCGTTCCATCGTGCCCGGGCGGAAGCCCTCGATCGCCACATCGGCACGTGCCATCAGTTCGAGTGCTGCTAGCCGCGCATCGGCTTGCTTGAGGTCCAGCGTGACGGAGCGGCGGCCGCGTCCGGTGACATCGACGCGCTTGCCGCCGCTGCGCTTCGGGCCCAGGTCGGCGGGCGGCTGCGGGCGGTCGATGCGCACCACGTCCGCCCCCATGTCGGCCAGCAGCATGGCGCCGAACGGCCCCGGTCCGATAGCTTCGAATTCCACGACGCGGATGCCGCTCAGTACGCCCATGACTGTCTCCCGATTGCTTGTGCATTGGCGCGACGGCGCCGTTGATGATGGAGACAAGTAGAGCAAATTCAGCTGTTGCATGCAGCCACCCGTTTCAGGTTGCCACCGGTCCCGGGGGGGCTGGCGGATGCCGTGGCGGTCCTAGAATCGGCTTGCAGATCAGGCCCGGGGCGGTGCCCGGGGGCTGCCGGATCAGCAAGACAGGAGCAGGAAGTGAGTCGTTTGCAAAATATGCGTGCCGCGCCGGTACGGGAAGAAGCGCCCCCGCGGCTATTGCCGGCAATGAGCGAGCTCAGGCGCGAAGTGCGGGCGCTCAGCCGCCGCGCGCACCGCATCGCATTGGCTCGCGCCTGTGGCGGCGAGGACGACTACCGCCGGCAGTTGTGTGCGCTGTTCGAGCAATGGCTGGACGACGGCGCACCGCAGGTGCAGGTCGTGTGCTTTGCGTCGGCCGCGGAATTCGGCCTGCCGATGGCGCGGCATGCCGAGCGCTGCCGACAGGCTGTCATGCGCGATGGATCGCTCGCGTTGCGCGCGCTTTACTGGGCGGCGCTGCATCGTACCCGCCACCGTATCGGCGGCACGGCACCGATGGACGATGACACGGCAGCGGCGGGCGCATCCCTGCCACCAGCGGAAAGCGTGTCCGCCACGCAGCCATGCACCAATGCCCCGGCGCGTCCGCTGTGCCGGCGTTGCGAGCGGCTGCGCCTGGACGCACGCTGCGCCGCGGGGCACGGCGCACTTCGCCCGCTCGGCGAGGCACGTGAGCGCAGCTTCGGCGGCAGTGCGCTGTGCCAGACCCGCGAACACCAGTGCGAGTCTTGCCGGACTCACTGGACCGCGCATCGCAGCACGGCCACGCCGTTCACGGGCTGGACCATCAGCCGCCGTCCCGCCATCGGCTGACGGGGCGGGCGGCCTTCCACTCTTCCACTTACTGGCTGGTACCGGCGACTGACTTGGGCCGGACTGTGCCGACCGTGCCCTGGATGAACGCCTTGAGCTCCTCGACATCGTCGGCGCTCAGCTTGCCGCTGAAGTCCGGCATGCCGCGCACCATGGCTGGGCCCTTGAATCGGGGCCGACCCCGATAGCCGTCACAGCATGACGGACTTGCATTCAAGGAATTCCGACAGGCCGTAAGCCCCGTTCTCGCGACCGTTGCCCGACGCCTTGTAGCCGCCGAACGGCATGGCCAGGTCCACCTGCGCGCCATTGATGCGCACCGAGCCTGCACGCAGCCGTGCCGCCACGCGGCGTGCCCGCGCGGTATCTCCCGCTGCGACGTAGGCGGCCAGGCCGTACGGGGTATCGTTGGCGATCGCAATGCCATCTTCCTCCCCGTCGTAGGGAATCATCACCAGCACAGGGCCGAAGATTTCCTCGCGGGCGATGGCCATTGCGTTGTTCACGTCGGCGAAGACCGTCGGGCGCGCAAAGAAGCCGCGCTCCAGTCCGTCGGGGCGGCCCGTGCCGCCGGCGGCCACGCGAGCGCCTTCCTCGATGCCCGCGCCGATCATGCGCTGGACCTTTTCGTACTGCGCGCGGTTGGAGATCGGCCCCATCTTAGTGGCCGCGTCGGCAGGATCGCCCACGGGAATCGCATTGGCCACGGCCGCGGCGACCGCGACGGCCTCGGCGTAGCGTTCGCGCGGGACCAGCATGCGCGTCGGGGCAATGCAGGTCTGGCCAGAGTTCATCATCACCTGTGTCACGCCTGTGGTAACGGCTGCCTGCAGATCGGCATCATCAAGGATCAGCAGCGGCGACTTGCCGCCCAGCTCCTGGTGGACACGCTTGACAGTCGGCGCCGCGCTGAGTGCGACCTCCACACCCGCGCGCGTGGAGCCGGTGATCGAGATCACGTCCACATCGGGGTGCGACGACAGCCGTGCGCCTACCGTCTTGCCCTCGCCATAGACCATGTTGAACACGCCAGCCGGGGTTCCGGCTTCATGCATGATCCCGGCGAAGATCGCGGCGTCGAGCGGCGCGATTTCCGACGGCTTGAGCACTACCGTACAGCCCGCCGCCAATGCCGCGGCGGTCTTGGCGCAGATCAGGCTCAGCGGCCAGTTCCAGGCGGTGACGAGGGCGGCAACGCCGATCGGCTCATGCCGCACGTAGTTGTTGCCGTGCGCGGTCTCGAACTCGAACTTGCGCAGCGTTTCGGTGGCGGCGGCCAGGTGCGCGAGGCCGATCGGGGCCTGGAGCGAATTGCACAAGGCGGCCGGCGCGCCGATCTCCGTGCGCACCGCGTCGGCGATATCCGCCATGCGTGCCTTGTACAGCGCGGTGATGCGCTCCAGCAGCGCGATGCGCGTCTCGCGGCTGGTTTGCGACCACGCCGGGAACGCCGCGCGTGCAGCGGCTACGGCGCGGTCCACGTCGGCGGCGGTGCCCAATGCCACCTTTCCGGCCACGGCTTCGGTGGCCGGGTTGATGATGTCCATGGCCGTGGCGCCCGGTGCCGGGTCGACCCACTGGCCGTCGATATAGAACTGGTCGAGTGTCTTCATGGGGATTCTCCGTTGGCGCTCACGCCGGGCGGTCGCCGATGATGGTGGCGCGGTTCATGTGGCGCACGGCCGGAAAATAGTCCTGCACGGCATAGTGCTGCGTGGCGCGGTTGTCCCACAGCGCCACCGTGTTGGCGCGCCAGCGCAGGCGCACCTGGTACTCTGGCGCCGCGGCCTGGCGGAACAGGTATTGCATCAGGTCCATTTCGGCAATGCGGAAGTCCGAGCCGATGCGGTACGGCTGCATGCGCGCATAGTTGGCGAAATGCGTGGTGAAGCCTTCGTTGACGTACAGGATCTTCTCGCCGGTCTCCGGGTGCGTGCGCACCACCGGATGGACCATCGGCGGATACTGCTTGCGCATTTCGTCGTAGCGCTCGCCTTCCAGGCCCTGGCCGAAGGTCGGCATCGCGTCATGCACGGCCTTGAGTTCCGCGATGCGCGCCTTCATGTCATCGGGCAGTGCCTCGTACGCGGCGACCATGTTGACCCAGATGGTGTCGCCGCCTATCGCGGGGCACTCCAGGCAGCGCAGCATCGAGCCCATCGACGGCACTTCGCGCCACGATACGTCGGAGTGGTACAGGTTCTCGCGGCCGCGCTTGTCGCCGCCCCGGCCGAATACCACGAGTTCGGGATGGTCCGGGTGGTGCGGAATCATCGGGTGGACTTCCAGCTCGCCGAAGCGGCGTGCCGCCGCCACGTGCTGCGCGGGCGTGATGTCCTGGTCGCGGAAGAACAGCACCTTGTACTTCAGCAGTGCCTGGCGCAGCGCACGATAGGTCGGATCGTCCAGCTTGCCCAGGTCGACACCGTCCACCTCCGCGCCGATCGCCGGCGTGCAGGGGCTGACGGTGAAAGGCCACGGGTCGGTGTGCGTGGGGCGAGTCGCCAGGGTGGCTTCGGCTTGCATGGCTTGTCTCCTTTGCTCATAGCGAGCTGGTTGTGATGCGGCCGGGCCGGGAGCCCGGCCGTCGTGGATCAGCGCTGCCGCGCTGTCAGGGTGTCGTCGCGGAACTCGACCTGCTTCATCTTCGCGGTATCCAGGCGCATCAGCCCGAACGCACCGCTGTAGAAGATGTGGCCCTGCGGATCGACCTTGACCGGCGAATACAGGCCATTGAAGGTCGGGTCGCTGCCGGTGCGGATCGTCATCACGGTCTTGCCGGTGTCAAGGTCCATGCCGATGTGGTACCGGTCATTCCAGCGGCCGACGAAGTAGCCATCGACGATCGCCATGCGGCCGGCGCCGCTGATCATCGGCACCACGGAGATCGACGAAACGTCGGGCCGCGTCCACAGGCGCTCCCAGCGGTGCGCTTTCTGCTGCCACTTCAGCGCGGCGGCGCCGGCGGGACCGGGACGCGTCGCGCCGTTGATGAGTGTCACGTAGAAGCTGGCCGGGCTCAGTTGAGGGGCATCGCGGCTCGGGATGTTGTTGACCACGAAGGCATAGTCGCCATAGGCGGAAACGGACTGCTCGGACTGCACCGACTCCATTTCCGGACCCATGTCGACCTCGACCTGGTCCGCAACGCGTGCAGACGAGGTGCCAGCCTTCTGTTTCCATCCGGCCGGCACGTGGTCGCGCCAGAAGGCCACGAGCCGCATCTTGCGCGCGCCGTCGGTGATGACGACGAGCTTGTCCTCGTCCGGGCCGAAGCCCATCAGCGTTGGCGTGGAGCCGGTGCCATCGCCGAGCTTGGGCGCAGGCATGCGCACGCCACGGTCATAGCTGGCCTGCCACGCGCCGCTGGCTTCGTCGCTGTGGATCTTGCTGTCCTTGTCCACCACGAGGCGGTACATGGTCGTATTGGACGCCACGTAGATCGCGCCGCCGCCGGCTTCGGGGCCAGTAGCGAAGCTGTTCAGGAACTGCTCGTCGCTGCCGGCCACCGTGAACACATCGATCGGCGCGAGCGTCTCGCGGTTCAGCGTGATGACTTTGCCCGACGCCGTGTTGACCACGAGATAGCCGTTGTAGGTCATGCCCATGCCGAACAGGATGTCGGCCGGAATGCGCGTGCCCCTGCGGGCCTTTTCATTGTCGAACAGCGCGGCGGGGAGGGTGACTGCCACCGGCGCGGCCATGGCGGAAGCCGGATCGCGCGGATCCTTCTGGGCGATGCGGAAGACCTGGCGGCCGTTGCAGCCGTAGAAGGTGTCGTCGCGCCCGAGCACCGCATAGACCGAGCCGTTGATGCCCTGGTCCTCGGTCGAAGTCATCAGGCGGTTGGGCTGGGATTTGAGATAGTCAAGCAGGCCCTGTTCGTCGCGGGCGTCCAGGAAGCGCCTGACCGCCTGCGCCTGCTCGTGCCGCTGTTGCGCACTGATCGGCGTGTAGCCGGGCAGGCGCACCGGCAGGTCGGAGCGGCCCAGTTCGACAAGCTTGCCGTCTTCCACGGTCAGCTTGCGCAGCGAGAAGCCGGCCCACCACCAGTAGATGTCCTTGCCGGCGACGCGGTCGGCCACCAGCGGCAGGCTCGCCGACTCGTTCGCGACGACCTGCACGGATTCGGGCGTGAGCTCGAAATGCCCGCGCGGCACCGCGAACTCCACGCTGTCCGTGGCGCCATCGTTCCAGTGCGTCTGGTTGTTGTAGGACTGTGCGAGGAAGGGATTCGGTACCGGGCCGGCGGGCGCGGCGACCGCAGTCGTGGCGGCAAGCACCAGTGCCGCCGCGAGCGGGCGAAGGGGCGGGCGAAGGGGCGGGCGAAAAGAGGAGAGCATGCAATACACCTGTCGTTATTGTTCGAACTTCGCTTGTCAGGCTGCCGCGCGGATCAGGTCAGCGGCTTTCTCGCCGATCATGATGGCCGGCGCATTGGTATTGCCGCCGATCAGCGTCGGCATGACCGACGCATCCGCCACGCGCAGTCCTTCCACGCCGCGCACGCGCAAGGCCGGGTCGACGACCGCCAGGTCGTCGACACCCATCTTGCACGTGCCAACCGGATGGAAAATGCTGTCCGCGTTATCGCGCACGAAATCGCGGATGGCGCGTTCGTCGCCATCGCCCGGCCCGAACGCATCCGTCATGAGCTCCTTGCCGCCGGCCTGGATCAGCGCGTCCTGCGCGTAGATGCGGCGGATCATGCGGATGCCTGCCACCATGCCTTCCATGTCCGCCTCGGCGGACAGGAAACGCGGGTCGATCAGCGGCACGTCGCGCATATCGGCCGAGTTCAGGCGCACGTGGCCACGGCTTTCCGGACGCAGCACGCAGGCGTGGCAGCTGTAGCCGTGGCCGGCGCGCTTCTTCGCATTGCCGCGGTTGCCGACCAGGGCCAGCACGAATGCGAGCTGCACGTCGGGCTCGGCAAGCTCGGGCCGGCTGCGGAAGAAGGCGCCGGCCTCGGCGATATTCGAGCTGACCATGCCGGTGCGGTTGCGGCGGTAGCGCGCAATCTCCTTCACCATGCGAGCGGCGCCGCGTAGCGAGTAGCCGAACAGGTCGGTCGAGCTGACCGCCTTCTGGATCGTGACGTCGAGGTGATCCTGCAGGTTCTCGCCGACGCCGCGCAGGTCGTGCACGACCGGGATGCCATGGCTGCGCAGGTGTTCCGCAGGCCCGACGCCGGAAGCCATCAGCAATTGCGGGGAATTGAATGCGCCGGCACTGACGATGATTTCACGGCGCGCGCGCAGGCTCTGCTCCACGCCCGCCCGCACCACGCGTACGCCGGTCGCGCGCCGACCCGTGAACTCGATGCGCAGCGCCTGCGTGTCGGTCAGGACGGCCAGCCCCTTGCGGCCGCCGTTCATGTGGCGGTCGCTTGCATCGCCGCGGTGCAGGTAGGCGCGCGCGCTGTTCCAGCGCTCGCCGTTGTGCTGCGTGACCTGGTACAGGCCGGCGCCGTCCTGCTGTGCGCCGTTGAAGTCATGGTTCAGCGGCAGGCCGGCCTGCCGCGCGGCATCGATAAAGCGGCGCGAGAACACGTTGGGACTGCGCAGGTCGCTGACATGCAGCGGGCCGCTGTCGCCACGCAGCGGATCTCCGTGCCCCATGGCGCTGCGCTGGCTGGCTTCGCTGCGGCGGAAATAGGGCAGGACGTCGTCAAAGCCCCAGCCCTCGCAGCCAAGCTCACGCCACTGGTCGTAGTCGTTGCGATGTCCGCGGATATACACCATGCCGTTGATCGACGAGCTGCCGCCCAGCCCGCGGCCGCGCGGCTGGTAGGAGCGCCGCCCGTTGAGGCCGGGCTGGGGCACGGAGTAGTAGGCGTAGTTGCGCGGCCCGGCGTTCAGGGCCGTCTTGGCGAGCGCGATCGGCGTCCACACGGTGTAGTGGTGGTCGTCCGGACCCGATTCCAGCAGGGCCACGGTGACGGATGCGTCCTCTGCCAGGCGGGCGGCCACGGCACAACCGGCCGATCCGGCACCTACCACTATGAAGTCGAATTCCCCGGCCGCCTGGTCGCGGCCGCTTGCTGCTTGACTGCTCACTTTCTGTCTCCTGGTTGCTGGCGCAGCGGATACGCAGTTCCCATTCAACGCGCCGCCACAGGATAGTGACATTACCTGTTATAACAGGTCAACCGGTTTTTCCAAGAACCTGTCATGATAGGTATAATTCCTGATCATTGCTTCACCACCCCCGCAACCGCCAGAGGAAACCCCCGTGACGCTGCCGAGATTCAAGGAGATCGAACAGGAACTTCGCCAGCGCATCGTCGACAAGGCATGGGCGCCGGGCGCAAAGCTGCCGTCGGAATCCGAACTGACGACCGAGTTCGCGGTGAGCCGCATCACCGTGCGCCAGGCGCTGGCCGGGCTGCACAATGCCGGCCTGATCGAGAAGGTCAATGGGAAGGGAAGCTTCGTCACGCGGCCGTCCGAACGGCCGGACCTTGGGCCGCTGAGCGGCTTCTACGAGGCGGGCAGGGCGAAGGGCAAGCTTGCCTATGGCAAGCTGGTATCGGCCCGCATGATCAAGGCGCCGTCCTTTGCGGCGGCAGCGCTTGGGCTGGAGTCGACCGAACGTGTGTTCTGCATCACCACCGTGCGATTCTGGGACGATGCCCCGGTCGGATACTTCCAGGTGATGGGCCCGGAGGCGCGCATGCGCCGCATTGCCGAGGAAGACCTGGAAACCAACGACGTGATGACGCTGCTGGAAACCCAGCTCGGTTTCCGCCTGAAGGAACTGACCTGCGAATCCACGGCCATTGCGGCCAGCGGAGAGGTGGCACGGCGGCTCGACGTGCCCGAAGGGTTCCCGCTGCTGCGCATTCGCAGCACGCCTTTCGACATCGAGGGCCACCCCTTGTGTTGCGCCGAGCTCTATTTCCGGGGTGACCGCTTCAGCTACAAGTGGAGGCTGGCGCGCTAGCGACGGCGCCTTGGCGGCATCATCCGCGCTGCGGCAGCTTCCAGCCCGGCCGGATGAAATGGCACGTGTATCCGTTCGGATAGCGCTCCAGATAGTCCTGGTGCTCCGGCTCGGCTTCCCAGAACGGACCTGCGGGCGCAACTTCCGTCACAGCCTTGCCGGGCCACAGGCCGGAGCCATTGACGTCGGCGATCGTGTCTTCCGCCACCTGCTTCTGCGCATCGTTGCAATAGAAGATGGCTGAGCGGTAGCTCGTGCCGACGTCGTTGCCCTGGCGGTTCTTCGTCGTCGGGTCGTGGATCTGGAAGAAGAACTCCAGGATCTGCCGATAGCTGATCTGCTCCGGGTCGAACACGATCTCGATCGCTTCCGCATGGGTGCCATGGTTACGGTAGGTGGCGTTCGGCACGTCGCCGCCACTGTAGCCCACGCGTGTCGTCAACACGCCTGGATACCGCCGCAGCAACTCCTGCATGCCCCAGAAGCAGCCGCCGGCCAGGATGGCGGTTTCAGTTTGCGTCGTCATGGTTCTGTCCTCTCCGTTCAGTTGCGCTGCCTCGCGCACAGGAAAAGCCGCGCGGGCACATTCGCGCATTGTGCACGATTGCCCGCCGCCGCGTGCATGTCAGCGAGTGGACCGGGACGACCGCGCCGCTACGCCTTCAGGTTCGGCAATGGCTCACCCTGCATTTCCTGTTCCTGCAGTTCCCGCCACGCAATTTTCCCCGTGGCCGAACGCGGCAGGCGTTCGACGATCTGCACGATGCGCGGCGCCTTGTACGTCGCCATATTGCCGCGGCACCACGCGAGCAGTTCGTCTTCGCCGATGGTGGCAGCATCCGGACGCAGGACAATGATGGCCTTCACCGTCTCGCCGCGGTGCGGGTCGCGCGCCGCGATCACGCAGGATTCGAGGATCGCCGGATGGGTATGCAGGATGGCCTCGACTTCCGCCGGCCACACCTTGTAGCCCGATGCGTTGACCATGCGCTTGAGCCGGTCGCGCATGACGAAGTAGCCATCGGCATCGATGCTGGCCAGGTCGCCGGTGCGGAAGAACCGCCTGCCGTCGATGACGATAAAGCTCTCGGCATTGGCATCCGGCTTGTTCCAGTAGCCCAGCATGACCTGCGCGCCATGCACGGCGATCTCGCCGACCTCGCCGACGGGTACTTCTTCCAGCGTGGCGGGGTCGATCACGCGCGCATCCACGCCATAGGTCTTCACGCCGAGATGGCCGTTGCGCGGCGCCGCGAGCGGGTTGGCGATGATGAACGAGGCCGTCTCGGTCAGGCCATAGCCCTCGACGAAGGTCAGTCCGTAGCGCTCCTTCATGAGCCGCGCCGTGCCTTCGGGAATGGCCGCGCCACCGCCTACGATGCAACTCAGGCTGCTCAGGTCGAATGACTCGATGCCGGGCTGCGCGAAGAATTCGACCAGCATCGGCGGCGGTGCCGCCCAGAACGTGACCCGATGGCGCGAGATCAGTTCGGCCGCGGTGCGGCGGTCCCAGCGCGGCAGCAGCACGATGGTGCCGCCAACGTAGACCGGCCCGTTGATGCCGTTCTGCAGGCCGAGCAGGTGGAACATCGGCGCCACCGCCAGGAAGGTCGACTCGGCATGCGAACGGCGCCACAGCTGCGAGCCTGCCACGGAAGCCATGACGGTGCGGTGCGTGTGCATGCAGGCCTTGGGCGCGCCGGTGGTGCCGGAGGTATAGGGCAGCATGCAAAGGTCGTCCGGCGTGCTGCGGTGCGGCGTCGGCCGGTGCGCTTCGCGCACGGCCGCCAGCCATTGCACCACGCCCCGTGGCAGCGCGGTATCGCCCGCGCGCTGCCGGGCCCAGTCGGGGATGGCCAGGTCGTGACCTGCCAGATCCGCATCGGTCAGCGCATCTCCATAGTGATGGGCGATAACGTGCCGCAGCGGCGTCGCGCCGATCAGCGGGGCGATCTGGCCTAGCAGTTCGCTGGCGGCGAACGCGGCCACGGCGCCGCTGTCGGTGACGATGTGGCGCAGTTCGTCCTCCAGCAGCATCGCGTTCGCCGGCACTACCACGGCGTCGGCGCGCAGGATCGCGAAATAGGCCGCGATGAACTGCGGGCTGTTCTGGCTGAACAGCACCACGCGGTCGCCATGGCCGACACCACAGGCCTGCTGCAGGTAGCCGGCGAGCCGCTCGACTTCGTCGAGCAGCGCCGCGTGGGAGATCGCATTGCCGTAGAACTGGATCGCGGTCTTTTCGGGAAAGCGACGCGCAGAGATCTCCAGGTTCTCGAACAGCGTGGTTTCCGGCACGTGGAAGCCGTATGGCACCGCGCCGAGCGTCACCGACTTGTCCACGGACAGGGTGCCGCTGGGGTAGGCCACCGCATTGCCGGCGCCGGGCAGGTAGGGAGTCATGGTCATGGGCAGGAAGGAGAGTTGGATGCGGGTTCAGAATGCCATATCGCCGTCGAGCAGCCGGCGCGCGATGGTGCGGCGCTGGATCTCGGAGGTGCCGTCAGGAATGCGCATGGTGCGCGCGAACCGGTAGCCGGCCTCGAGGCGTAGCTCATTGGTCAGCCCCATGCCGCCGTGGACCTGCATGGCGCGGTCGAAGACCCGGCCCGTCATCTCGGTCGCCGATGCCTTGACGATAGACACTTCCTTGGTCGCCGGCAGGTCGTTGTCCACCAGCCATGCGCAATGGCGCACCATCGACTTGGTGGCGTAGATGTCCATGGCGCATTCGGCCAGCATGATCTGCACGGCCTGGTGCTCGCCGATCGGCTGGCCAAAGGTCTTGCGAACCTTGGCGTAGTCCACCGCCTGCTGCAGCGCCCATTCGGCCAGGCCGAGGCAACTGGCGGCCATGCTGAGGCGCCCGGCGTTCACGCCGTCCAGCGCGACGGACAGGCCACGATCGACCGGACCGAGCCGATGGGTGTCCGGCACGCGCACGTTTTCGAGCGAGATGATGCCGATATCGGCGCCGAGGTGGCCCATGGTCGGAATCACGCTCGGTACGGAAAAGCCCGGTGTATCGGCGGGCAGGAAGAAGCCGGTGATGCCGCCCCGGTGCGCGCGCGCCTTCTCTTCGTCGGTGACTGCGAAGACCATCGCGTAGTCGGCATACGGCGCGTTGGTGATCCACTGCTTGGTGCCGTTGAGGATCCAATGATCCCCGTCGCGGACCGCGCGCGTGCGCATGCCGAACACATCCGAGCCAGCGTCCGGCTCGGACAGGCCGAAGCACATGGTCTTGTCGCCGCTGGCCAGTTCGTCTCGCACCGTCTCCAGCACTGCGGAATCGAGATGCTTGAGAACAGGCGAGAGACCGTTGGTAAATGGGGAGGGCAGCACCACGGTCTGGATCAGGTGCCGCTCGGGCCCGCAATGGGCGTTCAGCCGCTCCTGGATGTACACCGCGGCCTGCGGGCCCAGCCCGCCGCCGCCCAGCGATTCCGCCGACAGCGCCGTGTAGAAGCCCAGTTCTGCCGAGCGCATGCGCACCTGGCGGCGCAGGGCAAGGACTTCGGGCGCATAGCGGCCGTCTTCGGTGTAGACCGTGCGTTCGCTGCCGAGCAGCGCGCGATGCTCTTTCTCGAGCCCCGCCACTTCGCGTTCGACGAACTTGATGAGGGCATCGCCGAATTCGACCCATTCGCTGGGGATGTCAAAGTTCATGGTGCAAGTCTCCTTGGACTTCTGGGTCCATTTCTTCATGCTTGTCGCCTTGGCTTGCTGCTCTCGTGGCAGCGCCTGGTCAGGCGTCGGGGGCGCTTCTAAGCCACCACACGCTGTTCTTTCAGCGCCCGGATCAGGTCCTCCGCATAGCCGATCCCACCCAGGATCTCGTCGGTATGCTCACCGAGCATCGGCGCCCGGCGGCGCACTGCGCCCGGCGTGTCGCTCAGCTTGATCGGCACGCCGGCGATCTTCACGGGATTTGCCGATCCGGGCTGCTCCACATCGACCAGCATCTCCCGTACCGCGTAGTGCCTGTCCGCGAAAATCTCCGCCGAGGTGTAGACCGGCCCGAACGGCACCTTGCCGCCCAGCACCACGGCGATTTCCTCCTTGGAGCGCACCGTGGTGAAGGCCTCGATGGCATCGATGACCTGCTGCTGGTGCTGCACGCGCGCGGCATTGGTGGCGAAAGCGGGGGCCTGCGCCATGTCGGGGCGGCCGATGGCGATCGCCAGTTTTTCCCAGAACGCATCGGTCGCGCAGGCAATCGAGACATGGCCGTCACGCGCCCGGAACACGCCAAACGGGCACAGCAGCGGGTGGCGGTTGCCCTCGGGCGCGGGCACCGTTCCGGTGTAGGAAGTCTGGTAGACGATGCGCTCGCACATGGCCAGCACCGCGTCGGTCATGGCGACATCGACAAACTGGCCCTGGCCGGTCTCCCGCGCGCGGCTGACCGCGGCGAGGATGCCAATGCACAGCATCAGCGCCGGCACCGTGTCACCCACGCCGGGGCCGATCTTGGTGGGCGTGTCGCGGTCGGGACCGGTAATGCCCATCATCCCGCCCATGGCCTGCGACACTACGTCGTAGGCGGGCCATTGCGCATAGGGGCTTTCGCCGCTGCGCGGGTCGCCGAAGCCGCGCACCGTGCCATAGACGAGGCGCGGGTTGGTCTCGCGCAGGGTTTCGTAGGAGAGGCCCAGACGCTCCATCACACCGGCACGGAAGTTCTCCACGACCACGTCGGCGCCGTCGATCAGCCGGCGCAGGATCTCGCGGCCGGTGCCGGTCTTGAGGTCCAGCGCGATCGATCGCTTGTTGCGGTTGACGCTCTGGAAATAGCCGCCAAAGTCTTTCAGCGCGTCGTCGGCGCAGAACGGACCGGTGACGCGCGTCCCATCGCCGGTCATCGCTTCGACTTTGATGACGTCCGCGCCGTGATCGGCCAGGATTTGCGTGCAGAACGGCCCTGCCAGCATCTGCGTGAGGTCGACCACGCGCAGGCCGGCGAGGGCGCCGGCCGGCCTGGCGTGGGGCTGGTTGTGGGGGTGCATGGTTGACTCCGACTTCGGCTGGTCAGGCGGCAGCGCCGGCCATCCAGGTATGCAGGCGCGGATACAGGTCCGCTGCCGGCTGGTTGTCCAGGGTTTCGACGAAATCCCACAGTGCCTCTGCCCGCTGCGAGCCCAGCAGCGCGTCTGCCTTATTCCGCAGCTTCGCGGATCTGGTCTCATAGGGAAGGGGATCGCTGAGTTCGATGCGGCTGTCCAGCGATACGCCCGATTTCGTCACGATGGTGGCGCGGCACGCCGTATCGGCAACGGCGGGGTCGGGATGGACCTCGACCCGTCGCGCCAGTTCCGTCAGTGCGGGGGCGCGGCAATTGGCATCCGAGAACGACGCCAGCGCTGCCGTATCGACGCCGGCCAGCACCATGGCAGCGGTCAGCGACAGGCTGAACTTGGCTTCCAGCCCCGTCGCCGGTTCGGCAATGCAGCAGACCGGCAGCCACTGCGGCGCGATGGTCAGCGAGACAGTGCCGATGTCGCCGGCCTGCAACCCGTGCCTGGCGCACAAGGTCTTCAGCGCTTCCAGCGCGGGATGCGTGCCGTGGCAGCAGGCATGGAACTTGTACTGGACGTCAACAAAGCGGAACGCTTCGGGCAGGCCCGCAAACGGATCGTCCATGCAGCCCTGCGGGGCGCCATGGGTGGACGCAAACCCGCCGGCACATTCGATCGCATCAGGCCGCGCGATGAAACCCTGCGCGGCGAGCATGGCCGCTTCCACGCCGGTGGAAGCCGCCATGCCCGCGTGGAACGGCTTGGCCATGGTGCCGAACTGGCATTTCAGGCCCGATGCGCGCGTTGCGGCGAGACCCAGGGCATGAGCAGCCCGCTCCGCATCGAGGCCGAGCAGACGCGCGGCCGCCGCGGCTGCGCCAAAGGCGCCGGAGGTGGCGGTCTGGTGGAAACCGGCATTGTAGTGCGGCCGGCCCAGCCATCCGCCTACGCGACAGGTAACCTCGACACCGGTCAGGAAGGCTTCGAGCAGCGCGCGACCACCAGCCTGCCGATGCTCGGCGACCGCCAGCGCGGCGGGCAGCACTGCCACGCTCGGATGGCCGACAAAATCGAAGTGCGTGTCGTCGTAATCGAGCGCATGCGCAACCGCCCCGTTGAGCAGTGCGGCGGCGCGGGCCGGCACGCGCTGCGCCAGGCCGAAGGCGCCGGACTGCGGTGCGCCGGATTCGCTGCGCACCAGTTCGCGCACTGCGCGGCTGACTGGCTCCTGCTCGCCGGCGATCGCCACGGCCAGGCAGTCATAGACGGACAGGCGCGCAATATCGAGCGCATCGGCGGGAAACCGCAGTGAATCATCGACCGCGAAGCTGGCGGCGCGCACGGTGAGGCCGGGCGAGGGCATGGCGGCTTGCGACATGGCTCTCACTCCCTCACGCCGCGACTTTGCCCAGCATGGCATCGGAGATGATGCGCATCTGGATCTCGGAGGTGCCTTCGAAGATCCTGGTCAGGCGCGCATCGCGCCAGTAGCGCTCGGCCGCGAAGTGGGTGGTGTAGCCCGCGCCGCCGTGGATCTGCAGGCCTTCGCTGGTCACGCGCTCGCACATCTCGCTGGCGAACAGCTTGACCATCGACGCTTCGGTGTCGGCGCGCACGCCTTCGTCGATCTTCTCGCACACGGCGTAGAGCAGGGCGCGCGAGGCCTCGATCTGCGTGGCCATGTCGGCCAGCTTGAAGCGGATCGCCTGGAAGTTGCCGATCGGGTTGCCGAACTGGTTGCGGTCCTTCGCGTACTGGATGGAATCCTCGAGGCTGCCCTGCGCGAGGCCGATCGAACGCGCGGCGGTGTGGGCACGCGCGGTTTCCAGGCCGACGGTGGTCAGGTAGAACGCCTTACCTTCTTCGCCGACCATCTTCGAGTGCGGCACGCGGCAGCCGTCGAAAGCCAGTTCCCACGTGGTCCAGCCGTGGTAGCCGATCTTGGGGATCACGCTGCCCTTGACACCCTCGGGCAATTCGCCGCGCGGCTTCTCGACCATGAAGGCCGACAGGCCCTTGTGGCGTGCCTTCGGATCGATGACCGGATCAGTGCGGCAGATCACCAGGATGAAGTCGGCCTCGTCGGCAAACGTGCACCAGTACTTGCTGCCGGTGATGAGCCAGTCGTCGCCGTCGCGCACGGCGCGGCACGAGATGTTTGCCACATCCGAGCCTGCATTGGGCTCGGACAGTGAGAACGCGCCGAGGAACTCGCCACGGGCCATGCGCGGCAGGTACTCCGACTTTTTCTCTGGCGACAGGCCCTTGAGTGCGCCGATCAGGCCATTGCCGCGCGCGATCAGGCTGCCCACGCTCATCCAGGCGCGCGACAGCTGCTCGGCCACCAGGCAGTACTCGTAGGCGCCCAGCCCCAGGCCGCCGTATTCCTCGGGGATCAGGATGCCGAAGTAGCCGAGTTCGGCCATCTCTTCGATCAGCTCGCGCGGGATCTGGCCTTTCTCAGGATCCAGCTTGTTGGCGATGGGCAGCACGCGCTCCATCGTGAACTGGCGCGCGGCCTCCTGGATCATGCGACGCTCTTCGGTCAGTTTCTGCACCTTGCGCTCCTGGCGGTGGTCTGGCTCCGCCAAAATGGCGGCATTTATGTACGGACATATTAGCGGTGCGAGGAGGGGGATATGCAAGACTTATCCGGAATCCCCACCCAAGACGGGTAGGTATAATTCGCCATTTTTTAGCCATGCCATGGAGATGATGCGGCCGAATACAGTTGACATTGTCCGTTCCACCAATCACTATGTACGTACATAAAGCTGGCGCCGGAGCACGCCGCCAGAGCCATGAGGGACAAGGAAACGGATATGAAGAAGGACCGCAGCGGCAACTATTTCGAGGATTTCCGCGTCGGCATGAAGATCCGCCATGCCACGCCGCGCACGCTGACCGAAGGGGACCGCAGCCTGTATATCGGGCTGACCGGCAGCCGCACGGCGTTGTGCACCGCAGAGACCAACGCCCGGCAACTGGGCTTCGAGCATCGGCCGCTGGAAGACCTGCTGGTGTTCAACACGGCGTTCGGCAAGACCGTGCCCGATATCTCGCTCAATGCCGTGGCGAACCTCGGCTATGCGGAAGTGCGTTTCGTCTCGCATGTCTATCCGGGCAACACGCTGGCCGTCGAAACCGAAGTGATCGGCCTCAAGGAGAACTCCAACCGCAAGAGCGGGGTGGTCTATGTCCGCTCGACCGCGCGCAACCAGCATGGCCACGAGGTGCTGAGCTGGGTGCGCTGGGTGATGGTGCACAAGCGCGACCACGACGCGGCGTGCGGGGAAGCGGCGGTGCCGACCACCCAGGCAGTGGTGCCGGCCGAGCGCCTGCGCCGCAGCGACTACTCGGCGCGCGTGCGCGACATCACGGCCATGACGGGTTTCGGCGACCTGTGGGAGGACTACGCCGTGGGCGAGCGCATCGATCACCCGGGCGCGATGACCATCAACGACAGCGACCACAGCCTTGCCACGCGCCTGTACCAGAACACGGCCAGAGCCCACTTCGACGGGCACGCCATGGCCGCGAACGGCGGCCAGCGGCTGGTCTACGGCGGACACATCATCTCGGTATGCCGCGCGCTGGCCTATGACGGGCTGGAAAACGCCCTGTCGATGCTGGCCATCAACGGCGGCAGCCATGTGAACCCGACCTACGCGGGCGACACCATCGCCTGCGCGACACAGGTGCTGGAAAAGGTCGACCTCGGCCAGGAGCATGTCGGCGCGCTGCGCCTGCGCATGATCGGCGTGAAAAACGCCAGCGGCGCATCCACTGCCTTTCCGGAACCGGGCGAGGGCAGGGCGGCGCATCCGTCCAACGTGGTGCTCGACCTCGACTACACCATCGCCATCCCGAAACGCCAGCGGTAAGCCCCGCGCGCGGGCTGCCCCAATGCATACAACCTGTCAGCGAGATCATCGAGACAAGACATGACCACCGCAACCCATCCGAACGACGCCCTTTTTGCCGGCGAGAAGGCCTTTCCCGTACTGGCCGCCTGTGAACACTTCGCCGGCAGCGAGAAGCTGATCGGCAAGGCCATGGACCTGCAGGTCGAATACGGCCCGGTCTTCGACGTGACCTGTGACTGCGAAGACGGCGCCGCCGCCGGCCAGGAGCGCGAGCACGCCGAAATGGTGGCGCGCATGATCGCGTCGGACCGCAACGTCCACGGCCGTGCCGGCGCACGCATCCATGACCCGTCGCACGCGGCCTGGCGCCAGGACGTGGACATCATCGTGAACGGCGCTGGCAGCCGGCTGGCCTATATCACAGTGCCCAAGGCGACCAACAGCGGGCAGGTGGCGGAAGTGATCCGGTATATCGGCGACGTCGCCAAGCGGGCCGGCCTGGAAAAACCCGTGCCGGTGCACGTGCTGATCGAAACCCACGGCGCCCTGCGCGATGTGTTCCAGATTGCCGGGTTGCCGAACATCGAAGTACTCGACTTCGGCCTGATGGACTTCGTCAGCGGCCACCATGGTGCGATCCCGGCCGCCGCCATGCGCAGCCCTGGCCAGTTCGAGCATGCGCTGCTGGCGCGCGCCAAGGCCGACATGGTGGCGGCGGCACTGGCCAACGGCATCGTGCCGGCGCACAACGTGTGCCTGAACCTCAAGGACGCCGAGGTGATCGCCGGCGACGCGCGCCGTGCGCGCAACGAGTTCGGCTTCCTGCGCATGTGGAGTATCTATCCGGCGCAGATCCAGCCGATCGTCAACGCCATGCGCCCGGACTTCACTGAAGTGGAAGACGCCGCCGGCATCCTCGTGGCCGCGCAGGACGCGGACTGGGGCCCGATCCAGTACAAGGGCGAACTGCACGACCGTGCCACCTACCGCTATTTCTGGGAGGTGCTGCAGAAGGCGAAAGTTACCGGCATGGCACTGCCGGCCGAGGCGGAGCGCCGCTTCTTCGCCAACTGACAAAGCAGGAGGGCCATGGCAGCGGCAGCGTAAAATGCGCGCATCCTCCGACTTTCCCCTGCCCGCCGCCATGACCGCGACACTGAAGGACAGCAAGCCCAAGGCAGATGTGCCGGGCGCCCCGACCCGATATGCCGAACTCGCCAGCATGCTGGTGAAGGACATCGTGGAGGGGCGCCGGGTGGTGGGCAGCCTGCTGCCGACGGAGCACGAGCTGGCCGAGCAGCACGGCGTGAGCCGCCATACGGTGCGAGCCTCGCTTCGCCTGCTGCAGGACCTCGGCTATATCTCGCGCAAGAAGGCGGTCGGCACGATGGTCGAAAACGCCAACCCGAACGCGGCTTACACGCAGTCCTTCGGCACGGCCGAAGACCTGGTGCGCGTGGCGGCCACCGAGGTGCGCGCCATCGAGGCTGTCACCGATATCACGCTGGACCGCGCGCTGGCGCGGCGCCTGGAGGCGCCGGTGGGCAGCGCCTGGGTGCTTCTCAGCGGCACCCGCGTGGACGCGCGCAAGGGCAGCACGCCGGTGGCACGGGCCGACATCTATATCGACGCGTCGCTGGCCGGCCTGGTGGATGCCATCCGGAACCATCCGCAGACGCTGGTCAGCGCCCTGATCGAGCGCGAACGCGCCATCGCCATTGCCGAGATCCGGCAGGTGGTTACCGCCACGCTGATCGAAGCGCCGCTGGCCGGGCAGCTCGGCGTACCGGCCGGATCAGCGGGATTGCGGTTGATCCGCCACTACAAGGACAACTCCGGCAAGATTCTCGAGATTACAGACACGATCTATCCGGCCGACCGCGTATCAGTAGCGTTCCAGCTCAAGCGCAGCAGAGGTGGGGCGATGCCATAGAGCATGAGGGGTAGCCGCCAGGAACCAGTCTGCGGCATCGGTGGCATTGAACGGATGCCCACCGAGAACGGCAATCTGGCCGGCCGGGAGAGTGTCGGCAAAGCCAGCCTATCGCATGCCGGTTTCTTCCTTCCGCTGCGCATTGTCATGGCGCAACACCGGCCGCAGCTTCAGCCACGCCAGCGCGGCAATAATTGCGCCCCAGGCCATCAGGCCGTTTCCTCCGACGATCTGTTCGTCGAAGCGATAGCTGACGCAAAGCCGCGCCTCGGCATCGCGATACAGCAGGCCGGCGGTAAATAGCATCCACGCGACGTTGCCGAGAAAGAAGGTGGCCAGCTCCGGGCTCAGGCGTCGCCAACCCTGCGCGAGCAGCATCCCGGCGAGCAGCCAGCTACCGTACTTCAGTGCCGTGACGCGCGCGTCGAGCAACGCCAGGTCAAGTGCCGCGGGAATCATCCAGAAGGCCGAGACGACTGTAACCAGCGTTGCACTGAACAGGCCGTGGGCATCGCATCGCGCCTGCCATGCGGCCAGGCGTGCCGGCACCCAGGCCGACATTGCCCAGCCCGCCGCCAGCAGCAAAGGAAACTGGAGCACCATATGCAGGCTCATGCTGGCCTCGAACACATGCCGCACGCCTGGCACCAGCCACAGCAGCGACGAAGCGCCCAGCAGACCGTGCGCGACGGGCGTGACGCCCCCCCTCACCGAGGCGCTCCTTCGGCGAGCCGATTGGCCGCCTCGAGCGCCTGCGGCCATCGGCCGTAGTCGAAGATGCCGTGCACCTTGCCTTGGGCGTCGATCAGGTGGATCCCGCCGTTATGCACGTAGCCACCGAAACCATCAGGGATGGCGACCAGGCCGAGCTGCCGCAGTGCGGCTTGCCCCGCTGCTTCCTCGCGCGGCGCGGCCAGTATCCATCTGGCCGGATCGGCCTGGTGACGGTTGCCATAGGCCAGCAACGCTCGCGCGTCGTCATGTGCGGGGTCGATCGATATTGACAGCAGACGCACTCGTGAATGTGGGTCGGCACGCATCGCTCGCTGCATCTGCTGATACTCGGTGCCGAGCGCCGCGCAGACGGTCAGGCAGCGGGTGTAGATAAAGTCCACCAGATAGACCGGCGCGCCCGCCGCTGACCCATCGAAAAGCTGGATCGGGCGGCCCTGCGCATCGCGCAGCGCAAGTGCCGGTGCTTCCAGCTTGCCTTGCATGGCCGCCTGGCGGCGCAGCGCCTCGAAGGTCCAGGCCTCGAAGCCGTGGGTAAGATGTCCGGCCAGGGCCACGAAGCCCGCGAGCGACAGCGCGCAGAGGGCCAGTGTCGCGCCCAGCCGCGGTGGGCGGACCGCAGTGGCAATAGGCGCCGCTGTCGTTGCGATCGGCATGGCGGTACTAGCCGGGTCGGGGCAGGGAGGTGGAAGGAGCGTTGGCGTCGGCGGACATCACGTTGGCGATCCCGGTGCAGGCAGTTCCTTGTCTCCAGCGAAGGGGGCAGTACGCGCTTTGTGTTCCTCGCGGGCGCGGGAAACCGTCTCCACCGGCACAGGCGCGGCACCATTGCCCCACTGCGAACGGATATGGCTGAGCACCGCGGCGAGTTGCTCGTCGCTGAGCTGGTCCTTGAAGGCGGGCATCGCGCCGCTGTAGGTGGTGCCCTTGACCGTCAGCGAGCCGGTGACGCCGTGCAACACGATCGCCGCGACCGTGCTGTCGCTGCCGACCACCCACTCCGAGCCGGCGAGGGGCGGAAACACGCCTTGCAGTCCTTGCCCGTTGGCCTGGTGGCACGACACGCATAGCGAGGCGAAAAGCGCACCGCCATCGACCTTTCCCGCACCGCCGCCGGCTGGTCCGGACAGCTCAGCCATGGCGCGTCCGTCGCCCCAGTTGGCAGGATGGTCGATATCGGCGAGCACGATGTAGCCGATGCCAAAAGCCAGAAGAAGACCGGTCAGCACGATCATGTACCACGGCATGGGATTCGTGGCCTCGTGGGGGTCCGAGTTCTCGCGCGCCTGTTGCGGCAGGATGTCGGGATCTTGCACAGTCGATTCCTCAAGTTCAGCGGGTGGCGGCCGGCGCCGGGCCCTCGGGCAGCGCAGGCAGCACCGGGTAAGTCCGGTTCAACGACTTCAGGTACGCGACCAGCTCGAGCGCCTCCGGGCGCGCGACCACTCGCTTTCCGACAGGCGCATACCCGGGCGGAAGCTGCACTTCGACCTCGCCGCGCCCGACCTCGTCCCTGGCTTCAAACAGATAGCGGTAACTGGGCATGACACTGCCCGGCACATAAGCGCGCGGCTGGTACAGGTGGCCGAGGTGCCATTGCTCGCTGGGCTGGCGCGCACCGATATTGAGCAGGTCGGGACCGGTGCGCATGCTGCCGAGCAGAAGCGGGGAGTCATAGGCATAGTCGCCGGCCACGCTCGCGCGGCCCCAGCCCCGCTCGAAGTCCGGCGCGAAACTGCGTGCACGTGGCTGCTGCGAATGGCAGTAGACGCAGCCATTGGCGATGTATTGCTGACGCCCGCGCAGCTCGACGCTGGTATAAGGCTTGAGTCCTTCGGCCGGCTTGACGTCGTGTGCCGTCATATAGGGCACGACCACCAGCGCACTGGTTGCGATGCCGAGCATTGCCATGCCGCCAGCAAATAGTCTTGCTTCGTTTTCCATCTGATCTTCCCCGCGCTTAGACGGTCTTCAGTAGTGCTGGCGTGCTGCTGCCGGCCGGCCGGGCGCGCAGCAGCATCACGAAATGCGTGACAAAGGCCAGATGACCGAGCACCATCAGCGCCCCGCCTATGCTGCGTGCCCTCAGGTAGGGCAGGGTCAGCGTGACCGAATCCATGAATGGGCGGCTCGCGTCCAGCATCGCTATCCCCTGCAGCCAGCCGCCGTAGCTCAGGCTCACGAAGTAGATCGTGATGCCGATCGCAGCCAGCCAGAAGTGCGCGCTGATGAGGAACTGCGATGGCCACTCACGCCCGGACACGCGTGGCACGATGAAGTAGATGGCGCCAAAGAACACCATGGTGACAAAGCCGTACATCCCCAGATGCGCGTGGCCAACCGTATGGTGCGTGAAATGGACGACCACGTTGAGGCTGCGCAGCGCTTCGAAGGCACCCTGGATCGAACTGACCGTGTACATCAGGCCGCCAAAGCCGATGAAGCGAAGCGTGGGCGAATAGCGCAGCGCAGCCAGCTTGCCCTTGAGCGTGCCATGCATGTTCACCGTGAACGCCATCACCGGAATGATCATCATCATGCTCTGCACGATGGATAGCGTGACCATCCATCCGGGCACCGGCCCACCCACGAGATGGTGGCCGCCGACCTGGCCATAGAAGAAGGCCAGCCCCCAGAAGCCGAGCAGCGACAGGTTGTAGGACTGCACCGGCCGGCCAATGATCTTTGGCAGGAAGTAGTAGATCGAGGCCAACGCCAGCGGCGTATAGAACAGGCCCAGCACATTGTGGGCGAACCACCAGTTCATCGTGGCCTCCTCGATGCCACGGTGCAGCCCCGGAACATTGGCGACCAGGAACAGCACCGGGAACCAGAACAGCGCACAGCCCATGTACCAGACCGAGACGTAGAGATGTTCGACGTTGCGGTTGAGCAATGTCAGCGCGAGCGGCACACCGAGCAGCGCGCCACCGGCCACAAAGAGGATGTCGATCTGCCAGGGAATCTCCAGCCATTCGAGCCCGTCGGCCAGGCCTGCGCCGATCGCGCCCAGTCCCGCGATCAGTGCCGCATTCCACAGCGCGGCACCGAGGAACGCATAGCGCGCGCCGACAAGTTCGGTCTTGAGCAGCCGCGGGATCACGAACAGCGCGATACCCAGTCCAGCCATCGGCGCCCAGCCATAGGCCACGGCGTTCAGGTGAATCGTGCGAATGCGGCCAAAGGTGAGCCAGGCCTCATCGGCAAGCCAGTCGGGCGCGTGCAGCTTGATTGACGCGGTCAGGCCAGCGGCGGATGCGACCAGCAGCCACGCGAATGCGCAGCAGAACAGGAAGAACACCAGCGGCGCGGTCGAGGCGTCCGCGCGGGCACGCTGGGCCAGCTCGGCGCTCGCAGCGGAGCCCGCATGGTGCGGGGCCGCGGCCTGCCACCGCGCCATGCGCGCGGCATCATTGGCGGGGTCTTCGACGGAGCCGATCTCGCCCGGCGCGAAGATGACTTCCGCTGCCTTGGGATCGCGGTCGAACAGGCCACGACGCTGCGTCCAGATGAAAGCGAACAGCCCGATCATCGACAGCACGAAGGCGGATAACAGGATCGCGATGGTGCTCACGGGAACTCTCCTGAGAAATGCGGATGGGCGCGGTATGGTCGAGGCAGTGCTACCGGCGGCGCGCTGCGGCCGCAGGCCAATGTTGCTGGTCGGCACACTGCGCGGTTTGCGGCGCGATCTCGACGAAAAAAGACGATGTCAGCCCGCGGCTACAGCGCTGCAGTGCGCGCGAAACGCCGGATACAGGCGGATTTCCTCGCGCGTCATCCGGGCTCGCAGGCGGGCGACGATGCGGCCCAGCGCCCGCGCGAACGCAAGCCTGTCGCCGCCGTCGCGAAAGTGGGCAAAGAAATCCAGTACTTCCCGGGAAATGACGTGCATCTCAGCTTCATATTCTTCGGCGAGCGCACGGGTCTGTTCATGGAGATGCATGGGCGGGTAAAGCTTGTGATCCTCACGCGCCAGATGCGCTAGCACCAGCTTGCGAAGCCGGTCCAACGTCTGAAGGCCGGCTTCTGTGCCAACGCCCTGGCGCTGCACGGTCTCGAGCATCGCAAAGATCTGTTTATGCTCGGCAAGCATGGTGTCGATGAGGGCTGTCATGATTTGCAGTTCTTTCGCTTGATATGGCGTTGTGATGGCCTCGCCGGGTGTCGCAGCATTCTATTAAAGATGCATATTAAATGCAACATATAGGATCGCTTCCCGACTGCTGCGCTAGTGAGGTGGCGCCGCTACGGGACAGGGCTAGCGCCAGTCCGATATGGAGGCTGGAGACGATGATCCTTCCGCAACGGCAGGGAGCATCCAAATCTATGCATCGTGACTGCCATGGCATCGTCCGGATGCCGATAGATGGCATGGTAGGCACGGCCCGGTGGCCGGGGTAGACACATAGCGGACTCTTCTGCGTTTCCTCTTTTGCACCAATGCCTCTGGTGCTCAGGCGGCTGGATACCGGACCAAGCCGCGAATTGGAGCATTCGGCATGGAACGTCGCGTTGACCTGGGCTTCGGCGCCCTCGGTCAACAAACGCCGCCATGTCCGGAGCCCACCCTTCGGGCGTGGCTCCGGACATGAACAAATGTCATCGCAAGGTCACAGTGGGGTTGCCATAATCACGGCGCTAAATAGTCGTCCCGCACAGAACGGGGCAAATTCCCTTCCTTGAAGGGCTTGACTTTGTATTGCCGGGGAGAAGTGCCATGACCATTCGTCAGCGCATTGTGCTGCTGATCGCCTTGATGTGTCTGGCGTTGGCCGCGATTGGCGGCTATGCCGTGATGCAGACTCGATCGAGCGCGTCTGAAGTCAGACAGGTAACCGAGGGCGTCGTGCCCAGCGCATTGGCTTCGGCGGATGTGGTGTCCCTGGTCAAGGACATTCAGCTCGCCACCATGACCCTGGTCTATGCGCCGGACGCCAATCTGCTGGCGCAGGCGCAGGACGATCTCAAGACCAGGCAGGCGGCGCTCGGCGATGCGCTGGCACGCCAGGCGCAGAGCGCATCCACCCATGCGCAGAAAGGCCTGCTCGCGCAAGCTCAGGAGAGCCTGGAAAACTACTTCGGTGCCATTCGCGAAACCGCGGACATGAAGGCCGCCGGCCGCGACGAGATTGCGCAGGCCTTCCTGTTTGCCAATGTCGCCCGTTATTGCGATGAGATGGAAAAGATCGTCGATACGCTGCGCGTGGAAAAGAACCGCGAGAAGGACGACGCGATCACCTCGCTCAACGACGCCCTGGCGGGCGCGGCGCGCACCATCGGCATTGTGAGCGCGGTGGCCGTGGTGCTGCTTTCGTCCATCGGCTGGCTGCTGTATCGCCAGATCGCGCGGCCGCTGACGCGCATGCAGTCGACCATGAGCGAGATCGCGACGAGCCAGGACTTCACCCGTCGCATCGAGGTGGGGCGCATGGATGAGATCGGCCATTCGATCGTCGCCTTCAACAGCATGATCGAGCGCATCCAGGAAAACGCATCGCTGCTCAGGCAGAAGACTACCGATATCCAGGCGATCCTGCAGAACATGCAGCAGGGCATCCTGACCGTGGTCGACGGCGGCGCCATCCATCCGGAGTACTCGGCGTACCTGGAGCAGATCTTCGGCACCAGCGAGATCGCGGGCCGGAACTTCATGGATCTGGTGTTTGCCGACACCGACCTCGGCACGGATGCGCAATCGCAGGTCGAGGCCGCGGTTGATGCCTGCGTGGGGCAGGACGGCATCAACTTCGTCTTCAACCAGCACCTGCTGCCAACGGAAGTCGAAAAGCGCATGCCGGATGGTCAGGTCAAGGTGCTGGACCTGAGCTGGTCCGCGATCACCGACGATGCCGATACCGTCGTACGCCTGATGCTGTGCGTGCGCGACGTCACGCAGCTGCGCGAGCTGGCGGCGGAGGCCAGCGAGCAGCGGCGCAGCCTAGAGATCATCGGCGAGATCCTTGCGGTGAGCCAGGACAAGTTCCATCGGTTCATGGAAAGCGCCCACGGCTTCGTGCACGAGAACGAGCGCATCATCCGCCAGTCCACCGAAGCCGACACGGTTGCCGTGGCCGCGCTGTTCCGCAACATGCACACGATCAAGGGCAATGCGCGCACCTACAAGCTGCAGCACCTGACCGACGTCGTGCACGAGGCCGAGCAACGCCTGGAAGTGCTGCGCGATGTGGAGCGCGACAGTAGCGAGTGGAATCCCGATGCGCTGATGCAGGACGTGGAGCGCGTGCGCGACGTGCTGGCACGCTACGCCACGATCAACGAAGTCAAGCTGGGCCGCAAGGGCGCGGGTGGCGCCGCGTCGGAGCTGGCAGCCGCGCCAGAGACCACCAGCGTCGAGGAAGCGCTGTCGGCAGTCGTGGGCGCGCTGCCGTCGCTGGCCGAAGATCTGGGCAAGCTGCCGCCGCAGGTCAGCATCCAGGACAACGGCTACCGCTTGCGCGCCGAAGTCACCGGGCTGATGGAGAACGTCTTCTCGCACCTGCTTCGCAACGCCATCGACCACGGCATCGAACCGGCCGAGGCGCGCATCGCGCTTGGCAAGCCCGTGGCAGGTGCGATTCGCATCGAAGCCGCCGTCGACCAGCATGCGCTGCAAGTTACCGTTGCCGACGATGGCCGCGGGCTGGCGCTGGACCGGATCCGCGCGACGGCGCTGGAGCGTGGCTGGATCGGCGAAGATGAGATGGTCGGCGACGATGTCATCGCCCGGTTCATCTTCCGCCCGGGCTTCTCGACTGCCGAAACCGTGACGATGATCTCGGGACGCGGCGTCGGCATGGATGCGGTGCGCGATTTCCTCGAGCGCGCGCAGGGCGGCATTGCGCTGCGCTTTACCGACAACAACGTCGGAGCGCCATACCGGCAGTTCCAGACCGTGGTGAGCCTGCCCGAGCGGTTCGCCGTGGATAGCGTGGTGGCGTTGTCGGAAGCGCCGGCGTCGATGGCGTTGTGATCAGCAGACCGATTCTGGGCAGGGCAATTGCGGCAGGAGCAGTACTGGGGGCAGTATGGGTGAATTTCTGACAGGCGCGCTCGCGGGCGTGGTGATGACTGCGGTACCGGCATGGCTGGCGTACCGCAATGGAATCAGGCGGGCGGTGGCGGCCGCGCACGATGCGCATCGCGTCGAGCTCCGGTCGCTGGACCAGGCCAATACTGCGCTGAGCGAGCAGATTGCGCAGAACGGACAGGAATGCAAGGCACTCCAGGCCGAGCTGGAGCGCATGGAGTCGTCGGCAGCCGCGCAGGCTTCGGCCATGGATCAGCTCAACGCCGACCTGGTTGCCGCGCGCCAGGCGCAAGCGCAAGCCGGGCGCCAGGCGCTCCGCATCGCCGGCGAAGCGGAGCGTTTGCGCGGGCTGGCGGCCACCTTCGAGCGCTGGCACGAGCAGATGATCTCGCTGATGGCACGCAATCGTGCAATGCATGAGCAGAACACGGAACTGTCGTCGATCGTCAGGCATGTGGTGATCGTCTCGCTGAACGCCTCGATCGAGGCAGCACGCGCGGGGACGGCAGGCCGGGGCTTTGGCGTGGTGGCGAGCGAGGTGCGCGAACTCGCGGCGCGCTCGGAAGCCTTGTCCAAGAGCTTCGGCGACAACCTCTATCAAAGCGACCTGACCACCACGGGCACGTTCCAGGACATCCAGGCGGGCGGCAAGATGATCGCTGCATCGCTGGCAAGCGTTGCCATGCTGGCCGAGCAGTTCAAGTCCGGCCAGCCCGAGGCCGCGTGCCAGTGAGTGCCGACGTGATCAGTGCGCAAACCAGACACAGCCTTGAGCGCATGCTGCATCGCGCAGTGCAGTCACGCCTGGTCCTGGACGACGGCGCTCACTGCACGATCACTCGCGTCGACGCTGATCGCGCGCGTGGCGCGGACGACGATGCGGTGGTGGTGCTCACGATCTCGTCGATGGGCTTCCGGCTGATGCTGCTGCTGCGCTTCAGGAACGATGAGGCCACTAGCGCCTATTTCACCCGCGGCGGCACCGCGGGCAGCCTGAACGACGCGCTGCTGGAGACCGGCAATCTCTGCTGCGGGGCGATCAACCAGGACTTCGTCGGGCATTTCGCCGACCTGGGCATGTCGACGCCCTATATCCTGGGCGGGCAGAGCCAGCGTCACGTCGACAGCCTGAAGCCCGACTACCGCGCCGACTTCGAAGTCGCCATTGGCGCATCGGTCCAGCTCGGCGTAACGATGTGCCTGTTCACGCGCGTGCCCCTCGACTTCACTGTGAGTGAGGAAGTCGTTGAAGCGTCCGACGGTGAACTGGAACTGTTCTGAACTTTCGCTGCAGGAGAACCAGCATGGCAAAAATTCTGGTGGTAGATGATTCGAACGCGGTGCGCGACGAGGTGGCCGGTTTTCTGCGCGCCAACGGCATGGACGTTCAGACCGCGGTCGACGGCAAGGACGGGCTGGCCAGGCTGAAGGCCGACCCGGCCATCCGCCTTATCATCAGCGACGTCAACATGCCGAACATGGACGGGCTGACCATGGTGGAGAAGGTGCGCAGCGACCTCGCCAATCGCAGCGTCAACGTGGTCATGCTGACGACGGAAAGCAGCCCGGCCATGAAAGACCGCGGCCGGGCCGCCGGTGTCAAGGGCTGGATCGTGAAGCCTTTCAAGGGTGCTGCCGCGCTGGAAGGGCTGAAGAAGCTGGCCCAGTAACAACGGCCTGTCCGCGAGGACAGGCCTGCTGCCGGACAATCCTTTCCTGCTTTGCCTCCGCGCTTGCACTCCGCAGCGCATTGTGATCGCGCGGGTGGTTGACTGACGCGCGAGGGGCGGCGCCCGACCGCAACCCACAAATCCGGATCCGTGGCGCTGGCATCCCAGACGGATGCCAGCTCCCTGTTCGCGGGGGAATGGAGCGCATTCATCACTTCCGGGCGGTTATCGTCACCTCGAGCACGCTCCCGTCGCGCGCAGGCGGATTGAAGATGGATGCCGGGTGTCAAGGCGAAATCGCCAGGGGAAACCCCAGAGTCCAGGACTTGCGGGGGACGACAGCCGTTCGAGGGAGACAACGGCGGTGCCGTGCGAGCGGGACGGTGCCGACCGACGGCGGCGGCGATCCGCCGGGGGTAATGCAGGGAGGCGGGAAGGCGGGGGAGGCGGGGAGGCGGGGTGAGACGGTCGCTGCCTCGGCAGTCCGTCGGAATCACGTCTATTATTTACCCCAATGAAGGCCGGAGTGCACTTGTCTTGTGCATGCAAGGGACGGCACCTGGCCCGGGGCTTGGGATCACAGTGTCCGAACCGCGCTGCAGTGCGGAATCCGGCGCGCGATCGACCCTGATCCTTCAGATTGAAATACTGCCAAGCAAAACACGCGAGCTGGCCCTGCAGCCACGCCGCATTCCCTGCCGCGGGGGTATTTGCAAGATGAGCAGCAATCCAATGGACTCGCATGCGCCGCCACCACCTCCGCGTACATGGGACGCACGTCTGGCGCGGCGGCTTGTCGAACCGCTCAAGGATTCCCGGGTTACGCCCAATCATCTGACCACAATCCGGTTTTTGACCGGCTTGGCCGGCGCGGCATGCCTCGCGCAGGGCGGCTTCGCCTGGACGAATGGCGGTGCGCTGCTGGTCGTGCTTTCCAATTTCATCGACCATGCTGACGGGGAACTCGCGAGAATCAGCGGGAAATCCAGCAAGTTAGGCCATTTTTACGATCTGTTCAGCGACGCAGCAGTCACTATCCTGCTCTTCGTCAGCATGGGGATCGGCGTCTCGGGACAGTTTCAGGACACTGCGGTGTCAGCGGTCGTGCGCGGCAGCGTGGCGGGCGGGGCCGTGGCGCTGATCTTCTTCCTGCGCATGCGCATCGAAGCGCTCGCCGGCAAGACCGCCACGAAACAGGCCTCGGTCGCTGGCTTCGAGACGGAGGATGTGCTCTATCTCCTGCCACTTGTGACCCTGAGCAGCGCCATCGGCCCGTTCCTGACGGCGGCGTCGATCGGCGCGCCCTTGTTCGCGGCATGGGTGGTCATCGACTACTGGCGCGCCGTGCGGCGCGCTCGCCCCGTGACAGCGGCTACCAGACCATGAGGCGCCGATGAGCGAACAAGCCGAAGCGGACCGGGATCTTCTCACCCTGCCTGGCGAGCGGCAGCGGCCTTTCGCCGCCGCTGAAGACGCGCGCGCCGATCCCGATGCAGATGTGGCCGCACGTGTCGGCACACTCGGGCACGGCGCGCTGCGCGCGGAATTCGAGCGCCAGGGTGCGTTCCTGCATGTGGGCGAATTTTTGCCTGCCGAAGTCACGGAAGGGCTGGTTGCCAGCGCCCGGGCCCTGGAAGAGCGGATCAACCGCAATTATCTCCCGGGCCACAAGCAGGGCGGCAGCGTCAGCCGCCATACGATCGACCAGCACGCGCCTTTTATCGCGCAACTCTACCGGTCCAGGGCCCTGATCGGCTGGCTCGAACAGATCTGCGGCGAGCGGCTGCTGCCTTCGCCCGAGCAGGATCCGCATGCCTACGCGCTCTATTACTACACGCGCGAGGGCGATCATATCGGCTGGCATTACGACACCTCTTACTACGACGGCAGGCGCTATACCTTGCTGTTCGGCGTGATTGACGAATCGTCGTGCCGTCTCGAGTACGAATTGCACACGCGCGAGCCCGGTGTGCCCGCCCAGGCGGGGTCGGTACAGATCCCCCCAGGCGGCCTGGTTTTCTTCGATGGCGACAAGTTGCGCCACCGCATCACGCCACTCGGGGCGAACCAGATGCGGGTGTCGCTGACTTTCGAATACGTCACCGACCAGGGCATGCGGCCGTGGCTGCGTTTCGTCTCCAACATGAAGGACGCGCTCGCTTATTTCGGCTTCCGGCAAGTCTTCAGACGGCTGGCCAAGGGCCAGCAGCCCCGGGCATGACCCGTGCGGCGATGTTTTCGCTGTCAGCCGGGGCGGCGCTGTTTGTCGTCCTGCTTGCCGTCACCGGATTCGGCTCGGTCGCGTCGACGCTGACGTCCGCGGGCTGGTTGAGCCTGCTGGTGGTGGCGTTTCACCTGCTGCCGCTGGCGCTGGATGCAGGTGCCATCTTGGTACTGTTCGATCGTCACGCCGGACATCGCACCATGCGCGACGCGCTGCTTGCGCGCTGGGTGGGTGAGTCCGTGAACAGCCTGCTTCCCGCCGGACAGCTGGGTGGACCGGTGCTGATGGTGCGCCATCTCGTGCAACTCGGTGCGCGCATGCGCGATGCTGCCGCGGCCATCATTGTCAGCACGACGATGCAAGCGATGGCGCAGCTGGTGTTCGCGGTGTTCGGGCTCGTGCTGTTTGGCGCGTTCACGGCGCGCGGCGCGCGCGAGGATTTGCAGTTGCCGGTCATTGCCGTCACCGCGCTGCTGGCGCTGTGCGTGGTCGGGTTCTATGTGGCGCAGCGGCGTGGCCTGTTCGGGGGCGTGCTGCGCCTGCTGTCGAAATTGTCGGGAAAGCGCGATTGGTCTGCGCTGACTACGCGTGCCGATGCCGTGGACGCTGCGGTGCGGCGGACTTATCGCGCGCCAGGCAAGATCGCCGCGACCTTCGCGCTGAGCCTGGCGGGCTGGCTGGTCGGCACCGGCGAGGTGTGGCTGGCCCTGCGGTTTCTCGGCCATCCTGTCAGCTGGCTCGACGCCTTGCTGCTGGAGAGCGCCGGGCAGGCGATCCGCGGCGCCGCGTTTGCGATTCCCGGCTCGCTGGGTGCCCAGGAGGCTGGCTATCTGTTGCTCGCGCCATTGGTGGGCCTGCCTGCCGACGCGGCGCTGGCGCTGTCGCTGCTCAAGCGCGCCCGGGAAATCGCCCTTGGCGCGCCCGGGCTTCTGTATTTGTACTGGAGTGAACGAAACCACCGGCGGCGAAGCATGGGGGGTGTGCCGACTACCGATTGATGGCGATTTGCATGGGAGCGGAGAAAAATATGCGAGCGATTATTCTTGCCGCGGGCCTTGGCCTGCGTTTGCAGCAACCGCCCGGAGAACAATTCCCAAAGTGTCTGTTGCGCTTCGATGGCATGACCCTGCTGGAACGGCATCTACGCATGCTGGACGCGGCGGGCGTCACGGAGATCGTGCTTGCGCTTGGCTTCCAGCCTGAACAGGTCAGGGCCGAACTCGACCGGCTCGGACATTCGCCCCATCCTGAAATCGTTCTGAATCAGCGCTACGAGCTCGGCAGCGTCCTGACCGTGCACACCGTCGCCGACGCGCTCACGCGCGGCGGCGACGTCCTGCTGATGGACGCCGACGTGCTCTATGACGAGCGCATTCTCGCCGCGCTGGTCGCCGGCGACAGCGTCAACCGCCTGCTGATCGACCGCGACTTCGAAATCGGCGACGAGCCAGTCAAGCTTTGCCTGCGGGACGGCATTCCAGTTGAGTTGCGCAAGCAGGTCGCGGTGGGCCTTGAATATGACACGATCGGCGAGTCGGTTGGTTTCTTCCGCTTTGGCGAGCAGGCCGCGCGCCGCCTGGCGCAGATCGTCGCGGGGTATGTCGAGCGCAACCAGGAGAAGATGCCGCACGAGGAAGCCGTGCGCGATCTGCTGCTGGAGGGTTCTCATGCCTTTGAAATCGCGGACGTGACCGGTGCGCCCTGGATCGAGATCGACTTCCCGGGCGACGTCGTGCGCGCGCGCGATGAAGTGCTGCCGGAACTCCAGCGCCGGTCCAGCGTCTCCACGGGAGCCACGCCATGAACGCACCCGATCCGGCTTTGCCCACGGCCTCGCGCAGCGCCACGCTGCGCCAGCTGCTGGTGAGCAGCGAACTTGAATTCATGTTGGAGGCCCACAACGGTCTCTCGGCCCGGATTGTGCGCGAAGCGGGCTTCAAGGCCATCTGGGCCTCCGGCCTGGCCATCTCGGCACAATTCGGCGTGCGCGACAACAACGAGGCAAGCTGGACACAGGTGGTCGACACGCTCGAATTCATGGCCGATTCCAGCGGCTTGCCGATCCTGGTCGACGGCGATACCGGCTATGGCAACTTCAACAATGTGCGGCGCCTGGTCAGGAAACTCGAACAGCGCGGCATCGCGGGTTTGTGCATCGAGGACAAGCAGTTTCCCAAGACCAACAGCTTTATCGACGGCGAACGCCAGCAGCTGGCCACGATCGACGAGTTCTGCGGCAAGATCAAGGCCGGCAAGGATACGCAGACGGATGCCGATTTCTCGATCGTCGCGCGCGTGGAAGCACTGATTGCGGGCTGGGGCATGGACGAGGCCTTGCGCCGGGCCGAAGCCTATCGGCAGGCCGGCGCCGATGCGATCCTGATCCACAGCAAGCTGTCGCGGCCGGATGAGATCCTCGAGTTCGCACGCGAGTGGGCCGGCCGCGCTCCGCTGGTGATCGTGCCGACCAGGTACTACAGCACTCCCACCGAGGTGTTTCGCCGGGCCGGCATCAGCCTCGTGATCTGGGCCAACCACCTGATCCGTGCGGCGGCATCGGCGATGCAGGCGGTGGCCAGGGAGATCCACGACACCCAGACGCTGGTTCATGTCGAGGACCGCATCGCGCCGGTGAGCGAGATCTTCCGCCTGCAGGATGCCGACGAGTATTCCGCCGCCGAACGGCTGTACCTGTCTGGCTCCGAGGCGCGCGGCGCGGCGGTTGTGCTGGCGGCGAGCCGCGGTGAAGGGCTTGACGCCCTGACCGCCGAGCGGCCCAAGGTCATGCTGCCGGTCGCGGGCAAGCCGCTGCTGCGCTGGCTGGTGGACGCCTTCAAGATGCAGGGCATCCACGACATCACCGTGGTCGGCGGCTATCATGCCGATGCGATCCAGAGCGGGGGCATCAAGCTGGTGCGCAACGAGCGCCACGCGAGTACCGGCGAACTGGCGTCGCTGGCGTGCGCGGCCGACGACCTGCATACAGATACCGTGATCGCCTACGGCGACCTGCTCTTTCGCAGCTACTTCCTGCGCGACCTGTTGGAGAGCGAGTGCCGCTTCAGCGTGGTGGTCGACTCGTCGCAGACGCAACCGTCGAACCAGAGCGTACGCGATTTCGCCTACTGCTCCGCGCCGGACGATCGCGCCCTGTTCGGCCAGAAGGTCCTGCTGCGGCATGTGTCGAACAAGGCGACGGAAGTGGCCGTCAGCGGCGGGCAGGCGCCGCAAGGGCGCTGGATCGGCCTGCTGTGCGCACGCGGCGCCGGGCGCGAGGCCTTGCAGCGGACACTTGCCGGCCTGCAGGCGCGAGCGGATTTCGACACGCTGGACATGCCTGACCTGCTCAACGCCCTGATCGATGCAGGCGAGGAGATCGAGGTGAAGTATGTGCATGGCCACTGGCGCAGCGTGAACGACCTGGAAGACTACCAGCGCGCGGGCGAGTTCGCGCATGCGCGGCTGCCGTTCGTCCAGGCCGCACCCCGCAGCGAGAAACGCCCATGATCGACGCGGCTCAGTTTATCGAGGCAGCGCTGGCGCGTGGCTTCTCCTGGTATGCGGGGGTGCCGTGCTCGTATCTCACCCCCTTCATCAATTACGTGCTGCAGGATCCATCGTTGCACTACGTCTCGTCGGCGAACGAAGGCGACGCGGTCGCGCTGATCGCGGGCGTGACGCTCGGGGCCAGGGGCGGGCGGCGTGGCATCACGATGATGCAGAACTCCGGTCTTGGCAATGCGGTGAGCCCGCTCACTTCGCTGACCTGGACGTTTCGCCTGCCGCAATTGCTGATCGTGACGTGGCGAGGACAACCTGGCACCGCGGACGAGCCGCAGCACGCGCTGATGGGTCCGGTCACGCCTGCGATGCTCGACACCATGGAAATACCCTGGGAGCTGTTCCCGACCGACGCGGCCGCCATCGGCCCGGCGCTCGATCGCGCGCTGGCGCATATGGACGCGACCGGGCGCCCTTACGCGCTGGTCATGCAAAAGGGCAGTGTCGCGCCCTATGCGCTCGCGCCGCAGGTTCGGCCCGCGCCGCGTGCGCGATGCGCGGTGCGCACGCAGTGGCGGGGAGGGGCGCCGGATGCGCTGCCTTCGCGTCGCGATGCCTTGCAACGCGTGATTGCGCATACGCCGGCTGCTTCCACGGTGGTACTGGCATCGACCGGCTTCTGCGGCCGCGAACTGTATGCGCTCGAAGACCGGCCGAACCAGCTCTATATGGTGGGCTCGATGGGTTGCGTGGCTTCGTTTGCTCTCGGCCTCGCGCTCGCGCGCCCGGACCTGCATGTGGTGGCCATCGACGGCGACGGCGCCGCCTTGATGCGCATGGGCAACTTCGCCACCGTGGGCGCATACGGTCCGTCGAACCTCACGCACGTGCTGCTCGATAACGGCGCGCACGACTCGACCGGCGCACAGGCCACGGTGTCGCCCAATGTGTCTTTTGCCGGCGTGGCGTCGGCTTGCGGCTATGCCTCCGCGGCCGAAGGCGACCGCCTCGAACTGCTTGACGATTGGCTTGCGGCGCCTGTGCCCGCCGAGGCGGGTGCGTCCGCTTCCGGCTCGCGTTTCGTGCGACTGGTGATACGCGCCGGCACGCCGGATGGCCTGCCCAGGCCCACCATCACCCCCGCGGAAGTGAAATCCCGCCTCGCGCGGCACATCGGCGCTGATCACGGAGAGAACTGATGCTATTGCTCAACCCCGGCCCGGTTACCTTGTCCGAGCGCGTACGCCGCAGCCTGCTGCAGCCCGACCTGTGTCATCGCGAAAGCGAATTCTTCGATTTGCAGGACGAGGCGCGCGCGCGGCTGCTCGACGTCTACCGGCTGGACCCCGCCGAGTGGGCCGCGATATTGATGACCGGGTCAGGCACGGCGGCAGTCGAAAGCATGATTGCCGCGCTGGTGCCCGAGCGCGGAAAGCTGCTCGTTATCGAGAATGGCGTGTACGGCGAGCGCATCACGCAGATAGCGAGTCAATACCGCATCGACCACGAGGTGATCAGGCATGACTGGATGCAGCCGCCCGATCCCGGCCGGCTGGCCGCCGTGCTGGACGCGGACCGGGCCATCGGCCATGTGGCGGTCATCCACCATGAAACGACGACAGGGCGCTTGAACGATCTGCATGCGCTCGACGCCGTTTGCCGCCAGCGAGGCGTTCGCTTGCTGGTCGACGCCGTCAGCAGCTTCGGCGCCGAGACGATCGATTTCGGCGGCAGCATTGCCGCCGTGGCCGCCACTGCCAACAAGTGCCTGCACGGCGTGCCCGGGGCCGCCTTCGTCATCGCGCGGCGTGACGCGCTGGCTCAGGCCGCAAGCCGGACCTACTACCTGGATCTTGGCCGGCTGGCACGCCTGCAGGATCAGCGCAACACCCCTTTCACCCCGTCCGTGCACGCCTACTACGCCCTGGTGGAAGCATTGCGCGAACTCGACGACAGCGGCGGCCAGCCCGCCAGGCACGCGCACTATGCGGCCCTGGCCGAGCAGGTGCGCGCGGGACTTGCATTGCGTGGCATCGCCAGCGCGTTGCCGGCGGAGCAGTCCTCCGTTGTCCTGCGCGCCTACCGATTGCCGGCGAGCTTGTCGTACACGCAGTTGCACGACGGCTTGAAAGCGCTCGGCTTTGTGATCTATGCAGGGCAGGGCCAGCTGTCGAACGAACTGTTCCGGATCTCCACGATGGGACATATTCAGGCGCACGACATCGAGCGCCTGCTGCAGGGGTTTGCGGCATTGATGACCTGATCGCGACGGGGCGACCCGCGTTATCGAGGCGGGTCGGCGACGATCATGTGATCCCTTCCTCTCCCGCGCCGGCCATCTCCTATCATGGTTTTACCTTGCCTCGACATCGGCAGGCCGACAGGAACCACCGCGAACCGCGTGAGCCATTTCCGTTGGCGTCTCCAACCTGCGACGGTTCCTTCCTTTGGCTATCCCGGCGAGTCGCGGCACGCTCGCGTCGCCGGCGCGCATGTTAGGAGAATGTCATGGGCGAAACTCAGCAACAAACTTTCCACGCGCTGAACCAGCTGATCGCGGCTGGCAAGGACAGCGAACTGGCCTGCATGAGTGGAGCCAGCGACGTGAACGATATGCAGCTGCGCGACATCCTGACCGGCACGGCGGCATCGTGCCGCACGTCGGTGAAGGAGCTGCAGACCATGGTCAGTGCCATGGGCGGCCAGCCTGCTGACCGCGGCAGCATGCAAGGAACGCTGCTCCGTGGCTGGATGGCGCTGCGCCACATGCTGCAGCCAGGCAACGACGACGCCATACTGGGCATCTGCGAGCACGAGGAAGAAGCCGCCAGGCGCGAGTATCAGTCCGCCCTGACGAAGTCGCTCCCGCCGGAGGCCAGCGCCATGTTACAGCGTCAGTATGATGACCTGATGCGGCATCACGGGCGGCTTCATGCCATGCGGGGCATGCAGATTCATTGACGTGCGGGGCGGATCCGGGCAGCTCACTTCGTCCACCGATGCAACCATGAGCATCGGCACGGCGGCTTCCGCCATGTGAGCCCGGTACAGCGCCCCGCCGGTTCCTTTTCGTCCTTGCCATCGTTCCCCTGTCGATCCTGAAGCCCGCAGCGGCAGGCCGGAGTTTCATCAGGGGATTTCGTTTTGCTCGCAGAGCTCCATTATCAGAGGTCTGACGCCGCTGCTGGCGGCCGCGGTGGACGCTTACGCCAGCGCCGCCGGGCGCCCGTGCATCGCCTCGCTCAGTCGTCGTGGCGATGTTTTTTGTGACCCTTGTGCTTGCCACGATTGCCGCCATGGTAATCATCGGCATAGTTGTTGCGCGATACATTGCCGCCCAGCGCCGAACCCGCTGCACCGCCGGCCGCGGCACCCACGATGCCGCCGGTCCGGCCGCCCAGGGCATTGCCAGCCGCCGCGCCTGCGCCGCCGCCGAGCGCGCCACCCACGATCGCGCCCGTGCGTTCCTTCTTGTTGGCAGTCACTGCGCCGCCCGCACCGCCACCCACCGCACCACCGATCACGGCGCCCGTGCTGCCGCCTAGTGCGCCACCGACGGCAGCACCGGCGGCGCCACCCAGGCCGCCTCCCGCAGCGTTCTTCAGGTCATCGGCCAGCGCCGGGGAAATGGCAGCGCTCAGCAGCAGGGTCAGGCACAGCGTACGAAGTGGTTGTCGAGTCATGTTCTTTCTCAGGTAGGAGATGTTCGGCGATCAGCCAGTACGGGAGTTTACACGGCGCGGCATGCGGACCCGCTCGCACGGGAAGTTGCCACGAAGGCTCCCCTGGCGATCGCCACCTTGTAGAATCGGCTACCACCAACCCTGGAACGTCCCGCATGGACTCTCAAGCCCCGGATCGCGGCGCGCTGCTGCCGCTGGCCTATCACGCAACGGTGGTCGACTATCTGCGTCGCCACGAGCCTGAAGTCTGGCGCTGGGCCAACGCACGCGCTACCGGCGCCGACCACCGCGACGCGTTGCGCTCGATGCTGCTGCGGGACACCTACCGGATCGAGACAGACGCCCACGCCGACATACACGCAGCGCTGGCGCAGGCGATGTCGCGGCTCGGCATCGAAGCGCGCGCGACGCTCTACCAGTCGCCGGGCCAGGACATGAACGCGTCGCTGGTCTATGTGCCCGGGGAGGTCCACATCGTCCTGCAGGGTCCGCTGCTGGAGCGGCTCGCGCCGCCGGAGCTGCTGGCGGTGTTCGGCCACGAACTGGCGCACTACCTGCTGTGGTCGCGCGACGACGGCCAGTTCCTGGTGGCTGACCGCATCCTGAACGACGCACTGGCCGCGCCAGGCGCGAGCGCCAGTCATCGCGAGACCTGGCGCCGCTACGCGTTGCATACCGAGCTGTTTGCCGACCGTGGCGGCGCCGTGGCCGCCGGTGCGGTGGCGCCGGCGGTGTCGACGCTGGTCAAGGTGCAGACCGGCATGGGCAGCGTGGACGCGGCCGCTTACCTGCGCCAGGCGGTCGAGATCGAATCCACCGAGCCGGGCGCGAGCGCCGCCCACAGCCATCCCGAGACCTTTATCCGGGCCCGCGCGCTTGCGCTGTGGTGGGAGGGCGCGGCCGATCTTGATCCGTGGATCGACACCCGCCTGCACGGCCCGTTGGCGCTGGAAAGGCTGGACCTTCCCGGACAGGTCCGGCTGCAGGCGCTCACGCGCGGCTTCCTGGCGCATTTTCTCGCCGGCACGCCGCTGGCGAGCGAGGCGGTGCTTGCGCAGGTGCGCATGATGTTTCCCGACTGGCGTGACGACGAACCGGCGATCGGTCCCGAAAAGCTGGGGCAGGGCGTGATCGAAGACAGCGTCCGCGGCTACCTGAACGCATTGATGATCGACCTTGCGCTCGCGGACCCCGACCAGCAGGACGCGGCCCTGCTGCGCGCCGGGCAGATGGCTCAGGGGCTCGGCAGCCTCGAAGCGCTGCAAGGCAACCTGCGCCGCGACGCCGGCTTCGGCAAGCGCGAACTGGACCGCTACCGGCGCCAGCTCGATCGGCAACTCGATCACCAACTCGATCACCAACGGGCCACGGAGGGCCGGGCATGAATCACTGCACGACCCACGGCACGACCGACGGCACCAACACCAGCGCCGGTATGAACGATAGCGGCGGGCCGCGCACGCTGCGGGCACTGATCGATGCGCAGGCGGGCGCGGCGCTGGCTGCCGACGACGTCCTGGTGCTGGTGCTGCCCCTGTTCGCGCAGGTCGCCACGCTGCATGCGCAGGGCAGGGTGGCGGCGCTCGATCCCGACAGCATACTGGTGAGCGAGGACGGCGCGCTGCGCCTGCGGCGGCCAGATGGCGAAATCCCCGTCATGGACCTCGGCGCGGTGCATCGCGTGCAGCCGCATCCGGCCTCCGGCCTGAATATAGTCGGGGCGCTGCAGCTCGGCCACGCCGATGACGGGCAGCGCGACCAGACCGACCTGGCGCTGCAGCTTGACGCTACGGCGCCGATCGGGCGCCCGGTTTACCTGCCCGGCCCAGCCAGCTGGGAACGGCTCGTCGGCCACCACGACGAGATCGGCGACGTTTTCCTGCTCGGCATGGTGCTGGCGAGCCTGGCCTGCGGCCTGGACTTCGCCGATGAGCACGATCTGCGCAACTTTGTGACGCACCGCCGCAACCTGTTCCTGCTGCATGAGCGCTTGCATCCGATCGTCGCCGCGGTGATCGTCGAGATGACCGAGATCAACCGCCACGATCGCGCCACCGATGTCGCCGCGCTCGCGACGCGGCTGCGCACGTGGCGGGATCAGCCACTAGCCCTGGATGTCGAACGAGCGCTGGCCGGCACGACTGGTGCCACGCCGCGCCGCGCCGCCGTGCTCACGCATCTGCGTGACCGCCTGTTCGATCTGTCGCGGCGCAACCGCCTGCTGCACTTCCGTCCGACCGCGGCCAGTGTCAACCTGACGGTAGCCAGCGTGCCGCTGATGCTGCAGATCGAAAGCGTGCGGCCCGAGCACATCTGCACCTGGGGCGGCCCGTTTGCCGCCGACCTGGTGGCGGGCAAGCCGGTGTCGCTGCAGCGCTGGCTGCGCTTCGACGACCAGCCATACCTGCCGGCCTCGCTCGACCGCCTGATCGCCGAAACGCGCCGCGACCGCGCCGAATACGGCTTCAGCAACCTGCGCCTGGTGGTGGCATTCCTGCGCTGGCACAACCTGAAGGAGGCGCCGGACGAGCGCATTGTGACGCCGCTGCTGTGGCTGCCGGTAGAGCTGGTCAAGCGCAAGGGCGTGCGCGACCAGTACGTGATCCAGTGCGCGGGCGGCGAGGCCGAGTTCAACCCGGCGCTGCGCCACTACCTGAGCCAGCTCTATGACATCCGGCTCGACGAGACCGTGGATCTCGGCAAGACCTCGCTCGAGGAGATCCATGCCGGGATCCTCGCGCAGATTCGCCGTTCCGAGCCTTCGGTGGAGCTGCGCCTGGTCGACAAGGCCGCCGTGCGGCTCGTGCGGCAGAAGGCGCTGCAGCGGATGCAGCAGTTCCAGCGCCGCAGGCCAGGCACGGCCGCTGGGCGCACGGGCGGCTGGCTGCCGCCATACAGCTACGCGCGGGACGACTACCGCCCGCTGGGCCGCGCGCTGTTCGAGCATTGGGTACGGCCGAGCGAGCTGCCGCAGCGTTTCGAGGCCGGCGCAGCCCCGGGTGCCGGCCCGCGCCGGCCGCAGATGAGCGGCGCGGCCGCGGCGCAAGGCGAAGAGCGCCAGGGCTTCGTGCTGGAGGAGTCCGAGGGCCACCGTTATGCCTGGGACCTGGACCTGACCCAGGTGACGCTCGCGAACTTCAACTATCGCAAGATGTCGCTGGTGCGCGACTACGCGCAGCTGCTCGACGAGCCGGGCGAGAATCCGGCGTTCGACCGCGTGTTCTCGATCGAGCCGCGCGACGTGGAGACGGAGGCGCCCGCGCCGCTCGCACCGGCCGAGCAGTGGAACGTGGTGGCGGCCGATGCGACGCAGAACGCTGCGGTCGGGCTTGCACGCAGCCAGCGCAGCTTCATCATCCAGGGCCCGCCGGGCACGGGCAAGTCGCAGACCATCACGAACCTGATCGCCGACTACGCCGGGCGCGGCAAGCGCGTGCTCTTTGTCTGCGAGAAGCGGGCCGCGCTCGACGTGGTGTTCCATCGGCTCAAGCAAAGCGGGCTGGACTCGCTGTGCTGCCTGATCCACGACTCGCAGACCGACAAGAAGGCCTTCATTGCCGACCTGCGCGCCTGCTATGAGCAGTGGATCGCGCAGCCGCACGACGGCGACACGCTGGCGGCACGCCGCAAACAGGTGGCGGAGGCCCTGGCCGCGCACCGGCAACGTATCGACGCATTCGAATCGGCAATGGCCGCCGCGCCTGAGCCACTCGGCGACAGCGTGCGTGCGCTGTTGCGCCGCGTGGTAGCGCTCCCTGCGGTGCCGGATACGGGGCCCGCGATGCGCGAGCGCCTGCCGGCGCTCGCCGCATGGGACCGCCAGCGCGACCTCGCGCAGCGCGTGCACCGCGCGATGCGCGAGCGCTTCGGTCTCGACAGCCTGGCCGCGCATCCGTTCGCGCGCCTGTCTGCGCAGCTGCTGGCCGACGAGCGCGCGTATGGCCGCGCCGAGCAGCTTTGCCGTGACGCGGAAGCGCTTTTTGATGCGCTCGACCCGCTGCTGGACAGCACCGCGAGCCTTACCAGCCAGGACACGGGCCTGGAACAGGCGCGCGCGATTGCCGCCGACAGCCAATGGCTGCTCGATACCAGCCTGGCCGGGCACCTGGAGCTGCTGGATCCCGCGTCGCCGGCGCAAGCGGCACTGCGCGAAGTCCGCGCGGACCTGGAGAGGCGCGCGCAGGCACTCGCCGACGCGCGTGGCGCGACAGCGAACTGGCAAGACAAGCTGAGCCCCGGCGATACCGAATCGGCGCTGGCCCTCGCGCGGCGGCTGGAGCCGTCGTTTGCGCGCTGGCTGCAGCCTGCATGGTGGCGGCTGCGCGGCGAGCTGAAGCGCCGCTATGACTTCGGCAAGCACGCTATCCATCCCGGCTACGGCAAGGTGCTGGAAGCGCTGGCCGCCGAACACGCCGCGAGCGCGGCGCTGGCGGCAGCCGATGCCGACAGCCGCCGGCGCTACGGCGTGAGCGAGATGCAGGCTTTTCTGCGCGCGCTTGGCGAACTCGAGCAGCGCCTGCAGTCGGGCGCGGGTCCGCGCGAACTGGTCGCGCATCTGCGCCAGGCCGTCGATGCGGTCGCGGCGGCGCGCGCCGAGGCCGGCGCGCGCGAGGCGCTGGAGAAGCTCGCGCAGCGCGTACGCGACGGGTTGGCGCTGCCCGCCGACGTACGCCTTGGCGACATCGCCGAGCTGCTGCGCGACCTGCGCGAAGCGCTCGACGAACTGCCGGACCTGTTGCCGCTTTTGCGCGCCGTGCATGCAGGCGATCCCGCCTGCGCCGCCACGCTGCAGTGGCTCGACCATGCACCCGCGCAACTGGAAGCGTTGGTGGCCGACGAGGCGCTGCGTCGCCTTGCGCGCGAGAACCCGCTGCTGGCGAGCTTTGGCGGTGCCGCGCTCGCACAGGCCGCGCGCGCCGTGGCGCAGGGCCAGCGCGAACTGCTCGCACTGAATGCGGAGGTCGTGCGCGCCACGCGGCACAAGCACTTCGCCGAGCATGTGCGCGCGTCTTCGTTGTCGGCCACGATGCTGGACGCCGACGGCAAGGCGTTCAAGAAGCAATACGCCACGGGCCGGCGCGAACTGGAGCACGAGTTCGGCAAGAGCATGCGCCACCGCTCGATCCGCGATCTCGCCGACGATGAAACGGGGCTCGTCATCAACGACCTGAAGCCGATCTGGCTGATGAGTCCGCTGTCGGTGTCCGACACGCTCCCGCTGTCGCCTGACCTGTTCGACGTGGTGATCTTCGACGAGGCTAGCCAGATTCCGACCGAGGAGGCCGTGCCCGCGCTCAGCCGCGCGCGCCAGGCGGTAGTGGTCGGCGACGAGATGCAGCTGCCGCCGACAAGCTTTTTCACGGCCGGTGGCGCCGAGGGCGACGACGAGATCGTCGTGGACGAGGAGGGGGAGCGGATCGCCATCAACCTCGATTCGGACAGCCTGCTGAACCAGGCCGCACGCAATTTGCCCGCGACGCTGCTGGCGTGGCACTACCGCAGTCGCCACGAGTCGCTGATCAGCTTCTCCAACGCCGCCTTCTACGACGGGCGCCTTGTCACCATTCCCGACCGTGTGCTGGAGCAGGTCGAGGACGAGGCGGCGCCGCTGCGCTCGGACCAGCAGGATGCCGGCATCGCGGGCGCCGACGCACTGCTGGCGCGGCCGGTCAGCTTCCACCGGCTGGCCGATGGTGTCTACGCGGAGCGCCGCAATGCGCCAGAGGCGAGCTACATCGCCCGGATCGTACGCGAGCTGTTGCGCCGCGAGAGCGGGCTGAGCCTGGGCATCGTGGCGTTTTCCGAGGCGCAGCAGGGCGCCATCGAGTCAGCGCTCGAGGCGTTGGCCGCCGAAGACGCGGACTTCGCGATGCGCCTCGAGCGCGAGTACGTGCGCGAGGACGACGACCAGTTCAACGGCCTGTTCGTCAAGAACCTGGAGAACGTGCAGGGCGACGAGCGCGACGTGATTATCCTGAGCATCTGCTACGCGCCAGGGCCGGATGGCAAGATGCTGATGAACTTCGGCCCGATCAACCAGCGTGGAGGAGAGAAGCGCCTGAACGTGATCTTCAGCCGCGCGCGCCATCGGATGGCGGTGGTGTCGACGATCCAGGCCGAGGCGATCACCAATGTGCACAACGATGGCGCGGCCGCGCTGCGCGCGTTCCTGCAGTTCGCGCAGGCCAGCGCGCGCGGCCAGTTCGAGCGTGCCCAGGCGGTGCTTGGCGCGCTGAACCCGGGCGCGCGCGACGTCTTCACGCGTGAGGCCACGCCGGACAGCATCCGCGACGCGCTGGCCGAGGCGCTGCGCGCGCGCGGCCACCAGGTGCACGCCAACGTTGGCCGCTCGCAGTTCCGCTGCGACCTGGCCATTGCCGATCCGTCGGGACAAGGCTACGCGTTGGCAATCCTGCTCGATTCGCCGTCGGAGCCAGTCACGGATACGGCTGAACGCTATGTGTTCCGTCCCGGCATCCTGCGCAATTTCGGCTGGCGCGTGCTGGACATCCCGGGCAAGGACTGGCTCGATGATCGGGACGCCGTGCTGGCCCGCATCGAAGCCATGCTGGCCGACGGCGAAGATCGCGCACTGCACGAGGAGGTGGAGATGGCGGCGCCGTTGAAGCCAGCCGCCGTGCAGGTCACATCCGCAACGGACGAACTCCAGGCGGCGGCAACCGCGTCGGCTGTGCAGGAAGCGTTCACGCGGACGCTGCGCTTCGAGCAGGGTACGTCGCGCAAGTTCTGGCGGGCCAGCGTGCGCGGGGCGGAGCTTTCCGTCACCTATGGCCGCATCGGCAGCGCGGGGCAGACCGGCGTGAAGGCGTTCGACAGCGCCGAGCGGGCCCGGCGCGAGATGGACAAGCTGGTGGCGGAGAAACTGCGCAAGGGGTACGTGGAGGCGTAATTTCGTTGCTGCCGGCCGCAACCTCCTTTACCGTATTCAGCGATTCCACTTCCAGTGCCACGTCCAGCGAGATGCCGCGCTGGCGCGCGTGCTGGCCGAGAATCGAGCGCAGGCCATTGGGCGCCGGTGGCAGCCTTACGGCAAAGCCTGATCGCGTTCGACGCTGTCGGCGAGCGCGCGCAACAGGGCCGAGCCATCGCCGCGCCAGGCGCTGCCGTGCATGCAGGCGAGCGTTGTGGGCTGCAATGCAGCGAGACGTTCCAGCATTGCGCGGGCGTTCCTGGTGTGCGAGAAGTAGTCCATCTCGCGACGGAACGCCTCGCTCGGCTCGAGGATGTCGCTCTCGGTAAGCGGCGCAGGGTGCGAGCCGCCCTGCGTAAACAAGTCTCCACAGAGCAGCGTCGCCGTCGAGGTCTCCATGAGGAACCCGCACTCCCATGCATGCGGCAGATGCGGTGTATCCAGCCAGCGCACCCTGTGCTGCCCGAGCGAGATGGTCTCGCCATCATCCAGCGCGCGAGGTGGGCGGTCGGCATAGTCGCTCACCGAGACCATGGCCGCGATCTGGCCGCACAGTGGCTCAGCTTGCGGTGCGGCCGCGAGAAACGCGTTGAGCGCGCCGCACTCGTCAGCCTCGAAATGCGAGAAACCGACATAGCGCAGACGACTGACAGGCATGATCCGCTCGACGGCTTCGCTGACCACCGGAAACAGCCTGCGCAGACCGGTGTGAAATAACAGCGGCGCGTCGTCGTCGATCAGGTACTGGTTGAAAGAGAAACCACCAGCCCCGGGGATCTCGACCGGCGTGGAGATGCGATAGATGCGGTCCGCAATCTCGTCGATTGTTGTACCGCTCGAAAGGGACAGGGTCGCCATGGCGCGCTCCTTCTTGGGCAACTGACGTTTTCCAGGTTCGGCCAGCTCGTCGATGCACGTTCGACGATTGTCTACCATGTGGGTCCAGCGTCAAGGGAAGTATCAATGCGGGCGAAGCGGCGGCGCTTCGGCGCCGGCCTTTGCCGCGGAAGAGGCGGGGATTGCAGGCAATTCAGATGCGTTTGCTGAGCCAGCGTCCGTCAGCGGGCCGTCTTCCTCCTCCGCCGGTTTCCTGCCCGTGACCATGGCGAGCACCAGATTCTCTTTGTGCAGCCAGCTCATGAAGACCGCAGCGACGATATGGACGCCGACCAGCGCCATCAACACGTAGGCCAGGATGGCGTGGAAATCCTTGGGTCCGTCTTCTCCCCAGAACCTGTCCAGCCGCGATAGCCAACCGGTAAATGCCAGTGCCAGGATGAAGATCCACAGCGTCAGCATCATCATTGCGCCAGGCGGACTGTGGCTCAGGTAGCGGGGCGGGCGCCCGGCGGCGGCGGCCCTGGCATAGGCCAGTATGCCGCGAGGGGTGGGTACCCACGCGCGGAAATTCCCCGCGCCCGGACCTGCGACACCCCACACCATGCGGACCAGCACCAGGCATGCGGCCGCGTAGCCGAGATTACGGTGCAGCGGCCCGCCGGAATCCTCGTACAGGTCCCAAAGCACCAGTGCCGCTACGCTCCAGTGTGTAATGCGGACGATGGGATCCCAGACCAGGATGGACCGGCGCGCAGGCTGCATGGTGCGGCAGGGCTGGGACGACGACGGAATCTCGTGTTGCTACTTCCCGATTTCCGACTTGACTATGTCCAGCGTCTTGGTGTCGAAATAGACCTCGGCTTTTTTCCCATCCTTGTTCGTGCCGTAGATCTCGTAGCAATTTCCGTCAACCTTGAATTTCTTGATGTGGTAGCCCTGCGCCTCGATCTTGGCGCGGGCATCGCTCTCCTTCATCCATTCGCCCTTCGGATGCGCGGGACATTTCGCGCTGGCCAGTACTGAACCGGACACCAGGATCATTGCCATCAGCGCACCAAGTCTCAGCATGGGAGTCTCCGTATCGAGGGAGTCTTGAGCATAGTGCACGCGAGAATCATTCGCAATCCGCAGGAGATGTGGCGGCAGCAGTAGCCAGACCATCTTTTGTAAAGACTCTCGCCACACCTAAACTGGTGCCATCACATCCATCTCGGCGCGACTTCGCGAAATCCGGGGTCATTCCATGGAGGGACGAATCATGCACACTGTTGTCAGGACTTATGCCGGAAGCGGGGCCAAGGCGCTATATGACCTGCTGGAAAAGCGGACTTCGGAAGTCGAATCGCTGATGCGTTCGGTTCAGGGCTTTGTAAGCTATACGCTGGTGCGAACCGCCGATGGCGGATTCTCCGTCACGACCTGCAATGACAAGGCGGGCGCGGATGAAAGCGTCAAGAAGGCCAGGGACTGGATCGCCGAGAACGCGGCCGATACCGGCGCAAGCGCGCCGACGATTGCCGAAGGAACCGTTATCCTGCACGTCAAATAGGCGCTGCATGCAAGCAGGGCGGGTCGCAAGTGAGCGGGGCGGGTCGTGCAAGGAACCGGATCGATTTATCGATCGGATTCAGCGCAAGCCTTGGCGCGCAGCCATTTCGATCCGCCGCTGCGCCCGCCCAACCGGAAGAACAACATGGCCAAGCTTGTCGCACTGTACAAAATGCCCGCCGACAAGGCAGCGTTTGACTCGCACTACTTCTCCAAGCACATTCCGATTGCCAGGAAGATGCCCGGCTTGAAAGCTTACGAGGTCAGCAGCAGCCCGGTGGAGACGCCGGCCGGGCAATCACCTTTCCATCTGGTAGCGTTGCTTACCTTCGATTCCCTTGACGCAATGCAACAGGCTCTCGCTTCGCCAGAGGGCGCCGCGACCGCGGCCGACCTGGCGAATTTTGCACAGGCGGGCGTGGATCTTCTGGTCTTCGACACCAAAGAGGTGTAGTGCCTGTCAGGCGCTCTCGATCTGTTTGCGCAATGTCGCGAAACGCTCTTGTGCATCGTCTCCCAACAAAGGATCGGAGCCGTCCGGAACGGTGGTCGAGACTTCTGCCCAATCTTCTTCGGTCAGTCGTTGCGCTGCACGCGGCATGACCTGTTTTTCCTCAGTGGAGAGATGATTGCGATAGTAGGCAAGGTACATGGCGGCGGCGGCCTCGAGCGCCGTCCGCGACGTAATGACCTCGCTTTCTGCTTCACGGAGCCGGCCGAGCAGTTCCTCGCCCACCGCGGCGATGACGCGATGCTCTTGCAGAAGCCGACTGACCACAATGTCCATATCCGGAGATCGCTCGACGAGCAGGGCGTATGCAACATCCTCGCGAGGGTGGTGAACGCGATCGCCATAGCTGCGCAGGTAATCGATGATCGTGCCCATCAGGCCATAGTTTGGCTGCTCGTCCCGGTAAAAGGCGTTCACCTGCTCTTCCAGCAGGTCAAGTAGTGCGGCGAAATTGATGTGGTCGGAATGCCAGACGGCAAGCTGGTTGGCCATGGCGCCCTCCAGGGAAACTGGTCACTGGGAAGTTGCGTCCAGATTCATCGGAACTGCAACAGTTCAGTAACAATAGTCTTCCCTCACAGCGTGGGCCTGATCTAGGTCAAAGATTCCTGTTCAATCCCGCGTGCCACCAGCTCAGGACCAGAATGCCGTCGTGGCGCAGGCGGAGGCGGTCAATGCGGGGCAGAGTGCAAGGTTTTCCCGGGTCGGATAGCCAGCAGCCGCTTGAAAGCCAGGCTTCTTGCAGTGCGGGCCTGGGCCGGCTTCTCGTCAAGGATGGCTACAAGAAGCAAGCCAAGTGACGGGCTGAAGATCATCGAGAAAGTCATCCAGGCCGCACCGGAGCGCCCCAGCCAGTTGGCAAAAAAACCAACCAGAACGGAAAAAATCAACCAGCAGGCAATGGCGAACATGACGAAGACTCGCAAGATGGGGATTAAGGGACGCCGCGCGTGCTGGCTGGCGTGCCAGCCTTATCGGCCATGCCTTCCCATCCGCCCGTTGATGTGGTTATACCGACAACCGATGTCCTGTCGTTGCCGAACCGGCGTATTGCGCGTATCGCGTAATAAGGAAGGGTGCTAGCAGTATGTGAAATCGCCGCGCTTGCATTTGACTGCGCGGGACAAAAACTTTGCTATTCGGGACAATCAGGGTAAGTGTTGAGCCGACGGGTGCAACCGCGAATTACCAGTGCGCGGACGCCTGTGGCTCATCCCGGCAGGAAGAAGAAGGTGAGGGCCAGCGCAAAATAGACCATCAGAAGCTGCGTGCCCTTGAACCAGTCGGCCCGGCCGTCGCTTGCCATTTGCGCCGTGACCAGCACGGACAGGATCACGATGAGCACCAGCGCTGGACGAAAGGCCAGGTCCATCGGGGCCGGACCGAGAAAATGGCTGACGAGCACCAGGAGTGGCGCGACAAACAATGCCACCTGGACGCTTGATCCGACTGCAATGGAAAACGACAGGTCCATGCGATTTCTCATGGCCGCGGTAATGGCCGACGCATGTTCTGCTGCATTGCCCAGGATTGCCACGACGAACGCGCCGACAAAGATGTCGCTGAGGGCGTAGGCATGCATCATGGGGCCAATCGCGCCCACCATGATTTCGCTCATCCACGCCGTCCCTACGGTGGCTGCCGCCAGTATCGCTACCGCGCGGGCGGCGTTGGCAGGTGGCTTGTCCTGCGTGTGTTCTGTCGCCGCCATCCCGGCTTCGTGCGCGCTGCGGAACAGCGCAGGGTGCGTGACCAGGGAGAACAACAGATACAGCGCGTAGATGACAAGCAGTGCTATGGAGATCCAGACGCTGAGCCGGTACAGCACCGCTGATCCGTCCGCTACGGCTTCGAAGCTGGCTGGAAGGATCAGCGCGATCGCCGACAGTATGAGCATGGTCGCCTGCGAACGCGCACCGCGCGGGTTGAAATGTTGCTCGGAATAGCGAATTCCCCCCGCGAGCATTGCAGCGCCGAACACCAGCAGCAAGTTGCCGACAATGGAGCCGACGATGGAGGCTTCCACGACCTGATGGAGGCCGGCACGCAAGGCGACCAGGGCAATGATCAGCTCCGCCGCATTGCCAAACGTCGCATTGAGCAATCCACCGACCGCCTCGCCCAGGCGCTCCGCCAACTGCTCGGTGGCATGTCCCATCCGTCCTGCAAGGGGCAGGATGGCTATGGCAGAAGTCAGGAAAATAAGGAGATGCTGACTGGCCGCGAGGAATTCCAGGGCAATCGCGATCGGCACGAATACGAGAAGCCAGTTCATCCACATGGGTCGCTCCTTGGGCGAGTGCGGGAGGGACGTGCGCAACTATCGTTCGCAACGCGCTGAGGAATCGAGTGCGCAAGTCCGCGATTAACGCGTCAGGACCGGGGAGAGCGGTTGCGGCCGAGGATCATTCGTGCCTGGCGATAAAGCCCTCGATGGTGTCGTGCAGCAGGTTCGGCTTCTCGAGGAAGATGAAGTGGCCACCGTCCAGCATGACAAGCTCGGCCCCGGGAATCCGCGCCGCAATCTCCGCTGAGAAATAGGGCGGGGCGCAGAAGTCGCGCTCGCCCACCACTACCAGCGTCGGTGTCGAGATGGAAGAAAGGTCCTCGAAGGCGTCATGGCCAACGATCATCTCGATCCGGGCAAAGGCGATCTCTGGTTCAAACTTGCCAGCCGCTGTGGCATCGACCCATGCCTGCACCTGCTGCGGGTGTTCGCGCATGAATCGCGCATCGAACAGAAACAGTGCGTTGGCCTCCGTTGAGGCGCGCAGGCCGGAATCCACCAGCATGCGTTGCCGCATGGCGAACTGGCGACGGTAGAACGCGTCCGCTCGGGCAATCGAGGAGACAATGGTCGCGCTGCGCAACAGTTCGCGGTGGCGGATCGCCAGGAGCTGCGCGATGGCGCCTCCGGTTGAAGAACCGACGACGTGGACGGGTCCGCATCCGACAGCCTCGATGACCCGCGCCATGTCGCGGGCGTGTTGCGGGATCGTCATGTCGCGGGCAATGTGCCCGGACGCACCGGTGCCCCGGTGGTCCGGAATGATCACCTGGTGCCGCGCGGCGAACAGATCGATCTGTGGCCCCCAGGACGCGCCCACTCCCGCAAGCCCCGCCAGCAAAAGAACGGTTGAACCCTGACCCTTGATCTCGTAGTGGATGCAGACACCGTCTGACGTTACGTTTGGCATGTTGCTTCTCCGCTTTGGGCAGTGCGAAGGAGAAGTCGAACGGGTCGGGGACCGAGCCGTTGAGGTGAACGATAGCGTTAGCGCAGCAACTCCTTAGGCAGGGGCTGTGCGAAAACATACCTAATTGGTATAGGCGGATCGCCTTCTTCTTCAAAGACCTCGTGCATGGCGCAAGGCACGTGGGCCGACCACCCGGTAATAAGGGCTGGCCAGGGTGGCGCTTGGCGCGCGCGCACTCCATACTAGGAACGGTGCCCTCCTTTAAGGACCAGAGGCGCAAGAACGCCCGTTTTGAGCAAGCGTGAAGGGCGCCCAAACGGCTAAGGGGCCAGGGCTAGATATGAAAGCGCTAAACGTGCTTCTCGGCATATCCATGGCGGCGGGCTTTGCGCCTCACGCCGGCGCCGCTGGATGCCAATACGATATGCAGTGCAAAGGGGAGCGAATCTGCGAGAACAGTCAGTGTGTCTCTCCCGGCGCACAGGACCGGAACGTCGAGCAGGCCATCAAGGCGCCCACGGCCCCAAGGAGCTTCCCGAAGCCGGAGCAACCCAGCCGGATTTCCCCTGCCACGAGGAGTTTTCCGCCGCCTGCGCCAGCCCCCAGGGCCGCGCAGGTGACGAGAAGCGTTCCAGCCCCTGAGCAATCCGTGCCGGCCGAACGATCCGCGATGGCCTCGCCGGCAGCGGGAAATTCGGCGAATTCCCCAGCGCCTTCGACCGGGTTTCGTTCCTGTTGCACCAAGGTCGGAAAATTTCCCATCGATCCGGAAGCGAGCGCGGATGGCCCCCTCAAGCCAGGCGATACGTGTTATGGGATAACCAGTTACGGGACGCCGCTCCCTGGCACGCCCTGTAATTGAAAGGATGCGCGCCCTGTCCAAGTGAACGGCATCGCAGCAGCATGCGATCGGATGACAGGCTGTGCCCGAGCCGGGAAAGGAGCGTGTCATGTCCGTAGCACTTCGATTCTCGGTTTGCCAGTGCTTCGTCGCCTGCTGCCTTGCCCTCGCAGCCTGCGGAGGAGGCGGGGAAGACGAGGGCAATGACGGTGCGGGCGGCATGGGCACCGGCTCGCTGGCCATTTCCATCTTCGGCCTGCCGTCGGGGACGTCGGCGGACATTACGGTATTAGGCCCCGGCGAGTTCCGCCAGACCGTGACCCAGCCGACCACGCTGTCCAACCTGGCTCCTGGCAGCTATACCGTCAGTGCCGCCAACGTACTGACGGGCGGCGCGCTCCGCAAGCCGCAGCCGCCCTCGCAGACGGTAGGGGTGGCCGCGGGCACCCGTGCCGTGGCCACCGTGGCTTACGAGGAAACCTAGCGGTGGACGCTGGCCCAGGTCGCCGGCGGATTTCACGCACCAGCCCGCACCAGCCGCCCTGGCGCTATGCCGCCTTCACGGCCGTTGCTTCCCGCGTGCCGTCCGCCGCCTCGCGCTGCAGCGCGGAGGCGCGCTGCACCAGCTTGCTGAGGCTGGGATTCATCGGCTTGAGCTCCATGCGCTCGGCCGCCAGCGCGCAGGCCAGGTTGGCGCGTTCGCCGCGCAGCGCCGCCTCGATCAGGGTCAGGTTGATGAGGTCGCGCTGGGCATGGCTGCCGCCGAAGCGGTGTGCGATCTGGCGTACCGGCATCAGCAGCTCGATGGTGCGATCGAAGTCGCGCCGCGAGAAGGCGACCAGCGCCTCGGTCACCGGCAGGCCGACCTCGCGCGTCATCATCGCGTTGCATCCGCCTGCGGCCGCCGCGCCGCGCATGCCGGCGAGCAGGGCGGCGAGCGCATCATCGCGCCCGGCGCACAGGAAGGCCATCGCCGCATGGGTGTCGTTGAAGGCGTAATAGCCTTGCGCGCCGCGGGTTTGCCAGGTGTCGGCCAGCTCGTTCCAGCGCGAGCCTGCGTCGATGCCGCGCAGGTGCAGGCGCCACAGCATGGCGCAGGCATCGATCAGTTCCAGAGCGACCGAAGACTGGTTCTCGCGAATGTGGGCGTCGTAGATGTCCAGCACCTGCCTGGCATGGCCGAGTTCCAGGTGGAACAGCGCCAGGTGCCACCAGTTGTGCACGGCCATCATATTGTCCTGCGACCAGTCCCCGGCACGCCCGCTCAGCCAGTCGATGCCTTCGTCCTGGCGGCCTTGCATTTCCATCACGTGGGCAACGGCGTGGATCGCCCAGGGATCGCGCGGGTTCAGTTCCAGCGCGAAGCGGCCGCGTTCCTCGGCCTGCTCGTAGCGGTGCGTTTCCTCGAGGCCGAAGGCATGCATGCCGAGCACATAGCCGAAGCCCGGCACGCGGGTGTTCCAGTGGGGCAGCACCTGGGCGATGCGGTCGCGCAGCAGGGTGGACTGCCCCAGCAGGAAATCCCCGATATGGGCAACCTGCAGCGCCAGGCTGTCGCGCGGGTAGTCGATCACGATGTCGCCGTAGAGCTGGATCGAGCGTGTGAAGTGCCCGTCCAGCCAGGCGCGCGCCGCGGCGATATGCCGGCGCTCGCGCTCGTTCGCGCCGGCGGACAGCGCTTCGCCTGCTTCGACGCTTTCCCGCAGCAGCGGCGCTACCGTGCCGTCGCCGGCGGTGATCATCATCCCGGCGCGCAGCGCATGCCCCATCACGAAGCCGGGGTCTTCCGCCAAGGCATGATCGAGCACCGTGAGTGGGTCGCCGTAGTAGCCGTGCAGCAGTTCCAGCGCCGCCTCGAAGCGCTCGATCGAGCTGGCGTTGGTGCTTGAGACCGAAACACTCCGCGAATCAGTATGTGCCATGACGCAATCCTTCCAGTGTGATGGAGACAGCCCTTGTCTCGATAACCAGCCCGTTCTTGCGCGCTGCGGTGGTGCCACGCGCCCCCGGGGTTGTGCTGATACTAGGCAGGGGCCGTGAAGGGGGCCGGCGGTCCGGCGTGAAAGAATCGTGAAAGTTGCCGCGCGCCGGAAAGTAACGGCCAGCTGGCTTTGCGGCCGGGGGCGCGGCGTAGTCCTTTGCCGTGGCCTATAAAGGATGGGCTCGCCAGTTTCCCTCCCATGACCCGCGCCCGTCTCGACCTGTTCGGCGGTTTCCAGCTCAGTACCGCCGACGGCACGCCGATTCCGCTGACGGCGCGCAAGGCGCGCGCCGTGCTGGCTTACCTCGCCCTGCAGGGCCGTGCCCAGCCGCGCGACAAGCTTGCCGCGCTGTGCTGGGCGGAAAGCAATGCCGAGCAGGCGCGCAGCAGCCTGCGACAGGCGCTGAGCGCGGCCCGCCGCGCGCTCGACGAGGCGGGCACGCATGGCCAGCACGTGGTGCTGGCCGAAGGCGACTGCGTGATGCTGGGCGAGATCTCGGTCGACGTGTGCGAGTTCGAGCAGTGTGCCCGTGAAGCCACGCCGGCATCTCTGGCCCGCGCTGCGGACCTGTACCGTGGCGATTTGCTGGAAGGATTCCATGCCGCCGCGCCGGCCTTCGACCACTGGCTGGCGATCGAACGCGAGCGCCTGCGTGGCATGGCGCTGGGCGCCCTGGCGAAGTTGCTGGCGCACCAAGAGCAGGCCGGCGCGACCGACCTTGCCATCGCCAGTGCCACGCGCCTGCTTGCGCTGGACCCGCTGCAGGAAGGGGTGCACCGGGCGCTGATCCGACTCTATGAGCGGCAGGGCAGGCAGGCCCTCGCGCTCAAGCAATACCGGCTGTGCCGGGCGGCGTTGCAGCGCGAGCTCGGTGTGTCGCCCGAGCCCGAGACCGATGCGCTGTACCAGGCCATCCTGCGCGCGCGGCGCGAGCCGGCGTCAGGCAGCCTGGGCGGTGACGGCGACGTCGGGCAAACGGACAAACCGGACGCGGTTTCCGCCGCTGCCACGCTGGCGGCCGCGCTGACACCCGAGCCGCAACTGCGCCACGCGGTGGTGCTGGTGGCCAGCCTGCAGGAGGGCTGCGCCAGCGCGCCGGAGCCTGAGCAGCTGCACCAGGCGCTGACGTGCTGGCGCCAGCAGGCCCGCGCCCTGGCGGATGCCTGTGGCGGCCACATTACCGATGAGATCGGCACCCGGCTGACCATCGTGTTCGGGGTTCCGGTGGCCCACGGCAACGACGCCGAGCGCGCGCTGCATACCGCCGGGGCGCTGCATGCCGCGTTGGCGGGGTTGGCCGGTGCCGCCGGGTCGCGGCTGCAGGCCCGCGTCGGCCTGGCAAGCGGGCAGGTGCTGGCGGCCTATGGCGGCAGCGGCATGACGCTGACCGGCGGCCCGGTCGGCGTGGCCTTGCAAGCGATGGAAGCCGCCGAGGCTGGCGGCACGATGGTGTCCAACCGGGTCTACCAGGCGCTGCCCGGACGCCTCGAAGCCGACTGCGCGGCCCGCGCCGTGCTGCCCGGCGTAGCCGAGCCGATCCCGCTTTGGCGCGTGCGGCGTTTCCTGGGGGTGGAGCAGGCGCCGGCCGAGCATGCCTTCGTTGGCAGGCACGCGGAACTGGCCCAGTTGGCCGGTGTGGCGGACAGCTGCCTGCGCTCGGGTCATGGCCGCGTCGTATTGATCCGCGGCGAGGCCGGCATCGGCAAGAGCCGGCTGGCCGGACGCTTTGTCGCGCTGGCGCGCGAGCGCGGCCTGGAGGCACACCGGGTCCTGGTGCTTGATTTCGGTGCCGGCAGCGGCGGCGATCCCATGCGCATGCTCGCGCACAGCCTGACGGGCGCCGCGCGGGGTTTGGGCGATGGGGGCGATGGCGGCAACGCGGCTGCCATCGAAGGCACGCTCACCGCCTGGCAGCTTGCCGAGCAGGACCTGATGTTCGCGCGCGACATGCTCGAGCTGCCCCAGTCCCCCGATCACGCCGCCGCGCTGGCCGCGATGGATCCCGCCAGCCGGCAGCGTGGCGCGCAGCGGCTGATGGTGACGCTGGCCACCCGGCGCAGCGCCGCGCGAGCATTGCTGATCGTGGTCGAAGACGTGCACTGGGCCGAGCGCACGGTGCTCGATTGCCTGGCGCAGCTGGCGGCCGCAACGCGCGGCCATGCGCTGGTCCTGGTGCTGACCGTGCGCCCCGAGCACGACCCGGTCGATGCGGCCTGGCGCGCGACCAGCCAGGGTGCGCCGCTGACCACCATCGACCTCGGCCCGCTCGACGATGCCGAAGCGCACGAACTGGCCGCCTGCTACCGGCAGGTCGATCCGGCAGTCGCCACTTCCTGCATCCGCCGGGCCGAAGGGAATCCGCTGTTCCTCGACCAGCTGCTGCGCGGCGCCGAGGCGGGCGCGGAAGCTGGCATGGAAGAGCTCCCCGGAACGCTGCAGAGCATCGTGCTGGCGCGGCTGGACCGTTTTTCCACCGCCGACCGGCAGGCGCTGCAGGCCGCTGCCGTGCTGGGCCAGCGCTTCAGCCCCGCCGCGCTGCGGCACCTGATCGAGGACCCCGCCTATGCATGCGAGCGCCTGGTCATGGCCGCCATGACGCGGCCGGAAGGCGAGGACTACCTGTTCATGCACGCGCTGATCCATGAGGCGGTGTACGCGTCGCTGCTCAAGTCGCGCCGGCAGAACCTGCACCGGCGCGCGGCCGGCTGGTACGAGGGCAGGGACCCGGCGCTGATGGCGGAGCATCTGGATGCCGCGGGCGATCCCGGCGCGCCCGAGGCCTATGCCGCCGCGGCACGGCATGAGGCGGCGCACTTCCGCGGCGAGCGCGCGCTGCGCCTGGTGGAGCGCGCGCAGCGGCTGCACAGCGATGTCGCGTGCCGGCATGCGCTTGCCTGCCTGCATGGCGAACTGGCGCTGGACCTGGGCCTGGCCGCGCAATCCCTGCAAGCGTTCCGGCAGGCCCAGCCGCTTGCGAGCGGGGCGGCGCAGCAGGCCCGGGGCTGGCAGGGCACGGCGGCTGCCTTGCGCCTGCTCGACCGGCATGACGAGGCCCTGTCAGCGCTGCGCGAGGCCGAGCAGGCCGCCGCCGGGCTGGGCTAGTCCGAGCAGCTGGCCGAGATCGAATCGCTGCGCGGCAATCTTTATTTCCCGATGGGCGACATGGACCGGTGCCTGGCCGCCCACCAGCGCGCCCTCGGCCATGCGCGCGCGGCCGGATCGGTGCTGGGCGAGGCGCGCGCGCTCGGCGGCCTCGGCGATGCCTACTACCAGCAAGGCCGCATGATTACCGCCCATGCGCACTTTGTCCGCTGCGTCGGGCTGGCGCGGGCACACGGCTTTGTCCGCATCGAATGCGCCAACCTGCCGATGGTGGGCGCGGTCGAGCTGTTTCTCAACCAGCTCGATTCCGCGCGGGCCAGCTGCGAGCAAGGGCTGCGCCTGGCGCGGCGCATCGGCGATGCGCGCAGCGAGATGCTGGCCTACGACGTGATGACCTCCACCGCGCAGCTGGCCGGCGACTGGCCGCAGGCCGAAGCGCACGCGCGGCTCGCCCTGGCGCTGACGCGCCGGCTGGGCGCGCGGCGCTTCGAGGCCGAGGTGCTGGCGCGGCTTGGCCTCGCCCTCGGCGCGCTCGGCCAGATGCAGGAAGCCGAGGCACTGCTCGACGAGGCGCTGCAACTGAGCCACGCCAGCGGGCTGCGCTACTCCGGACCGACCGTGCTGGGCTTCCTGGCGCGCACCACACACGATCCAGACCGGCAGCTCGACGCCTTGCGTCAGGCCGAGGCGATCCTGGCGCAGGGCTGCGTCAGCCATTGCCACGTCGACCTGCTGGAAGCCGCGATCGACGTTTCCGTATCATTGCGGCGCTGGCAGGAAGCGGATCGGTACCTCGCGGCGCTGCAGGACTACATGCGGCCCGAGCCGTTTCCGTGGGGCGATTTCCTGATCCGCAGGGGCCGCGCGCTGGTCAGCGCCGGACAGGAAGAGGAGGGTGGCGGCACGCCGGCGCTGCGTGAAACCCTGCGCCAGCTCAGGGACGAGGCGCATGCGGCCGGCCTGCTCGCGTCCCTGGCGGCCATCGATGCCGCACTGAAGCGGCTCGCGGCAGGACGCAACTAGGCTGTCCCTAACAGGTATATTGTCGCTGGGGAGGGCGCCTCGCCCGATTGCCGGCCGGCAGTCGGAACCTCTACCCATTGACCTGCCACGCCGCCAAGAGCGCATGCACCATGCATTTGGGAAAATCGTACTCAATATCCGAGTTCACGTTCTGGTCGAGACGCCAACTCTATGCCTCGGTGGCGTGCGCATCGCTGCCGGTCTTTCTCTATCAGTTCGCCGGACTGAAATGGCTGTCGATCCCGGTCTCGGTGGTGGTGCTCCTGGGAACGGCCACTTCGTTCATCGTGGGCTTCAGGAACGTACAGACTTACAGCAGGGCCCTGGAGGCCCACCAGATCTGGACGGAGATTCTGAACGGCAGCCGGAGTCTTGGCGTGATGAGCCGGGAATTCCTGGCAGGCCAGGCGGGCGCCCGGGAACTGATCCTCCGGCATTGCGCCTGGCTGACGGCGCTGCGCTACCAGCTGAGGACCCCGAGGATCTGGGAAAGCGCGAGCAAGGCATCCAACGTGGAGTACCGCAAGTACTACCGCGTGCCGGAGTGGGAGACGCCATTGGAAGCGGCGCTCGCGCGGTACCTGTCCCAGTCCGAGCTCCACTCGCTGGCCCGGGCCGACAGCAAGACCAGCCAGCTGCTGGGAACGCAGTCAGCGACGATCAAGCGCTTCCTTGACGCCGGCGAGATCAGCAATGCCTTCTATCTGGAGCTGCTAGCGTCGATCCGGGGCTTCTTCGCGCAGCAAGGACGGGCGGAACGTATCAAGGACTATCCGTATCCCAGGCAATACGCGGTCATCAACAAGCTCTTTGTCCGCGCCTTTTGCCTGCTGCTGCCTTTTGGCATGCTTACGGAGTTCGAAAAGCTCAATGCCAGCGTTTCAGGGTTCATGCAGGGCCACATGATCTGGCTGGTCATTCCGTTCAGCACGATGATCCTGTGGATGTACCTCGCACTGGAGCAAGTGGGCGAAAGCACGGAAAACCCGTTCGAAGGAAATGCCAATGACGTGCCCATGGCGCAGATCTGCCAGAAGATCGAACGCGAACTCATGGGGATGATTGGCGAACAGAGCGATATCGCCAGGCCAGCGACAGAGCACGGTGTTGTCCTTTAGCGCTCCAGACGCCGGGCGTTGTCGCCTTCCTCAGGCTGCTGCGACAGTTCAGCCTTCACCTGCCTGACCTGGTCGTCAAGGCCCTTGAAATCGCTGGGCAAGCGCTCCGGCGCCTGCGCCAGCCCGGGAGGCAGCGTGTGCGCCGCCGGCGTGGCCGGCACCTACTGCTTGCCGAATGCGCGGACGAAAGTGGTCACCGCCGCGCGAGCCCAGAGGTCACGCTGTGCGGCCGAAGGGACCGAGCCAGGATGCGTCAGGCACTGCAGCTGGAGTTCCCCGCGAACGAGGTTCACGAATAGGCTGGCGGCGACATCGCGACCCACGGCGCTGAAGTCCGTCTCGCCGCGCCCGGCAGCCTCGTCCAGATGCGCCGCAACGATCTCGTTGAGAGTATTCGGCCCCGCGAGGTAGAACTTCCTCGCGAGTTCCGGGAAGCGGGGCGCGTCGGCCACAACGACCCTGAAAAGATCGAGGGCCGGAGCTGAAAGCACGATTTCGAGGTACGCCTGAGCGAGCGCCATCAGCACATGGTCCAGTCGCGTTGATTGGAACCGCAAGGCCCGGATGCTCGCGATGAAGCGCTCGCACTCGGCGTCGATGACCGCAATGAAGAGAGCTTCCTTGGTCGGGTAGTGCGAGTAGACGGTGGCCTTGGACACGCCGGCCGCCTGCTGAATCATGTCGGTTGTAGCCGCGCTGAAACCGTGGCCCAGGAAAACGGATCGGGCCGCGGCCATGACGACCGTGGCCTTGCCGCTGGGCGGCTCTGCCGCGCTCACAGCCGACAGCGCATCGTGTGTCGTTCTCCCGGCCCGGGAGATGCGTCGTTCGGAACTCTTCATTCGGGAACTCTTCATTTGCGGTGTCTGTCGGCAATGCGGCGATTTTCCATTGCCGGCACATTATAAACCGATCGGTACCATCTCGGGCTCGGAATTTTGTCAATCCAGTAAGAAAGCTTGCAAGAACCCTGATGACTGGCTACGATACCGATCGGTTTAGTAAGCTTGATTGGAGCTTGGAAATGCGATCACGAAGAGTCAGGCCGCAGCAGGCCTCAGGCCGTCGTTGGCGGGCGTTGCGCTATCCGGCGCTTGCGGCAGCATCGCTGCTGTGTTCAGGCGCGCAAGTTCCCGATGTCGCAGCGGCGGGCCAGCCATGAAGCCAGTCACTCCCGCCCCCCTTGCAGGCGCGCCGCTGGTGGTTGCCGCCATCGTGCTGTCGCTGGCCAACTTCATGGTGGTGCTGGACACGACGATCGCCAACGTCGCGATGCCGACCATCTCGGGCGACCTCGGTGTCTCGACCACCGAGGGCACCTGGATCATCACCGCTTATGCCGTGGCCGAGGCCATCACGGTGCCACTGACCGGATGGCTCGCCAGGCGCTTTGGCCAGGTGAGGCTCTTCACCTGGTCGGTCATTGCCTTCGTTGCCTTCTCGATCGCGTGCGGCCTGTCGACGTCCATGGGCGCGCTGGTGCTCTTTCGCGTCCTCCAGGGTCTCGCCGGCGGCCCGCTGATTCCGCTGTCGTCGACGCTGATGCTCGCGGTGTTCCCCAAAAACAAGGCGCACGTCGCGCTGGCGCTCTGGGGGATGATGACCGTCGTCGCGCCCATCTTCGGCCCCATCCTGGGCGGCCTGATCTCTGACAACTGGAGCTGGCCATGGGTCTTCTACATCAATATTGGCTTCGGGCTGATTGTGTTGCTGGGTGCGCGCCGCGCGATGCAGCCTTTCGAGACCACGCCCGAACGCAGCCGCATCGACGTCGTCGGGCTGGCGCTGCTGGTGACGTTCGTGACGGCGTTCCAGGTGATGATCGACAAGGGCCGCGAGCTCGATTGGTTCGAGTCCAATTTCATCGTCGGGAGTGCGGTCCTTGCTGTCATATCGCTGGTGGTGCTCGTCATCTGGGAGCTGACGGACGAGGCACCGGCTCTGGACTTGTCGGTCTTCAAGTCGCGCAACTGGCTTGGATCGACGCTATCGCTGAGCCTCATGTTCGGCATCTTTTTCGGGAACATCGTGCTGACGCCCCTTTGGTTGCAGCAGCAGATGGGCTACACCGCCACCTGGGCCGGCTACGCGACGGCGCCCATGGGCATCCTCGCCGTGGTGACAGCGCCGATCGTCGGTCGCTTGCTGCCGAAGGTGGATGCTCGTCTCATCGTCAGCGTGGGCATGGGTGTGCTCGCTGCGTCGTTTCTGATGCGCTCGCAATTCACGACGCAGGCCGACTACATGTCCGTGGCCATTTCGATGTTCGTGCTGGGGGCAGGGATCCCCGCCTGCATCATCAGCCTGACGTCGCTCGGCGTGTCGGACCTGCCGGACCACAAGGTCACGAGCGGCGCAGGTCTCCAGAACTTCCTGCGCCTCATGTCCTCGGCAGTGGGGGCGTCGCTGACTCAGACCTACTGGGAGCACATGGCGAAGTTCAACCGGGCCGAACTGGTGGGGGCAACGAATCCGTCGAACCTGGATGCGATCGCCGGGACTGCGCAACAGTTGCTCGGCTCAGAGACCGGAGCAGCCACCTTGCTCTCTCGTCAGGTGGATGCGCAGGCTGTGATGCTGGCGACGAATGACTTCTACGCTATGGCTACCGTGCTCATGGTCGCGTCGATACTCGTCGTGTGGTCGGTCAAGCGTCCGAAGGGGCCGCTCAAGACCGTGACGCACTGAGTCACGGACGCTCGCGACGCAGGCAATTGGTGTTGTTCGGGCAACACTGTGTGTTGCGACGGAGCAGCCGGGGGCTGTCACCGAGATGCGACCATGAGAGCAGTCCATGCGTCGGCGACCGAAATCTGGGTTCTGCCGTGACTTCGAAGACAGGATCGGCTTTGGCATACGTTGGCATCAACGTACACGCTCGGCGTGCGCGCGATTCATTATTCCAATGCCGGCCTGAGAGCGCCGAACGACGGGCGTTTCCAGGCATCGGCCATGTGCGCCGGGACGGCAAGGGCTTTGCCTGGGTGCCCGCGGAATACAGCTTGCGACGCGCGGCAATTACGATGAAACGTCCGGACAGGCAGGCACCGTGAATTGAATGACGGCGCCGCGGGGAAGGTTCTCGCTGACCCACAAGCGGCCGCCATGCGCGTCGATGATCGAACGGCAGATCGACAGCCCCATCCCCAGACCGGTGGGCTTGGTGGTGTAGAAGGGCGCGAACACGCGCTCGGCGTCCTGCGGCTCGAAGCCCGGCCCCGAATCGCTCACTGTCACGAGCACGCAGCCGGTGTCGTGTATCCCTGTGCTGATGAGCAATTGCCGTATGCCGTCGCTGGCGCCGCTCATCGCCTCGAGCGCGTTGAGGATCAGATTGAGGAGCACTTGCTGCAGTTCGACCCGGTCTCCTTCGATGCATGACAAACCGTCAGCGAGCTGCACCTGCACCGAGGCGCCGACCTTCGTGGCTTCGCCACGGGTCAGCTCGATCACCTCGCGGATCGCCTCGTTGATGTCCACCGGTTCCATGCGCGGTGGCGCCTTCCTGATCAGCTGGCGGATCCGGCCGAGCACGTCACCCGCCCGATTGGCATCCTTGATGATACGGGTCAGCCCTTGCCCGACCTCATCGATGTCAGGCGGCTGGGCGCTCAGCCACCGCAGCGCAGCCTGGGCGTTGGTCAGCGTCGCGGCAATCGGCTGGTTGACTTCGTGGGCGATCGAGGCCGTGAGCTGCCCCATGGTCGCAACGCGGTTCGCGTGTGCCAGTTCGGACTGCACCTCGCGATAACGCTGCTCGCTCTCGCGTACTCTCTGCTCGGCCTGCTTGCGCTCGGTCAGGTCGAGCACGAACGCGACGCCTTCCTTGCAGCTGGGCTCGAACGTGGCCAGGCCGACGATGACTGGCACGCGGCTGCCATCCTTCCTGATGTACTCCTTCTCGAAGGGCCGGGCGCGCCCCGTCTGCCCGACTTCTGCCAGCGCCTGTTCGCTGCCCGGCAGCAGCTCCGGCGGCGTCAGGTCCCGCCAGCTCATGCGACCCGAGACCAGATCCTCGCGCGCGTATCCCACCATGCCGAGGAATGCATCATTGGCATCGAGTATGTCGCCGGCACCATTCCATACGATGATGCCGATAATGTTGGCGTCGACCAGGCGCCGGATTTTCGCTTCGCGTTCCGCGAGGTCGCGGTACAAGCGCGCATTTTCCAGCGAGATCGCGGCCTGCGATGCCACCAGCTTCAGCACGGCGATGCGGGCCGGGCTGAACACGCGCGCCGTCAGGTTGTTCTCGAGGTAGAGCGCACCGGTCAGCTTCGCCTGGTTCATCAGCGGCAGGCAGAGAATGGAACGTGCGCGATGCTGGCGGATATAAGGATCTGCGGCAAACGAAGGATCGGCCGCGGCATTGTCGAGAAAGACACTTTCGCCCGTGTGCAGCACATGGTAGAGGACCGACTCCGGCAGCATGTCCGCGCTCACCGGCAACTCGTGCAACAGCACCCGCGTTGCGTCGCTGCCGGTGGTCACTTCCGCCGCAATCCGTTGGTCGCGGCCATCGGACCGGATCAGCAGGCCGCGTTCGGCGCCGGCCTGCTCGATAGCCGTGCGCATGACCGTGTCGATCAGCTTTTCCAGCACGATTTCGCCTGAGGCGGCTTGCGATACCTTGATAACGGTCGCCAGGTCGAGGTGCTCGACGGGCGTTGCGATCGTGCTCGTCGGGCCGGGCACGGGCTCTGCCGTCCTGAGGCGCGGATGCATCTCCTCGAGTTGGCGCACCTTCCCGTCGGCGCCCCAACGCAGGTAGCAATGGCGGGCCTTGCTCAAATACAGATGCGCGATGTCCTCGAATTCACGCGCCGCGTAGAACCGCGCGGCCAGCTCGCTGGCAAGCGCCTCGTTGTGGACAAAGCCGCTTTCCTGCGCCGAGCGGATGGCCCGCTCGTAGTGCAGTTCGGCATCGACCACGCGGCCTTCGAGGCGGGCGATCTCGGCACCGACCAGCGCGGCGCGGTCCGCGAAATTCTCCGGACAGTGTTGCGCCCAGATTTGGAGCTGGCGGTGATGTCCGGCGATCGCTTCCAGGTGTTGCGGACGCTCGTCGACCGGAGCGGCGTCGCACCACGCCGCCCGGGCCAGCGCGCCGTAGAAGTGGTATTCGGCTTCCTCAAAGAACGCGGACGCGACCCGGAGCAGCTTTTGCGCCTTCGACGCGGCATCCACGGCCGTTGCAAAGTCGCCGGCGAGATAGCGGGCCTGCAATTTTCGCGTCCAGTAGAAGCACTCGGCCAGGACCAGGTCGGCGCTGCTGGCCAGATGGCTCTCGGTACGCAGCTCGTCGAACTGATCGTCGTCGAAACAGCCGAATTTCCGTGAGAAGCCGCGCAGCATGCGGACCAGCGCAAGCTGCGTGTCGATAAAATCAACGACCAGGCCGAACCGCACTTTCTCGGCGTAGGCCCGGCCGTGTTCGGCTTCACGTTGCACCTCGGGCAGCGGCTCGCCGGCGAAGATCAGGTCCGAGTTGAGGTTGTTGCCCGCAAAAGCGCCATACGCGAGGTCGCCGATCCGGTTAGCCGCGGCGAAAGCGCGGCGCAGCAGCTCACGGCAAGTCCGCACGGGCTTCAGCCAGCGCACGACAAAAATCGAGAAGCAGAGAAACGTCTTGGCCTCGAAGCGCCTGAGCCCACGCCGGTCGACCAGTTCGCAGCCGAGCAGGCCGAAGCGATATCCGGCCTGGTAGTCGCCGAAGCGCTGCCCGGCGACCCTGCCGACATTGGCGAAGAGCACGCAGGAAGCATCGCAGTTGCCCCGCTCGATGCTAAGGCTGACCGCCTTGCAGATCGTCAGGCACGCCAGGTTCACATCCGTCTGCACGGCCGGCGCGAAGAGCTTGCTCAGCGCCTCGACGGTGCCGAGCGACGCCGCATCCTCCATCAGCGGCAAATCGATCAGGTCCTCGATGGTCCGGTTGCCGAGCTGTGACCAGATACGATCGTATTCCTGTCGCACCTCGTCGTCGCTCGGATGGGGCGACCATTCGATGCCGGCATGCCGCAGGTAGGCCAGGCATACCGCGACCGCGCGGTCGCTGCGATCGAGCACCAGGTAGACATCCATTTGCAGGCACGCGACCAGCGCCTTTTCGACCATCGACGTGGCGCGCTCCGACAGCGCCGCCAGGCGCTCGTCCGCAACCGACAACTGTCCGGTCAGGAATTCGCACTCGGCACGATTCAGTGCCAGCGCAAAGCTCAGGCCATGGCGGTGCTCCCAGTGATCGTCGCCCAGCAGTTCCGCGCCGGTGACGAGATAGGTGAGGGCGGTGGCATAGGCCGTCGACGCCGTGGCGCGCTGCCCGGCGAGCAGATTGAACTCGGCCAGCTGCTCGCGTTCGTCCGGGTCGGTGATCAGCGCGGCGCCGCGATTGAGCTGGCCCACGATTTCGAAGATCGCCTCTTCGCGCTTCTCCGTGCGCGTCTGTGCGGCGAGCAGCCGCCCGATCCGCAGATGGGCCTCGGCGCGCGAGGCCTCCGGGATCTGGGAATAGGCGGCCTCATGAATTCGGTCGTGAATGAACTTGTAGGAGCCCTCCAGGCGCTCGACCAGCTCCTGGCGGATCGCCTCCCACAACGCCGCGTGGACCTGTGCTGCCGGCATGTCGAGAACCGTCGACAGTGTTGCGATCTCGGCGACGTTGCCAAGACAGGCAAGCTGTTGCATCGCCTGCTGCGTCTCGGCCGGCAGTCGGGTCAGCTTGCCGACCATCAGGTCCACGACGTTGTCGGTGTAGCCCTTGGCATGGATGCGGTCGGCATTCCAGCACCATTGCCTCGCGTCATGATCGAAGGTGAGCAAGTCTTCATCGACGAGCGCGTGCAGGAACTGGATCACGAAAAACGGGTTGCCGGCGGTCTTGTCATGCACCAGTTGCGCCAGCGGCTCGATGCGCCCCGGCTCGCAGTGCAGCGCCTCCGCAATCAGCTGCCGGATATGCTCGCTGGCGAGTGGCGCCAGCGTGATTTCTTCGATCTTGATGCCCGCGTTCTTGATGGACTGGAGCTTGCGCCTGAGCGGATGCGTGGCATCGACCTCGTTGTCACGGTAGGCGCCGATCAGCATCAGGTGGCGCAACTCCGAGCGGGTCAGCAGGTCTTCGAGCAGGTCGAGCGTCGCCGTGTCGAGCCACTGCAGATCGTCAAGGAAGAGCGCGAGCGGATGCTCCTCGCGCGCAAATACGCCGATAAAACGCCGGAACACGAGCAGGAAGCGGTGTTGCGCCTGTTGTGGCTCAAGCACGGGGACCGGTGAGGGCTCGCCGATGATGAGCTTCAGCTCGGGTATCAGGTCGGTCATGAGCCGGGCATTGGGCTCCAGCGCTTCCAGCAGCGCGGCGCGCCAGCTCGCCAGCTCGGTGTCGCGCTTGCCCAGCAGGGGCCGCACCAGGCCCTGGAATGCCTGCACCAGCGTCGAATAGGGGATGTCGCGCTTGTACTGGTCGAACTTGCCGGATGCGAAGATGCCCCGTGGCGGCACCAGCACCTTGTGCAGTTCATTGACGACCGAGGATTTGCCGACGCCGGAATAACCGGAGACGAGCACCAGCTCCGGCTTGCCGCTCTTCAGGGTCCGATCGAACGCTTCGAGCAGGATGCCGACCTCGCGCTCCCGGCCGTACAGCTTCTCGGGAATCAGCAGCCGGTCGCGCGTGCCGTGTTCGTCCAGCGGGAACGCTTCGAGGCGATGCTGACGCTCCCAGTCGGCCAGGCAGCGCCGCAGGTCATGCTCGACCCCGGCGGCGGTCTGGTAGCGCTCCTCGGCCGTCTTGGCCAGCAGCTTCATGACGATGTGCGAGACCGCTGGGGGAATGGATCCGACCCGTACGCTGGGCGGCACCGGCATTCTGGCGATATGGCAGTGCACCCATTCCATCGGGTCAGCGCCCGTAAACGGCAGCGTGCCGGTCAGCATCTGATAAAGCGTGACGCCAAACGCATAGAGATCGCTGCGCGAATCGATCGAGCGGTTCATTCGCCCGGTCTGCTCGGGCGCCATATAGGCGAGGGTGCCGGCGATGGTTTCGGGCGGCTCCGGTGCCTGCCGCTCGCGCGGCAGCCGGGAGGCGAGGCCGAACCCGGTGAGCCGCGCCTGCCCGTCAGCGCAATTCACCAGGATATGGGTGGGCTTGAGATCCTTGTGGACGAGGCCGCGCTGGTGGAGCTTGCATAGGGCCGTGGCGATGCCGGCCGCGAGCCGCAGGAATTCCCCGATTTCCATGGGCGCGCCGAGCAGCCGCGAGAGCGGCTCGCCGCAGGGGTCCTCGAGCACCAGCAGGGTCCGGCCGCCTTCGCGCACCAGCTCCAGCGGCCGCAACGCCCACGCGCCATCGAGTTCGTCCTTCAGGCCGAATTCGTGAGCGAGGCGATCAAGGCTGGCGGGTGGGGGATGCTCCATGGCAGGCCGTGCAAGCAGGACGCTGTGGTCGTCGCCCTCGCCATCGCGCCGCCCTCGGCAGAAGACGCGCTCGCCGTCCTCCCACAAGATTTGAAGGCTTAGGCTGCTAACCATCGGCGATCCACGTGAAGGGTTCATCTTGCAATCGGAATAGGGCTGCTGCCCAGCGTCGGGCTAAGAGGGCCCACATTCGTCCGCCACAACCAGGATGCGCGGGATGCGCAAAAAGCCATTTACATCACGGCGTTTCCGCAGCAGTAGGCATCTTACACCGCAGCGCCGCGGGGCCACCGGGATCGGGCTGGCGCGTCCGCAGTGACTCGCGGTTCGCCGGATGAGGCGCGCCTTGGCCAAGAAGGCTCCGGCAATGATTTAACATAATATACATTATGCGAATAAGAGATGTAGCGGCAAAGCGGTAATGTCCGGTTTTAGCAAAGCAGAAATGTCCGCCTGAGGCGCTCTTCATGGTATTCAGCCTGCCCGGTTGAACACGATGGAGACGCCAGAGGATGGCTAAATCCAAGGTC
>NZ_JAYMRX010000021.1:0-141383 GCF_038900635.1 Cupriavidus oxalaticus | reverse complement strand
ATGAACCAGTTTGCGATCCTCTATGAGGAACGCTTCACTCATCCACATCGTTGAGATAATGCTGGCTCAGCAGTCGAAAAGATGGTGAGCCTTTAACTGCCCTGCACACAAAAAAACTGACAGGCCCTGCCAGAGCCCCTGACCTGAGATACTGCCGGCGCGCAGCGCAGCCGTAGGCGTTCCTAAATTGACGCCAGCAGCAGGGACCACCCACAGCTCTGGGCTCGTCCAAACACCGCGTCAATCCCAGCCACCGTGGCGCACCAGGGCGTCAGGCAGTGCTGCTTTGCGAGGAAGCGAAGCCCCGTACGAAAGCCTCCGCCCACTACGATAAGAGTGGCCGCCCGCCCAGGGCAGTAAACGCGCTTTTTGGTGACTTTTTGTCGCTCGGACAAAAAGTTACCCGCCCTTTAGGGCGGAACAGGGCATATCAAATACCCACCAGATGCCAGCCGCAAGGCACTACCAAAATAAACACCCTACCCCACTAACTCCCCAGTCTTCACCGCCATAATGAAATCATTCCGATGCAGCCCCTTGATCTTCTTGGTCCGCCACGACACCGTGGCATGCCCCCACCCAAAACTGATCTCCGGATGATGCCCTTGCTCTTCCGCCAGTTGCCCAACGCGGCCAACAAACGCCAACGCCTCAGCAAAATTGGCAAATGTAAACCGCCTCTCCAACCGCGTAGCCCCATCCACCAGATCCCACCCCACCGCCTGCGGCAATAACGCCTCAGCCTCGTCAGGCGTCAGCGGCGGGACACCGCCACGGCATGGCGTGCATGTTTGCGATGCCAGATCTTCACTCATGATCTACTCCCCGACCGGCGGGCGACCAAGCCATCAACCGCCCTCAGTCTCAGCCAATGCGCGCAAGAATTCACTGCTCCACCAGTGCACGTCCTGCGCCCGAATCCGCTCCAGCAGCTTCTGGTGCCGCGACTGGCGTTCGGCCAGCGGCATATGCAACGCCTGCTGGATCGCCTGCGCAGTCGCACGGGTATCGTAGGGATTCACCAGCAGCGCTTCCTTCAACTGCTCGGCCGCCCCGGCAAAGCGCGACAACACCAGCACCCCCGGATCCTCCGGATCCTGCGCGGCAATAAACTCCTTGGCCACCAGGTTCATGCCGTCACGCAGCGGCGTCACCAACGCCACGCGACTCGCTCGGCACAGCCCGGGCAGCCGCTTGCGCGCGGTAGTGCGATGGATATATCGCACCGGCATCCAGTCCAACTCGCCGAACTCGCCATTGATCGCGCCAGTCAACTGTTCCATCGCGCTGCGCAGGTCCACATAGGCATCGACCGATTCGCGCGACGGCGCGGCGATCTGCACCAGCGTGGCGCTCATCCGGTTCTCCGGATACTCCGCCAGCAGCCGGTAGAACGCTTTCAGCCGCTGCGGCAGGCCCTTGGAGTAATCGAGCCGGTCGATGCCAAGCAGCAGCCGCCGGCGCGCGTACTGGGCGCACATCATCTCGTAGGTTTCCTGCGCCTCCTCGCCGCGGCCAAGTGTGACGAACTCATCCACGTCGATCCCGATCGGGAAGGCCTGCGCCCGCACGGTCCGATGGAAGGCGCGGTAGCGGTGCTCGCCCATCGGCTCGGCCTGGGCCTCGGCCTGCACGTAGCGCGAAAAGTGCTCCACGTCGGCGTGGCTCTGGAAGCCGAGCAGGTCGTACGCAAACAGCGCGCGCATCAACCACTCATGCTGCGGGATCGCCGCCAGGATCAGCGGCGGCGGCAGCGGCACGTGCAGGAAGAAGCCGATCTTCTGGCCGCAGCCGATCGCGCGCAGCTCGGACGCCAGCGGGATCAGGTGGTAGTCGTGGATCCAGATGACGTCGTCCGGCTTGAGCAGCGGCGCCAGCTTGCGCGCGAACAGCTGGTTCACCCGGCGGTAGCCATTGAGGAAGTTGGAATCAAAGTCGGCGAGGTCGAGCCGGTAGTGGAACACCGGCCACAGCACGCCATTGCTGTAACCAACGTAATACGCGTCGTGGTCTTCGCGGCTCAGGTCCACCGTGGCCAGCGTTACATTGCCGGCCTGCTGCAGGTGCAGTTCGCCTTCGCCAGGGGTGCCGCCCTGGGCGGAATCCAGCGCCTTGCCGCTCCAGCCAAACCACATCCCACCGGTCTGGCGCAAGGCTTCGGAAAGCGCCACGGCGAGGCCGCCGGCGGCCACGTTGCGCGGATCGGCGACCCGGTTGGATACCGCTACAAGTCTTGGCATATGCTGTTTTCTGGATTCCTTTGTTCTTGTCGTGCGCGATGTCGGGGGCGCGGGCGCGGGATCAGATCACCGTGTCCCACGGCGCCGACAACCGCATCGCGCCATTGATCAGCCCGACCATCGAGTAGGTCTGCGGGAAATTGCCCCACATCTCGCCGGTCACGGGATGGGTGTCCTCGGACAGCAAGCCGAGCGGATTGCGCGCGGCGAGCATTGCTTCGAAGATCTCGCGCGCCTCTTCGCGCCGGCCGATGCGCGCCAGCGCATCGATGCGCCAGAAGGTGCAGATATTGAACGCGGTCTCGGGCTTGCCGAAATCGTCGGGCGCCTCGTAGCGGCGCATATACGGCCCGTCGCACAGCGAAGTCTCCAGCGCCTTCACCGTGGCGATAAAGCGCGGATCGCGCGGATCGATGAAGTTGACCTCGGCCATCAGCAGCACGCTGGCGTCGAGCTCGCGCCCGCCGAAGCTTTCGGCAAAGGCCTGGCGCGATTCGCTCCACGACTCGGCCAGGATCTGTTCCTTCATGCGGTTGGCATGGTCATGCCAGTACGCCGCGCGCGTCGGGATCTGCAGCTTTTCGGCGACCTTGGCCAGCCGGTCGCAGGCGGCCCAGCTCATCAGCGCCGACGAGGTATGCACGCGGGCGCGTGTGCGCAACTCCCACATGCCGGCGTCGGGGGTGCCAAAGACTTTCACCGCCTGCTCGCCCACCTCTTCCAGCCGGCGGAACTCGGCCGGGCCGCCGCGGTGCAGCAGCCGGTGGTCATGGAAGGCCTGCGCCGCGCCCAGCACCACGTTGCCGTAGACGTCATGCTGGAAGTGTTCCTGCGCCTGGTTGCCCACGCGCACCGGCCCCATGCCGCGGTAGCCGGAAAGGTGGTCGAGCATGCTCTCCGGCAGCTCGCGCTCCAGGCCGATGCCGTACAGCGGCTGGATATGCCCGTCCTGCGATTGCATCACCACGTTGGAGAGCCAGCGCAGGTAGTCTTCCATGGTGCCGACCTCGGACAGGCTGTTGAGCGCGCGCACCACGAAAAACGCATCGCGCAGCCAGCAGAAGCGGTAGTCCCAGTTGCGGCCGCTGCCAGGCGCCTCGGGGATGCTGGTGGTCATCGCCGCGACGATCGCGCCGGTCTCTTCATACAGCGACATCTTCAGCGTGATGGCGGCGCGGATCACCGCGTCCTGCCATTCGCGCGGCACCGCCAGCCGGCGGCTCCACAGGCGCCAGTAGGCAGTGGTTTCCTGCTCGAAATCGCGCGCGATTTCTTCCACGCCGTGCGCCAGGGTTTCGTCCGGGCCCAGGATAAAGTTGTGCCCGCGCGTGACCAGGAACGGCGTGTGCGACAGCACGTAGGCCAGCGGCGCATCGGTGGTCATGCGCAGCGTCATCGATTCACCGATGTAGCGCACATGGCTGCTGCCGCGCGTGATCTCCGGCGCCTTGCGGCCCCATTCAAAGCGCGGCGCCACCACCACCCGCACGCGCGGTGCGCCGCGCACGGGGCGGATGCGCCGGATCAGCGTGGTTGGACGGAAATAGCGGCCCAGCCTGAAGAAGCGCGGCGCGAAGTCGGTGATTTCCAGGCAGTTGCCATGGGTGTCGGTCAGCCGCGTGCGCAGCACCGCGGTATTGGGTTCGTACCACTGGCTGGCGCTGTGGAAGTCCTCGATCTCGATCGAGAACTGGCCCGCGTTGTCGCTGGTGTCCAGCAGCGCATTGAAGACGGGGTCGCCGTCAAAGCGCGGCAGGCACGACCAGACGATGCGCCCGCGGCCATCCACCAGCGCGGAGATCGCGCAGTTGCCGATCATGCCCAGCGACAGCGACGGCTCGGCATACCGGCTGTTGCCGTCCACGCTCTTGTTCACACCTTCGCTCGGCGGCTTGCCCAGCTCGCTGGGGCTGCTCGTATTGGTCACAGCAATACCTCCCTCAGGATGCTGTCGGATGCGGGTTGTGGCGCGGTGCGCCGTCGTGGCCTGGCTCGGCCTCGTGCGGCACTGCGCCGGGAAGGCCGGCGGCGCGCGCGGATTGATCCAGCGCCCGCGCCGAGCGGTGCAGCCAGCTGCGCAGCGCAGCGGGCCCTTCCACGCAGACGCCGGCCACGGTCTCGCGCCGGCCCACCAGCACGCCCAGCCCGCCGAGCTTGCGCACGGCGGCAAAGCCGGGCTCGTCGGTCATGTCGTCGCCGGCAAACAGCGGCGTGCGGTCGCAAAACGGCGCCGACTTCATGAAGGCGTTGATGGCATCGCCCTTGTCGACACCGGCGGGTTTGATCTCCACCACCATCTTGCCGGGCAGCGCTTCCAGCCCGACCGCGTGGCGCAATACGTCAGTGACCGCGGCATCGACGAGGCCGGCCAGCTCTGGCGCCTGGCGGTAGTGGATGGCAACGGCAACGGACTTGCGCTCCAGCCGCAACGCCGGATAGGCGTGCACCAGCGCTTCAAGGTGTGGGATCAGGGGCTCGAGGCCGGGCGCGGGTGTCTTGGACACCATGCCGCCGTCGGTGCGGAATTCGGCGCCGTGGATCCCGGCCGCCGGCAGCTCCAGGGGCCGCAGGAAATGGTCCAGCTCGACGATCGGCCTGCCGGAGATGACGGCGAGCGCGCCGTCCAGCCGCTGGTACAGCGTTCGCAGCGTGCCGACCAGTTCTGGTTCCACCTGCACCAGTTCGGGCCGCGGCGCGAGGTCGGCCAGCGTGCCGTCGAAGTCGAGAAACAGGGCGGTATTGGGTTCGATAAGCGGTAGCTGAGGCATCGCGTTACACCGTAACACGTCGTTTTGACCGGCGTCCACCGGGCGCAGTCCTACATGGCGGCAGCGCAATCGTCAGCCGACGCAAGTCCGGGGCCAGCCCCGGCGCAACGCTCCGAGCCCCGCCGCCAGTGCATTCTCCACCACTTCAGGGGACGCCCACTCCCCTCCCGCGCAATCTCCCGCGGGCGACGGATGGGCCGCCCCGGTGGGGTGCGTGGCGCCGCCATCCTTTATCATTGGCGGTTTCCGCCAGAATTTCCGGTTTTTTTGCGCCGCCCCCGCGGCCCCTGCCCTGACACCATGACCCGCTCGTCCGCCGCCCGCCCCGATTACCTGAAGAAAATCCTGACCGCCAAGGTCTACGACGTGGCGCAGGAAACCGAACTGACCTATGCGCACCAGCTGTCGGCGCGCACCGGCAACTCGGTCTGGTTCAAGCGAGAAGACACCCAGCCGGTGTTCTCGTTCAAGCTGCGCGGCGCGTACAACAAGATGGCCTCGCTGTCGGCGGAGGAACTCAAGCGCGGCGTGGTCGCGGCCTCGGCCGGCAACCATGCCCAGGGCGTGGCGCTGTCCGCGGCCCGGCTGCAGTGCAAGGCCATCATCGCGATGCCGGTGACCACGCCGCAGGTAAAGATCGACGCGGTACGCGAGCGCGGCGGCCAGTGGGTCCAGGTCGAGCTGCACGGCGAGTCCTATAGCGATGCCTACCACCACGCCGCCGAGCTGGAGAAGAAGCACAAGCTGACCTTCATCCACCCGTTCGACGATCCCGAAGTGATCGCGGGCCAGGGCACCATCGCCATGGAAATCCTGCGCCAGCACCCGGGCCCGATCCATGCCGTGTTCGTCGCCATCGGCGGTGGCGGGCTGATCTCGGGCGTCGCCGCCTACATCAAGGCGGTGCGTCCGGAGATCAAGGTGATCGGCGTGCAGACCTTCGACTCGGATGCGATGAAGCGCTCGGTCGATGCCGGCAAGCGCATCGAGCTGAAGGAAGTGGGCCTGTTCTCGGACGGCACCGCGGTCAAGCTGGTCGGCAAGGAAACCTTCCGCATCACGCGCGAGCTGGTCGACGACATCATCCTGGTCGATACCGATGCCATCTGCGCCGGTGTGAAAGACGTGTTCCAGGACACCCGCAGCATCCTGGAGCCGGCCGGCGCGCTGGCGGTGGCGGGCCTGAAGGCGTATGCCGAGCGCGAGAAGCTCAAAGGCCAGCACCTGGTGGCGATCGCCTGCGGCGCCAACATGAACTTCGACCGCCTGCGCTTTGTCGCCGAGCGCGCCGAGGTGGGCGAGGCGCGCGAAGGTGTGTTCGCCGTGACCATCCCCGAGGAGCGCGGCAGCTTCAAGCGCTTCTGCGAGCTGGTCGGCACGCGCAGCGTGACCGAGTTCAACTACCGCATCGCCGACACCAGCATGGCGCATATCTTCGTCGGCGTGCAGATCGCCAGCCGCGCCGAGAACGACAAGATCGCCGCCAGCTTCCGCAAGCACGGCTTCGACACACTCGACCTGTCCAACGACGAACTGGCCAAGCAGCATATCCGCTACATGGTCGGCGGCCGCTCGGCGCTGGCGCATGACGAACTGCTGTACCGCTTCGAGTTCCCGGAGCGCCCGGGCGCGCTGATGAAGTTCCTGTCGAGCATGAGCCCGAACTGGAACATCAGCCTGTTCCACTATCGCAACCAGGGCGCGGACACCTCCAACATCCTGGTCGGCATCCAGGTGCCGAAGAACGAAAAGCGCGCCTTCCGCGCCTTCCTTTCGACGCTGGGCTACGTACACTGGGACGAAACCGACAATCCGGTGTACAAGCTGTTCCTGGCCTGATGCTGTCCTGATTGCTGTCCCGATTTCTGCTGAGCGCCCCATGAGCCTCCCCGAACACTCGCCGCTGGGCAAGCCCTCGGCCTACAAGACCGAATACGACGCCTCGCTGCTGTTCCCGATCCCGCGCCAGCCCAAGCGCACCGAGATCGGCCTGCCCGAAGGCAAGCCGGTGCCGTTCTTCGGTGTCGACATCTGGAATGCGTACGAGCTGTCGTGGCTGAACCTGAAGGGCAAGCCGCAGGTCGCGCTGGCCACCTTCATCATCCCGTCGGACACGCCCAACATCGTCGAGTCCAAGTCGTTCAAGCTGTACCTGAACTCGTTCAACCAGACCCGGATCGCTTCGCCGGAAGCGCTGCAGCAGTTGTTGCACCACGACCTGTCCGAAGCCACCGGCGGCACGGTGCAGGTGCGGCTGGTCACCGAGGCCGATCTCGGCAAGCAGCAGATGGGCGAGCTCGACGGCCTGCTGCTGGACCGGCTCGACATCGAGGTCGACCGCTACGAGCCCGCGCCCGAACTGCTGTTCGCCGACCAGGACGAAACGCCGGTGGAAGAGACACTGGTGTCGCACCTGCTGAAATCCAACTGCCTGGTCACGGGGCAGCCCGACTGGGGCAGCGTGCAGATCCGCTATGTCGGCGCGCCGATCAACCAGGAAGCGCTGCTCAAGTACCTGATCTCGTTCCGCAACCACAACGAGTTCCATGAGCAATGCGTCGAGCGGATCTTCATGGACGTGATGCGGCAATGCAAGCCGGTAAAGCTGGCGGTGTATGCGCGCTACACGCGGCGTGGGGGGCTGGATATCAATCCGTTCCGGACCAACTTCAATACGGCGTGGCCGGATAACAAGAGGAATGCGCGGCAGTAGCGTTTGAACCGGCGATAGCGTCGGAGCTATCGCCGGTTTGCTCCCCTCTCCCGCTTGCGGGAGAGGGGCCGGGGGTGAGGGCAGGCGCGTGCCTCGCGACAAGCGGAATCAGGCTGCGACGCTCTGGCCCTCTCCCTAACCCTCTCCCGCAAGCGGGAGAGGGGACCGGCCCGCGGGATTTGAAGCGGCATCGTCGAATGCCGACGCGCTTCAAAACTCCCCGTGAAACCTCACCCCATAGAACTTCACCGGCCCGCGATCCCGGTTGTAGCCGGGATTGCGCACGAACTGGAAGTCCGGGCTGATGCTCAGGTACTTCACCGGCTGGAAGCTGTAGTAGATCTCCAGGATCTGCTCGGGTCCATAGCGCAGCGCGCCATCGCCAAGAAACGCGCCCTGCCCGCCCGCGGCAAGATAGCTGCGATGCTGGCCGCCCAGCATATTGATCGCCACGGCCACGCCCAGCGCATCGCGGGCACGCCCCCAGGCATCCCCCTTCAGCACGCCGCCCGCTGACACCTGCCTGCCGATCTCGGTAAAGGCATAGGTCTCGGTCTTGTCGTCAGACAGGCTGGCGCGCGCGAACACGCCCAGCGAATCGGTCACCTCCTGCAGCAGCGTCAAGCCGACGCCGGTCTTGGCATGCTCGCGCCGCACCTCGGCCAGGTCCGGCGTGGTGTTGTTGGCGATGCCGAACTGGATCGCATCGCTGAACGCACCCATGCGCGCCTTGTTGCGGAACAGCAGCAACCGCGCGGTACCGGGCCTGCCCGCGAGCTGGTAGCGCTTCTCCAGCTCGATGACGTCGCCGTAGTGCTCGAACATGCGCGTATCGAGCTCCAGCCCGTTCGATTCCAGCGGCTGCAGGAAGCGCCCGATGCGCGCCGACCAGCCGTCGCCGATGTACTCCAGCGACACGCCCCAGGTATAGCCGCGCGAATCCGCCGCATAGTCGAAGGCGCCGTGCGTCAGGAACGACCAGTTCATGAATTGCGTGCGCGGGTCAGAGCCGAATTCGTTCTGGTCGAACACGTCGAGCACGCCGAAGTTGCCCGCGGTCAGCACCACGCGGCGCTGGTCCACCGTGCGGGCGAACTGGTTGAAGTCGGCCTCCAGCGTCTCGGTGGGGCCGCCCAGGCCCCAGTTCTGCCGGATAAACGCGCGCGCGCGGTAGAACACCGGGCTGGTGCTCGCACCTTTCGCCAGTTCGCCGTTCGACAGGCCGCCCACGCCGTGCAGCCCCGAGAACGGCACGCCCTGCGCCACTTCCGGGTTGAAATGGAACTCGGCGCCCTGCCACAGCCGCAAGCCGAGATCGAGTGTAGCGGTGAACGAGTAGCTCTTCGCGCGCTCGGTGCCGAGGCTGTTCGGACCCGAGTAAGCGGCACCGAAGGCCGGCTTGCGCTGCCAGATATAAGTGCTCTGGCCATGGAAAGCGAACGGGCTTTCCGTGTCGGCGTCGTCAGCGGCAGTTGCCTGCTGCGCGGCGGCGGGCAGACAGGCGCAGCAAGCCAGCGCAGCCAGCGCGCGGCGGAAACGGCGTCGGGCGCGCGGGTACGCGGCGGCAAGTGGCGAAAACGGCATGAACAAGGGAACTGGGCGGACGATGTGGCGGGAGCGGCGCGCCCGGCGCGTGCAGCATAGCCAAGGGCACATGACATGTCCACCGCGAGCCGGGTGCGGAAATACCGACGTTGTAACCGAGCTTGAATTAATTAACTCAAAAATTAATATTGAGTTCGATACAGCTTCCCGCACGGATCCATGCCACGCAAACCCGCTACCCCCAAACCGCCAGAGCGCCGCACACCCGGCCGCCCTGCCGCGGGCCAGCCCGGCCAGCGCGAGCGCATCCTCGATGCCGCCACCGACCTGTTCTCGCGGCAAGGCGTCGCCGGCACGCCGGTCAAGGCCATCGCCGTGCAGGCTGGCGTCACGCCCGCGCTGGTCCACTACTACTTCAGCGACCGCGAACAGCTGCTCGACGCCGTGATCGAGGAAAAGGTGCAGCCGCTGGTGGCGCAGTTCTTCGCAAACGGCCCGCAGGACCTGGAGCCTTTGGCAATGCTGGTCGGCATCGCCACCCGGCTGGTCCGCGCCGCGGCCGATACGCCCTGGTTTCCCGGGCTGTGGATCCGCGAGGTCGCCAGCGACGACGGCGCGCTGCGCGAGCGCGTGCTGAAGCGGTTCGCGCTGCAGCGTGCCGGCACCATGATGGCGCCGCTGGCGGCGGCGATCGCCAACGGGCAACTCAACCGCGGGCTGGAGCCAGCGCTGCTGATGCCGTCGCTGGTGGGACTGACGCTGCTGCCGCTGGCCACCACGCATATCTGGCGCCGGCTGCCAGGTGCCGAAGCGGTCGATACCGACGCGCTGGTGCGCCATGTCTCGGCGCTGCTCACGCACGGGCTGGCTCCCGTCCCGACTACTGCCCGCGCCGAAGCCTCCCCTGCACCGGCATCGAAAAAGAAGGGCCGCGCGCCCAGGCATTCCCCGGAGTCCGCCGCATGAACACCGCAGTTTCCTCCGCTGTTTCCACCCTTCTCGCGCTGCCGCGCGCGCTCCCCATCGCTGCGCTGCTCGGCGCCGCGCTGCTGGCCGCCGGTTGCAGCAAGTCCGGCGCCGACACCTGGCAAGGCTATATCGAAGGCGAGTTCGTCAGCGTCGCCTCGCCCTTTGCCGGCCGCCTCGACACGCTCTCCGTGCAGCGCGGCCAGCAGGTCGCGCAGGGCGCCGCGCTGTTCGCGCTCGAATCCGACGACGAACGCGCCGCGCGCCAGCAGGCCGAAGACCAGCTGCGCGCAGCCGAGGCGCAGCTGCAGGACATGAAGACCGGCAAGCGCCCGGTCGAAGTCGACGTCAGCCGCGCCCAGCTGGCGCAGGCCCAGGCCCAGGCGCAACGCAGCGCCGCCGCGCTGCGGCGCGACGAGCGCCAGTTCGAGATCGGCGGCATTGCGCAGGCGCAGCTCGACGAATCGCGCGCCCAGGCCCGCAGCGATGCGGCGCGCGTGCGCGAGCTGCAGCGCGATATCGACGTGGCGCGGTTGCCCGGGCGCGACGCGCAACAGGCCGCACAGGCGGCGCAGGTGGCCGCGGCGCGCGCCGCGCTGGCGCAAGCGGACTGGAAGCTGTCGCGCAAGACCGTGGCCGCCACGCAGGCGGGACTGGTCTACGACACGCCCTATCGCCTCGGCGAATGGGTGCCCGCCGGCAGCCCGGTGGTGCGCATGCTGCCGCCGGGCAACGTCAAGGTGCGCTTCTACGTGCCCGAGGCCGTGGTCGGCGCGCTGCGCAACGGCCAGGCGGTGCAGGTGCGCTGCGATGGCTGCGCCGCGCCGGTGGCGGCCAGCATCACCTATGTCGCCAACGAAGCCGAATTCACGCCGCCGGTGATCTACAGCAACGAGACCCGCAACAAGCTGGTGTTCCTGGTGGAAGCGCGCCCGTCGGCCGCCGATGCCATCAAGCTGCGGCCCGGCCAGCCCGTCGAGGTGGTGCGGCAATGAACACGGACACGAACGCCAACGCCAACGGCGCCGCGCACGGGCTCGCCATCGACGTGCGCGGGCTGAACAAGCACTTCGGCGACAAGCACGTGGTCAACGACCTCAGCATGCAGGTCGCGCGCGGCGAGATCTTCGGCTTCCTCGGCCCCAACGGCAGTGGCAAGACCACCTCCATCCGCATGATGTGCGGCCTGCTGACGCCGGATTCGGGCGAAGGCACCTGCCTGGGTTTCGACATCCTGACCGAGTCAGACGAAATCAAGCGACGCGTCGGCTACATGACGCAGAAGTTCTCGTACTGGGACGACCTGTCGATCCGCGAGAACCTCGACTTCGTCGCGCGCGTGTACGGCATGCCGGACCGGCGCAACGCCGTCGACCGCGCGCTCGAAGACCTCGGCCTGGCTACGCGCTCGGCACAACTGGCGGGGTCCTTGTCGGGCGGCTGGAAGCAGCGTCTGGCGCTGGCGGCGTGCCTGCTGCACAAACCGGAACTGCTGCTGCTGGACGAACCCACTGCCGGTGTCGACCCCAAGGCGCGGCGCGATTTCTGGGAGCAGTTGCACCTGCTTGCCGCGCGCGGCATCTCGGTGCTGGTCAGCACGCACTACATGGACGAGGCCGAGCGCTGCCACAAGCTCGCCTATATCGCCTACGGCAAGCTGCTGGCGCAAGGCACCGCCGACGAAGTCGTGGCCAGCCAGCAGCTGTCGACATGGAGCGTGGAAGGCGACGACCTTGCCACGCTGTCGGAGCAGTTGCAGGGTGCGCCCGGCGTGGAGCAGACCGTGGCATTCGGCACCGCGCTGCACGTCACCGGCCGCGATGCGCGGGCGCTGGCCGCCACGCTTGAACGCCTGGCGGGACCGGGGCGCCGCGTGGCGCAGACCGAGACCAGCCTGGAAGACGTGTTCATCCACATGATGAGCCGGGCCGAGGACAACATGGGCACGCGCAAGGCGAAGGAGCCGACATGAACGCCGCCGCCATCCGCAACCCCCGCACCCCCCGCAAGCCACGCGCCAGCGGCACGCGCTTTTCGCTCCAGCGCTGGTGGAGCATCGTGCTGAAGGAATTCCTGCAGCTGCGGCGCGACCGCGTCACCTTCGGCATGATCGTCGGCCTGCCGATCATGCAGCTGCTGCTGTTCGGCTTTGCCATCAACACCGACCCGCGCCACCTGCCGACCGCGGTGATCGCCGCCGACCAGAGCGAATTCACCCGCACCTTTATCGCCAGCATGCAGAACTCCACCTACTTCAAGGTGGTCGCCACGCTGCCCGACGAAGCCGCCGGCAGGGAGGCTCTGATGAAGGGCGAGGTGCAGTTCGTGCTCAGCATCCCGCCCGACTTCACGCGCAAGCTGCTGCGCGGCGAACGCCCCGCGCTGCTGGTGGAGGCCGATGCCACCGATCCCTCGGCCACCGGCCAGGCGATCGCCGCGCTGCCGCAGCTGCCGTTCAGCGTCGGCACGCATGACCTGAAAGGCTCGCTGGCGCCCCTGGCGGGCGGCAAGGCGCCGTTCGACGTGCAGGTGCAGCGCCTGTACAACCCCGAGGGCCTGACCCAGTACAACATCATCCCCGGCCTGATGGGCGTGATCCTGTCGATGACCATGGTGATGATGACCGGGCTGGCGATGACGCGCGAACGCGAGCGCGGCACCATGGAAAACCTGCTGGCCACGCCGGTGCGGCCGCTGGAGGTGATGACCGGCAAGATCGTGCCGTACATTTTCATCGGGCTGATCCAGTCGACCATCGTGCTGCTGGCCGCGCGCTGGGTCTTCGACGTGCCCTTCGTCGGCTCGGTGACGGCGGTGTACCTGGCCGCGCTGTTGTTCATTGCCGCCAACCTGACGGTGGGCATCACGCTGTCGTCACTGGCGCAGAACCAGTTGCAGGCGATGCAGCTGACCTTCTTCTACTTCCTGCCCAACATCCTGCTGTCGGGCTTCATGTTCCCGTTTGCCGGCATGCCCGGCTGGGCGCAGGCGATCGGCAACATCCTGCCGATGACGTATTTCAACCGCATGGTGCGCGGCATCCTGCTCAAGGGCAGCGGCTGGGCCGAGCTCTGGCCGCAGGTCTGGCCGATGGCGCTGTTCATCGTGGTGGTGATGACAATCGCGGTGCGTTTCTACCGCCGCACGCTGGACTGAAGGATGGCTGCCATGACCCGATTTCCTCCTCTTGTGGCCATGGCCGCGGCCGCGGCCGCGCTGCTGGCCGGCTGTGCCGTCGGCCCTGATTTCCGCAGCCCCGCGCCGACCGACGATGCCGGCTACGTGCCGGGCCCGCAACCGGTCGCCACCGTGGCGGCCGACAGCGGCGAGCGCCACGCGCAATCCCACGCGCAGACACTGGCCGCCGGCGCCGACGTGCCGGCGCAATGGTGGACACTGTTCCGCAGCGCGGAGCTGGACGCCACCATCCGCATGGCGCTCGACGCCAGCCCCACGCTGGCGCAGGCGCGCGCGCGGCTGCGCGAGGCACAGGAAAACCTAGCCGCGCGCACCGGCGCGACGCGCTGGCCCGCGGTCGACGCGCAGCTCGATACCACGCGCCAGCAGGTCAATTTCCAGTCGATGGGCATCACGTCGATCCCGAGCCCCGGACCGTTCACGCTGTATGGCGCCACGGTGCAGGTGTCCTACGTGCTCGACCTGTTCGGCGGCCAGCGGCGCGAACTGGAAGGGCTGCAGGCAGCGGTCGACTACCAGCGCTACGAGCTGGAAGCGGCGCGGCTGGCGCTGGCCGCCAACGTCGCCACCGCGGCGATCCGCGAGGCCGGACTGCGCGCGCAGCTGGCCGATACCGTGGCGCTGGCCGAAGCCCAGCGGCGGCAGCTCGGCATCGCCGAGGACCGCCTGCGCGCCGGCGGCGTCGCGCGCGTCGACGTGCAGCGCCAGCGCGCACAGCTCGCGCAGACGCAGGCGCTGGTGCCGGGCCTGCAGCGCCAGCTGGAAGCAACGCGGCACCAGCTCGCGGTCTACACCGGCCAGACCCCGGCGGCGGCGTCGTTGCCGGCATTCACGCTGGACGCGCTGCACCTGCCCGACACGCTGCCGGTCAGCCTGCCGGCCACGCTGGCGCGGCGGCGCCCCGACATCCGCGCGGCCGAAGCGCTGCTGCGCCAGGCCAGCGCCGATATCGGCGTGGCCACCGCCAACCTCTATCCGCAGGTCACGCTGAGCGCCAGTGGCGGCAGCCAGGCCACCGCGGCGCGCGACCTGTTCAGCAGCCTGAATGTGTGGAGCCTGGCGGCCGGCCTGGTGCAGCCGGTGTTCCGCGGCGGCGAGCTGCAGGCCCGCAAGCGCGCCGCCGAAGCCGCGTACGAGCAGGCATTGGCCGCCTACCAGCAGGCCGTGCTGCAAGGCTTGCAGAACGTGGCGGATTCGCTGCGCGCGCTCGAGGCCGACGCCGCCACGCTGCGCGAGCGCGCCGACAACGCGCGCCAGGCGCGCGACACGCTGGCGGTGGTGTCGGAACAGTACCGGCTCGGCGGCGTCAGCCAGCTGGCCGTGCTCGATGCCGAACGCGAGGCGCGTCAGGCTTCACTGGACCTGGCGCAGTCGCGCGCCGACCGGCTGGCGGATTCGGCGGCGCTGCTGCAGGCGCTGGGGGGTGGGTGGTGGCAGGAGGACGACGCGACGATGGCGGCAGCGCCCCGGTAAGCGCGCCGCTGCCGTGGCGCTCACTTCCGGTCGGTCTGCGTGTACCAGTAAGTGCGCTTGCGCTTGCCGATCCCCGGCGGCGAGATCTTCTGCGCGCCCAGCGACGAGGTATTGTCGCCGCCACCGGGACCGGTCTGGTTGCCGCCGCCGATCAGCACCGGCACGTTGCTGGTGTTGCCTGCCGCATCCGTGACGGCAACCACCCCGAATACCGGCGACGGCGGCAGCCCACCGTTGTTGAACACGACATGGCGGTCGTTGTTCAGGCCCTTGCCGGTCAGGAACGAGACCGCATACCCGCGCGCCGTGCCCAGGTCCGGATAGCAAGCGCCGGGCTTTGGCACGCTTGGCTGATTGGTGCCGAAGTAGATATAGCCGGCCACGGTCAGCGGCGCGTTGACCACCTTCTCGCCGGTGCCCAGCACCAGGTAGAAGCCTTTGCCGGCGGTCGTGTCGGTGTATGCAGTCGAAGTCGCGTTGAACAGGTCGCCCTCGGTCAGCGCCGTCCATGTCGACGGCAGCCCGCCGGTGAGCGCCGTGTCCTTCAGCATGTAGAAGCGGTTGCTGACGTTGTAGGCCAGACCCGGCGTGGTGCTGGTGGTGTACAGCGGATGCTCGCGGTCCCCGCTGCCGATCACCACCGCATCGTAATTGCCAGTGGTGATGACATCCGGCGGATACATGAACTTGCGCGCATCGTTGGTGCCCTGTGCGCCGCCCAGGGACGCGAACTTGCGCAGCGTCCAGGCATCCGACCCGGTGCCGGCCGCCGTCTCGAAGTCCAGCCGCCAGACATTGCCGCCGACGTCGCCGACATAGCCCTTGTCTACCAGACCGTCGCCGTTGCGGTCCACCACGGCCACGTCGGACGGGATTGCGCGGGTCATGCCGGCAGGCGTTGTGCACACCGTCGCGTCAAGGCCGGTGCAGTCGGCCAGCCATGCGCGCACCACGTCGCCCTTGAAGGCATCGAACACGATCACGCCTCGTCCTTGCCCCGAACTGCCGCCACCCTGGGAAGGCTCGGCATCCTCGGCGGGATCATAGCCGGCGCCCATCACCACCAGCGGGTTCTCATATCCCTTGACGCGGATCACGCGCGGCTGCGACCAGGTCTGTCCCAGCTCCGGGATGCTGGTGGTGTCGGCCTTCCACAGGAATTCCGGCGCCAGCGGATCGGTCACATCCAGCGCGTAGGTCAGGCGCCCGCCGCGGCGCGCGGTCAGGTAGATCACCACGCGCGGCTTGGCCGGGTCGCGCAGGTCCTGGAACACCGTGGTGGTGCCATCGAAGAAATAGTCGCGCGGCTTCGCGCCCGAACCGGCGGGCGATCCGCTCAGCTGCACTTCGGGCGTATTGGTGTAGAGACGGCCGAGCTTGCTATAGAACTCCGGCGGAATGAAACCCCACAGTTCCCCGCCCGGCCGCACGCCGCCGATGCCGGTGGACTGGTTGCCGTTGACCGCATGGAAGACGCCGTCGTTGGCGCCATAGAACACCACCACGCCGGTCGTGCCGCCATAGTTGATCACCACCGGGCGCGAATGCAGCACATCGCCATGCACCGAGCCGCGCACGGTAACGCTGCCGCCGGGGCCCTTCTGCAACTCCGCGCCGGCGATGGTGCTTTCGCTCAGCGCGCGCACGTCGCGGCCGCGCACCCAATTGATCAGGTTGTTGACGTCGGCAGCCGTGGTTTTGAGCGCGGCCTGCCCGCTGGTGCCGGTCAGCCAGCCATTGGACGTATCGAACGAAGCCAGGGTCTTGCCGCTGCATGCCCCCGACGCGCAGGTGTAGAGCTTGCGCCCGCTCTGGTCGGTGGTGAACTGCGCGCGCAGCATTTCGCCGGCACCGCCCTTCTCGACGATCTCGCCGTCGCCGCCGACCACACCCGCCACGCCATCGGCCGAGTCCAGCGCACCGGCAGCCCCGGACGGGCTGTTGACCCAGAAGCCCTTGGCAGGCCAGCCGCTAACCGAGCTGCCGGTATAGCTCGAACCACTGAACCCCAGCGGCGGCTCGGCGGTCCAGAAACTCTTGGCGTTGGGCGAGATAAAGCCCGTGCCGGCGTTGCTGATCGCGCTCTGCTGGTTGGGGCCGCTGGGGTTGGCGTCCAGCACAACGATCTGGTTCTTGTTGTCGTAGCCCAGCTTGTACTGCTTCAGGTTGCCCATCCAGCGCGGCGCCGCGGTGACGTCGGGCCGGAACATGCCGATGTAGATCTGGTTCAGGTACGAGCCCTGCCCGTTCACGCTGACCGGCAGGCTCACCGACGAGAACACGTTGTTGACCGCCTGCATCTCGTTGAAGATCTGCAGCAGCGCCTGCACCAGCGCATCCACGTCGCCCAGGCTGACCACGTAGCGCTTGCCGCCGGCGTTGTCGGCCATGCTGCGCGTCGACTCGACATAATCGGGATTCTTGCCGTCCGTGACGGCAATCGTATAGGTGATGATGTTCTGGTTATTGTCGAGATTGCCGTTCACGTCGGTTTCGTACATGAACCGCGCCCACTCGTCGCCCCAGTTGCTTTCGTACTTGTTGGCTGCCGTGTCGAGCTTGAGCTGGGTCATCTGCCTGGTGCTGGCGCCGGCCGCGGCAAGCGCGTCCTTGGGCTCGGTGCCGGTGTCCTGCGGCTTGCCGTTGTTGACCGCGTTGGCGATGTAGATGACAAAGTTCTTCTGGCACGGGTTGGTGATCGGCGACGCGTACTGCGTTCCCGACAAACCCTTCCTGCCGCCGAAGAACGCCCAGGCCTCCTGCATGCCCCCGCCCACCTGGGAGTTGTTCGAGTTGTCGACCTGGCGGTCGATGCTCTTGATGTACTCCAGGAATTTCGGACCGTTGGTGGTGTCCATCAGCGGCAATGTATACGGCGCCGCCGACGGATAGCGGAACTTGCCGCCGGGGTTGGTGCCGGTGCCGAACATCATCAGCCCCATGTTGATGTTGCCGGACAGCTGCGGGTTGGTCACGAGCGTGCTCACCGCGCGGTACAGCGCGCACTGGATCGCGCCGACATCGGTGCCCGCGTTGTTGGCGCTGACCACATCGGGGACATCGCAGCCACGGATGGTCGTGGCCGCATTCCACGTGGACGCATTGTCCAGCAGCAGCAACACGTTGGGCTTGGTGCCGGCATTGCTCTGCAGGCCGGTGAACAGGTCGATGTCTTCGGCATGCGCGCCCTGCCATCCGGCCAGGGCAAGCAAGGCGGCGGCTAAGGCGGCGTGGCGTCGATTCCGGCGGGCTGGGCTCGTCATCCGGGTTCCTGTGCGTTCAATGGTGAATGGGTGGCAACGCCGGTGCGCTCAGGGGCAGGCCGAGCCGGTCGGCATGCGCACCGCCACGCCCTGGTGGACCGTCGCCACGGCCCCGGTGTTGGCGCTGTCGTCGACGGTGGCGGACACGTCCCACTGGGTGGCGTTGCACAGCGAGTTGCCGGCGTTGTTGCCGGCGGTGACGATGCCGGTGTTCTGCACGCCGCTGCCGATCATGCACGACACGTCGTCGGGATCCTTCAGGTCGAGCTCGACGTTCTTGATGGGCTTGCTTGCCATGCATTCCGGCTTCGCCACCTGGGCCACGTAGTCGGCCTTGCCGTCGCCGCTGACATCCACCGGCACGCCGATGGCTGCCGGCGCCTTGGTGAAGTCGTCGGAGATCACCTGCTCGATCGACTGCTGCGCGACGTCGCGCGCTTCGGCGGTGTGCTGCTGGTTGGCCGCGACCTTGACGTTGACCAGGCCCGAATTGACCAGCGCCACGGCGACCAGCAGGAACAGCACCATGAACACGAGCGTCACGACCAGCGTGACCCCGGTCTGCCTGCGGCGCAGCGGCCGGCCGGATAATTTCGTCATTGCTTGCCCTTCGCGGTATCGCATCATTGCTCGCGCAGTCCGGCCACGTTGACCAGCCGCGCCACCTGGGCGTAGACATGGCGCTTGAAACCGTCGTTGAACGGGCCGCTGGCGGCGGCGCGCCCCAGGTCATAAGTGCGGGTGTCCACCTGGCCGCCGGAGGTCCTCAGCGTACGTGCCAGCAGGTTCACGCGCACGGTGGTCACATTGCTCCAGTTGGCCAGCGCATTGGTCCAGTCGTAGCCCGGCACGATGGGGCATGCGGCGGCGTTGTTGACGCCGGGGTCGTCCACATAGCAGTCCGCGGAGCCGTTGCTGTCGAGATCCACACCGTAAGCGAGGTGCATGTCCTGGATGCCTTGCGCCAGCGAACGCGACTGGAACGCGCCGTTGACCAGTTCCGCCATCTTCAGCGTAGGGATGCCGTCGCCGCCGTTGCTGCAACGGTCGCATGGCGCGAGGTAGAACGCGCGCACCACCGCCTCGCGCAGCGCTGCCGGCACCGCGGCATCGCAAGCCTTGGTGCGCAGCGGGAAAGCCGCCGCTGCGCTCGCATCGAAGACAAAGGCAGTGGTGTCGTTCGGGCAGGCCGATACCTGCAGGTAAGGCACACCCGGCGTCGGGGCCGCGACCGGCGTGGTCGACACGCGCCGCACCACCAGCACCTCGGAGGTGGCGGCAAGGTCGGCAAGGCAGGGCGCCACCACGCCCGCCGCATAGCCTGCCAGCGGCAGCGGGACGGTGCCCCCGGCGGCGAAGCCGAGTGCTGCGGGATCCGTCGCGCACAACGCCGGACCGGCCATCGTGGCGCCCCGAGCGATGCTGCCCGCCCCGAAAAATCCTGCCAGTTCCACCTCGCGCCGGATCTGCTCCAGCGCGTAGCGGCCGTTCTCCACCTGCTCGGCCGACTTGACGAATTCTGTGCGCGACAGGCTATTGGCGTAGTACAGGCTGGCCAGCGCGGTCAGCATCAGCAGGCCGATGGTGATGCCGATCATCAGCTCGACCAGCGACACGCCGCGCTGGCGCAGGCGGCGTTGTGCGAGACGTGCAGGCAGGCGCTTCATGACACGGTCCCCAGCGAGCCAATGCGGATCTGCGTGCTGACCGCGCGGCGGTAGGACTCGTTGCCGTACTGGTTCTGGCCGCAGCCGAGCGCGGGCGCGCCGGTGGCGGCCAGGCCCTGCCAGGCGACGGTGATGCGGTAGACGTTGGCGGCCGCGTCGATGGTGTCGATGCAGCCGCGCGCGCCGATCATGGCGCCGACCGCGCTTGCCGCCACGCCGCTGGCCGCGGCCGTCATCTCGGCGCTGCCCAGCAGCGCGGTGTTCCAGGCCTGCAGGTCGCCGTTGGCGGTGGCGTTCTGCGCGTCCGTTCCCAGCGTGCAAGCCGCCGGCGCGGCGCTGCCGGTGCCCAGCCGCACGCCGTTGACGCCATTGGCGTAGCACTGCACCACCTGGCGGTTGGCATTGATGCGGGCGGTCATGTCCTGCAGCAGCGCGAGCGCCTGCACGCGCTGGTATGACTCCATCTCGTTCTGGCCCGAGCGCGCCACCAGTCCCGCCGTGCCCAGCAGCGCAGCGAGCAGGATCACCACCGCCACCAGCACTTCGATCAGCAGCACGCCACGCTGCGCGCTGCGTCGCGGCAGGCGCGCATGCCGTTGCCCGTGGCGACGGACAATGCGGGCTGCGCGGGCAGCGCGATCCGCGCTGTCAAGGATGCGGGTCATGTGCAGGCTCCCGTTTCGGAGGCGACGCGGCCGGTCTCGCTGACCTGCACGCAGACGCGCAGCGCGGCCGTCGCGTCGTTGGCGGGCGCGAGCTCAAAGCGCATCGCCGCGCCGGCAAGCCGGCCGTCGTTGCCGACCGACAACGCCCCGGCGGCGCTGGGGGTGATGGTGAGGCCGCCATAGGGCCCGAAGGTGCGCACTGTTTCCGCGCCGGCGCTGACGGACCAGCCCGCGGTCCAGGCCGCGCCGGCGGGCGCCAGCGTCACGGTGGCGTTGCGCTTGACCGCCTCGCTGCGCGCCAGCAGCAGCGCCGAGCTCAGGTCGAGGGAGGCGCTGCGCACGCGCTGCCCCGCCATCAGCGACGCAAATGAGGGCGCGGCGGCGACCGCCAGGATCGCCAGCACGGCCAGCGTGCACATCAGTTCGATCAGGGTGAAGCCGCGCGGCGCCACATGCCGCGAGTGCCGCTGGGGGATCCGGTAGGCTGCCATGGTCAATTCCAGCAGTCGGTGCCGCCGCCGGACGCCGACCTGGCGCCGGCGCTGGTCAGCGTCAGCGTGCCGCAGCCGGTGTCGGCGCTCAGCTGGCTGCCCGTGGGCGTGGCGACAATGCTGTAGCCCGGCGGCAGCGCGCCATTGGGGGTGACGGTGACGTTGTAGCGCGTGCTCTGGGCGGCCGGCACCGACATGCCGAGCGCGCCGAGGCTGGCGGCATAGGCGCGGTTGTCAACGAGAAACCGCTCCTGCGCGCCGGAGACTTCGAGCATGAACGACTCGATCGCGGCGCGGTGCGATCGCACCACATAGCGGCTGTAGTTGGGGATGGCGATGGCGGCCAGGATGGCGATGATCGCCACGGCGATCATCAGCTCGACCAGCGTGAAGCCGCGCGCGGGCGCGCCGCGGCCCGGCATGGCGCCCGCCGTGTCTGTCCCTGCCCCGATTTGACCCTTGACCCGAAACGGCGGCCTGACCGGTCCGCCGTGTCGCACTGCAGGGCTTCTATGTCCCATGCTCGCGCTCCGTACCAATTATGTTCCGGATGACCGATTCCGGAGGTTATGGCGCGGAGTGTAAGTCACCGCCCTTCAAGTAGGTAAGGAAATTCTGATGACACTGCGCCGGCGTTGCGGCAATCCGACATTCCGCACCTTGCCTGCACCGCCGGGTACAGCTTTGCCGGCACACGGACGTTAACCGGCTGATGTGACGACTTTGGCACTGCACCATCCGAGGCAGCGGCCGGCCCGCCTGAGCGCAGCTGTGCAACAATCGTTACAACCACGAATCCGGAGTGCCCATGCCGTCCGACAGCCCCACCCATCCGCCGCAACCTCCCGATGCCGATCCCACGCCGGCGCCGCCGCAGGACCTCGACGCGCTGCTGGCCTTGCTGCGCGCCAGCTTCCCGACCCTGAGCACGCAGTTCCAGAGCGGCGCACGCTACCTGCTCGACCACCCGCAGGACGTGCCGGTGCTGTCGATGCGCAAGATCGCCGCCAGCGCCGGCGTGCAGCCCGCCACGCTGGTCCGGCTGTCGCAGCACCTCGGCTTCGAGGGCTGGCAGGGCCTGCGCGAGCTCTTTGTCGATGCGCTGCGCGGCGGCAGCCAGCCGTATGCCCGGCGCGCGCGCAAGGTGGTGCGCGAAAGCAGCGCCAGCCGCATGCTGGGCGAGATGCTCGATGCGCAGCACCACAACCTCGACCTGATCGCCGCCAACAACGACAAGACGCTGCAGCAGGCGGCCGAGTTGCTGTCGCACGCGCAAAACGTGCACGTGGCGGGGTTCCGTTCGTGCTTCCCGATCGCGTTCACCTTCCACTATGTCTACCGGCTGTTCCGCAGCTCGGTGCAGCTGATCCGCGCCGACGCCGGCACGCTGGAAATGGAGCTGCGCGGGCTGGCGTCCAGGGATGCCGTGGTGGTGGCCAGCTTCGCCCCATATTCGCAGGAAAGCATCCGCGTGGCGGCGGCCGCGCGCGAGTGCGGCTGCAAGGTGATCGCGCTGACCGACAGCACCGTGTCGCCGATCGCGCTGGCGGCGGACTGCACGCTGCTGTTTTCTGTCGAGAGCCCGTCGTTCTTCCCCTCGATCACGGCCGGCGTGGCCATGGTCGAGGCGCTGGTCGAACAGTTGCTGGCACGCAAGGGCAAGGGCGCGATCCGCGCGCTCGAGCAGGCCGAGGGCGAACTGCACCGCGCCGGCGCCTACGTGCCCGCCGGCCGCGGCTGAGGAAGATCATTCGAAGGCTTCGTCGCTGGGGCTAGCGTAGGCCTTCTTCAATGGCTCGCTCATCGGCAGCTCGAAATTGACCTGCTTCGGCGGCACCGGCGCGGCAAACCACTTGCTGTAGAGCTTGTTGATCTCGCCGCTGCGGATCAGCCCGCTGATGGCGCCGTCGACCACCTGCTTGAAGCCGGGATCGTCCTTGCGCAGCATGAACGCATAGGCCTCGAACGACTGCGGCGTGCCCACCACGGTCCAGTCGGCGGGGTTGGGCGCCAGCGTGCGCGCGCCCGACAGCAGCACGTCGTCCATCATGAACGCGGCCACGCGCCCCGACTGCAGGATCAGGAACGACTCGCCATAGTCCTTCGCGCTCTGGATGGTGATGTTGGCCTGCTTCTCGTCGTTGAGCCGGCGCAGGATGCGCTCCGACGTGGTGCCGGCATTGGTCACCACCGCCTTGCCCGAAAGATCGCCGAAGTCGCGCACCGGGCTGCCCTTCTTCACCAGCAGCCGCGTGCCGGCGACGAAGAACGTGGTCGAGAACGCCACCTGCTGCTGGCGCGACTTCAGGTTGGTGGTGACGCCGCATTCCAGGTCGACGGTGCCGTTCTGCACCAGCGAGATCCGGTTCTGCGAGGTCACCGGCACCATGCGCACCTGCAGCGCCGGCACGCCGGTCTCGCGCTTCACCGCATCGATCACCCGGTCGCAGATGTCCTGCGAGAAGCCGATCACCTTCTGGTTGGCGTCGTAGTAGGAGAACGGGATCGACGAGGTGCGATGGCCGATGGAGATCGTGCCTGACGACTTGATCTTCGCGAGGGTCGGGCTGGCGGCGACGTCGGCGGCATGCGCCGTGCCGGCCGCGCCGCCGCAGAGCACCAGCGCCGTCGCTGCGGCCACTGCAACCGCGGACCGGCGCGGGGTCGGTGAACCGCCGCACGGACGCGTGACTTCAGCTGCTTTCATAACAGGCTCTCCTTGGATGCGTGGTTGGCTTGGTTGTCGGGGAAGCGGTCAGCGACGCGCCATCGCATCGCCAATGCTAGGCAATCAGCAACAACTGTTCCATCATGGATAACCATGAAACATATGTATTTTTCGCCGGCGTGGTGAAACGGCTGTTGGCGCAGCAGGCGGATGTGCACGATCGTGAGGCATCGACGCGCCACGTTTGGGCGGCGGCGCAACACGGAAACAACCAGGAAGGCGGGGAATGCGGCGCGGGACCGCGCCGGGAGGCGGGTGACAAACGTGGCGGATGGCGCGCCTGGCGCAGCCTTCCGCCGTGGAGCCCGCTAGCGGATGCACTTCTCCTGGTACGCCTGCTGCAGCGACTTGCGCGGCCGCTCGCGTTCCAGCTCGGGCACCTGCCGCCCTTGCGCGGTCTCGATGCTCGAGTCGGTGGTGCGGTACTCGCGCTTGGGCGCGGTGGCGATCTGGGCGGCGAGTTCGCGGCATTCCGCCGACTGGATGCTGTCCGGCGTCGCGTCCGGGTCGGGGCGGTAGGGCGTAGTGCCCTGCTGGACTGCCTCGTTGATGGCAGCGGCGGCGGCGCCCTGGCCGTCCTGCTTCTGCGCCTGGACGCTGCAGGCCACGGCCAGGGTGGCAAGTGCGGCTAGGCGGATCAGGGTGCGCTGGCGGCTCGGCATGGTGGCTCCTCGGAAGTGTGGCTCGTTGATTTGCAGAAGTCGCCAGCTTAAACGTTCGCAGCTTGTCTGGCACTAGCGGCATCTGCGGCACTTCCGGCATTTGTTGCCGGCGCTGGCTGGCGCTGGCCGGGGCATGCGTCGCGCTAGCGCCGGTGGTGCTCGCCTTCGTCGTCGAGCTGCCAGTCGCGCCGCATCACCACATAGGTAAAGGACGCGGACCAGCCGATCAGGATCAGGCCCACCAGCGGCTCGATGGTCGCGATCAGCCGGGTCGCGCCGACCGGGTAGAGGTCGCCCAGGCTCTGCGTGGTGAAGGTCTCCAGCGCAAAGTAGGCATAGACCAGCAGCGACGGCTGGCCGTGGCGGGTCGGCATGCCGGGCGCGGTCGATCCCGCCAGCCAGCCAAGGCCGAGCACATTGTCGGCAAACCAGAAGCCGAACGCGAACACCATCGCTTCCAGGCAGTGGACCAGGATGATGCACACGATCAGCACGCCGATATTGACGCGTCCGCTCCAGCGCCGCGGATGCAGCGACGACAGCACGCGCAGCGCTTCATAGTGGATGCCGACCACGGTCACGGTCAGCACCGCGGCGCACAGCAGGGCCAGCAAAAAATTCTCGGCAGAGTTTTCCATGCGCAACCGGTCGGGTGGCTGAGGCGTTTGGCTCCGGGAGGGCAAAAAAAGACGCCCTCCAACATAACATCGGAAGGCGCGCGGGAAAACCAGCACGGGAACGCCGGGAAAATCGCGTGGCTTACTGCGTCTTGCAGGACAGGTTGACGTACAGGCCGCCGTCCCAGTTGAAAGTGTGGTTGCCGGTGACCTGGACCTGGATGATGTCGTTGGCCCCCACCGGCACCGTCGCTGGCGTCGAGCAACTCCTGGCCGAGCCGCTCAGCTTGCAGCTGGACAACCCGGTAATGGCGACCGAACCGAGCGTCTGCAGCGCCGTGCCGCTGGCCACGCGGTAGGCGGTCACGGCGTACTCCGTGCCGGAATCCGGCGAGCCGGCCAGGATCGCCGTCATGGTCAGGCCGGCCGCGCAGCCGACCGGCATCAGCGCGCCGAAGTACGGGTCGTGGCTTGGCATGTCGAGACTGCTGCCGTTCATGACATAGGTGCCGTTGCCGCCGGACGATTTGGAGACAGCGAAGTTGGCCGTGTAGATCGTTGCACCGGACCCGCCCTGTTCGCCCTGTTCACCCTTGTCTCCTTGCGGGCCTTGTGCGCCGGTATCTCCCTTCTCGCCTTGCGGCCCCTCGGGGCCTTGCGCACCGCTGTCGCCCTGTTCGCCCTGTTCGCCCTGTTCGCCCTTCTCTCCCTGCGGCCCTTGCGCCCCCGCCGCGCCATCCGCGCCGGTCGGTCCGGCTGGGCCCACCGGCCCGGTCAGCCCGACCACCGAGACGCCCGCCGGCCAGCCGTCGCCGGTCTTGGGGCCGAACAGCGTATTGGTGGTGGTGTTGAGGTAGAAGCTGCCTTCGGCGCCGTCGGCCGCGGTCGGGTCCGCCGCGCCGTGCAGCAGCGAAGCGCCCGGCGCGCCGGCAATGCCTTGCGGCCCGACCAGCGGCACACCGGCCGGCCATTCGCCGTTGGCCTTCGGCCCATACAGCGTCGAGGTGGAGAGATTGAGGTAGAAATCGCCGTCCGTGCCAACGCTCGCGCCTGGCGCGCTGAGACCGGACAGGATGGTCTTGCCGTTGGCGCCAGCCGGGCCGGGCACGCTTGCCGACGGGGCGATGCTGCTGGCCGGTGCCCCATCCCCGCCGCCGCCGCAACCGGCGAGAACGAACGCCAGGCACGCGACCGGAATGGCCGCCCGTTTCAGGTGGTCATGTTTCATGGTGAAGCTCCCCGAATATTTTTATTTCTCTGTCCGGCTGCTTGCCGTGCGCATCGAATTTAGGTTTTGCGGAGGCTTATAAAAATCGGGCATTGGCACGGGCTGATTCAGGAATGAAGCGCGCGGCAAGGATGAAGAAAATCGCCGCGCCAGCCTCGCCCGTGGTTTTAAACATACTGGCGTTTCAAACCAGCGGAGTTTGCGGACCGGCATTTTCCGACTCCCCTGAAAGCCGCACGCCGGCGTGAATTTCCGCATGCATGGGGTGCGTCGGTGAAAGGGCAATCAAACGCATTGCCATCGCAATGGCACGCTCGGGACAAAAGCCGGAGGCTTCGCCCGAATGGATGAGATCCGGCCGCGGCGAAGCGAATCGCGCATTTCAACCGAGAAACGTCGGGTCCCGGTTTATCCCTTGCCGGGGTATCGTCGGTGCCGGCAAAGGCGGCGGCCGGCAGCGGGCATGTCGCCACGCGGACCATGCACTATGCTGGAAATCCCACCATTCCTAAGCGGAGGCCGACGTGCGTAAATCCATTCCGATCCTCGCGGCGCTGTTGTTGTGCGGCGCCAGCGGCCTGGCGCTCGCCCACAACTGCCCCAACGAGATGAAGACAATCGACGCCAAGCTTAGGGCCAAGCCCGCGCTGTCGCCCGAAGATGCCGCCAAGGTGGCCAAGCTGCGTGCCGACGGCGAGGCCTACCACAAGGCCGGCAAGCATGACGAAGCGATGAAGTCGCTGCTCGAGGCCAAGAAGATACTCGGCATCTGAAGCGGGGCGCCGAAAAAAAAGAGCCGCCGCGCACCCCGCGCGGCGGCTTTTGCTTTGCTGCGTGGGCCAGGGCGAGGACCCCGGCCGATGTGGGTCAGGAGCCCGACCCGACCTGCTGGATCACGCCATTGGGCGCCACCAGGTAATACTCGGCGCCGACCCCTACCCAGCGCGTGCCCTTGCGCGGCGCCGGCAGGTTGTATTGCTTGTAATCGTCGATCACATACTGGCGGTCCCTGAACTCGGTCGGCAGGCGGTCGCCCTTCTTCCATTGCTGCACCTGCACATACGGCGAGCTTTGCGGGGCTGGCGCCGGCGCGGACGCCGCGGGTTCCGTCATCGGCCGGGTAGAAGTCCGGCCACTGCCCTGCGCCATGGCAAACGGCGCCGCCAGCACGCTTGCCGCCAGCAACAGGGCAGGCATCGCATTCTTGGTATTCATCGTGATCTCCTTGCGTACGGAAAACCGAACTGCCGGAGGATCCGGACAGCTTCTACCAGATTAGTCACAAAAGCAGGAAACCGTAGCAACCGTGGCCCGGCAGCCACGTCTCTGGCGTTCACAATTGTTTGCCCGGCGTCGGCGGCCGCCATGCGCCGCGTGCCATGGTGGTGGCTAGAATGAGACCCGACGGAAACACTCAGCAGGCCACGGCAAACGCCGCGCCCGCCCGGGCGCCCATGCGCCCCATAATGTTCCCTGGCCATGCCCTTCGGCCGCGCGATGCCGCGACGCATGCGCGCCCCTCGCCGGAGCTTGCAACCACCCCTGCCAGAGAACGACAAGAACAGGGGACTCTCGTGTTGCAAGACGCTGGTCGATTCCTGGCACTGGTCAATCCCGCCATTGCCATCGCATTCTCGCTGTGCTTCGTGCTGGCCTGGCGCTATGAGCGCACCCGGCACTACCTGCTGCTGCCGGCTGCCGCGTACTGCATGTACGCAATCGCCATCACCCTGCAGATCGTCTGGCCACCGCGCCCCGGCGGCGGACAGGCCACGGTGACCGCCCTGCTGTACCTGGGCAGCGGCGTGCTGCTGCTGCGCGGCATGCTGGCGCGCATCGGTGCGCGGGTCGATACCTGCGCGCAGGTGGCGTTGCCGCTCGCGCTGCTCGGCGCGATCGCGTGGTTCGACCTGGTGCAGCCGCGGCTGGTGGCGCGCATCTACATACTGAACGTCGGCATCGCCATGATCCTGCTGCTGGGCATGCCGGCGCTGGCCGGGTTGCGCAGCGGACGCCTGGCAGACCGCGTGCTGTTCTGGTTCTACCTGCTGTTCGCGCTGCATTTCCTGCCGCGCACCGTGCTGACCGTGGTCCCGGCAGCCGCGCACGATCCGGCCGTCTTTATCCAGTCGGCCTACTGGCTTTCGCTGCAGGCCTCGCTGGCGCTGCTGCTGATGGCGCTGGCCCTGGCATTGCTGGCCGCGGCGGCGCAGGACATCATCGTCGGCCTGCGGCACGAGCGCGACACCGACCCGCTGACGCTGCTGCATACCCGCCGCGGCCTGGCCGCGCTCGCCATGCAGCAGATCCCGCCGCCTCCCGGGCGGCCGCTCAGCCTGCTGGTGTGCGACCTCGACTTCTTCAAGTTCATCAACGACAACTACGGCCACGGCGCCGGCGACGCGGTGCTGGCGCAGTTCGGCCAGATCCTCGCCGGCGGCATCCGCCGGCGCGATATCGCGGCGCGGCTGGGCGGCGAAGAGTTTGTGGTGCTGCTGCCCGATACCGCGCCCGACGCGGCACTGCAACTGGCCGAGCGCCTGCGCCACACGCTCGAACACACGCCGATGCCGGTGCTGCCCGGCGTGCACCGCGTGACCGCCAGCTTCGGCGTGGCGACGCTGCGGCCCGGCGAAGACCTCGATACGCTGCTGATGCGTGCCGACCACGTGCTCTACGCGGCCAAGAACCGCGGCCGCAACTGCGTCGCGTGGGAGCTGGACGAAGCCTTGCAGGCGCCCGGCGCCCTCGCCTGAGGCGGGGCTACAGGCAGATCAGCTCGATGGCAGCCACGGCCGCGGCGCATCGATCGCGTGCAAGATCCTGATGAGGACGGCCGCGTGGGTCGTCCGCGATCCGATCCGGATCATGGCGGCAAGCGTGAACTGCGGTAGCCGGGAACGCTGGCATCCAGGATCAGACCGAGGTCGCCGATGCGGTCCTGCGTCGCCTGCACGGCCCACGCGGCGCCGGCCTCCAGTTCGCGGCACAGCTCCGCCGCGTCGCGCGCGGCATCGATCCGCGCGAGCGCGCCGCGCAGGTGATGCGCATGCGCCTGTACCGCGACCAGGTCGCCGCTGGCGGCAGCGGCACGCAAGGCATCGAAATCGGCATTGACGCCCTGCGCCAGCAGCGTGGCATCGGCGTCGCCGCTGGCAAGCGGCGGCTTCTGCGCGCGCCCCGGCACCAGCTCTTGCAGGCACGCCGCCAGCTCCCGCAGCAGCACCGGCTTGACGAGGCAGCGGTCCATGCCGGCCTCTTGGCAGCGACCGGCTTCGCCAGCGCCGGCGTTGGCGGTCAGCGCGACGATGCGCACCGGGTTGCCCGCCGCGCGCAGACGGCGGCTGAGCGCATAGCCATCCATGACCGGCATCTGCACATCGGTCAGCACGACGTCGAAGCTCCCTGCCGCGCAGGCCGCCAGTCCCTGTGCGCCGTCGCTCGCAAGTTGCACCGCGCAGCCAAGCCGCTCTAGCTGGCCACGCAGCAGCAGGCGGTTGTGCGGATGATCCTCCACGACCAGCACGCGCAGCCCCGGTTGCGGCAACGCCGGCATCGCTGGCGCCGCCTCGGCACCGGCGGCACCGGCGGCACCGCGCGGCGGCAGTGAGGCGGTGGCCGGCAACTGCAGCGCAACGGTAAAGCGGCTGCCCTGGCCCGGCGAGCTGTCGGCGGTGATGTCGCCGCCCATCAGCCGGGCCAGCTTCCTGCAGATGGCCAGCCCGAGCCCCGCGCCGCCGAGCTCGTCCGCGCGCGTGGAATCGCCCTGCATGAAGGGCTCGAACAGGTGCGGCAGCAGCGCGCCATCGATGCCAGGGCCGGTGTCCGCCACTTCCAGCATCAGCCCGACCCGGTCCGCCGAGGGCTGCGGTTCCTGCCACAGGCGCAGCGTGACGCGCCCCTGCGCGGTGAACTTGATCGCATTGCGCAACAGGTTGGCCAGCACCTGCCGCACGCGCAGCGGATCGCCCAGCAGCCATGGCACGCCCGGCTGCAGGTCGCAGTCCAGCGCCACGCCCTTGCGCATGGCCAGCGGCTCCTGCGCGCGCGCCACGGTTTGGGCCAGCGCCACCGGATCGAACGGCACCGCGTCCAGCCGCAGCTGGCCGGCTTCGATGCGCGAGAAGTCAAGCAGGTCGTCGAGGATCTGCAGCAGCACACGCGACGACTCGGTGATGGTCGCCACCTGCTGGCGCTGCGCCACGTCCAGCCCGGTCATCGACAGCAGTTCCAGCGTGCCGAGCATGCCGTACAGCGGCGTGCGGATCTCGTGGCTCATCGCGGCCAGCAGGCGCGCGTTGGCGGGGCCGGGCGCGTCGGCCGGGGCCGGGCCCGCGCTGTCGTCGTTCGTCGTCATGGCATTGTCCGGAGCTGCAGCCTGCCTGAGGCTGGCGGAGATATGCCAAGCATAGCCACGCGCGGCCGCGGGCGCATGAAATCCGGCCTGCACGATTTCCGAAACGCGGAAAGGCGCGCGGTGCGGCTCAGGCCATCGGTCAGGTAATCGGTCAGGTCGTGCCCAGCCTGTCCCGCGTGCGCCGGGCCACATCCTTCGCCCACGGGAACGCCTCCCAGTAGCGGCGCGCAAACTGCTCGATCTCGTCGCGCTGCTTCAGCGACAGGCCGATCATGTCGAGTCCCTCCAGGAACATGCGGCGATGCCGCGCCGACAGCTCGAACGGGAAGTCGCCTGCCGGCGTGCGCACCTGCATCGCCTCGACGTCGATGCGGATCTCATTGGCGCTGTCGGCATCGACCGCGTCCATCAGCCGTTCGATCACCTTGCGCGGCAGCATCACCAGCTGCAGCCGGTTATTCATCGCATTCGAGTAGAAGATCTCGCCGAAGCTGGGCGCGATCACCGCGCGGATGCCGAACTGCTGCAGGCCCCACACGGCATGCTCGCGGCTGGAGCCGCAGCCGAAGTTGGCGCCGCCGACCAGGATGCTGGTGCCGGCGTACTCCGGCCGGTTCAGCACGAATTCCGGGCGCCGCGCGCCGGTGGCGTCGAAGCGGTGGTCATAGAGAATGCCTTGGGCAAGGCCCGATTTGTCGATGCCGCGCAGGAACTGCTTGGGAATGATCTGATCGGTGTCGAGGTTCTCGAAACGGATCGCGGCGGCTTTGCCGGCGAGGCAGGAAAGTTCAGGCATGAGACAGCTCCAGCTTGCGGACGTCGGTGATCGCGCCGGTAATGGCCGCCGCGGCCGCCATGGCCGGGCTCATCAGGTGGGTGATGGCACCCCGCCCCTGCCGGCCTTCGAAATTACGGTTGGTGGTGGAGGCGCAGCGCACGCCGTCGGCGAGCACGTCGTCGTTCATGGCCAGGCACATCGAGCAGCCGGGCTGGCGCCATTCGAAACCCGCCGCGGTGAGGATGTCGGCGAGCCCTTCGCGCTCGGCCTGCGCCTTCACCGCGCCCGATCCCGGCACGACCATCGCGCGCACGCCCGCGGCGACGGTCTTGCCGCGCACCACGCTCGCGACCGCGCGCAGGTCTTCGATGCGGCCGTTGGTGCAGGAGCCGATGAAGACGTGCTGGATCGGCGTGCCGGCCAGCGTCGCGCCCGGCTGCAGGTGCGTGTAGGCCAGCGCGCGCTCGACCGAGCGCTGCTCCGCTTCGTCGATCTGGTCTTCCGGGAACGGAACCTGGCCCGACACCGGCAGCACCTGGTCGGGGCTGGTGCCCCAGGTCACGTGCGGCTCGACCTGGCTGGCGTCGAACACGTATTCCATGTCGAAGTGCGCGCCGGTGTCGCTGTGCAGCGTCTGCCAGTAACGCAGCGCGGCGTCGCGCTGGACGCCACCGTCATCGCCGCCGTCATCGCCATCGCCACCGATATCCGGCGCGCGGCGCAGCACGTAGTCGATGGCGGCCTCGTCCGGCGCGATCAGCGCGCCGCGCGCGGCGGCCTCGACCGTCATGTTGCACAGCGTGAAGCGGGCTTCGATGCTCAGGTCGCGGATGGCCGAGCCGCAGTATTCCACCACGTAGCCGCGCGCGCCCTGCGCGCCAATCGCCCCGATGATGCGCAGGATCAGGTCCTTGGCGGTAGTGCCGAGCGGCAGCCTGCCGTCCACGCGGATGCGCATGGTCTTTGCCATCCGGTAGACCAGCGTCTGCGTGGCCAGCACGTGCTCGACCTCGGACGTGCCGATGCCGAAGCCCAGCGCGCCGAGCGCACCGTAGGTGGTGGTATGGCTGTCGCCGCAGATCACCACCATGCCCGGGCGGATCATGCCGTGCTCGGGCGCCACCACGTGCTCGATGCCCTGCAGCGCGTCGTTGGTGTCGAACAGCGGGATCGCGTGCCGCTCGCAGTTGGCATGCAGGTTGGTGGCCTGCAGCGCCGACGCCGGATCGGCGATGACGCGGATCGCGCCGGGGTGCGTGGGGATGATATGGCTGACTACGGCCACGTTCTGCCCCGGCACCAGCACGCCACGCCCCTGCTCGTGCAGGCCGGCGAAGGCCTGCGGGCTGGTGTATTCGTTCATCAGGTGCAGGTCGCAATACAGCAGCACGTTGTCGTCGTCGATCCTGGCGACGGTATGGGAGTCGACCAGCTTCTGGTACAGGGTGCGGGGGGTCATGGCACAAGCCTTGGTAACGGTATGACGGTCATTCCGCGGTGATGCCGCGCTGCCTGATCAGGTTGGCCCACACGGGCATTTCTTTTTCCAGCCGCTGCCGGGCGGCCGCGGGCGTGCTCGGCGTCGGCTCGAAGCCTTCCTTGAGCATCCGGTCCCGCGTGGCCGGCGTCGCGAGCGCGGCATTCAGCGCGGTGTTCAGCTTGTCGATGACCGGCGTGGGCGTGCCCGCGGGCGCGAACACCATGAACCAGGTCTCGAAGTTGTAGCCCGGCAAACCGGCCTCGGCCGCGGTCGGCACGTTCGGCAACTGGGCGGAGCGCTTCGAACCGGTCACGGCCAGCGCCTTGAGCTTGCCGCCCTGCACATGCTGCTGGGCCGCGGACACCACCGGGAAGCTCATGTCGACCTGGCCGGCAATGGTGTCGACCAGCGCCGGGCCACCGCCGCGATACGGCACGTGGACGATCGACACGTTGGCCACCGACTTGAACAGTTCCGCCGACATATGGAAGGTGCTGCCATTGCCGGCCGAGCCGTAGGTCAGCTTGCCCGGCTGAGCCTTCGCCGCGGCGATCAGTTCCGGCAACGTCTTCGCCGGAATGTTGTTGTTGACAACCAGCACGTGCTGCGAGCTGGCGACCATGCCGATCGGCGCGAGGTCCTTCAGCGTGTCATACGGCATGCGCGGGAACAGGCCGGGGTTGATGGCCAGCGACACCGTCTGCAGCCCGACCGTGTAGCCATCGGCGCTCGCCTTGGCGACCGCGTCGACGCCGATGTTGCCGCCGGCGCCGGCGCGGTTCTCCACCACGATGGTGCCGCCGAGGCTCCTGGCCCAGGCATCGGCGACCAGGCGCGCGGCGATGTCGGCGCTGCCACCGGGGGCATACGGCACGATCAGGCGGACCGGGCGCTGGGGATAGGACTGGGCGGCGGCGCTGCCAGCGGTGGCGGCGAAAGCCGCGGCACAGGCCAGCAAGGCAGTCAGGCGGACAAGTTTCACGGGCGTCTCCTGTGGGATGAATTGTTGTGGAAACGATCGTATCATTGCCCCGGAGAAACATAATTCAGACTCCGTTACTTCTTTAGTTCCTGTAATTCAGCAATGGACAACTTCTCCGACCTAGCCTTCTTCCAGTGCATCAACAAGCACGGCAGCCTGGCCGCCGCGGCGCAGGAACTGGGCGTGACGCCACCGGCGGTCAGCAAGCGGCTGGCCGCGCTGGAAGCGCGGCTGGGCGTGCGGCTGCTGCACCGGACCACGCGGCGTATCAGCCTGACGCCGGAGGGCGAAAGCTACCTGGTCGAAGGCGCGCGCATCCTGGCGGAAATGGAAGCGCTGGAACGCGCCATCGCCGGCAGCAGCAGCACGCCGCACGGCCTGCTGAAGATCGGCGCGACGCTGGGTTTCGGCCGCCGCCATATCGCGCCGGCGCTGTCGGCATTCGCGCGCGCGTTTCCCAGGATCGAGGTCCAGCTGCACCTGAGCGACCGGCCGCTCAACCTGGTCGAACAGGGCCTGGACGCGCTGATCCATTTCGGCGAGCTGCCCGACGTGCGGCTCACCGCGCGGCTGCTCGCCAACAACCGCCGCCTGCTGTGCGCCGCGCCGTCCTACCTGCAGGCCGCCGGCGAGCCGGCGAATCCGCGCGAGCTGGCGCGGCACAACTGCATCTTTATCCGCGAGGCCGACGAGACCTTCGGCACCTGGCACCTGCGCAACGGCGCCCAGCAGGAAACGGTCAAGGTGCGCGGCACCATGAGCACCAACGACGGCGAATCGGCGCTGGCGTGGGCCATCGACGGGCAAGGGCTGCTGGTGCGCTCCGAATGGGACGTGGCCGAGCACCTGCGCAGCGGTGCGCTGCGCCGCGTGCTGCCGCAGTGGCAACTGGCGCCGGCCGACATCTACCTGGTGTTCCCGGCGCGCAACCACCGGCCCGACAAGGTGCGGGCGCTGGTGGATTTCATGCTGGAGCGGTTTGCCGGCCACCGCGCCCGTGGGCCGGGCGGCGCGGACAGCGCGTGGTAGCGGGATTACCGGGGCTGAAAGTACAGCCTTATCCGGCGAACCGGTAGCCCAGCCCCACTTCGGTCAGCAGGTGCGCCGGCTGCGCCGGGTCTGCTTCGAGCTTGTGCCGCAGGTGTCCCATGTAGACGCGCAGGTACTGGCTGCTTTCCGACTGTGCGGGTCCCCAAACCTCGCGCAGCAGTTCGCGGTGCGTCATGACCTTGCCGCGATGCGCGATCAGCACGGCCAGCAGCCGGTACTCGATCGGCGTCAGGTGCACCGCCTGCCCGCCGCGCGTGACCAGGCGGTTGGCCAGGTCGACCTGGACATCGCCGAACGTGACCTGGCTGGAGCCTTGCGCGTTGGCGCGGGCATGCCGGCGCAGCAGCACGCGCAGGCGCGCCACCAGCTCGGCCACGCCGAAGGGCTTGGTCAGGTAGTCGTCGGCCCCCGCATCCAGCGCGCCGACCTTGTCGGCTTCCCCGCTGCGCGCGGACAGCACCAGGATCGGCACGGCGGTCCACGTGCGCACCTCACCGATCAGCTTGAGCCCGTCGCCGTCCGGCAGGCCGAGGTCGAGGATGACCAGGTCGGGCTGCCGCGTGCCGGCCTCGATCAGGCCGCGCTTGAGCGACTCGGCCTCGTGCACCGTGCAACCCTCGGCCTCCAGCGTCAGGCGGACAAAGCGACGGATATGCGGTTCGTCCTCGACGAGCAGGATCGTGGGCGAAAAATCGAACGGCATCTATGCCTCTCCTTGCTTGGTTGGCGACGGCTCGGGCAGTTCAGCCGGCTCGGCCTCGATCGTTGGCGGATTGCCGTGCGGCAACGCGATCGTGAAGCGCGCGCCGGTGCCATCGTCGGGACGCGCATGCCGGCCCTGCCGCTGCGCCGGTTCCACCCAGATGCGGCCGCCATGCGCCTGCATGATGGCATCGCATACGGCCAGGCCCAACCCGACGCCGGCGGTGGCGGACTCGCGTTCGCCGCGCGTGAATTTCTCGAATATCTGCCGCTCCTTGCCGCGCGGCACGCCCGGGCCGTCGTCCTCGACCACGACCCAGACCTCGTCGCCCGCAGCCATGGCCGACAACCGGATTTCGGTGCCTGGCGGCGTGTACTTGGCGGCATTCTCCAGCAGGTTGCACAGCACCCGCTCGAACAGCACGGCATCGCATTCCACCAGCGGCACCTGCGACAGGTTGGCCACGACAACGCGGTGGCGCGCCAGCGCCTCGCGCATCGCAGCCAGGCTCGCGCCGGCCAGTTCCTCGATCGACTGCCACTCTTGCCTGATGCGCACATCGCGGCCCTGCAGCCTGGCCATGTCGAGCAGGTTGACCACCATGGTCCGCATGCGCCGCGCCTGCTCCAGCATTGCGGCGACGGTCTCGTCCAGTGGCGGGGCCAGCAGCGGCGTGCCGCGCTGCATGGTTTCCGCCATACCGATCAGGCTGGTCAGCGGCGTGCGCAGGTCGTGCGAGACCGCGGCCAGCAGCGAGCTGCGCAGGCGCTCCGATTCCATCGACAACAGCGCCTGCTGCGCCACCTCGACATAGTGCAGCCGCTCGATCGCGATCGCGATCAGCGTGCAGAACACGTCGGCCTGGCGGCGTAGCGCTGGCTGCGCGAACGCGTGCGGCAGCGCGGGCTCCACGGCGAGCACGCCACGGGTGCGCATCGGCGCCGTCAGCGGCAGGTACAGCACCGTGCTGCCCGGCAGCGTGTCGGTGCCGGTGCCTGCGGGCTGGCCATGGTGGAACACCCATTCGGCGAGCACGCGGTCGATCGAGTCGGTGTGGCCGGCGCTGTTTCCCATGCCGCGCGCCGCGCCGTCATCCGACACCGGCGGCAGCAGCCGCCCCTCCGCCGAGACCAGGAAGAAGGCCGAACTGGCATCGAAGGCGGCGCGCAGGAAGCGGCTGCCGATTGCGACGATCTGTTCGGACTGCAATGCCGCCGACAGCTCGCGCGCCAGCTCGTACAGCGTGCGCGCGTCCTCTTCGCGCTGCACCGCCAGCCGCGCCTGCTCGCGCAGCCCGGCCGTAAGCTGGCCAATCACCAGACCCACCGACAGCAGCACCAGGAAGGTCAGCAGGTACTGCACGTCGCTGACCGCGAACGACAGCCGTGGCGGCACGAAGAAGAAATCGAACGCCGCCACCGCCAGCACCGACGCCAGCGCCGCCGGCCCGCGGCCATGGCGCAGCGCCACGCCGACCACCGCCACCAGGAACAGCATGACGATGTTGACCACGTCGAACCACGGCAGCGCCAGCGCCGACAGCAGCGTCGCGCCCGCGCACCACGCCACGGCCCACGCGTAGTCCTTGCGCCTGGCGCCGTCGGAGCTTGCCGTGGTTTCCGTGTCGTCGGCGGCGTGGCGCGGACGCAGGTCGGCGCGCGTCATGTCGGCGGCAACGCGGATGATATCGATCTCGGGGCAGCCGCGCGCCAGCGCATCGGCAAAGCTGGCGCGGCGGCCGGGCAGCCAGCCCGGTCCGCTGACGAACGGCGACAGTGCCAGCCCCAGCAGCGCGCGCGCGCGCCCCACCAGCGAGCCGCCGCGGCGCCAGTCCGCCGGCGCGCGGCCGAGCACGACCTTGGTCAGGTTATGGCGCCGCACGTATCCGGCCACCGCCAGCACCATGTCGTTGCCGGCGAGTGTCTCGGTCCGCGCGCCCAGTTCCTCGGCGAGGCGCATTGCCGCCTGCAAACGCAGCCGCGCGGCTTCGGAAGGTGGTGCGAGCCGGGGCGTCGCCACCGTCACCACGTGCCAGTCGCAATCGAGCTGCCCGGCGAGCCGGCGCGCGCTGCGCACCACCTGCTCCGCATCGTCGCCGCTGCCGATGCAGGCGAGCACCGCCTCGCGCGTGCGCCATACCGCCTGCACCGCTTCGGACTGGCGCCAGGCGCGCATATCGTCGTCGATGCGGTCCGCGGTGCGGCGCAGCGCCAGTTCGCGCAGCGCGATCAGGTTGCCCTTGCGGAAGAAGTTGCGTGCCGCGTGGCGCGCCTGCTCGGGCAGGTAGACCTTGCCCTCCTTCAGCCGGCGCAGCAGTTCATCGGCCGGCAGGTCGACCAGCACGACCTCGTCGGCGCCGTCGAAGACCGTGTCGGGCACGGTCTCCCACACGCGGATGCCGGTGATGCCGCCGACGGCCTCGTTCAGGCTCTCGAGGTGCTGCACGTTGACCGTGGTCCACACGTCGATGCCGGCCGCCTGCAGTTCCTGGATGTCCTGCCAGCGCTTGGGATGGCGGCTGCCCGGCGCGTTCGAATGGGCCAGTTCGTCGACCAGCACCAGCGCGGGACGGCGCGCCAGCGCCGCGTCGAGGTCGAACTCGCTCAGCACGCGCTCGCGGTATGGCACCGCCTTCATCGGCAGGCGCTCCAGGCCGTCGATCAGCACTTCGGTTTCCGCGCGGCCATGGGTCTCGACCACGCCGATGACGACGTCGACGCCCTGCGCCACCGCGCGCGCCGCGGCAAGCATGGCAAAGGTCTTGCCCACCCCCGCCGATGCCCCGAAATAGACCCTGAGCTTGCCGCGCGCGGCCCGCGCCGTTTCGGCCTGCACCTGCCTGAGCAGGACATCGGGATCGGGGCGTGCGCCGGCGGCGCGGAGTTCGGTATCAGGCATGGGAAAGCTCGCGTCCCATGCTAGCAGAACCGCCGCCTGCCCGACGCGCCGCCACGGGGCCTGGCTGGCGCAGTGCGGCAAAAGGGATCGATGCGACCACGAAGATCCCGATCACGGCTGGCATCCTTGAATGAGTCCGGGCATGCAGCTTACCGACTGGGCCGTAAAAGCCGGGTAGAAAGGAGGCGGATCGGCATAAAGAACGTATAAAGATAGCGGCTACCTCATGGGCCGGTATGGCGAGCGCGAGGAGCGCCTGCTGATAAAAAAACCCCGCTCGCTGGCGGGGTTGATCTTTACAGGTATCGGTTACACAAGATTAGAACGGAATATCGTCGTCCATATCCTCGAAACCGTTCGACGGCGCCTGCTGCGGGCGGCGAGCGCCGCCACCACCCTGGCCGCCACCCTGGCCGCCACCCTGGCCGCCCTGGCCGCCGCCCTGGCCGCCACGGCCGCCGCCGTAGCCGCCACCGCCACCGCCCTGCGATTCACGGCTGTAGCCACCGCCACCACCGCCGCCGCCGTAGCCGCCTTCATCGCCACCACCCTGGCGCGAGCCCAGCATCTGCATCTGGTCGGCAACGATTTCGGTCGAGTACTTGTCCTGGCCGGACTGGTCCTGCCACTTGCGGGTGCGGATGCGGCCCTCGATATAGACCGACGAGCCCTTGCGCAGGTACTGGCCGGCGATTTCGGCCAGCTTGCCGAACATCGAAACGCGGTGCCACTCGGTGGCTTCCTTCATCTCGCCGGACTGCTTGTCCTTGTAGCGATCGGTGGTTGCCAGGCGGAGGTTGGTGACGGCGTCGCCGCTGGGCATGTAGCGGGTTTCGGGGTCGGCGCCGAGGTTGCCGACGAGAATGACTTTGTTGACCGAGGCCATGTGAATGTTCTCCAAAAGCCACGCGCTGTGTTGAAAAGCGTGGCAATACGATAAGGGTGAATCTGACTGCAAGTGTGATCCGATACTGCGCCGGCGACTACCTTGGCCGCTTGTCTGGTTCGGCACTGCGCCGTCGCTGCGGCGCCGCCTGGCGGCAACGCAACGTACAACGTAAACGAACATCGCGCCGCCCGGCCGGTGTCGGGTGGCGCGATCATGCTAGGCCATTTTCTGGCCGGAAAGCGTTACGGATTGATGCGATGCCAGGCCAACTTCATGCGGCCGGCGCAGGTGCGGCTTCCTGCCCGCGGGCCGGGGGTGCCTTCATGTTCCAGGCGATTATAAGCCAGAGCAGCAACACGGCCGCGCAGCCGACGAACACCGCGCTGCGGCCTTCGTGCTTGAGCAGCCAGCCGCCTACGGCGCCGCCCAGGAACAGGCCCAGCGCCTGCGTGGTGTTGTACACGCCGAGTGCCGCGCCGCGCGCGGCCGCGGCGTAGCGCGACACCAGCGAGGGCTGCATTGCCTCCAGCACGTTGAACGCGACAAAGAACAGCAGGAGCACGCCGACGATGGCCCACAGTCCATGCACCGCTGCGAACAGCAGCTGCACCGCGGTCATCAGCGCCACCGCGCCCAGCAGCACCGGACGTACGCGGCCGTAGCGCTCGGCCGCCATCATCGGGCCCAGCATCAGCACGAACGACACCAGCACCACCGGCAGATAGACCTTCCAATGCTGGTCGAGCGGCATGCCGGCATTGGTCAGCATCGCCGGCACCACCATGAACATGGCCACCTGCGAAGCATGGAGCGCCAGCACGCCGACATTCAGCCGCGCCAGGTCGGCATTGAGCAGTACCTTGCGAAAGGGCAGCCGCACCGGGTGCGGCGCGGGCGGCGTGGGCACCAGGAACAGCGTCACGCCGATGGCCACCAGCCCCAGCACCGACATCAGGCTGAAGATGCCCGGCATGCCGATGCTGTGCAGCAGCGGCGAAGCGATCACCAGCGACAGCGCAAAGGTCAGGCCGATGCTGCCGCCGACCATCGCCATCGCCTTGGTGCGATGGCGCTCGCGCGTGAGGTCGGCGATGCAGGCGGTGATGGCCGCCGAGATCGCGCCCATGCCCTGCAGCGCGCGGCCGGCGATGATGCCCGTCAGGGTATCGGAGAAAGCCGCCACCAGGCCGCCCGCGATGAACAGCAGCAGCCCGGCCACCATCACCGGCTTGCGACCGATACGGTCGGACAGCCAGCCCAGCGGGATATGCAGGAAGGCCTGCATCAGGCCATAGATGCCCATGGCCAGGCCGACGCGCTGGACGTCATGCCCGTCCGGCAGGTTGCGGGCGTATTCGGCAAAAACGGGCAGGATCAGGAACAGCCCCAGCATGCGCAGCGCGAAGATGCTGGCCAGCGACACGCTGGCGCGCAACTCGGTGCGCGTCATGCGTTCGCGGGCGGGGGCCTGGGACGCGCCGGCAGGGCTCGCGTCCGGGGAAGAAGACTGGATCGGCGGCATTGCGATCGTGAGGATCTCTGGAAAGCGGGTCGGCTGGCGGGGCCGGCCGGGTGGCCGATTGCGACGGCGTCGGCCGGTATGGCCAGGAGCCGGTGTCGCTGGTGGTTCCGCGCCTTCCGGGTCGCCCTGGAATCGGACCTGCGGCGGCCCTGCGCCCGGTTTCCGGCACGCGCCCGTTCTAGGCCGACTACCCCGGAAACCGAAGTTGGGTATATTAACAGGTTTGCTCCTTCGCGCTTCCCGGGTCACCTGGCCTTGCCAGAGACCCCCCGGGCGTGTGCCCGGATGCGCATTCCGCCGTCGCCAGCGGCAGGAAGTGCCAGTCAGCGCACTTGGACACTGGGTTTTGCCTTTCCTTCAGACAGCCTCGGCCAGCCCGGCCCGGGCGGCCTGCCTGGCGACGACTTTTCGGCATATGGAAGAAATCAAGATCCGTGGGGCCCGCACCCACAACCTGAAGAACATCAATCTCGACCTGCCGCGCAACCGGCTGATCGTGATCACCGGCCTGTCGGGCTCGGGCAAGTCTTCGCTCGCCTTCGACACGCTCTATGCCGAGGGCCAGCGCCGCTACGTGGAGTCGCTCTCCGCCTACGCCCGCCAGTTCCTGCAGCTGATGGAAAAGCCGGACGTCGACCTGATCGAAGGCCTGTCGCCGGCGATCTCGATCGAGCAGAAGGCCACCAGCCACAACCCACGCTCGACGGTCGGCACCGTCACCGAGATCCACGACTACCTGCGCCTGCTGTACGCGCGCGCCGGCACGCCCTACTGCCCCGACCACAACCTGCCCCTGCAGGCGCAGAGCGTGTCGCAGATGGTGGATGCGGCGCTGGCGTTGCCGGAAGACACCAAGCTGATGATCCTGGCGCCGGTGGTGGTCGACCGCAAGGGCGAGCACTCGGACCTGTTCGACAGCATGCAGGCGCAGGGCTTCGTGCGCTTCCGCATCCGCTCGGGCGGCGGCACCGCGCACGAGGCCGAGGCCAGGGTGTATGAGGTCGACCAGTTGCCCAAGCTGAAGAAGACCGAGAAGCACAGCATCGATGTGGTGGTCGACCGCGTGAAGGTGCGCGCCGACATCAAGCAGCGCCTGGCCGAATCGTTCGAGACCGCGCTGCGCCTGAGCGACGGCCGCGCGCTGGCGCTGGAAATGGACAGCGGCGAGGAGCACACCTTCAGCTCGCGCTTTGCCTGCCCGATCTGCTCGTACTCGCTGCAGGAGCTGGAGCCGCGGCTGTTCTCGTTCAACAACCCGATGGGCGCGTGCCCGAGCTGCGACGGGCTGGGCCAGATCACCTTCTTCGATCCCAGGCGCGTGGTGGCCTTCCCCAACCTGTCGCTGGCCTCGGGCGCGATCAAGGGCTGGGACCGGCGCAACCAGTTCTACTTCCAGATGCTGCAGAGCCTGGCGGCGTTCTACGACTTCGATACCGAGACAGCGTTCGAAGAGCTGCCGGAGACCGTGCAGCAAGTGGTGCTGCACGGCTCGGGCGAGCAGGAGATCCCGTTCACCTACATCAACGAGCGCGGCCGCACCACGGTACGCGAGCATGTGTTCGAGGGGATCATCCCCAACCTGGAACGCCGCTACCGCGAGACCGATTCCGTCGCCGTGCGCGAGGAACTGGCCAAGTACCAGAACAACCAGCCCTGCCCCGCCTGCCACGGCACGCGGCTGCGCACCGAGGCGCGCCACGTCAAGCTGGGCGAGAACGAGCAGGCACGCGCGATCTATGAGATCAACGGCTGGCCGCTGCGCGATGCGCTGACCTACTTCCTGACGCTGGACATGCATGGCGCCAAGCGCGAGATCGCCGACAAGATCGTCAAGGAGATCACCGCGCGGCTGAACTTCCTCAACAACGTGGGCCTGGACTACCTGTCGCTGGAGCGCAGCGCCGACACGCTGTCGGGCGGCGAGGCGCAGCGCATCCGGCTGGCGTCGCAGATCGGCTCGGGCCTGACCGGCGTGATGTACGTGCTGGACGAGCCTTCGATCGGCCTGCACCAGCGCGACAACGACCGCCTGATCGGCACGCTCAAGCACCTGCGCGATATCGGCAACTCGGTGCTGGTGGTCGAGCATGACGAGGACATGATCCGCGCCTGCGACTACGTGGTCGATATCGGCCCGGGCGCGGGCGTGCACGGCGGCATGATCGTGGCCGAGGGCACGCCGCGGCAGATCGAGGACTCGCCGGCATCGCTGACGGGGCAGTACCTGTCGGGCCAGCGCCGCATCGAAGTGCCGAAGAAGCGTGCCGCCCCGGATGAAGAGCGGCTGCTGCGCATCGTCAATGCCAGCGGCAACAACCTGCGCAACGTCACTGCCGAGGTGCCGGTGGGCCTGCTCACCTGCATCACCGGCGTGTCCGGCTCGGGCAAGTCAACGCTGATCAACGACACGCTCTACCACGCGGTGGCGCGCCACCTGTACGGCTCGACGCCGGAGCCGGCGCAGCACGACCGCATCGAGGGGCTCGAGCATTTCGACAAGGTCATCAACGTCGACCAGAGCCCGATCGGCCGCACGCCGCGTTCCAACCCGGCCACCTACACCGGCCTGTTCACGCCGATCCGCGAGCTGTTCGCCGGCGTGCCGGCGGCCAAGGAGCGTGGCTACGATCCGGGCCGCTTCTCGTTCAACGTCAAGGGCGGGCGCTGCGAGTCGTGCCAGGGCGATGGCGTGCTCAAGGTCGAGATGCACTTCCTGCCCGACGTGTACGTGCCCTGCGACGTCTGCCACGGCAAGCGCTACAACCGCGAAACGCTGGAGGTGCTGTACAAGGGCAGGAACATCTCCGAGGTGCTGGACCTGACCGTCGAGCAGGCGTACGAGTTCTTCAGCGCGGTGCCGGTGGTGCGGCGCAAGCTGCAGACGCTGCTGGACGTGGGCCTGGGCTATATCCGGCTTGGGCAGTCGGCGACCACGCTGTCGGGCGGCGAGGCGCAGCGCGTGAAGCTGTCGCTGGAGCTGTCCAAGCGCGACACCGGGCGCACGCTCTATATCCTGGACGAGCCCACTACGGGCCTGCACTTCCACGATATCGAGCTGCTGCTCAAGGTCATCCACAAGCTGCGCGACCAGGGCAACACCGTGGTCATCATCGAGCACAACCTGGACGTCATCAAGACCGCCGACTGGCTGATCGACATGGGCCCGGAGGGCGGCGCCGGCGGCGGCCAGGTGATCGCGCGGGGCACGCCGGAGGCGGTGGCGAAGAGCAAGGCCAGCTTCACCGGCAAGTATCTGGCGCCGCTGCTCAAGCGCGGCTGACCTGCCGACTGGTCGCGGCTCAGTCGAGTCCGGCGGCAGGCAGCACGCGCGTGCGCCGCGCCGTGCCGCCCTGCGGCAACTCGATCGCCACGCCGCCACCGCTGTCGGCGCCGTGGCCGGTCAACGCGGTGATCACCACCTGGTGGGTGACCATCAGGTAGGGACCGCCTTGCGGGTCGAGGCCGTCGATCAGGCGCGACAGCTGCGCGACCTGCGCGTCGCGGCGCGGCGCATCCGCCCCGAAGAACGAATTGAGCAGCGGCTGCACCTGTACCGGGCCCAGCCCGATCAGCCGCGCCGTGTCCTGGCAGCGGCACCACGCGCTGCTCCACACCTGCGTCGGCCTGAAGCCGGCCGCCTTCCAGCTCGTTCCCAGCCGCATTGCCTGCTCGCGTCCGCGCGCGTCGAGGTTGCGCTGGGTGGCGCAATCGGCCAGCCGGAACCCGGGCGGGTCGCCCACGCCCGGCGCGCTGGCATGGCGCAGCACCACCAGGACATTCGGGCGCTGCAGCTCGCTCACCGCGATCTCGCCCTGTGATGCCGGAGAGACCTGCGCGGCGGCAAGCGTGGAGACGATGGCAAGCAGGGCAAGCAAGCGGCAAAAGGCAGGCATCGGCTGCTCCGGTGGTGCGTCAACCCCTCCGGTATAGCAGGCGCTGGCTTGCTTTCACCACCTCGCGCCCTACCATGAACCGGACGGCGACATGCATCGCACAGGAGCCCCGCCATGGAACTGACGGTCGTACCGGTCACCAAGCCGGAAGCCACCAACTTCATCTTCGGCCATTCGCATTTCATCAAGACCGTGGAAGACCTGCACGAGGCGCTGGTGGGCACCGTGCCCGGCATCCGTTTCGGGCTGGCGTTCTGCGAGGCCTCGGGCAAGCGGCTGGTGCGCTGGTCCGGCACCGACGAGCCCCTGATCGACATGGCGTGCGAGAACGCGCGCGCCATCGGCGCGGGGCACAGCTTCCTGATCTTCCTGGGAGACGGGTTCTTCCCGGTGAACGTGCTGGGCGCGGTGCGTGCGGTGCCGGAGGTGTGCCGGATCTACTGCGCGACCGCGAACCCGACGCAGGTGATCATCGCGCAGACCGATGCCGGCCGCGGCGTGGTGGGCGTGATCGACGGCGCCTCGCCGCTGGGGATCGAGACCGAGGCGGATGTAGCGGAGCGGAAAGAACTGTTGCGCAAGTTCGGCTACAAGCTGTAGCCGTGCCGCTCAGTGCTGCGCCGCCTGTACGCGCGTGACCGGCGGCACATCGTCTTCCTTCATCCGGCTGCGGTTCAGCACGCCGGCCTGCTCCAGCACCGGATAGGCGGTCGCGCAGAACAGCGAATTCAGCCGCTTCAGCTCGCTGATCACATCGAGATGCAGCGAACTGGTCTCGACGCTTTCCGCGGTCTGCACCGCCACGCGCTGCAGATGGGTGCGCGCGTACTTGCGCTCCAGCTCGCGGAAGTTGGTCTTCTCCGCCATCAGCGCCTGCGCGCTCTTCAGGTCGCCGTTGAGGAACACCGACAAACCCAGCCGCAGGTTGGCCACCAGGCGCGCATGCATTTCGGCGATTTCCTCCATGCCCGCTTCGGAGAACATCAGGTTGTGCGCGATCTTCTTGTCCTTGGTGTCGAGCAGGATGCGCTCGATGATGTCGCCGGCGTGCTCCAGGTTGATGGTCAGCGAAATGATCTCGGTCCAGCGCTGCCCGTCGCGCTCGTCCAGCGCTTCGAGGCTGATGCGGGTCAGGTAGAGCTTGATCGCGGTGTAGAGGTCGTCGACCTCGTTGTCGATGCGGCAGGTGGCGGTGGCCAGCTTGGCGTCATTGGTGCGCATCACGCGCAGCATGTTGTCGAGCATCTGCTCGACGCGGTCGCCGATGCGCAGCACCTCGCGCGCGGCATTGGACAGCGCCAGCGTCGGCGTTGACAGTGCGGCCGGGTCGAGATGGCGCGGCGTGACCTGGCTGTCGCCGGTATTGCGTCCGGGCAGCACCTTCTCGCACAGGCGCGCCAGCGGCGCGGTGGCGCCCAGCAGCAGCATCGCCAGCGCGACGTTGAACAGCAGGTGGAAATTGACGATCAGCCGTTGCGGATCTTTGTCGATCAGCGCCAGCAGCTCCCCCGCCTCGGTCAGCAGCGGCAGTGCGATGAGGCAGCCCAGCAGGCGCGACAGCAGGTTGCCCAGCGTCACGCGCTTGCCCGGCTGGTTATTGCCCGAAGTGGTCAGCAGCGCGGAGATGCCCGAGCCCAGGTTGGCGCCCAGCACCAGTGCCAGCGCCACGTGGATCGACACCACGCCGGCCGAGGCCAGCGCGCCGCAGAACAGCACCACGGCCAGGCTGGAATAGCACAGGATGGTCAGGAACGCGCCCACCAGCATGTCCAGCCCGGAGTCGCCGGTCAGCGAGGCAAACAGCACCTTGACCCCCGCGGCCTGCACCACCGGGCGCGTGGCAATGGAGATCAGCTCCAGCGCCAGCGTGATCAGGCCCAGCCCGATCAGCACGCGCCCGACGTGGCCGGGCTTGTTGCCCTTCCAGGTCAGGTGGAGGATCACGCCGACGAAGATCAGCAGCGGCGACAGCCACGACAGGTCGAGCGAAAACACCTGCACCATCAGCGCGGTGCCGACGTTGGCGCCGAGCATGATCGCCAGCGCCGGCGCCACGGCGATCAGGCCCTGGCCGACGAAGGAACTGACGATGACCGCGGTGGCGTTGCTGCTCTGGACCAGCCCGGTGACGCCGAGCCCGGCAAGGAAGGCGGTGAAGCGGTTGGAGACGCTGGTCGACAGCACATGGCGCAGGTTGGCGCCGTAGACGCGCAGGATGCCGACCTTGACGATATTGGTGCCCCATACAAGCAGGGCAACACCCGAGAGCAGATGAAGAAGTACGCCCATTGTGCGCCTCAGTGTGACCGGTGCCCGAATTACTGCCGGAGGCGGCCCTGCCCGGTCATCGTGTAGTTGTCAATGGGGCATTATGCGCCCGGCACGGGGCAGCGGCAACGGCACCTGGCAAGGGGTACGGGCAACAGGCAACACATAGGCAACACATGCCGCGGCACGGCCGCGGCCGCGCTCAGGGCAGCGCGACCTTGATCCCCAGCGCGACGAAGATCGCCCCCGCCGCGCGGTCGAGCCAGCGCCCCGTGGCCGGACGGCGCCGCAGCCATGCGCCGAGCCAGCCCGCGCACAGGCCGAACAGGGAGAACACCACCGCCGTCTGCAGCATGAAGACCACGCCCAGCAGCAGGAACTGCAGCCCGGGATGCGCGGTATCGGCGCGCACGAACTGAGGCAGGAACACCAGGAAGAACAGCGTCACCTTGGGATTCATCATGTTGCCGAGCACGCTCTGGCGGAACACGCGGCCAAGCGGCACCGCGTCGACGTCGCCGCCCTGCGCCAGCCCGCCCCTGGCGCGCAGCGCCTGGACGCCGATCCAGATCAGGTAGGCGGCGCCGGCATACTTGATCAGCTGGAACGCCAGCGGCGAAGAGCGCAGCACCGCCGCCAGCCCGACCGCCGCGATCACGGTATGGAACAGGCAGCCGACCGAGAAACCCAGCGCCGCCACCAGCCCCGCGCGCCGCCCCTGAGCCATGCCGCGCGCGAGCACCTGCAGGTTGTCGGGTCCGGGCGCAACGGTGACCGCGATCGAGGTCAGCAGAAACAGCAGCAGGTCTGGCATATGGTCTCCGTGTCGATCTCCGTGTCGTTGCGTCAGTGAGCGTGGATCAGTGTCCGGCGAAGCGGCACACCGTGAACAGCGGCAGCCCCCCGTCCTGCAGCAGCTTCGAGCCGCCCAGTTCCGGCAGGTCGACGATCGCGGCACCCTCCACTACCGTGGCGCCCAGCCGCTCCAGCAGCTTGCGCCCCGCCATCATGGTGCCGCCGGTGGCGATCAGGTCGTCGACCAGCAGCACGCGATCGCCGGCCTTGCAGGCATCGGCATGGATCTCGACGGTGGCGCTGCCATACTCCAGCTCGTACTCCTCGGCCACCGTCTGGAACGGCAGCTTGCCCTTCTTGCGGATCGGCACGAAGCCCAGGTTCAGCTCGTACGCGACGATCGCGCCCAGGATAAAGCCGCGCGCGTCGATGCCGGCGACGAGGTCCAGTTCGGCGTCCATGTAGCGGTGCACGAAGACGTCGATCAGCACGCGCAGGGTCTTGGGGTCCTGCAACAGCGGCGTGATGTCGCGGAACATCACGCCCGGCATGGGCCAGTCCGGCACGGTGCGGATGCGGTCGCGCAGGTAGCCGGTGACATCGCCGAGGTCGGGGGACTGGATGATGGAATCTGCCATAGGGTCTGAAAAAAAACAGGAGCACGCCTCGCGCGCCGGTGAAAGATGCCCGCGCCGGCTGCGGTAACGGGCTACCACCCGCGCCGCCGGGCCGGCCAGCACAATGGCCCTGCCGGCTGCCGCCGGACACCCGTAACCATACAGGAGACCGTGATGGCGAAGAAGATACTGATGCTGGTCGGCGACTACGCCGAAGACTACGAGACCATGGTGCCGTTCCAGGCACTGCAGATGGTCGGCCACACCGTCCACGCCGTCTGTCCCGACAAAAAGGCAGGCGCCGCCTGCGCCACGGCGATCCACGACTTCGAGGGCGACCAGACCTACACCGAAAAGCGCGGCCACAACTTCACCCTGAACGCCAGCTTTGCCGATATCGACCCGGCCGCGTACGACGCGCTGGTGATTCCCGGCGGCCGCGCGCCGGAATACCTGCGCCTGAATGCCCGCGTGCTGGAGATCGTGCGCCACTTCGCCCAGGCCGACAAGCCGATCGCCGCGGTCTGCCATGGTGCCCAGCTGCTGGCCGCCGCCGGCGTGCTGGAAGGCAAGGGCTGTTCGGCCTACCCGGCATGCGCGCCGGAAGTGAAGCTGGCCGGCGGCACCTATGTCGATATCCCGGTCGACCAGGCGCATACCGACGGCAAGCTGGTCACCGCGCCGGCCTGGCCCGCGCACCCGGCCTGGCTGGCACAGTTCCTTGCGGTGCTGGGCACGCAGATCGTACATTAGAGCCTTCCGCCACGCGGCGCCGCGCCACCACCGGGCGGCGCGGCATGCACCCGCGCGCCGCTCGCGGCGCAGCACGGAGAGCTTCGATGTGTGAGATCTTTATCCGCGCCAATCCGGCCTCGTACCAGACCCAGGCGCGGTCGCTGCGGCTGCATGGCGTAGCCACCAGCATCCGCCTGGAGACCCTGTTCTGGGAAGTGCTGGAAGAACTGGCCACGCGCGACGGCATGACCGTCAACCAGCTGATCACGCGCCTGCATGACGAGCTGACCGCCCACCGCGGCAGCGAGGCGGTAGCGGGCAACTTCTCGTCCTTCCTGCGGGTGTGCTGCCTGCGCTACCTGAAACTGCAGGGCGAGGGGCGGATTCCGGCGGACCAGTCGGTGCCGATCCGTTCACTGGACGCGCGCGCCGTGCTGAACGACCTGCCGGAGTCGTGGGTGGAAGCGCGCCCACGCCAGGCGTTCTCCCACTGATCGCGCGCCGCACGGCGGCTAGCCATTCAGGATCCGCATCTCGGCGGCTTCCAAAGCTTCCGGCTGGCCGCGCAGCACGACGATATCGCCCGGTTCCAGCACGGTCTCGGGCTCCGGATCGAAGGCGCGGATGCCGCGCCGGCGCACCGCGGTCACCTCCACGCCGATCCGCTCCAGCCCGAGCATGCCCAGGCGCCGCCCGACCGCTGTGGACTGCGGCCCCAGCGACACGGAATGCAGCCGCACCGAATCGCGCTCGACCATGTCTTCATCGTCGTCGCGGCCGTGGAAGTAGCCGCGCAGCAGGCTGTAGCGCGCGTCGCGTGCCTCCTGCACGCCGCGCAGCACATGCCGCATCGGCACGCCCAGCAGCACCAGCGCGTGCGAGGCCAGCATCAGGCTGCCCTCGATGATCTCGGGCACCACCTCGGTGGCGCCGGCCTTTTGCAGGACATCCAGCTCCGAATCGTCGACGGTGCGCACGATCACCGGCAGCGCCGGCTCCAGTTCCTGCACGTGGTGCAGCACCTTGAGCGCCGACGGCGTGTTGGCGTAGGTGACGATCAGCGCCGCGGCGCGGTGGATACCGGCGGCGATCAGCGCCTCGCGCCGGCCGGCGTCGCCGTAGACCACGGTGTCGCCGGCGGCGGCGGCTTCGCGCACGCGGTCGGGGTCCAGATCGAGCGCGACATAAGTGATGCCCTCGCGCTCCAGCATGTGCGCCAGGTTCTGCCCGCTGCGGCCGAAGCCGCAGATGATGGCGTGTTTTTCCGTCTGCAGGCTTTGCGCGGCGATGCGGGTCATGTTCAGCGACTGCATCAGCCATTCGTTGGCGGCAAAACGCAGCACGATGGCATCGCTGTACTGGATCAGGAACGGCGCGGCCAGCATCGACAGCAGCATCGAGGCCAGGATCACCTGGATCAGCACGGGGTCGACCAGGTTCAGGCCGTCGATCTGGTTCAGCAGCACGAAGCCGAACTCGCCAGCCTGCGCCAGCCCCAGGCCGGTGCGGATCGCCACCCCCTGGCGCGAGCCGAATACCCGCGCCAGCACTGCAATCAGCACCAGCTTGAACAGGATCGGCACCAGCAGCAGCGCCAGCACCAGCCACAGGTGGTCCAGCACCACGCGGATATTGAGCAGCATGCCGATGGTGACGAAGAACAGCCCCAGCAGCACGTCGCGGAACGGCTTGATGTCTTCTTCCACCTGGTGCCGGTACGGCGTCTCGGAGATCAGCATGCCGGCCATGAACGCGCCCAGCGCCATCGACAGGCCCAGCCGCTCGGTCAGCGCCGCCATGCCCAGCGTCACCAGCAGCAGGTTCAGCATGAACAGTTCCTGCGAACGGCGCGCCGCCACGATGTGGAACCAGCGGCTCATCAGGCGCTGGCCGAGGAAGAAGATCACGCCCAGCGCCACCACGATCTTGACCGTGGCCAGCCCCAGCGCCATCACCAGGTCGCCGGGATCGCGCGACAGCGCCGGAATCACGATCAGCAGCGGCACCACCGCCAGGTCCTGGAACAGCAGGATGCTGATGATGTTGCGGCCGTGCTCGCTCTCCAGCTCCATGCGCTCGGACAGCATCTTGGAGACGATCGCCGTGGACGACATCGCCAGCGCCCCGCCCAGCGCCACCGAGGCCTGCCACGACAGCGGGAAGAGCCAGTTGAAGGCCCAGCTGGCGGGCACCACCGCCAGCATCGACAGCACCACCTGCGAGCCGCCCAGCCCGAACACCAGGCGCTTCATTGACCGCAGCTTGCTCAGGCTGAACTCCAGCCCGATCGAGAACATCAGGAACACCACGCCGAACTCGGCCAGGTACTTGGTCTGCGCGGTATCGCTGGCCAGTCCCAGCGCATGCGGGCCGATCAGGATGCCAACGGCCAGGTAGCCAAGCATCGGCGGCAGCTGCAGCATGCGGAACGCGACCACGCCGAAGACGGCAGCGGCCAGCAGCACCAGGGTCAGTTCCAGCGGTGAATGCATCAGGATGGTCGGGTGACCGGCCAGGCGCGCGTCCGACCCGGCACGGGCACCCTGCCGGGGAAACTTGGCAAGCGCGTCGATGCGGCGGGCACGCGGGGGCACATCGAAGCAGCCCCGGGCGACGTCGCATTCGTTGGTATACTTCGACGCCATGATAGCCAATTTCGATGCGGATCGAGCACTCCGACTCGCCCGCGACACACTCCAGACCGAAGCCGACGCGGTTTCCGCACTTTCCGGCCGCCTGACCGACGACTTTGCCCATGCCGTGCAGATGATCCTGCAATGCAGCGGGCGCGTGGTGGTCTCCGGCATCGGCAAGTCCGGCCATATCGGGCGCAAGGTGGCGGCCACGCTGGCTTCCACCGGCACCCCCGCGTTCTTCGTGCATCCGGCCGAGGCCAGCCACGGCGACCTGGGCATGGTCACGCGCGACGACGTGCTGATCGCCTTCTCCAATTCCGGCGAGACCGGCGAGCTGCTGTCGATCATCCCGATCGTCAAGCGCATCGGCGCTCGGCTGATCTCGGTCACCGGCAATCCGGAATCGAACCTTGCCAAGCTGGCCGACGCGCACCTGGACGCGGGCGTGGAAAAGGAAGCCTGCCCGCTCAACCTGGCGCCAACGGCAAGCACCACCGCCGCGCTGGCGCTGGGCGATGCGCTGGCGGTGGCGGTGCTGGACGCGCGCGGCTTCGGCGAGGAAGACTTCGCCCGCTCGCACCCAGGCGGCGCGCTCGGCCGCAAGCTGCTGACCCACGTGCTCGACGTCATGCGCACCGGCAATGCGGTGCCCGAAGTCCGCGAGAACACCCCGCTGGCCCAGGCGCTGATGGAAATCACGCGCAAGGGCATGGCCATGACCGCGGTGGTCGATCCCGACGGCCATGCCATCGGCGTCTTCACCGACGGCGACCTGCGCCGCCTGCTGGAAACCCCGCGCGACTGGAAGACCGTTCCCATCGGCGAGGTCATGCACCGCAACCCGCATGTGGTCAACCAGAACCAGCTCGCCGTCGAGGCGGTGCAGGTGATGGAAGCCAACCGCATCAACCAGTTGCTGGTGGTGGACGACGCCGGACGCCTGGTCGGCGCGCTGCATATCCACGACCTGACCCGCGCCAAGGTCATCTGAACGGGGCGCGCAGAAGCACACCAACAAGCACATCATGCAGGCACTCATCGCCTCCCTCAGCGGCATCGTCATGCGCCTGCTGCCGCTGCTGCTGATGGCCATCGTCGCCGGCAGCACCTTCTGGCTGGTGCAGATCAACTCGCCCAAGGAAAGCCAGGACACGCAGGCGACCAAGAAGCACGAGCCGGACTATTTCATGGACCGTTTCTCGGCCACGGAACTGGCGCAGGACGGCAGCACCAAGATCCGTTTCACCGGCGAGCGCATGGTCCACTTCGAGGACGACCAGACCTACGAGGTCACGCGCCCAGCGCTGCGCGCCTATGAACCGGACCGTCCGCCGGTGACCGCACGGGCCGACCTTGGCCGCATGAACGCCGAAGGCTCGGTGATCGACCTGTACGGCAACGGCCATGTGCTGCGCCAGCAGGGCGCCGACCCGTCCAAGGACCCGCAGCTGACCGCCGCGTCGAGCTATTTCCAGCTGCTGGTCAATGACGACATCGTCAAGACCGACAAGCCGGTGAAGCTGACGCGCGGCCCTTCGGTGATGACCGCGAACGGGCTGATCTTCAACAACGTCACCCGCGAAGTACAATTGCTCGGCAATGTACGCGGCACCATCGTCACCGGGCCGTCCCCGGGCCGTAAGCCGGGACCCTGACCTGGCCCGCGCGGCGGGCCGCCGGCAACGGCAATGCGCGGCGCGCCCTGTCCGCCCCGCAACACCTGCCCGACCCGCCCTGACTCGCCCTAACCCGCATCACCACGCCCTCTAGCCATCGCTGCCAACATGACTGCATCCCTGACGATTTCGTCCCGTCGACACGCCGCCCCGGCCCTGCTCGCCACGGCCATGGCCTTCGGCCTGCTGCTGGCCCAGCCCGCGCTGGCCGAGCGCGCGGACCGCGACAAGCCGATGGTGCTGGAGGCCGACAACGCCAGCTACGACGACGTCAAGCAGATCTATACGCTCACCGGCAACGTGGTGCTGACCAAGGGCACGATGATCCTGAAGTCGGATGCGGCTGAGCTGCGCACCGACCCCGAGGGGTACCAGTTCGCGGTGGCCACCGCCAAGGCGGGCAAGCAGGCCTATATCCGGCAGAAGCGCGAGGGCGTCGACGAGTACATCGACGGCTGGGGCGACCGCATCGAATACGACGGCAAGCAGGAGCTGTCCAAGCTGATCGGCCACGCGCGCATGGCGCGCCTGCAGGGCGCCAAGATGCTCGACGAGATCCGCGGCGCGGTGCTGACCTACGACAGCCGCAAGGAGTTCTACACGGCTGCCGGCGGCGGCGACAACACCTCGGCCGCCAATCCGTCGGGCCGCGTGCGCGCGGTGCTGTCGCCGCGGCAGGACCCGAATGCGCAGGGTTCGGGCAGCGGCTCGCCGCTGGACCTGAAGCCGGCGCCCGCTCCCGCCAACAAACCCTGACGCCTCGCGGGGACCGCATCCCCGCCTGAAACGCTGAACGCCAGACTGTGCCAATGACCGATACCGCCACCATCGCCGAAAAGCCTTCCGTCCAAGCCACGGCCGTCCTCGAAGGCGGCAGCACGCTGGTCGTGCGCCACCTGAAGAAGCGCTATGGCTCGCGCACAGTGGTCAAGGATGTCTCGCTGGACGTGAAGAGCGGCGAAGTGGTCGGCCTGCTCGGCCCCAACGGCGCGGGCAAGACCACCTCGTTCTACATGATCGTGGGGCTGGTGAACCTGGACGAGGGCGATATCGTGCTCGACGGCGACCACATCAGCGGCCTGCCGATCCACGAACGCGCGCGCATGGGCCTGTCCTACCTGCCGCAGGAAGCGTCGGTCTTCCGCAAGCTCAACGTCGAGGAAAACATCCGCGCCGTGCTGGAGCTGCAGGTGGAGAACGGCAAGCCGCTGGCCAGGGCCGAGATCGACCGCAGGCTCGACTCGCTGCTCGACGACCTGCAGATCGCGCACCTGCGCAACAACCCGGCGCTGTCGCTGTCCGGCGGCGAACGCCGCCGCGTGGAAATCGCGCGCGCGCTGGCATCGTCGCCGCGCTTCATCCTGCTGGATGAACCGTTCGCCGGCGTGGACCCGATCGCAGTGGGCGAGATCCAGCGCATCGTCAGTTTCCTGAAGGCGCGCAACATCGGCGTGCTGATCACCGACCACAACGTGCGCGAAACACTTGGCATTTGCGACCACGCGTACATCATCAGTGAAGGCACCGTGCTGGCCGCGGGGCGGCCCGAAGAGATCATCGCCAACGAATCGGTGCGGCGCGTCTACCTGGGCGAAAATTTCCGCATGTGATGTACCCGCCTGCCCGCACGGGCAGGCATTGATTCTGCCTGCTTTCAGCCCCATCATCTGCGTGTGGGACAGCCCACTGCCGGCGTCGATCAAGCCGCGACATTGATAGCAATTTCCGTTCCAACAACGGAAAGATGCGCATAAAATAGGTCGCATGAAACCGTCGCTACAGCTCCGCCTCTCCCAGCACCTGGCACTGACGCCGCAATTGCAGCAGTCGATCAGGCTGTTGCAGCTTTCGACGCTGGAACTGCAGCAGGAAGTCGAGCAGGCGCTCACAGAAAACCCCCTGCTCGAACGCGAGAACGACTGGATCGAAAGCCCACTGCGTGTGGCCGCCGACGGCTCGGTCAACTTGCAGAGCGCGCCGGCACCGGCAGCGGCCGAACCGCAAGGCAATGGCGAGGCGCGCGCCGATGGCGCGGGCGATGACGACAGCTATGGCGACAGCAACAGCGGCGACGACTATGGCGGCGACTGGAGCCTTGACGACTTCGCGCGCCGCCCGCAAGGCGACGAAGACGAGAAGACGCCGATGCAGTTGCGCGAGGCCGAGCCCACGCTGCGCGAATACCTGATGGAACAGCTGACGCCGCTGAAGATTTCGGTGCGCGACAAGGGCCTGGCCATCTTCCTAATCGAATCGCTCGACGACGACGGCTACCTCAGCGCGACGCTCGAAGAGATCTGCGCCGAACTGCCGGAAGAACTCGAATTCGAGATCGAGGAAGTGCAGGCGATGCTGACGCTGCTGCAAAGCTTCGACCCGCCGGGCGTGGGCGCGCGCAACGCGTCCGAATGCCTGGGCCTGCAATTGCGCCGGCTGCAGCACCCACAGCGCGAACTGGCGCTGAACATCGTGCACAACCACCTCGAGCTGCTGGCAGTGCGCGACTACACGCGCCTGAAAAAAGCGCTGCAGGTTGACGAGCCTGCACTCAAGGCCGCACACGAACTGATCCGCTCGCTCGCACCCTACCCGGGCCACGCATACAGCCGCCCCGAGGCGGACTTCGTCGTGCCCGATGTGTTCGTGCGCAAGAGCGGAAGCGGCTGGATCGCGCAGCTCAATCCGGACGTGATGCCCAGGCTGCGCATCAACGACATGTACGCGCAGATCCTGCGCGGCGCCAAGGGCGAGTCGGGTACGGCAGGCCTGCAGCAGAAGCTGCAGGAAGCGCGCTGGCTGATCAAGAATATCCAGCAACGTTTCGACACGATCCTGCGTGTCTCGCAGGCCATTGTCGAGCGTCAAAAGAACTTTTTCACGCACGGCGAAATCGCCATGCGCCCCTTGGTTTTGCGTGAGATTGCCGATACACTGGGATTACACGAGTCAACCATCTCCCGGGTGACGACCAATAAATACATGGCAACGCCGATGGGTACTTTCGAACTGAAGTACTTCTTCGGCAGCCACGTGTCCACCGAAACCGGTGGCGCGGCTTCATCAACGGCCATCCGCGCCTTGATCAAGCAACTGATAGGAGCCGAAGACCCGAGGAATCCCCTTTCCGACAGTCGCATCGCCGAACTGCTGGGTGAGCAAGGCTTCGTTGTCGCACGTCGCACCGTTGCCAAATATCGCGAAGCCCTGAAGATCCCCGCAGTGAATCTCCGCAAGTCTTTGTAGCCGAGCCCACCGCCTGCCTGGTGAGGCTCTTTCAGAAGGAGAAGCGCTATGAACTTCAAGATCAGTGGACACCACCTTGACATCACGCCGCCGTTGCGTGAGTACGTGGAAACGAAGCTGGAGCGAATCGTCAGGCATTTCGATCAGGTCATTGGCGTTAGCGTGCTGCTCTCTGTCGACAATCACAAGGAAAAGGACAGGCGGCAATATGCGGAAATCAATCTACATCTCAGGGGCAAGGACATCTTCGTTGAAGCGCATCATGAAGACCTGTATGCAGCGATCGACGCACTAGTCGACAAGCTGGACCGTCAGGTACTGCGCTACAAGGACCGCGTGCAAGGCCACGACCGCGAAGCGGTCAAGTACCAGATGGCCGCAGCGCAGATGCAGCAATGAGCGTGCCCGGTGGCCCCGCAGAGGGCCGCTGAATCAAGACTGAACAGGCAAGCCGCGCATAGCGCGGCTTTTTTGCGCCTGCGGCGCTGTGGCGCCAGCGCAAAGGCCTGTCACCCGTTTGAGACGGAGTGTTCGCAACGGCCGCAGCAGGGTGTATGCTGCGCCATACATGCAGAGCCGCATCCTGCCCGCGCCCGGTATAGGTGCGGACGCCCACGGGACGGCGCTGCGCTGCACAATCAGAGGGAGGCCGCTGCTCTATAATGGCCGGACGCCTCGGCGTTGCCGGCGACCGGCAGCCCCTGAGCCCCACACTGCCCGGCGGAACGGCGGATCCGCCCGCTAACTGAACTCCTGCGCATCGCCCATGAATCGTTTGGCCAAATTGCTGCCACCCGGCAACATCACCCTCGACGTCAGCGTCACCAGCAAGAAGCGTGTGTTCGAGCAGGCCGGGCTCCTCTTCGAGAACAATCATGGCGTGGCGCGCGCCACCGTGACCGACAACCTGTTCGCGCGCGAGTCGCTGGGCTCCACCGGACTCGGCGCCGGCGTGGCGATCCCGCACGGCCGCATCAAGGGCCTGAAGCAGCCGCTGGCCGCCTTCATGCGCCTGGCCGAGCCGATCCCGTTCGAATCGCCCGACGGCAAGCCGGTATCGCTGCTGATTTTCCTGCTGGTGCCGGAACAGGCCACGCAGCAGCACCTGGAAATCCTGTCCGAGATCGCGCAGCTGCTGTCGGACCGCGACATGCGCGAAGGGCTGGCGACCTTGCCCACTTCCGAAGCCGTGCACCAGCTGCTGACCGAATGGCATCCCTGATCCCCTGATCTGTCCCGAACGGGCCGGCACAGACCGGACAGGCACAGCGCCTGGCACACCGCCCCACACGTCATACCCGAATGGAACTCACCGGCGTCACCTCCCAGTCCATCTTCGACGACAACGCAGCCGACCTCAAACTCTCATGGGTGGCCGGCCTGGAAGGTGCGGACCGCGCCTTCGACGTGGAATTCGCCCGCGAGGCCACCTCCGCCGCGGACCTGGTGGGCCACCTGAACCTGATCCACCCCAACCGCATCCAGGTGCTCGGCAAGCCCGAGATCACCTACTACCAGCGGCTGGACGACGATATCCGCAAGCGCCAGATGGGCGAGCTGATCCTGCTGGAGCCGCCTTTCCTGGTGGTGGCCGACGGCATGGAGCCGCCGCCCGACCTGGAACTGCGCTGCACGCGCTCTTCCACGCCGCTGTTCACCACGCCGGTATCGTCGGCCGCGGTGATCGACCACCTGCGGCTGTACCTGTCACGTATTTCCGCGCCGCGCGTGACCATGCACGGCGTGTTCCTCGACATCCTCGGCATGGGCGTGCTGATCATGGGCGAATCGGGCCTGGGCAAGAGCGAACTGGGCCTGGAACTGATCTCGCGCGGCCACGGCCTGGTGGCTGACGACGCGGTCGACTTCGTACGGCTCGGGCCGGACTTCATCGAGGGGCGCTGCCCGCCGCTGCTGCAGAACCTGCTTGAAGTGCGTGGCCTGGGCCTGCTCGACATCAAGACCATCTTCGGCGAGACCGCGGTGCGCCGGAAGATGAAGATCAAGCTGGTAGTGCAGCTGGTGCGCCGCAACGACGGCGAGTTCGAGCGCCTGCCGCTCGATTCGCAATACCTCGACGTGCTGGGCCTGCCGATCCACATGGTCAAGATCCAGGTGGCGGCCGGCCGCAACCTCGCCGTGCTGGTCGAGGCCGCGGTGCGCAACACCATCCTGCGCCTGCGCGGCATCGACACGCTGCGCGATTTCATGGACCGCCAGCGCGCCGCGATGCAGGCCGATGCGGTCTCGCGCGGCCAGGGCCGCCTGCTCTGATCGGCTGATTGCGGCTGATTGCCCGCGCAGGCGCTTTCAATTGCTTACAACGGCGGCCTCCCCCGCCGTCAACGCCAGCATCCGGTCTTCCGTTTTGTGCTGTAATGGGCATCGAGCCCATTCCAAGGCCGCCACAAGCCCCTGACACCGTGCGGCCACGATGTTTTCCACACCAAGGAGAGCAAGCATGAAGAAACTGATCGCGATGTGCGCGCTGGTCACCCCGCTGCTGGCATCCGTGGCCTTCGCCCAGTCGGCGTCGGCACCGGCCGCCCCGGCAAAGGACGCCGCCAAGGCGCCCACCGCGCAGCAGGAAAAGATGAAGACCTGCAATGCGCAGGCCGGCGACAAGAAGGGCGACGAGCGCAAGGCGTTCATGAAGGAATGCCTGTCGGCCAAGTCAGACGCGACGCCCAAGACCCAGCAGGAAAAGATGGCCGCCTGCAGCAAGGAAGGCAAGGGCAAGAAGGGCGATGAATACAAGGCGTACATGAAGGAGTGCCTGTCGAAGTCGGCCTGAGGCCAGTCCCCTTCCGGGCAAGCAACGATGGCGAACCGCGAGGTTCGCCATCGTTGTTTCCGCGTCCGCAGTCATCCCGCTGTCATGACGCGGCCATCACGTGATGCTATGCTTCAGTTGCTATGCGCATCATCCTCATCACCGGCATTTCCGGTTCCGGCAAGTCCGTCGCACTGAACGTCCTCGAAGATGCGGGGTACTACTGCGTGGACAACCTGCCGGCGCAGTTCATCCCGGAACTGGCCCGCTACCTCTCCAGCCAGGGCTATACGCATCTGGGCGTTGCCACCGACATCCGCAGCCGCGAGTCGCTCGACCAGTTGCCCGATACCGTGCGTACGCTCGCCGGCGAGCACCAGGTCGAGGTGCTGTTCCTGACGGCCAGCACGGACGCGCTGGTGCAGCGCTACTCGGAGACGCGCCGGCGCCATCCGCTTTCGATCCGTACCGATGGCGGCGTGGTGAGCCCAGGGGGCGAGCCCGCGTTCAACGACACCGCGCTGATGGAAGCGATCGAAATGGAGCGCGAGCTGCTGAGCCCGCTGGCCGAGGCCGCGCACCGCATCGATACCAGCAATGTGCGCACCAATACGCTGCGCAGCTGGATCAAGGAGCTGATCCGCAACGACAGCGAGCGCCTGACGCTGCTGTTCGAATCCTTCGGCTTCAAGCACGGCGTGCCCAGCGACGCCGACATGGTGTTCGACGTGCGCTCGCTGCCCAACCCCTATTACGACCTGGCGCTGCGCCCGCTGACCGGGCGCGACACGCCGGTCATCGATTTCCTGCAGGCGCAGCCGATGGTGCTGGCGATGGCCGAGGATATCCGCGCCTATGTGGAAAAGTGGCTGCCGAGTTTCATCGCCGACAACCGCAGCTACCTGACTGTCGCAATCGGCTGTACCGGCGGCCAGCATCGCTCGGTCTATATTGCGGAAAGGCTTGCCAACTATTTCCGCGCGCATGGTAATGTGCTGGTGAGACACCGAGAGCTCGCGCCGGCGGGCTGACGCCAAGCGTGCGAGCCTACGGGCATCGGCGGCGCGGCGTACGGTCCGGCGGCGCGCCGTTGCTGCATCCTGGCATCCCACTGCATCCCCTTATGCACGCTGGCACCGCATGTCTTCCACCGACCTTTACCGCCCCACCTCGTCCGCCGGGTCCGACCCCGAGCCGCAGACGCTAGACAACCTCCCGCTGTTCCCGCTGCACACCGTGCTCTTTCCCGGTGGACGGCTGCCGTTGCGCGTGTTCGAGGCGCGCTATGTCGACATGGTGCGCAACTGCCTGCGCGACAGCACGCCGTTCGGCGCCTGCCTGATCGAGAGCGGCGACGAAGTGGCGCGGCCAGGCAAGGCGACCGTGCCGGAGACCGTGGGCTGCCTGGCCGACATCGTCGATTGCAACATGGAGCAGTTGGGCGTGCTGCTGATCCGCGCGCGCGGGCGCGAGCGTTTCCAGATCATCAGCCACGAGACCCGCGACGACGGCCTGCTGGTCGCGCGTGCCGAAGTTCTGCCCGCCGATATCATCGACTGCAAGCTCGAACTGCTGGGCGAATGCCTGGACGCGCTGCGCCGGATCGTGACGCGGCTGCATGCCGAGCAGCCCGACCGGATGCCGTTCGACGAACCTTACCTGTGGGACGATCCCAGCTGGGTCGCCAACCGGCTATGCGAACTGCTGCCGGTGCCGCTGAAAGCCAAGCAGATGCTGATGGCGCTGCCTGACGCAGGCATGCGCATCGAGATCGTGCACCGCTACATGCGGCAGAACCACATCGTCTGAGCGGCAGGTTCGGCTTCAGAACAGCCCGCCGCGGGCCTGCTCTTCCAGCAGCCTGCGCACCGGCGCGGGCGTGCCCAGCGCATCGAGATCGTCGAGCGAGAGCCAGCGTTGCGCGGCATCCGTGGCGCTGTCCCGCACCATCACCTCCCCTGTGCCCACATCAACGCGAATCGCGCGAATCAACAGGCGGAAGTGCGTGAAGACATGGGTCAGTTCGCCCGCCATCGCGGCGCGCACGGGAGCGCCGTAGGCGCGGGCGTAGTCGAGCGCGGCGGCTTCGGCGGCTTCCGCATCGAAGGGCACGGTGTCGACCGGCATCTCCGGCAGGCTCCACAGGCCGCCCCAGATGCCGCTGTCGGGGCGCAGCCGCAACAACACTTCACGCTCACGGCGCACCATCAGCATCACCGTGCTGCGCTCGGGGATCGCGGCGCGCGGCTTTGGCGTGGGCAGCACGCCGGTCAACCCTTCGCGGCGCGCAACGCAGTCGGCGGACAGCGGGCACGCGCCGGGATCTGCCAGGCACGCCGGCTTGCCGCGCGAGCAGACCGTCGCGCCGAGGTCCATCAGCCCTTGCGTATAGGCAACCATGTCTTCGGCCTGGCGCGGTCCCGCTGCGGGCAGCGCGATCCCGGCCAGCTGCCACATGCGCGTTTCCACCGCGCGCTCGCCCGGATGGCCATGGATGCCGAAGCAGCGCGCAAACACGCGCTTGACGTTGCCGTCGAGAATCGGCGAGCGCACGCCGGCGCTGAAGGCGGCGATCGCCGCCGCGGTCGAGCGGCCGATGCCGGGCAGCGTCGCCAGCACCGCGGGATCGGTCGGAAAAACGCCGCCGTGCTCGCTGACCACCTGCATGGCGCAGCGGTGCAGGTTGCGCGCGCGCGAGTAATAGCCGAGCCCGGCCCAGAGCGCCATCACCTGGTCGGCAGGCGCGGCGGCCAATGCCTGCACCGTCGGTAGCGTGGCGACAAAGCGCTGGAAATACTCGATCACCGCGCTGACCTGGGTCTGCTGCAGCATGATTTCCGACAGCCAGATGCGGTAGGCGTCGCGCGTGTTTTGCCACGGCAGGTCGTGCCGGCCGTGGACGCGTTGCCAGTCGACGACCCGTGCGCCGAAATCGGGCGGCACGTGGATGTCGTCGGGAATGGCTGCGGTGGCTCGGGGGGCGGACTTGCGGGGCATGGGGTACGGCCAGTGGTGTGAAGCCTGGTGTTGACGACCGGCGTTGCATCGCTCTCGGGGGATGCGAACGTCGTCATAAAAAAAAGCGCCGCTGTGCGCGGCGCTACATGATATACCGGCCCGGAAACCGATTCCCGCCAGCCGCTTCCTTCCCGTCAGGCCACCGCCAGGCTCGCCTGCTCCGTCCCGGTCGCCGGCCGCAGCAACCGCTGCGCAAACCCTTCGATCTTCCCGCTGCGTTCATCCAGCCCGTTCAGCACTTCCTCGAGCTGCGCAATACGGCTTTCCAGCGTATCGGTCGCTTCATGGATGCGCTCGATCGAATCGACGCGCCGGCGCAGCTGCTTCTGGTGCTCGCGCACCTGCGCCTCCAGCGGCGTCATCACCGACTTGAGCCACACCTCGATATCGCGATTCAGGTCGCGGAAGTTTTCCAGCACGCGGCTGGCCATGGTGCTGAATGCGTTCTGCACCAGCTGCGGCCGCGAGCGCGTCAGCATGCTGACCGTGCCGAAGTGCGCATGCACCAGCCGCAGCGTTTCCTGCAGCTCGGCCACGTAGCGCTCGGCGGTGAACTGCATCGGCGCGGGCAGCGTGAAGCCATGCTCGGCATTGAAGCGCCGGTACATGCTTTCGATCAGCTGGTGCAGCTGCCCGATCTTGCTGTCTGCATCGGTCACCAGCGCGGTGAGCTGGGCGAACAGCGCATCCATGTCCTCGCGCAGGCCGCGCGAGAAAAAGCGCTCCTTCATCTGCTCGCGCGCGGCCCGCATGGTCCGGCGCACGTCGCGCAGCTGCAGGCTCTTGATGATGTCGGCGCTGTGGCGGCCGAACACCAGCCGCAGCGCCTGGAACTTGCTGATGCTCTGCTCGAACTCTTCCTTTTCGGCCTGCACGCGCATCAGCATGTGCTTGACCATCGCGTGGTTCTTGCCGCGCAGCCCGCGCAGCTCGAACAGTTGCTCGACGATATCGCGGCGGCGGCTCTGCAGCAGCTGCTGCGCGGCCCGCGCCATGTCCTGCGCCTGGCGCTGAACCTGGTCCGAAACGATATCGCGCCGCCGCGGGATCAGCTGGTCGGACAGCACATGCTCGAACTCCGGCAAGCCGCTGCGCGCCAGCAGCGCGTCGTCGTGCGTGACCTTTGCCACCAGGCCCTTCTGCGCCGACACCGGATAGACACGCGCCTGCTCGATGCCCAGCACCTGCGCCGTGCTCGAGACCTGCCGCCCGATCTCGCTCGCGATCTCGGACGGCTGGCGCAGCGGGTCCCACAGCCCGTCGATCTTGTTGAGCACGGCCAGGCAGCCGCGCCGGTGGCCGGCGTCAACGTGCGTGCGCCACAGCTCGAGGTCGCTCTTGGTCACGCCGGCATCGGCAGCCAGCACGAACACCACCACGTGCGCGTCGGGGATCAGGCGCAGCGTCAGTTCGGGCTCGGTGCCGATCGCGTTCAGCCCCGGCGTGTCGAGGATAACCAGCCCCTGGCGCAGCAGCGGGTGCGGGAAATTGATCACCGCATGGCGCCAGCGCGAGATCTCGACCATGCCCTCGGCATCGACCGCGTATGCGGCATCGGGGTCGCTCTCATGGTAGAGGCCCAGCGCCTCGGCTTGCTGCGGCGGCACGCGCACGGTCTGGACCACGTGCTGGAAGGCTTCGAGCATGCCCTCGGGCGAAGATGGGTCCAGCGGCACCGTATGCCAGTGTGTCGACGGGCCCGCCTCGAGGAAGTCGGCGGTGGACGCGTCCTGCAGCCGCGTTTCGATCGGCAGCAGCCGGATGCAGGGCGGCTCGGCCTCGTCGTAGCGCAGCTCGGTCGGGCACATCGTGGTGCGGCCCGCCGACGACGGCAGGATGCGGCGCCCGTAGTCGGCGAAGAAGATCGCATTGATCAGCTCGCTCTTGCCGCGCGAGAACTCCGCAATGAAGGCGACCTTGAGCCGGTCGCTGCGCAGCACGTTCTGGATGCGCTGCACGCGGTCGTCAGCCTGAGCGTCATACAGGTCGTGCTGCTGCAGCCACGACTGGAATTCGGCCAGGGACTGGAGGACCCCCGTTCTCCAGGCGCCGTATTGTTCGAATTGGTGGGCGAGCGTTGTCATGAGCTGTTCGGCTGACTCGGTTTTTGCCTCGGGGCCGCCGCCGGCGGAGGCGTGCCCGTGTTCCCGCACTGCCGGCCCGCCGCGGTCCTCGGGCGAGCCAATCTGTTCCATTTTTGTAACTTTTTATAACTGCGCACACGATACAGGTTTCCACAGCGGTTTTGTGGAATTCGCGTCCCTCGCGAATGACGTGCGGGCAGAGTGTTGCGCCGAGCCATCGACAATCGCCGCCGGCGCGCATTGTGCGCCACACGGCGCATCTCAACGTCAGCCGCCGGTCAGTGCTGGCACTTGGGACAGTAGAACGTGGAGCGCTGGCCTTGCACGATCTGCCGTACCGGCGTGGCGCAGATGCGGCATGGCTGGCCGGCCCGGTCGTAGACCAGACAATCGAGCTGGAAGTAGCCGCTGGCGCCGTCGCTGCCGACGAAATCGCGCAGCGTGCTGCCGCCCCGTTCGATCGCCTGCGCCAGGGTCTCGCGCACCGCCTGCGCCAGCCGGTCGCAACGCTCGCGGCTGAGGCGGCCGGCCGGCGTGGTCGGCCGGATGCGGGCGCGGAACAGGCTTTCCGACGCGTAGATGTTGCCGACCCCAACCACGATGCCGCCGGCCAGCAAGACCGTCTTGATGGCGGCACTGCGGCCGCGCGTGTGCCGGTGCAGCCAGGCGCCGTCGAAGGCAGCATCGAAGGGCTCGATGCCGAGCGTGCGCAGCAGCGGGTGGGAGGGCAGTTCGTGCTCGGGCAGCGTGGTCCACAGCACCGCGCCGAAACGGCGCGGATCCCGGAAACGCAGCACCAGCGGGCGCCCGGCGCCCTCTGCATCCCCTGCACCCTCGGCAGCAGCGGCCAGCACCATGTCCAGGTGGTCGTGGGCGCCTGGCGGCGGCGCCTGCGGCAACACCCTCAGCGTGCCGGTCATGCCGAGATGCACCAGCAACCAGCCGGCCGGTTCGGCGGGATCGTCGCTGACACACTCGAGCAGCAGGTACTTGCCGCGGCGTTCGATCCGGCGCACCACGCGCTGTGCCAGTCGGGTTTCGAGGTCCGGCTCGACCGGCCAGCGCAGCCCGCGGTGGCGCACCGTCACCGCTTCAATGCGCCGCCCCACCACATGCGGCAGCAGGCCGCGCCGGGTCACTTCGACCTCGGGCAATTCAGGCATCGAACCTCTCCGTTGGTTACCGCTCCAAACTCCTGCCGGCCTTGCTGGCCGTGGGCCAGCGCGCCAAGCAGCGCATTGTAGCGGCAGGCTACAATGCCTTTATCCATTCCTTCGCCAGCGCGCGCCGGAGCACTCGATACATGTCGGACCTGAAGTTGGACCTGACGCCGGACCTGATGCCGGACGCCACATTGCAAGCCTCAAAGTGCGGCATCCGCGCGCACGAGGGGGTATTTTCGCGCACAGCAGGCGTCGCAGGAGCCTTTGCCAGAACCCGTCGCCACGCACGTGCGCTGGGCGCCGCGGCACTGCTCACCCTGGCGGGCGCCGCGCATGCGGCACCCCCGGCCGGCGACGTGCCGCTGCCGCAGCTTGCGCCGATGCAGCTCGCCGCCGCCGACGATGCTCGCCCCGCGGGCAGCACCGGCAAGTCGGCACGCACCCAGCTGCCGTCGCTGGAACTGACCGACGACATCGTCTACATGGTGCTGGCCGCCGAGATTTCCATGCAGCGCGGCCTGGTCGGGCCAGCCTACCGCACTTACCTCGAACTGGCGCGGCAGACGCGCGACCCGCGCTTCGCGCAGCGCGCCACCGAGATCGCCTTCAACGCGCGCATTCCGCAGCAGGCGCTGGACGCGGCCCGGCTGTGGCGTGAAATCTCGCCCACTTCGCCCGCTGCCGCGCAGGTCCTGTCGACGCTGCTGGTGCTGAACGGACGCTGGGACGATGCCCGCCCGCTGCTGCAGCAGCAGCTGGCCGCCGTGCCCGCCAGCCACCGCGGCGACGCCATCCTGCAGATGCAGCAGCAACTGTCGCGCACCAGCGATCCCGCCGGGGCGGCCGCGCTGCTGCAGGAACTGACGCGCAACGATACGAAACTGCCGGAAACCCATGTGGCGCTGGCGCGCGCGCGCGAAATCGCCGGTGACGTGCCGGGCGCGATCGCCGCGCTCGACCAGGCGCTGAAGCTGCGGCCGGGCTATGAGGCCGCCGCGCTGATGGCCGCCGAGCTGCGCGCCGAAAAGGAACCCGACGAAGCCGTCGCCATCCTGAAGCGCTTCCTCGACAAGTCGCCCGATTCGGTCAACGGCCATATCACGCTGGCACGGCTGTACCTGCTGCGCAACGACATGCAGGCGGCACGGCAAGAGTTCGAGACCTTGCGCAAGGTGGCGCCCGCCGATCCCCGCGTGCCGCTGGCGCTGGGGCTGACCAGCCTGCAGGCCAAGAACTACAGCGAAGCCGAGCAATACCTGCAGGAGTACCTGCAGCTGGTAGAGAAGCAACCCACTGCCAATCCCGACATCGCCTACCAGTACCTGGCGCAGATTGCCGAGGAACGTAAGGACTATGCCGGCGCGATCCAGTGGCTGGACCGCATCGAGGACATCCGCCTGGCCCCCGCGGCCACCGCCAAGCGCGCGCAGTTGCTGGCCCGCCTGGGCAAGCTGGACGATGCCCAGGCACTGTTCGGCGAGATGCTTGCCGATGCCGACGAAATCCCCGACCCGGGCCAGCGCGCGCAGCGCGTCATGGCGATCCGCCAGGCCGAGGTGGCCACGCTGATGGAGACCAAGGCCTATGACCGCGCCCGCAAGCTGCTCAACGACCGCGTCGCCGCCGAGCCCGACAATGCCGACTGGATCTACGAGCTGGCCATGCTCGACGAGCGCCAGAAGCGCTACGACAGCATGGAAAAAGGCCTGCGCCGCGTGATCGCGCTGCAGCCGCAGCAGAAGCAGGGCTACAACGCGCTCGGCTATTCGCTCGCCGACCGCAACGAGCGGCTGCCGGAAGCGCGCATGCTGCTTGAACGCGCAACCGAGCTGGGCCCGGACGATCCCTACATCATGGACAGCCTGGCCTGGGTCAAATTCCGCATGGGCGAGCTGCGCCCCGCAGCGGACCTGCTGCGCAACGCCTACTCCAAGGCGCCCGAAGCCGAGATCGGCGCGCATCTGGGCGAGGTGCTGTGGCAGCTCGGCGAGCACGAGGAAGCGCGCAAGACCTGGACCGAGGCCATGCGCATCGATCCCGAGAACGAAACCCTGGTCGATACGCTGCGCAGGTACAAGTTCGACGTGCAGCTGGCCAAGTAAGCAATCCCGTCACCCCGCTTGCCGCGCTTGCGTTGCCAGGCGCGGCACGCGATTTCCGTCAGTCCGGCGGCCGCGGCCGCGCGCCGCCGCTCCACGACCATGCCCATGAATCGAACCAGACGCCTGGCACTGCTTTGCCTGGGCGCCCCGTTGCTGCTGCAGGCGTGCGCCAGCGTGGCACCATCGCGCGGCTTTGATGCCGGGGATTCCAGCGCAAGCCAGCAATACACCGGCCGCTTCTCGGCCAACTACCAGCGCTACGGCCGCGACGAAGGCGTGACCGGAAGCTTCCGCTGGGAAGAGCAAGGCCGCAACGTGCGGCTCGACCTGGTCTCGCCGCTGGGCCAGACGCTGGCGGTGGTCACGGCCACGCCGTCCGGCGCCACGCTGGACCTGCCCAACCAGCCGCCGCGCAATGCGCCCGAGGTCGACACGCTGATGGAAGAGGCGCTCGGCTTCGCGCTGCCGGTGGCCGGCATGCGCGACTGGCTGCACGGCCGCGCCGCGCAGGGATCCCCCGCGCGCACCACGCGCGACGAGCAGGGGCGCCTGTCGACGCTGGCGCAGAACGGCTGGACCGTGCGCTACCTCGCGTGGCAGGACACCCAGCCCGCAAGCACCGCCGCGGCGCTGCCGCGCCGCATCGACCTCGCGCGCGACTCCGGCAGCAATCCGCTGTCGGTGCGGCTCGTCATCGATCCCCAGACGCCATGACCCCTGACCGGACCCCGGCACTGCCGCCGGCCGAACTGCGCGACTGTCCCGCGCCCGCAAAACTCAACCTGTTCCTGCACGTGACCGGGCGCCGCGCCGACGGCTACCACACGCTGCAGACCGTGTTCCAGTTGGTCGACTGGTGCGACACGCTGCATTTCCGCCGGCGCGACGACGGCGTCGTGGCGCGCGTCACCGACGTGCCGGGCGTGCCCGCCGACAGCGACCTCGTGGTGCGCGCCGCGCGCGCGTTGCAGGCGGCTACAGGCACCCCCTTCGGCGCCGACATCGAGATCGACAAGGTGCTGCCGATGGGCGGCGGCATCGGCGGCGGCTCGTCGGACGCCGCGACCACGCTGCTTGCGCTGAACCACCTCTGGGGCCTGGGCCTGTCGCGCGAGGAACTGATGCGCATCGGCCTGGCGCTGGGTGCGGACGTGCCAGTGTTCGTGCTCGGCCGGAACGCATTCGCCGAGGGCGTGGGCGAGCAACTGACCCCGGTGGAGTTGCCCGAAAGCTGGTTCGTGGTCATCCATCCGAAACAACATGTGCCCACGTCTGAAATTTTTTCGGACCAGCGCTTGACAAGGGATACGCCCCTCTCCATAATTGCGGTCTTCGCTGCTCGCACAAACAAATTCGATTTCGGTCGCAACGACCTGGAACCGATAGCAACAGCGAAGTTCGGCGAAGTCGCCCGAGCCCTGGAATGGCTGAAGCAATACAATCAGCATGCCAGGATGACCGGTTCCGGAGCCTGCGTGTTTGCGCGTTTTTCTGACGCAAAGACAGCGCAGCAGGTTTTGGAAAGGTTGCCTCCCGAATGGGACGGCAGGTGTGTCAGGAGTCTGGCAAATCACCCGCTCGCAGCGCTCGCATAGCAAATTATCGTTCGGCGCGGTACGGCAGATTGGTACCACGAAGAACGGCCCGGTTGTGTAGGGGAGTCGCCAAGTTGGTCAAGGCACCGGATTTTGATTCCGGCATTCGAAGGTTCGAATCCTTCTTCCCCTGCCATTACTTCCTATAGTGTCCTAACGGAACACGATATCTTCCAAGTCACCGGCTTCGCCGGTGACACCAAGCTCCCCCAGCAGCAAGACAGGTGCCCCGAATGAGCAGCGAAGGCTTGATGGTATTTACCGGCAACGCCAACCCCAAACTCGCGGAGGCTGTCGTACAGCACCTCGGCATTCCGCTGGGCAAGGCCCAGGTTGGTCGTTTCTCCGACGGTGAAGTCCAGGTTGAAATCCAGGAAAACGTTCGCGGCAAGCACGTCATCGTGCTGCAGTCCACCTGCGCGCCGACCAACGACAACCTGATGGAACTGATGGTGATGGTCGACGCGCTCAAGCGCGCCTCGGCACGCAGCATCACCGCCGCCATGCCCTACTTCGGTTATGCCCGCCAGGACCGCCGCCCGCGTTCGGCGCGCGTGGCGATCTCGGCCAAGGTCGTGGCCAACATGCTGGAAGTGGCCGGTGTCGAGCGCGTGCTGACGATGGACCTGCACGCCGACCAGATCCAGGGCTTCTTCGATATTCCCGTCGACAACATCTACGCATCGCCGGTACTGCTGGGCGACCTGCGCGAGAAGAACTACGGCGACCTGCTGGTGGTCTCGCCGGACGTCGGCGGCGTGGTCCGTGCGCGTGCGCTGGCCAAGGAACTGAACTGCGACCTGGCGATCATCGACAAGCGCCGTCCCAAGGCTAACGTGGCCGAGGTGATGAACATCATCGGTGAAGTCGAAGGCCGCAACTGCGTCATCATGGATGACATGATCGACACCGGCGGCACGCTGTGCAAGGCCGCCCAGGTGCTGAAGGAACGTGGTGCGCTGAAGGTGTTTGCATACTGTACGCACCCGGTGCTGTCCGGCGGCGCCGCCGCCCGCATCGCCGACTCGTCGCTGGACGAAGTGGTGGTGTGCGACACCATCCCGCTGTCCGAAGAAGCAGCCAAGTGCGGCAAGATTCGCCAGCTCTCGACCGCCCCGCTGCTGGCCGAGACCTTCACCCGCATCGTCAAGGGCGACTCGATCATGTCGCTGTTTGCGGGTTCCTGATAGAATTTAAAGCTTTGCTGCGTTGGCCGCCGTATTGCGGCGGCCAACGTGACTTGATCGGCGCTGATTCTCTTGTTTGCGCCGCAACGAGGCTGTCTGGTCGCGGACAGCCTTCTTTACTTTGGAGTCATCATGAAAGTTGTCGCTTTCGAGCGTAGCGTACAGGGTACGGGTGCGAGCCGCCGCCTGCGCAATTCGGGCAAGACCCCCGGCATCATCTACGGCGGCGCCGCCGAGCCGAAGATGATCGAACTGGATCACAACGCGCTGTGGCACGCCCTGAAGAAGGAAGCGTTCCACTCGTCGATCCTGGACCTGGAAGTTGCTGGCAAGTCGGAAAAGGCCCTGCTGCGCGCATTCCAGATGCACCCGTTCAAGCCGCTGGTGCTGCACGTCGATTTCCAGCGCGTGTCGGCCAACGACAAGATCCACGTCAAGGTGCCCCTGCACTTCATGAACCAGGAAACCGCTCCTGGCGTGAAGCTGGGCCACGGCCTGGTCAACCACATCGTCAACGACCTGGAAGTGTCGTGCCTGCCGGCCGACCTGCCTGAGTTCATCGAAGTGGACGTCGGCGCGATGGAACTGGGCCAGACCCTGCACCTCGCCGACCTGAAGCTGCCGAAGGGCGTGACCGTCATCACCCACGGTGACGACAACCCCGCCATCGCCAGCATCTCGCTGCCGGCTGGCGCTGCTTCGGCCGCCGAAGGCGCTGCCGAGGGCGAAGGCGAAACGCCGGCTGCCTAAGCTGCTGCTGCAGCGGGCGCGGCTTCCGCGCCTCGCCACGGAGAAAACCGCCGCCCTTCGCGGCGGTTTTTTTTCGACCCTGCCGAACCGGCATCTGGCTGGATTTTCGGTATCCTTGGCGCCTGTGGCGCAGCCCTGCGCGCCAACGACTCAGTCAATCGCATGATCAAGCTCATCGTCGGCCTCGGCAATCCCGGTGCGGAATACGAGGCCACCCGCCACAACGCCGGCTTCTGGCTGGTGGACCAGCTGGCCCGCATGGGCGGCGCCACGCCGCGCGTGGAAGGCCGCTTTCACGGGCTGGCCGCGCGCGCGCGGCTGTGGGACCAGGACATCTGGCTGCTCAAGCCGTCGACCTTCATGAACCGCTCGGGGCTGTCCGTGGTCTCGCTGGCACGTTTCTACAAGATCCTGCCGGACGAGATCGTCGTCGCCCATGACGAGATGGACCTGCCGTCCGGCACCGTCAAGCTCAAGCGCGGCGGCGGCGCGGGCGGCCACAACGGCCTCAAGGACATCTCGGCCCACCTGACCACGCAGGATTACTGGCGCCTGCGCATCGGCGTTGGCCATCCGCGCAATGCGCCCGGCGGCGCCGGCGCGGGCCGCGAGGACGTGGTCAACTTCGTGCTCAAGCCGCCGCGCAAAGAGGAGCAGGAAGCGATCGACGCGGCCATCGACCGCAGCATCGATCCGCTTGGCCTGCTGGCGCGCGGCGATGCCGAACGCGCGATGGCGCAGCTGCACACCACGCGCTGACGGCGGGCGACGCAGGCACAGTCCCGCGACATCCATGTGACACGGGCCGCACACGCGGCCCGTTTGTCGTTGATGGGCTGCAACTCTTATCTTGCAGACAAGCTGTCATCAAATGTCCACGGGCAGTCACTACATTGCGGGTTTCCACCGCGCCGGCATCACAGCGTAGCCAGCGCGCATGACAAACCCACAAGAGAGGAAAGCCCATGTCTTACCTGACCGACGAAGCGCGCGCCGCCGCCCGTGCTGCAAAGCCTGACGTTGACGTGCCCGGCCAGCGGCTGGAAGACATTGTTGCGGCCAACCCGGCCCGACGCCGGGTGCTGCGCGGCGGCGTGGGCCTGTCGCTGTTCTCCGCTTTCGGCAGCGGCCTGCTGGCCGCCTGCGGCGGCGACGACGATCCCGCACCTGCACCTGCACCTGCACCTGCACCCGCGCCCGCGCCGGCACCTGCCCCGGTCACGCCGAGCTATGAGGTCACCTTCGAGCCGGTCGCCAAGTCGACCGCAGACACGGTGGCCGTGCCGAACGGCTACAGCGTCGACGTGCTGTTTTCCGCAGGCGATCCGGTCGAGGCCGGCGCCACCGGCTATGCCGGCGCGTTCCAGTCGTCGGCCGAAACCGAGCGCCAGGCCGGCGGCAACCATGACGGCATGCACTTCTTCGCGCTGTCGGGTGTCGATCCGCAGAAGGGCGGCCTGCTCGCCATCAACCACGAACTGCCGGACTACAAGATCCTGTTCGCCGGTGGCACCTATGCCGAAGCCACGGCCAGCCCCGAGCAGAAGCGCATTGCGCTGTCGGCGGTCGGCATCTCGGTGATCGAGGTCGAACTGGCTGCCAGCGGCAAGTGGCAGGTCAAGCGCGACTCGATCTACAACAAGCGCTACACCGGCAACACGCTGTACCGCGTGGGCGGTCCGGCCGCTCCGGTGGTGGGCTCGACCGTGGTCGGCATGCTCAACAACTGCTCCAGCGGGTACACGCCCTGGGGCACTTACCTGACCTGCGAAGAAAGCACGGACAACTACCTGGATACGACCCAGGACGAGAAGGGCTACGGCTGGGTCGTCGAGATCGACCCGTATGGCACGCTGGGCGCGCCGGCCAAGCGCACGGCAATGGGCCGCTTCGACCATGAAAACGTCGCCTTTATGACCGATGCCAGCAATCGGGTCGCCTTCTACATGGGCGACGACGGCACGCCGGGCTGCATCTACAAGTTCATTCCGGCCACGGCGTTCGATCCGAACAACCGCGCTGCCAATGCCAACTTGCTGGACAGCGGCACGCTGTACGTAGCGAAGTTCAACGCCGACGGCAGTGGGCAGTGGGTCGAGCTGACGCAAGGCAAGAACGGCCTGACCGTTGGCGCCTCGGATCCGGGCAACTGGACCCAGTCCGCCACCTCGCCGGCACCGACCACGGTCGACTTCGCCACGCAGGCCGATGTGCTGGTCAACACCAAGGCGGCCGCGCGCGTGGCCGGCGGCACGCTGATGGACCGCCCGGAATGGATCACGGTCGGCCTGGACAAGACCGTCTACTGCACGCTGACCAACAACAGCGGCCGCCAGCAAACCGACGCTGCCAACCCGCGCGTGCAGAACCTTCACGGCCACATCGTCCAGTGGAAGGAAGCCGGCGACTCGCCGCTGGCCACCACCTTCAGCTGGAGCATCCTGCTGCAGGCCGGCGACCCGTCGCTGGCCACGGACAACCTGAAGGGCAACATCAACGGCGATACGTTCTCGAGCCCGGACGGCCTGCGCGTGGACCCGAAGGGCCGCCTGTGGGTGCAGACCGACTCGAGCACCAGTTCGACCTACACCAACACCTTCGGCAACAACAGCATGTACTACATCTCGCCGACGGGGCAGTCGAAGCGCTTCCTGGTCGGGCCGACCGGTTGCGAGATCACCGGCATCGCCTACACGCCGGACCTGACCACCTGCTTCATCAATATCCAGCACCCGACCGGCCAGTGGCCGGACGCCGCCAAGCCGCCGCGCTCGTCGACCATCGTCGTGCGCCGCACGGACGGCAAGCCGATGGGTGCGTAACCGAGTAGTGCCGTAGTACCGTAGTAACTGGGGAAAAGTTAAGCCCCCGCCACCTTGCGGTGACGGGGGCTTTTTTTACCTCTGAGTGCAGTGCGACGTGGTGCAGTACCGGCCGACGGTCAGCGGATCAGGCCGTGTGCTTGGCCGCGGTCAGCAACCGGTAGCGTTGCATCAGCACGTCTTGCGACTCCACGCGGTTCGGATCCTTGGGGATGCAGGCGACCGGGCAGACCTGCTGGCATTGCGGCTCGTCGAAGTGCCCGACGCACTCGGTGCACTTGTTGGGGTCGATTTCATAGATCTCGGGCCCCATCGAAATGGCTTCGTTCGGGCACTCGGGTTCACAAACGTCGCAGTTGATGCAGTCGTCGGTGATCATCAGCGCCATGGTGTTTCCTTCCTGCGGACACGCCCGCGCCCGACTGGCCGCGGTCTGACGTGTCTGAAGCCGTATTTTATTCCGGTTTGGCGATTTTCTCTTGCAGCCAGCGTTCCACCGACGGGAACACGAACTTGCTGACATCGCCGCCCAGTACCGCGATCTCGCGCACGAAGGTGCCGGAGATGAACTGATACTGGTCCGACGGGGTCAGGAACATGGTTTCCACGTCGGGCAGCAGGTAGCGGTTCATGCCCGCCATCTGGAATTCGTATTCGAAGTCGGACACCGCGCGCAGGCCGCGCACGATCACGCGCGCATTGTTCTTGCGCACAAAGTCCTTGAGCAGCCCGGCGAATCCTTCCACACGGACGTTTGGATAGTGCCCAAGCACTTCGCGGGCAATGCCGATGCGCTCATCGAGCGAAAAGAACGGGCGCTTGTTGGGGCTGTGCGCCACGCCGACCACCAGTTCGTCGAAGATGTTCGACGCACGGCGGACCAGATCCTCGTGTCCCCGGGTCATTGGATCGAAGGTGCCGGGATAGACCGCGATGACCATACTTCCTCCTTGATCTGCCCGCTGCCGGCCGTTGTGGCCGCCTCGTTCGCCGGCCGGACCGGCGCGGGTGCTGCGTCGCGAGCGTTGTGACAGCGGCGTAGTGTAACCCTAAATGCGCCGCTTGGAAGGCGTGCGGCACGCCGTTTTGCGGCACTGCACCCACGAATCCGTCTTGCAATCGGAAAGGCGCCCTTAGCCCATGACGAAACAGGTGCTTCGGGCAACGCCGGCGCGGGCCGTCAATCCGCGCCGCTACCGTGCTGTCGGTGCTGGCGATGCTGCAGCAAATGGAAATGCACCGCGCCGGCGCGCGCATGGCGCACGATCTCAAGCGATGCCGGGACCGGGGCGTCGGCGCCGGTCAGCGCATGGTCGGTTTCGACATAGACGGCGCCACCGGGCCGCAGCAGCCGCGCGGCGTGCTCCAGCGACGGGCCGATCCAGTCCTCGGCAAAGGGCGGGTCCAGGAACACCACGTCGAAGCCGCCGTCGGGCAGTTGCGCCGCGACCGTAAAGGCATCGCCCTGGACGACGCGCACCTGGCTGGCATTGAGCCGGTACTGGTTGTCGCGCAGCTGCTTGGCCACGCGGGCATTGAACTCTACCAGCGTGACCGCGGCCGCACCGCGCGACGCGGCTTCGAAGCCGAGCGCGCCGGAGCCGGCGAACAGGTCCAGGCAGGCGAGCCCCGACAGATCCTGGCCAAGCCAGTTGAACAAGGTCTCGCGCACGCGGTCGGGTGTCGGGCGCAAACCCTGCGAGTCAGGCACGGGCAGCAGTGTGCGCTTCCAGCGCCCGCCGATGATGCGGACCTGGGACGGCGCCTGGCGCGGCACCGGGCGCGGAGGCGCTGCGGGAGAACGTCCGCCGGCGGCAGCGGCGGCCGGCGCGGAGGAAGGAGTACGCCCGCCGGGAGCGGGCGAAGGCAATCGGGAACGCGAATTCATCCCGTGATTGTAGAGCCTGCGGGACGGTTCGCCGCAGCCGCGCGAGGGGCGGCGCGCATACGCCGCCCCTCGCCGTGCGGCGCGTGCATCACTGCCGTGACGCGGTCGGCGTGCTGCCCACTGGGCCGCCGACGATTACCGTGGCCATGCCGTCCGGGCGCACATGGCGCTGGAAGGCGGCCCGGACCTGCTCGCGGGTAACCTTGCCGACCTGCGCGGTCCAGGTGTCCAGGTAGTCCAGTGGCAGTCCGTACCAGCCGATATTGGCAACGTTGGTCAGCAGCTTGCGGTTGTTGTCAATGCGCAGCGGGAAGCCGTTGATCAGGTTGTCCTTGGCCGCGCGCAGCTCCTTGTCGGTCGGCCCTTCGGCGACAAAGCGCGCCAGCACCTGGCGCACCAGCGCCAGCGCCTCGTCGGTCTGCGCCTTCTTGGTCTGCAGGCTGATGCCGAACGGCCCCGGCTGCTTCGACGGCGCGAAATAGCTGTCGACGCCGTAGGTCAGGCCGCGCTTCTCGCGCACCTCGTCGGTCAGGCGCGAGCTGAAGCCGCCGCCGCCAAGCACGTAGTTGCCAACCAGCAGCGCGAAATAGTCGGGGTCGCCGCGCGCGATCGACGGCTGGCCGATGGCCACGCTCGATTGCTGCGCCGGATGCGGCAGGCGCTGTTCGCTGGCCGGGATGTTGAGCTTGACCTGGGGCAGCGCCGGGGCGGCGCTGCCCTGCGGCAGCCCGCTCGTCAGCCGCTCGGCAAGGGCTTCGGCCTGCTTGCGGTCGATCGCGCCGATCAGCGTCACCACCGCGCGCTGCGCACCGTAGTTGTCGCGCCAGAATCTGGCAACGTCATCGCGCGTGATCGACTGCACGCTCTCCGGCGTGGCCGCGATGCCGTAGGGATGGTCCGGGTACATGGCCTTGGCCAGCGCCTTGTCGGCGATCACGCCCGGCTTGGTGTCGGCCTCGCGGATTGCGGTGATAAGGCGCTGCTTCTCGCGCCCGACCACGGCGTCCGGGTAGGTGGGCGCCTTGATCAGCTGCGCCGCCAGCGCCACCGACTGGTCCAGCTCGGGTTGCGCGGTCAGCGTGCGCAGCCCGATGCCGCCGCGGTCACCGCCCGCCGCGCCGCCGAACGCCGCGCCGGTGTCGGCAAAGGCGTCGGCGATCTGGGCCTCGTCGCGGGCCGGCTGGCCGTCCTGCGCGGCCGCGCCCTTGTCCAGCAACGCCGCCGTCAGCGTGGCCAGCCCGGCCTTGCCGGGCGGGTCATAGCGGCTGCCGGCATCGAAATCGATATTTACGTCGAGCATAGGAATCGACGGACTGTGGACAAAGTACACGCGCGCCCCGGTGGACGCGGTCCAGTGCTCGATCGGGATTGCGGCCTGGGCCAACTGTGCGGCCAGCAGCATGGCGGCGCCGAGCGCCGCGCCGGCCAGCGCGCGCAGCGTGCGGGGCCGCGCGTTGAATGAAGTGGCGGACTGGGACATCGTCATTCCTCAGTGGCGCAGGCCCGCCGGGGCCTGGGACTTGGGCTTGTTCGGATCGATCGGCTGCGGCAGCAGCGTGGCCACGGTCAGGTTGTCGTCGTTGAAATACTTCGAGGCGACGGCCTGCACCTGCGCCGGCGTGACGGCCTTGATCTTGTCGAGCATACGGTCGATCTGGCGCCACGAGATATCAGAAATCTCGGATACGCCGATCTCCATGCCTTGCCCGAACACCGAATCGCGCTTGTAGATCTGCCCGGCCACCACCTGCGCCTTGACCCGCTTGAGCTCTTCCGGCGAGACCCCTTCCTTGGCGATGCGCTGGATCTCGGCGCGCAGCGCGCGCTCGATCTCGTCGGTGCTGTGGCCGGTCGCCGGCGTGCCGTCGAGGACGAACAGCGACTCGCCGCGGTTGATGCTGTCGTAGCCGACGTTGACATCGTCGGCCAGTCGCTGCTCGCGCACCAGCTCGCGTGTCAGGCGGGCGTTGTCGTAGCCGTTGAGCACTGCCGCCAGGACTTCCAGCGCGTAGGGGTCGACGTCCTTCTCGACATCGCGCAGCCGCGGCACCTTGTATGCCATCACCATGTACTGGTTCTCGGCCGGGGCCTTGACCCAGATGCGCTTGATGCCCTTCTGCTCCGGCTCTTCCTGATCCTTGCGCAGCGGCAGCGTGCGCGGCTTGAGCTTGCCGTAGTAGCGCTCGGCGAGTGCGCGCACTTCCTCGGCCTTGACGTCGCCGGTGACGATCACCATCGCGTTGTTCGGCACGTACCACTGGCGGTACCAGTCCTTGACGTCCTCGACGCGCATATTGACCAGGTCGTCCATCCAGCCGATCACCGGGTGGCGGTACGCCGCCGCGGTATAGACGGTGGCGAGCAGTTGCTCGTAGACGGTGCCGCGGGAGGAGTCATCGGTGCGCAGGCGGCGCTCTTCCATCACCACCTTCATCTCGCGGTCGAACTCGTCCTTCTTGATGATCAGGTTGGCCATGCGATCGGCCTCCAGCTCCATCATCTTCGGCAGGTACTGCTTGCCGATCTGCTGGTAGTACATGGTGAAGTCGCGGTTGGTCAGGGCATTCTCGCGCCCGCCCAGTGCCGCCACCTGCTTGGAGAATTCGCCCACGCCGACCTTGGGCGTGCCCTTGAACATCATGTGCTCGAGCATGTGGGCCACGCCCGTGGTGCCGCTGACTTCGTCGATGCCGCCGACGCGGTACCAGATCTGGTGCGCCACCGTGGGCGCCCGGTGGTCTTCCTTGACGATCAGCCGCAGGCCGTTGGAGAGCCGGTATTCGGTGGTGCCGTGCGCGGTGGCGCCGGCGGGCGCGGTCTGCGCGGAAGGCATCGGCGATCCGACCACGCCTTGCGCGCCGGCCGGCAACGACCAGGGCATCAGGCCCAGCAGCAACGCCGGGACCAGAGCCGGAACGATGCGCCGCGCCAGGCGCGCTGCGCCGGCGGGAAGTGTTGAGGAGGTAGGCTGGCAGTGCCGTTGGATGCGTGCTTGAGCACCTTCGGCGCCCGCCACGGTCAGGACAGCGCAATGGTTCATGCGACCCCGTCTGCTAGAATTTTGCCGATCGATCCGCGCGGGCAGCACGCGCGCGCGGATCAGCCATGTAGCGAACTGATGTAGCGAACTATACGCAATCGCCGGCCGGGACCACAACGGGTTCTCCCCGACCTTCGCGATGCCAGCGTAAGCCCTTGATTATTAACCGGTCGCCTGCCGGCAATGTGCCACCAGGGTATCGGCCCCGGTATTGACTCCATTCCCCAATGTTTAGTTTCTGGAAGAAGCGCAAGGCCGAGCCCGCGTCCGTCGAGACGCCAGCCCCGTCGCCCGCGCCCACCCCCACGCCCGCGCCTGCCCCGGTCCCCGCTCCCGCTCCGGTCCCGACGCCGACACCGGTTCCCGCCCAGGTGCCGCCCCCGGCGCCGGCCCCCGTGGCGTCCGCACCGGCCCCCGCCATCGAAACGCTTGAACTGGTCCCTCCACCCGCCACCAGCGCCGAAGCCCGGCAGGGATGGATGCACCGGCTGCGCACTGGCCTGTCCAAGACCAGCCGCAATATCGGCACGCTGTTCGTCGGCGTCAAGGTCGACGAGGCGCTGTTCGAGGAGCTGGAGACCGCGCTGCTGATGGCAGATGCCGGCGTGGAAGCCACCGAATACCTGCTGGCCGAGCTGCGCAAGCGGGTCAGGTCCGAGCGCATCGAATCGGCCGAAGGCGTCAAGGCCGCGCTCAAGACACTGCTGACCGACCTGCTGCGGCCGCTGGAAAAGACCATGGCGCTGGGCCGCGAACAGCCGCTGGTGATGATGATCGCGGGCGTCAACGGCGCCGGCAAGACCACCAGCATCGGCAAGCTGTGCAAGCACTTCCAGCGCTACGACCAGAAGGTGCTGCTGGCCGCCGGCGATACCTTCCGCGCCGCCGCGCGCGAACAGCTGTCGATCTGGGGCGAGCGCAACAACGTCACCGTGGTGGCGCAGGAAAGCGGCGACCCCGCCGCGGTGATCTTCGACGCGGTCAATGCGGCCAAGGCGCGCGGCATCGACATCGTGATGGCCGATACCGCCGGCCGCCTGCCGACGCAGCTGCACCTGATGGAGGAGCTGAAGAAGGTCAAGCGCGTCATCAGCAAGGCCATGCCGACCGCGCCGCATGAGGTGCTGCTGGTGATCGACGCCAATACCGGCCAGAACGCGCTGCAGCAGACCCGCGCCTTCGACGATGCGCTGGGGCTGACCGGCCTGATCGTGACCAAGCTGGATGGGACTGCCAAGGGCGGCATCCTGGCGGCGATCGCGCGCCAGCGCCCGGTGCCGGTGTACTTTATCGGTGTGGGCGAGAAGGTGGAGGACCTGCAGCCGTTCAGGGCGGAGGAGTTCGCCGAAGCGCTGCTGGGCTGACCCTACCACACCCAAAACCAAACCAAAAAGCCAACGGTTTGGGGTGCTCCCAAGCCGCCCGAACTCGCCTAAGCAAGGTGTTCTCCCTCTCCCCTCATGGGGAGAGGGTTGGGGTGAGGGGTGGGCTAGATGGGTATCACAGCAAGCGAAGCCTTCGGTTTTAGCCCCGAGGACGTCGGCCATGGATGCTCCCGCCCTCACCCCCGGCCCCTCTCCCGCGAGCGGGAGAGGGGAGCAAACCCCAGCAGATAAACGTACTATTCCGCGTCCGGCTGCGACTTCGGCTCCGCCTTCTGGAACGCCTCCATCTCCATGCAGGCCTCATAGATCTTCGCGATCGCCGGGTAGCGGCTCACGTCGACATTGAAGCGCTGCGCATTGAACACCTGCGGCACCAGGCAGATATCGGCCAGCGTCGGCGTATCGCCAAGGCAGAAGCGCCCCGCCTTGCCGCCGCGCGCCAGGTTGGCCTGCAGCGACTCGAAGCCCAGCTCGATCCAGTGGCGGTACCACGCGTCCTTGACCTCGTCGGTCACGCCCACCTTGTGCTTCAGGTATTTCAGCACGCGCAGGTTGTTCAGCGGATGGATCTCGCACGCGATTTCCTGCGCCAGCCCGCGCACATAGGCGCGGTCCAGCGCCGTGCCGGGCAGCAGCTTCGGCTCGGGATGGACTTCATCCAGGTATTCAACGATGGCCAGCGATTGCTGCAGCACGTTGCCGTCGTCGGCAAGCGCCGGCACCAGGCCGTCTGGGTTCACCACGCGGAACTCGGGCTTGAGCTGCTGGCCGCCGTCCTTGAGCAAATGCACCGGCACATATTCGTACGGCAGCCCCTTCAGTTCCAGCGCGATGCGCACGCGGAACGAGGCCGAGCTGCGGAAGTAGCTGTAAAGCTTGAGCATCGGATCAGACTACCTTGATGGTGAGGTCGCCCACGCCGCCGATGTGGCACTGCATGACATCGCCCTTGACCACCGCGCCCACGCCTTCGGGCGTGCCGCTGAAGATCAGGTCGCCCGGCTGCAGTTCGAACAGCTTGGACAGGTACGACACCATCTCCGGCACCGACCAGATCAGGTCGGACAGGTCGCCGCGCTGCTTTTCCACGCCGTTGACCGACAGCGTCACCTCGCCCTTCTGCGGGTGGCCGATGGCCGAGACCGGCACGATCGGGCCGATCGGCGCGGACTTGTCGAAGGCCTTGCCGGTTTCCCAGGGGCGGCCGGTCTTCTTGGATTCGTTCTGCAGGTCGCGGCGCGTCATGTCCAGGCCCACGGCGTAGCCGAACACGTGCTGCGCGGCGCTTTCCACCGGGATGTCGCGACCGCCCGTGCCGATCGCCACTACCAGCTCCACTTCATAGTGGCAGTTGCTGGTGCCCGGCGGATACGGGAACGCGCCTTCGGTGCCATCGGCGACATAGCTGACCGCATCGGACGGCTTGCAGAAGAAAAACGGCGGTTCGCGGTCGGGGTCCGAGCCCATTTCGCGGGCATGGGCAGCATAGTTGCGGCCGACGCAGTACACGCGGCGGACCGGGAAGCTAGCGTCGCTGCCACGCACCGGCACGCCAACAGGGGCCGGCGGGGCGAACACGAATTCGGTCATGCATCTCTCCAGAATTTTTCTGATCGGTTCCGCGGCACGGGATGCGAGGATGTGCATCGCGGCGTCGCCAGCAGACGCCCCCGGCGCGGCAGGGCAACAGGATACACCGCGCGCGGTGGGCTGCGTACGACGGCATACAATGAATCCAGGCGGGCCCGCGACCGCACTGCACCACGGCAGTGCGGCGTGGTCCGCCCCGCACCCGGCGCGAATCTTGCATGGCGCACTGCAACAGAATGAAGCCATGACCCGACGCCATCCGCCCCCATCGCCATCGACGCCTGCCCCCGCCGCCGGTCGGGCGCTGCGTATCCTGCTGGTGCGCGATCCCCTTGACGGTAACCCACTCAACGTCGAGACCATCCGCAACGGACTGGTCAGCGCGGGTTTCAGCGAGATCCAGATCGTCGATGCCGACCTGCACTTGCCGGACGTGATCACCGCGACTCAGCCCGACATGCTGATCATCGCCTCGGAGTCGGCCGCGCGCGACACCATCGAGCACGTGTGCGTCTCGACCCAGCATGCGCCGCGGCCCATCGTGCTGTTCACCGACAACGATGACAGCCAGCGCATCAAGGCCGCGCTGTCGGCCGGTATCACGGCCTATATCGTCGACGGCCTGCGCGCCGAGCGCGTCAAGACCGTGCTCGACGTCGCCTACGCCCGCTTCGAGCTGGACCAGCAGCTGCGCGCCGAGCTCGACGCCACCCGCCTCAAGCTGGCCGAGCGCAAGGTGGTCGAGCGCGCCAAGGGCCTGCTGATGCAGGCGCGCGGCATCAGCGAGGACGAGGCCTACAAGCGCTTGCGCAGCATGGCGATGGAGCGCGGGCTGAAGCTGGTCGATGCCGCCCAGCGCGTGATCGACGTCATGGGCTGAGCGCCCGCCTGCCAGCCGCGGGGCGCGACGGCCCGCGGCTGGTGCAATGCACGAAACTGGCGCCGCCCCAAAGCGAACCCCTCCCGCACGGCCGTCCCCGGCGCTGCCCCGCGATGTGGCAGCGCAGCCGGCGCACGCACCTTGCCCGCTCATTTCGTCACGATGCGTCACCTCCGTCGTCACGATCCGCCCCGAAATGCTGCACCGCACAGGCTGGCACACGCCTTGCGATATGCAGGCATCGGCCAAAGGCGGCCGATCACAATTTGGGCGGACACAGCCAACGCAGGCTGCGTCACGCCATGGACAACGGCGTCCCTGCACCGTACCGGACTTCTTGCGAAGCCGGCCGCGGACGGGGACGCTTTTTTCTTGGAGTTTCGCAATGCCCTCTCGCCTCAGGATTGCCAAGCCGCTGCACGCGGCGGTGAACGCCTCTGAAGCCGCCTCCGCGGCCGCAGCCGACGCGGTGCCGGCCAGCAGCGGCCGCCGCCGCGCGCTGGCGACCATCGCCGGCGCCAGCGTGATGACGCTGGTCGATCCGCTGGTGCGCGCCGGGGCGTGGGCGGCGGGCTCGGACGCCCCGGAGAAGACCGACGTGCGCATCGGCTTCATCCCGCTGACCGACTGCGCTTCCGTGGTCATGGCGTCCACGCTCGGCCTCGACAAGAAATACGGCATCAAGATCACGCCGACCAAGGAAGCCTCGTGGGCCGGCGTGCGCGACAAGCTGGTCAACGGCGAGCTCGACGCCGCGCACGTGCTGTACGGCCTGATCTACGGCGTTCAGCTCGGCATCGGCGGCCCCAAAAAAGACATGGCGGTGCTGATGAGCCTGAACCAGAACGGCCAGGCCATCACGCTGTCGTCGAAGCTGGCCGAAAAAGGCGTGCGCGACGGCGCCAGCCTGAAGGCGCTGATGGCCAGGGAAAAGCGCGACTACACCTTCGCGCAGACCTTCCCCACCGGAACGCACGCGATGTGGCTGTACTACTGGCTCGCGGCCAACGGCATCAACCCGATGCAGGACGCCAAGGCGATCACCGTGCCGCCGCCGCAGATGGTGGCCAACATGCGCGTGGGCAACATGGACGGCTTCTGCGTGGGCGAGCCCTGGGGCGCGCGCGCCATCGCCGACAAGATCGGCTTTACCGCCGAGACCACGCAGTCGATCTGGAAGAACCATCCGGAGAAGACGCTCGGCACTACCGCGGAATTCGTGCAGAAGTACCCCAACACCGCGCGCGCGATGGTGGCCGCCGTGCTGGAAGCATCGAAGTTCATCGACGCTTCGGCCTCCAACCGCCGCAAGACCGCCGAGACCATCGCCGCCAAGTCCTACGTCAACACCGACATGGACATCATCCTGGACCGCATGCTCGGCCGTTACAGCAACGGGCTGGGCAAGACCTGGGACGACCCCGATGCGATGAAGTTCTACCAGGACGGCAGCGCCAACTACCCGTTCCTGTCCGACGGCATGTGGTTCCTGACCCAGCACAAGCGCTGGGGCCTGCTCAAGGATCACCCCGACTACCTTGCCGTGGCGAAGCAGGTCAACCGCATCGACATCTTCAAACAGGCCGCCACCGCGGCACAGGTGCCGCTGCCCAAGAGCGACTTCCGTACCGCGAAGCTGATTGACGGCGTGGTCTGGGATGCCACGAAGGACCCGAAGGCGTATGCCGACGGCTTCAAGATCAAGGCCGGCGCGCAGAACGCTTGACGCCAGGCCGCCACCATCCCACTGATCTGCAGCGCCCCTGGATAATGGAGCCCGACGTGAATGCCATCGCCCACACCGCGCCTGAAGGCGCCAATGCCTCCAATGCCGCCGCCGACACCGACACCAAGGAACGCGCACGGCGGCGCGAGCTGGAAATCACCGCGCAGGAACGGCGCGCACAACGCCAGGACATGCTCGGCGCGCTGGTGCTCAAGGCCGTGCCGCCGGTCCTGGGCTTTGCGCTGTTCGTGCTGGCCTGGCACGGCATCGCCACACTGATCCCGGCAATTCCGACGCCGGGCGCAACGTGGAGCGCGGCAGTGCCGTTGTTCTCCGATCCGTTCTATCGCAACGGCCCCAACGACCAGGGCATCGGCTGGAACGTGCTGGCGTCGCTGGCGCGCGTGGCCGCGGGCTTCGGCCTGGCCGCCGTGATCGGCATCCCGGCGGGATTTCTGATCGGGCGCTTTGCGTTCCTGAACGCGATGGCGTCGCCGGTGATCAGCCTGCTGCGGCCGGTCTCGCCGCTGGCCTGGCTGCCGATCGGGCTGCTGCTGTTCAAGGCCGCCAACCCGGCAGCGATCTGGGCCATCTTCATCTGCTCGATCTGGCCGATGGTGATCAACACCGCCGTGGGCGTCACGCGCGTGCCGCAGGACTACCTGAACGTCGCGCGCGTGCTCGACCTGTCGGAATGGAAGGTGTTCACGCGGGTGCTGTTTCCCGCGGTTCTGCCCTACATGCTGACCGGCGTGCGGCTGTCCATCGGCACCGCGTGGCTGGTGATCGTCGCGGCCGAGATGCTCACCGGCGGCACCGGCATCGGCTTCTGGCTGTGGGACGAGTGGAACAACCTGAAGGTGGAGCACATCGTGATCGCGATCTTCGTGATCGGCATCATCGGCCTGATGCTCGAGCATGCCTTGCTGGCACTGGCACGGCGCTTCAGCTACGGCGCCAACTAAGAGCGAGGGAGAGACGCCATGGACAAGTTCGTCAGCATCGAGAACATCGGACAGACCTTCAAGACGCGCAAAGGGCCGTTCGTGGCCTTGCGCGACATCAACCTGCAGATCGCCGAGGGCGAGTTCATCACGCTGATCGGCCACTCCGGCTGCGGCAAGTCCACGCTGCTGAACCTGATCGCGGGGCTGGCCACGCCGACCACCGGCGCGCTGATCTGCGCCGGGCGCGAGATTGCCGGACCGGGGCCGGAGCGCGCGGTGGTGTTCCAGAACCATTCGCTGCTGCCCTGGCTGACGTGCTTCGAGAACGTCTACCTGGGCGTGGAGCGCGTGTTCGGCGCCTGCGAGGGCAAGGCTCAGCTGAAAGCGCGCACGCACGAGACGCTGGCGCTGGTGGGCCTGACGCACGCCGAGGGCAAGTACCCGCACGAAATTTCCGGCGGCATGAAGCAGCGCGTCGGCATTGCCCGCGCGCTGGCGATGGCACCCAAGGTTCTGCTGATGGACGAACCCTTCGGCGCGCTCGATGCGCTGACGCGCGCCCACCTGCAGGACGAGCTAATCAAGATCGTGGCGCGCACGCGCAGCACGGTGGTGATGGTCACGCACGATGTGGATGAGGCCGTGCTGCTCGCCGACCGCATCGTGATGATGACCAACGGCCCGGCCGCCACCATCGGCGAGATCCTCAGGGTGGACCTGCCGCGTCCGCGCGACCGCGTGGCGCTGGCCGACGACAAGGACTACCACGCCTGCCGTACCGCGGTGCTCGACTTTCTCTACCGCAAGCAGCGCAATCCCGCGCTCCAGGAGGCGGCCTGAGCGTGCGCCCCGCCGTCGCGCCCATCAGCGGCGATGGGCGCGACGGCGCTGCTCCGCTATCATGAACCCAGAACAGACTCCTCCCCACGCCGCCATGACCACGCCAGCCAACCCGTTCCCCGCCGCCCGGTATATCAAGGAGGTCGGCCGTGGCGTCAACGGCGCGCGCGCGCTGCCGCGCGACGATGCCAAGACCCTGTTCGGCGCGATGCTGGCCGGGCGCGTGTCCGACCTCGAACTGGGCGCGATCCTGATGGCCTACCGCATCAAGGGCGAGGCCCCGCACGAGCTGGCCGGCATGCTCGAGGCGGCCCATGAACACTGCCAGCCGCTGCCCGCGCCGCCCGAGCGTCCGGTGGTGGTGATCCCCAGCTACAACGGCGCACGCAAGCAGCCCAACCTGGTGCCGCTGCTGGCGCTGCTGCTGGCGCGCGACGGCATCCCCGTACTGGTGCACGGGACGCGCGTCTTCAATGACCGCGTCACCAGCATGACCCTGTTCGAGGCGCTGGGCATTCCCCTGTGCGCGAGCACGGCCGAAGCCTCGGCACGCCTGCGCGAGACTGGCGGCGACGGGCCGCTGGCGGTGCTGCCGGTCGATGTGCTGTCGCCCGGCCTGTCGCAGCTGCTGGAACGGCGCACCGTGATCGGCCTGCGCAACTCGTCGCATACCGTGGCCAAGATGCTGCAGCCGGTGGGCGAGCACGCGCCGACCGAGGCATTGCGGCTGTACAGCTATACCCACCCGGAATACCGCGAGACGCTGACGGACTATTTCTCGCGCGAGCCGGCCAACGTGCTGCTGGCACGCGGCACCGAGGGCGAAGTGGTCGCCGATGCGCGCCGCAACAGCCGCATCGACTGGCTGCATGAAGGGCACCAGCAGACGCTGGTGGACCCCGCCGGCGGGTCGCTGGCGGAAGTGCCGGAACTGCCGCCCGGCAACGATGCCGGCCTGACCGCGGCATGGATCCGGCGCGTGCTCGATGGCGCCGTGGCAGTACCGGCGCCCATTGCCACGCAGGTAGAAGCCATCCGCGAGTGCCTGAAGCTGGGCACCCGCGTCACCTGGGCGAGTCCGGTCTGAGCGCGATCCGAGCGCTGCGGTCTGAGCCCGGACCGCCCTTTCAGGGCTTGCGCGCCGGCAGCGGGATGCGCTCGCGCTCGTCGCCCGGCACGCGCGGAAACTGGTCGTCCTCCCAGCGCCTGGCGGCGGCCTCGATGGCCTCCTTGCTGCTGGCCACGAAATTCCAGTAGATAAAACGACGGCCGTCGGTGGCATCGCCGCCCAGCAGCATCACGCGCGACGGCGCCGTCGCCATCAGCGTGGCCGGCTGCCCGGGTGCCAGCACCACCATGTGCTCGGCCGGCAGGGGCTCGCCGTCCAGCGCCACCGCTCCGTCCACGGGGTAAATACCGCGCTCCGCATGCTCGGCCGGAATTTCCACGCTCGCGCCGGCGTCCAGTTCGATCGCCACGTACAGGGTGCGGCTGAAGACCTTGACCGGCGAAGTCTTGCCGAAGGCATCGCCTGCGATCACCACCATGCGCACCCCCGGCTGCTCGATGCGCGGCAGCGTTGCCGCGGGATGGTGGAAAAAGGACGGCTCGGCGGTTTCGTGCGACTTCGGCAGGGCCACCCACGTCTGGATGCCGTGCAGGCGCGCGCCGTCGGCGCGCGCGGAATCGGGCGAGCGCTCCGAATGGACGATGCCGTGGCCGGCAGTCATCCAGTTGACGTCGCCCGGCCGGATCGCCTGCTCGCTGCCCAGGCTGTCGCGGTGCATGATCTCGCCTTCGAACAGGTAAGTGACAGTCGCCAGCCCGATATGCGGATGCGGGCGCACATCGGCCCCCTCCCCCGGCGGCATCTGCACCGGCCCCATATGGTCGAAAAAGATGAATGGCCCGACCGTCTGGGTCGCGGCGGCCGGCAGCAACCGGCGCACGGTGAAATCGCCCAGGTCGCGCACATGCGGCTTCAACAAGTGTTCGATAGCAGACATAACTCCTCCGGGTATGAGAGAGGCCGGCAAGCATGCCAGCTTGCCGCCGCTTGCGTCGAGTGTAGCCGTTGGCGCAACGAATCATTCCACCGGCGTGCAGAACCGGCGGGCACGCATTCGCTCTAACAGAAGTGTCTCCAGCCGCGAGTATCCCCGGCGCCGCTTAATAGCGACTTCGCTATGCGGTGCGATAAATCCATCGACGGGAACTATCAAGGCCATTGGGACTCCAATTAGCACTCACCCGGTTGGAGTGCTAAGATGCGTTGCAGTGCCGCCGCCGTTCCCATCAAGACGTACGGGACGTGCGAGGCATGACCCGGCAACCAAATCCGCCGGATGCGAAAGGAGCGATTGAGTGAACGCAGTCTTGTCTGCCGACCAAACCCTGACGAACAACCGTCTGCCGACGGCACCCCGTAGCGGGAACAGCTTTGCGCTGACCTTCCCGGCGACCGTCGGCAATCTTGACAGCTATATCCAGGCTATCCACCGGATTCCGTTGCTGACCGCGGAGGAAGAGCAGCGCCTGGCGCGCGACCTGCGCGATAACGATTCCGTCGATGCCGCCCGCCAGCTGGTGATGTCCCATCTGCGCCTGGTGGTGTCGATCGCCCGCCAGTACCTGGGCTATGGCCTGCCGCACGCCGACCTGATCCAGGAAGGCAATATCGGCCTGATGAAGGCCGTGAAGCGCTTCGATCCCGAGCAGGGCGTACGCCTGGTGTCGTATGCGATGCACTGGATCAAGGCCGAGATCCACGAGTACGTGCTGAAGAACTGGCGCATGGTCAAGGTGGCGACCACCAAGGCCCAGCGCAAGCTGTTCTTCAACCTGCGCAGCCACAAGCAGGGTTCGCACACGTTCACGCCGGAGCAGGTCGAGGCCGTCGCGCGCGAGCTGAACGTAAAGCCGGAAGAAGTGATGGAGATGGAAACCCGCCTGTCGGGCGGCGACCTGGCGCTGGAAGGCCAGGTTGACGACGGCGAAGAGGAATTCGCCCCCATCGCTTACCTGGCGGACAACCACAACGAACCGACGCGCGTGCTGGAAGCCAAGCGCCAGGACCGCATGCAGGTCGAGGGCCTGGAAGAAGCGCTGGGCCGGCTGGACGAGCGCAGCCGCCGCATCATCGAGGCGCGCTGGCTGAACGTATCCGACGACGGCTCGGGCGGCGCCACGCTGCATGAGCTGGCCGCCGAGTTCGGCGTCTCGGCGGAGCGCATCCGCCAGATCGAAGCCGCGGCGATGAAGAAGATGAAAGGGGCGCTGCAGGCATTTGCCTGATCTCGCGCGGCCCATGCAAAAAGCCGGTCCATCTGGACCGGCTTTTTTTGTCCGGGATCGCAACAGTGCGGCGTTATGCCGCACTGCCCGGCGTCAGGAAAGCAGCTGCTTCAGGTCGTGCGCGATCGGCTCCGGCCCCTGGCCGTGGCGGATGAAGAGCCGCAGCCGGCCTTCCGGATCGAACACATAGCTGCCCGCCGAGTGATCCACCGTGTAGTTGTTGGGCGAGCTGCCCGGCACCTTGGCATAGAACACCTTGAAGTCCTTGGCCAGCTTCTGCAGCGCGGCGTCGTCGGCCGGGCGCAGGCCCAGGAAGCGCGGGTCGAAGGCGGGAACGTACTGCGCCAGCAGCGCCTGCGTGTCGCGCTCCGGATCGACCGTGACGAACAGCACCTGGACCCGGTCGGCATCGGGGCCCAGCTGCTCCATCACCGCCTTGAGTTCGGCCATGGTGGTCGGGCACACGTCCGGGCAGTGCGTGTAGCCGAAGAACATCACCACGGCCTTGCCCTTGAAGTCGGCAATGGTGCGGACTTTGCCGTTGTGATCGGGGAGCGAGAAATCCTTGCCGAAGTCCGCGGCGCCGCTGATATCGACATTGCGGAACGACGCCTTCTGCTGCCCGCAGGCGGCTAGCGCCAGCGCGAGCGCGGCAAGCACGGAAAAGCGGCGGAAGGCTGAGAACAGGCCGGGAGCGGGTCTGGGCATGCGCGAAAGCTTGTGTAGAACGATCAGGGTTGGAAACGTCGGCGAAAGTACCCAGTATCGCCGATGGCGCCGCCGCGCCGCGCCGGCCGCGGCAACATGCCGCAGCCCGCTGCGTCGCGGTACTGGTCAGACCTGCGGCACGAACTTGAAGTAATGGTCGACCAGCAGCGCCGCGAACAGCAGCGACAGGTACAGGATCGAGAAGCGGAAGGTGCGTTGCGCCAGCTCGTCGGAATAGTTGCGGTACATCTTCCAGGCGTAGGCGAGGAAGCCACCACCCAGCCCCAGCGCGGCCGCCAGGTAGATATAGCCGCTCATGCCGTAGACGAACGGCAGCAGCGTCGCCGCGATCATGATCAGCGTGTACAGCAGGATATGCAGCAGCGTGTAGCGCTCGCCGTGGGTGACCGGCAGCATGGGCAGGCCCGACTTGGCGTAGTCGGCGCGGCGGTACAGCGCCAGCGCCCAGAAGTGCGGCGGCGTCCACGTAAAGATGATCAGCACCAGGAACCAGGCCTCGGCCGGCACTTCGCCGGCGACGGCGGCCCAGCCCAGCGCCGGCGGCATCGCGCCGGACAGCCCGCCAATGACGATGTTCTGCGGCGTGGCCGGCTTGAGCAGGATGGTGTAGACCACCGCATAGCCCAGGAACGTGGCGAAGGTCAGCCACATCGTCAGATCGTTGGCGAATTCGTGCAGCATCCACATGCCGGCGCCGCCCAGGATGGCGGAGAACACCAGCGTCTGCGCGGTGGTGATCTCGCCGGTGGCGGATGGGCGCCAGGCGGTACGGCGCATCAACGCGTCGATCTTCTGCTCGACCAGGCAATTGATGGCGAAGGCGGCCCCGGCGAGCAGCCAGATGCCGGCGGCGCCGCCGATCAGCACGCGCCACGGCACCATGCCCGGCGTGGCCAGGAACATGCCGATGATGGCGCAGAAGACTGCCAGCTGCGTCACGCGCGGCTTGGTCAGGGCGGCATATTGCCGGGACAGGTGCCGTATCCGGCTCAGCTTGCCCAGTGAATGAGGGTGTGTAGCGGTAACCACGGAAGGGGTCTTGTCTTTCATGTGGCGCGGGCGGCGTTCGGTGCGGGGGCAGTGGCGCGGGCGGCCCCGAGTGTGAGCCCGGCGAGCCCTATATTGTAGTGGAGGCGGACCAGCAGCATCAGGAGCACCGCCGCGCCGCCGTTGTGGGCGACCGCGGCCACGAGGGGCCAATCGAACACGATATTGGACATCCCGGTCGCCAGTTGCAGCACCAGCATGCCCAGCAGCCAGCCTGCCTGCCGGTCCAGCCCCTCCAGCCGGCGCGCGCGCAAGCCGAACCACGCCAGGTAGCCCAGCACCACGAATGCGAAGCCCCGGTGCACCCAGTGGATCGCCACCAGGGCGGCGTGCGGGATGTAGGCGCCATCGGCCGTCATGCCGAGCTGGCGCCACAGCGTGAAGCCGTGGCGGAAGTCCATCTCGGGCACCAGCTGGCCGTTGCACAGCGGGAAGTCGGTGCAGGCAAGCACCGCGTAGTTGGTGCTGACCCAGCCGCCCAGGAAAATCTGGATCACCAGCAACAGCAGGCCGATGCGCACCGGCCAGTGCAGCCGCGCTGCCTGGGGTGCCACCGGGTGCGGCGGGTCGCTGCGCGAGCCCAGCCGGATCAGCGCGGCCAGCAGACCCATGCCCAGCATCAGGTGCGTGACCACGATGATCGGCTGCAGCTTCATGGTCACCGTGAACGCGCCGAACGCACCCTGCACGCACACCAGCACCAGCACGCCGGTGGCGAACCATGGCGACTGCTTCAGCTCGCGGCGCTTGACCCAGGCCAGCACCATCAGCGCGATGATCAGCACGCCCACCGCCATGGCGAAGTACCGGTGGATCATTTCGATCCATGCCTTCATCAGCGTCACCGGGCCGCTGGGCAGCGCGGTCTCGGCCGCGCGGATCGGCTCCATCGCTGCGTGCGGGTTGGAATGTCCATAGCAGCCCGGCCAGTCCGGGCAGCCCAGGCCGGAGTCGGTCAGCCGCGTGAAGCTGCCGAACATGATCAGGTCCAGCGTCAGGAACGCGGTGATCCAGACCAGCTTGCGGTACTTGTTGCGATCGCCCTTGACCAGCACGTAGCTCAGCGGCAGCAGTGCGATCAGGACGCCGATGATGGCCAGTTGCAGCAGCATGCCCGTCCCCTTAACCGATGCGCGAGACCTTGAGCAGCTTCTTCAGGTCGCCGCTCAGCTTCTTGGGGTCCGGGTCCTGCGGGAAGCGCATCATCAGGTTGCCAAGCGGATCCACCAGGAAGATGGTGTCCTCGGCACGCTTGCCCGGTTCGGCCTGCAGCCATTGCTGCGCCACCTGGCGGTCGATGCGCAGGAAGCGCACGCCGGCGTAGGGCTCGTTGTAGGCGGCGCTCAGGCGCTCGTCGACCTTGCCGTCATCGGTGATCAGCCACACCGGCACGATGCGCTCGCGGTCCTGCCCTTGGCCCGCGCGGATCTGGCGGATGGTGAAGAGCTTCTTTGCGCAAGCCTCGTCGCACGCGGACGGGTCGGCCATCACCAGCAGCCACTTGCCGCGGTACTGCTCCAGCGGCACGGCGTTGCCTTGCTCGTCGGTGACGCGCACCGGCGGCATCGGCCGTTGCGGATCGACCAGCGCGCCGTAGTTGGTGGCGCCGCCTCTGGGCTTGATGACGTAGTAGGTGAAATACGAGGCGATCACCGGCGAGGCGCACACCAGCAACAGCATCAGCATCTGCAGGCGGCCGCGGCGCGTGCGCGCGTCGATGCGGGGATCCTGCGGCGAGGCCGGGTTCGCCGGGTTCGCCGGGTTCGCCGGAGTCCCGGCGGGCGCCGGGGCGGAGTCTTGCTGTGCCATGGAAGTACGTCTGTCCTTGTTCATCTGCAGTCAGGGACCGTCCGGGGACCTGCCCGGGCGAACCTGCCATTCGTTCATGCGTTGTTGCGGGCCGCGGACGACGCCGCGCGCCGATGCGCGCGCCAGCCCAGCACGGCCACCAATACCACCGTCAGCGCAGCCAGTCCGAACCACTGGAAGGCATAGCCATAGTGCCGGTCCGCGCCCGCATCGGCCGGCGCCCAGTCGCGGGCGAGGCCGTCGCCGCTATCGTTGCGCTGCGCGACCACCAGCGGCTGCAGCGCCAGCCTCGTTTCGGCGGCGTAGTCGGCGATTTCCAGGTTCTGGCGGATCTTGCTGCCGGCCTCGGCGCTGGCCGCCTGGCCCAGGCTATAGACCCGCGGCACGGCTGCCAGTGCCGTGCCTTCGATGGTCACCTCGCCCGCGGGCGTCGGAAACGGCGCGATCCGGGTGCGGTCCTGCGCATCGCGCGGCAGCCAGCCGCGCAGCACCAGCACCGCCCGCGTGGCGCCGGCACCGTCCTGTGCCGGACCGATCACCAGCGGCGTGACCACCAGAAAGCCGGCACGGCTGTCGCCACTGCGGCCGCCGGCGCCGTGGGGGCGATTATCCAGCAATACGGTGCGGGCCGCGTCGAAACGCCCCGTGACCCGAACCCTTCGGTCCGTCACAACTTGTGACAGCGGCGCGGTGCCCAGCACCACCGGGGGCTGTGCCGCCAGCGCCTGGAGCCGCGCGGCGCGCGCCTCCTTCTCGTGCGCGCGGTTGAGTTGCCAGTTGCCAAGGGCAGCGGTCACGACCACCACCACCAGCGCGGCGGCCAGCGGCAGCACGCCGAGTATGCGGCCTGCCTTCATTGCGCCGACATACCCTGCGGCATGCATGCGGGGCCGGTGCGATAATGTGCAGAGCCGTCATCCATCGCGGCCACTACTACTACGAGACTGCGGCAAGCTCCGCTGCCAACCCGCCCCGCCATGCGCTTTGTCATCATCGTCGCCTTCATCCTGATCATCGCCAGTCTGGCTTCCGCCCTGTTCTTCATGATGCGCGACCGCGGCAAGACGCCCAACATGATGCGCTCGCTGATGCTGCGCGTGGGCTTCTCGGTGGCGCTGTTCCTGTTCATCCTGTTCTCGAGCTGGATGGGCTGGATCCACAGCACGGGCATCCGCATGGCGCCCTGACCTGGCCACCTGGCTGGTTGCCAACGCAAAAGAGAAACGCCGCAGGCTGCCGGGCCTCCTGCGGCGTTTCTCTTTTGCGTTGGCGCCGGCGCCCCGCTGCGGGGTGCCAGCGGGTACGGCAGCTTACAGCCAGTACACCACGACGTAGAGCAACAGCCACACCACGTCAACGAAGTGCCAGTACCAGGCGGCGCCTTCGAAGGCAAAGTGGTGATCCGGCGTGAAGTGGCCCTTGAGCACGCGGCCCAGCACCACTGCCAGCATGATCGCGCCCATGGTCACGTGGAAACCGTGGAAGCCGGTCAGCAGGAAGAAGGTCGAACCGTAGATGCCCGAGGTCAGCTTCAGGTTCAGGTCCTGGTAGGCGTGCATGTATTCGTACACCTGCAGGCACATGAAGATCGCGCCCAGCAGGATGGTCAGCACCATGCCCTGGATCAGCTGGTTGCGCTTGCCGGCCAGCAGCGCGTGGTGCGCCCAGGTCAGGGTCACGCCTGACATCAGCAGCAGCGCGGTGTTGATGGTCGGGATCGGCCACGGACCCATGGTCTGGAACGATTCCACCACGCCGGCCGGCCCCAGGTTCGGCCACACCGCGGCGAAGTCGGGCCACAGGATCTTGTTGTTCAGGTCGCCCAGCCACGGCATGGCGATGGCGCGGGCATAGAACAGCGCGCCGAAGAAGGCCGCGAAGAACATCACTTCGGAGAAGATGAACCAGCCCATCGACCAGCGGAACGAGAGGTCGATGTTCTTGCCGTACATCCCGCCTTCGGATTCGCTGATGGCGTCGCCGAACCAGCTCTTGAGCACGAACAGGAACCACAGCAGGCCGAAGACGCACACGTACGGCGCCCAGGATTGCCCGTTTACCCAACCGGCGGCGCCCGCACCTGTCATCAGCAGGCCGAAGCTAGCCGTGATCGGGTGGCGCGACGGGCCCGGTACGAAGTAGTACGGAGCGTTTGCGCGATTCGCACTCATTCTTTTATCTCCAGCTCAGAGTCTTTGATTCAGTATTCGTTATCCGTGCCGGTTTCCCGGGGCCCCCCGCCTCCTCTGGACGGCCGCGCCGGCGCGGTTGTTTTTCTGCGACTGCCTTGTTGCCTACCCTTCTTGCCTTGCTACCCTGCCGCCTGGCTGACCACCATCCGCACGATGACAATCAGCACCGCGATAAAGACTGCCGCGGCGATCAGCCCGGCGATGACCACATGCACCGGGTTCAGCCGCGCCATGTCGCGCTCGTGCTCCGCGCCCTTGCGCAGGCCGATAAACGACCAGAGCACAGCGCGCATGGTCTGCGCGAAGGACATCTTGCGTTTGACGGCGTCCTTCAGCTCGTCCATCGCGCCCTCCGCCTCAGCTGCCCTTGCCCGCCGGCGCCGGTACCGTCACGGGTGCCGACAATTGGCCTTCGGGAGCCTGCGCCACCGGCGTGCCCACCTCGAAGAAGGTGTACGACAGCGTAATGCTCTTCACATCCTTGGGCAGCGCGGGGTCGATCACGAACACCACCGGCATCTCGCGCGCCTCGTTCGCCTTGAGCGTCTGCTGCTTGAAGCAGAAGCACTCCAGCTTCTTGAAATACTGGGTCGCCTGCTTGGGAGCGTAGCTCGGGATGGCCTGCGCGGAGATATCGCGCGACTGCCCGTTGGCCACCTCGTAGACGATGGTCATCATCTCGCCCGGATGCACTTCCATGCTGCTCTTCACCGGACGGAAGGCAAAGGGCCCGCGCGCGTTGGAGTCGAACTCCACCGTGACCGTGCGGCTCTTGTCGACCTGCGTGTTCTTCACCGAGCCGCCATGCAGCTCGCGCGTGGTCACCACGTTGATGCCGGTGAGGTCGCAGATCTTCTTGTAGAGCGGAACCAGCGCATAGCCGAAGCCGAACATCACGGCGACGATCACGATCAATCGCACCATCATGCCGCGGTTGAAGCGCTTATCGGCTTCCCGCGCTTCCTGCGCTTCCCTGCCCTGCTGGTCGACGCTCATCTCGCTATCCTGCCACCTCAGCCAAGGAACACCATCTTGGCGAAGAACCCCAAAAAGAAAACCACCACGATCGACAGCAGGATCAGGCCCAGGCGCCGGTTGGCGGCCTTCGGGTCCGGGTGTGATGGGCTTTTGTCTGGAGCCTGCATTTTGTGTGACTGGCTGGCGTGGCGGCGGACAGTGCCGCCACCACGCCTTGTTACGCTGGCCGCTTAGCGGACCTGCGGCGGCACTTCAAAGGTGTGGAACGGCGCCGGCGACGGCACGGTCCATTCCAGCCCTTCGGCGCCTTCCCACGGCTTGTCCGCGGCCTTCTCGCCGCCACGATACGAGGGCAGCACCACGAAGAAGAAGAAATACACCTGCATCAGGCCGAAGCCGAGCGCGCCGATCGACGCAATCGCGTTGAAGTCGGTGAACTGGGTCGGGTAATCGGCATAGCGGCGCGGCATGCCGGCCAGGCCCAGGAAGTGCATCGGGAAGAAGGTCACGTTGAAGAAGATCAGCGACCCCCAGAAGTGGACCTTGCCGCGCGCTTCGTTGTACATGAAGCCGCTCCACTTCGGACCCCAGTAGTAGAAGCCCGCGAACAGCGCGAACAGCGAGCCGGCCACCAGCACATAGTGGAAGTGCGCCACGATGAAGTAGGTGTCCTGCAGCTGGATGTCGATCGGCGCCACCGCCGGCATCAGGCCGGTAAAGCCGCCGATGGTGAACACGAAGATAAAGCCGATCGAGAACAGCATCGGGGTCTCGAAGGTCATCGAGCCGCGCCACATGGTCGCGATCCAGTTGAAGATCTTCACGGCCGTCGGCACCGCGATCAGCATGGTCGCGTACATGAAGAACAGCTGGCCGGTCACCGGCATGCCGGTCGTGAACATGTGGTGCGCCCACACGATGAACGACAGGATGGCGATCGAGGCGGTGGCGTACACCATCGAGCTGTAGCCGAACAGGCGCTTGCGGGCGAACGCCGGCACCACCTGCGAGACGATCCCGAATGCCGGCAGGATCATGATGTACACCTCGGGATGGCCGAAGAACCAGAAGATGTGCTGGTACATCACCGGGTCGCCGCCGCCGGCGGCCGAGAAGAAGCTCGTGCCGAAGTGGCGGTCGGTCAGCACCATGGTGATGGCGCCGGCCAGCACGGGCATCACGGCGATCAGCAGGTAGGCGGTGATCAGCCAGGTCCAGCAGAACATCGGCATCTTCATCAGCGTCATGCCGGGGGCGCGCATGTTGAGGATGGTCACGATGATGTTGATCGAGCCCATGATCGACGACGCGCCCATGATGTGCATGGCGAAGATGGCCATGTCCATGCCCGGGCCCATCTGCACCGACAGCGGCGCATAAAGGGTCCAGCCGGCGGCGGTGGCGCCACCCGGAGCCAGGAACGAGCCGGCCAGCAGCAGCGCGGCCGGCGGCATCAGCCAGAAGCTGAAGTTGTTCATGCGCGCGAACGCCATGTCGGACGCGCCGATCTGCAGCGGGATCATCCAGTTGGCGAAGCCGACGAAGGCCGGCATGATCGCGCCGAACACCATCACCAGGCCGTGCATGGTGGTGAACTGGTTGAACAGCTCGGGGCGGAAGAACTGCAGGCCCGGCTCGAACAGCTCCAGGCGGATCAGCAGCGCCAGCAGGCCGCCCGACAGCAGCATGATGAACGAGAACAGCAGGTACAGCGTGCCGATGTCCTTGTGGTTGGTGGCGAACAGCCAGCGGCGCCAGCCATGCGGGTGATCGTGCGCGTGGTCGTCATGCGCGTGATCGTGCGGATGGGCGAGTGCGTCCGGGGTAGCAGTACTCATCGCAAATGCTCCTCTAATCCTGTTCTGTCTTCAGCGGGTCAGCCTGCGACGCGGTTGCCCGCGAGGCTGGCCTGCTTGTCAGCCTTGTCGGCCGGCTTGGCATCGGCCTTCGGCGCTTCGCCGCCGGCCGCGCCGCCGCCTTCGGGGAACTTGCCCGCGCGGGCACCCACGAAGTCGCCCGGCTGGATCACTTCGCCCGTCTTGTTGCTCCAGGCGTTGCGCGTATAGGTCATGACCGCTGCCAGCTCGGTGTCCGACAGCTGCTTCCACGACGGCATGCCGCCCTTGCCTTCCAGCAGGATGTGCATCTGGCCGGCTTTCGGGCCATTGACCAGCTTGGAGCCGTCCAGCCCCGGGAAGGCGCCGCCGCCCTTGCCGTTGGGCTGGTGGCAGACCGCGCAGTTGGCGGCGTAGACCTTCTCGCCACGGACCTTGGATTCGTCCAGCGTCCAGGTCTTGTTGGGATCGTCGGCCTTGGCCATGAGCTCCTTCTTCTTGCCGTCGACCCACTTGGTGTAGTCGGCATCGGAAACCACGCGCACCACGATCGGCATGAAGGCGTGTTCCTTGCCGCACAGCTCGGCGCACTGGCCACGGTACACGCCGATCTTCTCGGCCTTGAACCACGTGTCGCGCACGAAGCCCGGGATCGCGTCCTGCTTGACGCCGAAGGCCGGGACCATCCACGCGTGGATCACATCGTTGGCGGTGGTAACGATGCGGATCTTCTTGTTCACCGGCACGACCAGCTCGTTGTCCACCTCCATCAGGTAGGTGTTCGACTTGGGCTGCTCGTTGTTGATCTGCTCGCGCGGGGTGGTCAGGGTCGACACGAAGGAGATGCCCTCGCCTTCGCCCTTCAGGTAGTCATAGCCCCACTTCCACTGGTAGCCGGTGGCCTTGATGGTGACGTCGGAGTTGGTAGTGTCCTTCATCGCGACCACGGTCTTGGTGGCCGGCAGCGCCATCGCGATCACGATCACGAAGGGGACGATGGTCCAGATCACTTCGACCGTGATGCTTTCGTGGAAGGAAGCGGGCTTGGAGCCCTTGGCCTTGCGGTGCGTGAAGATGGAATAGAACATCACGCCGAACACGGCGACGAAGATCACCGTGCACATGATCAGCATCATCCAGTTCAGCCAGTGAATCTGTTCGGCGATCTTGGTAACGGGCTCGGTCAGGTTGAGCTGGCGCACGGCAGGGCCGCCGGGCATGTCGCTGACCGCGAACGCCGCGTGGCTGGCAAGCAGGGACGCACCTGCCAGACAAACTGCGGATGCCTTCTTCCACATTTTCATTTGTTATCTACCCAATTTACAGATTCAAATCTGCCCCCGCCGCCGCCCCTGCCCTCTCTCAGAGGTGGCGCAAGGCCGCTGCGAGCTCCTGCGCGAACTTGCGTCGCCGGTACGGGTCCACGTAACACCCCACCTGTACCGCACGCCCGCCCGAGCGCAGCGTCACCAGCGCGCGGAGCGATTCACCCAGTTCGACCCGCACCCAGCGCGGGTTGAATTCGTGGCGCGTCACCTGCGTGCCGCTGGCTGTCTCCACGACCAGCATGCCGTCGGTAATGCTGACGCGCTCATAGTCTGTCGCATGGCGCGCATACACAAGCAGGGCGATCCCCAGCCCGGCCAGCTCGATGCTGGCAAACGGCAGCACGAGCCAGGATCCTTGCCACGCGAAAAACAACGCGATGGCAAGCGAGACAGTGAGGATCGAGAGGTAAAACCAGCCGACCTGGCGTGGACTCAGCGAGCAATTCCGCTTCATCAGCCAGTCGTGGGGCGCGGGGAGAGGTCCGTCGTGATTTCCGCCGGAGTCACCACCTGCCGTCTGGAATGCGATACCCAAGTCTTGCATCGCCAACCACCCTGCATCGGATGCACACCCGGGACGTTGGCGCCCGGGCTGCACAGTGCAGGTGCAAAACCAGGACGTTCTTGTGCCAGGGGACCACTGCGACAAACTGGCGCATTATAGGGCGCTTCCTATACACGGACAAGGGCGATCCTTGACCAGGGCGCTTGCGCGCGGCTCGATTCTGTGTATGGAAAATAGCCCGGAATGCCGCGCCAGCCCTCAGTCTGCGGCAATCTGTCGCACGCGCAAGTTAACTCTGTTTTAACCTGACCGACGGGGCTTTGCACGCCCGATCTGGTCCAGCGGCACCACGGCGCGGCCCTGGTCGTCGCGCGCCTGGCCACCGCGCGCCGGCAGCTTCCACGCATGGCCGTAGACGATCTCGAAGGTCAGCGGGATCACGCCATCGGCGTTGCGGCGCCGTTCCAGCGCCTGCGTCAGCGCCTGATACCAGCGGCGGCCGCGCAGGCCCTGCGGCAGCGCGCCGGCCGGGCCGCGCAGGCCGCCGAAGGCCTGCACCTCGTGCAGCAGCGTGGCGGGCGACTCGTAGGTCACGGTCAGCGTTTCCATGTCCATCACCGGCGTGGACCAGCCGCCGTGGACCAGCATGTCGCCAATGTCGTGCATGTCGACAAAACGCAACGTATGGGGCGCGCCATCGACTTCGGCGAAGGCCGCGCGCAGTTCGCCAAGGGTATCGGGGCCGAACAGCGAGAACAGCACCAGCCCTTCGTCACGCGTCACGCGGTGCCATTCCGGGAATACGCGGTGCGGCTCCGGATGCCAGTGCAGCGCCAGGTTAGACCACAGCAGATCGAAGCTCGCGGGCGCAAAAGGCAGTGTGGCAAGATCGCCCTGGACCAGGTCGAACAGCGGCCGCTTGCCCAGCATGCGGCCGAGCCAGCCCGGACGGCGCTGCGGGTCGCGCTGGCCGGCTTCCGCCAGCATTGCCCCGGAGATGTCCAGGCCGGCGATCTGCGCATCGGGGAAGCGGGCGCGCAGCGCCGCCAGCCCCTGGCCATGGCCGCAGCCGATGTCCAGCGCGCGTTGCGGCGCCAGCCGGATCACCTCCATGCGTTCCTGCATGCGGCGGCCGATCTCGCCCAGCAGGAAGTCGAGCTGGCCGAACTGGCGGCTGCGCCGGTCGAAGGCGAGCCGGGTCAGGCGCGCGGGCGGCAGAAAGGCATCGTTACCAGCGGAGCTATCGGGGAGATCGGCGGCATGCAGGGACACGGAAAGGCAGGGCAGCAAGAAAACCAGGAACCGGCGCACGCGCCGGACGAACTCGGCCGCCGCGCCCGATGGGCCGCGGCCGGACGGCAAGTATACGCGCGTGCCGCGATGGGCGCCGCGAGGGGGGCCGAGATGGTCCGCCGCGCCTGGCAGTCCGCTGCCCCTGCGCTGCTGCCAAGTGCCTGCGCGCTGTGCGGCAGCGTGCAGCGGGATGTGGTGTGCGCGCCCTGCGCCGACGACCTGCTGCGGCCACTAAGGCGCTGCCCCGTTTGCGCGCTGGCGCTGGGCCGCCATGCCGGCTGCCCGGCCTGCGCCGCCATGCCGCCGGCGTTCGACCATGCCTGCACGCTGGGCGACTACGCCAGCCCGCAGGACAGCCTGGTGCTGTCGCTCAAGTTCGGCCACGCGCTGCCGCTGGCCGACTGGCTGGCGGACCGCCTCGCTGCCGCCCTGCCGACGGCTTGGGCGGCGCAGGGGCTGTCCCCGCCCGACCTGCTCGCCCCCATTCCGCTGGCGCCGCAACGGCTGGCCGCGCGCGGCTTCAACCAGGCCTGGGAAATCGCCCGCCCGCTGGCGCGCCGGCTCGGCCTGCGCGCCGACCCCGTGCTGCTGCGGCGCCGGCGCGATACCGGCAGCCAGCGCGCGCTGGACCTGGCCGGGCGGCAGGTGAACCTGCGCGATGCGTTCCGGCTGACGCGGCCCGCGCGGCTGGACGGGCTGCATGTGGCGCTGGTGGACGACGTGATGACTTCCGGCGCGACACTGCATGAGGCGGCGCTTGCACTCAAGGCGCACGGCGCGGTACGCGTCAGCGTGATCGTCGCGCTGCGTACACCCTAGCCCGGATGACAGCGCCTGGTGCGCGCGTTAAGCTGCGCACCGTTCTCAAGAAGCTCCGCATCATGTTCAACGTCGTCCTGGTCGAACCCGAAATCCCGCCCAATACCGGCAATGTGATCCGCCTGTGCGCAAACACCGGCGCGCAGCTGCACCTGGTCAAACCGCTGGGATTCCCGCTGGACGACGCGCGCATGCGCCGCGCCGGGCTGGACTACCACGAGTACGCGACCATGCGCGTGCATGAGAACTGGGACGCGCTGATGGCCAGCGAGCAACCCGATCCCGCGCGCATGTTCGCGCTGACCACGCGCGGCTCGACGCCGTTCGGACAGGTGGCATTCCGGCCGGGGGACTGGTTCGTGTTTGGCTCGGAGACGCGCGGGCTGTCGCCGGAGCGGCGCGAGTGGTTTCCGCCGGCGCAACGCATCCGGCTGCCGATGCGGCCGGACAACCGAAGCCTGAACCTGTCGAATACGGTGGCGGTGGTGGTGTTCGAGGCGTGGCGGCAGAACGGGTTCGCGGGCGGCAGCTAAGCGCCCTGCCCCGCTTACTCCGGCTGCACGCCCGCAGCGCGGATGACCTTGTCCCAGCGCGCCTTCTCGCTGACCATGGTCTGGCGCAGCGACGCCGGCGCCGTGCCGGCCGGCACGAAATACTGCGCCCGCATCTTGTCGCGCACGTCGGCGCTGCCGATGATCGCCACCAGCTCACGATACAGACGATCGATCACCGGCTGCGGCGTACCGGCTGGCGCCAGCACGGCCTGCCACGAGATCGCCTCGAAGCCCGGATAGCCCGACTCCGCCACCGTCGGCACCGAGGGCAGCACCGCGGTGCGGCCGGTGGTCGTCACCGCCAGCACGCGCAGCTTGCCCGCGGCGACCTGCGGCATCGCAATGGCCGGCACCATGAAGCCCGCCTGCACCTGCCCTCCCACCATCGCCGTGGTGATCTGCGGAAAGCCCGGATACGGCACGTGCTGCAGGTCGATCCCCGCCATGGCCTTGAGCTGCTCCATCGCCAGGTGCGACGCGCTGCCATTGCCGGGCGAGCCATAGTTCAGCGCGCCCGGTTTCGACCTGGCCAGCGCCACGAAATCGCGCAGGCTATGCACCGGCAGCCGCGCATCGACCACCAGCACATTGGGCGAGGTGGCCACCAGCGTCACCGGGGCGAGCTGGCGGAACGGATCGTAGTTGAGGTTGCGCGACAGCGTTGGCGCGGTGACCAGCGGGCCGTTGATGGTGAACAGCAGCGTATAGCCATCCGGCGCCGCGCGCGCCACCATGCCGGTGCCGATATTGCCGCCGGCGCCGGGCCGGTTTTCGATCACCACAGGCTGGCCCAGCGCGACGGCCAGCTTTTCGGTGACGATGCGGGCGATCAGGTCGGGCGACGAGCCCGGCGGGAACGGCACCACCATGCGGATGGGGTGCGCGGGCCACGATTGCGCCAGGACGCCAGCGGAAGCGCCGGCAGCGCAGGCGGCGGCAAGCGCGATCAGCGCGTGTCGGCGGGTAGGCATGCGGAAAATGTCTTCAGGAGGATCGGAGCGCGCGCGGCGTCATTCATCGCGCGCATCGCGCTGGAGCAATTGCGCAACCGCATCGGCGGCACCCAGGCCATCGAACAGCACGGCGCACACCGCGCGCGCGATCGGCATCTCGACGCCATGCGCGGCGGCCAGCTCGGCCACCGCCTGCGCGCAGCGCACGCCTTCGGCGACGTGGCCCAGGCCGGCCAGGATCTGCTCCAGGCTCTGCCCGGCGGCCAGCTGCTGCCCGACCTTGCGGTTGCGCGACAGGTCGCCGGTCGCGGTCAGGATCAGGTCGCCGACGCCGGCCAGCCCCATGAAGGTCTCGACCCGTCCGCCCAGCGCCAGCCCCAGCCGCGTCATCTCGGCCAGCCCGCGCGTCACCAGCGCGGCCCGCGCGTTCAGGCCGAGGCCGAGCCCGTCGCTGGCCCCGGTGGCGATCGCCAGCACATTCTTGACCGCGCCGCCGACCTCGACACCGGTCAGGTCGTCGCTGCCGTAGATGCGCATGGCGTGGTGGTGGAAGGCCTGCTGCGCCCGCTCCGCCAGCGACGGCACGCTGCCCGCCACCGTCAGCGCGCACGGCAGGCCCTGCGCGACTTCGCGCGCGAAGCTGGGGCCGGTCAGCACGCCGTAGTCGAAGCCTTCGGTGCGGCCGGCGGCGTCGAGTTCGGCGCGCACCATCTGGTGCGGCAGCAGGTGCGTGCCGGCCTCGAAACCCTTGCACAGCCACAGCATCGACACAGGACGGGCGCTGCGGGCGGCCAGCCGGCGCGTCATTTCACGCAGTCCGGAAACCGGCGTGGCGACCACCACGATGCCGTCCGGGTCGTCCGCGGCATGGGCCACCGCTTGCTCGAAATCGGCTTGCACCGCCAGCCGCCCGGACAGCTTCACGCCAGGCAGGTAGGCCGCGTTTTCATGCGTCGCGGCGATGGCCGCGAGTTGCGCGGCATCGCGCCCCCACAGCACCACGTCATTGGTGGCCGCGGCATGGCTGGCGAGGGCGGTGCCCCACGCACCGGCACCGAGAAAGGTCAGTTTCATGGCAGCTCGATCGGAGAAATATCAGGCGCTGGAACTTGCGCACAAACAAAACGGGGCCGCAGCCCCGTTCCGTAGCATGGCGCGGCAGGCCACCCGCTCAGTGGCGAGCCTGGCTGCCGTCGGGCATCACGATGCCGCTGTTGCCGCCTTCGGCCGCCTGGGCTTCCTGCATGGCCGCCTGCAGGCGTTGCTCGTACAGCGCCTGGAAGTTGATTTCCGACAGGTGGATGGCCTGGAAGCCTGCACGGGTAATCACGTCCGCGATATTGCTGCGCAGGTACGGGTACAGGATGGTCGGGCAGGCGATGCCCAGCAGCGGGTCCAGCTGCTCCACCGGCACGTTGCGGATATCGAAGATGCCGGCCTGGTGCGCTTCCACCAGGAATGCCACCTTGTCCTGCACCTTGGTCGTCACGGTGCCGGTCACGACCACCTCGAAGATGCCTTCCTGCAGCTGCGAAGCGCCGACGTTGACCTGCACTTCCACCGACGGGGCTTCCGATTCCAGGAAGATGCCGGGCGAATTGGGCTGCTCCAGCGACATGTCCTTCAGGTAGACGCGCTGGATGTTGAAGAAGGGTTGATCGTCCTGCTGGGTGTTTTGCTGGTCGCTCATGAAAGGCTTCCGGGAGGATGGGCGTTGGGCGCGGCGGCGGCAGCGCCTGCGAGGCGCAAGGACTGGCCGGTGCCCGGTTGGAAAAGTGGAAAGCGCATATGGTACATGACGCGGGTGGCGATTTCACCCGCGCCGGCGCTCGGCTGGCCAGGAATCAGGGAGGAATCAGAGAGTTCTGACCGGCAGCGCGATCAGGCCGCCAGCAGCGGCGTCAGGCCGCCCTGGCGGTCCAGCGCCGAAAGGTCGTCGAAGCCGCCCACATGGGTCTCGTCGATGTAGATCTGCGGCACGGTACGGCGCCCGGTGCGCGACATCATCTCTTCGCGCTTGCCCGGTTCGCGGTCGATCAGGATCTTCTCGATCGTCTCGACGCCGCGGGACTTGAGCAGGCGTTCAGCCATATTGCAATACGGGCACACCATGGTGCTGTACATGACGACGCGGGCCATGCGGGTTCTCCTTCAATACGAGTGGGGCGCCCCGCCCCGCGGGCGGCGCGCCTTGTGACGGATACGGCGGAAATACGGCCAATCAGCGCCGATAATCAGCGGATAGGCCAGCGCCGGAAACCGGTTTCGGCAATCCACGCAAAAGCCGCGCCATCGGCGGCTTACTTGACCAGCGGCAACCCCGCCTGCTGCCAGGCGGCGATGCCGCCCTCGAGCGCATAGATCTCACTGTAACCGGCTTCTTTCAGCGCTGCCTGGGCCTTGCCCGAGCGCTGGCCGTTCTGGCATACGACGATGATGGGGGCCGCCTTGTCCTTTGCAAGACCCGCGGCGCGCGACGCCAGGTCGGCCAGCGGTGCGCTCTTGGCCTGCGGCAGATGGCCCTTGGCGTACTCGGCGGGCTCGCGGATGTCGACCACGACGGCGCCACGCTTGTTGATCAGCTGCGTGGCGGCGGCCGTATTGACGGACTTGGCGCCGGTGCTGCGCGAGATCGCAGGCCAGGCCAGCAGGCCGCCGGAGACCACGGCCAGGGCGATCAGGGCGAGGTTGTTGTAGTCGGCAAAGAAATTCACGTTGGCTTTCCGGTAGGTTGGGTCGGCGGCATTATAAAATATGCGGTTTGGCGTCCGGGCCCCTGTCGCAGCGGGCCACCCGCCATTGTCGCCTGTCCGAGACATGGGACGCCCATGGAGCACTTCGGATCAGGTGACGGCGCGGACGCACGCAGGTTACCTACTCTCTGGAAGCAGCAGCATGTACAAGCTCGTCCTTATCCGCCATGGCGAATCTACCTGGAACCTTGAAAACCGCTTCACCGGCTGGGTCGACGTCGACCTGACCGAAACCGGCGCCGCCCAGGCCCGCCAGTCCGGCAAGCTGCTCAAGGAAGCCGGCTTCGGCTTCGACATCGCCTACACCTCGGTGCTCAAGCGCGCCATCCGCACGCTGTGGCACGTACAGGACGAAATGGACCTGATGTGGATTCCGGTGCGCAACGAATGGCGCCTGAACGAACGCCACTATGGCGCGCTGGCCGGGCTGAACAAGGCCGAGACCGCCGCCAAGTTCGGCGACGAGCAGGTGCTGGTGTGGCGCCGCAGCTATGACACCCCGCCCCCGGCGCTGGAGCCGACCGATCCGCGTGCCTCGTTCGACGATCCCCGCTACGCCGATGTGCCGCGCAACGAGATCCCGCTGACCGAGTGCCTGAAGGACACCGTCGCCCGCGTGATGCCGTTGTGGAACGAATCGATCGCTCCCGACATCAAATCCGGCAAGCGTGTGGTCATTGCCGCGCACGGCAACAGCATCCGCGCGCTGGTGAAGTACCTGGACCAGATTTCGGATGACGATATCGTCGGACTCAACATCCCCAACGGCACCCCGCTCGTGTACGAGCTGGACGCCGACCTGCGCCCCATCCGCCACTACTACCTGGGCGACCAGGAAGCCATCGCCGCCTCGCTGGCGGCCGTGGCCAACCAGGGCAAGGCGCGCTGACGCCCGCCCGGGCAGCCGCGCCGGCGCTGGTGCGCCGGTGTGCGGCCGCCCACCCTGAACCGGGACGTGGCAGGTCCGTTTCTCCGCACGCCCTTATACTGTCGGACACAGGCGCCCCGCTAACCCGGTCTCCCCCGGCGCCGGGCGCCCGCAGCCGGCATAATCCCCATACGTACAATCCGTACACGTTCAGGCAGCCCTCATGCGCAAGACGCTCAAGAACATCAGTCTAGTTTCTGTCGGCCTCGTCGCCGGCGTGCTCGCCACGCTGCAGATCTCGGCGACCGCACAGAACTCATCGGGCCCCCTGCCGCTGGACCAGTTGCGGCTGATGGCCGATATCTTCGGGCAGATCAAGCGCGAATACGTCGAGCCAGTCGATGACAAGAAGCTGCTGACCGAGGCCATCAAGGGCATGGTCGCCAGCCTCGACCCGCATTCGTCCTACCTGGACGAGAAGGATTTCAAGGAACTGCAGGAAGGCACCCGCGGCCGCTTTGCCGGCCTGGGCATCGAGATCTCGCAGGAAGAAGGCCTGGTCAAGGTGATCAACCCGATCGAGGACACGCCAGCGTTCCGCGCCGGCATCCAGCCGGGCGACCTGATCACCCGCATCGACGACAAGCCGGTGCGCGGCCTGCCGCTGGAGCAGGCGGTCAAGCGCATGCGCGGCGAGCCTGGCACCAAGGTCACGCTGACCATCTACCGGAAGAGCGAGGAACGCACCTTCCCGGTCTCGATCACGCGCGCCGAGATCCGCGTGCAGTCGGTCAAGGCCAAGATGCTCGACAACAATATCGGCTGGGTGCGCCTGACCAGCTTCCAGGAACGCACCGTTGCCGACCTGTCGCGCAAGCTGGCCGAGCTGTCGCAGAAGAACCCCAACATGAAGGGCCTGGTGCTGGACCTGCGCAACAACGGCGGCGGCGTGCTGCAGGGCGCGGTCGGCGTGGCCGCGGCCTTCCTGCCGGAAGACGCCACCGTGGTCTCGACCAATGGCCAGGTGCCTGATGCCAAGCGTGTCTACAAGGCGTCGTACAACAACTACCGCCTGTCGTCGCTGGACGACGATCCGCTCAAGAGCCTGCCCTCGCTGTACAAGAAGATCCCGATGGTGGTGCTGACCAACGCCTACTCGGCTTCGGCTTCCGAGATCGTCGCGGGCGCGCTGCAGGACCACCACCGCGCCCAGATCATGGGCAAGACCACCTTCGGCAAGGGCTCGGTGCAGACCGTGCGGCCGCTGACCAACGACACCGGCATCAAGCTGACCATCGCGTACTACTACACGCCAAGCGGCAAGTCGATCCAGGCCAAGGGCATCCGCCCGGACATCCCGGTCGACCAGAACCCCGAGGGCGATCCGGACGACGCGCTGATCACGCGCGAGATCGACACCGAGCGCCACCTGCACAACAAGCAGGAATCGGAAGAGCCGGAGATGACCGAGCGCGAGCAGCGCCGCGTCGAGGAGCTGCGCCGCCTGGAAGAAGAGAACGCGAAGAAGACGCCGGAAGAGCGCGAGAAGGACCGCCGCAAGAAGCCGGTGGAATTCGGCTCCGCCGACGACTTCATGCTGCAGCAGGCGATCGCGCAGCTCAACGGCCAGCCGGTCAAGCGTTCCAAGTCGAAGCTGGAAACCAACCCGCCGGCTGACAACGGCAAGGCGGCGAAGCCGAAGGGCGGCGCCAAGCCGGCCGCCAAGCCTGCCGCTCCGGCCCCGGCCAAGCAGCCGCCGGCAAGCGCGCCGATCGGCGAGCCGCTGGGAACGCCGACGGGCAAGGCGCCCTGAGGCGCTGATCTACACTGCCGGCGTGCTCCCCTCTCCCGCATGCGGGAGAGGGGCCGGGGGTGAGGGCAGGAGTATCAAAGGCTGACACCTGTGCGTTAAAACCAAAGGCCCCGCTTGATCGGGTTCCCAGCTAAGCCACCCCTCACCCCAGCCCTCTCCCCGTGAGGGGAGAGGGAGAACACCTTGCCTCGGCCAGCTCGGGCGGCTTGGGAGCACCCAACACCGCTCTCCTCTTCTGCCCTGTTCGGGATTTCATCATGAGCGACGACGGTCTCAACGACGAACAACTGCTGCGCTACTCCCGGCACATCCTGCTGGACGAGCTCGGCATCGAAGGGCAGCGCCGCCTGCTGTCCGGCCATGCGCTGGTGATCGGTGCCGGCGGCCTGGGTGCCGCCGCGCTGCCCTTCCTGGCCTCGGCCGGCGTGGGCCGCATCACCATCGTCGACAACGACGAGGTCGACCTGACCAACCTGCAGCGCCAGATCATCCACACCACCGCCAACGTGGGCCGGCCCAAGGTCGACTCGGCGCGCGAAGGCATGCTGCGCATCAATCCGGGGCTGGACATCGTCACGGTGCCGGCGCGCGTGGGCGATGCCGAGCTCGGACAGCTGGTCGCCTCGGCCAGCGTGGTGCTGGACTGCTGCGACAACTTCGCCACGCGCCAGGCGGTCAACCGCGCCTGCGTCCACCATGAGGTGCCGCTGGTGTCGGGGGCGGCGCTGCGCTTCGACGGCCAGATCAGCGTGTTCGACCGGCGCCAGCCCGAAGCGCCCTGCTACGCCTGCCTGTTCCCGCCGGCAGAGCCTGCGCCGGAAGTGGCCTGCGCCACCATGGGCGTGTTCGCGCCGCTGGTCGGCATGGTCGGCACGGTGCAGGCGGCCGAGGCGCTCAAGCTGCTGGCCGGGGTGGGCGAGAGCCTGGCGGGACGGCTGCTGATGGTCAACGCGCTGACGATGGAATGGACCACGATGCGGCTGGCCCGCACGCCGGATTGCCCGGTGTGCGGCGGTCACCGAACACTCGGATGAGGCTGCCGCTCAGTCCTGCGGCGCCGAGTGCGCGAGCAGCCAGTCGGTGACTGCGGCGCGGTCGCCGCGGAACACGATGCGCGCATCGCGCTGCGCGCGCTGGTAGGCATACATGGGATCGTAGTAGTCGCGCAGCAGGATCTCGATCCAGCCGCGGTGCAGCGCCACGTCGCCTGACTCGGCCTGCCGCGCCAGCGCCTGTTCCAGCAGCGCCGACAGCTTGCCGTAGCGCTCTCCGCCGAGCCGCGGTGCGATCGCCGCCATGGCGTCGCGCAGCCGGGCGGAATACGCGTCGAATCCCACGCCGTCGCCATGCCCGGCGACGAATTCCGCCTCCAGCCCCTGCACGTAGTCGCGCAGCACGCGCTCCACACGTTCCTCGAAAGACGCCTCCAGCCACACCAGCGGGCTGGCCTGCATGCGCTGCACCAGCGCTTGCGGCACATCACGGCTGCCGATAAAGCGGCCTTCGTCTTCCACCACGAGCGCGCGGAAGCGGGCCTCGATTCGGCGCAGCACATCGATCGCCAGCGCGTTCTCGAAGTCCACCTGTGGCGGCTGCGCCTGCGCGCGCCTGCCAAAGGCCGAGCCGCGGTGCCGCGCATGGCCTTCGAGGTCGATCGCGGCCGGCACGTCGGCCAGCACGTCGGTCTTGCCACTGCCGGTCATGCCGCCCAGCACCAGCCACTGCTGCCCGGCCGCCGCTGCGTCGAGGGTGGCGATCAGGAAAGCGCGCATCGCCTTGTAGCCGCCCGTTACGCGCGGATAGTCGATGCCTGCGTCATGCAGCCATTGCTGCACCAGTTGCGAACGCAGCCCGCCGCGGAAGCAATACAGGTAGCCATCCGGATGCGCGCGGGCAAAGTCCGACCACGCGGCGACGCGGGACGCCTTGTGCTCGCCCGACACCAGCTGGTGCCCAAGCTCGATCGCGGCCTGCTGCCCTTTCTGGGCGTAGCACAGGCCAACGGTGTGCCGCTCGGCATCATCCATCAGCGGCAGGTTGACCGCGCCCGGGAAGGCGCCGCGCGCGAACTCCAGCGGCGCCCGCACATCCAGCATTGGCACGCCACTGAGAAACAGGCTGCGGAAGTCCGCGGTATCAGCACGCATGTGAGGCGGCCTCAGGCGACTTCGACGGCCAGCGCCGCACGTGCCACCATTTCTCCGATGGGCGCCAGCGACAGGCCGAGGCGCTGGCATTCGGCCGCAAACTCCGCTTCGCCAGCCAGCTCGACCGCCACCAGCAGCCCGCCGCTGGTCTGCGGATCGCACAGCACCGCGCGCTGCACCTCGGTCAGCGGCGTGATGCGGTGGCCGTAGCTGTCGAAATTGCGCTGCGTGCCGCCGGGCACGCAGCCCTGGCCGATGTAGTCGACCACGTCGTCGAGCACCGGCACCGCCGCGTAATCCAGCCGCGCGGTCAGTCCGCTGCCGTCGGCCATCTCGACCAGGTGGCCGAGCAGCCCGAAGCCGGTCACATCGGTCATCGCGCGCACGCCAGGCAGTCGCCCGAAGGCGCTGCCAGGACGGTTCAGCACGCACATCCAGTCGCGCGCGAGGTCGCGGTTGTCGGTCCGCAGCATGGCTTTTTTCTCGGCCGTGGTCAGCACGCCGATGCCCAGCGGCTTGGTCAGGTACAGCCGGCAGCCAGGCGTGGCGGTGTCGTTGCGCTTCATGTGGGCGCGCTCGACGATGCCGGTAACAGCGAGCCCGAAGATCGGCTCCGGCGCATCGATCGAATGCCCGCCGGCAAGCGGGATGCCGGCGTCGTCGCAGGCGCGGCGGCCGCCTGCAACCACCTCGCGCGCCACCTCGGGCGGCAGCACGTTGACCGGCCAGCCGAGGATGGCGATGGCCATCAGCGGGTCGCCGCCCATTGCATAGATATCGCTGATCGCATTGGTGGCGGCGATGCGCCCGAAGTCGAACGGGTCGTCGACGATGGGCATGAAGAAGTCCGTCGTCGACACCACACCCCTTCCGCTGTCCGCGCCATCAATCGCATAGACCGCGGCATCGTCGCGCGAGGCATTGCCGACCCATAGCCGCGGATCAAGGTGCTGCGCACCGCTGCCGGCGAGGATCACATCGAGCACTTTGGGGGAAATCTTGCAGCCGCAGCCAGCTCCGTGGCTGTACTGAGTCAGGCGGATGGGACCGGTGGTCATGGCTGGCTCCGTCGCAGCGTACCGGCCGGGCAGGAGCCACTACCCGGCCAGGCACGCCTGGATGAAGAAAGGAATTGGAATGAGAAGGGTTACTGCCTACAGCCGAACAACGTGGCAGCGCCGGGTGGCGCCGCGCGCGGTGGGGCTGGCCGCCTTTGCAGCATACCGCAGCGGCGGCCGGGCCTGGGACGGACGGCTTACTGCTCGCCCGGCTCCATCTGCGACTGGAGGTAGTTCTGCAGGCCGACCTTGTCAATCAGGTCCAGCTGCGTTTCCAGGTACTCGATGTGTTCCTCGGTGTCGGTGAGGATATCGACCAGGATTTCGCGGCTGACGTAGTCGCCGACCGATTCGCAGTAGGCGATGCCTTCCTTGACGGTCTGATGCGCGGTCTGCTCCAGCTTCAGGTCGCACTTGAGCATTTCGGGCGTATCCTCGCCCAGCAGCAGCTTGTGCAGGTCCTGCAGGTTGGGCAGGCCGTCCAGCATCAGGATGCGGTCGATCAGGCGGTCGGCGTGCTTCATTTCGCCGATCGATTCCTTGTACTCGACGTCACCGAGCTTTTTCAGGCCCCAGTGGCGGTACATGCGAGCGTGGAGGAAATACTGGTTGATCGCGGTCAGCTCGTTCTTGAGCTGGGCGTTCAGATGCTGGATGACCTTCTTGTCACCTTTCATTGGCGGCTCCTGTTGCATCGGGCCCGCGCAAAAACACGAAGCGGCGCCATTTGGCGCCGCGTGCAGTCGGTGAGAATAGAAATGCGCAAAACGCGCCGTGAACTGACTTTCAGTTCACATAGGCGCGTTCAGGCAACCAACGCCTTGCGCCGGTCGTTCGCGACTGCCGGGTCCCGAGTGTCCATTATGGTACATGGGCCCGACACCGAACAGGAAGAAATCTCCACAACCTGGATGCTGGCAAGGGTGGCCACTGTGACATTGCGCACCGCTGCGACGCCTTCCTGCAACACCTGCTGCGCGCAGTCGCGGCAGCGTCCGCAGCACGTGCCGACGCCAAGCGTCTCGGCCAGTTCGTCGAGGGTCTCGACGCCCAGGTGAGCGGCACCATGGATCTCACGATCGGTGATCTGGTTGCAGATGCAGACGTACACAAGTCCCTCCGTTGGGGCGCGTGGCACCGGCATGCCACTGCGAATGAACGTCAGAATATCAGAGATCGAAAATGATAACAATTCCCATTAGCGACATGGGAACGTCTCTGCACATCGGGTGGTAAAACCGCACAAGGCGTGAAAAGAAGGCGGCGGAAACAGCACTCAACGATTCGCTCAAGTGCCTCGTTTGCCGCCTCGCGATCTCGGAAAACCCTGATGTCGTCAGGGTCTGCCGATCTGGCTCAGCGCAGCCGCCAGGTCCTCGGGATCATAGGCATTGAGCACCTGGTCCACCAGCGGCTCGAGGTGCTCGCAATTGGCGTGCAGGATCTCCTGCTTGACCCGCAGCAGTTGTGCCGGGTGCATGGAGAATTCGCGCAGGCCCATGCCCAGCAGCAGCCGCGTCATGGACGGATCGCCCGCCATTTCGCCACATACGGCCACCGGAACGCCGGCGCGGTTGGCCTCGCGGATGGTGCGCGCCACCAGTTGCAGCACGGCCGGATGCAGCGGATCGAACAGGTGCGCCACGGCATTGTCGGCGCGGTCGATCGCCAGCGTGTACTGGATCAGGTCGTTGGTGCCGATGGACAGGAAATCCATCTTGCGCAGGAACAGCGGCAGCAGCAGCACCGCCGCCGGGATCTCGATCATGGCGCCGACCTTCATGCCGGGGTCGTACGGCTCGCCGCGCTCGTCCAGCTGGCGCTTGGCCTTGGCGATCAGCGCCAGGGTCTGGTCGATCTCGCTGGCGTGCGCCAGCATCGGCACCAGCAGCCGCACCGGACCGAAGGCCGAGGCGCGCAGCAGCGCCCGCAGCTGGGTCAGGAACATGGTCGGCTCCGACAGCGACCAGCGGATCGCGCGCAGCCCCAGCGCCGGGTTCAGCGCCGTTTCGAAGTCATCGCCCCGCCCGTCGCCGCGGCCATCGCGGCCGTCGCGGCCGTCGAGCGGCTTGTCCGCGCCGATATCGATGGTGCGGATGGTCACCGGCAGCCCGTGCATGGCGTCGACCGCGCCGCGGTAGGCCTGAAACTGCTCTTCCTCGTCCGGCAGCTCGCCGCGCCGGTTCATGAACAGGAACTCGGACCGGAACAGGCCGACGCCCACCGCGCCCGCGGACAGCGCGGCGCCGGCGTCCTCGGCCATCTCGATATTGGCCAGCAGCTCGATCTCGAGCCCGTCCAGCGTCACCGCCGGGGTATGGCGCAGCCGCTGCAGACGCTTCTTCTCCAGCGCGCGCTCGCTCTGCCGGTGGCGGTATTCCTCGAGGATGATGGCGGTCGGGTCGACGATCACCAGCCCGGCATCGCCGTCGATGATGATCCAGTCGTCCTGGCGGATCAGCTCGCTCGCGCTCTGCACCCCCACCGCGGCCGGTATGTCCAGGCTGCGCGCGACGATGGCGGTGTGCGAGGTGCGCCCGCCCAGGTCGGTGACAAAGCCGTGGAACACGGTATGGCGGAACTGCAGCATGTCGGCCGGGGCGATGTCGTGGGCCACCACGATCACGCCGGGCGCCGGCTCGCCGTCCGCCGCCAGTGCCGGCACCGGCGCGGGCACCAGCACGGGGGCGCCGGCCAGCGCCTTCAGGATGCGCTCGACCACCTGCCGGATATCGGCCTTGCGCTCGCGCAGGTACTCATCCTCGATCTCGTCGAACTGGCGCATTAGTTCTTCGAGCCGCGTGGTGAGTGCCCACTCTGCGTTGTAGCGGCGGCCCCGGATCAGCGCCTCGGGCTCGCGCGCCAGCGCCTCGTCGTCGAGGATCATCGCGTGCACGTCGAGGAAGGCGCCCAACTCCTCGGGCGCGTCGCGCGGCAGGTCGCGCTTGAGCGCCGCCAGTTCCGCGCGCACCGCGGCCCGGGCGGCGCGCAGCCGTTCGACCTCGGCATCAAGCTGGTCTTCATCGACCAGGTAGTGCGACACGTCCAGCGCCGCGGGCGCGAGCAGGTGCGCGCGACCGATGGCGACGCCGCGCGAGACCGGGATGCCGTGCAGGGCGAAAGGCATGTACCGCTCCGTCAGGAACGTTTAAGAATTCAAAGTTGCGGGACCGGGGCCGCCGGCCTCACTCTCCCTCACCAAACCGGTTGGCGATCAGCGCCAGCAACGCGTCCATGGCTTCCTGCTCGTCGGGCCCGTCGGTCTCGAGGGTCACCGTGGAGCCGATGCCGGCCGCCAGCATCATCACGCCCATGATGCTCTTGGCATCGACCTGGCGCCCGTTGCGGGACATCTTGACCTGGCTGACGAAGCTGCCTGCGAGCTGGGTCAGCTTGGCGGACGCGCGTGCATGCAGTCCGAGCTTATTGATGATGGTGGTGTCCCTCTGCAGCATATTTGTCGGGATGGTTGGCGGTTTGGTTCTGTACGGTGGTGGTGCCGACCTGCAGCACGCCCTGCGAGCCGCCCGCCAGCGCCTTGTTGACGAGCTGGTCGAGCTTCTCGTTGCGGTAGCAGATGGCGCGCACGAGCATGGGCAGGTTGACGCCGGCCAGCACGCGCACGCGGCCCGGCTCGGCCAGGCGCGCGGCGATATTGGCCGGGGTCGCGCCGAAGATATCGGTCAGGACCAGCGCGCCATTGTCTTCGCAGACGGCGTCCAGGCGGCGCCTGGCCTCGGCCAGCACGGCGGCGGGGTCCGCATCGGGAAGGACGTCGATGGCCTCCAGCCGCTGCGGCTGGCCACAGTAGACGTGGGCGGCGCAATCGCGCAGGGCCGAAGCCAGCGGGGTGTGCGCGATGATCAGGATGCCTGCCATGATGGTGATCCGTTGGATTGCCCAGATTGTAGCAGGCGGCCCCCCGCGCTCCCGCTGCCAGCCGGGACGTTGCCGGTCAGCTGCCGGCGGCGCCCACGGCGTGTTCGAGCGCGTCGATGAACATCGCCGCGACGTGGAACCCGGTTTGCTGGGTGATTTCCTGAAAGCAGGTCGGACTCGTCACATTGACTTCCGTCAGGTAGTCGCCGATCACGTCCAGGCCCACCAGCAGCAGGCCCTGCTCCCACAGCCCCGGGGCCAGCGCCTCGGCGATCTCGCGGTCGCGCTGGCTCAGTTCCTGGGCGCGGCCGCTGCCTCCGGCGGCGAGGTTGCCGCGGACTTCTCCAGCCATCGGCACGCGCGCCAGCGAATATGGCACCGGCACGCCGCCGATCAGCAGGATGCGCTTGTCGCCGTCCTTGATCGCCGGGATATAGCGCTGCACCATCAGGGTGCGGGCGCCATCATGGCCCAGCGTCTCGACGATGGCGGCCAGGTTCATGCCGTCCGCACTCACCCGGAACACGCCCATGCCGCCCATGCCGTCGAGCGGCTTGACGATGATGTCGCGGTGCTCGGCATGGAAATCGCGGATGCGCGCCAGGTCGCGCGTGACCAGCGTCGGCGTGATGAATTCCGGGTGCTGGGCGATCGCCAGCTTCTCGGAATGGTCGCGGATCGCGCGCGGCTTGTTGAACACGCGCGCGCCCTGCTGCTCGGCCAGCTCCAGCAGCCAGGTGCTGGTGACGTATTCCATGTCGAACGGCGGGTCCTTGCGCATCAGCACCGCGTCGAAGGCCGACAGCGGCTCCAGCGCGCTGTTGCCTTCGCGGTACCAGGCCGTGTCGTCACCGGTCAGGTGCAGGCGCGTGGCCAGTGTCTCGACGGTGCTGCCGGACAGGCACAGCTGCGGCTGCAGGCACCAGTACAGCTCGTGGCCGCGCGCGGCGGCCTCGGTCATCATGGCGTAGGTGGAGTCCTTGTAGGTCTTGAAGGTCTCCAGCGGATCGGTGATGAAGAGGATGCGCATCAGTCAGGGCTCGTCAGGGGCTCGTCACAGGATCGGGTTCGGGTCAGTCTTTTCGAGTTCGATCGACGCCGCCAGCAGCGCCAGGCGCGCCACCACGCCGTACATATAGAAGCGGTTCGGCACTGCCGCACCCGGCTTGGCATGGCTGTCGGGAATGCCGTTGGGGGCGAACGCCAGCGGCACGAAATGCATGCCCGGGGCGTTCAGGTTTTCATCGTTGCCGCGGCCGGTGTGCACGCGGTAGAAGCCGCCGACCACATAGCGGTCGATCATGTACACGACCGGTTCGGCCACCGCCTCGTTGACCTTCTCGAAGGTGTGCACGCCTTCCTGGATGATGACGTCGCTGACCTCGAGGCCTTCCTTGACGACGCTCATCTTGTTGCGCTCTTTCCGGTTCAGGCCCTTGACCTCGGACGGGTCGCGCACGGTCATGATGCCCATGCCGTAGGTGCCGGCATCGGCCTTGACCACCACATACGGCGTTTCCTTGATGCCGTACTCGCGGTACTTCTTGGCGATCTTCTTCAGCACGCCCTCGACCGCGTCGGCCAGCTCTTCCTCGCCCACGCGCTCGTGGAAATTCACGCCGGTGCAGCGGGCAAAGTACGGGTTGACCATCCACTGGTCGATGTCGATCAGCTTGGCGAACTTCTTTGCCACCTCGTCATAGGCGGCAAAGTGGCTGGTCTTGCGGCGGGTCGACCAGCCGGCATGCAGCGGCGGCAGGAGGTACTGCTCGTTGATGTTTTCCAGGATCGGCGGGATCCCGGCCGACAGGTCATTGTTCAGCAGGATCGAGCAGGGATCGAAGTCCTTCAGCCCCAGCCGGCGGCCCTTGGTGCCCAGGCGCGCCAGCGGCTCGACCACCAGGGTCTGGCCGTCGGGCAGCTCGATCGGGGTCGGCTCGGTGATTTCCTCGGACAGCGAGCCCAGGCGCACATTCAGCCCCGCCTGGCGCATGATCAGCGACAGCCGCGCCACGTTCTGCAGGTAGAACATGTTGCGCGTGTGACGTTCCGGAATCAGCAGCAGGTTCTTGGCATCCGGGCAGATCTTCTCGATGGCCGCCATCGCTGCCTGCACGGCCAGCGGCAGCATTTCCGGGGCCAGGTTGTTGAAGCCGCCCGGAAACAGGTTGGTGTCGACCGGCGCCAGCTTGAAGCCGGCATTGCGCAGGTCCACCGAACAATAGAACGGAGGCGTATGCTCCTGCCATTCCAGCCTGAACCAGCGCTCGATCGACGGGGTGGCGTCCAGGATCTTCTTCTCCAGTTCGAGCAGAGGACCGTTCAGCGCGGTGATGAGATGCGGGACCATATCCATCCTATAGATCGTCTTTATCGTTCGCCCCGATTGTAGAGGAACGGCCAAACAGGCGCTGGCACACTCCTGATAAGGATATGCAGGCCCTGGCATGAGGGAAAACGATATGGGGACGCCGCGCGGGAAATAAAGGGCCGGGGAAGGCCGATGTCAGCGGGCAAAAAAAAAGCGCGGTAAGCACCGCGCTTTTAAATGGCCTGACAGATACGGGGAGCGTTCTGCAGGTGGAGGAAACTGCCTCACTGGCAATGTATGTGCCCCGCACATTAAAGACAATTGAAGCTTTTTAAGATCGGAGTTAAGCACTTTGCGAAAAACCCGCGTGCGTGCCGGGGAGATCGCCCGCCAGCCCGCGCCAGCGTTGGGCTGGCGTCTTCTGCCAGTTTTCTCCCGCCGGCCGCCGCGCGGTCCGGCATGGCGTTGTGGGCGGTGGTAATGCCCGCTTGATAAGACAAAGAAAAAAGCCCGGCACGCGGCCGGGCAAAACTCCTGAGAGACGATTCCCAATCAGCTCTCCAGCACAACACCGTGGCGATCAGCCTTCATATGCGGTCTCGCCGTGCGAGGTGATATCCAGGCCCTCGCGCTCTTCGTCTTCCGGCACCCGCAGGCCGATCAGCATGTCCACCAGCTTGTAGGCCACGAAGGACACGATGCCCGACCACACCACCGTGGTCAGCACGCCCTCGAACTGGATCCACAGCTGGCCGGCGATCGAATAGTCTTCCGCCACCTTGTTGGCCACGTAGTCATAGATGCCGGTGCCGCCCAGGCTCGGCGCGGCGAACACACCGGTCAGCAGCGCGCCCACGATGCCGCCCACGCCGTGCACGCCGAACACGTCCAGCGAGTCGTCCATGCCCAGCATGCGCTTCAGGCCGGTCACGCCCCACAGGCACAGCAGGCCGGCCACCAGGCCCATCACGATCGAGCCCATCGGGCCGACGAAGCCGGCCGCCGGGGTGATTGCCACCAGGCCGGCCACCGCGCCCGAGGCACCGCCCAGCATCGACGGCTTGCCCTTGCCGATCCACTCGCCGAAGGTCCACGCCAGCACCGCGGCGCAGGTCGCCAGCAGCGTGTTGACGAAGGCCAGGGCGGCACCGGCGCTGGCTTCCAGGCCCGAGCCGGCGTTGAAGCCGAACCAGCCGAACCAGAGCAGCGAGGCACCGACCATGGTGAAGGTCAGGCTGTGCGGACGGATCGCCTCGCGGCCGAAGCCGATGCGCTTGCCGAACAGGTACGCGCCCACCAGGCCCGCCACGGCGGCGTTGATGTGCACCACGGTGCCGCCCGCGTAGTCGAGCGCGCCCTTCTGGAACAGCCAGCCCGACTTGGCGGTCGCGGCAGCGCCGGCGGCAGCGTCGGTATAGGCATCAGGACCCGGCCAGAACCAGACCATGTGCGCCATCGGGATGTAGGAGAAGGTGAACCACAGCACCACGAACACCAGCACGGCCGAGAACTTGGCGCGCTCGGCGAAGGCGCCGATGATCAGGCCGCAGGTGATGCAGGCGAAGGCGCACTGGAAGGCGAAGAAGCCCAGTTCAGGGATCACCACGCCCTTGCTGAAGGTGGCCGCCATGGCTTCCACCGTCAGCCCCTTCATGAAGAGACGGTCGGTGCCGCCGAAGAAGGCGTTGCCCTCGGTGAAGGCGAAGCTGTAGCCGTAGATCGCCCACAGCAGCGCCACCAGCGAGAAGATCACCAGGCACTGCATCAGCACCGAGAGCATGTTCTTGGAACGCACCAGGCCGCCGTAGAACAGCGCCAGGCCCGGCAACGTCATCAGGATGACGAAGGCGGTGGCCACCAGCAGCCAGGCCACGTCGCCCTTGTTGGGCTGCGGCGCTGCCGGTGCGGCGGCGGCGTCAGCAGGAGCGGCCGGGGCCGCCGCCGCGGGGGCGGCAGCGGGTGCGGCGGCTGGTGCCGCTGCAGCGGCGGCGGGAGCGGGGGCCGCCGAAGCGGCCGGGGCCGAAGCCTCCGCCGCCGGCTTGTCCTGTGCGGCGGCCGGCGCGGACATGCCCACGCCCGCCGTACCGATGGCCAGCGCCATTGCGCCGGCCGTCAGGAATCGCTTGATCCAGGTTTTCATGTGATTAGCCTCTGTCTCTATGTTGTCTTGGGTCACAGGGCATCGCCGCCGGTTTCGCCGGTGCGGATGCGGATGACCTGCTCGATCGGTGCCACGAAGATCTTGCCGTCGCCGATCTTGCCGGTGCGTGCCGATTTCTCGACCGCCTCGATGGCGCGCTCGACCACGTCGTCGGGCACCGCGACCTCGATCTTCACCTTGGGCAGGAAATCGACGATGTACTCGGCGCCGCGGTACAGTTCGGTATGGCCCTTCTGGCGGCCGAAGCCTTTCACTTCGGTGACGGTGATGCCGGACACGCCCACGTCCGACAGCGCTTCGCGCACTTCGTCGAGCTTGAACGGCTTGATGACTGCAATGATGAGTTTCATCCGGGTTCTCCTTGGGGCAGGCCCGCTTCAGCCTGCCCGGCCTGCAGCGGTGATTAGAAAGTCTTGGTGATCGAGGCCCAGGCCGTCGCCTTGCCCAGGTAGCGGCCGCGGTTGGCGCTGGTATAGGCCACTTCCTTGGCGTTCGTGTCGACGTAGGCCACAGCCAATGCAAAACCCTTGCCCAGATCCTTGGTCAGGCCGATCTTCCAGTCGGTGTAGGAGGCGTCGCTGTTGTGCTTGACGCCCTGGTAGCCGACGTGCGCGTTCAGCGTCAGGTCCCAGAAGTTCAGCGGCACGTTGGCGGTCAGGTCGACGTAGTAGCTGTTCTTGCTGTCGGCCCAGCCGAACAGGTTGGTGACCGAGTGCGAGTACTTCAGGAACACCGGGCCCCAGCCGATGCCGGCATACAGCTCGGTGGTGTACGGGCGCGGGTTGTTGTAGCCGCCCGGGTAGTAGTACTCGAGCACGCCCAGGTCGTAGTTCAGTTCCACGCCCGACACCTTGAAGGTGTTCTTGAAGCCGCCGTAGAAGTCCATCTCGACCGGCGCCGACACGGCGGGGTTGGCGTCCTCGAGCCAGCTGATGCTCGAGTTCCAGTTGCCCAGGTAGAAGCCGCTCTCATGCGCGTAGTCGAAGCCGCCCTGAATGGCCGGACGCAGGTTGGTCTGGCTGATGCCGCGATAGCGGTAGTCAGAGACCAGCGACACGTTGGCCGTAAAGGTGTGCGGCGATGCCGGCTCGGCAGCGGCGGCGGCGGCGGGCGCCGCGGCTGCGTCGGTGCTCTGGGCGTACGCGGTGGCGGCGGCGCCGGACAGGACGACCGCGCTGACTGCAAGGGCCAACTTCTTCATGGATTTCTTCTCCTTTTCCTGGGATGGCTCGGATTTCGTTTATTGGATTTTGGTGATGCAGGCGCGATCACTACTGCAACTGCCGTGCCAGCCGATCGGAAGTGCCGGATGAAGACGCCGTGCCGGCCGCGCCCGGTGACCCAGGCCGCGCTTCAATCTGCCTTGCGACAAAGCCAGATCCCGTGAAAAGGTGTGAAGGTGGGCACGCCGGAGCTTTCCCCCACGTGCCTCACGGGCGATAATTGAAGCCTGACGATGGCAGCGTGCGGCTACGCCACGGGATTCCGCCCGCATTCAGGGCGCCCAAAACCAGTGCGAAAGCGCGCGATACGCCAGACGTCCACTGGGATTGGCACCAGTTAGGTGCGCAAAGGAGAAACCATGAAACCGACCGATCTCTTCAACGACCTGCAGAACAAGGTCAGCGAGGCGCTGCGCAATTCGCCGGCAAGGGACATCGAGAAGAACGTGCGCAGCATGATGACCCAAGGCTTCGCACGGCTCGACCTGGTCACCCGCGAGGAATTCGACGTGCAATCGCAGGTGCTGGCCCGTACCCGCGCCCGGCTGGAAGAGCTGGAAGCCCGCGTGGCCGAACTCGAGCGCCGCGCCGGCATTCCGCCTGGCGCCGGCGCGGTGGACTCCACCGGAGGCGCGTGAGCCTGCCAGTCCCACCGGACCAAGCCAGCCTGCCTGAAGGCCGCCAATCCTGGCGGCCTTTTTTGTTAACAATTCGATGACATGGAGGGCCTGACATGAGTCTTGCCGTCCTGCGCAGCCGCGCGCTGACCGGCATCGCCGCGCCTCCGGTACGCGTGGAAACGCACCTGGCCAACGGCCTGCCGGTGTTCACCATCGTCGGCCTGGCCGACACCGGCGTGCGCGAAAGCCGCGAGCGCGTGCGCGCCGCCATCCTCAACAGCGGCTACGAGTTCCCCAACCGGCGCATCACCGTCAACCTTGCCCCGGCCGACCTGCCCAAGGAATCGGGGCGCTTCGACCTGGCCATCGCGCTGGGCATCCTGGCCGCCAGCGGCCAGATCCCGTCCGATGCGCTCGACGCCCACGAATTCGCCGCCGAACTGTCGTTGTCGGGCGAGTTGCGGCCGGTGCGCGGCGCGCTGGCCATGGCGATGTGCCTGGCGCAGGACAACGCCGCGCGCCACGCTGCCGGCGCCGCCCCACGCGCTTTCCTGGTAGCCCGCGGCAATGGTCCCGAAGCGGCATTGATCGAAGACCTGGCCGTCCACGCCGCCGTCACGCTGCGCGAGGTATGCGAGCACCTCGGTGGCCAGCCGGACGCCCGCCTGCCGCGCGCCGCGCCGGCCGCGCTGCCGAAGTCGATCGCTACCGGTCCCGACATGCGCGACGTACGCGGGCAGGCACAGGCGCGCCGGGCCATGGAGGTCGCCGCCGCCGGACAGCATTCGGCGCTGCTGGTGGGTCCGCCGGGGACCGGCAAGTCGATGCTGGCGCAACGGCTGCCGGGCCTGCTGCCGCCGATGTCGCTGCAGGAGGCGCTCGAATCCGCAGCCGTCATGAGCCTGACGCCGGGCGGCTTCCGCACCGAACTGTGGGGCCGGCGCCCCTGCCGCGCGCCGCACCACACCGCGTCCGGCCCGGCCATGGTCGGCGGCGGCGGCAATCCGCGGCCGGGCGAGATCTCGCTGGCGCACCACGGCGTCCTGTTCCTGGACGAGTTGCCCGAATTCGACCGCCGGGTGCTCGAAGTCCTGCGCGAGCCGCTGGAGTCCGGGCGCATCACCATCGCGCGCGCCAACGGGCACGCCGACTTTCCCGCGTGCTTCCAGTTCGTGGCGGCGATGAACCCGTGCCCGTGCGGCTACCTCGGGCATCCCGACCGGCCATGCCGCTGCACCCCCGACCAGGTGCGCCGCTACCAGTCGCGCATATCCGGGCCGATGCTCGACCGGATCGACCTGCAGATCGAAGTGCCCGCCCAGGACCAGGGCGAGATGCTCGACGGCCCGCCGGGCGAGCCCAGCGCCGCGGTGCGCGAACGCGTGCTGGCGGCGCGGGCCCTGCAGCTGTCGCGGCAAGGCAAGCCCAACAGCGAACTGGGCGGCCGCGAGATCGAGCAGCATTGCGTGCTGGAGCCGCAGGCGCAGGCGCTGCTGCGCGGCGCGATGACGCGGCTGGCGTGGTCGGCGCGCTCCTACTTCCGCGTGCTGAAGGTGGCGCGCACGGTTGCCGACCTCGATCGCGCCGAGGTACTGACCGCCAGCCACGTGGGCGAGGCGATCCAGTACCGGCGGGCGCTGCGGATGGCCGGCTAGCGCGAACCGCAGCGAAGCGGCAGGGGCAACCCCGATCGAACCGCTGGCGCACCGGGCAAGGCGGTGACAGAGGCGTTCAGGCCTCCTCCGACCACTGCACGCCCTCGCGCGCCATGAACGCGGACGATGCCGCCGGCCCCCAGGTGCCGGCGGTGTAGGGCCGCGGGCCTTCGTCCTGGTGCCGCCAGGCTTCCAGGATCGGATCGACCCAGGTCCACGCGGCCTGCAGTTCGTCGCGCCGCACGAACAGCGCCAGCCGGCCCCGGATCACGTCGAGCAGCAGCCGCTCGTAGGCTTCCGCGCGGCGCGTGGTGAAGGCCGAGTCCAGGTTCAGGGCAAGGCTCAGCGGCTTGAGCTTCATGCCCTCGCCCGGCTGCTTGACCATCAGCATCAGCCGCACCGACTCTTCCGGCTGCAGCCGTATCACCATGCGGTTGGCGCGCAGCGTGCTGCCAGGATCGAAGATCGAATGCGGCACCCCTGCAAACTGGATCACCACCTCGGTCACCCGTTCCTGCATGCGCTTGCCGGTGCGCAGGTAGAACGGCACCTTGTTCCAGCGCCAGGTACCCAGCTCCGCGCGCATCGCGACGAAGGTCTCGGTGCGGCTGTCGGCCGGGATGCCGTCTTCCTGCAGGTAGCCGGGCACCAGTTCGCCGCCGATGGCGCCCGCGGTGTACTGGCCGCGCACCGTGTTGCGGCGCACGTCCTCGGGCGACATCGGGCGCAATGAGCGCAAGACCTTGAGCTTCTCGTCGCGCACGGCATCCGAGTTGAGCGACGCGGGCGGCTCCATGGCCAGGATGCTGACCAGTTGCAGCAGGTGGTTCTGGATCATGTCGCGCATGGCGCCGGCCTCGTCGTAGAAGCCGCCGCGCGAGCCCACGCCGACGGTCTCGGCCACGGTGATCTGCACGCTGCACACGAACGGCGTGCGCCACAGCGGCTCGAAGATCGAGTTGCCGAAGCGCAGCGCCATCAGGTTCTGCACCGTTTCCTTGCCGAGGTAGTGGTCGATCCGGTAGGTGCGGTCTTCGCTGAAGTAGCGCGTCACCACCTCGCTGATGGCGATGGCCGAGGCCAGGTCGACCCCCAGCGGTTTCTCCAGCACCAGCCGGGTGTCGTCGGCAATCAGGCCGTGCCCGGCCAGATTGTCGCAGGTCGCGGCAAACAGGCCCGGCGGCATCGCCATGTAGTAGATGCGCAGCGCCTCGCTGCGCAGCACCGTCCCCAACGTCTCGTAGTGGCCCGGCTGCGAGGCATCGACCCGCACAAAGTCGAGCCGCTGCAGGAACGAGCGCCACTTGTCGGGATCGAGGTAGCGCGCATCGACGAAAGGCTGCGCGCGCTCGTCGGCAAAACGCGCGAAGGCTTCGGCATCCCATTCATGGCGGCCCACGCCGATGATGCGCGTGCCCTCGGGCAGGTTGCCGTCGCGATGGCACATGTACAGCGAGGGCAGCAGCTTGCGGGCCGACAGGTCGCCGGTGCCGCCGAAGATGACGAGGTCCACCGGCCGTGGATCGGGCGCGCCGAAGGAAGACGCTGAAGATGCGGAACGGGTGGTAGGCATGGCGGGCTCCTTGCTTGCCGGGAACACCGGCGCGATGTGGGTCGGGCAGCGCGAGCCCGGCCGGCACGCGCGGCAGGCCCGCATGAACCATGCCAGTCAGCACGGTGGCCCGCTCCCCAGGCACAGGCGCGGATCCAGCGCGCCCGGCACGACGCCGCGGCATGGATCGCCATACTTTGCGCGCCCAGCGTGACAGGCGAGCCATGCCAGGCGCCGCGCAAAGCGCGCCGCGACGACAAGGAGGAAGGAAGTGAGATGGCCGTTCCGCGGCCATCTCTACGCGCGTCTTCCGGCAGGCGTCGCCACCGGCGGCTCGACCGGCGGCGGCACCGGATCTTCTTCCGGCGGCAACGGCAAGTCGGGAGGCACGCCCGGCGGCGCGGGTTCTTCCACCGGAGGCACGGTGTGGCGCGGCAGCGTGCGCGCGCCGGAGCGGGGAATCGGCGAGGCTGGCATAGGGGCTCTCCGTGGCCGGGGTTCCCCCTCATTGAAGCAAACCCCGGGGATTGGCGCCAGTGCCGGCGCTCAGGCGTGCTGCCGGCGCACGAAGAACAGCGCCGCGCCAACCGCCATCAGCACGCTGCCGAAGAAGCGGTTCTGCCAGCGCACCGCGCGCGCATTGCGGAACAGGCCCTGCATGCGCGAGGCCAGCAGCGCGTAGCCATGCATCACCACCAGGTCGACGCAGCACATGGTCAGCGCCAGGATGGCCAGCTGCGGCGCCAGCGGGTGATTGGGATCGATGAACTGCGGCAGCACCGCGACCATGAAGATGATGCCCTTTGGGTTGGTCACGTTGGTCAGCAGCCCGGTGGCAAAGCGGCGGCGCGCGCTCATCACCGAAACGCGCACGGGACCGGCGCCCGCGGCCCCGTCGCCGCCGCTCTCGACCTTCGTGCGCCACTGCTGCACGCCCAGGTAGATCAGGTACAGCGCGCCCACGGTCTTGACCACCATGAACGCCTGCTCCGAGGCCAGCAGCAGCGCGCCCAGGCCGCCGCCGGCAATCAGCAGCACAATCACCAGGCCGGTCTGCAGACCGAAGATGGTGGTGCTGGTCCGGCGCAGGCCATACGACAGGCCGTGGCTCATCGACAGCACCGCCCCCGATCCCGGCGACACCGCAATCACCCAGCACGCGGCGAAATAAGCCAGCCACACTTCCCAACGCATTTCGACTCTCCTTTGACGACAATTGCCGCCGCCGCACTGACGCGGCCCCGGCGCAAACCCTGTTTACCTGCGGCGCCCCTCGGGACCTCAGAACGGATGGAAGCCGCCGAGGAACTGCTCCACCTGTTCGGCCTGGCGCTGGTCGCGCGCGGCGTCGCCCGACTCCAGCACCACCGCCTGGTAGGCACGCGCGCCCACCGCCACCAGCCGCGCGGTCAGCCGCCGTGGCGACTGGTCCTGCGGCGACACGCCGCTGGCCTGCACTTCCACGCCGGCCAGCGGCCGGCCCGGCCTGTCGGCGGTCGTGATCGTGACGGGACGCGTGCGCGGCGGCTCGCCCGACGCCGTGCCGAGGTTGGCCAGCAGGCCCGCCTGCATCGCCGCCAGCGCCTCGCGCCGCAGCCCTTCGTCGTCGGCGGGCAGCGTGACCACGCCCACGGCGAACAGCGTGTCGTCGACGCGCGCCGCCTCCATCGTCATTGGCAGCTTGCGGCCGGCGATGTTGACATCGCGCGCGGCGCTGCTGGGCTTGCCGGGATAGAGCGCGGCATAGGCGCCCTCGCCGGACTGGATCGTGCGCCAGTCATAGCGGGGCGAGCAGGCGCAGAGGGCCAGCGCTACGCATATGGCGGCGAGGCGCAATCTTGAACTGCGGGCCAGTACGACAGGACTCGATGACGGGGGCGGAAAAGGACGCATGCGGTAGCGTGTGGCGCACAGCGCGCGCAGGCCGTGGAGCGGCTCCGGCGGCCGCCGTCGCCTGCGGGCGGAAACCGGTATTATCGCGGAAGCGGCGCTCCGGTGCATGTTGCGCCGCCTGACAGTTTTTCGCGACCGCATGCCTGCTTCCGACCTGCCCCGCCTCGCCGTACCAGCCCGCACCGCCCTGCTCCGGCTTGCGCGACTGGCCGCCTGCGCGCTGCTGGCAACGGCCGCCGGCGCGGCGCTGGCCGCGGGCACGGCGCACCTGCCCGCCGCCACCGACCTGGCCGCGCACGGCGCCGAGGCCGCGCAACGCGGCGAGCCGCTGGTGCTGCTGGTGTCGATGCCGGGATGCGGCTATTGCGACGCGGTGCGCCGCAACTACCTCGGCCCCCAGGCCGCCGCCGGCGAGATCGCGGTGCGCGAGCTGGACCTGACCGCCGCCACGCCGCTGCGCGATGCGGACGGCAGCGTGACCACCGCGCGCGACTGGGCCAGGGCGCACCAGGTGCGGGTGGCGCCGACGGTGCTGTTCCTAGACCGGCAGGGCCGCGCCGCCGCCACTCCGCTGCGCGGCATGCAGCCCGATTTCTACGGCGCCTACCTGGAGCAGGCGCTGGACCAGGCACGCGCCGCCATCGCCACCCGGCGCTGAACCGCGTCGCGGCGCCGGCATGGCGGCGGATCGCCGCAGCACACCCCGGGCAGCACGGCGGCGCCCGCGGCATTAGAATGCGTTGTTGCCCGAAGAGAATCCGCTTTCCCGCCTTCCCCTTCCCATGACCACTTCCGCTTCCGCCAAGTCCTCCCGCAAGCCCTGGCCCATCGTTGCCGCCATCGTCGTGCTGGCGCTGCTGGGCTGGTTCGGCTACCGCGCGCTGGCGCCCTCCAACGCCGCGCCCGCCGCCACGTTCACGCTGCTGTCGGGCGAGAAGGTCAGCACCGCAGACCTGAAGGGCAAGGTCTACCTGGTCAATTTCTGGGCCACCAGCTGCGCCACCTGCATCAAGGAAATGCCCGACATGGTCAAGACCTACGAGCAGTTCAAGGGCAAGGGGCTGGAGTTCGTCGCCGTGGCGATGAACTATGACCCGCCGATGTACGTGATGAACTACGCCAAGACGCGCGCGCTGCCGTTCAAGGTCGCGATGGATTCGGATGGCTCCGCCGCCAGGGCTTTCGGCAATGTGCAGCTGACGCCGACCACCTTCGTGGTCGACAAGGACGGCCGCATCCTCAAGCGCTATGTGGGCGAGCCGGAGTGGGATGCGCTGCACAAGCTGCTGGACGGCGCGCTGGCAAAGTCTGCGTAACGCTGCCTCCCGCAACATCCAGGAAAAGGTGCTCATCGAGCACCTTTTTTGTTGATTCGTGCCCGATCCTGCGCGAAGCGGCTTGCACTGCGGGGCTGTATGGATATACAGTTAGCGCCAGCTTTTTTGCCCCGCCCGCCATTTCCCTGCCTCTTTCTTGCCTGTGTCACTGGACCTTGCCCCCGCCGCGGACCTCGACTCCGCCCTTGCCCCCGATGCGGCCAACGCAGGCCCCGCCTACCTGTCCAGACTCAACCCGGAGCAGCGCGCCGCGGTCGAGCATGGCAGCGACGGGCCGCTGCTGATCATCGCCGGCGCGGGATCGGGCAAGACCAATACGCTGGCGCACCGGGTCGCGCACCTGGTGCTGGGCGGCGCCGATCCGCGCCGCATCCTGCTGCTGACCTTCTCGCGCCGCGCCGCCGCCGAAATGGGCCGGCGCGTCGAGCGCATCGTCGACCAGGCGTTGGGTACGCAGACCGGCGCGGGCCGCGCCGCGCTGCAATGGTCGGGGACCTTCCACGCCATCGGCGCGCGCCTGCTGCGCGAATACGCCGAGACGCTGGGCCTGTCGCCCGCCTTCACCATCAGCGACCGCGGCGATGCCGCCGACCTGATGCACGTGGTGCGCCACGACCTGGGCCTGTCCGAGACCGCCAGCCGCTTTCCCAAAAAGGAAACCTGCCTGTCGATCTACTCGCGCGTGGTCAACACGCAGGCGCCGCTGGAGGACGTGCTCAAGCAGCAGTTCCCGCGCTACGCGATGTGGGCCGATGCGCTGCGCACGCTGTTTGCCGGCTATGTCGAGGCCAAGCAGAAGCAGCACGTGCTCGATTACGACGACCTGCTGCTGTACTGGGCACAGGCCATGGCCGAACCGGCCATCGCGCAGGACGTCGGGGCGCGCTTCGACCACATCCTGGTCGACGAATACCAGGACACCAACGCGCTGCAGGCGTCGATCCTGCTGGCCATGCGGCCCGATGGCCGCGGCCTGACCGTGGTCGGCGACGATGCGCAGTCGATCTACGCGTTCCGCGGCGCGACCGTACGCAATATCCTCGATTTCCCGCAGCAGTTCACGCCGCCCGCGCAGCAGGTGACGCTGTCGCAGAACTACCGCTCGACGCAGCCGATCCTGCAGGCCGCCAACGCCGTGATCGGACTGGCGGCCGAGCGCTATACCAAGGATCTCTGGTCCGAGCGGCTGTCGGCCGAGAAGCCCGGCATCATCGTCGTCAATGACGAGGCCGACCAGGCGCGCTACTTGGTCGAGCAGGTGCTGGCGCGGCGCGAGGCCGGCCTGGCGCTGATGGCGCAGGCGGTGCTGTTCCGTGCCGCCGACCACAGCGCGCAGGTCGAGATCGAGCTGGCGCGCCGCAATATCCCGTTCGTGAAATTCGGCGGGCTCAAGTTCCTGGAATCGACGCACGTGAAGGACGTGCTGGCCGTGGTGCGCTGGCTGGAAAACCCGCGCGACCGCATGGCGGGCTTCCGCACGCTGCAACTGCTGCCGGGCATCGGCCCCAAGACCGCGGCGCGCGTGCTCGATGCGCTGGCGCTGGCCACCGAGCCGCTGTTCTCGCTGCAGGAATTCGAGCCGCCGCCGGCCGCTGCACCCGCGTGGGCCGACCTGCTGACGCTGGCGCGCGCGCTGATGGCGCCGGCCTCGCCGTGGCCGTCGGAGTTCGAGCAGGTGCTGGCCTGGTACACGCCGCACCTCGAACGCCTGCACGACGACGCCGCCGCGCGCCAGGCCGACCTGCAGCAGCTGGAACGCATCGCCGCCACCTACGGCGCGCGCGAGCGCTTCCTGACCGAGCTGACGCTGGACCCGCCCAGTGCGTCGAGCGATGAATCCGGCGTGCCCTCGCGCGACGAGGACTACCTGATCCTGTCGACCATCCACTCGGCCAAGGGGCAGGAGTGGAAGGCGGTGTATGTGCTCAATGCCGTCGATGGCTGCATGCCGAGCGACCTGGCGACGGGCACCACGGAAGAGATCGAGGAAGAGCGGCGGCTGCTGTATGTGGCAATGACGCGGGCCAGGGACCATCTGGACGTCATCGTGCCGCAGCGGTTCTATGTACACCAGCAGGTGGGATTTGGCGACCGGCATGTGTATGCGTCGCGCACGCGGTTTATCCCGAATCGCGTGATGCCGAATTTTTACAGCCGTTCATGGCCGCCGCCGCCGATGCCGGGCGAAGGGACGGTGAAACCGGCGCTGGCGCCGGTGGATCTGGCCAGCCGGATGCGGAATATGTGGCGGTGAGGGTCGCGCGGAAGTCTGCGCGCCCTGTCGGTTTGCTCCCCTCTCCCACGCAGTGGGAGAGGGGCCGGGGGTGAGGGCGGGCGTGTGGCAAGCATGAGGCGCTTCACTTCGGGCGAGCGCCCGCCCTCACCCCCTGCCCCTCTCCCGCGAGCGGGAGAGGGGAGAAAACAAGCGGCCGGCGGACCGCTCATTGATGCAGCCTTACCCCACCCTCTCCAACAACAACCCCTTCAGGTACTCCCCTTCCGGGAACGCCGCCAGCATCGGATGATCGGTGCCGGCCGACAGCCTGCGCAGGATGCGCGCATCCGCCCGCGCATCGGTCACCGCGCCCGCCACGATCTTCTGGAACAGTTCCATGCTGATCGCGCCCGAGCACGAATACGTGAACAGCAGACCGCCCGGCCGCAGCAGCTGCATGCCGACCAGGTTGATCTCCTTGTACGCACGCGCGGCACGGTCGATATGCTGCGCCGACGGCGCGAACTTGGGCGGGTCCAGCACGATCAGGTCGAACTGACGCCCTTCGGCGCGGAATTCGCGCAGCGTCTTGAACACGTCGGCGTCGAGCCACGCCGCGCGCTCCGGGTCGAAGCCGTTCAGCGTGACGTTGCCCGCGGCGATCTTCAGCGCTTCGCCCGACGAATCGATCGACGTCACCGCTTTCGCGCCACCGCGCAGCGCCGCCAGCGAGAAGCCGCCGGTATAGCAGAAGCAGTTCAGCACCTCGCGCCCTTCGGCCAGGTCGCCCACCAGCTTGCGGTTGTCGCGCTGGTCGACATAGAAGCCGGTCTTGTGGCCGTTGCGCACGTCGACGTAATAGCGCACGCCATGCTCGGTCACCGACAGCGCCGGATCGGGCTCGGCGCCGGCCAGCACGCCGGTCACCAGTTCCAGCCCTTCGCGCTGCCGCACGGCGGCGTCGGAGCGTTCATAGACGTTGGGGCAGCCGGTCTCCTTGACCAGCGCCTGCACGATCGCGGACTTCCAATGCTCCACGCCGGCCGAATTGAACTGGCACACCAGCTGCCCGGTTTCTCCATTGCCGTAATAGTCGACGATCAGCCCGGGCAGCCGGTCCGATTCGCCGAAGATCAGGCGCACGGCGTTGCTGTCCTTCACCCACTGGCGCCGGTAGGCGATGGCCGCGGCCACGCGGCGCTTGAACAGCGCGTGGTCGACCGGCTCGTTCTCGTCGAAGGTCCACACGCGCGCGCGGATCTGCGATTCGGGACTGTAGGCAGCCTTGGCCAGGAAGCGGCCGTCGGCGGCGCGCACGGTCACGGTCGAGCCCGGCTCGCAGCGGCCTTCGGTGGTGGCGATGCCGGTGGCATAGATCCACGGGTGGCGGCGCAGCAGGGATTTTTCCTTGCCGGGTTTCAGGGTGATGGTGTTCATGTTGGTATGGGAATACAGCGCAGCCCGGGCATCAAAGCCGCGGATGGACATGCCGGAGGGCTCCCCTCTCCCGCCTGCGGGAGAGGGGTGGGGGTGAGGGCCGGAGTGTCAACGAAGTGACGCGCGTCGCTATTGCCAGCGCCTGCCCTCACCCCCGGCCCCTTCTCCCGCGCGCGGGAGAGGGGAGAAATCAAAGCGGAAAAGAAATGCCAGCGGCTACAGCACCACCTTCACCATCGGATGCGAAGTCAGCGCCCGGTACAAATCATCCAGCTGCTCGCGGCTGGTCACCCACACCGTTACGGTCAGGCCCAGGTAGTTGCCCTTGCTCGAGGGCCGCATTTCCATCTTGCCCGCGTGGAAGTCCGGATCGAACTCCTGCACCAGCGTGACGATGGCCTCGGCGAAGCCGTCCTGCATCGCGCCCATCACCTTGATCGGGAAATGGCTCGGGTATTCGATCAGCGACTGCTCCGGCGGGATATTGCCGGGCTTGTTGCCGCTGCCCTGGTTGTCGGCTGTCATGTCGTTTTCTCCAGCGCGGCCGGGGCATGCCCAGGCCGCGCATGCCAATCACTTGCGCTTGAACCACAGGCGGATGGTGTCCCACAGGCGGCCGAAGAAACCGGCCTCGGGCACTTCTTCCAGCGCCACCACGGGGAATTCGGCCACCTTGTTGGTGCCGTCCATCAGCTTGACCATGCCCACCTGCTGGCCCGCCGCGATCGGGGCGATCATCAGTTCCTGGCGCTCCAGCACTGGCTTCAGGCGACCGCCGGTGCCCTTGGGCACGGTGACGAAGGTCTCGTGCTGCACGCCGATCTTGACCGAGCCGGCCTTGCCCTTGTAGATCTCGGGCGTGGCCAGCACCTGGCCCTTGTCGTACAGGCGCAGCGTGTCGAAGAACTGGAAGCCGTAGTTGAGGATCTTCAGGCTTTCCTGCGTGCGCACCTGTTCGGTGGTGGTGCCGATCACGATCGAGATCAGGCGGCGCTGGCCGTTGGGCACATTGGCCAGCGGGCGCTGTGCCGACGAGATCAGGCAATAGCCGGCGGACTTGGTGTGGCCGGTCTTGACGCCGTCCACGGTCGGATCGATGTACAGCAGGCGGTTGCGGTTGGGCTGCCTGATCTTGTTATAGGTGAACTCCTTCTGCGAGTACATGGCGTAGTACTCGGGGAAGTCCTTGATCAGGTGCGTGGTCAGCGTCGCCAGGTCCACCGCGGTGGTGTAGTGGTTCGGGTCGGGAATGCCGTCGGTGTTGGTGAAATGGGTGCTCTTCATGCCCATGCGCTGGGCCTCGCGGTTCATCATCGCGACGAAGCCCTCTTCCGAGCCGCCCACGGCCTCGGCCAGCGCCAGCGCGGCGTCGTTGCCCGACTGCACGATCAGGCCCAGCAGCAGGTCCTGCACGCTGACCGGCTTGTTGGGCTCGATGAACATGCGCGACTCGTCGCTTTTGACCTTGAGCACCAGGTTGGTCGGCACCACGGTCTGTTCCAGCGTCAGGCGCTTTTCCTTGAGTGCCTCGAACGCCAGGTAGGCGGTCATCAGCTTGGTCAGCGAGGCCGGCTCGATGCGCTGGTCGGCATTCTGCGAGGCCAGTGCCTGGCCGCTGGTCACGTCATACAGCATCCACGACTTGGCGGCGACCTGCGGCATCGGCACGCCCTGCGCAAGGACGGCGGCGGGCGCGGCGGCCAGCGTGGCCGTGGCGACGGCAGCGACGATGGCGGCGGGTGCAAAGGCGGAGGAAAGGCGTGTCGTGGCTCTATTCAGCATTGTTTCTGTTTCCGACAAGAAAGGGATCGTGCGGGACGGGATGGCGCGCTGGCTAAGCTGCGCCGCTCACCGGTCCCACGCGTTGACGACAAGCTGCTTGATCAGGTGCAGCTTGCGGTGAAAGAAATGGTCGGCGCCGGGGATCACGATCACCGGCAGCTCCTGCGGGCGCGCCCAGTCGAACACGCTGGCGAGCGGCACGGTGTCATCCTGCTCGCCGTGTATGACGATCGTGTCGGCGGGCACCTCGGCCACCTGCCAGCGGCTCGCGGCGGTCCCGACCAGCACCAGGCGCTGCGCCGGCGTGCCGGCCTCGGCCAGGCGCCGGGCCACGTGCGTGCTGACAAAGCTGCCGAAGGAGAAGCCGCCCAGCGCCAGCGGCAGCGTCGCGGCCTGCGCGGACCACGCGGTCTGCTCGCGCATCCAGGCAACGACTGCCAGCAGGTCGTCCTGCTCGCCAACGCCGTTGTCATGCTCGCCGGCGGTCGCGCCGACGCCGCGGAAATTGGGACGCACGGTGGCATAGCCCAGTTGCACGAAGGCGCGCGCCAGCGTCTGCGCGACCTTGTTGTCCTTGGTGCCGCCGAACAGCGGGTGCGGATGCGCGACCAGCGCCAGGCCCCGTGGCTCGCCTTGCGGCAGGTCCACCGAAACGTCGATCGCGCCGACGGGGCCGGCGATGGAAAGTACCTGGGTATGCGCGTTCATAGGACGGTCAGGGGCAATCAGGATTGCGGTCGGGATGGCGCTTCAGGTGGTGATACGCCGGCTGGCTCTAACCCGGAAATCCCGGGGCAAAAAATGAAAAAACCGTCCGGCTTGCGGGCGGCGGTGTCTGGCATCGGCGCTGCGGCATCGGCAGCGCCGTAGGTTCGTTTCGCGTTCAGCGGTCCACCATCAGCCGCTCGACCGGCTTGCCGTTGAGCAGGTGGCTGTCGATGATTTCATCGATGTCGTGCTCGTCCACATAGGTGTACCAAATTGCCTCGGGGTAGACCACCAGTACCGGCCCGAGTTCACACCGGTTCAGGCAGCCCGCCTTGTTGATGCGCACGCGGCCTTCGCCGCCGGCAATGCCGAGTTCCTTGCAGCGCTTCTTGGCGTATTCCTGCATGGCCTTGGCGTTGAAGTTGGCGCAGCAGTTCTCGCCGGCCTCGCGCTGATTCAGGCAGAAGAAGACGTGGTGCTGGTAGTAGCTGCTCATGCGATGCGGTGACAAGGAGGGCAGGCCCGCGCGGCGGCGTGGCCACGGGACATTGAACGGAAGCTCGGAATTATACGGCGTCATGGCGGCACGCCCGCGCCTTCCGGCACCCGCTCCACGCCATTGGCCGCGCATGCCGGCCCTCCAGGTGGCGCCTCGGCCACCTTTGCCGGCTTCGGCGTTCCGAATCCCCGGAAGCCCGGATTCCGGATTTCCGGAATCCCGGAGGCCCCACGTCCCGGCCAAGCCTGCGTTTCCTTGCGAATCAATCAGTTAGCGATACCGGTTGGACTGGCACGCCGGTTGCAAATTCCCGTCCCTGAACGCGCCGCAACCGTGACGGCGCGCGCCCGCGGCGCCATCGCCCCGGGTACGGTCAACACCGAGGACGACACCATGAAGAAACCCTTCTACAAGATCCTGTATGTGCAGGTGCTGTTCGCCATCCTGGTCGGCATCCTGCTCGGGCATTACTGGCCCGATACGGGCGTGGCCATGAAGCCGCTGGGCGATGGCTTCATCAAGCTGATCAAGATGATCATCGGCCCGATCATCTTCTGTACCGTGGTGACCGGCATGGCCGGCATGAGCGACATGAAGAAGGTCGGCCGCGTCGGCGGCAAGGCGCTGCTTTACTTTGAAGTGGTGTCGACCTTCGCGCTGCTGATCGGCCTGGGCGCCGCGCACCTGCTCAAGCCGGGCGTGGGCTTCAACATCGATCCGTCGACGCTGGACACCAAGGCGATCGCGCAATACGTATCGAAGGCGCACGGCCAGAGCACGGTCGAGTTCTTCATGCACATCATCCCGGAAACGGTCTTCAGCGCCTTCGCCAACGGCGACATCCTGCAGATCCTGCTGGTGTCGCTGTTCTTCGGCGCCGCGCTGGCCACGCTCGGCGAACGCGCCCGCTTCGTGGTGCAGCTGATCGAGCAGGTTTCCAAGGTGTTCTTCCACATCGTGCACGTGATCACCAAGGTGGCCCCGATCGGCGCCTTCGGCGCGATGGCGTTCACTATCGGTAAGTACGGCCTGGGCTCGCTGGTGCCGCTGCTCAAGCTGATCGGCACCTTCTACTTCACAGCCATCATCTTCGTGCTGGTGGTGCTGGGCACGATCGCGCGCATGACCGGCTTCAGCATCGTGCGCTTTATCTCGTACATCAAGGAAGAGCTTCTGATCGTGCTGGGCACCAGCTCGTCCGAGGCAGCGCTGCCGCACATGATGGAGAAGCTGGAGAAGCTGGGCTGCTCCAAGTCGGTGGTGGGCCTGGTGGTGCCTACCGGCTATTCGTTCAACCTGGATGGCACCAACATCTACATGACGATGGCGGTGATCTTCATCGCGCAGGCGACCGGCATCGAACTGACGTGGATGCAGCAGCTGACCATCCTGGCGGTGGCGATGATCACCTCCAAGGGCGCCAGCGGCGTGACCGGCTCGGGCTTCATCACGCTGGCCGCGACGCTGGCGGTGGTGCCGACCATCCCGGTCGCGGGCATGGTGCTGATCCTGGGCATCGACCGCTTCATGAGCGAGTGCCGCGCGCTGACCAACATCATCGGCAACGGCGTGGCCACGGTAGTGGTGTCGGCATGGGAACGCGAGCTGGACCGCAAGCGCCTGGCGCAGGTGCTGCAGGGCGGCGGCGATGCTGACGAGCTTGCCCAGGCGGGCCAGGGCGCCCGCTAAGTGCAACGCGGCGGGATTGGCCGCATGGGTTGCCGCATGAGCGGCAGCCCCGGCCGCCCGCCAGCGGGTATCATCGGCGCGACAGCCCTTGCGCACGCCGATGCCACACTCAGACGATTTCCTCGCCGTGCATGATCCCGCCGCCACCCGCGCGGTACATGCGCCGGACACCGGCAACAGCCGGTGGTGGGGTTTCGCCGTCGCACTGGCGGCGGGCCTGCTGCTGTTGTGCGGGCTGACCTGGCTGGTGTCGTTCCAGCGCGGCCTGGCCGCGCTGCAGCAGAGCACCGCCACGCGTGCCGACCGCTACGCCGCCACGCTCGAAAGCACCCTCGACCGCTACGAATTCCTGCCCGCGCTGGTGTCGCTGCACCCGTTCGTGCGCGGGCTGCTCGAATCCCCCCACGACCCGGCGCGCGTCGCCGCTGCCAACCACTACCTGGCCGAGGTCAACCGGCGCGCGCATGCGTCGGCCACCTATGTGATCGCCGCCAACGGCATCGCGCTGGCCGCCAGCAACCATGGCCAGCCCGGAAGCTTTGTCGGCACCGACTACCGCTTTCGCCCCTATTTCCAGATCGCAGCGGGCGGCAAGATGGGCCGCTTCTACGCCATCGGCATCACCAGCGACGAACCCGGCTACTACATCGCGCAGCCGGTGGAATCGAACGGCAAGGTCATCGGCGTCACCGTGGTCAAGCTCAACCTGGAGTGGTTCCAGCGCGCCGGCAGCGGCGCCGAGCCGCTGATGGTCAGCGACGACCACGGCGTGATCTTCCTGTCGTCGGTGCCGGCCTGGCAGTACCGCACGCTGCAACCGCTGCCGCCGGCATTGCAGGCCGAGATGGAAAACACTCGCCAGTACCACGGCCGCGCCATCACGCCGCTGCCGCTGGAGCCGCTGGACTCGCTCGTCACACGCTGGCTCGTGCAAACCACGCTGGGCGCCAACGCGCGGCTGGTGCGCGTGCGCGACGAATCGCCCGCCGCCCGCACCACTTTTACCCCTGACGCCACCGCGCGCGCCGACCGCTACCTGGAACTGGGCCGCACCGTAGGCCCGGCCGACTGGACCATGCAGGTGATGGCTCCGCTGGAGCCTGTGCTGGCCAACGCCCGCAACGCCACCGTGGCCGCGGCGCTGGCCTATGCCTGCATCTGCCTGCTGCTGGTCAACTGGCGCCAGCGCCGCCAGCGCGCGCGCGACATGCAGTACAGCCGCCGGCTGCTGGAAGCTGCCTATGACGAGCTGGAGCGGCGCGTGGAAGCGCGTACCGCCGACCTGATGGCAATCAACGAGAAGCTCGAGGAACAGGTTGCCGAGCGCACCCGCGCCGAAAGCGAACTGCGCGCGGCGCAGGACGAACTGGTGCAGGCCAGCAAGCTGGCGGCGCTCGGGCAGATGGCTGCCGGCATCACGCATGAGCTGAACCAGCCGCTGGCGGCGCTGCGCACTTTCTCCGACAACACCCGCGTGCTGCTGGAACGCGGCCAGCTTGCTGCCGCAGAAGGCAACCTGGCCGCCATCGCCGACCTGACCGAGCGCATGGGCAAGATCACCAGCCAGCTCAAGCTGTTCGCCGGCAAGGCGCGCCCGGTGCGGCGGCCGGTGGTGGTGCGCACCGCGCTGGACCACGTGCTGGCGCTGCTGGCGCCGCGGCTGGGCGCGGTGACGGTCAGCGTGGCCGGCCTCGACGAACAGCCCGGCCTGTCCGTGCGTGCCGACGAACTCAAGCTTGAACAGGTGCTGCTGAACCTGATCGGCAATGCGCTCGATGCCATCGCCTCGGCGGCGCCGGCGCAAGGCCGCATCGACATCGAGGTGCAGGCCGATACCGACACCAAGAGCGGCACCGTGACCCTCGCCGTGCGCGACAACGGCACCGGCATCGCGCCGGAAGCGCTGCCGCGCCTGTTCGAACCCTTCTTCACCACCAAGGAAACCGGGCAGGGCCTGGGACTCGGGCTGGCGATCTCGTCGTCGATCGTGCGCGAGTTCGGCGGCCAGCTCAGCGTGGCCAACGTGCCCGGTGGCGGCGCGCAATTCACGCTGGTACTGGCGCGCGCGCCGGCCAGCGAAGCCGCGCTGCCCGTTTCCACTCCCCACTGAGCATTAGCATGCAAGACGGTCTGCGTGTCCTGTTTGTCGAAGACGAGCCGCTGGTGCGGCAGGCTACCGCGCAAAGCCTGGAGCTGGCGGGCTTTACCGTGCTGGCACTGCCATCGGCCGAAGCTGCCATGCCGCATCTGCACGCGGGCTTTCCCGGCGTGCTGGTGACCGATGTGCGCTTGCCCGGCGCCAGCGGGCTGGACCTGCTGCAGCACTGCCGCAATGCGGCACCGGGCGTGCCGGTGGTGCTGGTGACGGGGCATGGCGATATCACGATGGCCGTGCAGGCGATGCGTGAAGGCGCTTATGACTTTATCGAGAAGCCGTTCGGGGCTGACCGGCTGACCGACACCGTCCGTCGCGCGCTTGAACGGCGCGCGCTCGAACTGGAAAACCAGGCGCTGCGGCGCGAGCTTGCGGGTCCCGCGGCGGGTACGCGGATCATCGGGCGTTCGCCGGCGATCGAGCAGGTGCGGGCCTTGGTTGCCAATGTGGCCCCGACTGACGTGCCGGTGATGATCAACGGCGAGACCGGCACCGGCAAGGAGCTGGTGGCGCGCAGCCTGCATGCCTTGTCCGGCCGCGCCGAGGGGCCATTTATCGCGCTGAACTGTGGTGCGGTGCCCGAGGCTATCTTCGAGAGCGAGATGTTCGGGCATGAGGCTGGTGCCTTCACCGGCGCGGGCAAGCGACGTATCGGCAAGCTGGAGCATGCTTCGGGCGGGACGCTCTTTCTCGATGAGATCGAAAGCATGCCGCTCGCGCTGCAGGTCAAGCTGTTGCGGGTGCTGCAGGAAGGGACACTGGAGCGGCTGGGGTCGAATGCATCGGTGAAGATCGATGTGCGGATCGTGGCAGCGGCCAAGGGGGATATGGATGCGCTGGTGGCGCAGGGGACTTTTCGTGAAGACCTGTATTACCGGCTGAACGTCGTCACGATCGCTCTGCCTCCACTGCGGGAGCGGCGCGAGGATATCGTGGCGTTGTTCGAGCATTTCATGCTGGTGGCGGCGGTGCGTTATCAGCGGCCGGCGCCGATCTTGTCGGAGGCGCAGCGGCAGGGGCTGCAGCAGCGGCCCTGGCCGGGGAATGTGCGGGAGTTGCGCAATGCGGCGGACCGGCTGGTGTTGGGGGTGCCAGAGGGAGGGCAGGCAGGTGCGCATACGGCGGCGTCCGACGAGACCGCACCGCTGCGGGAGCGGATGGAGCGGTATGAGCGGGCGGTGATTGCCGATGCGCTGGCGCGCACGGGGGGCGCCGTCAGTCAGGCGGCTGACTTGCTGCAGGTTGGGAAGGCTACGCTGTATGACAAGATCAAGCGGTATGGGCTTTGATGCCTGGGTGTCATTGGCTGTTCACCTTGCTGCCATGCGGGCGTCACATTGGATTTCTATGCTTCGGATGCGGTTGTGGCATTGGCAGGTGCCCTGCCGGCTGTATCAGTCTTCGTGGTAATTGATGGCCCCGCGTGTTGCGGGGCGTTTTTTTTTGTGGGCTGAATTTGGGTTGGCGAATGTGGTGGCTGATGGTGACATCCTGTCGGGCTGTTGACGCCTTTTTTCGCTGTTGATGACATGCTGTCGGCCGTTGAAGCTTTGTTGTCGTCGTTGATGACATGCTGTCGGCCGTTGAACCGCCTGGTTCCGCCCTCCTGGGCGGGTAACTTTTTGTCCGTGTCAAGTCCTGACATAGGTTGACAGGTTTTGGTAGCGCCATTCGGCGGCTAGCGCCCGGTGGAAACAGACGCCCGATGAACATCATCGGGCGTTTTGTATTTCAGGGCCTGATGGGGGCGTTCGCG
>NZ_JAYMRX010000020.1:0-141862 GCF_038900635.1 Cupriavidus oxalaticus | reverse complement strand
TGACTTCGCCCCTGGCATCGGAGAACACCTTGCCATGCTCGCGCGTGATCAGCGCGGCCAGGTCGTCATGGTGCTGGTCGAGCAGTTCCTTGAACTTGAACAGGATGCGCGCCCGGCGCAGCGGCGGGGTCTCGGACCATGCGGGAAACGCGGCCTTGGCGGCGGCAACGGCCTCGGCTACGTCCTGCGTGGTGGCGAGCGCCACGCGCGCGGCAACTTCACCGATTGCAGGGTTAAAGATATCGGACAGGCGTTGCGACGCGCCACGCGTCTGCCGGCCGCCGATGTAATGTCCAACGATAGTTTGCACAGCGCTGGCTTCTGCAAGGATGTCTTCCACTTCCACTCCTGCTTGATTCCGGATATCGAGGATCGGCCGCATCATTGCGCGCGGTAATGACATCGCCGCAACGTCGCTTGCCGCGCATGCCGCAGCGGGCCGTGATGAGCGCAAGCTTGGTGCAGTTGCACCGCCCCGTCCAATGATTTATCGTCAAACGCAATATAAGCCGCGCTAAATATTGCGCCGCACCACCCACGCGTCGAGCGCCCTCATTCCCTTGGACCTCCACCATCTGCGTGCATTCGTTGCCGTCGCCCGCGAAGGCAATCTGACCCGCGCCGCGCAGCGCCTGCACCTGACCCAACCCGCGGTCAGCCTCCAGCTCAAGGCGCTGCAGTCGGCGTGGCGCCTCAAGCTGTTCGAACGCACCGCCGCCGGCCTGACGCTGACCGCGGACGGCGCTGCGCTGCTGCCACTGGCCGAACGCATCCTCGACGGCGTGGGCGACCTGCAGCACACCGTCAATGCCATGCATCACACGGTGCGCGGGCGGCTCGCGATCGGAACCATCCTCGACCCGGAATTCACGCGTCTGGGACCGATGCTGCGCACGCTGGTCGAACGCCATCCGCAGATCGGCACCGAACTGCGCCACGGCATGTCGGGCTGGGTGCTGCAACAGGTACGCAGCGGCGCGCTCGACGTCGGCTTCTACCTCGGCCAACCGGTCGACCCGAGCTTCCATGCGCTCACGCTGACGCCCTTCTCCTACTACGTGGTTGCACCCAAAGGCTGGAAAGAACGCACCGCGCTGCGCTCATGGGCGCAGCTGGCAACGCTGCCGTGGATCTGGACGCCGCCCGAGTCGGCGCATCACCGCCTGCTGTGCGAGCGCTTCGCGCAGGCGGGTGTCGACGCAGCCGGCGTACCCAAGGTAGCGCAGGTGGACCAGGAAGCATCGATGCTGGATCTGGTCCGCTCCGGCGTGGGACTGTCGCTGGTACGCGATTCGATTGCGCTGCGCGAGTCGCATGCGCACGGCCTGGTGATCGTCGAGGGCATGTCCGTGCAGACCGAGCTGACGCTGATCTGCCTGGCAACGCGCCGCGACGACCCGGTGGTAGCCGCGGTGTTCGGCGTGGCGGAGACCGTGTTCCGGACTTAGGCCGACGGCGGCGCAGGGGTCGCAGAGGGTTGCAGGTGCCGCCGCAGCCAGTCGCCCAGCGCCGCGAATACTTCGCCGCGCAGCGGCTGTGCTTCGTTAAAAATCTCGTGGAAGCCGTGCGGATACCAGACCTCGGCGCGCAGGTCGGGCGGCGCATTGTCGAAGAAGCTGCGGCTGCCCGCGGGATCGACCACGCGGTCGGCGCCGCCGACCAGCATCAGCATCGGCGCCTCCAGCCGCGCGGCATCGGCCTGTGCCTGCGCCATGCCGCGGATAAAGCTCTCCAGAACGCTGGCGGTGATGGTGGTCTGCACCAGCGGGTCGGCTCGGTAGGCCGCCACCACGGCCGGATCGTGCGACAGGTGCCGCGCGTCGATCGGGTTGGGCACGCGCAGGCGCGGCGCCAGCGTCAGGAGCACGCGGTGCAGCGCCAGCATCGGCTGCGCCAGCCGCAACGCCAGCGCGGGGGATGACAGCACCAGCGCGCGCACCGGGCGCACGCGCGCGGTGGCAAAGCGCGCCGCGATCAACCCGCCCATGCTGTGGCCAAGCAGGATCGGGAGCTCATTCCAGCCATGCAGCGCGGCGTCATAGATCTCGGCCAGGTCCTCCAGATAGATGTCAGGATGATCGGCCACCATGCGCGCGCCGCCGCTGGCACCGTGGCCGCGCAGGTCGAATGCGCGCACGCGCAATCCCAATCCGCACAGCAGGTCGGCGACGTGCTGGTAGCGTCCGGCGTGTTCGGCAAGCCCGTGCACCAGCAGCACCGAGCCAAGCGGTTCTGCAAAGCGGCCGGGATCGGGTAGCCAGGTGCGCAGCAGCAGTTCGGTGCCGTCGCGCATGCGCTGGCGGCTTTGCACGGGTGCGTGCGCCATGGCGGGGCCAGCGGCCGTAGTGGTGCCCAGTGCCTCAGTAACGCCAGCTGGGCCAGCAGCGCCAGCGCCAGCGGAAGCGGAAGCGGAAGCGGAAGCGGGATCGTCCGTCATCGGTTGTGCCATGCGCTACGGTCTCCTCTGCGGCGTGCCGGGGGTGTGCGCCGGCATTGTTGTTGGTAGTGCTGCGTAACCGCGCCAAACGGCCGAAAGCCGATCAGTGACAGCCCTGTCCTGCCCGCGCCACGTGGCGCGCGTAGCCAGTGTCAGGCACGTCCGCGATATCGGCCAGGATCGGGCAATCCGGCCGATCATCGCCGCTGCAATGCTGCGCCAGCTGCCGCAGCGTATCGCGCATTGCCGCCAGCTCGGCAATGCGCTGCTCCAGGTCGGCCACGTGCCGGAGCGTCAGCGCCTTGACGTCGGCGCTGGCGCGCCCGCGGTCGCGCCACAACGACAACAGGTCGCGGATCTCGTCGAGCGAGAAGCCCAGATTACGGGCGCGCCGCACGAAGCGCAAGGTATGCACCGCGCGCTCGTCATAGCGCCGGTAGCCGCCCTCGGTGCGCGGCGGGGCTTCCACCAGGCCGATCGATTCGTAGTGCCGGATCATCTTGGCCGACACGCCCGACGCTTGCGCCGCTTCGCCGATATTCATCGCTTGCCTCCCTGTGCCGTGGCCGCCGCGCCGGACTGCGGATGCCAGCGCCGCAGCAGCAAGGCGTTGCCGACCACGCTGACGCTGGAGAACGCCATCGCCGCGCCCGCCACCACCGGGTTCAGCAGCCCCGCCGCCGCCAGCGGGATGCCGACCACGTTGTAGAAAAATGCCCAGAACAGGTTCTGCCGGATCTTGCGCACGGTACGGTGCGAGACCGCCAGCGCATCGGCCACCAGCGCCGGGTCGCCGCGCATCAGCGTGATGCCGGCTGCGTGCATGGCCACGTCGGTGCCGGTCGACATGGCGATGCCGACATCGGCCGCCGCCAGCGCCGGCGCATCGTTGATGCCGTCGCCGACCATCGCCACGACCGCACCGCCCTGTCCCAGCGCCTGCACGCGCGCGGCCTTGTCCTCGGGCAACACCTCGGCCTGAACGTCGTCGAGGCCGAGCTCGCGCGCCACCCGCGCCGCCGCACCGGCGTTGTCGCCGGTCAGCATCACGGTGCGCACACCTGCCGCGCGCAGCCGGGCAATCGCCTCGGGCGCGCCCGGCTTGATCGCATCGCCAAACGCCACCAGCCCGACGACGCGCGGCGGCGCGGTCTCGACCAGCCACGACACGGTGCGGCCCTCATCGCGCAGCCGCTGCGCCACCGGCGCCAGCGTACCCGCTTCAGCATCGAGCGATTCGCGCAGGCGTTCGCTGCCGAGCTGCAGCGACTGGCCGTCGACCACGCCGGCGATGCCGCGGCCCGGCAGCGCCTGGACGTCCCCGGCCTTCGGTACGGCGATGCCGCGCACCTGCGCCGCGGCCAGCACCGCGCGCGCCAGCGGGTGTTCACTGCCGGCCTGCAGCGCGGCCAGCCGCGCCAGCAGCGCGCTGCCGTCGGCATCGGCAGGATCGGCGGCATGCAGCGCCACCACCTCGGGCTTGCCGACCGTCAGCGTGCCGGTCTTGTCGAACGCCACCACGCTGACGCGATGCGCCACTTCCAGCGCTTCGGCGTCCTTGATCAGGATGCCGGCTCGCGCCCCGGCGCCGGTGCCCGCCATGATCGCGGTGGGCGTGGCCAGCCCCAGCGCGCACGGGCAGGCGATCACCAGCACCGCCACCGCGTTGAGCAGCGCCGCTTCCCAGTTTCCACCCAGCAGCCCCCAGCCCAGCACCGTCACCAGCGCGATGACCAGCACCACCGGCACGAAGACCGCGCTGACCTGGTCCACCATGCGCTGGATCGGCGCCTTGGCTGCCTGCGCATGCTCGACCATGCGGATGATGCGCGCCAGCACGGTCTCGGCGCCGACGGCAACGGTGCGCGCCACCAGCAGCCCTTCGAAATTGATCGCGCCACCGGTCAGCCGGTCGCCCGGCTTCTTGGGCACCGGCACGCTCTCGCCAGTCAGCATCGACTCGTCCGCGTGGCTGCTGCCTTCGATCACCTCGGCGTCGACCGGGATGCGCTCGCCCGGGCGCACCACCACCTCGTCGCCAACACGCACCGATGCCAGCGGCACGCTGGCTTCCTGGCCGCCGCGGCGCACCCGCGCGGTATCGGGGCGCAACGCCGCCAGCGCGCGGATGGCCTCGGCGGTCTGGCGCTTGGCGCGCGTCTCCAGCCACTTGCCCAGCCGCACCAGCGTGATCACCACCGCCGCGCTTTCGAAGTACAGATGCGGCATGGCATCGGCAGGCGTGCGCCACATCAGCCACAGCGACAGGCCGTAGGCCGCGGTCGTGCCCAGCGCCACCAGCAGGTCCATATTGCCGGCGCCCGCGCGCACCGCCTTCCAGCCAGCCTTGTAGAAGCGCCAGCCGAACACGAACTGCACCGGCGTCGCCAGCAGCCACTGCACCCAGGCCGGCAGCATCCAGTGCACGCCGAACCATTCCAGCACCATCGGCGCGACCAGAGGCAGCGACAGCACGGCCGAAATCGCCACCGGCCAGGGGCCGTCCCAGAACGCAGGCGTGCGCGCGGCTTGCGCCGACGCCGCTGCGCCGGCTTCGGCACCGGCCGCCGGCATGGCCCCATAGCCCGCGCGTGCCACGGCGGCAACCAGCGCTGCGTCATCGGCAGTGCCGCGCAGCACCGTGACCGTGGCGCGTTCGGTGGCGAGGTTGACTTGCGCCCCCACCACGCCCGGCACGGCGCGCAGCGCCTTTTCCACACGCGAGACGCACGACGCGCAGGTCATGTCGGTGACTTGCAGCTCGACGGTGTCCTGCGGCACCGCATAGCCGGCGTCGGCCACGGCGCGTGCGGCGGCCGGCAGCACGGCCGCGGAGTCGGCATGGAGGGTGGCGGCCTCGGTGGCAAGGTTGACGGCTACGTCGTGTACGCCCGGCACGCGCGCCAGCGCGTTCTCCACGCGGCGCACGCACGAAGCGCAAGTCATGCCCTCGACCGGCAGGCGCCATTCGGGCGCGTCGTCAAAGGCCTTGGCAGGTTGCGGAGAGAGCACAGCGCTGGAACTCGTCATGGTTCTGGGTCATCCACAGTGTCGATGTCAGCATCATGGACCTTACCATCATGGGAAGGTCAAGGTCGAAACCGCATGTCTTTCGCGGCACTTTGAAAATCCGCTTGCGCTTCCCACCATGGCAAGGTTCACACTATGTCTGTCGCGGCGCCGTGCCGCCATTCATCCCCTTCAGGAGGTTTCCAGCATGATCCAGTTCCAGGTCGAAGGCATGTCCTGCAATCATTGCGTCGGCGCCATCACGCGTGCCGTGCAGGCGGTTGACCCGGCCGCCAAGGTCAGCGCCGACGTACCGACCCAGGCCGTGCGCGTGGACAGCGGCGCCGATACGCAGGCATTGCGGCTCGCAATCGAAGACGCTGGCTATCCGGTCAAGTCCGTGTCGTAAGCGGCAGGCTTGCAGCAAAAAGGGACGCCCCCGGGCGTCCCTTTTCACATAGGCCGTAGCGCTGCGCTCAGAAGCGGTAGCCCACGCTCAGGAAAGTCACCACCGGATCGATCTTGATCTTGGTGTGCGAAACGATCGTCACCGGGCCAGCCTGCGTGGTCAGCGTGGCACGGGTCGACAGCGGCAGGTACGACACCGACAGGCCGACGAACCAGTTGTCGTTAATCGCATAGTTGGCGCCGATATTGAACACCGGGTTCCACGACGGATTGGCGCTGGCGGTCATCTTGGCGCCGGGGATGCCGAACGCGCCATCGACGAATTGCTGGTTGGTGATGGTTTCGTCGGTAAACCAGGTGTAGTTGACGCCGATGCCGACATACGGGCGGAACCTGGTCTTGGCGTCGAAGAAGTGGTACTTGACCAGCAGCGCCGGGCTCCACTGCTTGACCGAGCCGAGCTTGCCGTACTTGGCGTAATCGCCGGTGCCCGTGACGTCATGCTTGGGCGGAATGCCGGCGACCAGCTCGCCCGAGATGTTATCCGTGAAGAAGTGCGAGAACGCCAGGCCCAGGGTGTCGGCGCTTTCGATATCGGCGCCGGTATTGGCGCGGGTGATGTTGACAGGCCGGCCATTGATGCTGTCGACGGTCATCGGGTCGGCGGAGCTGTTCGGCATCACGCGGAACCAGCCCAGGCTGACGATATTGCTGCCAGCCGACTGTGCTTGTGCGGCTCCCGCCAGCGCCATGACAGCGCCAGCCGCCAGCATCTTCTTGTAGTTCGGTTTCATAGTCCTCTTACTCCTCATTCATTTACTGCCGCATGCATTATCCGGCGTGTAGGAGCAGGCTGTTTCACCGACGATACAGATTCGTAGAGGACGCCCCCTAAAGGAAGGGTTAACCACTAAAAAACCCGGTCTGGAAGCCTGACCAGGCCGGGTAAACGCTGCATCGGCGCAACGCTTTATGCCGCGCGCCGGAAAAAACCCTGAACAATACGAGGGTTTAGGGGCCGACCGCGCAACAGCGCCCGCCTGGCCCCCTCCCTCGCACGGCGGGAATCGGGCTCAGGGCGTGACGATGGCGAAGCTCGGCTCGAACTTGTCCATCAGCGCCACCCATGCAGCGAGCGCCTGCGGGTCGCCATCGACCTTCGCGCGGCCGGCCTGGGTCTCCGCCTGCAGCGTGGTCTGCCCCGCGAGCACGCCGGTCAGCACCGCGCGCGGCATCGTCAGCGTGGCCTGCGGTGCGGCGTGCTGCGCGCCTGCCTTGTAGCGGAACACGCCGTTCTCGACCGTCAGCGCGTAGCGCTTGCCGGTGTCGGGCTGGACCCAGTTGATCGCGACAGTCTTGCCCGCGGCGCGATCGCCGTTCAGGCTGATCGCCAGGTAGTCCAGGAACATGGTGTCGGTCATCGCCCGCAGCACGTCGGGACTGCCGGTGCGGCGCGTTGACTTGGGCGCGCCGTCGCGCAACTCGGCCGCGCCGGTCAGGTAGGCATTGCGCCAGGTCGACGACTCGGCCTGGTAGCCGAGCTGCTCCAGCGCATCGGCCTGCAGCCGGCGCGCGGCCTGGTTGCCCGGATCGGCAAAGACCACGTGCTTGAGCACCTCGGCCACCCAGCGGTACTCGCCGCGCGCATACGACGCACGCGCCTGCTCCAGCACGCGCGCCGCGCCGCCCATGTACTCGACATAGCGCTTGCCGGCATCCTCGGGCGGGAGCGGGTTCAGGTTGGCGGGATTGGCGTCGTACCAGCCGAGGTAGCGCTGGTAGACCGCCTTGGCATTGTGGCTGACGGTGCCGTAGTAGTCGCGCAGGTGCCATTCGGAGGCCAGCGATGGCGGCAGCTTCACGCGCTCGGCAATCTCGGCCGGCACGTAGCCCAGGTTGGCCAGACGCAGCGACTGGTCGTGGATGTACTTGTAGCCATCGCGCTGCTTGCCCAGGTAGGTGACGATATTGTCGCGGCCCCAGGTCGGCCAGTGGTGCTGCGCGAACAGCACCTCGGTGCGGCCGCCGAAGCGGTCGATGGTCTCGTCCAGCGCGCGCCACCACTGGTTGGCGTCGCGCACCTGCGCCCCGCGGATGGTGTACAGGTTATGCAGGTTGTGGGTGGCATCCTCGGCCGCGCACAGCGCCTTCCACTGGGGCAGGTACATCAGCATCTCGGCGGGGGCCTCGGTGCCGGGCGCCATCAGGAATTCGATCTGCACGCCGTCGATGGTGCGGGTTTCGCCGGTCCTGGTAATCAGGTCGGTCGGCGGCACCAGCGTCAGCGTGCCCTGCGCAACCGCCTTGCCCAGCCCGGCATCGACCTGGCCGGTGGCCGAACGCTGCAGGTTGGTGCCGTACATGTACTGGGCGCGGCGGCTCATCGCGTTGCCGGCAAAGACGTTCTCGCTGACCGCCTCCTCCATGAAGCCTTCGGGCGCCAGCACCTTGACCTTCCCCGCCTTGACGTCGTCCTCGCTGATCACGCCCTTGGCGCCGCCGAAGTGATCGGCATGGCTGTGCGTATAGATCACCGCCACCACCGGCTTCCTGGGACGGTGCTTGTAGTACAGCTCCAGGCCCGTGCGGGCGGTCTCGGTGGCGGTCAGCGGGTCGATGATGATCAGGCCAGTGTCGCCTTCGATGATCGTCATGTTGGAGATGTCGAAGCCGCGGATCTGGTAGATGCGGTCGGTCACCTGGAACAGGCCGTGGTTCATGTTCAGCCGGGCCTGCCGCCACAGGCTGGGATTGACCGTCGCCGGCGCGGCATCCTTGTCGAGGAAGCGGTACGAATCCAGCGACCACACCACCCCGCCTTGCGCATCGCGGATCTCGCCACTGTCGATGGTGCCGATGAAGCCCCGGCGCGCGTCCTCGAAATCGCGCTGGTTCTGGAACGGCAGCTGCTGCAGCACTGCGGCCTGGGCGCGGGCCGTGGTGTCGCTGGCCGGATTGGCCGGTGCAGGCGCGGCGTTGGCTGATCCGGAAGTGCCGGCGAAAGCCAGGATTGCGGCGAGGGCTGCGGCGAAAGCCGCGGCAGTGGAAGTCGGGAACGACATGCGGGTCTCCTTCAGGCGCTGTCGGCGAGATCGCGCCACAACATTGTTCTGAACATTCAGTACAATATCGCAGTTTGCTTGCAGAGCGCCTCTACTGTCAAATGGCTGCCGGCCTGAAAATTCTGAAACCCGTCCCGCCCCGTATGCCGTCCTCAATGCCTCCGCCCACCAAATCCCCGCACGCAGCGATCAAGAACCGCCGCGGCCTGGAAACGCGCGACCGGATTCTTGCCGTCACTCGTGAGCTGATCAGCGCACTAGGCTACTCCGAAGTGACGCTCGACCAGGTCTCCGCTCAGGCCGGGGTGGCCAAGAGCAGCCTGCTCTGGCATTTCGGCAGCAAGGAAATGCTGCTGGCGCAGGCCGCGACCAGCCTGTTCGAGGACTTCGGGCACGAGCTTGTGGGTGTCGCCAGGCATGACGGCAAGACGCCGCAGCAGCGGCTCGAACACCTGTTCGACGAAGTCGCCGACTATTTCACCGCCAACCCCGAGGCCAAGGGCGTAGTGCTTGGCCTGCTGTTCTCCGCCGGCGTGCCGGCCAGCGTGCGCGAACAGATCCGGCACAGCTGGGACGCGCACGTGCGCGACCTGGCCGCGGTGCTGTCACTGCCGGGCCAGCCGCTGCCGCCCGAGATGTCGCGCCTGATCGTGGCGACGCTGCACGGCTGCTATGTCCACTGGTACGCCAGCGACCGCAGCGAGCCGATCGCCCGCTTCCTGGCACCGGCGCGTACCTTGTTCAGCGATTGGCTGCGCGCGCGGGCCGGCTGAATGGCCCGGCGGCCGGCGTCAGGCGCGGCTGGCCAGCACGCACGCCGCCAGGTCCCACAGCGCATAGCCCACGCTCTTGAACACCAGCGGGCTCCCGCCGCGCGCGCGGATCGCATCCGCCTGCAAGATCGCCGTCTCGAACGGCTGCACGGTGCCCCAGTCGATGCCCGCCTGCAGCAGGTCGCCCGCCTCTTCCTCGATACCGAACAGCGTATCGGCCAGCAGGCGCCCATGGTCGGCGGCCACATGGCAAAGCTGCGGCGGCAACTCGCACATGTCGGGGCGGAAAGCACCGACGGCGGCGATGAAGTGGTCGTCGCGCCAGAGCCCGCTGTCCAGATCCGGCAGCACCGGGCTGCGGCTGGACGTGACCGTGACCACCATCGACACGCGCGGCAGCACCGCGGCAACGGTGTCGGTCACTTCGGCGTCGACGCCCAGCGTACGCGCCTGAGCGGCCAGCGCCTCGGCCTTGTCGCGCGTGCGCGACTGCAGCCACACCTTGCGCACGCCCAGCCCGTCGGCAAAGGCCTCCAGGTGCGTCAGCGCCTGCACACCGGCGCCGACGATCAGCAGTTCGCCGCCGGTGCGCGCGGCGAAGCATTGCGCCGCCAGCAGCGATACCGCCGCGGTGCGCCGGCCGGTCACCGTCGGCCCGTCGAGCATCGCAAGCCGCGCGCCGGTATACGCGTCGGCCACCACCACTTCGCCGAGGATATTGGGCAGCCCGCGCTCCGGATTGCCTGGGTGCACGGTGATGTTCTTGGTCATCACCAGGTTGCGGTTGCGCGCCGGCATCACCAGCAACGTACCCTCGCCGTGTTCGGCATCGCCCACCGGCAGCGCGATGCGCGGCGGCGCCATGGCCGTGCCGTCGCGCAGTTCGGCCAGCATGTCGGCGATGGCGCGCGCGAGTTCGGGATACGGCAGGCGGGCCGCCGTGCTGGCGGCATCGAGGGGAAGCAGGGACATGCGGGCGCTCCGGCTGGATGGTGAAGCGGCCATTATGCGCGACGGCCGCGCAGCGAAGTCAGCGCCTGGCAGGCGCAGAAGGCGCGGATGGCGCGGATGGCGCGCGCACCGATGCGCCACGCACCTCGATGCCGATCCGGTCCACGACCTTGCCTGCCGCGTCTAGTAGTTCCACCTGATGGCGGCCCGGCCATGGCAGCCACGCCACCTCCGCGCCGCGGCCGAGCGGCTTGCCGTCCATGCGCCAGCTGACCGCGCGCGCGGACTGGCCGGCGACGCCTTCCGCCTGGAACCAGACGCGCTGCGACGCGGGGGGCATGTCGGGGTCGAGCGCGAACACGGTGCCGTTGGCCGGATTGGCGATCGCCGGAGAGGTGCCGGCCGCCGCCGCGGGCTTGCTCACGCTGACGCGCGAGATTGCCATACCGGCGAGGAACACCTCCTCCCGCGCGGGCTCGAGGCCATCATCGAAACTCACGGCCACGCGTTGCACGCTCGCGGGCATCTCCGGCGCGCGGCTGCCTTGCGCGCGGTGCAGCGCTTCCATGACTTCATGCCACACCGGCGCCGCGCCGGAGACCCCGGAAACGTCGCGCATGGCCGCGCCGCTGGCGTTGCCGACCCACACACCCACGGTATAGCGCTGCGACCAGCCGATGCACCAGTTGTCGCGCATGTCCTTGCTGGTGCCGGTCTTGACCGCGGTCCAGAAGCGCGTGGTCAGCGGGCTGTCGAGGCCGAAGGTGCGGGCACGGGCGTGACGGTCGGCGAGGATATCGCCGATCACGTAGCTCGCGGCCGGCTGCATGACCGCGACCGGCGCAGCCACAGGCGCACCTTCGCGCAGCCGCGGCGGCGCATAGCGCCCGCCGCTCGCGAGCGCGCGGTAGGCATTGGTCAGCGCCAGCAGCGACACGTCGGCGCTGCCCAGCGCCAGGCTGTAGCCGTAGTAATCGCCCGCCTCGGTCAGCGGCAGGCCCAGCGCTACCAGCCGCTTGTGGAAGCGGTGCGGAGTCACCATCACCAGCGTGCGTACCGCCGGCACGTTCAGCGATGCCGCCAGCGCCGCCCGCGTGCTGACCCAGCCGGCGTAGCGGTGGTCGTAGTTCTGCGGCACATACAGTCCGCCGCCCACCGGCAGGTTCACCGGCCGGTCGTCTAGCAGCGACGCCGCGGTCAGGCGCCGTTCCTCCAGCGCCTGCGCGTACAGGAAAGGCTTGAGCGTCGAGCCGGCCTGGCGCAGCGCGGCGGCGTGGTCGACCTGCGCGGCCGACGACAGTGCGCCGGACGAACCCACATAGGCAAGCACGTCGCCGCTGGCGTTGTCGATCACCACCACCGCGCCATCCTCGACATGGCGCCCGGCCAGCTCGCGCAGGTGCCGGTCGAGGCTTGCTGCCGCCACGCGCTGCAGGCGGCCATCGAGCGTCGATACGATGCGCGCGGGCATGAGCGCGCCCGGCGCCAGCTGCGCGCGCGCGTCGCTGACCAGCCGGCGTGCGAGATGCGGGGCAAGCTGCTGCGCCGTGGCAGGCGCCAACGCCGTGGCGTTACGCTGCGCCACCGGCCCGGTGCGCAGCAGCGCCAGTTGCGCGTAGCCTTCCAGCCCTTCGCATTGGCGCGGCAACCGCATTTCGCGCAGGATGCCGCAGGCCCGGCGTGCCACCTGCACGGCCGGCGCATTGGGCGCGCGCACCAGCGCCACCGCCAGCGCCGATTCGCGCGCATCGAGCCCTTCCGGGTACTTGCCGAACAGCACTTGCGACATCGCCGACAGCCCGACCAGTTCGCCGCGGAACGGCACCAGGTTCAGGTACGCCTCAAGTATCTGGTCCTTGCTCCAGCTGCGCTCCAGCATCGCCGCGCCCGCGGCCTGGCCGACCTTCTGCGTGAAGCTGCGCCCCTGCGCCGCCGCGCCCGGCCGGCGCAGGTCGTCGTCCAGCAGTCCGGCCAGCTGCATGGTCAGCGTGGAGGCGCCGCGCGTGCGCGTGTTCCACAGGTTGGCCCACGCCGCCGCGGCCACACCCTGCCAGTCGACCCCGCTATGCGCGTAGAAGCGCCTGTCTTCCGACAGCACGATGGCCGTGCGCAATGCCGGCGAAGTCTGCGCCAGCGTGACCCAGTCGCCGCGGCGCGCGCGGAAATCGTCGCGTACGCGGCCGACCACGTCGCCGTGGCGGTCCAGCACCACCACGTCGGCGCTGCGCCAGTCGTCGCGCACCTGCGCGAAAGCCGGCAGCGCGGCGGCGTGACCGCTCCACAGCAGCGGCAGCAGCGCCAGCCACGCCAGCCGCGCGCCGCGCCCCTTCATGAGCCTCATGGCTGAGACCGTCCCGACACGATGCCCGCCACCAGCAGCACCTGCGCCGCGGCATAGGTCCACCAGATGCCCAGCGCGAAAGTCTCGAACGGCACCAGGAAACGCGCGATGCCGATCATCATGTCCGACGCGGCAAAGCACAGCGCGCCCAGCGCCGCCAGCGGCGTCGGCAGTCGCGCCACCAGCGCGCTGCACGCCATCGCCGCCAGCACACCCACATACAGCGACACGGGCACCGCCAGCGTGCCGAGATTGGGCCAGAAGCGGCCCAGCATGGTTCCGGCCACGCCCAGCATGGCGCCGCATGCGATCAGCCGGTGCGGGCGCAGGTCGCCGGCCAGCGGCACCAGCAGCCGCAGGTACGCAAGGTGCGCGAGCAGGAAGGCTCCCAGCCCGCCCACGAACGAAAACGACAGCACGGGCACCGCCAGCAGGAAATCGCCAATGGCCGAGCACACCAGCGCCGTCACCAGCCAGCGCCGTTCCGGCAGCGGCCGGTGGAACCACGCGGCGCGCGCCAGCAGCAACGCCATCGCGGTCTTCCACAACGGCTGCATGGCGATCTGCCCGGTCAATGGCGCTCCCTCGGGCAGCTCCATCGACACCTGTACCAGCAAGGCGCCATAGATCACGCCCGCCAGCGCACCCGCGAGCCACCACTCGCGCACCCGCGCCGGCATCCTGAGCGCGATCCAGCTCATGGGCGTGCCCCGACCACCAGCCGCGCGTTCGGCGCCACGCCGAACACATCGGGCGCATACATCGCTTCGACGCGCGACGGCGGCAGCGAGAACTCGCCGGCGTTGTTCAGGCGCACCGTGTACTCGACCGACACCGTGCCCTTGGGCAGGTAGCCGAAGTACTCGCGATAGGCCTGCGGTGTGCGTTCGGTGTAGGCCGGCCAGGCCACGCCCTGGCGCCGCTCGCCGCGCGTGGCGATCTGGGAATCGCGGCCCAGGCCGCTGCCGAGAATGGTGGCGCCGGCTGGCACCGGGTCGCTGACCACCACCCAGGTCATGTCGGCCTGCGCATCGATCTCGAGCTTGACGCGGTAAACGTCGCCGCGCGACCACTTGCCCGACACGGCCTGCTCCTGCGGCGTGACGGTGCGCCTGATGCGGTAGCCCGCCGCCAGCGGCGCGGTGACCGGCACCGCGGCCAGCGCCTGTACCGTCGCCCACGGATGGCCGGCGCCGGCCTGCTCGACCTGCAGCGTGCCGCCGTCCGCGCCCGCCGGCCACGGCAGCTCGACACTGCCCTGCGCCACGCCGTCGTTGCGCTGCGCACGGGCCCAGTCGAAGCTGCGCGTGGCGTCGGCGGCGTTGCTCACCGAGACGCGCGTGCTGCCCGCCACCGGCGTCTTCTCGAACACCTGCGCGAAGCGCGTCACCGCCAGCATGCCCCACGCATTGGCGGTGGTGGTGCCCCAGGCGCCGCGCACCTGCCGGCCGATCAGGCCGGTGGCCAGCTGCGGCGCATCTTCCTTCCAGCCCGGCAGTTCGGCGGCCAGCGCCAGCAGCCGCGCCGCATTGGTATCGCCGCCGGCCATCATCCACCACCAGTTGTCGTTGCGCTCGGTGGAGAACGCCAGCCGCGTGCCCTGTACCGTCAGGCGCGAGCGCAGCAGCTGCTGCGCCTCGGCCAGCCGCTGCTCGCGCTGCGGGATATCGGCCATGCGCGTCAGCAGCAGCGTCCAGTCGAGCAGCGCCGAGGTCGGCCACTGCGCCGGCAGGATCTGGATCGCATCCAGCATGCGCGCCTGCGCGTGGCCGGTGCGCGACAGCGCTTCGAGCGCGGCCAGCTTGCGCGCCTCCAGGTATTGCGTGCCGCCCACCGGCGACCAGCTGTCGCGGCGGATGCGGCCTTCGACGAAGTCGGCCAGTCCGCGCTCCATCTGCGCGCGCTGCGCGTCGGGAATGCGTAGCGCCAACCCGGCGCGCGCGGCCTCGTCGGTCACCGCAAGCAGGTAGGCCGTCAGCACCTCGCTGCCATAGTCGCTGTCCGAAGCCAGCGGGAAATACGAAGCCAGCCCGTTGGCATCGAGGTATGACGGCAACTGCGTCATCAGCGCTTCCCACGCGGCCGAGTCGTTCAGGCCGATCGCCTTCGACGCACGCTGTTCCAGGCAGGTGAACGGATAGTTGCGGAACCATTCGCGCACGCCCGGCATGCCGCCCGCCAGCGACGACTGGAAGTTCACCTGCAGCCCGCCGCGCACCTTGCCGGCAGGATCCGCCAGCGCCCCCGGCGGCGCCTTGACCGGCACCGACAGCGACGGCGCCACCTGCGCCAGCGTGGCCTGCTGCACCGTCACCGGTACCGCGGGGACGATCTGCTGCGAGACCTTGATGCGGTCGCCGGCATTGCCGCCGCCCTGCTCGCTCGCCTGCACTTCCCACATCACGGTACCGCTGCGCGCATACGCCAGCAGCGTGGGCGCGGTCACGTCCCAGCCGATCTCGCGCGCTTCACCCGCCGGAATCTGCACGGTCTGCGCCGGCAGCGTGCCATCGTTGCCGAGCAGCGTGGCGCGCGCGCTCGCCTGCACCGTCATGGCGCGCTTCGTGGTATTGCGCAGCGTGAACATGGCGCGGTAGCGGTCGTCCTCGCGCACCAGCAGCGGCAGGCCCGAGATCACCTGCAGGTCCTGCGTGGCGGCGATGGTGGCACTGCCGGTACCGAAGCGGCCCACGCCCAGGTCGGCCACCGCGACGATGCGGAAGCTGGTCAGCGAATCGTTGAGCGGCACTTCCAGGCTGGCGCGTCCTTCGGCATCGAGCTGCACGCGCGGGTTCCACAGCAGCAGCGTGTCGAACAGCTCGCGCGTCGGGCTCTTGCCGCCGCCACCGCCGGCTGGCACCGCCTTGCGCCCGTAGTGGCGGCGCCCAATGATTTCCATCTGCGCGGTCGAGGTTTCCACGCCATAGCCGCGCCGCTGCAGCATGGCATCAAGCAGGTCCCAGCTGGTGTTGGGCATCAGCTCCAGCAGAGCCTGGTCGACCGCGGCGAGCGCGACTTCGCCATTGGCGGCCGGCTTGCCGTCGGGCAACCTGACCTGGATCGCCACGCGCGCCTTGCCGCGCACGGGATAGGTGGTCTTGTCGGGAGTCACCGCGACATCGAGCCGATGTCCGGCATTGCCCACCCTGATCTCGGCCAGCCCGAGCCGGAACGCCGGCTTGGACAGGTCGACCAGTGCCGTCGGCGCGGCATATTCGCGGCCTTCGCTGCGGAAGGCGCGCCACCACTCGCCAGGCTGGCGCCAGCCCCAGGTAAAGAACGAATACCACGGCACTTCATGCAAGCGCCCGCGCAGCGCCAGCACCGAGACGTAGGCATTGGGCCCCCACTCCGGCTTGACCTGCACGCGCACCGTGGGGTCGCTGCCATGCAGCTCGACCACCTGGGTCTGGTAGATGCCCTCGCGCTCCACCGCCACCAGCGCGGTGGCGTGGCGGAACGGCATGCGCACCTGAAACACCGCGGTATCTCCAGGGGCGTAGGACTTCTTCTCCGGCAACAGGTCGATGCGATCGTGGTTCTCGCCGCCGAACCACAGTTCGCCCTGGCGCGTGACCCATACCGTCGAAGCGGCCTGCGCGGTGCGCCCCTCCTTGTCGCGCGCGCTTGCCACCAGCTCGACCTGGCCGGCCTGCTCCAGCGCCACCTCGCAGCGCGCGCGGCCCTGCGCATCGGTGCGGGTCTCGCACACGGTGCCGAGGTCGCGCGTCTCGGTGCGGTTGTCATAGCGGTAGAAGCCGCCGACCACGCGCTTGCGCGCCGAGGTGGTGATGCGCGCGCGCGCATTGAGCTTGACCGGGGCATCGGCCACCGGCTTGCCGTTGAGATCCAGCACCACGCCGTGCACCGCCAGCTTTTGCTTCACCGAGACCCAGCCTTCGGTACGGATGCCGACCACCACGCCGGCCGGCCACAGCGGCACGGTCTGGCGCAGCGTCTGGATCTCGCCGTTGGGGTCGGCGAAGCCGGCTTCGAGCACCAGGTCGCGCGGCGCGTCGGTCTTGGGCAGCTTGCGCAGCGTGACGGTGCCGTTGCCGTTCTTGTCCAGCGTCAGCGGCAGCTTGTCCGCCACCAGTTTCTGACCGTCGTCGGCCTGGTCCGCATCATCCATTTCCTCGTCGCCGCTGTCGCTTTCGCGTTGCGGACGCGGGGGGTTGAACGAGAACTCGTCATAGCCGGGGAAGCTGACGCTCCTGTCGCGCAGCAGCGCCGATACGCGCACCGGCAACCCGGCCGCGCCGCCGCCCGACAGGTAGTGGATTTCCACGCCGACCGGCAGCTCGGCCGGCGCGATCGCGGCGCCGGCCTTGTCGGCCAGCTGCAGCGTGCCGGCAAGCACCGGCAGGCGGAACGCTTCGACGCGGAAGCTGCCGCTGGGATAGGTACGCGAGCCTTCGTTGCGGGCGTCCGCGCCCCCACCCTGCTGCGTCTGCTGCGATTGCTGCGTTTCCAGCTCGACGGTATAGACGCCGAGCTTGGCCGCGGGCGGCACCTGGAACGTGCTTTCCGCGCTGCGCCCGCCCGTGGCCGTCTGGCGCCACTGCAGCGGCAGCTCGTAGGTCTGGCCGCTGCCGTCGTGGCGGATCACCACGCGCGTCGGCAGCGGGCGGCTCGCCGGCGGCAAGGCAAAGCCCTGCTCGGTCTCGGTGCGGATCAAATGCTTCATCGACACGGTCTCGCCGGCGCGCAGCAAGGTACGGTCGAAGATGGTATGCGCGCGCACCGTCGGCGCGGTGCTGGTGTCGGTGGGCACGTTGAAGCGCCAGGATTCGATGCCGCGGTTCCAGTCCGACATCACGAAGGCCATGTCGGCCTTGCCGCGCGCCTGCGGATGTCCGGCGGCGATGCGCGCCGACACAAAATATCCGGACAGCCCGTTCTGGTCACAATTCGACTCCGGCACAGCTTCCAGTCTGGCAAAGCGCACCACGCCGCTCGCGTCGGTGCGGCCCTCACCCAGCAGGCGCCCGCTGCAGTCGCGCACCGCGACGGCGGCGTCGGCCACCGGCTTGCCGTCGTCGAGCGCCGTGACCCACGCCAGGCCGCTGCGGCTGCCGTCGTCCTCGTTGCCCGGGCTGCGTCCCAGCTTGAAATGCACGCCCAGGTTGGTCACCAGCGCAGCGGTGCGCACGAACATCGGCGCGCGCTTGCCGAGCAGCGCCTCGCCCAGCATCGGCGAAGCGATCTCGATCACGTGGAAGCCCGGCTCGGGCAGCGGGATGCCGACCACCTCGAACGGCCGCGGGCCGTCGCCCGATGGTTTGGGTACGGCCAGCTTCTGCACGCCGGGCGCGCGCTCGAGCAACGACACCGAGCGCGTCTCGATCGGCACCGCGTTGCGCGGGTTGCTGACGCGGTATGGCGAGCGGCCCGCCAGCACCGCGTCGAGCTCGCCACGGGTATAGCTGGCCTCATGCATGCGGCGCACCAGGCCGAGCCATTGCATCACCGCGGCATCGTCGTCCACGCGCAGCTTCATCACCGTGCCGGCACGCGCCTGGATGCCACGCACGGCCAGGTCGGCCTCGACATTGCGCAGCGTTACCGGCAACAGCGGCGGATAGTCGGCGGGCGCCTTGCCGCGCGGCAGCTCGCCGAAGCGCTCCACCACGCCGAACGGCGCGGCGGCGAACTTGGCCAGCGGCGGCATGGACGCCGTGGCGACCTTGAGGGGGAACAGGTCGGCATTGGACAGTGTGCGACCGCTGTCGTCCTTCAGATTCCTTGGTACCTCGATGGTGAACTGCGCCTTCTCGGCGAACGGTGCGGCGAAGGTCAGCGCGCTGACGCTGGCATCCGGGGCCAGGTCGGGATCGAACCGCGGCGCGCGCGGGCCGGACGGTGTTTTCAGCACCACCTGCTCGGCCTGCTTGCGCGGCACCGGCGCCGAGAACGTGACCGACATCGGCCGCAGCGGCGTGCACGGCGATTGCGCGTGCTCGCGCTCGCAGCTGAAGCTGGCGGTAAAGGGCTCGCGCACGGTGTAGTCGAAGCGGCGCTCGTCGCGCGTGGCCACACCCGACGGCGTGGCGATGCCCGCGCCTAGCACCAGTTGCACGCGCGCCGCGGCCGGCAGCCGCTGCTGGCAGGCAAGCAGGTGCACGGCATCGGGCGCGGGCTTGGCCAGCCTGGTCCAGTGGATTGCCGCGAGCAGGTCGTCGCGTTCCTTGCCGGTGAGCAACCGCACGGGGATGCGTTCGCCCAGCCCTTGCGCCTGGCACCAGGCGTGCTCGCGTACCGACGCCGGCGTGGCCGGGCCGTTGAAGCGCAGCGCGAAGACCTGGTCTTCCTCGATCTCGCCGCCGGACGGCCGACTGGCGATCACGGTCGGGCCGCCGGTCTCGAAGCGGTATTCCGGCTTACCGGCATAGGCGGTGCCGGCAACGCTTTTCAGCCCGGTGCGCATGCGCACGCTGCAGCGCACGCCGGGCGGCAGATCGCTGGCGAAGTCATAGACCCAGTTCCGTGCGTCGACCCAGCGCGCCTGGCCGCTGGTGCTGGCGCCGGTGCAGGACACGGCGGCGGGCGCTGCGGCCTGCACGTCGCCCATCGGCACCATGGCCTCGTCGAAGCGGATCGCCACCTGCCTGACCTGCCCCACCGTGCCTTCCGGCGAAAAGCGGGTGACCTGGGCTGCCCCGGCGGGCTGGATGCCGGCAAGCAGCGCGAGCGCGCCGCCCAGCGCCAATGCCGCGGCGCATGACGCGCGCGCTGGCTGCTTCCTGCCAAGGTCCCGACCGGCTCCGGCAACGATTCCCTTCATCCTGCCATCCTCCCTTTTCCGCCACTTTGTGGCACCCGGCGAGGGTGACACGCACGCCACAGGAGTGCAAGGCCGCGCGCAATCCTGAAAGACACCCCGGGAAAGGATTGAATGCCGGATTCAGTGCCGACCCCGAGTTCCGGCTCAGCGCAGGTGCGACAGCGGCAAGGCCCCCTCGCACTTGATCGCGGTCAGCACGATATTGGAACGCACGCTCTCCACGCCGGGCACCCGCATCAGCCGCTTCATGGTGAATTCCGCCAGCGTGGGCAGGTCCGGCACGACCACGCGGATCAGGTAATCGGCCTCGCCCGCCACCGAGTAGCACTCCTGCACCTCTTCCAGCAGCAGGATTTCCTCGCGGAAGCGCTCGACGATGGTGTCGCCGTGGTGCGCCAACTTGACGCTGATAAAGACCAGCACGCCCAGCCCCAATGCCTGGGTCGACAGGCTGACGCGGTAGCCGGTGATGACGCCATCGGCTTCGAGCCGCGCCAGGCGGCGGCCGACCTGGCTGGGCGACAGGTGCACGCGCTCGGCCAGTTGCTGGTGGGTGGAGCGGCCGTCGGCCTGCAACGCTGCCAGCAGGGCCAGGTCGAAGGGGTCGAGAGAGACGCTTTGGGCAGTCATACACAAATTCCGCACTGAGTCATCGCATCACGCACGTTACATGCACGGTCGACTCGACACAAGCTGATTTTGCGGCATATATGCGGCATACCGTCACTAAACTACGCAGTAAATCCGCATCCCAAGCTGCCGCGCCGCAGCGACCACGCATAACAGGAGACACAAACCCATGTCCGCACCCGCCATGGCCGCCACCGAAGCCCCCGCCGCCTTCCAGGGCACCCTCACCGACAAGCTGCGCGAACAGTTCGACGAAGGCCTGCTGTCCGGCCAGGCGCTGCGCCCCGACTTCACCATCGAGCAGCCGGTGCACCGCTACACCAGCACCGACCACGCCATCTGGCGCAAGCTGTACGAGCGCCAGGCGTCGATGCTGCAGGGCCGGGTCAGCGACGAATTCCTGCAGGGCCTGGCCACGCTGGGCATGGAGAAGGACCGCGTGCCGGATTTCGGCCAGCTCAACGAGACCCTGATGCGCGCCACCGGCTGGCAGGTGGTCGCCGTGCCCGGTCTGGTGCCGGACGAGGTGTTCTTCGAGCACCTGGCCAACCGCCGATTCCCGGCCAGCTGGTGGATGCGCAAGCCCGAGCAGCTGGACTACCTGCAGGAGCCGGACTGCTTCCACGACGTGTTCGGCCACGTGCCGCTGCTGATCAACCCGGTCTTTGCCGACTACATGGAGGCCTACGGCAAGGGCGGCCTGAAGGCGGCCGGCATGGGCGCGCTCGACATGCTGTCGCGCCTGTACTGGTACACGGTGGAGTTCGGCCTGATCCGCACCGGGCAAGGGCTGCGCATCTACGGCGCGGGCATCTTGTCGAGCCAGGGCGAATCGATCTACAGCCTCGATTCGGCCAGCCCCAACCGGATCGGTTTCGACGTGCGCCGCATCATGCGCACGCGCTACCGCATCGACACCTTCCAGAAGACCTACTTCGTGATCGACAGCTTCGAGCAGCTGTTCGACGCGACCCGGCCGGACTTCGCTCCGCTGTACCAGGAACTGCGCGCGCAGCCCACGCTGGGCGCCGGCGACGTGGTGCCGGGCGACCAGGTGATCAACGTCGGTACCCGCGAAGGCTGGGCCGACACCGACGACATCTGAGTCCGAGGACACCTGCCGCGCTTCCCGCTTTGTGAAACAATGCCGGCATGCCCGCCGCCACGGCGCGGGCGGGCCGGCTGTCCGCTTTGGCGGCGTCCTTGGACGCTGCTTGCCGATTTCCCAAGACCCAGATCGAGCCCACCATGACCCCTCTGTCCCCGCAAGCCCGAGCCACGCTGCTCGCCGAACTGCCCGGCTGGACCACCGTCCAGGACCGCGACGCGATCTTCAAGCGCTTTACCTTCCATGACTTCAATGCCGCCTTCGGCTTCATGACGCGCGTCGCGATCCAGGCCGACAAGGCCGACCACCATCCCGAGTGGTTCAACGTCTACAACCGCGTCGACATCACGCTGTCGACGCACGACGCCAACGGCCTCACGCAGCGCGACATCGACCTGGCCCACTTTATCGAGCGCGCCGCGGCGGCACTGGTAGTGCCTGACTGAGACCCGGCACGGCAGCAGATATCCGGGCGGATGTAGGCAAACCGTAAGGAAGCAGCGGTCCGCGCCTAGTACAATCTGCGGCAGGCCCGCACCTGCGTGTGCTGCATGGGCCCTCCTTCCAGCCATGCCCAACCTCCTGCCCGAGCCGCCATGCGTATCCTGCTGATCGAGGACGACCGCCAGATTGCCAGCGGCGTCGAAGCCGGCCTGTCCCGCGCCGGCCACCAGGTACGCGTCGTTCACGACGGCGTCTATGCCACCGAACACCTGCTGCGCGAGCAGCACGACCTGGTCATCCTAGACCTGGGCCTGCCCGGGATCGACGGCATGACCCTGCTGGCGCGCTACCGCGCCCGCAACCGCACTACCCCGGTCATCATCCTGACCGCGCGCGACGAGCTGGAAGACAAGCTCTCGGGCCTGAACGCCGGTGCCGACGACTACCTGATCAAACCCTTCGCCCTGCCCGAGCTGGAAGCGCGCGTGCGCGTGCTGCTGCGCCGCAGCCAGCATGGCGAGGCGGCGCCCGAGCGCGACGTGCGCCTGGGCCGCCTGCGCCTGTCCGGCAACGACCGCCGCATGTTCATCGACGCCCGGCCGCTGGAACTGTCGCCGCGCGAGTTCGCGGTGCTCGAGCTGCTGCTGCAGCGCCAGGGCCGCGTGGTCAGCAAGGCGCAGCTGCAGGACCACCTGGCCACCTTTGCCCACCCCGCCGGCGAAGGCGGCGATACCGTGGGCGACACCGCGATCGAGGTCTACGTGCACCGCGTGCGCAAGAAGCTCGAGGACAGCGATGTCGAGATCATGACCGTGCGCGGCTTCGGCTACCTGCTGCAGATCCGCGCCGGCCAATGAAAGCGTTCCAGCCGCTTGCGCCGCCCGGCGCACGGCCCTGATCCCCGGCCCGGTTTCTGGCCCCGATTCCGGCGCAACTGGCAATGTGGCCCCGCTCCCGCACATCCACCCGGATTTCCTGGCGCACTTCGTCCCGCATCGCAACGCGGAACGTGCTGCCATCCTCCGCCGCGGCTGACAACACAGGCGCCGCGCCCGCATCGACGCGCCAGGCCGCCCGCCCCGGCTCCAACATCAGCCTGCGCGTGCACCTGCTGCGCGCGCTGGCGACGCCGCTGTTCGCGCTGGTGCTGACCAGCGGCTCGCTGTCGTACTGGCTGGCGGCGCACTACACCACGCAGGTGTTCGACCGCGCGCTGTACGGCGTGGCCAACAACATCGCCCAGCAGATCCGCATTGCCGGCCCGCGGCTGGAGCAGGACATCCCGATGATCGCGCAGACGCTGGTCGAGGCCGAGGGCACCGACCGGATCTACTGGCGCATTCATGGGCCCGATGGCCTGATCGGCGGCATGGACACGTGGCTCGGCTACGGCACCGGCCAGACCACGCTGCACGATGCGCGGCTGTTCTACGCCTGGTTCAGCGGGCGCCAGGTGCGCGCGGTACGGCTGCCGGTGATGCTGCCCAGCGCCGCGGTGGACGAGCTCGGCACCAGCGAGGCCGGCAAGCCCGCGCGCGGGCCCATCGTGATCGAGGTGGCCGAGCTGCTGGACCGCCGCGAGACCGCCGCCAACGAGATCCTGCTGTCGGTGTCGGTGCCGCTGATCCTGCTGCTGCTGGTCGGCAGCCTGATCCTGTCGCACGTGCTCAAGGAAGAGCTGGTGCCGCTGCAGATCCTGGCCGACAAGCTCAACCGCCAGACCGCGCGCTCGCTGGCGGCGCTGGACGAGACCCAGGTGCCGGCCGAGGTGGCGCCGCTGATCCGCGGCCTGAACGCGCTGCTGGCGCGGCTGCGCGACGCCCTCGACGCGCAGCGCAAGTTCATCGCCGATGCCGCGCACCAGCTGCGCACGCCGCTGACGGCGGTCAAGCTCCATGCTGACCGCGCCATGGAAGCCGATTCTCCGGATGTCGTCCGGCATGCCCTGCGCGAAGTCCAGACCGCCGCCGACCGCGCAGTGCGGCTGTCGAACCAGCTGCTGTCGCTGGCGCGCGCCGAGCCTGGGCTGTCGCTGGAGCGGCTGGGGCCGGTCGAGCACTTCGACCTGGCCGAGCTTGCCTTCGAGATCGGCGCCGAATGGGTGCCGCAGGCGCTCGCGCGCCGCATCGACCTGGGTTTCGAGATCCTGCCCGGACCAACCTTTACCGGCAGCACGCCCGCGGTCGTGCGCGGCAACCGCCTGCTGCTGCGCGAGGCGCTGTCCAACCTGATCGACAATGCGGTGAAGTACGTGCCGGCCGGCGGCCGCATCACCGTGCGCGCCGGCGGCGAGGCCATGGGTCACCGCGGCATGGCGGTGGTGATGATTGAAGACAACGGGCCCGGCATCCCGCCGCAGCGGCGCGAAGAGGTATTCAAGCGCTTCTTCCGCGGCGACCGCGCGGCGCAGAGCGGCGGTGCCGGCCTGGGGCTGGCCATCGTGCACGAGATCGTGACCCTGCACCAGGGCACCATCCATATCGAGGATGTGCCGCAGCAGCCGGCCAGCGTGCGGGGCACTGACGGTACGCCGGCGCGCCGGCCGGTCATGCGCTTCGTGATCCGGATCCCGTGCGAGCCCGCAGGGTCGGCCGGCTGAAGCGCCTCCAGCCTTACTTCTTCTTTTTCTTGTCTTTCGGCGCCAGCATGGTGCCGCGGCATTGCGGACTGCCGCAGCGGCACTCGAATTCCTTCTTCAGCTTGGCCGTATAGCGCGCCTCGATCACCAGCCCGTAGTCATAAAACAGTTCTTCGCCCTGCACGATATCTCGCAGCGCGTGAATGAAGACGCGGCCCTTCTTCTCGCGCGCCTCGCAGTTCGGCTCGCAGGCGTGGTTGATCCAGCGCGCGCGGTTGCCGCCGAACTTGGCGTCGATGACGCTGCCGTCGTCCAGGCTGAAGTAGAAGGTGTGGTTGGGATCGCTGGGATCGTGCGGGTGGCGCTCCAGCGCCTTCTTCCACGAGATATGCTCGCCCTTGTACTCGATCACGCGCTCGCCTTCGGCGATGGGGGCAATCGCATATACGCCCTTGCCGTGCACGCCTGACTGGCGCACCTCGATCCGGTCGCTCGCTGTCTTCTTGCCAGCTGCCTTTTGCTTTGTGTCCGCCATTTGCCTTTCCCGTGCGTGTCGCTTGCCTGTGCCGGCCGTTCCGGCGCGATCGGCATGATACCGGCGTGGCCGCGGCACGTATACGTGACCCTGCGCGCGACGCCGCGTTAACGGCTTGCACACGCGCCGTGGCGGGTATACGGACCCTCCACGACCTCGCCACGTAAACCTGGCGCATGTGGATAACCCCGCCTCCTTCTGTGGAAAAGCACGCGGATTCGATGTGGGCTCCCTGGGGCTCGCATGGGGATGCCTCGGGCATAAGTCGGAGGCGTTTACCGCAAGACCTCATCCGTAAGGCTGACTCATCCACCGGGACCAACACTGGATACGACCACTTCTCGTTTACGTAAACCGTTGACGGCAAAGACGTTTACGTGGTTTTCCACAGGTAGAGGCGCTGTTTACCTACTACCACTATCTGTATACATGAAAGAAAGATGTAAACCGAAAGACAGACCCAGCGCAGGCGAAGGGCTCTCGGGCGTATACCGGTTTCCGAGGTCTGCCGTATACGCGCCGTCGAGCGATCGGATCCGGGGCATGCATGGGCCGAATACCAGCCTGCAAGGCGAGAGGCCTCGTGCCTGACTCGCATGCAACATAGTGCAGCTGAACTGTGAGGCTTCTGAAACGCGTGCAAGCGCGGTTTACGTGCCGCGGGCTTCCTCGGGCATCTGCCGGTATCGCCGAGGGCCTGTAAACGGCTCTGCAGCCGCTCTATGGCCTTGTAACGCCCCTCAGGGGCCAACCCTCAGGGCGGCAGCGGTGCGCTTTTACAGCCCCATGTGGTCGTCCCTGCGCTTGACACAAGGCGTTTGCGGCACAGCAGGAGGACCCCGGAAGCTGCCCTGCCGACGCGTCGATTTGCCGCCAGCCACGGCCTGAGGCGGCCTCGCGCAACACTGCGGGTAACAATCTGTTCCCGGTGCGCCTTGTCCGACACGGTATGATGTGGCCCGCGGCGTCTTTGCCGGAGCGGGGCCAGCCTGGCTGCCGCCAACCGGGACGCCTGTGTTTTATCAACTCGATACGGAGTGAAGCATGACGAAAACCGAACTGATCGACGCTATCGCAGCCGGTGTGGACGGTCTCACCAAGGCCAAGGCAGAACAGGCACTGAACGTGACCCTGTCGGCCATCATGGACGCCGTGGCCAAGGGCGATACGCTGAGCCTCATCGGCTTTGGCACGTTCAGCAAGGGCGAGCGTGGCGAGCGCATGGCGCGCAACCCGCGTACCGGCGAAGAAATCAAGGTGGAAGCCGCCAAGACCGTGAAGTTCAAGGCCGGCCAGAAGTTCAAGGACGCTGTCAACCAGTGAGCCTGACGGGCTGCACTGCACGGCCCGTGTTTGTTTGACCCCGCCATGCCGCCGCCGGCCGCAAGCTTCGAGCAGGGCGCAGGCGAGCGCCAGGCGGGGGACGTTATCCACAGCGGGGATCGACGTTTTCTGCAGTATCCGCCGCATCGCTGAAGCCATTGCCGAAGCGGTTGCGCGCCAGGTCTTCCAACAGGCGTCCAGGCAAGGCCGATGCAGGGCCGGACGGGGCGCCGAGCCATGTGGGGCTTCCATGTTCGCCCGTTCATCGCGCCGCAGATCTCCACAGTGTTATGCACAGCGCTTTCCACAGCGGATTCCACAGGTTTCTCCACAAGCCATTTGCGCCGCCGCGGCGCTGGCGCTGCTGAGCGCCTGCACCACGGTCAGCGAACCCGCGCGTCCGCAGGCGCGCCCGCTGCCCGACAACGAGCGGCCCGTCACCACGCCCGGCGCCACGGCGCGCGAGCGCATCGTCGAAATCGCCACGCAGGAATGGTCGCGCTGGGGCGGGCAGGTGGTGCGCCTGGGCCGCGACGACAGCGCCTGCGTTACCTACAGCCCGGTGCCGGCGCCAGAACTGCCCCCGGCCCTGCCTGAACCGCCGGAGGTGCAACCCGACGACAAGGCCGGTCCCGGAGCGCCTGCCAGCGGCACCAGCGCCGACACCGACAGCAACAGCGTCAAGTGGCCTCGCTCCGATTGCATGACCTTTCCGGACGGCACCGGCATGGAGGCCACGCCGGTGGGCTGCACGCTGGCCCGGCGCTACTGGGGCATCGTCGGCGAAACCCCCAACTGCGGGCAGGTCACGCAAGGCGCGTGGGCCTGGTCGGCGGTGTTTATCTCCTGGGTATTGCGCAAGGCGGGGCTGGACGAGCAACAGTTCCTGACCGGCCAGTCACATTCGATGTACGTGGTCGATGCACGCGACGGCATCCTGGCCCGTCCCGCCTTCCGCATCGAACCCGTACCGGCCATGCCCCGCCCGGGCGATATCGTCTGTTCCGGGCGCGGACGCGACCGCTACCTCGAGGATGTGGCCGAGATCGGCTTCGGCACCACGCCGATGCATTGCGACATCGTGGTGGCAGTCGATCCGGCGGGGCGGGTGGTGCGTGCCATCGGCGGCAATGTCCAGCAATCGGTATCGATGGAGGAAATCGAACTGGGCGATTCGGGGCGGATCGATGGCGTGACCAATTCGCATATGCCCTGGGTGCTGGTGATGCGGAGCAACCTGCAATAGGCGATGAAATAGGCGGTTAATCAATCAGTGCGAATAATTATTTAATGTAGAAATACCGCTTGTTGATTATTCGCGCGAATAATCCACGCGCTACTCGAACAGTTCGAGCTGCGACTGATCCCGGTCGCTGGTCGCCACCCCTACCCCCAGCAGCCGCACCGGCAGCCCGCGCCGGGCGTGGCCCTCTGCCAGCAGGCGCGCATAGACCGTGCGGTCGGGCGCATGGCCGCGGCATTCCACCGTGGTCTGGCGAAAGTCCGAAAAACGCAGCTTGACCGTCAGCTTGTCGATGGTGCCGTGTGCCTGCGCGCGGGCAATGCGCGCCTCGAGCATGTCGATCAGCGGCTCCAGTTCGGCCAGGCATGCCAGCAGGTCGGGCAGGTCGTCGGCATAGGTCTCTTCCACGCTGATCGACTTGCGTTCCCGCTCCGGCGTCACCTCGCGCTCGTCCACGCCGCGGCACAGCTTGTAGAGCCGCGTCCCGAACGCGCCGAATTCGCGGTGCAGCCGGTCCGGTGACCACGGCCGCAGGTCAGCGCAGGTCTCCGCACCCAGCCGCCGCAGCTTGGCAGCGGTGACCTTGCCGACCCCGTGGATGCGATCGACCGGCAGCGCGGCGACAAAGGCATCGACCGCCGCCGGGCGCACCACGAACAGCCCGTCGGGCTTGTTCCAGTCGCTGGCGATCTTGGCGACGAATTTGCTTGGCCCCACGCCCGCCGAAACGGTCACGCCGACCTGGTCGCGCACGCGCTGGCGGATTTCTTCGGCAATGCGGGTGGCGCTGCCCGCGTGGCGCGTGCACAGGCTGACGTCGAGATAGGCCTCGTCCAGGGACAGCGGTTCGACCAGCTCGGTGTATTCGCGATAGATCGCAAAGATCTGACGCGAGACCTCGCGATATTTGTCCATGGCCGGGCGCAGGATCAGCAGATCCGGGCAGCGCTTGACCGCTTGCGCCGACGCCATGGCCGAGCGCACGCCGAACGCACGCGCTTCGTAGTTGCAGGTGGCGATCACCCCGCGCCGGTCGGGCGAGCCGCCCACGGCCATCGGCCGGCCGCGCAGCGACGGGTCGTCGCGCATCTCGACCGAGGCATAGAAGCAATCGCAGTCGCAATGGATGATCTTGCGCTGGACCGGGGGCGTGGCATCAGGCGGCGCGGACATGGCCAGGCACCAGATTTATCTACATGAAGAATAAGCGACCCGTTGGTTTAAGTCGATTCATTAGTCGCCCGGATGGATTCCGCCTTTTGCCGGCTGTTCACCCACAACCCTTCCACTGCATACAGCGCCAGTGAAATCCAGATCAGCGCATAGCCAACCTGCTTCTGCGCGGGGAACGGTTCATGCCACAGCCACACGCCCAGCAGCAGCTGCAGCGTCGGCCCCGTGTATTGCAGCAGGCCCAGCAGCGACAGCGGGATGCGCCGCGCGCCGGCGGCGAAGAACAGCAGCGGTACCGCCGTCACCGGCCCGGCCATCAGCAGCAGCAGTTGCGTACCAGGTGCTGCGTGGGTGAAGCCATCCTGCCCCGTGGCGAACAGGTAGGCCAGCATCGCCGCGGCAAATGGAAACAGCAGCAGCGTCTCCAGCGACAGTCCTTCGAGCGCCCCCAGTGCCCCCGTCTTGCGCAACAGCCCATAGCCGCCGAAGCTGGCCGCCAGCCCCAGCGCGATCCAGGGCAACTGGCCCGCCGCCACCGTCAGCCATGCCACCCCGGCCGCGGCCACCACGATCGACAGCCATTGCACCGGGCGCAGCCGCTCGTGCAGGAAGACCACCCCCAGCAGCACGCTGAACAGCGGATTGATGAAGTAGCCCAGGCTGGCATCGACCACGCGGTTGGCCGACACCGCCCAGATATATAGGAACCAGTTGGCGCACAGCAGCGCCGCGCTGGCGCCGAACGACAGCAGCAGGCGCCGGTCCCACAACTGCCCCAGCCAGGACCACTGGCGCCGCCAGGCCAGGACCAGCCCCAGGAACACCAGCGACCAAACCATCCGGTGCAGCAGGATCTCCGTCGGCGCAATGCCGGGCAGCGATTTGATATAGAGCGGGAGCAACCCCCAGGCGACATAAGCCAGGAGCGCGTAAAGGATGCCGATTTGCATAGGGAATTCCGGTCGATGCCGGCGATTCTACCGGCGCCGGGGAAAGCTCGTCGGGCAACAAAAAACCCCATGCCCGCGGACAGACATGGGGTTTGTGCCCGGCACCGGCCGGAATGTGCTTAGAGCTTGCGCGCGAAGCTGAACTGCGAGTAAGCCTGCTCGGCCACGTTGAACCATGCCGCCTCGTTGTTGCGGAATACGCGCCAGTCGTCGTAGATCTTCTTGAACGACGGGTTCTTGGCGGTTTCGTCGGCGTAGGCTTCCTGGGTCGCCTTGAAGCACGCTTCCATGATCTCCTTGGAGAAGGGACGCAGCTTGACGCCGTTTTCCAGCAGGCGGGCCAGTGCCTGCGGGTTGACCGTGTCGTACTTGGCCATCATGGTAGTGTGGGCCTCGATGGTCGCCGTTTCCAGCGCGCGCTTGTACAGCGCCGGCAGCTTCTCGAACTCGCTGGCCGAGGCGTAGAACGACAGCTGCGCGCTGCCTTCCCACCAGCCCGGGTAGTAGTAGTACGGCGCCACCTTGTAGAAGCCCAGCTTCTCGTCATCGTACGGACCAACCCACTCGGCCGCATCGATGGTGCCCTTTTCCAGCGCCGGGTAGATGTCACCGCCGGCGATCTGCTGCGGCACCACGCCCAGGCGCGACAGCACCACGCCGGCGAAACCGGCGATACGGTACTTCAGGCCCTGCAGGTCGGCCACGGTCTTGATTTCCTTGCGGAACCAGCCGCCCATCTGTGCGTTGGTGTTGCCGCCCAGGAAGTTGACGACGTTGTATTCCTTGAAGAACTCGCGCATCAGCTTCATGCCGTTGCCTTGCAGCATCCAGGCGTTCTGCTGGCGCGCGGTCAGCCCGAACGGCACGGTGGTGTCGAAGCACAGCGTCGGGTTCTTGCCGAAGTAGTAGTAGCCGGCGGTGTGGCCGATCTGCACGGTGTTGTTCTGCACCGAGTCAAGCACCTGCAGGCCCGGCACGATCTCGCCTGCCGCGAAGACCTTGATGTTGAACTTGCCGTCGGTCAGTTCCTTCACGCGCGCCGACAGCAGTTCGGAAGCGCCGAAAATGGTGTCGAGCGACTTGGGGAAGCTCGATGCCAGGCGCCATTCCACGGCCGGGTTGCTGCCGACCACGGCCGGTGCTGCCGGACCGCTGGCGGCGGCAGGCGCCGCCTTCTCTTCACCCTTGCCGCACGCGGCCAGTGCCCCGGTGGCGGCCACGGCCGACGCCTTCAACAGAAAGGAACGACGTTCCATCTCTACTTCTCCTCTTATAGATTTTGGTTCGGATGCAAGCGCGCGGCTCGCTTGGTGCCGGCGCCGGACCGTGACGCACATGCCGCCGGCGATCGTGTCGATAGGCGGCCTGCGCACGCTGTGCCTGTTGCGAACGGGCACGGCGGCGTGCCCTGCTTGGCCGGGACTTGCGTCGCGCGGCGAGGGCTGTCTTACCCGAAAGACAAGCTTGCCGATTATAGCGGCGGCCCTTTCGGCACGGAGCATCGCGCCAATGCGGGTTTTCGCTAGTCGATTGCGACAGGCAACGTGTGATTTTCGCATTGTGAGACGGGCAACACTGTGATGGATTTTGTAACCCGGCTTGCGGTCAAATGGACCGGCTGATAAAAAACAGTCCCCGCCTTCGGCGGGTTTTGTTTGCTCCAGCCGAGGGACCAGCCCGCTGGAATCGTCGTTGCCTTGTTGTCTGCCGTGCTGTCCGTCTTGCTGACCTCCTCCTGCCGGCTTGCCGCCGAACCGCCCTGCCTGCGCGCTGTCGCCGGGCAGGGCCGCGTGCCCGTGCGCCGCCTCGGCTTTGCCGTGCTGGCAGCCTGGGGCCTGGCGGCGTGCGCGCAGACGGTCGCGCCATTGGCTGTCGCCCCCGGCGACGGCACGCAGCCGCCGCGCATTGCACAGCGGCCGGCAGTGCCGCCGGTGGTGCTGGCCTCGCCTGCCGCGCCTGTCGAGCAGGGCGCCGCGAACGCCGCACCGGCAGCCACCGCAGCACAGGACGACCCGCTGGCGGCGCTGATCGCTGGCGATCCGTCTCCGGTACCCAGCGTGACCGTCCCCGCTGTAGCCCCTGCAGCACCTGCAGCACCTGCAGCGCCTGCAGCGGCGGCTGGGACCTCACCTGCCGCGCCGTCCGAAGGCAGCGCCCCCGCGGCCATTGCCCCTACCGGCGCTACGGATCCCGCTTTCGCAGGACCGCCGGAGCCGCCGGCACCGCCGCCGCTCGTGCTGTTCCCGCCGCGTCTGGGTGAGTTCCAGGCAGATCCGCCTGCCGCGCGCCCGGCCCGAGCCGAGACTTCCGCGGAGGCCGCTGGCGATGCCGCCACCACGGCGCAAGCGTCTGCCGAGGCGCCTTCGGAAGCGCCGCCTGTGCTGCGCTCGCAACTTCCCGCCGACGATCCCGCTGGCGACTCGGTGTGGCGCCTGGGCTACAGCGGCCGCGCCGCCGTCGAAGACCGCCCCGCGACCATGCGCGCCTGCCCCGGCGGCGCGCTGTCGACCGGCATCGGCAGCGGTCTGGCCTGCCGCAGCACCGGCGAAGTGAAAATCCGCGAGTCGGTGCTCGACCTCGATGGCGGTGCGCAGGTGATGCTGATCGCCCAGGCTCGCGGAACCGACGCCACCACCGTCAACGGCCGCCCCGCCGCGATCGATCCCTACGCGCTGGTGCCGCAGTTCTATACCGCCGTCAGCGGCCTGGCTGTGCTGGACGGCGCCACCATGTGGGCCGGCCGGCGCGACAATGCCCCGTTCCTGATGTCGTCCGGCCTGCTGCCGCCCAATTCCACGGCAATGCGCTTCGGCGTCGACAACGCCAGGGTGATCGGCGACATCGGCCTGAGCTACCAGTACACCGCGCGCGCGGACCAGAACGGCCAGAACCTGCCGAGCTACCACTCGCTGCGCACCGCGCCCATCCCGACCAACGACAAGGGCTCTGTGCAGCTGGGCTTCACCCGCGTCGAAGCCCAGCCGATGCTGGACGACACCGGCGGCGCATGGTGGGCCTCGGCCCTGCACGAGCAGAAAGGCGTGCTGTACGGCACCAATCGGCTGGGCATGCAGTTCGGCTCAGGCTCGCGCAACGCCATGACCGGCTACACCGGCATGGGGCCGTCGCTGTCGCGCATGCGCGTGGCCGAATCGATCGAATGGAAGGGCCGCTCGGGGCTGGGCGGCGCGGTGGAACAGAGCCTGCAGTTCGATCGGTCGCCGGTCGGCACGCTGCAGTGGACCACCACGCGGGTACGCCCCGCCTATGTGGCGAGCGACCAGTTCCGCCTGAACTTCGAGGTGTCGCACGACCAGATTTCGTCGGGCTTCGGCGTCAGCGGCCAGCGCACCGCGCTGACGGTGGCGCCCACGCTGACGCTGGGCAAGTCGGCCGGCAACGCCAACCTGCGCGCGTTCTACACCTACAGCCGCGCCAGCGACGTGGACGGCATCGGCTATACCGCGCCCGCCGATGCGTGGGCCTCGCAGGCCAGTGGTTCGATCTTCGGCGTGCAGCTCAATCGGCGCTGGTAGCGCCAGCCTGCCAGCCGCGCCGCGTGGAAGCGATGGTGGTTGCGCTGTCGGCCCTGGCCGGGTTTGATACAGGCGCCACGCCCTCGGCAGGTGCCGGCTTGCGGCACAGCCAGTGGAACAGCAGCGTCGCCGTCAGGCCGCCGCCGAGCTGCGCCAGCACGAAGCCCGGCACATCGACCGGCCGGATCCCGGTGAAGGTATCGGTCAGCGCGCAGGCAAGGGTCAGCGCCGGATTCGCGAACGACGTCGATGACGTGAACCAGTAGCCGGCCGTGATATAGCCCGCCACCACGAATGGCACCAGCTGCGGCCGGCTGCGCAGCGTGCCGATGCCCACGCCGACCAGCCCGAAGGTCGCCACGCATTCGCTCCACCACATCGACGCACCGGTACGCGCCTGGCCCGACCACGCGAGCGCCGGTTCGCCGAACATCGCATGCGCGGCCAGCACGCCGCACACGGCGCCCGCTAGTTGCACCGCCACGTAGCGCAGCGCATCGCGCGGCGACAGCGTGCCCTGCACCAGCGCGGACAGGCTCACCACGGGGTTGAAGTGCCCGCCAGACACCGGCCCCAGCGAGACCAGCAGCGCCACCAGCCCGGCGCCGGTGGCCAGCGAATTGGCCAGCAGCGCCAGCGCGGTATCGCCGGCGGCAAGGCGCTCGGCACGGATGCCCGAGCCGATCACGATCGCCACCAGCAGCGCGGTGCCCAGCCCTTCGGCCACGAGGCGGCGGGCGGGCGTACTCATCGCTGCGCTCCGATGCCGACGCAGTGGCCGGCAGGCAAGCGCGGGGTGGCGGCCATTGGTGCGGGACGGACGGGGAAAATTTGCAGCGGCAAGGTCGGCAACGTCGCCTGAGACGACGCCTCATACGGTGGCATTCGGCGGGGATTTCCGTGCGCGATGCGAGGTCCCGCGCGGACGCGACAGTGTTCCGCCGGCGCCCCGGAGCGTCAATGCGCGGCGGCTTTGTTGTGTGTTGACGCCGGGTATCGAATCGACACCGCGGACTGGCTCTCGTCTACACTAAGCCAGTCTGCACGGCCCGCACATCGATATCGCCCGCCTGCGCCGGCAGGCCAGGCCCGAACCGTGACCGCACCGACAGGAGCCCGCCCCATGTGGCGACGTTTGCTGCCGCAGCCGCGCTGGCTGCCCCGCCTTGCCGTCATGCGCCCGCAGCGGGTCGTGCTGGCTTGCTTCGGCGCGGTGTTCCTGATCACGCTGGTGGTCGCCGCGCGCGAGCTGTACCTGGTGCGCGAGCGCGTCATCGGCGAGCGCCAGCATGCGCTGGTGCTGCGCGCGCTGGGCGTCGACGCGATCCTGTCCGCCGAACGCCGCCGCCTGTTTTTTCTGCGCGACTTCTCCGAGCACCTGTTCGCGCTGTACGCCAATGTCGGCACGGCCGATGAAGCTATCGAGCGCGCCTATGCCGCGCGCAACGACGAGGTCTGGCAGTTGCCGCTGCCGCGTGGCGATGCGCCACTGATCGGCGTCAGTCCCCACAGCCTTGCCGGCCTGCAGGGCTTTGCCCGCCGCGATGCCGACCTGAAGGCCGACCTGATGGTCGGCCGCACGCTGAGCCAGCTGCTCGGGCTGGGGCTGCGCGGCGACCTGATCCAGGGCAATGCACTGTTTATCTCGGCCAATGGCTTCTTCGCCATCTATCCGCCGCAGGATCCTGCCAAGGCTGTCCGGCTGATGCAGCGATTCGACAGCATGGACTACTACCGCGGCCACATGCCGGCGCAGAATCCGGCCCGCACGATCCATTGGGCGCCGCTCTATACCGAGTTCGAGGGCGCGCGCGTGCTGACCACGATCAGCATCCCGGTCTATGCCGGCAGCCAGTTCCGCGGCGTGATCGCCGTCGACGTCGCGCAGCAGCGCCTGCACGAGCTGCTGGGTGCCGCCAGCGTGCCGGGCACGGTGCACTACATGGTCAATGTGCACGGCGACGTGGTGTCGTCATCCGGCAGCGGATTCGCCAGCCTGCAGAAGTGGCCCCAAGCCGTACCGGGAGACTGGTCCGGACATGGCGTGTCGGAACTGTTCGCACGGGGCACCGGCATGCTCAGCCACAACGGCGACCTGCTGTTCTTCCAGCGCGCGGGGCAAAGCCCGTGGCTGGTGGTCGACGTGCTGCCGCTGTCTGCGCTGGCAGCGGCGATGTTCAGGCGATTGAGCGGACCCCTGCTGATCGTCTGGCTGTTGTTGCCGCTGCTGCTGTGGGTCACGATGCGCGTGGTCACGCAACTGTTCGATCACTACCTCGCGCTGGGCGAGAAGCTGCAGGAATTGGCGCAGCAGGATCCCCTTACGGGCCTGGCAAACCGCAGGCATTTCCGCGCCAGCTTCGGGCGCGAGGCCAGGCGCCAGCAACGCGGCGGTACCGCACTGTCGCTGCTGATGATCGATATCGATTTCTTCAAGAAGGTCAACGACCGCTGGGGCCACGCCAGCGGCGACCGCGTGCTGGGCGCGCTGGCGCAGGCCCTGCGCGGCACGCTGCGCGTGTTCGACCTGCCCGCGCGCCTTGGCGGCGAAGAGTTCGCCGTGATGTTGCCGCAGACCGGCCTGGCCGATGCGGTGCGGATCGCGGAGCGGCTGCGCGAGGCGATCGCCGGCTGCGCGGTGGCGGCCGAGCCGGAAGCCGAGCCCGAGTCCGATCCCGCGCTCCATCCCGGAGACGCGGGAGCCGCGGGCCCCGAGCGCGTGATCCGCTTCACCATCTCGATCGGCGTGGCCGAATCGCCGGCCGACGCTCCGCTCGCGCTGGACGCGCTGCTCGCCATTGCCGACCGGCGCCTCTACGATGCCAAGACGCACGGGCGCAACCGCGTCGTCTGCGACGACGGGCTGCATGCGGGCGAAGCGGATTTATCGGAGCGGTCGACCTGAGTTCGTACCTGAGTTCGCACCTGAGTTCGCATCAGCGCAACAGGAACGCGATATCGTCGACGCCGATCTGCGACACCGGGATACCCTTGCGGCGCTGGAACAGGATGTGCTGCTGCACGCGGCTGCGCTGCTCGGCGAAGACCGCCGGATCGATCGGCGAACCCAGGCGCATGTAGTGCTGCACCAGCAGCTTGTAGGCGCGATGGCGCACCTGCATGGCCTCGGCCTCGGCACGCAGCCGCCGCATCTCGGCCGGACTGCGGTCCACCGCCTGGTGCAGTTCATCGACGGTGCGGGCATGGAGTTCGCGATAGACGTCGCGTTCCGCCTCGGCCTGGTGCAAGGCGTCGCGCAACTCGCGGATCTTGCGCTGCAGTTTCAGCGTCTGCGTCACCGCCTGCTGCACCTTGCCGGCCGCGCCCAGCGCCTGGCTCGCCGCGGCTGCCATGGTGCTCTTCCACAGGCCACGCTCGCCTGCCGCCCCTATCAACGTATCCATCTGACCCCCGGTAGAAAGGACTCCCCTGGGCCGGGTACCGCATTGTTCTGCAGCCGAGTGCGGTTTCGCCGGCGCGCGACGCGCTGCCAGGTGGCAGGGCGTCAGGCAATCCTAGAGATACCTATAACGGGTGCCAAGTAGAAGATATTTACTTCTGGATTCGGTGTTGCGTGGCTGGCAAAGAAAGTGGCCTTGATGTCAGCGGTCCGGACGAATGATCCAGACGAGCAAATCGACACGGCTTCCCAAAGCAAAAAGCCCGGCTGCAAGAGCCGGGCTTTCTTATTCTGGTGGCCTGGGACGGAATCGAACCGCCGACACAAGGATTTTCAATCCTCTGCTCTACCGACTGAGCTACCGGGCCAAAGAAGCAAAACTATAACGGTTGTTTTTGTCGCCGTCAAGCGACATCTGCATCACTGGTTCACTGCTCGGCCGGTTCAGGCTTGTTGCGGCCCAGTTCGACGCCGAGCTGCTTGAGCTTGCGGTACAGGTGGGTACGCTCCAGCCCTGTCTTCTCGGCCACGCGGGTCATGCTGCCGTGTTCACGCAGCAGGTGGTACTCGAAATAGGCGCGCTCGAACAGGTCACGCGCTTCGCGCAGCGGCATGTCGAACGAAAACTGCATCTCGGCCTCGGGCACGCGCGCGGGGCTGCCGTTGGCGGCGGTCTCGGCCGCGGCTTCCGGTGCAGCGGTGGTGCTGGCGGACTCGGCCGAAGGGACGCTTGCCGGCGCGGCGGCGGTGGCGGGAGCGCTGCGCGGGCGTTCGATGCCGCGTGCCAGGCCCTGCTCTACCGCGGACAGCAGCTTCTGCAGTGCGATCGGCTTTTCCAGGAAATTCAGTGCGCCGATCTTGGTGGCCTCGACCGCGGTGTCGATGGTGGCATGGCCCGACATCATGATGACGGGCATGGTCAACTGGCCCTGCGCGGACCATTCCTTGAGCAGGCTGACGCCATCGGTATCGGGCATCCAGATATCGAGCAGCACGAGATCAGGCGTGCCGGCCGCGCGGTATTCGCGCGCCTGCTGCGCGTTTTCCGCGAGTTCGACCACGTGGCCTTCGTCGCTGAGGATCTCCGAGAGCAGCTCCCGGATTCCCATTTCGTCATCGACTACGAGGATGGTTGCCATACTTCCCCTCTTAACCCCACCGCAGCGTTCCGGGACCGGAGCGCCAAAAGTTGACTATGCCAGTTTAACGAACAGGATCGAGATCTGTGCACCGACGACCTCCGCACCTTCCATGCGATTGCGCAGCTCGATGCGCGCACCGTGTTCGTCAATGATCTTCTTTACCATTGCAAGCCCGAGACCCGTGCCCTTGGCTTTGGTGGTCACATAGGGCTCGAACGCACGGCTAAGGATCCGTGGTGCAAAGCCGGGACCATTGTCCGCAATGGTGAGCTTGACGGCCTGCCGGTTTTCGCCGGCAGAATCTTTGTATTCTACAGTCTCGGTGTTCAGAGTGATATGGGGCGCCGCCCTACCCGCCGCGACGTTCTCGGCGGCCGCATCCTGCGCGTTTTGCAGCAGGTTGTGGATGACCTGCCGCAGTTGCGTAGGATCGCCCTTGATCTCGGGCAGCGCAATGCCCAGCGCCGGATGGATCACCGGATGCTCGTGCAACGCGGGATCGTCGATGCCATACAGATGCAGCACCTCTGACACCAGGCTGTTGAGCTGCAGCGGGTGCAGCACCGCGGGCGGCGTGCGCGCGTAGTCGCGGAAATCGTCGACCATGCGCTTCATCGCCGCCACCTGGTTGACGATGGTGGCCGCGCCGCGCTTGAGCACATCGACGTCGGTGCCTGCCAGCTTGGGCGAGAGCTTCATCTGCAGCCGCTCGGCCGACAGCTGGATCGGCGTCAGCGGGTTCTTGATCTCGTGCGCGAGTCGCCGGGCCACTTCGCCCCAGGCCACCGAGCGTTGAGCGGAAATCACATCGGAAATATCGTCGAAGACGATGACGTAGCCGGGCTCGTCGCGCTCGCCGCCGGGCAGCCGCGCGCCGCGCACCAACAGCGTCAGCGGCTGTTCGTCCATGCCGCCGTGGCCCTGCGGCAGCTCGATCTGCTTCTGCCAATGCTCGGCGCCGCCCAGCACCTCGCTGGTGTTCTGGTCCGAGAACGCCTGGCGCACGATCTCGCCGAACGGGCCCATCCCCGGGATCTGTTCCACCGGCAGTCCCAGCACGGCGCCGAACGGCTGGCGGAAGATGCGCTCGGCGCCTGGGTTGGCGGTGATCAGCACGAAGCGCCGGTCGAAAACCAGCACGCCCGCGGTCAGGTTTTGCAGCACGCTTTCGAGGTAGGCCTTGGACTGCTCCAGCGCCGTGCGGTTTTCTTCGACCGCCAGGCGCGCCTCGGCCAGCTGCCGCGTCATCTGGTTGAACTGCTGCGTCAGCATGCCAAGCTCATCGCGGCTCTTCAGTTCGCGCTTGGGCGAGAGGTCGCCCTCGGCCACTTCCTTGGTCCCCTGCAGCAGCATCAGCAGCGGCCGCGCCAGCTGGCCGCCGAGCAGCAGGGCCAGCATCACCGCGATAAAGACCGCGAGGAACAGCGTCAGGGTCAGCGTCCCGATATACATCTTGCGCAGGCCGGTGCGGCCAAGCGCTTTCTCCTGGTATTCCTGGTAGGCGCGCTGCACTTCGTCGGCATTGCGCGCCAGCACGGCCGGCACCGGGTGCAGCACCTGCAGGTAGCGCTCCTCGCGCACGGTCTCCCCGACCAGGCCGAAGCCGCTCGACGGCGACTCTTCGGGACGGCGTTCCACCGACAGGCCCGACCCGGCCCAGCGCGAGCGCGGTGTCGCGCGCGGCGTGCTCGCGGCCACCTGCTCCTGCGCGGTGGTCGGCGCCGCGCCCAGCGGGATGATCACGCGCAGCCGGTACAGGGGGTTGCCGTCGGCGCGCTCGGCGCTCTGGCCGTCCTGTGCCGGATCGGTGCCGCCTTCGACCGCGGCGTAGCCGCCCGCCAGCCGCGCCTGCTCGGCCAGCACGCCCGAAGGCAGGTCGGGCACCAGCGCAGCGTAGTTGCTCGATGCGGTCGCCAGCACGCGGCCGCTGCCGGTGAAGATTGCCGCCTCCTGCACGCCATACTGCTCGCGCAGCCGGCTCAGCTGCAGCGACGTGGACACGCCCGATGAACCGGCGAGTTGCTCGGCCATCAGCCGCGCCTTGCCCTGCAGGTCGGCCAGCGCGCTGTCGATGGTGGAGCGGCCCAGGTTGAGGCCGGCTTCGAGCGCGGTTTCCACGCGCACGTCGAACCAGGACTCGATGCTGCGCGAAACGAACTGCAGCGACACCAGGTAGATCAGCACGCCCGGCAGCACGCCCACCACGCCGAAGAACACCGCGAGCTTGGTCATCAGCCGCGTGCCGAACTTGCCGCGGCGGTAGCGCAGCCACAGCGTCACCGCGAGTGCGCCGATGGTCAGCACCAGCAGCGCGCCGATCACCAGGTTCACCTTGAACAGCAGCGTGAAATAGCGATCGAAGAATTCGGTATTGGCCGACGCCCCGGCCAGCAGGCCGACCAGCACCAGTGCCAGGAACACGATGATGCCTGCCACGACGCGATACAGCACGCGCCGGAAACGGCTGTCCCACAGCGAAGTGTTCATGGCTGGCTCGAGGCGGACAGCGTCGGCTGCGCCAGCAGCGCGGGCGACAGCGCGGTCGATACCGCCTGCACGAACAGGGTGTTGCGCGGGTCCGCCGCAGCCGCAGGTGCGCCCGGCGCAGAGGCGGGCGCAGGCATGGGCATCGGCGCTGCAGGTGAAGCTGGCAGCGGCGGCGAGGCCGGCGGCGGCGCCGGAATCGCGGGCACGGGCACCGGCGTGGGCACCGCGTTCAGGTCCGTCGGCACGGTGTAGATAAAGCGCCGCCAGTCGGAAGCCAGGTTCCAGTCGCGCGTATTGACCGCATTGATCTGGAACGGCTTGGGCAGTTGCGACAGGTCCAGCCGCATGCGCACCTGCGCGTGATAGCTCTCGCCGGGCTTGACCGCGTTGCGCTCGAACACGCGCCAGCCGCGTACCCGCTGGACAAACTGCAGCGCGTTCTTCAGCCGCGAGAACGGCAACTGCAGGCCGCCGGTGGAAATGCGGTATTGCCGCGTCAGCGGCTGGTAGGACAAGCGCACGCTGCGGCTGGTGTTGACCGGCTTGTCGTCGAACCAGTACCAGCGCGGCCGCGTCAGCTCGAAATCGACCACGAAATAAAGCGAAATGCCCTTGTGCAGGGCGTCTTCCAGCGCGGGCGTCAGGTCGAACTCGAAGCTCGCGGCCAGATCGAAGCCGCCGTCCTGGTATTCGATGCGGGCCTCGGTGGCCTCGATCGCCTGCGCATTGGCGGCGGGCGGCAGCCACAGCAGCAGCGCCAGCGCGAGCATCAGCACCAGCCGCATGCACGCCGGCAGGTGCGACCGCGGGTGCGGTTGCGTTTGCGATTGCGTTTGCAGTTGCGTCCGCAGTTGCGTCATTCCCGTGGGGAAATCCACGGTAACGCGGCAGTCTGACGGGCGCGGCGTGCTCAGCATCGGATCAGATCAGGCGCGTTTCTGGAAGCGGGCGTAGAAGAAGCCATCGTGATCCGATGGCAGGCTGGCGTGGCCGGGGTCCTTTTCACCTTGTTCGCCGGCCGAGGGTGCTGTCGTACGGGTGCCGGGCAGCAACTGCCCCGGCGCCTGCAATCGTATCGCATCTGCCAGTTGTGCACCAAACCAGCGCGCCTGCTCCTCGCCTTCCGTTGGGAAAATAGAACACGTGACGTAGACCAGGATGCCGCCCGGCTTGAGCAGCGGCCACAGCTGCGACACGATGCGGCGCTGCTCGGTGATCAGCTTGGCGATATCGGTTTCACGGCGCAGCCAGCGGATATCGGGATGGCGCCGCACGATGCCCGAGGCCGAGCACGGCACGTCGGCCAGGATGCGGTCGAAGGGCTGGCCGTCCCACCAGTCGGCGGGACGGCTGGCATCGCCCACCACGATGCGGGCCTGCTTGCCGAGTCGCGCGAGGTTCTCGTTGATGCGCGTGGCGCGCTGCGGGTCGCTTTCCACCGCGGTCACGTCGATGTCGGCAAGCTCCAGCAGGTGGCCAGTCTTGCCGCCGGGCGCGGCGCAGGCATCGAGCACGCGCATGCCGTCGGCCACCTCGAGCAGCGGAGCGGCCAGTTGCGCGCCGGCGTCCTGCACCGACACCACGCCTTCGGCGAAGCCCGGCAATTGCGTCACCGGCACCGCGCGCACCAGGCGCACGGCCTGCGGGCCGACCACGGTGCCGGCGAGGCCGGCATTGGCGAGGTCGGTCTGGTATTGCTTCACGCTGACCCGCGCGGTGTTGACGCGCAGCGTCATCGGCGGGCGCACGTTGACGCTCGCGGCGAGATCGGTCCACTGCTCCGGGTACGCCTCGCGCAGCATGCGCAGCCACCACGGCGGCAGGTTCCAGCGCGCCTGCTCGTCGCGGTTGACATCGGCCAGCAGCGCCTTGCGCTCGCGCAGGAAACGGCGCAGCACCGCGTTGACCAGGCCGCGCGCGTGCGCGGTCTTGGGTTCCGACGCGGCAGCGCTGACCGCCTGGTCGACCACCGTGAAGCTGCTGTAGCCCGCGCGGCCGGGCGCGCCCGGTGCCGAGTCCTGGCTGTCCTTGTCCTGCCGCTGGCCCGGTGCCTGCTCGAGCAGCAGCGCCAGCGCCACCGCCAGCAGCGAGTCCACCTGCGCGCCGGGCGGGCGCGTGACCAGCCTGGTCACCAGCGCACGCGCGGTGCCGAACTGGCGCATGGTGCGGTAAGCGATGTCCTGCAGCGCGCCGCGCGTGGCGGCGTCGCGCACGCGGTCCAGGCGCAGCTGCGCGGCGGCGTCCTCGATCGCCTGCGGCAAGGCGGTGCCTTCGCTGACGGCGCGTACTGCGGCGGCGGCGCCAAGCATCTGGAAGGCAAGCGAATCGGGAGGCAGGCGCATATCGGTCAGGCAGCGGGTGAGGCGGCAGGTAAGTCGTGAATCGGGTGGGCAGCCGGGCGAGGGCAAGAAAAATGCCCGCTGGTCCATGTTTAAACCAGCGGGCAGTTTACCTTGTGTGGGAGCCGCGCTCCGGAATTGCTGCCGCAACGGCTCCCTCGGTGCCCCGCGAACTCCCGCCCGGTCAGGCGGGATAGGTCCCGGTCTGCGCCATCTGCATCAGGCGCGAGATGCGCTCCTCGGTCGCAGGGTGGGTCGAGAACAGGTTGGCGATGGCGCCGCCGGAGAGCGGGTTCATGATCATCATCTGCGCCGTGGCCGGGTGCTCCTCGGCCGCCTGGAACGGGATGCCCTGCGCATAGCGGTGGATCTTGTCCAGCGCGCTGGCCAGCGCCTGCGGGTCGCCGCTGATCTCGGCGCCGCCGCGGTCGGCCTCGAACTCGCGCGCGCGCGAGATCGCCATCTGGATCAGCGAGGCCGCCAGCGGCGCCAGGATCGCCACCGCGATGCTGGCGATGGGATTGGTGCGGTTGCCGTTCTCGTCGCGGCCGCCGAAGAACATCGCCATGTTGGCCAGTGCGGAAATGGCACCGGCCATGGTTGCGGCGATGGTCGAGGTCAGGATGTCGCGATGGCGCACGTGCGCCAGCTCATGCGCCATCACGCCGCGCAGCTCGCGCTCGGACAGCACGCGCAGGATGCCGGTGGTCGCGGCCACCGCGGCGTGCTCCGGGTTGCGGCCGGTGGCGAAGGCGTTCGGCGCGTCTTCATTGATCAGGTAGACGCGCGGCATCGGCAGGTTGGCGCGCTGCGCCAGCTCCTGCACCATGCCGTAGAACTGCGGCGCGGTACTGGCGTCGACTTCCTGCGCGTTGTACATGCGTAGGACCATCTTGTCCGAGAACCAGTAGGAAAAGAAGTTCATGCCGAGCGCGAGCAGCAGCGCCATCATCATGCCGCTGCGTCCGCCGATCATGCCGCCGATGACGATGAACAGCGCCGTGATGGCCGCCATCAGCATGAAGGTCTTGACCCAGTTGAACATTGCGGTGATCTCCATGTAGTGGACCGTGCCGGCCGCTGCAAGACTTTGCAAAACATGCCGGCGCGATGACCGTTAGATAGGGGCCAACACCAGAAAATTCAACTGCTTGCGCAGCGATGCTACCCAGCCGCCGCACCATGGCGCATGACGCACACGAAGCGGTTGCCGCGCTGATCTGACTGATTATGCCTGCGTCGCTCCATTGCCGGGGACCGCGCAGCGCGTGCCCGCTGGCAGCGGCATGGCCTGCAGGAACTGCTGCGCGGGCTGGCGGCGCCCGCCGGGCTTCTGCAACTCGGTAACCTGCAGGGCGCTGCCGTCGCCGCAGGCGATGATGATGCCGCCGGCATCGGCCGCCAGCACCGTGCCGGGCGCGTGCGGCAGGCTGCTGGCCGCGGCCAGCGGCAGTGCCTGCCAGCACTTGATGACGGTATCGCCGACCTGCACGGTGGCGCCGGGGAACGGGTTGAAGGCGCGTACCTGGCTGGCCAGCGCCGTGGCCGGGCGGCGCAGGTCCAGCGGCGCCTCGTCCTTGGCGATCTTCTCGGCGTAGGTGACGCCGGCTTCGGGCTGCTTCGTCGCCGTCAGCGCCCGGCCCGCCGCCAGTTCCTGCAGCGCGGCGACGGTCATGCGTGCGCCCAGCGCGGCCAGCTTGTCGTGCAGCGTGCCGGTGGTGTCGTCGGCGCCGATCGGCACGGCCTCGCGCGTGAGCATGTCGCCGGTGTCCAGGCCTTCGTCCATCTGCATCAGCGTGATGCCGGTCTCGGCATCGCCGGCCTCGATGGCGCGGTGGATCGGCGCCGCGCCGCGCCAGCGCGGCAGCAGCGAGCCGTGGATATTGAGGCAGCCCAGGCGCGGCAACTCCAGCACCTCGGCAGGCAGGATCAGGCCGTAGGCGGCGACCACCATCACGTCCGGGGCGAGCTCCGCCAGCGCGTCCACGGCCGCCGCGGCCTCTTCCGGATACTTGCCCTGCCGGCGCAGCGAACGGGGCTGAAGGACCGGGCCGAGCCCGTTGGCCACCGCGTACTGCTTGACCGGGCTTGCCTGCAGCTGCATGCCGCGGCCCGCGGGGCGGTCCGGCTGCGTCAGGACGGCCACCACGGGAAAGCCGGCGGTGTGGATGGCTTCAAGCGCGACGCGCGCGAACTCGGGCGTGCCGGCAAAGGCGACACGCAGGGGTTGGGCTTGGGACATGGCAGGTTCCGAGGTGAATACTGGCTGAAAGCGCGGGCTGAAAGCGCAACCGGCCGCTATCGCGGCCGGTACGTTTGTTCTTCGGAAGTCATAAAGATAACAGACCCCGCGCGCGTGTCGAGCGCAGGCGGCGGATTCCGCCGTGCTGTTACATCCTCGCGCGGACGCCGCGCGCGACTTACATGCGCGTGCGTTCGCGCTTCTGCAGCTTGCTCTTGATGCGGTTCAGCTTCAGCGGCGACAGGTACTCGACGAAGACCTTGCCGCGCAGGTGGTCGATCTCGTGCTGGATACATACGGCCATCAGGTCGTCGGCGTCCAGCTCGAAGGTCTCGCCCTTTTCGTTGAGCGCGCGCACGCGCACGCGGTCGGGGCGCTCGACGCGGTCATAGATCTCGGGCACCGACAGGCAGCCCTCTTCCCATACCTTGCGGTTGTCGCTGGCCCAGACGATTTCCGGATTGATGAAGACCTGGAGCTGGTCGCGCGTTTCGGAAACGTCGATCACCACCACCTGCTCATGGACGTTCACCTGGGTCGCGGCCAGGCCGATGCCCGGTGCTTCGTACATGGTCTCGGCCATGTCCTTCACCAGCTGGCGGATGCGGTCGTCCACGGCCGCGACAGGTTTCGCGACAGTGTGCAGTCGGGGATCGGGGTAGGTCAGGATGTCGAGTTTTGCCATGATGCTAGGGCGCAACGCCCGCTTGTGCGAGCGGCCCGGCCGCGTTGCGGCGTCGGGACTTTACATGCAGAATCGGGGCGCCAGTACAAAAAATCAAGGCGCGCCGAAGCAGGCACGCTCTCCAGGGTCAATCCGGCCGAACCACCGGCCGGTTCAGGAAAATGCGCGATCTTACCAAAGAACACCAGGCGGCGTCGGGCCGCAGGCTGCACGCGTTCACCCTCACATTGCTGAGTGCTGCCGGCATCACTGCCACGGCAAGCGTGCCTGTCCGGGCCGCTGACCTGGTGGTCACGGCGGCGCAGCAGGCCGAGGCCCAGCGGACCGCCCGCCAGGGTATCCCGATCGCCGATCTCGCCCCCAATGCGCCCTCGCAGTACACCGTGCGCAATGGCGATACGCTGTGGGGCATTTCGGGCCGATACCTGCGCCAGCCGTGGCGCTGGCCCGAGCTGTGGGGCATGAACCAGCAGCAGATCCGCAACCCGCACCTGATCTACCCCGGCCAGATCCTGTACCTGATCCAGCGCGACGGCCGCGCCTGGCTGTCGACCACCCCCGCCGGCAACGGCACCGTGCAGTTGTCGCCTCGCATGCGCGGCGGCGACGCGGACGGCGCCGCCATCCTCAGTATTTCCGCCAGCGATATCGAGCCGTTCCTGATCCGCCCGCTGGTGGTCGATGAAGGCACGCTCGCAACCTCGGCACGGATCGTCGCGGTGCCCGAATCGCGGGTGTACCTGGGCCGCGACGACAGCGCCTACGCGCGCGGCATTGCCGCCGATGCGCCGGCCGGCAGCGACTGGCAAGCCTATCGGCCGGTCACGCCGGTGCGCGATCCGGTCACCAACGCCGTACTGGGCTATGAGGCCGAATACGAAGGCAACGTCCGCCTGGCGCGCGGCGCGCAGGGGCCCGACGCGGTCTCTACGCTGCAGGTCACGCAGGCCCAGCAAGAGATGGGCGTGGGCACGCTGCTGATGCCGCAGCCGGCGCGCGAAGCGGTGCGCTATGTGCCGCGCGCGCCCGATGCCGAGGTCGACGGCCGCGTTGCCAAGGTCTATGGCGGCGTCGAATTCGGCGGTGCCAAGCAGGTGGTGGTGCTCAACGTCGGCAGCAAGGCCGGGCTCGAGCCCGGGCAAGTGCTGGCGCTGTCGCGCGCCGGTGAGACCGTGCACGACCGGACCGATCAGAACCGCAGCATCCGCCTGCCCGACGAGCGTTACGGACTCGCCTTTGTCTTCCGCGTGTTCCCCGGCGTGTCGTACGCGCTGGTGACCGACGCCTCCAACGTGATCGCGGTCGGCGACCGCGCCACCTCGCCGCGCTGAACCGGCCCTGGGGGATGGCGTGAAGGCATTGCCCCTGGCCGGCGTGACCCGGCAGGACACCACGCGCGAGCCTGCGGACGTGCTCGCATGGCTGCGGCTGGCCAACGCACCCGGCGTCGGCCCTGTGGCGGTGCGGCGCCTGCTGGCGGCATTCGGGCTGCCGCAGCAGGTGCTGGCGCAGAGCGCGACGGCACTGTCGGCCGTGGTGCCGGCCAGGCTGGCGCGCGCCGTGCTGGCCGCCCCCGGCGCCGCGGTGTCGGCGCTGGCCGGACAAACGCTGCGCTGGCTCGACACGCGCGGCAACCACCTCGTCACGCTTGCCGACGACGCCTATCCCCGGCGCCTGTTCGACCTCGCCGACCCGCCGCCGCTGTTATATATCCAGGGCGATCCCGCCTTGCTCGCCCGCCCCGCCGTGGCCATCGTCGGCGCTCGCTCGGCCACCGCGCAGGGCACGCGCGACGCGCTGACGTTCGGGCAAGGCTTGTCCGAGTCGGGCCTGACCGTGGTGTCGGGCCTGGCGCTCGGCATCGACGCGGCCGCCCATGCGGGCGGCCTGCGCGGCTGCGGCGGCACCGTGGCGGTCACCGGCACCGGGGCCGATCGCGTCTATCCCGCGCAGAATCTTTCATTGGCGCGCGAGGTGGGGCAGCGCGGCGCCATCGTCACCGAGTTCCCCCTCGGCATGCGCGGGCTGGCGGCCAATTTTCCGCGGCGCAACCGCATCATTGCAGCGCTGGCGCGCGGCGTGCTGGTGGTCGAGGCGGCAGCGCGCTCGGGCTCGCTGATCACGGCGCGGCTGGCGGCGGACCTCGGGCGCGAGGTATTCGCCATCCCGGGTTCGATCCACGCGCCGCTGTCGCGGGGCTGCCACCTGCTGATCGGCCAGGGGGCGAAGCTGGTGGAGTCGGTACAGGATGTGCTCGACGAACTCGGCGCCCCCGCCCCACCCCGCGCCAGCGCGGCCCCGGACCCCGATGCCACCGGCAAGGTCCGACTTTCAGAACCGGCTGATACCCTGTTGCCGGCACTCGGCTACGATCCGGTTACGCTGGACGCGCTGTGCGAGCGCAGCGGCCAGCCACCGGAGACGGTCGCGGCGCGCCTGCTCGAGCTGGAACTGGCCGGCGTGGCCGAACGTCTACCGGGAAATCTGTTCCGGCGCCTGGGCTGATCAGGTGCAGCAAGAGGGGCGCAGCCCCGATACCGATACAATCGCCGGCGTCCGCATGCCGCGGGCGCCTCATGATTCCGATGCCATGACCGTTTACTTTCCCGAGCGTGACTCTGCCGCCATTGCCGAATGCCTGGCCGCGCGGCCGCAGGGCCGCCTGGTGGCTTGCCTGTGCGCGCAGTGGTGCGGCACCTGCCGGGATTACCTGAAGGCGCTGGAGGATCTGGCCGGGCGCCATCCGCAGGATTGTTTCGTCTGGATCGATATCGAGACCCATGCCGACGCGCTCGGCGATATCGACATTGAGAACTTCCCGACGCTGCTGGTACAGCCGGCGTCGGGCGGCACGCCGCAGTTCTATGGCACGCTGCTGCCGCATGTCGAGGTGCTGGAACGCATGCTGACGCGCGGTGGCGCGATGCCGGCAAGCACCGATGACGTGCCACAGGTGCTGGAATGGTTACTTGCCGGGGGCCATGGCGCCGCCTAGGCGGCGCCGGCGACGGCAGCGGTGCTTGCTTGCACCGCCGTCGAAACCGCGCTTATTATTGGCGCCTCATAGCCTCCCGGCGTTCTGATTACTACGTTTGCAGTGCAATAGCGGGTTGCCGGAAGCGGCTCGCAAGGACCCTTTCCCATGTCAAAAGCCCTCATCATCGCGGAAAAGCCGTCGGTCGCGGCGGATATCGCCCGTGCCCTCGGGGGGTTTACCAAGCACGACGAGTATTTCGAGAGCGACGACTACGTGCTGTCTTCGGCAGTCGGCCACCTGGTCGAGATTGCCGCCCCCGACGAATACGAGGTCAAGCGCGGCAAATGGAGTTTTGCCAACCTGCCGGTGATCCCGCCGCATTTTGACCTGCGCCCGATCGCCAAGACCGAGTCGCGCCTGAAGGTGCTGAACCGCCTGATCAAGCGCAAGGACGTGACCGGGCTGATCAACGCCTGCGACGCGGGGCGCGAGGGGGAACTGATCTTCCGCCTGATCGCGCAGCAGGCCAAGGCCAAACAGCCGATCCGCCGCCTGTGGCTGCAGTCGATGACGCCGCAGGCCATCCGCGACGGCTTTGCCAGCCTGCGCGAGGACGAGGACATGCTGCCGCTGGCCGACGCCGCGCGCTGCCGCTCCGAGGCCGACTGGCTGGTCGGCATCAACGGCACGCGCGCGATGACCGCCTTCAACAGCAAGGGCGGCGGCTTCTTCCTGACCACCGTGGGCCGCGTGCAGACGCCAACGCTGTCGATCGTGGTCGAGCGCGAAGAGAAGATCAAGCACTTCGTCCCGCGCGACTACTGGGAAGTGCGCGCCGAGTTCATCGCGGCCGCGGGCCTGTACGAAGGCCGCTGGTTCGACCCCAAGTTCAAGAAGAGCGAATTCGATCCCGAGGCGCGCGAGTCGCGCCTGTGGAGCGAGGCCGAGGCCAAGAGCATCGTTGCCGCCTGCCGCGACAAGCCGGGCACCGTCACCGAGGAATCCAAGCCGTCGACGCAGCAGTCGCCGGCACTGTTCGACCTGACCACGCTGCAGCGCGAGGCCAACTCGCGCTTCGGCTTCTCGGCCAAGAACACGCTGGGCCTGGCCCAGGCGCTGTATGAGAAGCACAAGGTCCTGACCTACCCGCGTACCGATGCGCGCGCGCTGCCCGAGGACTACATGGAAACGGTCAAGCAGACCATGACCATGCTCTCCGACAGCTCGCCCAACTACCTGCCGCACGCCAAGAAGATCCTGTCGCAGGGCTGGGTCAAGCCGAACAAGAAGATCTTCGACAACAGCAAGATCAGCGACCACTTCGCCATCATTCCGACGCTGCAGGCGCCCAAGAACCTGTCGGAGCCGGAGCAGAAGCTGTATGACCTGGTGGTGCGCCGCTTCCTGGCGGTGTTCTTCCCGGCGGCGGAGTTCCAGGTCACGACCCGCATCACGGAAGTTGCCGGCCACCACTTCAAGACCGAAGGCAAGGTGCTGGTCAACCCGGGCTGGCTGGTGATCTATGGCCGCGAGGCGCAAGGCGACAAGGATGCCGCCAACCTGGTGCCCGTGGCCAAGGACGAAAAGGTCAAGACCGACAAGGTCGAGAGCGTCGGCCTGACCACCAAGCCGCCCGCGCGCTACAACGAAGCCACGCTGCTGTCCGCCATGGAAGGCGCCGGCAAGCTGGTGGACGACGACGCGCTGCGCGAAGCCATGGCCGGCAAGGGCCTGGGTACCCCGGCCACGCGCGCGGCCATCATCGAAGGCCTGCTGACCGAGAAGTACCTGGTGCGCGAAGGCCGTGAACTGATCCCGACCGCCAAGGCGTTCCAGCTGATGACGCTGCTGCGCGGCCTGGGCGTGCAGGAACTGACGCAGGCCGAACTGACCGGCGAGTGGGAGCACAAGCTCTCGCAGATCGAGCGCGGGCGCCTGAAGCGCGACGAGTTCATGCTCGAGATCGCGCAGATGACGCAACAGATCGTCAAGCGCGCCAAGGAATACGACAGCGACACCATCCCTGGCGACTACGCCACGCTGGACACGCCCTGCCCGCAGTGCGGCGGACAGGTCAAGGAGAACTATCGCCGCTTCGCCTGCACCGCGTGCGAGTTCTCGATCAGCAAGATCCCTGGCGGGCGCCAGTTCGAAATCGAAGAGGTCGAGGAACTGCTGCTGAAGAAGGAAATCGGCCCGCTGCAGGGCTTCCGCAGCAAGATGGGCCGCCCGTTTGCCGCCATCCTCAAGCTGGGCAAGGACGACGAAGGCCATTTCAAGATGGAATTCGACTTCGGCCAGAACGATGACGAGGGCGACGGCGAGCCCGTCGACTTCAGCGGCCAGGAGCCGGTCGGCACCTGCCCCAAGTGCGGCGGCGCGGTGTTCGAGCACGGCATGAAGTATGTCTGCGAGAACAGCGTGGCCAGCCCCAAGAGCTGCGACTTCACCACCGGCAAGATCATCCTGCAGCAGGAGATCAGCCGCGAGCAGATCGGCAAGTTGCTCAACGACGGCAAGACCGACCTGCTGACCGGCTTCAAGTCGTCGCGCACCGGCCGCAATTTCAAGGCCTTCCTGGTCAAGCAGCCGGACGGCAAGATCGGCTTCGAGTTCGAGGCGCGCGAGCCCAAGCCTGGCGCCAAGACCGCGGCCAAGACGGCATCGCGCGGCGCGGCCAAGCCTGCCGATGCCGAGCCTGCGGCGGCAGCTGCCGGCAAGGCGACGGCCAAGACCGCGGCCACGAAGACGGCCACAAAGACGGCCACGAAAGCGGCGGTGAAGAAGACCGCCACCAAGACCGCGGCCAAAAAGGCGCCCGCCAAGAGCGCGGCGCGCAAGACCGCTGTCGAAGCCGGCGAGTGACACCGTAAAAGCAAAGGGGCCCGCAAGGGCCCCTTGTGCAATCCGGTATCAGCCCTGGCCATTCCGGGCCTTATGGGGCCTTACGGAGCCTTACGTGCTGACGCTATGCGCCGGTTGCCGCGGCTCGGCGCCCTCCGCCTTGCCCTTCACCTGCCCTTCCTCCAGCAGGAAATCGATGAACGCACGGACCTTGGTCGGCAGGAACTTCCGGCTTGGGTAGACCACGCTGACGTCACGCCGTGGCAACTGGTACTGCGGCAACACGTGGACCAGCTTGCCGGATTCGATATTGGGCCGGGCCAGGTAGGAAGACAGCATGGCCACGCCCATATTGGCCAGAGCAGCCTGGTGCGCCAGCTCGGCGTTGCTGCACAGCAGGCCGGGGCGGATCGGAACGGTCACCTCGCCTTCGGGCCCCAGCAGCGTCCATTCGTGTTCGGCGTTGGGCAGCCGCATCGCGATGCAGCGATGGTGGCTGAGTTCATGCGCATGGCGCAGCGGTGCATGCGCGGCCACGTAGCCGGGCGACGCGCACAGGACCACCTCGGCCGATATCAGCGGGCGTGCCACCAGGTGCGAACCCAGGCCCAGGTCCGACAGCATCACGGCCACGTCGCGGCCTTCCTCGACGATGTCGACGTTGCGGTCTGACAGCAGCACGTCGAACACCACATCCGGATAAAGCTGCTGGAAGCGCGCCAGCAGTTGGGGCAGCAGGTGCAGGCCGAACATCACCGGCGTCACCAGCCGCAGCGTGCCCGACAGCGACTGGCTGCGCGCGGCGACCACGCTTTCGGCCTCTTCCACATCCTCCAGGATCTGTTGGCAGCGCTGCAGGTAGGTTTCGCCGGCGTCGGTCAGCGACAGGCTGCGGGTGGTGCGGTTCAGCAGCCGGGTGCCGAGGTGGCTTTCCAGGTCGGCGACGTAGCGGGTGACCACGGCGTTGGACATTTCCAGCTGTTGCGCTGCACGCGCGAAGCTTCCCAGTTCCACCACCTTGGAAAACACACGCATCGATTGCAGGCGATCCATGACATAGTCTCCCGATTCTGCGCTGAATCCTTACGTGATCAGGCCGTTTTATTGTTGGAATCAGAACTAATCATTGTGGATCCTGATATTTATTGATATGAGGGAAATGCCTAATATCTAGCCATCGGATGCCGCAATGCAACAACCAACTTTCGCCGAAGTGCCGGCTGAGGCATCCAAGCTATACAGAAGGCCTGAATCATGAAATACCGCTCCGCCCTCGTCGCTGTCGCCACCATCGCCGCCGCCCTGACTGCCGCGCCCGCCTTTGCCAAGGCCGGCAAGTTCGACGTCTTCGCCGATGGCGCCAAGGTGGCCAAGTTCGACGTCTACACGGACGGCGCCAAGAACGGCAAGTTCGACGTGTTCACCGATGGGGCGAAGGCCGGCAAGTTCGACGCCTTCACCGATGGCGCCCGCGCCGGCAAGTTCGACGCCTTTACCGACGGCGCCAGGTACGAAACCGGTACCGATCGCGCGCCGCTGTAAGCGACCCGTCCCTCCGGGGCCGCTAACGCAACAAGGCGCCTGCAAGCGCGATTCGGGGCCGCTCCTCCCCAGAGCGGCCCCTTCTGTTTCTGCCTGGTCTCCGACCGGCTTTGGGAGGGAGTCAAACGCTCTCCCCTGCCTGATCGGGGAAGAAGCCCGCAACCGGCACGTCCGGCTGCGGGCTTCTTTGTTTCTGCGTGCGGCGACCCCGAGGCCATACTGAATCGATTATGACAGGCCACGCAAATAAAAACGGGCCGCAAGGGCCCGTTTTTGCCTGACCACGGCAGTTCAGTCGTCGTGGTGGTGATGATGATGATGCCTGTGCTTCTTGCGCTTGTAGCTGCTCTTGTAATAACGACGGTCATCGTCATACGAGTTGCTGCGCGAGATATTGCCGCCCAGCGCCGCACCGGCACCACCGCCCAGGCCCGCGCCGATCAGGCCGCCGGTACGGCCGCCCATGGCGTTGCCCGCCGCGGTACCCGCACCGCCGCCGAGCGCGCCGCCGATGATGGCGCCCGTGCGCTCGCGGCGGTTGGACGTCACGGCGCCACCTGCGCCACCACCCACCGCACCACCGATCACCGCGCCGGTGCTGCCGCCGAGCGCGCCGCCCACCGCGGCACCGGCGACGCCGCCGAGTGCGCCGCCCAGGGCATTGTTCATGTCGCTCGCGACGGCCGGCAGCGCGCAGGCCGCCAGGGCGAGGGCAATGGTCAGATTGCGAACGGGATGGCGAGTCATCTGTTTTGTCCTTTGAATTGCCATGATGTGTCGCAAGTGTAGAGAAGCAGCCCTACCCTTGCTGTAACTACCTGTAAAGCCCTGTAACCCCCCACAGAAACGGCGTAACCGGGCAATAAAAACGCGGTGAAAATACAACACTTAATAAAAAGACAGGCGATCGAGTGATCGCCTGTCTGCATTGTCAGCACGCGGGCAACAGCCCGGTGCCACTACGGTGCTTTCAGCAGCACTTGCCTTGCCCGCCGCCGTATCGCGCTTCCTGGCGCTCGCGGAAGAACTCTTCGTAGCTCATCGGTGCGCGGTCCGGGTGCGTGCTCTCCATGTGCGCCACGTAGTTCTGGTAGTCGGGCAGTCCGACCATCAGCCGCAGTGACTGCCCGAGATAACGCCCCATCGTACCCAGTTGTTCCAGCATGGCGGGCTCCTTGTCGAAGTCAGGATCAGGACTGGGCCGAAGCCGTGCCCGGCAGCGCCTCGAACGGCGTTTCCTTGTCGGTCGGGCGGTTCACCGCGCGGGCCTGCATCGCGGTCTTGAAGCCGTAGAACACGATCGACAGAACCACCACCATGAACAGCGCGCACAGGCCGGCGTCCAGGTAGTCGTTGAAGACGATGCGGTGCATCTGCTCCATCGACTTGGCCGGGGCCAGCACCTTGCCTTCGGCGATGGCGGCGCTGAACTTGGCTGCGTGGGTCAGGAAGCTGACCTTCGGATCGGCATGGAACAGCTTCTGCCAGCCGGCGGTCAGCGTGCAGATCAGCAGCCAGACGGTCGGCACCAGCGTGACCCAGGCATACTGGCCGCGCTTCATCTTGACCAGCACGCAGGTGCCCAGCACCAGCGCCACCGCGGCCAGCATCTGGTTGGAAATGCCGAACAGCGGCCACAGCGTGTTGATGCCGCCCAGCGGATCGACCACGCCCTGGTACAGGAAGTAGCCCCAGGCCGCCACGGTCAGCGCGGTGGCGATCAGGTTGGCCGGCAGCGAGTCGGTGCGCTTGAGCGACGGCACGAAGCTGCCCAGCAGGTCCTGCAGCATGAAGCGGCCGGCGCGGGTGCCCGCGTCGACGGCGGTCAGGATGAACAGCGCCTCGAACAGGATGGCGAAGTGGTACCAGAACGCCATCATGGCCTGGCCGCCCACCACCTGGTGCAGGATGTGGGCGATGCCTACGGCCAGCGTTGGGGCGCCGCCGGCGCGCGAGATGATAGTGTTCTCGCCGACGTCCTTGGCGGTCTGCACCAGCACGTCAGGCGTGATGACAAAGCCCCAGGTCGATACCGCCTGCGCCACGGCTTCCGGCGTGGTGCCGATCACGGCGGCCGGGCTGTTCATGGCGAAGTACACGCCCGGCTCGATCACCGCGGCGGCCACCAGCGCCATGATGGCGACGAACGACTCGGCCAGCATCGCGCCGTAGCCGATAAAGCGCGCGTGGGTCTCGTTCTCCAGCAGCTTGGGCGTGGTGCCCGACGAGATCAGCGCGTGGAAGCCCGATACCGCGCCGCAGGCGATGGTGATGAACAGGAACGGGAACAGGTTGCCCGACCACACCGGGCCGCCGCCTTGGGCGAACTGCGTGAAGGCCGGCATCTTCAGCTCCGGCGCCACGATCAGGATGCCCACCGCCAGCGCGATGATGGTGCCGATCTTCAGGAAGGTCGACAGGTAGTCGCGCGGGGCCAGCAGCAGCCACACCGGCAGCACGGCGGCGATGAAGCCGTAGATGATCAGCATCCAGGTCAGCGCCTTGCCGTCGTAGGTGAACAGCGGCGCCAGCGTCGCGCTTTCATGCACATACTGGCCGCCAATGATGGCCAGCATCAGCAGCACGAAGCCGATCACCGACACTTCACCGATGCGGCCAGGGCGAATGTAGCGGGTGTAGATGCCCATGAAGATGGCGATGGGAATGGTCACCGCCACGGTAAAGGTGCCCCACGGCGAGTCGGCCAGCGCCTTCACCACGATCAGGGCCAGCACCGCCAGGATGATGATCATGATCATGAAGCAGCCGAACAGCGCGATCATGCCCGGCACCGTGCCCATCTCGGACTTGACCAGGTCGCCCAGCGAGCGGCCATCGCGGCGCGTGGAGATGAACAGCACCATGAAATCCTGCACCGCGCCGGCGAACACCACGCCGGCCAGCAGCCACAGCATGCCCGGCATGTAGCCCATCTGCGCGGCCAGCACCGGGCCGACCAGCGGGCCGGCGCCGGCAATCGCGGCGAAGTGGTGGCCGAACAGGACCGCCTTGTTGGTCGGCACATAGTCCAGACCATCGTTGTGACGCCAGGCCGGCGTCATGCGTTTCGGGTCGAGCTGCATCACCTTGTCGGCGATAAAGCGGCTGTAGTAGCGGTAGGCGATCAGGTAAATGCAGAGCGCGGCGACCACGATCCACAGCGCGCTGACGGCCTCGCCGCGCGCCAGCGCGACGGTGCCGAAGGCAAACGCGCCAAGCACGGCGACGGCCAGCCACACCAGGTGTTCTCCGATGCGATTCATAGTGAAGGGTCTCCTCAGACCGGGATTTGGAAAGCCTGCGTCGGCGAAGGACTGGTAACTGGCAACGTCTGGGTCGGCGGCGGGCGCGCCTGGGCGGGCAGCTGGGCAATCCGGCGGTGAAGGTGTCTCCTGGGATCTGGCTGCTGCTCGCCCGGTTCGTGTCGTTTCCGGATCTCGTCTTGCAGGCAGGCGGTGCACCATCCGGGTAGGCCGGTGCACCAGCTGCGTGGACGCGCGCCGCATGTTGGGGCGGCTTGCGTGTCCGGCGTGTAGTATTGACACCCGCCAAACCCCGCACAAGCGCGTAACTACGCAGCACTTCTGCGTAGTACTACGCAAATCGACGGTGGCATGCCGCCCGCGCGGCATCGGTGTTTACCCCCGCTCCTGTATGAAACTCCGCCAGAAGATCCTGTTGCTCGCGGTGGCCCCCCTGGCGGTGGCCATGCTGGGCATCGCGCTTGCCGTGCGCTACCAGGCCACCCAGCTCGCGCAGCATGAGCGCGCGCTGGTCGAGGCCGCTTACCTGCAAAGCAAGGAAATGGAGCTGCGCCACTACGTAGAACTGGCGCAGAGCGCGATCGCGCCAATGGTGCGTTCCGGCCGCAACGACGCTGCCACGCGACGGGCGGCAATGGAGGCGCTTGCCCGGCTCGACTACGGTCCGGATGGCTACTTCTTCCTGTACGACCTGCAGGGCCGCAACCTGATGCATCCGCGCCAGCCCGAGCTGGTCGGCAAGGACCTGTGGACGCTGCGCGACCCGCAAGGCGCGCTGCCGATCCAGCAGCTGATCGCGGCGGCCAAGGCTGGCGGCGGTTCGGTGCGCTACCAGTGGAGAAAACCATCGTCGCAGCAACTGGCCCCCAAGCTTGGCTATGTGGTGGCGGTGCCGGAATGGGGCTGGATGCTGGGCACCGGCATTTACCTGGACGATGTGGAAAGCACCCTGCGCCAGCTCGACGCCCGCGCCGAGACCGATATCCGCGAGACCATGGCATGGATCGGCGTGATCGCCGCGATCAGCATCCTGCTGGTGGCGGCCAGCGGCCTCGCGCTCAATGTCAGCGAGCACCGCGAGGCCGACGCCAAGCTGCGCCAGCTGGCGCAGCGCGTGGTGCAGTCGCAGGAAGAGGAACGCGCGCGGCTGTCGCGCGAATTGCACGACGGCATCAGCCAGCTGCTGGTGTCGGTCAAGCTGGTGCTGGAGACCGCCACCAACCGGCTGCGGCTGGCCCCGACCGAAGGCGCCGCGGTGGCGCCGGTACTGGGCATGGCGCTCAACCGGCTCGACACGGTTTTCAACGAAGTGCGGCGCGTGGCGCGCAACCTGCGCCCGGCACTGCTGGATGACCTGGGCCTCTTTGCCGCGCTCCAGCACCTGGCGCGCGAGATGCAAGGCGGCAGCGGCCTCCAGATTTCCGTGAGTCAGACAGGCACGCCGCGCGAATTGACCGACGAGCAGGCCACAGCGTTGTTCCGCATCGCCCAGGAGGCCCTGACCAACGTGGAGCGCCATGCGAACGCCCGGCACGTCAGCGTGTCGCTGGCCTTCGACGCTGACGCTACCCGGCTGACCGTGCGCGACGATGGCAGCGGCTTCGACGTGGCCCGCATGCAGGTCGATCCGCAGCGCGGCATCGGACTGCGCAATCTGGGCGAGCGCATTGCTGCGCTGTGTGGAGAGTTCGGGATTGTTTCCGGCGTCGGTGGTACGGAGCTGGTGGCTGCCTTGCCGCTGACCAAGGCGGTGCCCCGCGTTGCCGCCGTTTCGCAAGATCCTGTTTCCGCTGGACCTACGCAGTCATGAATATTTCGTTTGAACCCACCCATGCCGAGGCGCCGGCGCGTGTCTTGCTGATCGACGACCATGCGCTGGTGCGCGACGGAATGCGCATGCATCTGGCGTTGCAGCCGGGTTTGCGGGTCGTCTGGGAAGCCGACGATGGCGAGGCGGCGCTTGCCTGGCTGGGGCGTGCCGGCGAGGCCGACACGCCGGATCTGGTGATTACCGATATCGGCATGCGCGGCATGGGAGGAATCGCGCTGGCGGCGGCGCTGCATGACCGCTACCCGGAACTGGCGGTGTTGATCGTTTCGATGCACGACAACCTGGAATATGTGCGGCAGGCGGTTCGGGCTGGGGCGCGGGGTTATGTTTTGAAGGATGCGCCGGCGGATGAATTGATTGCCGCGATTCAGGCGGTGCTGGCCGGGCGGGTGTTTTATAGCGCGCGGATTGCCCGTGGCATGGCGGAGCAAAACCCGGGGCCGCTTGATGCGTTGACGCGGCGTGAGAGGGATATTCTGGGGTGTATTGGTCGGGGGATGGCGAATAAGGAAATTGCTGCGCAGTTAGGGGTCTCCGTGAGGACGGTGGAGACGCATCGGCTTAATCTCAAGCGGAAGCTGGGGATTGAGGGGCGGGCGGGGTTGGTGAAATATGCGGTTGAGGTGTTGGGGGAGGTTGAGGGGGGATAAAGGGGGGTATTGATTTGAGGGGGATTATTGATTTGGTCCCTGCGGTTGGGATCTGGTGGATATTTGATATGCCCGGTTCCGCCCTGAAGGGCGGGTAACTTTTTGTCCGAGCGACAAAAAGTCACCAAAAAGCGCGTTTACGGCCCTGCGGGCGGCCACTCTTATCGTAGTGGGCGGGGGCTTTCGTACGGGGCTTCGCTTCCTCACAAAGCAGGACTGCCTGACGCCTTGGTGCGCCACGGTGGCTGGGATTGACGTGGTGATTGAACGAGCCCAGAGCTGTGGGTGGACCCCTGCTGCGGGCGTCAACTTAGGGACGCCTTCGGCTGCGCTGCGCGCCGGCCCTAACGTGGCTGGCGCAATACGAAGGTCTTGGCGTAGCGCCGGCAATTTGGCTGGCTTAACTTCGTAGAACCTCCGGCCCTCACCCCCGGCCCCCTCCCGCAAGCGGGAGAGATGGGAGAAAAGCGGCAGGGAAAGGCTTCCGGGGTCACCTGCGATAGCGCCAAGCGAGCGCAGCGACGCGGCCTATGCCAGGGCGCCCGACCTTAGATGCTGCCGGCGCGCAGCGCAGCCAGCCGTAGGCGTTCCTACGTTGCCGCCCGCAGCAGGGGTCCACCCACAGCTCTGGGCTCGTTCAATAATCATGTCAATCCCGATACCCGTGGCGCACCAGGGCGTCAGGCAGCCCTGCCCTGCAACGAAGCCAAGCCCCGTACGAAAGCTTCCGCACGCTACGATAAGAGTGGCCGCCCGCAGGGCGCGTAAACGCGCTTTTTGGTGACTTTTTGTCGCTCGGACAAAAAGTTACCCGCCCTTCAGGGCGGAACCGGGCATATCAAATATCCACCAGATTCCCATATCCACCAAATCCCGGCCCGAAGCAAAACCCAATATTAAAAAAGCTCAAATAAAAAAACGCTCGCCCCATTCCAAAGGCGAGCGTTTTAAATCATAAGACAATAGAGCAATAGAACTAACTATTACCTAATACCGCCACAGCGATAAAAACAAAAAAATCACCCCTCAAGCCGCTTCCCCAACGCCGCCCGCGTTTCCGCCAGCGCCTGCGGCAAATGATGCTTCAACTGCGTGAACAACTCATCATGCAGCGCCAGCTCCTTCTGCCAGGCATCGCGATCAATCGAGGTCACCTGCGCAAATTGCGCCGGCGAGAACTCCACCCCATTCCAGTTCAGATCCTCATAACGCGGCGTCGTGCCAAACACGTGCTCGGCGCCCTGCCCCTTGCCTTCCACGCGATCGATCATCCACGACAGCACCCGCATGTTCTCGCCAAACCCCGGCCATACGAAGTTGCCGTCGGCGTCCTTGCGGAACCAGTTGACGCAGTAGATCTTCGGCAGCGTGGCGCCCGAGGCTTCGAGCTTCTTGCCCAGCTCCAGCCAGTGGCCGAAGTAGTCGCTCATGTTGTAGCCGCAGAACGGCAGCATGGCGAACGGGTCGCGGCGTACCACGCCCTGCTGGCCGGCGGCCGCGGCAGTGGTTTCCGAACCCATGGTGGCGGCCATATAGACGCCTTCGGTCCAGTCGCGCGCCTCGGTCACCAGCGGCACGGTGGTCGAACGGCGGCCGCCAAAAATGAACGCATCAATGGGTACGCCCGCCGGGTTGTCCCAGTTCTCGTCGATCGACGGGCACTGCGACGCCGGGGCCGTGAAGCGCGCATTCGGGTGCGCCGCCTTGGCGCCGGTAGCCTTGGCGATTTCCGGCGTCCAGTCCTTGCCCTGCCAGTCGACCAGGTGCGCGGGGGCTTCCTTGGTCATGCCTTCCCACCACACGTCGCCGTCATCGGTCAGCGCCACGTTGGTGAAGATGACGTTCTCCTTGAGCGTCGCCATCGCGTTGTAATTGGTCTTCTCGCTGGTGCCCGGCGCAACGCCGAAGTAGCCGGCTTCCGGGTTGATCGCGTACAGGCGGCCATCCTTGCCCGGCTTGATCCAGGCAATGTCGTCGCCGATGGTGGTGACCTTCCAGCCCTCGAAACCCTTGGGCGGGATCAGCATCGCGAAGTTGGTCTTGCCGCAGGCCGACGGGAACGCCGCGGCGACGTGGTACTTCTTGCCTTCCGGCGAGGTCACGCCAAGGATCAGCATGTGCTCGGCCAGCCAGCCTTCGTCGCGGCCCATGGTCGAAGCAATGCGCAGGGCGAAGCACTTCTTGCCCAGCAGCGCATTGCCGCCGTAGCCCGAGCCGAACGACCAGATTTCGCGCGTTTCCGGGAAATGGACGATGTACTTGGTCGGGTTGCACGGCCACGGCACGTCCTTCTCGCCGGCGGCGAGCGGTTTGCCGACGGTGTGCACGCACGGCACGAACTCGCCGTCGGTGCCGAGCACGTCATACACCGCGCGGCCCATGCGCGTCATGATGCGCATATTGACCGCCACGTACGGCGAATCGGACAGTTCCACGCCGATATGCGCGATCGGCGAGCCCAGCGGGCCCATCGAGAATGGCACCACGTACAGCGTGCGGCCGCGCATGCAGCCTTCGAACAGGCCGTTCAGCGTCTGGCGCATTTCGGCCGGGGCGGTCCAGTTGTTGGTGGGACCGGCGTCTTCCTGCCGTTCCGAGCAGATAAAGGTCCGGTCTTCAACACGTGCCACGTCCGACGGATCCGACAGGGCCAGGAACGAATTCTTGCGCTTGGCCGGGTTCAGCCGCTTCATGGTGCCGGCGGCGACCATCTGCTCGCACAGGCGGTCGTATTCTTCCTGCGACCCGTCGCACCAGTAGATATGGTCGGGCTTGGTCAGCGCGGCGATTCCGGCGACCCAGGCAACCAGCTTGGGGTGCTTGACCCAGGCCGGGGCATTCACTGGCGCCGTGCCTTGCATGGTGGGGTGGTTCATACTGCAACTCCAGGTTTGTAAAGGGAAGGAAGGGAAGGGAAACCTTGCAAAGCCTGGCCGGCGGGCGGTCGATCCGCTGCTCGCGCGGTGGACAGAATCGCGGGATCGCGGCATGGGGATCGTCATGTCCCGATCGTCACATCCCGTTACAACTCCGCGGCGGCCCGTGTTGTGCAAAAGGTCGCGGCGGTCCCTGCGGCTGCGCTAAAGTTGCGCTTCGCCCGCGCAGGGGTAGCTGCGCGCGCCGGGCGGGCTTTGTCCGGTGGCGTTCGCGTGTCGGGAGCAAGGCTCCACCGACAATCCGCGGCGGCACCGGAGCGGGCAAGGATACCACTGGCGCACCCCCCTGTTTTTTGCTGCGCAACAATTGACACCATTGTTTCGCAAGAGATGTTCCACCTCGCGGCGGTCCGACATGCTGGCGCCGACGCTGGGTTATCCACAATACTGTTGGGCGGCGCGCGGCTCGGTTGCCGCGCGCACCAACCGGCACAGGCGCCGAAAGACAAACCAGAGTTACCGATGAAGATTGCCGTACTCGACGATTACCAGGACGCCGTGCGCAAGCTGCCGTGCTTCAGCCTGCTGGAGGGACACGACGTCAAAGTGTTCAACAACACCGTCAAGGGCGTGGGCCAGCTGGCGGCGCGCCTGTCGGACGTGGAAGCCGTGGTGCTGATCCGCGAACGCACCCGAATCACCCGGCAACTGCTGGAAAAACTGCCGAAACTGAAGCTGATCAGCCAGACCGGCAAGGTCGGCGCCGGTCCGGGCAGCCATATCGACCTGGATGCCGCCACCGACCGCGGCGTGGCGGTGCTGGAAGGCGTCGGCTCGCCGGTGGCGCCGGCCGAGCTGACCTGGGCGCTGATCATGGCCGCGCAGCGGCGCATTCCGCAGTACGTGGCCAGCCTCAAGCACGGCGCGTGGCAGCAATCGGGGCTGAAATCGACCACCATGCCGCCCAACTTCGGGCTGGGCCAGGTGCTGCGCGGCCAGACGCTGGGCATCTGGGGCTACGGCAAGATCGGCCGCCTGCTGGCCGGCTATGGCAAGGCCTTCGGCATGCGGGTGATGGTTTGGGGCCGCGAGGCTTCGCTTGAGGCGGCGCGCGCCGACGGGCTGGACGTGGCCTCTTCCAAGGACCAGTTTTTTGCCGACAGCGACGTTCTGTCGCTGCACCTGCGGCTCAACGACGACACCCGCGGCATCGTCAAAATGACCGACCTGACGCGAATGAAGCCCACCGCGCTGTTCGTCAATACCAGCCGCGCCGAGCTGCTGGAAGAGAACGCGCTGGTCACCGCGCTCAACCGCGGCCGCCCGGGCATGGCGGCGGTCGACGTGTTCGAATCCGAGCCGATCCTGCAGGGGCACGCGCTGCTGCGCATGGAAAACTGCATCTGCACGCCGCACCTGGGCTATGTCGAGCGCGACAGCTATGAGCTGTACTTCCGCACGGCATTCCAGAACATCCTGGACGTGCTGGGCGGCAATCACGACTGCATCGTCAATCCCAAGGCGTTGACGCCGGCGCTGTCGCGCTGAAGCGTCCGGTTTGCTCCCCACCCCACTCCCGCCGGCGGGAGTGGGGTCCGGTTCGTACCGTGTTGGCTGGCTGCGGCGGGCGCGATTGCCTCGTCAACGCGAATTCCCCAATCCCGCTACACTCGGGACTTCCCTAGCCGCCGGCCGCAATGGCCCTGGCGGCGGCCCCGACAACAACAGGCGCCCGCGCGCACCCCCTTTTCCCCAAGGCCGGCATGGATCCCAGGCTCGTGACGCTCTGCGTCGGCAATTTCGTCATCGGCACCGGCGCGATGATCGTAACCGGCATGTTGAACGATATTGCCGGGGATTTCGGGTTGGGTGCGGCCAGTGCCGGGCAGCTGATTTCGGTGTTCGCGCTGGCCACCTGCGTCGGCGCGCCGCTGTTCGCCACGCTGGGTTCGCGCATCGACCGGCGGCTGCTGCTGGCGGGCTCGCTACTGGTCTATGCGGTGATGCACCTGGCGGCCGCCTTTGCGCCCAGCTTCGCGGCGCTGATGGTCATCCGCTTCCTGACGGCGATCGGCGCCGCCATCTACACGCCGCAGACCGCGGCGACGCTGCCGCTGCTGGTCAATGCACAGACACGCGGCCGTGCCATCAGCTTCGTCTTCCTGGGCTGGAGCGTCGCCAGCGTGGTGGGCGTGCCGCTGGGCACCTGGATCTCGACCACGCTGGGCTGGCGCGTCAGCATGGGCCTGGTGGGCGGGCTGGCGCTGCTGGTGTCGGCCGCGGTCTGGCGGGCGCTGCCGCGCGGACTGTACGTGGAGCCGGTCGGGCGCGAGGCCTGGGCCGCGGTGCTGCGTCATAAGCCGGTCATGCTGGTGGTGCTGACCACCATGGTGTCGTCGGCCGGCATGTTCACCATGTTTACCTATGTCGCGCCGCTGATGCGCGATGTCTACGGCATCAGCGGCGGCGCGCTCAGCCTGATGTTCCTGGCCTATGGCGCGTGTGGCGTGCTCGGCAATGCGCTGGCCGCGTCGCGCATGGACAAGGTCACCCCGAGCCGGATCGTGCAGGTTGCCCTGCTGACCTCTGTGGCCGCCATGGTGCTGTGGCCGCTGGCGGGCCTGGGCGGCGTGGCGCTGGTGCTGCTGTTCATGATGTGGGGGCTGGGCGGCTTTGCCACCAACAGCGCGCAGCAGGCGCGGCTGGTGCTGCTGGCGCCGGAGCGGGCCTCGGCCTCGATCTCGCTGAACTCTTCGTCGATCTATCTCGGGCAGGCGGCCGGCGCGATGGCCGGGGCCGGCATCTATACCCTGGCCGGAGCCGATTCGCTGCACTGGGGCGCCGCGGCGCTGATGCTGGCGGCGCTGGCGGTGTCTCAGCGCGCCCGCTCGCTGGGCTGCCGGTGGCAGCGCCCGCAGGCCCCGCAGCAGGCGCCCAACGCCGGCTGAAGCCACGCCCCGGGGGATCATATCCGCCGGCGGCGCGCCTGCATCGCCGTGCTCACGGCGTCTTGTGAGGCACCGCACCAAGCACTTGTCCACAGCCTTATCCGCCCCCTTATCCTCAGGGATATCCGCAGCTTATCCACATTCCTTTCCACAACCACCAAGCGGGGGCGCGTGTGAGCGATTCCGGACGCTGGCAAGGCAATGCACGCGTGCTGGCCGTGAGCCTTGGCAAGGCGATCCCGCTGGTCGTGGCCGGCGCCGGCACCGAGGCGGTGGTGCTGTCCGGCATCCGCAAGCATCCCGTCAGCACCCTGCTGCATCCGCTCTCGGTGCAGGTGCGGCCGCTGGGCCTGGCCGGCGACGAGCAGGCCGACCTGACCGTCCACGGCGGCCGGGACAAGGCGGTCTACGCCTATCCGTCCGAGCATTACCCCTGGTGGAATGCGCGCCGGCGCGCCTGCGGGCAGCCCGAATCGGCACAGCCGCTGCCGTTCGGCGCCCTGGGCGAGAACCTGAGCATGGAAGGCCTGCTGGAGTCCGACCTGTGGATCGGCGACCTGGTGCGCGCCGGGACGGCGCTGCTGCGGGTGGAGGCGCCGCGCCGGCCCTGCTACAAGTTCAATGCCGCGCTCGGCTACCGCCACGCGGTGCGAGACATGGTGCAGAGTGGCTATTCGGGCGTCTACCTGAGCGTGCTGGTGACCGGCCAGGTCCGCGCCGGCGACGCTGTCATTGTGCAGCCGGGGCCACGTGAGCTGTCGGTCGACAGCGTCAACCAGTGGCGTCGTGACAGCAGGCGGCAGCTTTTCTGATAATGTTTGTCTAACAATACAAGCGCCCCGCCTAATTCACATCCGGCTTTTTCCGTGGCCCGGAGCGCGAGTGCCAGCGCCTGCCGTCACGAGACTCTTACACCCATGTAATGGACTGTAATACGCGACGCTGGCTCCGGCGGGCGAAGCGCTGTACTAGTAGAGTCTTTGCGCAACACGCGCCGGCGACATTCGATCACAACAAGCCGGCGCGGATCACGGGGAGTGGCGCAAGACGCGGTGCAGAGGGTCCACACAACATGAAAACTGACAGGATCGACCAGCCCAAGGGGTTCGTCGACAGCAACTGGAGTGCGGCCGCCGGGACCGGGCGCGGCCGGGTATCGCCGTGGGTATTGGTCACGGCAGTGCTGCTGCTGGCCGGGCTGGGCTGGTTTGCCTGGCGCACGTGGCTGGCGCCCAAGCCGGCGCCGAAGCCGCCCGCCGCGGTGGTGGTGACCACCGCGCTGGTGCAGCAGGGTGACGTGCCGCTGCGGGTCACCGCCAATGGCAACGTCACCGCGCTATCCACGCTCGAGGTGCGGCCGCAGGTGTCGAGCACGGTGCGCACGGTCCATATCAAGGAAGGCCAGACGGTCAAGCCGGGCGACCTGCTGTTCTCGCTCGACACGCGCATGGACGAGGCCAACCTGGCCAAGGCCCAGGCGCAGCTGCTGAAGGACCGGGCCGACCTGGCCGACGCCCACCGCACGCTGGCGCGCAGCCAGGAACTGCTCGAGCGCAACTTCATTTCCAGGAGCGCGGTCGATACCGCGCAGGCCAGGGTCGATGGCTCCGAAGCCACCGTGCGCGCCGACCAGGCCGCGATCGAGGCCAGCCGCGTGGCAATCAGCTATGGCTCGATCCGCGCCACCATCAGCGGCCGCACGGGCGTGATTAACGCCTTCCCGGGCTCTCTGGTGCTGCCCGGCGGCGCCGTGCCGATGGTTACCATCGCGCAGGTGCAGCCGATTGCAGTCACCTTCAGCCTGCCCGAGCGCCAGCTGGCGGCGCTGCGCGAGGCGCTGCAGGCCGGCCCGGTACAGGTCACCGCCCACCCCAACGACGGCAGCAAGACCCCGGTGACCGGCAAGATCACCTTCGTGGACAACACGGTCGATCCGCAGTACGGCACCATTCGCGTCAAGGCCCAGTTCGGCAACGAAGAGCAGCGGCTGTGGCCGGGCACCTACGCCAACGTCAGCGCGGTGGTGCAGACGCTCAAGGGCGCGCTGTCGGTGCCGCCGCAGGCGGTGGTGACCGGCCCCGAAGGCCGCTTTGTCTATGTGGTGCAGCCCGACAGCAAGGTCGCGCGCGTGCCGGTGCAGGTGATTACCACCACCGCCGCCGCGGCCGTGGTGGAAGGCGTGCAGCCCGGCGCCCGTGTCGTCGTCGAAGGCACGCAGAACCTGCGCCCGGGCGCGCTGGTGCGCGAGGCGCCGGCCGGCGCCGCCTCCGGTGCGGCCGTCGCACGGCCAGGCAATGCAGGCAACGCCGCCGCGGGGCACTGAGACATGACGCTGTCCGAACTCTGCATCCGCCGTCCGGTGATGACGGTGCTGCTGTGCCTGGCCGTGATCGTCACCGGCATCGTGCTGTACCCGACCATCCCGATCGCAGCGCTGCCCAGCTTCAACTCGCCGGTGATCCAGGTCACCGCGACGCTGCCGGGCGCGAGCCCGGAAACCATGGCGGCATCGGTGGCGACGCAGCTGGAAAAGCAGTTCGCGACCATCCCCGGCGTGTCGGTGATCAGTTCGTCGAACACGCTCGGCAACTCCAGCATCACCATCGAGTTCAACAACGACCGCAACATCGACGACGCGGCCGTGGACGTGCAGGCGGCCCTGTTCCGCGCGCAGCGTTCGTTGCCGATCGAGATGACGACGCCGCCGTCGTACCGCAAGGTCAACCCGGCCGACGCGCCGGTGCTATTGCTGGCGATCAACTCGCCGGCAATGAGCCTGGCGGACCTGAATGCCTTCGGCGACAACCTGATCTCGCCCACGCTGGCCACGCTGCCGGGCGTGGCGCAGGTGCAGATCTACGGGCAGAAGCGCTTTGCTGTACGCGTGCGTGCGCACCCCGACGCGCTGGCCGCGCGCGGCCTGACGCTGGACGAACTGGCCACCGCGCTGAACCGCGCCAACGCCAACACCCCGGTGGGCACGCTCGACAGCGCGCGCCAGACCCTGACCATCCAGGCCAACCGGCAGATGACCAATGCGGATGCCTTCCGCAATATCATCGTCGCCAGCCAGCCCAACGGCGCGCTGGTGCGGCTGTCCGACGTGGCCGAGGTCGAGGACAGCGTCGAGACCATCAAGACCGGCAGCTGGCTCAACAACGAGCGCTCGATCGTGCTGGCCGTGCTGCGCCAGCCCGACGCCAACACCGTGGCGGTGGTCGATGCGATCAAGGCCGCCCTGCCCCGCCTGATCGCGCAGATGCCGGGCTCGGTCAACGTGGCAGTGGTCAACGACCGCTCCAACTCGATCCGCGAATCGATCCACGACGTGCAGTTCACGCTGGCGCTGACGGTGGCGCTGGTGGTGATGGTGATCTTCCTGTTCCTGCGCCGCGCCGCCGCCACGCTGATCCCGACCGTGTCGCTGCCGATCTCGCTGATCGGCACGGTGGCGCTGATGAAGGCATTCGGCTACAGCCTGGACAACGTCTCGCTGCTGGCCATCACGCTGGCGGTGGGGCTGGTGGTGGACGATGCCATCGTCATGCTCGAGAACATCGTGCGCCATATCGAGGAAGGCGTGCCGCCGCTGAAGGCCGCGCTGGTGGGGTCGCGCGAGATGGGCTTCACCATCCTGTCGATCTCGATCTCGCTGGTGGCGGTGTTCATCCCGATCTTCTTCATGCCCGGCGTGATCGGGCTGCTGTTCCACGAGTTTGCCGCGGTGGTGTCGCTGTCGATCCTGGTGTCGGCATTGGTGTCGCTGACGCTGATCCCGATGCTGTGCGCGCGTTTCCTGTCGGCCGAGAACGTGCCGGTCGATGAGTCGCACCACGCCTATGGCGACCACGCGCTCGCGCAGCCTGCCGTGCCACAGAAGCGGACCCTGGGCATGCGCTCCACGCAGTGGTTCGAGAACCTGTTCGAGTTCACGCTGCACCGCTATGCGCGTGGGCTGGACTGGTGCCTGGCGCACCGGCGCACCGTGCTGGCGGTAGCGGGTCTGACTTTCGTGCTGACCGCGGTGCTGTTCATCACGATCCCCAAGGGCTTCTTCCCCGAGGAAGACATCGGCCAGATCCGCGTCAATGCCGAAGGTCCGCAGGACATCTCCTTTGACGCCATGTCCGAGCGGCTGCGCGATGCGGCCGAGCGCATGCGCGCCAACCCCGCCGTCAAGAGCATCGTGGTGGCCATCGGCGGCGGCCCGTCGCCGGCCATCAACACCGGCCGCATGTTCGTCGAGCTCAAGCCGCGCGGCGAGCGCGACGCCATGCCCAGGGTGATCGAGTCCCTGCGCCGCGACGTGGCCGGCGTGCCCGGCCTGGCGGTGTATTTCTCGCCGGTGCAGAACCTGCAGCTCGGCGGGCGCCAGAGCAAGAGCCGCTACCAGTACACGCTGCAGAGCGTGAAGGCCGGCCAGCTGCAGGACTACTCCGACCAGCTGATGGCCAAGATGCGCGCCGACAGCCTGTTCCGCGACGTCACCAGCGACTCGCAGCAGTCGGGCCTGGAGGCGCACCTGTCGATCGACCGCGACAAGGCCAACGCGCTCGGCGTGCAGATGCAGGACGTGCGCACCGCGCTGTATTCGGCGTTCGGCGAGCGGCAGGTGTCGACCATCTACACGCCGATCGACAACTACTACGTGATCCTGCAGGCGGCCGACATCGACCGCGTCGACGAGACCGCGTTCGCCAAGCTTTACGTGCGCAGCAAGACCGGCCAGATGGTGCCGCTGTCAGCCTTTGCCACCACCGAGCGCCGCGTCGGCCCGATCGCGGTCAACCACCAGGGGCAGCTGCCGTCGGTGACGGTGTCGTTCAACCTCGCACCGGGCGCGGCGCTGGGCGACGCGTCGGCGCGCATCGACCGCTACAAGCAGGAGATCGCGATGCCGACCTCCATCTTTACCAACTGGGGTGGCGACGCGGCGGTGTTCCAGTCATCGCAGGCCACGCAGATCGTGCTGCTGGTGGCGGCCATCGCGGTGATCTACACGCTGCTGGGCGTGCTGTACGAGAGCTACATCCACCCGCTGACCATCCTGGCGGGGCTGCCTTCGGCGGCGGTCGGCGCGCTGCTGACCTTGTTTGTCTTCAATGTCGAGCTGTCGCTGATTGCTGTCATCGGCGTGCTGATGCTGATCGGCATCGTCAAGAAGAACGCGATCATGATGATCGACTTCGCGCTGGCGGCGCAGCGCGAGCAAGGCATGACGCCGGCCAGGGCAATCCGGCAGGCATGCCTGCTGCGCTTCCGTCCGATCATGATGACCACCTTCGCCGCGGTGATGGGCGCGCTGCCACTGGCGCTGGGCCTCGGCGCCGGTGCCGAGCTGCGCCAGCCGCTGGGCCTGGCGGTGGTCGGCGGGCTGCTGTTCTCGCAGGTGATCACGCTGTTCATCACGCCGGTGATCTACCTGGCGCTGGACAAGTTCTCGGGCACGGGGCCGCTGCAGATCGACTCGGAAGGCAACAAGCTGCCGGAGAAGGTGCCTGGCGAGACGGTGCGGCAGCACTGAAGGCGTTAGCCGGGTCCGTCCCGAAGCGCGAAACAAGATAAAGAATCCGCGTGATGTCATTCCTCTTGCGCGTTCCGAGCATGCTGGCCGCAACGGTTGCCTTGCTGACCGCCGGCTGTGCGGCCTCCGGGCCCTCTCCCGCTACCATTAGCGCCGGCTTTGCCGGCAAGCCCTACGTGCTGCTGGGCGAGGTCCATGACAATGCTGCCGGCCAGCAGCAGCGGCTGGACGCGCTCACGCGTGCGGTGGAGCAAGGCTGGCGCCCGGCCATCGCCATGGAGCAGTTCGACCGGGAACGGCAGGCCGATATCGACCGCGCCCGCCGCGAGCGGCCGAAGGATGCCGATTACCTGATCGCGCAGGCCGGCGGCGGCGCCTGGCAGTGGCCGCTGTACCGCCCGGTGGTGGCGCTGGCGCTGCAGTACGACCTGCCGCTGGTCGCGGCCAACCTGTCACGCGCGGATGCCGGCAAGATCGTGCGCGGCGGGCTCGATGGGCTGTTCGCTGCCGACGAGCGGCAGAAGCTCGGCCTGACCGGCGAGTTGCCGCCTGACCTGGTGGCGGCGCAGACCGCGGTGCTCGATCGCGGCCACTGCGGCAATTTCCCCAAGGCGATGCTGCCCGGCATGCTGGCGGCACAGGCCGCGCGCGACGCGGTGATGGCGCAGGCGTTGCGGCCGTACGCGCAGCGTGGGGCGGTGCTGATTGCCGGCAACGGGCATGTGCGGCGCGATGTGGGGGTGCCGCGCTGGCTTGCTGGCGAGGCAGGGAAGGTGGTCAGCGTGGGCTATGTGGAAAGCGCGCCTGCAGACGGCGAGTTCGATCTGGCGGTGGTGGTGCCGGCGGTGGCGCGCAAGGATCCTTGCTTGCAGGCGAAGCCAGCGGGGTGAGCGCTATCTGGCTATTGCAGGGCTGCAGTTCCTGGATGCGCTGGCCCTCTCCCCCAACCCCTCTCCCGCAGGCGGGAGAGGGGAGCAAGCTGTCGCTATGCGAAGGCATGAGAGCTTGCTGACACGTCTGGCAATCGCTCCCCGCTCCGCAGCGGGAGAAGGTCGCAAGCAGTCGGCACGAAGGCTTGAGAGCTTGCTGACACCGCTGGCAATCGCTCCCTTCTCCCGCGCGCGGGAGAGGGGTGGGGGAGAGGGCCGGAGCCTCCACGAGGTCCCGCCCGCCCACACGCCAATCCCCCACCATCCACGTAAACCCCAACCCCTTCCCGCCCCTTTTGACAGCCTTTTGACAGTTTCCCCCGCCTAGAATCCGCCCCATGGCCGCTAACCCCGGCCTGATGTTCACCAATAATCCAAGAACAGTCCCGGCCACGCCCGCCGCGCCGGACAGGAGACAACCCCGGCAGCGCCGCGCGCGCCGCCGGCAAGCCGTGTCCCCGTCCCCAGCAACGCAGGCCGCCGCCGGAACCCCCGGGTCGGATCGCGGCCGCCAGTGACTGGCAAGCGATCACCGGTACAACCAAGGAGACCGCTATGCGCCGTTCGATTTCCCGTTTTGCCCATGCCGCGCTGGCATCGGCCGCCGTTGCCGCCACCGTCGTTGCCGCGCCCGCCTACGCGCTCGACAGCGTCAAGGTCATGATCGGCGCCAACCCCGGCGGTGGCTATGACCAGACCGGCCGCTCGCTGGGCGCCGCGATGATTGCCGCCGGCCAGGCCAAGACCGCTTCGTACGACAACAAGGGCGGCGCCGGCGGCACCATCGCGCTGACGCAGTTCGTCAACACCGACAAGGGCAATCCCAACGCGCTGATGGTGGTGGGCGCCGTGATGGTCGGCGCGATCGAGACCAACAAGCCGCCGGTCACGCTGAAGAACGCCACGCCGATCGCGCGCCTGTTCGCCGACACCATGGTCATCACCGTGCCGGCCAGTTCGCCGATCAAGTCGATCAAGGACCTGACCACGCAGCTCAAGGCCAATCCGGGCAGCGTCAGCTGGGGCGGCGGCTCCAAGGGTTCGATCGACCATATCCTGGCCGGCCTGGTCGCCAAGGAAAGCGGCGTCGATCCCAAGAAGATCAACTATGTGCCGTTCCAGGGCGGCGGCGAAGCCTCGGCCTCGATCATGGGCGGCCACGTGACGGTGGGCATCGCCGGCGTGTCGGAATTCCTGCCCTTCATCAAGAGCGGCAAGATGCGCGCGCTGGCGGTGACCTCCAAGGACCGTACCGCCGATATCCCGACGCTGAAGGAGCAAGGCGTCAACGTCGAGATCTACAACTGGCGCGGCGTGTATGGCGCGCCCGGCACCACGCCCGAGCAGCGCAAGGCCATGATCGACGCGGTGGTCAAGGCCACCGAGAGCAAGGCCTGGAAGGACACGCTGCAGAAGAACGACTGGACGCCGTTCCTGCTGACCGGCGACGAGTTCGGCAAGTTCGTAGACAGCGAATCCACCCGCCTGGGCGGCACGCTGCGCGAGCTGGGCGTCGCCAAGTAAAGCCCGCTGCCGCGCCAACCCGGCGCGGCCTGTGAAACACCCTGTATTACCGCATCAACCGCTTTACCTGTCGTGCCTGCCAACACCGCCGGCTGATCCCGGCGGCAGGAAAACGGCATGGGGCCCGGTGTCCACCTGCGATACCGAAGACAACAACCATATGTCGCCGGGCCTCATTGCCGCGCGGGCCGCAAGGTCAGCTAAGTCAGCTAAGCCAGCGTCGCGGACGCCAGCCCCCCTTGCTGGCGACAAAGGCCAAGGAGTCTCCATGAAACCCTCGCACGTTGCCATCGGCGTTGCCGTCCTGGCGCTTTCGCTGTTTTTCTTTGTCGGCCTGACCGGCATCACCGGCGAGGAAGGCTATGCCGGCCTGTCGCCGCGCTTCGTGCCCACGCTGGTGGCCGTCGGGCTGGCCGTGTGCGGCGCGCTGCTGACTTGGCAGGGCGTGCGCGGCGGCTTCACCAATATGCCGGAGGAAGATGCCGAGCTGCCGAACGCGCCGCACAATTTCAAGGGCTTCCTGTGGGTGGCCGCGGGCCTGGTGCTGAACATGGCGCTGATCGGCACGCTCGGCTTCGTGTTTTCTTCCACGCTGCTGATGGTGTGCGTGGCGCGCGGCTACGGCAGCCGCCGCATCGTGCGCGACGTGATCGTGGGCCTGTGCATCACGGTGCCGATGTGGGCGCTGTTTGAATTCCTGCTCGGCATCAACCTGCCGCTGCTCCCCATCGCCGGCTTCTGAGCCCGCCCGTCCAGCAAGGAGTCTTCGAATGGAAACCCTGAACATGCTGATGCACGGCTTTGCCGTCGCGATCACACCGATCAACCTGATGTGGGCGCTGGTAGGCTGCTTCCTCGGCACCGCCATCGGTGTGCTGCCGGGCATCGGCCCCGCCCTGACGGTGGCGATGCTGCTGCCGCTGACCGCCAAGGTCGAACCCACCGCTGCGCTGATCATGTTCGCCGGCATCTACTACGGCGCGATGTACGGCGGCTCGACCACGTCGATCCTGATGAACACGCCGGGCGAGTCTTCCACCATGGTCACGGCCATGGAAGGCAACCTGATGGCCAAGAACGGCCGCGCCGGCCCGGCGCTGGCAACCGCGGCGATCGGCTCGTTCGTGGCCGGCACCATCGCCACCGTGATGCTGTCGCTGTTCGCGCCGGTGGCGGCCGACGTGGCGCTGCAGTTCGGTCCCGGCGAGTACTTCATGATCATGCTGCTGGCCTTCACCACGGTCTCGGCGGTGCTGGGCTCGTCGCTGCTGCGCGGCATGACGGCGCTGTTCCTGGGCCTGGGCATCGGCCTGATCGGCATGGATTCGCTGTCGGGCCAGACGCGCTACTCGATGAACGTGCAGGAGCTGTATGACGGCATCGACATCGTGGTGGTTGCGGTCGGCCTGTTCGCCGTGGGCGAGGCGCTGTTCAACGCGTTCTTCCCGCAGCCGGACGGCACCTTCAACAAGCTCAGCTCGGTCCATATGAACAAGTCGGACTGGAAGCGTTCGTTGCCGGCGTGGATCCGCGGCACGTTCATCGGCTTCCCGTTCGGCCTGATCCCCGCGGGCGGCGCCGAGATCCCGACCTTCCTGTCGTATGCGACCGAGAAGAAGCTGTCGGACCACAAGGAAGAATTCGGCAAGGTCGGTGCGATCGAAGGCGTGGCGGGCCCGGAGGCGGCCAACAACTCGGCCGTGACCGCGACGCTGGCCCCGCTGCTGACGCTTGGCATTCCCACCTCCAATACCACCGCGATCCTGCTGGCCGCGTTCCAGAACTACAACCTGCAGCCGGGCCCGATGCTGTTCCAGACCTCGGGCGACCTGGTGTGGGGCCTGCTGGCGTCGCTGTATATCGGCAACGTCATGCTGCTGGTGCTGAACCTGCCGGCGATCGGCCTGTGGGTGCGCATGCTGCGCGTGCCGACGCCGCTGCTGTACGGCGGCATCCTGATCTTCGCGGGACTGGGTGCGTATGGCATCCGCCAGTCGTGGTTCGACCTGCTGCTGCTGTTCGTGGTCGGCCTGCTCGGCATGGTGATGCGCCGCTTCGACTTCCCGACCGCGCCGGTGATCGTCGGCATGATCCTGGGGCCGATGGCGGAGAAGCAGCTGCGCAATGCGCTGTCGATCGGCCAGGGCGACTGGAGCCTGTTCGTCAGGCAGCCGATCTCGGCCACCATCCTGGCGATGACCGTGGCGGTGGTGGTGATCCCGCGCCTGCTGCGCTGGCATGCCGCGCGCGGCTCGGCGCATGCGCAGGCTGACAACGCGGCGTGATGCGCGATAGCATTCGGTAGTCTCCGGGGCCCGGCGCCATGGCGTGCGGGCCCCTTGCATTTCCACCCCTCAAAACAACAAGCGCCGGCGCCCCTTAAGCGCCAGGCCGCTGACCAATGAGTCTTGCCGCCAACCGCTGGCTGTCCGCGGTGCCTACGCTGGCACTCGGGCTGGCCGCCGCCCTGCTCTGCACCGTCCTGCATACCCCGCTGCCGTGGATGATCGGTCCGCTGCTGGCTGTCGCCTCGGCGCGCATGTGGGGCGCCGACCTGCGCGCGCCGTCGCAGGCGCGCAATGCCGGGCAGTGGGTGATCGGCGCATCGCTCGGGCTGTATTTCACGCCGGACGTGGTGGCGCGGCTGGTGGAGTTCCTGCCGTACATCGTCGCCGGCTCGCTGTTCGCGCTGGCGATGGGCGCGGGCGGCGCGCTGATGCTGCGCCGGACCACCGGCGTCGCGTTCAAGACCGCCTACTTTTCCACAGCCATCGGCGGCGCTTCCGAGATGGCCAACCTGGCCGAGCGCAATGGCGCCCGCATCGACCAGGTCGCGGCGGCGCATTCGCTGCGCGTGCTGATGGTGGTGGTGACGGTGCCGGCGATCTTCCAGTACGGCGGCATCCATGGGCTCGACACGTACATCCCTGGCCCGCGCGTGGTCAGCACGCCGGGCCTGCTGGCGCTGGTGGCGGTCACGCTGGGCGTGGCGCTGCTGGTCAGGCGCCTGAACATGCCCAACCCGTTCGTGATCGGCACGCTGCTGGCGGCCGCGGTGCTGACGGCATCGGGCATCGAGCTGTCGGCGATCCCGACGTGGATGAGCCGCGCCGGCCAGCTGCTGATCGGGGTGTCGCTGGGCGTGCGCTTCTCGCGCGAGTTCCTGCACACCGCGCCGCGCTTCCTGTCGGGCGTGGCGCTGTACACGGTGCTGGCGCTGGTGGTGTCGGCGCTGTTCGGCTGGGCGCTGGCGGCGCTGTCGGGCGCGCACCCGGCCACGATGATCCTGGCCACCACGCCCGGCGGCATTGCCGAGATGTGCATCACCGCCAAGGTGCTTGAGCTGGGCGTGCCGCTGGTGACGGCCTTCCATGTGATCCGGATGGCCTTCGTGGTGCTTGCCACCGGCCCCCTGTATCATTGCCTGAAGCATCGCGTCGCGCCGGGGGAGACAGCGTAGCGGTCCGCCACGGGCCGGCTATGGACCAGCTATGGGCGCGGCCATGGAACATGGATACAAGAACGAGGATCGCCATGTCTGAAGCATCACCGCAACTTGCCCTTGCCGACATCGACGCCATGCTGGAACGCGTGCTGGCGCCCTGGGTGCGCCAGCTTGGCCTGCGGGCCGAAGCCGTCGATGCAAACGGCGTAACGCTGCGCCTGCCGTTCAACGAATCATTTCGCCACGCGGGTGGCGTGGTCTGCGGTCAGGTGCTGATGTCGGCGGCCGACACCGCCATGATCGTCGCCGTCGCGAGTGCGCTCGGCGGCTTCCGCCCGATGACCACGGTCTCGCTCACCACCAACTTCATGCGCCCCGTGATCGACGGCGACGTGCTGGTGCGCGCCAACGTGCTGCGCCTGGGCAAGACCGTGGTGTTCGGCGAGATCGAGCTGACCGGTACCGACGGCAAGCTGGCGGTGCAGGCTACCACCACCTACGCGCTGCTCTGATGCCGGCCGGCTCGGGCGCCAATCCCGCCAATCCCTTCGACCAGGTCGTCTTTGCCGGCGGCGGCAACCGCTGCTGGTGGCAGGCGGGCTGGTGGGACACGGTCGCGCCCGAACTGCAGCTGCGGCCGCGCGTGATCGCGGCCATTTCCGCCGGCGCGGCCACGGCGTGCATGGTCTATGCGCACGACTCGCACCAGACCATGGACTACTACCGCGAGGTGCTGTCCAACAACCGCCGCAATGCCTACTGGGGCAACCTGCTGCGCAACGAGCGCGTGTTCCCCCACTACGGCATCTACCGCACCGCGCTGCTGACGATCTTTGCCGACGGCCGCCTGTCGCACCTGCAGCAGGCGCCCGAGATCCGCGTCGGCGTGGCGCATATCCCGCGCTGGAGTGGCCCGCGCCTGGCGGTGGCCGCGGGCCTGCTGGCCTACAACATCGACAAGCATGTGCTCAAGACGCTGCACCCGCGGCTGGGGCGCAAGCTGGGCTTCCGGCCCGAGTTCGTGCGCGCGCAGGACTGCGCCTCGCCCGAGCAGCTGGCCGACCTGCTGCTGCAATCGGCGTCGACGCCGCCTTTCACGCCGGTGCTGCGCCGCCAGGGCCGGCCGGTGCTGGACGGTGGGCTTGTGGATAATGTCCCGGTCGATGCGCTCGATGCCGCGCCGGGCAATGTGCTGGTGCTGGTGACGCGGCTCTATCCGCGCCCGCGCCGTTTCGTTCTCGAAGAAGGCGGCCAGCGCCGCCTGTACCTGCAGCCCTCGGAGCGCGTGCCGATCTCGAGCTGGGATTACACCCGGCCCGATGCCATGACGCACGCCTACGAACTCGGCCGCCGCGACGGGGAAACCTTCCTGCGCGAGTGGCCGTCGATCCTGAATACCGAACTGCGGCCGGCCGCCTAGCTTCGCGGCCTGGCACCGGCCTGATCGATTGTCGATGCGGCCCGCGTGCCGCGACAGGAGGCATGGATGACCGAGCGCAAGACAACCCCCACCGCAACGCAGGGGACCAACGAACCGCGGCGTGCCCGCCAGGTCAGCGCGGCGCCGCCCGTGGAGCGCGTCCCGCGCGCCCGCGGCCAGGGCGCAGGCAAGCGCCGCAACGGCAAGGCGCGCGAAGCCGACCTGGTGGTGATCGGCGGCGGCTCCGGCGGCGTGGCCTGCGCGCGGCGCGCGGCGGCGCACGGGGCCCGCGTGATCCTGGTCGAGCGCGATGCCATCGGCGGCACCTGCGTCAACCGCGGCTGCGTGCCCAAGAAGATGCTGTCGTATGGCGCCTCGTGGGCGGCGATCCTGTCGGGCTGCCTGTCGCACACCGGCGGCCGTGAAGACTGGCGCGACGCGATCGTGCGCGTCAACGCCGAGGTGGCGCGGCTGAACGCCGGCTACACCCAGCGCCTGCATGAATCCGGCGTGGAGATCCTGCGTGGCGACGCGCGCGTCACCGCGCCCGATGAAGTCCGCATTGGCGACGAGACCATCCATGCGCGCCGCATCCTGATCGCCACTGGCGCGCGCCCGCGCACGCTGGATGTGCCCGGCGGCGAGCTGGCGGCCAGCTCCGACGATGTCTTTACCTGGCAGACTGTGCCCGCCTCGGTCGCGGTGATCGGCGGCGGCTATATCGGCGTGGAGCAGGCATCGATCCTGTCGCGCTATGGCGTCAAGGTCGACCTGATCGTCGCCGGCGACCGGCTGCTGACCCATTTCGACCATGAGATGGGCGCTGCGCTGACCGCTGCGCTGACCGAGCGTGGCGTGCGCGTGCACCTGAATGCGCAAGTGCATTTGCTCAGCCAGGCCAACGGCGCGGTGGAAGTCTGCTACCGCCCCACCGACCGCCCCGGCCAGACCGAAGCGGTGCGTGCGCAGGCCGCGCTGGCGGCGATCGGGCGCATCTCCAATGTGCAGGGGCTGGGGCTGGAAGAACTCGGCGTGGCGTTTGGCGGCAAGGGCGGCATCCATGTCGACAAGCAGTACCGCAGCAGCGTGCGCAAGCTCTACGCGATCGGCGATGCCACCGACGGCTTGCACCTGACGCCGGTGGCGACCGCGCAGGGCCGCTGGCTCGCGGACCGGCTGTATGGCCGGCGCGGGGAGCGTGTGGACTTCGATTTCGTGCCCACCGCGGTATTCAGCGAACCCGCCATCGGCGCGGTCGGCATGACCGAGGCGCAGGCAATTGCCGATGCCGGCAAGCCGGAGCGCATCCGCACCGTGGTCAAGCGCTTTGTCTCGCTGGAAAACCGCTTCGGCGGCACGCCGTACCAGAGCGTGTTCAAGCTGGTGCTGAACGCGCGCAGCGGCCGCGTGCTGGGGGTGCACCTGATGGACAACGCCGCGCCGGAGATCGTGCAGGCGCTGGCGGTGGCGCTGCGCCTGGGCGTGCGCGAGTCGCAATTGCAGACCACGGTGCAGCTGCATCCGACGGTGGCGGAGGAACTGTTCAGTTAGCTGATTGCCGCCGGTTTGCTCCCCTCTCCCGCAAGCGGGAGAGGGAGACCACAGTCGGTCGCGATGCATTCGTGGCCGAGTTATTCGCCGACAGGCAGCTTCAGCACCGCCCGCACGCCGGTGCCCTGCAGCCCTTCTCCCAGCTCCACCGTGCCGCCGAAGCGCGACGCCATCTCGCGCGAGATCGCCAGCCCGAGCCCCGAGCCGGGCTCGGCATTGCCCACGCGGCGATAGAAGCGCGCAAAGACCTTTTCGCGCTCTTCGGCCGGGATGCCCGGCCCGTCGTCTTCCACGATCAGGCAGGCCGTTTCGTCATCCCGGCGTGCCGACAGGGTGATCCGGCTGCCGCGCGGCGAGTACTGGATCGCGTTGTGCACCAGGTTGGCCAGCGCCTCGCGCAGCAGCGCGGGATCGGCGCGCACCGGCAGCTTCAGCCCTGGCACCGGCTCCCAGCCGAAGTCCTGCTGCTTGCCGCGCGCCAGCGGCAGGTAATCGAGCGCCACCTGCTCGGCCACGGCGACGGCGTCGATGATGTCGATGGTATCGCTGGCCTCGCCCGGCTGCGCGTTTTCGCCATGGTGCTGGCGTACCCGCGCCAGGGCCAGCAACTGGTTGGTCAGGCGCGCGGCCTGCTCCAGCTGCGTGACGATGCCGCTCACCGCCTCGCCCGCGGCGCGGCGCGCGGCTTCCGGATCGGGATCGCGCAGCTGGCGTTGGGCGTATTCGGCCTGCGTCTTCAGGATCGCCAGCGGCGTGCGCAGCTGGTGCGCGGCATCGGCGATGAACTGCGCCTGCGACTGCGCCATCGCCGCCGAGCGCGACACGTGCAGGTTGACCGCATCGACCAGCGGCCGCACCTCGGACGGCACGCGCTCGAAGGCCAGCGGCGCGAGGTCGTCGGGCGAGCGCGCCTCGACATCGTCGCGCACGCGCCTGAGCGGGCGCAGCACGTAAGTGACCCCGCCCACCAGGATCGCCGCGCTCAGCAGGATCAGCAGCAGGTCGCGCGCCAGCGCGCTGCGCCACACCGTGGCGATCAGCGCGCTGCGCGGCTCGGCGGTCTCGGCGACCTGGATGATCACGCGCATGCGCGCGTCGGGCCGGTACACGGGGCGCGCCATGACGCCGATGCGCACCGCGTCGCCCAGGTACTCGGTATCGTAGAAGCGCGGCTGGTTGTTGACGAGGTCGCCGGCGGGCAGCGGCAGGTCGTCGTAGCCGGTAATGGTTTCCACCTTGCCGGCGCGTTCCAGCGACACGCGGTAGTACACATGGGTTTGCGCCGCGCTCTCGAACATCTCCATGGCGGCGTCGGGCAGCGTGAGCTGGACGCTCTCGCCGGCCATGCCGATGGCGTTGTCGATGGTGCGGATCGAGCCGTACAGCGAACGGTCGTAGGCCCGGTTGGCGGCGTCGCGCAGCGTGCCGTAGGTGAGCCACGTGTCGATCGCCATCATCGCCGCCAGCGCCGGCACCAGCAGCAACAGCAGCTGGCGGCGCAGGCTGCCGCGGCGCCACAGCAGCACGGGATGGCGCGGCCCCATGCGCCAGCGCATGCCCGTTTCCTTCCAGCGCATGTCAGCGCCTGGCCTCTGGCTCCAGCAGGTAGCCGAAGCCGCGCAGCGTGACGATGGTGACGCCGTGCCCGGCCAGCTTCTTGCGCAGCCGGTAGACCAGCACTTCGATCGCGTCCGGGGAGACATCGGCGTCGAGCGAGAACACCTTGTCGAGCAGCTGCGCCTTGGTCAGCGGCTGGCCGCTGCGCGCCAGCAGCGCGCCCAGCAGCGTCGATTCGCGCGGCGTCAGCGCCAGCGGCTGGCCATCGAGCGTAAAGCTGCGGGTCTCGCCGTCGAACACCAGCGTGCCGCACTGCAGGCGCGGGTGCGCGCGGCCGCGGCTGCGGCGGATCAGCGCCAGCAGCCGCGCTTCCAGCTCGGCAATGGCGAAGGGCTTGGCCAGGTAGTCGTCGGCGCCTAGGTTCAGGCCGCGCACGCGTTCGTCGAGCGTGTCCTGCGCGGTCAGGATCAACACCGGAGTGCGGTCGTCGCGCCCGCGCATCGACTTGAGCACGGCCAGCCCATCCTTGCCGGGCAGGCGCAGGTCGAGCACGACCGCGTCGTATTCCTCCGCCTGCAGCCGTGTCTCGGCCTGCAGGCCGTCGGCGACGTGCTCGATCACGAAGCCGCCCTGCTCCAGTGCGCGGGCGACCCAGCGTGCCAGTTCGACTTCATCCTCCACCAGCAGGATGCGCATGCCGGTTCTCCTCCTCTGCCGGTTCTGTGCCAGGCGGCCCCGGCGCTATGGCGCGCCTGCCGCGGGCGCCTATAATAACCCCGCCCCGCCTGTCCCGGCGCGCCCGCTGCAGGGCCGCCCTCCAGTTTCCGACCACCGTGCCCAAGCGTCCGCCCCAGCAGTCCGCTTCCATGCCGCCCGCGGCGCATGGGTCGCCCGTCAATCACGCATCACCCGCACCGCCTGCCTCACCCGCATCTCCGCGGCGCCGCCGGCTGGTTGGTGCCTCGCTGCTGGCCGCGGCGTCGCCGTCCTTGCCGCTGCAGGCCCAGTCCATGCTGCCGGCGCCGCCGCCGGGCTACCCGTCGGGCTATGACGCCACCATCGCCCGCGCGCAGCGCGAAGGCGAGGTGGTGGTCTACGCCTCGACCGACCTGGAGGTGGCGCAGCCGCTGATCACGGCGTTCGAGACGCGCTATCCCGGCATCCGGGTGCGCTACGAGGACCTGAACACGGTCGACCTGAACCGGCGCTTCCTGGCGGAAACCGCCGCGCTCGGCAGCGGCCGCCCGGCGCCGGGCGCGCGCTATGCCGATGTGCTGTGGAGCACCGCCATGGACCTGCAGATCAAGCTGGTCAACGACGGCAACGCGCAGCGCTACGCGTCCCCCGAACGCTCCGGCCTGCCCGCCTGGGCGGTGTGGCGCGACGAAGCCTGGGGCACCACCTTCGAGCCGGCGGTGATCGTCTACAACCGCTACCACTTCGCCGGCATGCGCGCGCCGCGCAGCCGCACCGGGCTGGCGCGGCTGCTGCAGGAAAATGCGCCGCGCTGGCGCGGCAAGGTGGTGACGTATGACGTGGAGCGCTCCGGCGTTGGCTACCTGCTGGCGCAGCAGGATGCACGCATGGGCAATGAATTCTGGTACCTGGCGCAGGCGCTGGGACGTGCCCGGGTGCAGTTGTCGTCGTCGACTGCCGAGATGGTGGAGCGCATCGCCAGCGGCGAGCTGGTGATGGGGTACAACCTGCTGGGTTCCTACGCGCTGTCGCTGATGGAGCGCGGCGCCGCAATCGACGTGATCGCGCCGCGCGACTACACGCTGGTGATGTCGCGGGTAGCGTTTATCGCCAGGCGCGCGCCGCGGCCCAATGCGGCGCGGCTGTGGCTGGACTTCCTGCTGTCGCGCGAGGGCCAGGCGCTGCTGGCCAAGTCGACCACGCAGCTCTATACCATTCGCACCGATACCGACAGCGTGCATACCGCCGCGGCGCTGTCGGAGCGCCTGGGCTACGCGCTCAAGCCGATCAGCGTGGGGCCGGGCCTGCTGGCCGCGCAGGACACGCTGCGCAAGCGCGCCTTCCTGGCGCGCTGGCACGAAGCGGTGCGCGGCTAGCGCCCGGACCGGTATCAGGGAGTCGGGGGATCAGGGCACCAGGTCGCTGGTGTCCAGGCCCGTGGCCTTCTCGGCCTTCATGCAGGCCTGCTCGCACAGCGTCGACAGTTCGTCGTCGAGCTGCGCCATCGGGCGCGGCACATAGCCGAGCCGCAGCGCGGGGGACAATCTCAGGGTATCGATGAAGGCGTCCGCCATGCGCTCGGCATTGGCGTCGAGGTCGAAGTCCTCCGGCGAGAACAGCCAGTGCGCCAGCACGCCGCCGATGCAGGCGTGGAAGGCGTTGACGGCCAGGTCCAGGTCCAGGTCCTCCGGCAGCTGGCCGCGCTCGCGCGCCAGGCGCAGGTGCTCGCGGATCTTGACCAGGCCTTCCTTGTGCGACTGGCGCTGGCGCTCGAAGATGGCGCCGTTGTCCTGCACCATCTCGCACTTGTGGAAGATGATCTCGAAGACGCGGCGCAGGCGCGGGTTCACCACGGTCTGGCGCATGACATAGGCGCAGATGTCGCGCACGCCGCCAAGCGGGTCTTCCTGGCGCGCGATGCGCTCCGGATCGCACAGCGCTTCCACCGGCAGATGCACGCGGTCGCACATGGCGGCGAACACATCGCTCTTGTTCTTGAAGTGCCAGTAGATCGCGCCACGGGTGACCCCCGCCGCCTCGGCGATGTCGGCTAGCGACGGCCGTGCCACGCCGCGGGCGTGGAACACGGTTTCGGCCGCGTCGAGAATCCGGTGGCGCGTTTCGAGCGCCTCTTCCTTGGTGCGTCTGACCATTTCTGTCTCATATGCCGGCGGCCCATGGCCACGGTCCGGCGTGTTGAATCTCCCCGCTGCCACGCAAGCCGCGCGGCGGGTCGTTGTCGTCACATGGCGATGTTGTCGCAAGCCCTGGGTCCGACAGGACGGCGCGCATCCTAACCCGAGTCGGCGGTTTGCGCCGGATACCGGATCAGGTTTGCCGGCTTTTCGCTGGGATTCGATGGTTCTCACCGGATCCGCCCGACGCGATGTGCGCCCGAAAGCCCCTGCTGATGAATCGACTTAACATACATGCTTGAATGTATATATAATACGCGCTCGTTCGGCTTTCGGCCAGCCGCCCCCTGTGACATAGCCAGCACCTTGGGCGACTCCTTGCGCAGGCCTGCCGGTCAACAATCCAGTCGTCATATAAAAGCCACCGTTCGTCGCATTCGTCACCGCGTCGACGCGATTTGTGGCTAGCATCACGCTTTTATCCGCCGCAAACATTGCGGCGGGCTGCGTCTTTTCCGCTTTCCTGAGAAGGCAAGTCGGGGCGATGCGGCAGATCTCAAATTGCCATCATGGGGTTATCGATGAGGAAGTCCCAACGTATCAGTTGCGTTGCCACCTTTGCAGCCGCCGCGCTCTCGGCGCTGGCGCTCACTGCCTGCGGCGACAAGAAGGCCGAGGGCGGCGCCCCGCCGCCGCCCGAAGTCGGCGTGGTTACCGTGACGCCGTCGCCGGTCGCCGTCGTCAATGAACTGCCGGGCCGCCTGGAAGGCGTGCGCACGGCCGAAGTGCGCGCTCGCGTAGAAGGCATCGTGCTGTCGCGCAATTACACCGAGGGCGGCGAAGTGAAGGCCGGCCAGGTGATGTTCCGCATCGACCCGGCTCCCTACCAGGCCGAGCTGTCGTCGGCCCAGGCCGCGCTGCAGCGTGCCGAGGCCAACGCCGTGTCGGCGCGCCTGAAGTCCGAGCGCTACAAGCCGCTGGTGGCCGTCAACGCGGTCAGCAAGCAGGAATATGACGACGCCGTGGCCGCCGCCGGCCAGGCCAATGCCGACGTGGCATCGGCCAAGGCCGCCGTGCGCACCGCCCAGATCAACCTGGGCTACACCACCGTGACCGCGCCGATCAGCGGCCGCGCCGGCCGCGCGCTGGTGACCGAGGGCGCGCTGGTGGGCAAGGGCGAGGCGACCAAGCTGGCGCTGGTGGAGCAGATCGACCCGATGTGGGTCACCTTCACCCAGCCGGCTTCGGAAGTCACCCGCCTGCGCCGCGCCATCGAGTCGGGCATGGTCAAGGGCGTCAACGGCGGCGCCAACGTGCACCTGTATGTGGAAGACGGGCGCGAGTACGAGCACACCGGCAAGCTGCTGTTCTCGGACATGACGGTCGATCCGACCACCGGCGCGATCACGCTGCGCGCGCAGTTTCCCAACCCGAAGCGCGAGCTGCTGTCGGGCACCTTCGTGCGCGTGAAGATCGAGCAGGGCGTGGACGAGAACGCGCTGACCGTGCCGCAGCGGGCGCTGATCCGCGGCGCGCAGGGCGCCACTGTGCTGGTGGTCGGCAACGACGGCAATGTCGCCTCGGTGCCGGTCAAGGCGCCGCAGGCCATCGGCGACCGCTGGGTTGTGACCGAAGGCCTGAAGGGCGGCGAGAAGGTGATCGTCGAGGGCCTGCAGAAGGTCAAGGTCGGCGCGCCGGCCAAGCCGGTGCCGTTCGTGCAGGCGGATGCCTCGGCACCGGCCGCCACGCCGGCTTCGGCTTCGGCTTCCGCCGCCCCCGCCTCGGCCCCCAAGGCCGAGGCCAGGCAGGAAGCGAAGGCCGAGGGCAAGAAAGGCTGAACACCGCCGCGCCGCGGCAGCTGAAGCCAGCCGCCGTGGCACACAGGGCTAGACAAAGAGGGAGCCAGTCTTATGGCCAAGTTTTTTATCGACCGGCCGGTGTTCGCGTGGGTGCTCGCGCTGATCATCGTGCTGGGCGGGATATTGTCGATCATGCAGTTGCCGATCGCGCAATACCCGAACATCGCCCCGCCTACGATCTCGGTCACCGCCACCTATCCGGGTGCGTCGGCCAAGACGCTGGAGGATTCCGTCACTTCGGTGATCGAGCAGGAGCTTAACGGCGCCCCCAACCTGCTCTACTACAACTCGACCAGCGAATCGACCGGCCTGGCGACGATCACCATCGCGTTCGCGCCGGGTTCCAACGTCGACCTGAACTCGGTCGAAGTGCAGAACCGCCTCAAGCGCGTGGAAGCGCGCCTGCCGGCGGAAGTGCGCCAGCAGGGCGTGCGCGTGGACAAGGCCGGGAACAACTACATGATGTTCCTGACCGTGTCGTCCAAGTCCGGCACGGCCAGCGCGATCCAGCTCGGCAACTATGTCTCGGCGCAGGTGATCGATTCGATCCGCCGCGTACCGGGCGTGGGCCAGGCCGACCTGTTCGGCACCGAGTACGCCATGCGCATCTGGCTGGACCCGTCCAAGCTGACCGGCTACAACCTGACGCCGCTGGACGTGACCGCCGCGGTAAGCGAGCAGAACGTGCAGGTCGCCGTGGGCGAACTGGGCGGCACGCCCTCGCCCAAGGGCACCGAGCTGAACGCCACCGTTACCACCGAAAGCCGGCTGACCACGCCCGAGCAGTTCGCTAACATCCTGCTGCGCACCAACCCCGACGGTTCGTCGGTGCGCATCAAGGACGTGGGCCGCGTGGAGCTGGGCGGCGCCGACTACTCGACGCTGGCCCGCACCAACGGCAAGCCGTCGGCGGCCATCGCCATCAAGCTGGCCCCGACCGGCAACGCGCTGGCCACCGCCACCGCGGTGCGCGCCAAGATGGAAGAGCTGTCGAAGACCTTCCCGGCGGACTACCAGTACACGGTGCCTTACGACACCTCGGCCTTCGTCAAGATCTCGATCGAGGAAGTGATCAAGACGCTGCTGGAAGCCGTGGTGCTGGTGTTCCTGGTGATGTACCTGTTCCTGCAGAACTTCCGCGCCACCATCATCCCGACGCTGGTGGTGCCGATCGCGCTGCTAGGCACGTTCGGCGCGCTGCTGGCGTTCGGCTTCTCCATCAACGTGCTGACCATGTTCGGCATGGTGCTGGCGATCGGTATCCTGGTGGACGATGCCATCGTGGTGGTGGAAAACGTCGAACGGATCATGAGCGAGGAAGGACTCTCGCCACGTGAAGCGACACGCAAGGCCATGGGCCAGATCACCGGCGCCATCGTCGGCATCACGCTGGTGCTGACCGCGGTGTTCATCCCGATGGCGTTCTTCTCCGGCTCGGTGGGCAACATCTACCGCCAGTTCTCGCTGTCGCTGATCGCCTCGATGGCATTCTCGGCGCTGCTGGCGCTGACGCTGACCCCGGCGCTGTGCGCGACGCTGCTCAAGCCGGTGGAAGCTGGCCATCACCATGAGAAGAAGGGCTTCTTCGGCTGGTTCAACCGCACCTTCGCCACGGCGTCGACCGGCTACCAGGGCGTGGTCGCGCGCATCCTCAAGCGCACCGGCCGCTACCTGATCATCTACGCGCTGATCATCGCGGGCGTGGTGGTGCTGTTCAAGCGCCTGCCGTCGTCGTTCCTGCCCGATGAAGACCAGGGCTACATGATCACGGTGGTGCAGCTGCCCAACGGCGCCACGCAGGACCGTACCATCGGCGTGCTCAAGCAGATCGAGGACTACTACCTGCAGAAGGAAAGCAAGGTAGTGGACCAGATGATCACGGTGGCGGGCTTCTCCTTCTTCGGCCGCGGCCAGAACGGCGGTATTGCGTTCGTGCGGCTGAAGGACTGGAAGGAGCGCACCGGCGACGGCGAAACCGCGCAGGCGCTGGTCGGCCGTGCCTTCGGCGCGCTGTCGTTCATCAAGGACGCGATCATCTTCCCGCTCAATCCGCCGGCGATTTCCGAGCTGGGCAACTCCTCGGGCTTCGACTTCCGCCTGCAGGATCGCACCGGCCAGGGCCACGCCAAGCTGATGGAAGCGCGCAACATGATGCTCGGCATGGCCGCGCAGAACCCGGTGCTGATGGGCGTGCGCCCCGAAGGCCAGGAAGACGCGCCGCAGCTGCAGATCGACATCGACCGCGAGAAGGCGCGTGCGCTGGGCGTGTCGGTGGCCGAGATCAACTCGACGCTGTCGATCGCGTTCGGCTCCAGCTACGTCAACGACTTCATCTATGAAGGCCGGGTGCGCAAGGTGATCGTGCAGGCCGACGGTGCCGACCGCCGCCTGCCGGACGACCTGACCAAGCTGCGCGTGAAGAACAGCAACGGCGACATGGTCGCGTTCGCGGCGTTCGCGACTTCCAGGTGGATCATGGGTTCGCCGCGCCTGGAGCGCTACAACGGCATGCCGGCGGTGAAGATCGCGGGCCAGGCCGCGCCGGGACGCAGTACCGGTGAAGCCATGCGCGCCATGGAAGAGAACTTCGCCAAGCTGCCGCCGGGCTTCGGCTTCGAGTGGTCGGGCCAGTCGTATGAAGAACGCCTGGCCGGCTCGCAGGAACCGATCCTGTACACGCTGTCGCTGATCATCGTGTTCCTGTGCCTGGCCGCGTTGTATGAAAGCTGGTCGATCCCGTTCTCGGTGCTGCTGGTGGTGCCGCTGGGCGTGCTCGGCGCGCTGCTCGGCGTGACGCTGCGCGGCATGCCCAACGATGTGTACTTCAAGGTGGGCCTGATCGCCACGATCGGCCTGTCGGCGAAAAACGCCATCCTGATCGTGGAATTCGCCAAGGACCTGCAGGCGCAAGGCAAGGGCCTGATCGAAGCCACGCTGGAAGCGGTGCACCTGCGTTTCCGACCGATCCTGATGACGTCGATGGCGTTCATCCTGGGCGTGCTGCCGCTGGCGATTGCCACCGGCGCGGGCTCGGGCAGCCAGCGCGCCATCGGTACCGGCGTGATGGGCGGGATGATCACGGCCACGGTGCTGGCGATCTTCCTGGTGCCGGTCTTCTTCGTCGTGGTGCGCAAGCGCTTCAAGGGCAGCGAGCGCCAGCGCATGCTGGACAAGAAGTGGCATGACCCGCAAGAGGAAATCTGACATGACCAAGACCCTGACCACACTGCTGCTGGTGGCCGGCGTTCTGAGCGGCTGCACGCTGGCGCCCAAATATGAGCGCCCCGCCCCGCCGGTGGCCGGCAGCTTCCCGGTGGCACCGGAAGGCTATGCCACGGCCGAGGTGAAGAGCGGCGAGGCCCGCCGCGCGACCGACATCGGCTGGCGCGAGTTCTTCCGCGACCCGCGCCTGCAGGCGCTGATCGCCACCTCGCTGGACAACAACCGCGACCTGCGCCAGGCCGCGCTGCGCATCGAGGAAGCGCGCGCCACCTACCAGGTGCAGCGCGCCGACCTGCTGCCCACGATCAATGTGGAAGGCGGCTACACCCGGGCCCGCACCACTCCGGCCGAGGCGGCCACCGTGCTGGGCCAGCCGGGGGTGACCGAGGTCTACCGGGTCGGCCTGGGCATCTCTTCGTACGAGCTCGATTTCTTCGGGCGCGTGCGCAGCCTGTCCAATGCCGCGCTGGCGCAGTACTTCTCCACCGAAGAAGCGCACCGCTCGGCGTATATCTCGCTGGTGTCGGAAGTCGCCAAGGCCTACCTGGCCGAGCGCTCCTTTGCCGAGCAGTACGAGCTGGCACGCAACACGCTGCAGGCGCGTGAAAGCACCTACGGGCTGGCCAAGCGACGCTTCGAAGCGGGCGCCACTTCGGCGCTGGACCTGCGCGACAACGAGTCGCTGGTGGCGCAGGCACGCGTCTCCGCGGCGCAGCTGGCACGACAGCGCGCGCAGGCGCAGAACGCGCTCGAAGTGCTGGTGGGCAAGCCCATCGGCACCATCGAGAACCTGCCCGAGCCGATGCGGCTGTCGGACGAGCGCATCATCAGCGATATCCCGGCGGGCCTGCCGTCGGAGCTGCTGGAGCAGCGTCCCGATATCCGCCAGGCCGAGCAGCAGCTGCTGTCGGCCAACGCCAATATCGGCGCGGCGCGCGCGGCGTTCTTTCCGCGCATCTCGCTGACCACCAGCGTGGGCACCATCAGCCCGACGTTCTCCGGGCTGTTCGATGCCGGCACGCGCGCATGGTCGTTCGCGCCGCAGCTGACGCTGCCGATCTTCGACTATGGCCGCAACATGTCGAACCTGGATCTGGCCAACGTGCGCAAGAACATCCAGATCGCCAACTACGAGAAGACCATCCAGACGGCCTTCGCGGAAGTGGCGGATGCGCTGGTGGCACGCGGCACGCTGGAAGACCAGGTCACCGGCCAGGAACAGGTGCGCGATGCCGAAGCCGCGCGCTACGAGCTGTCGCGCCTGCGCTTCCGCAGCGGCGTGGCCAGCTACCTGGACGAACTCGATGCGCAGCGCCAGCTGTTCACCGCGGAGCAGGCGCTGATCCAGGCGCGGCAGCTGCGCCTGAACAACGCAATCGACCTGTATCGCGCGCTGGGTGGCGGGTTGAAGGAGGACAGCGCGGTGGCGCAGCAGCCGGCGCCGGCGGGGCAGCAACCGGTGGCGCAGTAACGCTTAATGCCGGTTTGCTCCCCTCTCGCGCAATCGGGAGAGGGAGCAAACAAGCGGGGAAGGAAACGACAGAACCAGTGGCACCAGCCACTGGTTTTTTTTGCACTCAGAACCAAATTCTTCTTCAGCGTCCCGCGGCCGCTATGTCCGGCTGCGCATTCGCATCCAGTCATCCAGCGGGTTGCTGGGGAAACTCACGGCATGCTCGCGCTCGCGCACGGCCACGGTGGCAGCGGCGGCGGGCCTGGTGCCCGCATTGCGCACGGTGCGTGCGCTCTCGCGGGCCTTGCCGATGGTCGCCGCGGTGACTGCGGCGCTCGTTGTGGTGCTCGTTGTGGAGGTTGCGGCGGCCGTGTCCGGCACCGTTGCCGCCAGCGCGGCGTCATGCTCTTGCGCGCTGGCAGGCGGTAAAGCCTGCTGCGATGCCGCGAGGTCAAACACCGACTGGAAGGCCGATTGCGACTGCGCATCGGGGGTCGCCACGTTCAGCACTGCCTCGACCATTGCCGTCAGGTTGGCCAGCACCTGCGCGTCGCTCATCGGCCTGCCTTGCGTAAACGCGGGCAGCAGGTTGCACAGCTCCTCGCCGGCCAGCACGCCCGACAGTGCCTTCAGCGCGAACTGCAGGCGCGTGCCAAGCTCATTCCGCGGCAATGCGGGAAGGGCGCGCGCAAAGGCATCGAAGAAGCGCCCGTACACCGGTGCGTAGTGCTCCAGCAAATACTGCCGGATAAAGGGCGAGGTGTCCGAATACACGCGTCCGAGCAGCCGCAGGAACGATGGGCCGCCCACCGCGGGTTCGCGCGCCATCTGCAGCGCGGGCACGAACAGCGCGCCCATTACGTGCTCGCAGCGGATGCCTGCGCCGGGCCAGCTCGCTTCGCACGCATCGAGCAGCGCCAGGCGCCGCGCGTTGAGCGGATCGAGCCGCCGGCTCAGCACGGCGTGCATCATGATGTCTTTACTGCGGAAGTGATAGTTCACGGCCGCCAGGTTGACGATGGCACGTGAAGTGACTTGCCTGAGCGAGGTGGCTTCGTAGCCGACCTCGATGAACAATTTCTCCGTGGCGTCGAGAATCCGGGCCTTGGTGTCTCCTGCCGAGCTTCTGCCGGTCTTCATGGGGGCGTCTCTCTCCGGTGCTGCCGTAAACCCCTTTCAAATATCTTCGCTGTTCCGCTCCCAGCTCTGGCGGCATACGGATGCTTGAAACAGCTGTATGAAGCCTATCCACGGCTCCGAGCGTTTCACAAGCGCTGAATTGGAATGGCTATTCTAAATCCGGCGCCTGTGTGGGCTATCGCACTGCAGCTGCGCCGACCCCATCATGCCGTGATGCGTCGGGCCAGCGTCTCTGCATTCTGTGCCGTCAGCGCGAACACTGACAACTGCGGATTGGCGCCTACGCTGGTGGGGAAGACCGAGCCGTCGAACACCGACAGGTTGGCCAGCTGGTGGTGGCGCCCATGACTGTCCACCACGCCGCGGCGGGGGTCGTCGCTCATGCCGCAGCCGCCCATCAGGTGCGCGGTGAACAGCGCCGTGCGGAACGGCTTGAGCGGCAGCCTCGCGATCGCGTCGCGCGCTTCGGGCCAGCTGCGGTAGTCGGTGGCATCCAGGTGGGCCGGCCGCACCTTGACCGCGCCCGCGGCGAACTGCGCCTGCGCCATGCTCAGCCATGCGCGGCGCACGCCGTCCCAGGCGTAGTCGCTCATCTCGTAGTCGAGCAGCGGGCTGCCGTCGGCGGCCAGCCGCACGCGCCCGCCCTCGCTCTGCGGCACGAAACCGTCGCGCAGCAGCGCCAGCATGGCGTTGGTGTTGGGCAGCTGCGCGATATCGCGCCGCAGCGCGTCGCCCATGCCGTTGAGCACGCCGGCGCTGATGCCGGGGAACAGCGGTGGTACCTCCAGCTTGTAGCCCATCGGGCCGGTGGCGCCGTTGGCCCACTGGAAGTGGTCGGAGGCTACCGATTGCGGCGCGCCATAATAAGGATCGATTTGCTCCGGCATGACGGCGATACTGATATTCACCGGATGGATGAATGTGCGCACGCCCAGCCGTCCATGCGGGTCCGGCACGCGCGAGCGCAGCAGCAGCCCCGGTGTGTTGATGGCGCCGCCGGCGACGACCACGTGGCGCGCGCGCACGGTCACGCCCACGCCGGTGGGCGTGCGGCCATCGGCACCGAGCGCTTCGCCGATGACCGATTGCACGCGCTGCCCGTCGTGTTCGAGCGTGCGTACCCGCACCCGGTGCACCAGCGTCGCGCCGGCCGCCAGCGCCGCCGGGATGGTCGATACCAGCATCGACTGCTTGGCATTGACCGGGCAGCCGAAGCCGCAATAGCCGGAGTTCCAGCAGCCCTTCACGTTGCGCGGGATGACGTGCCACTCCCAGCCCAGCTTTTCGCAGCCGCGGCGCAGCACGTCGTTGTTGGGGTTGGGCGCCATGGCCCAGGGCGCGATGCCCAGGCGCGCTTCGACCTGCGCGAACCACGGCGCCATGTCGGCTTCGCCGTGGCCGCTGACGGCGTGGTGCTCGGCCCAGTGCGCCAGCGTCTGCGGCGGCGTACGGAAGCTGGACGACCAGTTCACCGTGGTGCTGCCGCCGACGGCGCGGCCCTGCAGGATGGCGATGGCGCCATCGGCCGTGGTGCGCGCCGCGGCCTCCTGGTAGAGCTCGCGGTAGGCGCGGTTCTCGTCCATGTCGCGGAAGCTGTCGGAGGTGCGCAGCGCGCCTTCTTCCAGCAGCACCACGCGCAGTCCGGCGCGGCTCAGCGTTTCGGCGCTGATGCCGCCGCCCGCGCCGCTGCCGACGATGACAACGTCCGCGTCGAGCGTGCGGGAGGTGGTGAAGGTGGCGGCATCCAGCACCTTCCAGCCGGCGGCGATGCCGGCGTCGTAGAGATTGTCGATGGCCATGTCGGGTTTCAGGCGTGCAGCGCCTTGTAGACCGGCGCATTGGGGCCGGGATAACCGCTGCCCGCCCAGGCGGCAGGCAGCACGTAGTAGCTCACGCTGGCGAGCTTGACCAGCACCACCGCGCCGGCATTGAGCGTGGCCAGCCGGCTGGCGCGCCAGCGTTCCAGGAAGGCCTGGACCTGCGCCGGCGTGGTGGCGTCCCACGGCTGGCGGATGCCGGCCAGCGCCCAGCGCAGCGGCGTGCTGGCGAGCAGGCCGAACAGCTTGCGCAGCTCGGCCTGCGCGCCGGCGTTCATCGCGGCGCAGCTGGTGTCGATATTGCGCAGCGTCTCCTGCACCAGGGCCTCGCGCCGCGGCGGCGGCGCCTCGGCAAGATCGGTGACGACGGCCGGCAGCAGCGCGCGGAACATGGCCACGTCGTCGGGCCGCAGCCAGGCCATGCCGGCCTGAGGCGCGGCATCGGCGGCGCTGCAGCCGGCCAGCGACGGCACCAGCGCGGTACACGCGAGCGCGGCCGAGAAGCCGAGTCCGACCTTGAGGAAGCCGCGGCGCGACAGCGCGTGCAGCGCCTCGGCGCCGGCATCCGCGCCCCGTTGCGGCGCAGGTTGGGAATGCGGGGGCATGTGGTCTCCTGTGCGTCGGTGTTGTTGTCAGGGCGGGTTTCAGGGCGGGATCTGCCCGCATTGACGCTACCTGTAGTTTGGATAAAGATCGGTGCCCCGTCTTGATTTCGTATGACAGGTGATTTGATGCCACGCGCCATCCCGCCCGCCGGCGGTGCCACGGTATCTGGCACCGTGTCGCTCGCTTACCTGCGCGCCGTGCTCGACCACGGCGAACGCCAGGGCATTGCCGCCGCCGACCAGCTGCGCGCCGTCGGCGTGGCGGCCGACATCCTCGGCGCCAGCGGTGCGCCGATCGCCACGCGCATCCCGGGTGCCGCCTACCTCGCGCTGCTCGACTGGCTAGGCGACGCCACCGGCGATCCGCATGTCGGGCTGCGCGCCGGGGCCGCCTTCGTGCCGCGCCACTATGGCGAGATGGGTTATGTGGTGCTGACCACGCCGACCGTGCGCGACGCCATCCTGCAGGGCATACGCTATGAGGTGCTGGCCTACGATATCGGCCGCACCCGCCTGGTCGAGGCGCCGGGCACGGCGTGCATGACCTGGGCCGCGCAGCACGGACCGCTGTCGCGCCACGCGCATGAGCTGCACATGGCTACGTGGACGGTGTTCGCGCGCTGGCTGATCGGTGACCGCTACATCGCCACGCAGGTTGAATTCCCGCACCCCGCTCCAGCCGACACCAGCCTGCATGCCGAGGTGTTCGGCTGCCCGGTCGCCTTCGGCACCGGCCGCCATGCCATGCACATCGCCCCGGCGCTGCTGGCCCTGCCTTCGCTGCAGGCCGATGCCGACATGCAGGCGCAGATGACGCGCATCGCCGACTCGCAACTGCAGCTTCGCGTCCCCGCCGGCGCCGACGAACTGGCGCAGGCGCGTGCCTACATCAGCGCCCGCCTGCAGGACGGCGAGCTGCCCATCGCCGACGTGGCCGCGCACCTGCGGCTGCCGGTGCGCACATTGCAGCGACGCCTGCAGGCGCAGGGCATCAGTTATTCACAGCTTGTGGATAACTTGCGGCGTGCGCTGGCCGAGCAATACCTGGCCGATCCCGCGGTCAGCCTGGCGCAGTGCGCGATGCGGCTGGGGTATTCCGAGCAGAGCGCGTTCACGCATGCATTCAAACGCTGGACCGGCGAGACGCCGCACGGCTGGCGCCGGCGCGTGGCGCAGGCGTAGCAAAACCCATCCTTGTTTTGCCGATAATGAGGGCAGACCAACCCCACCGCCCGCTTCCATGCATATCCGCTGGCTCGAAGACTTCGTCTGCCTGGCGCAGGCCGGCAGCCTGGCGCGCGCCGCCGAGCTGCGCAACGTGACCCCGCCCGCGTTCGGCCGGCGCATGCAGGCCGTGGAAGTGTGGGCGGGCGCCCCGCTGATCGACCGCAGCGTGTTCCCGGTGCGCCTCACCGCCGAGGGCCGCCTGTTCCTGGAAGCCGCGCAGGGCGCGCTGCGCACGCTGGAGGAAACGCGGCTGGCACTGCGCGCCGCGCATCGGGCCGACGCCAGCACCGTGACCATCGCCACCGGCAAGACGCTGGCGCGCTCGATGGTGCCGGCGTGGCTGTCCGGCCTGCGCGAGACGCTGCGCGGCGACCCGGCCGCGGCGGGCTTCCGCACGCGGCTGTCGACCTTCCCCATGCACGACGCGCTGGCGATGTTCGCCGAGGGCGATGCCGATTTCCTGCTGTGCTACAGCCCGCCCGACCTGCCGGTGATGCTGGACGACGCGCGCTACCAGTTCCACCTGGCCGGCGTGGAGCGGCTGGTCTGCGTCAGCGCAGCCGACGCGCACGGCGCGCCGCTGCACCGGCTGCGCACCGGCAAGGCAGCGAAGGAAAAGCCGGTGCCGATGATCGCCTATGCCGAGACCCTGACGCTGGGGCGCATGGTCAACCAGGAGATCGCGCGCCGCAAGCTGGCGCCGCGGCTGGACGTGATCGCGGTCAGCGACTTTGCCGAGTCGGTGCACGAAATGGTGCGCCAGCGCATGGGCCTGGCGTGGCTGCCCGCGCGGCTGATTGCCGACGACCTGCACGCGGGGCGGCTGGTGCGGGCGATCGTCGCCACCGCCGCGGGGACCGACGAAGGCGGCGACCTTGCCCTCGATATCCGCCTGTACCGCCCGCGCGCGCCGATGCGGCCGCTGGCCGAGGCGTTCTGGCGCGCCGCGGTGGCGGCGCCGCGCTAGTTGCGGCCCTTGCGCCACCATTGCCGAATCGGCAACCCCCCTTGCCAAAGCCGCATCCCGGCCCGCCCCGCGCTCACTAACATCGGGTCACAACATCTATTCCGGGACCCCAGAGCCAAGACCATGAAAACCATCCTGCGCGCGGCCGCTGCCGCACTCTGCCTTGCCACTGCCACCGGCGGCGCCTTTGCCAGCACCTGGCCCGCCAAGCCGATCACGCTGGTGGTGGGCTATACCGCCGGCGGCAGCGTCGACCTCGTCGCCCGCACCATCGCGCCGGAGCTGGGCAAGCGCCTCGGCCAGAGCGTGGTCATCGAGAACCTGGGCGGCGCCGGCGGCACCATCGGCGCGTCCAAGGTGGTCAAGGCCGAGGCCGACGGCTACACGTTGCTGATGGGCTCGGGCAGCGAGGTGTCGATCGCGCGCCTGACCAACGCCGCGGTGCGCTACGACGGCGAGAAGGATCTGGCGCCGGTGACCTTCGTCGGCACCCAGCCGATGGTGCTGGTCGGCAAGCCGGGCCTGCCGGCCAAGAACGCCGCCGAGCTGATCGCGCTGGCCAGGGCGCAGCCGGGCAAGCTGTCGTATGCGTCGTCGGGCGTTGGCACGCCGCTGAACCTGGCCGGCGAGCTGATCAAGCAGCAGGGCAACGTCAATATCACCCACGTGCCGTACAAGGGCGCCTCGGCCATGGCCACCGACCTGCTCGGCGGCCAGATCGACCTGGCGGTGATGGTGCTGTCGTCGGCGCTGCCGCATATCCAGGCGGGCCGCGTGCAGGCCTATGGCGTGACCGGCGCCAGGCGCGCCGCGGTGGCGCCGAACGTGCCGGCGCTGGCCGAGACGCCGGCGCTGAAGGGGGTCGACATGGGCGTATGGTTTGGCCTGATGGGGCCGGCCAACCTGTCCAAGCCGGTGGTCGAGCGGCTCAACACCGAGATGCAGGCCGTGCTGGCGATGCCGGACGTGAAGAAGAAGCTGGCCGAGGCCGGTGTGGAAGTGACGCCTGGTAATCCTTCCCAGTTCGGCAGCTTTATCAAGCGCGAGACGGGGCGTTACCGGACGATCGTGCAGGCGGCCGGGATTCGTGAGTGAGGGGTAGCGCGGGCGTGGTCGTTTCTGCCAGCGCCGGCCCTCACCCCCGCCCCTCTCCCGCAGGCGGGAGAGGGGAGACCACAGCCAGCATGCGTAATGACTGGCGCCTGTTCTCCAGCCACCGGTTTGCTCCCCTCTCCCGCTCGCGGGAGAGGGGCCGGGGGTGAGGGCCGGCGCCTGCCAGTACCACTACCCCCCTCAAAATAAATCCCGACCCGCCAGCCACCGACCTGCCGGGCACCTCCTGATAGCACCGATTCCCATGACCCACCCCACCCACCTCGACGCCTACCCCGTCGACGTCGCCTTCCCCGACATCCGCCCGTACGCCACCGGCAACACCGGCATCCCCTACCTGTACACCTTCGACAGCGGCCAGCCCGGCCCGCACGTGATGGTCAACGCCCTCACCCACGGCAACGAGGTCTGCGGCGCCATCGCCGTCAAGGCGCTGCTCGACCACAACCTGCGCCCGCGGCGCGGCCGCCTGACGCTGGCCTTCGCCAACGTCGACGCCTACCACAGCTTCGACCCGACCAGGCCCGACGCCTCGCGCTTCGTCGATCAGGACTTCAACCGCGTATGGACCGCCGCCACGCTGGACGACACCAGCCGCGATTCCTCCGAACTGCGCCGCGCGCGCGCCATGCGCCCGGTGATCGACACCGTCGACCTGCTGCTCGACCTGCATTCGATGCATGAGAAAAGCCGCCCGCTGATCGTCTCGGGCCCGCTCGACAAGGGCATCGCTCTGTCGCGCGCGCTGGGCGCGCCGGCCGACGTGATCGTCGACGAAGGCCACCCCGAAGGCCGCCGCATGCGCGACTACGACGGCTTCGGCGATCCCGCCAGCCCGCGCAACGCGCTGCTGATCGAGTGCGGCCAGCATTGGGAGCCCGCTGCCGTGACGGTGGCGCAGGACAGCACCGCGCGCTTCCTGCTGCACGCCGGCGTGGTCGACGCCGCCGACCTGCCCGCCGGCTGGCTGCAGCCGCTGCCCGCCGCGCAGCGGGTGGTACGCGTGACCGAGCCGGTGGTTGCCGCCAGCATGGATTTCCGCTTCGCCGGCCCCTATACCGGCCTGGAGACCTTTGCCGAGGCAGGCTCGGTGATCGGCTGGCGCGATGGCGAGCCGGTGGTGACGCCGTATCCCGACTGCGTGCTGGTGATGCCTTCGCTGCGCCAGCTTCGCCCCGGCGTGACCGTGGTGCGGCTGGGCCGGCTGGAGCGCTGAGCCGGGTTTGCCGAGTGCGGTGGAAGGGTCAGGTCTCTTGCCTGATCAGGCTCCCGTCGCCGGTGCCTGCGGCGTGCCGGCCGCCGGCGCCGGCAGCATGCCCGGGAACAGCTGCTCGACCAGCTCGTTCAACTTGGACGCCGGATCCACAAAGTTGCTCAGGTTGAGTCCGCCGGCGCTGCGGTTGGCGCTGTAGATCGCCTTGCCGACGCGGTCGCCCTGGCGGAAGACGGTGATGTCCACGCTGTCCAGGTATGACGTCCAGAACCAGGCGCTGCGCGCGGTGTAATACGCCACCATCGGGCACGCCAGCGGCGCCGCCGCCTCGGCCTGCAACATCTTTACCTCGAAATTGCGCTGCTCCAGCGAGGCACGGAAGGCCTCGACATAGTTGTTGCCGCTCACGGGGTTCACCACCACGCACAGCAGCATGCCGTTGGCGCCGTAGTCGCCGCGCGGGCCGCCGCCGGCAGGCACCTGGAACGCGGTATTGGGATCGGAACGGTCGAGGTGGTCGACCGGGGTCACGGCCTGGTAGGTCGAGCAGCCGCACAGCAGCAGGCCGACGCTGGCGGCCAGCAGGGCTTTGTTCATGGGAATCCTGGATGCTTGAGGCACCGCCGCGAGCGCGCTATGCGGGCAGCGTGCCTTCACACTGTAGGCGCTGCCGGCGCCAGCCGATTCCCGGAATAGAGGCGCAAAACCGGCGCTGCTGCGCCGGCGTGGCGCGTCAGCCGCCCGCCCCGCCCTGCGCCAGCCGACCCACCAGGATCAGGCAGAACGCAGCCAGGCACAGGCCTACCACCGCGACCTGCAGCCGCGTCACGGGCCTGCCGCCCAGCAGGGTCTCGCTGAGCCAGCGCGGCGAAGCCAGGCCGGCGGCGGTCGCCGCCAGGATGATGAGCGCAAGCACGGACAGCACGGATTGCATCGCAGGTTCTCCGGTTCAGGCTTGCGCTCAGTTGGCGCCACCGCGCAGCAGGCAGTCGCGCAGCAGCGGCGCGCCATCGGCCAGCCCGGCGCCATTGCATTCCACCGCCACCTTCTGGCCGCGCCGCACCATGGTCGCGCGGGCCTCCACTTCGCAGACCCGTCCCGCCGGGCCGCAGATCTGCCGCTGCAGCAGCAAGGCGCGCACATTGGCGGCGGGATCGTTGGTGCGGATATCGACAAACACTTGCTCGCCCTCGCGGCGCACGCCGCTGGCGACGCCTTCGACGATCACGTAGCGATCCAGGTAACGCGCATCGGCGGCCTTGGGATCGTTGCGGTAGTCGTCCAGGATCGCGCTGGCCTGGTATTGCGGCAGGCGGTCGGCGGGGCGCTGCGGGTCGATGCTGATCGGGTCCAGCGTGCCGTCGCGCGGCACACCGCGCACGTCGCTGGCCGCGGCAAGGGGCGCGCTGGCCTGCGCCGGTGCCGCGGATTCCGCGGGTGCGGCGGCATCCTCATGCCGCTCATTGCCGGCAAGCCACAACATGCCAAGGACAGCCACGGCGACGATGGCAATGAGGATCTGCTGGGTACGGTTCAACATCTGGCGGTGCTGCCTGGCGGCATGCAAAAAGGCGAAAGCGCGATTATGCGCTACCCCGGGCGCAGAAGCGCGCGATTGCGGCCACCGCGTGTTCCACCCCGCGCTCCGCCGCAACGGCGCGACCCAGCGCGGCGGCCTTGTCGCGCGTCTCCGCGTGCTCGGTGAACGCGATCATCGACGCCAGCCGCGCCGCATCGATCTTGTGCCCCGGCACGTACGCCGGCGCCACGCCCAGCGCCGCCAGGCGTCCCGCCCAGAAGAACTGGTCGCCCGCGAACGGCAGCACGATCGACGGCACACCGGCCGCCGCCACCGCATGCGTGGTGCCGGCGCCGCCATGGTGGATCGCCGCGGCCACGCGCGGCAGCAGCCAGTCATGCGGCGTGGCGCCGATCACATGGAAACTGGCCGGCAGCGCGGATACATCGATGCCGGACCAGCCCGGATAGAACAGCGCGCGCCGGCCATCGACGGCCCGCACCATGGCATTGACCACCTTCTGCCGGTCAAAGCCCGCCATGCTGCCAAAGCCGATATACAGCGGCGGCGCGCCGGCCGCCAGGAATTCGCGCAGCGCTGCGCCCGGCTGCCAGTCCGGCTGCGCCGGCATGCCCCACGCGCCAGTGACCAGCCAGTCCGCATGCCAGTCGCGCGGGCGCGGCACCAGGTGCGGCGAGATCGCGTACAGCGAAGGGAAATCGCGCCACATCGCCCGGCGCGGCGCCACGCCGAACAGCTTCGCGCGCGCCGCGTTGGTGGCATTGCGGAACATCCGCCACAGCACGAAGTTGATCACCGCATGACTGGCCCGATTGGCCCAGCCTGGCATGCGGAACGGCGGCAGCAAGGCCGAAGGGAAATCCCGCGTCGGCGAGATCGGGAACATGCCCGCGCCGATCACAGGCTTGCCCAGCTGCTCGCCCACGGACAGCGCCACATAAGCCGTCAGTCCCGAAAACACAATGCCATCCGCATCGCGCGCCGCCTCCGCCAGCTGCGCCATCCACGCCTCGGCGTTGTCCTCCGCAATACGCCCGAACGCGCGCGTGGCCTCGGCCACGTTGCCACCCTCGATCATCAGCTTGTGCAAGGCACCGCCGGGCTGCAGGGTTTGCTGGATATCCCCGGCCATCGGCGCGAAAGGCAGGCCATGCTCGGCGGCCAGCGTCGCCGCGGAGCGTTCGCCGAGCATCAGCACGTCATGCCCGGCGTCGCGCAGGCCAAGGCCGAGGGCTACGATGGGGCGGCAGTCGCCCTGGGTGCCGAAGGTGATGAGGGTGAGGCGCATGGGGGAAGAAGGTGGCGCGTTCCGGTTGCGACCGCCTCACTTCCCAATACAAAACCGCGTAAAAATCGTCCCCAGCAAATCATCACTGGTGAACTCGCCGGTAATGCTGTTCAGGTGCTCCTGCGCCAGCCGCAACTCTTCCGCAAAGAGGTCAAGCGCCTGCGCCTGGCACTCGCTCTGCTCGGCGGCCACATCCAGGTGCGACTGCGCCTGCCGCAGTGCCGTCAGATGCCGCTCACGCGCGAGGAAGGTGCCTTCATTGCCGGATTGCCAGCCCACCAGCCGCAGCAGCTCGCGCCGCAGTAGTTCGATGCCGGCACCGGTGCGCGCCGAGATCCAGATCTCGGTCGGGTTGGGCCCGTTCGCGGCGACCACGTGCGGGCGGTTGCCGCCGAACATCGTGTCGCCCACGGCCGGCGCCTTGTCGATCTTGTTGACCACACGCACGATCGGCGAGCCCGGTGGCAGATGCCCGCTGAGCTGGTCGTCGATGGCGTCGTCGATCTCGGACAGGCCGTGGCGCAGGTAGTCGGTGGCGTCGACCAGGTGCAGCACGACGTCGGCGCGGCGGATCGCGTCCCAGGTGCGCTCGATGCCGATGCGCTCGACTTCATCGGTGGCGTTCTCGCGCAGGCCGGCGGTGTCGATGATATGCAGCGGGATGCCGTCGATCTGGATGGTCTCGCGCACGCGGTCGCGCGTGGTGCCGGCGATCGGCGTGACGATGGCGAGTTCGGCGCCGGCCAGGGCGTTGAGCAGCGAAGACTTGCCTACGTTGGGCTGGCCCGCCAGCACTACCGACAGGCCCTCTCGCAGCAGCGCGCCCTGCCGCGCCTGCGCCAGCACGCCGCCGAGTTCATTGCGGATCGCCGCAAGCTGGCCGCGCGCGTCGGACTGCTCCAGGAAATCGATCTCTTCCTCGGGGAAATCCAGCGTGGCCTCGACCAGCATGCGCAGGTGGATCACCTTGTCCACCAGCGTGCGGATCGCATTGGAGAACTCGCCTTCCATCGAGCGCGCCGCGGAGCGTGCCGCGGCTTCGGTGCTGGCTTCGATCAGGTCGGCCACCGCCTCGGCCTGCGCCAGGTCGAGCTTGTCGTTGAGGAAGGCGCGGCGCGTGAATTCGCCCGGCTCGGCCAGGCGCAGGCCGATGCCGTCGCCGGCCTGCAGGCAGCGCGTCAGCAGCATCTGCATCACCACCGGGCCGCCGTGGCCCTGCAGCTCCAGCACCTCTTCGCCGGTGTACGAATTGGGCGCAGGAAAGTACAGCGCGAGGCCGTGGTCGATGACCTTGCCGTGGCCGTCGAGGAATGGCAGGTAGGTGGCATGGCGCGGCTTCAGTGCCTGGCCGCAGACGGCGCGCATGACGGGGCCGACATCGGGGCCCGACACGCGCACCACGCCGATGCCGCCGCGTCCGGGCGCGGTGGCGATGGCGGCAATGGGAACCTGGGGAGCAGTCATGGCGGTATTGTCGCAGATCGATTGCTGTTGGCGTGGCGTGGGTTGCACTTGCAGGAACGCCGCACAGCGCGGTAAGTCGGCCGCCATGCCAGGCGGGGCGTCAGCTCGCGCCGGGCGGTGGCGGCGGCACGTCGTCGGGCAGCTCCGGCACGCCCAGGCACTCGCGCATCAGCCGACGCGCGACCATGGCGTCGACAAAGTCCCCCAGCCGAGTCTGTTGCCTGACCAGCTTGCGCTGCAGCCGCCTGGTATAGCGCGACGGCAACACTGGTGCCAGCGCCTCGATCGTGTAGCGCAGCCGCTTGCCTGCGATGCGTTGGTCATGCACCGCGCGCGGGTCGCCGCCTCGGGCGGCCTGCATCAGCGCGCGCAGCCGCTTGCGGCCGCGGCGCACGCGCTGGCGCGCGAACGGGCCCAGGCGGTCGCACCGTCCGGCTTTGCCTTGGGCGGCGACCTTTTCCGCAAGGTGGCCCAGGTGGGCGAGATCGCGCTGCACGACCGGCAACTGTCCGTCGCGATAGCTGACCAGTGCCGCCAGCATGGCCGCGCGAGCCGTGTTGCGTTGTCTGGCGGCCGTGTCGGCCACGGCGGCCAGCACCGGGTCCTCGGGTTCCTTCTTGCGCGCCGGGGCCACGGTCTCGGCCAGGAAAACGTCCCAGTCGCGCACCTCGCTGGTCGCTCGCGCCAGTGTGCGCAGTTCGCGCTTCCAGCGGTCGCGTTCCAGCAGTGGCAGCGCTGGCCCGAGCGCCCACAGCACCGCGCGCGCATGGCGCACCGCCACGCGCAGCTGGTGCAGGTCCTCGGCTTCGTCGCGGTGCAGCAAATCCTGCAGGGACGTGTCGATCCGCGCCAGACTTGCTTGTGTCAGCGCGGCAAAAGCAACGACCGGCTGCGTCTTGCGGCGCAGCTTGGGCGGCTGGGCGTCAGTCATGGCGGTCTTCATGCGGTCAGGCGCGCCGGTGCGGGACGCAGATGCCACCAGTGTAGGCGACGGCACGCGCGAATGCCTCGGTGCGTCGCATCAGGCGCTGCCGCGGTTGACAGCGGCCCGCCGTCGCGCTGGAATGCGCACACCGCCTGGTGATGCAGTGACCGTAAGAGGATCCGCCATGACCACCGAACAGGAGCGCCTGCTGCTGCGCGACACCATCGACGCCGGCTTCCGCCAGGCCGCGTTCGTCAATGACGTTGGCATCACGCTGGCGGACTGCGGGCCAGGCTGGTGCGAGTCGACGCTGGCCATCACGCCGCGTCACCTGCAGCACGGCGGTATCGTCCATGCGGGCGTGCAGGCCACCATGGCCGACCATACCGCGGGCGCGGCGGCTACCACCATCCTCGAAACGGGCCAGCACGTGGTCACCGCGGAATTCAAGATCAACCTGCTCAGGGCCGTGCGCAGCGAACGGCTGCGCTGCCGTGCCGACGTGCTCAAGTCCGGCCGCTCGATCATCGTGGTCGAGGCGGATGTGTTCGCGGACGTGCACGGCGAAACGGTACTGGTGAGCCGCTTCAACGCCACCATGAGCGTGCTGGACCTGGCCTGAGCCAACCCCTGCAAAGGAGCAAGCATGATCGACCATACCGGCGTCAGCGTCAGCGATTACATTAAGAGCCGCGCGTTCTACCTGAGCGCGTTGGGCGCCATCGGCTACGGCCTCGTCAAGGAATTTCCGGCCAGCGTCACCGGCAGTACTGACGTGGCAGGCTTCGGGCCACCGGGCAAGCCGGATTTCTGGATCCACCGGGGTGAGCCAAACCGGCCGCCGGTCCACGTGGCGTTCCGCGTGGGCAGCCGCGAGCTTGTGGACAAGTTCTACCGCGCCGCGATCGAGGCGGGCGGACGGGACAATGGCGCGCCGGGGCTCCGGGCGCATTACCACCCGGATTACTACGGCGCCTTCGTGCTGGACCCGGACGGGCACAACATCGAGGCGGTGTGCCACAAGCCGGCCTGATCCGGCAGATCCGGAAGTTGGCGTTCAGCGCGTTGCCACGATAAACAGCCGCGGGAACGGCAGCAGCACCGACTTGTCGGGCAACGCGGGGTAGGCCTTCGCGATCTCGCTTTCATAGCGCGCCAGGTACGCCAGGCGCCCGGCCTCGTCCAGCGGCTGCAGGAACGGCCGCAGTCCGCTGCCCTTGAACCACTCCACCACCGCCGCCGCGCCGCCGGTCAGCGGATGGTGGTAGGTGGTCAGCCAGACATCCACGCGCTGGCACAGCGGGCGCAGCAGTTCGTAGTACCACTGCGCAGGTGAGCGCTCGGCGCGCGCCTTGCTGGCGCTTGCCAGCTTCTCTGCCCACGGGCTTTCCGCCGCCACCTGCCGCATCAGCCGGTGCGCGGGCTCTTCCAGGTTGTCAGGCATCTGCACGGCCAGCGTGCCGCCTTCGGAGAGTTTGGAAACGAGTTTGGGAAACAGGCTGGCATGGTCGGGCAGCCATTGCAGCACGGCGTTGGCCAGGATCACGTCGTACGGGCCGGGATCGTCCCAGGCGCCGATGTCGGCCACGCGGAATTGCACATCAGGCAGGCGCTTGCGCGCGGCGTCGACCATGTCGTCGGAACTGTCCAGGCCGGTGATCGACGCGCCGTTGTAGCGGCCCAGCAGCACCTCGGTGGAGTTGCCCGGCCCGCAGCCGATATCCACCGCGTTGCGCACGATCTCGTTGGGGATGGCGGCAACGAGGTCGCGGACCGGGCGGGTGCGTTCGTCTTCGAAGGCAACGTATTGGCGGGCGGACCAGCTCATGGGATTCTCCAGGCAGTGAGGCGCAGGCCAGTAGCATACGCCTGCATAACGCCTGCCGCAGCCAACACCGCACGAACATGGCTCCCCTCTCCCGCGCGCGGGAGAGGGGTGGGGGTGAGGGCCGGAGCCTCCACGAAGTCGAACGCGCCATGCTTGGCAAACGCCCGCCCTCACCCCCGGCCCCTCTCCCGCCAGGCGGGAGAGGGGAGCAAACCGCCAGCACAGCAAAAGCCCTCGGCCTCCAGTCACACAACAAACAAAAAGCCCGGCATCACTGCCGGGCTTCATGGTTACTGCATCGGTTTGCTGCGATCAGCCAATCAGCTCTTGGCCACAACCGCCGCCTTGCCCTTGCCCAGCATCCGATTAATCTGCCACTGCTGCGCAATCGACAGAATGTTGTTCACCACCCAGTACAGCACCAGGCCGGCCGGGAAGAAGAAGAACATCACCGAGAACACCAGCGGCATGATCGTCATGACCTTGGCCTGCACCGGATCCGGCGGCGTCGGGTTCAGCTTGGTCTGCACGAACATCGACACAGCCATCACGATCGGCAGGATGTAGAACGGATCCGGCACCGACAGGTCATGGATCCAGCCCAGCCACGGCGCGCCGCGCATCTCAACCGACGACAGCAGCACCCAGTACAGCGCGATGAACACCGGGATCTGGATCACGATCGGCAGGCAGCCGCCGAGCGGGTTGACCTTCTCGGTGCGATACAGGCCCATCATCTCCTGGTTCATCTTCTGCGGGTCGTTCTTGTAACGCTCGCGGATCGCGGTCATGCGCGGCTGCAGGTCCTTCATCTTGCCCATGGACTTGTAGCTCGCCGCCGACAGCGGGAAGAACACCAGCTTGATCAGCACCGTCAGCGCGATGATCGACCAGCCCCAGTTGCCCAGGAAGCCGTGCAGCTTCTCCAGCAGCCAGAACAGCGGCTTGGCCAGGATGGTCAGCCAGCCGTAGTCCTTCACCAGCTCCAGGCCCGGAGCGATCTTCTCGAGCATGTGCTCTTCCTGCGGACCGGCGAACAGGCGCGCATCGGTGCTCACCGTGGCGCCCGGGGCCACTTCGCCCAGCGGCTGCTGGATGCCCACGCGGTACAGGTTCGGATCGATCTGCTGGACGTAGAAGCTGTGCTCCTTGCCGGTCTGCGGAATCCAGGCCGAGGCAAAGTAGTGCTGCACCATCGCCACCCAGCCATTGTTGGCCGCGGCCGGCACGCTGGTCTTGCCCTTGGCGATGTCTTCGAAGCTGATCTTGTGGTACTTGTCGGCGTCGGTGTAGATCGCCGGGCCGGTGAAGGTGCTGTAGAACTGCGACTGCTCCACCTTGCTGCCGTCACGCGCCAGTTCCAGGTACAGCGTCGGCGAAACCGGCGCGGTACCCGCGTTGGTCACGTCGAACTTGGAGTCGACCACGTAGCTGCCCTTGCGGAAGGTGTAGGTCTTCACCAGCTTCACGCCATTCTTCTCGCCGGTCAGCACCACCTGCAGCTGCTCGGCGCCATCCAGGCTGCGCGGGCCCGGCGCGGCGGTGAACACCGTGGTGTGGTTGGGCAGGTCGCCGCCGATCAGGCCCGAGCGCGCCATGTAGGTGCGCACGTTGTCACGCTCGAACAGCACCACCGGCTTGCCGTCCTTCTCGAGCTCCTTGAGCAGCTCCAGGCGCGACACGATGCCGCCGGCGGTGTCGATCTCGGCGCGCACCGTGTCGGTGGTCACCACGATCTTCTCGCCGGCGGGCTGGGCGGCGGCCTGCGGCGCAGCGCCGGCGGCCGGGGCGGCTGCGCCCGGCTGGACGTTGGCCTTGGGCACGTCGCCCTGCGCGGCCGCGCCGCTGGCGGCCGGCGCCGAAGCGCCCTGCTGCTGCGTCGCGCTCGGGAAGAACATCGACGCATGGCCTTGGGAGCGTTGCCAGTTGTCGTAGAGCAGCACGAGGGACATCGAGAAGATGACCCAGAGGATGGTGCGTTTGATATCCATGTCTGGCTGTGGTCGGAGAAATCAGGGTCTGGGCAGACGGATTGCGGCAGGCGCATGGCCCGCCGCGGCATGGACGGAACGGCCCGAGGCGGAGTCCGCCCTGGCCGTGTCGGTTTCCGTGCCCGGCACGGGATCATACCCGCCTTGTGCGAAAGGATGGCAACGGCACAGCCGGCAGGCGGCCATCCAGCTGCCGCGCGCGGCGCCGTGATGGACGAGCGCGTCGCGGGCGTAGTCGGAACAGGTCGGCAGGAAGCGGCACTGCGAGCCCAGGTAAGGACTCAGGGCGATCTTGTAGATACGCAGCAGGGCTAGCAGGATTCGCTTCATGGTGAGACCGTCAGGCCGGAAGGCCCGGTGGCTGGCTCTGCGGGGCAGAAGCCGGCGGCGGGGCGGGCGGTGCAGGGTTGGCAGCGGGCGGCGGCGGCAGCGGCCTGGCCGCCACCTCCAGCAGGCTGGCGATTTCCGCCGCGCACGCCTGTCGGACCGCCGTGCGCGTGGCAAATTCCGCCCGCGGGAATTTTGCCTGCAGGCGCAACAGCACATCACGCCCCGACAACTGCTCGCGGCGCTGGCGGAACAGCTCGCGCGCCATCCGCTTCACCAGGTTGCGCTCGGCGGCACGCGGCGCGAACTTCTTGCCCACGACCACGCCCAGCCGGGCTTCGGCCTGGCCGTTGGCGCGCACGTACAGCACGAAATGCGTGCTGCGCCGCCGGGGCCGCAAAGCAAAAACGGATGAAAACTCATCCGTCTTTGTTAGCCTCGCGGCTTTGGGGAAGGCATGGGCTGACACGCTGGGCAAGGCTGGCGAGAGATACTGCTGACTGACTAGCTGGACCCGGCGGCAACCCGGCGCAAACTGCGCAGGCCGTCCTGGACCCGAGGCAAGAGGCATCGACGGCGCCGGTGGCGCCGTCAGGCCAGTTGCCCGGGCCTCAGATGGCCAGGCGCTTGCGGCCCTTGGCGCGGCGAGCGTTGATGACGGCACGGCCGCCACGGGTCTTCATGCGCACGCGGAAACCGTGGGTACGCTTGCGGCGGGTAACGGAAGGTTGGTAGGTACGTTTCATGTTGCACTCTCTGGTTGATCTGGGCGTGCCCGGCTCCGGCCGGTGCCGGGGTGCCGTGGCCGCCGCGTATGGTTCGCATGGGGCTGCCGCTGGCAAGGAACTGCCGCGGTGTTGCCGACGATTCTGGTTCTGTCTTGCTGCCGGCCGGCGGCGCGGTGCAGGCGTGGGCCTGTGGGCGCGGACGGCACGAACAGGCCAGACCCGGCGATGCGCATACGTGATCCCCTGCCGCATCGCAGAACCCGGCATTTAATCCAGTTTTAGCGACCGTGTCAAGGTAAACGGTGTTGTGCACCGGCACATATGCCACATACCGAAGAGCTTGTCAGTGCGTCATTGTCCACAGTGGCCAGTGCACAAATTTATGTGCGTGCCGCGCCGCCAACATATAAGACAACTCAGGCCGAAGTCTATGTTTTCCCAGAATTTTCGCGGGTTTCCACGACCCGCTACCCCGCACTGCAGCACGGGTTGTGCACAGCAATCCACTGAATTTGCACAAGTTGTCCACAGACTTATCCTTTGTGGATAACTCCGGGGCGGGGGTACAATCCCGGTCCAAACACATCACGGGCTGCGTGGCGCAGGCGCAACCCGGGTCCCCCTCCGCGAAAAACGCATGAGTCAAACGCGCACAGTGCGGCGAGTCGGTCGCTCGCTGGCTGGCGCACGGCATGTCGCGGGGGTACGCCAACTGGTAGTGATTACCAGTTCGGCTAGCAAGACCCGGTCGACGCAACGTAAACGCCGCTTGTGACGTGCCCGGGCCGCGATCCCCGGGTGCCACTACTAAACAACAAACAATGCAAGATTTCTGGCAGGCGGCAGCCGCGCAACTCGAGCGCGAGCTGACGCCGCAACAGTTCAAAACGTGGATCAAGCCGCTGGCGCCCGTTGCGTTCGATGAAGAAACGCATGCGCTGCGGATTGCTGCGCCCAACCGTTTCAAGCTCGACTGGGTCAAGAGCCAGTTTTCGGGGCGCATCACCGCACTGGCCTGCGAGTACTGGGAAGCGCAGGTCAGCGTCCAGTTCGTGCTCGATCCCGCGGCCTCCGGCCGTGCCGCCGCCTATATGCAGGCGCCGCAACCGGCCATCGGGCCGGGCGCGCATGCGCAGGGCGGCGCCATGGGCATGCCGGGCATGGACGGCCACGCAGCCCCGGGTACGGGGATGGGCGGCTACCCGGGCGGCCAGCAGATGGGCGCGCAGGCGCCCTACCCCATGGCCGGCCAATCCGGCCAATCCGGCCATTCCGGCCAGCCTGGCTATGGCGACTATCCCGCCGCCGCTCCCTACGGCATGGGCCAGCCGCCGTACGGCAATCCGTCCGCGGCACCAATCCCGGCCGGCGCGCGTGCGCCGATGCCCGGCATGGGCCAGCAGCACAGTGGCCAGATGGGCCAGATGGGTGCCCATGGCAACCAGCACGCCAGCGACATGGGCGATATCGACGTGCTCCACATGGACCCCGCCGAAGCCAGCGCCCGCTCCTACCGCGTTCAGCCGCAGCAGCCACACCAGCCGCACCCGTCGCAGCAAGCGATGGGCGGCGCCAACGGCATGCCCGGCCACCAGCCCAGCGACACGGTCCACGAGCGCTCGCGCCTGAACCCGATCCTGACCTTCGACAACTTCGTCACCGGCAAGGCCAACCAGCTGGCGCGCGCCGCCGCCATCCAGGTCGCCAACAACCCCGGCAAGTCCTACAACCCGCTGTACCTGTACGGCGGCGTGGGCCTGGGCAAGACCCACCTGATCCATTCCATCGGCAACCACATGCTGATGGAGAACCCGCGCGCGCGCATCCGCTACATCCACGCCGAGCAGTACGTGTCCGACGTGGTGAAGGCGTACCAACGCAAGGCGTTCGACGAGTTCAAGCGCTACTACCACTCGCTCGACCTGCTGCTGATCGACGATATCCAGTTCTTCTCCGGCAAGAACCGCACGCAGGAAGAGTTCTTCTACGCCTTCGAGGCCCTGATCGCCAACCGGGCGCAGGTGATCATCACCAGCGATACCTACCCCAAGGAAATCACCGGCATCGACGACCGCCTGATCTCGCGCTTCGACTCCGGCCTGACCGTGGCGATCGAGCCGCCCGAGCTGGAAATGCGCGTGGCGATCCTGATGAAGAAGGCCGCCGCCGAGAACGTGAACGTTCCGGAAGAAGTCGCCTTCTTTGTCGCCAAGCACCTGCGCTCCAACGTGCGCGAGCTGGAAGGCGCGCTGCGCAAGATCCTGGCGTTCAGCAACTTCCACGGCAAGGACATCACCATCGAGGTGACGCGCGAAGCGCTGAAGGACCTGCTGACGGTGCAGAACCGGCAGATCTCGGTGGAGAACATCCAGAAGACCTGCGCGGATTTCTACAACATCAAGGTCGCTGACATGTACTCGAAAAAGCGGCCTGCCAATATTGCCCGTCCGCGCCAGATCGCGATGTACCTGGCCAAGGAGCTGACGCAGAAGAGCCTGCCCGAGATCGGCGAGCTGTTCGGCGGCCGCGACCACACCACCGTGCTGCACGCCGTGCGCAAGATCGCCGACGAACGCAGCAAGGATGCGCAGCTCAACCACGAGCTGCACGTGCTGGAGCAGACGCTCAAGGGTTGATGCGCGCAGTCCTGGCTGGAAGTCAGTTTTGAAGGGCCGGCCCCCTGGGGCTGGCATACTGTAGGGTGCGCGCCACGGACAACCCGTGGCGCCTGGGGAATTAACGTCAGCATCGCCGGAGCAAAAGTCCGGAAAGTGGCCACCGATAAGGCTTTGCGGTGAGTCGGGCCGGGATGGCAGGCGCGTTCAGTGCCAGCGTGGCTTTTTGTGCACAGCTGGCCCGCCGGCCGGTCCCGCCCCGCTTCACCGCAGCGGCTTATCCTTGGTACAATGGCACATTAACTCCTTGATTCCTAAGTGAATTTGGAGTTGTTTGCGTTCTGCGGTCGCCGACTACAAACGACGAAGGATAAATTCAATGCAATTGGTCAAAACCTCGCGAGACAACCTGCTGCGTCCGCTGCAAATCGTGAGCGGCATCGTGGAGCGCCGCCACACCCTCCCGATCCTGGCCAACCTGCTGATTCGCAAGTCCGGGTCGAACGTGTCCTTCCTGTCGACCGACATCGAAATCCAGATCACCACGCATGCGGAATGCGGCGTCGGCAACGACAGCGTCGCCACCACCGTGGCCGCGCGCAAGCTGCTCGACATCCTGCGTGCCATGCCTGACGGCGACGTGGCCCTGTCGCTCAACGACAAGCGCATGACCGTGCAATCCGGCAAGAGCCGCTTTGCCCTGCAGACGCTCGCCGCCGAAGAATTCCCGACCGTTGCCGAAGCCAGCGAATTCAACGCCAGCGTCACGCTGCCGCAGAAGACCTTCAAGCACCTGCTGGCGATGGTCCACTTCGCCATGGCGCAGCAGGACATCCGCTACTACCTGAACGGCATGCTGCTGGTGGTAGAAGGCAAGAAGGTCATGGCAGTCGCCACCGACGGCCACCGCCTGGCCTACTGCGGCGTCGAGCTGGAGAACGAAGCCGCTGGTGTCGGCTCGCGCCAGGAAGTCATCATCCCGCGCAAGACCATCCTGGAACTGCAGCGCCTGCTGGAAGACAACGACGATCCGGTGACGGTGCAGCTGGCCGCCAACCAGGTCAAGTTCACGTTCGCCAATATCGAACTGATCTCCAAGCTGGTGGAAGGCAAGTTCCCCGACTTCCAGCGCGTGATCCCCAAGGGCTACAAGAACGCCTTCGCGATCGACCGCGTGCGCCTGCAGCAGGCGCTGCAACGCACCGCGATCCTGACCACCGACAAATTCAAGGGCGTGCGCTGCATCCTCGACACGCACATGCTCAAGATCAGCTCCACCAACGCCGACCAGGAAGAGGCGCAAGAAGAGCTCGAACTCGATTACTCGGGCGACGCGCTCGATATCGGCTTCAACGTGACCTACCTGCTCGACGTCCTTGCCAACCTCAAGACCGAGCAAGTGCAGGTCAGCCTCGGCGACTCGAATTCGAGTGCGCTGATTACCGTGCCGGAAGACGACAACTTCAAGTACGTCGTCATGCCGATGCGCATCTGATGATCCGGTAACAGGACACGCAGACCACGAGATACCGGAGCAGCAAACGGCACGCTTTGACACCCGGCCCGGCCGGGACGTCCTGGGGATGACCATCCCGCAGCGGGGGCAGGATCGAAATGACGATCCGCCCCTTTTGCCGTTTTTAGTAACCCGCCATGCGGACCCTGCGAGGCCCGCCGCCAGCGTGAAAATCATGCCGGCCAGGCCCCAATTCCGCATTCGCCGCAAGTAGGAAAGACATGACCGAACAGCAGAAACCGCAACAGGAAAACACCTACGGAGCCTCCTCGATCCAGATCCTGGAAGGCCTGGAGGCGGTACGCAAGCGCCCGGGCATGTATATCGGCGACACGTCGGACGGCACCGGCCTGCACCACCTCGTGTTCGAGGTGCTGGACAACTCCATCGATGAAGCGCTGGCCGGCTACTGCACTGAGATCCAGGTCACCATCCACAGCGACAACTCGATCTCCATCGTCGACAACGGCCGCGGCATCCCGCCCCTGGTCAAGTTCGACGACAAGCACGAACCCAAGCGCAGCGCGGCGGAAATCGCCATGACCGAGCTGCACGCCGGCGGCAAGTTCAACCAGAACAGCTACAAGGTCTCCGGCGGCCTGCACGGCGTGGGCGTGTCCTGCGTGAACGCGCTCTCCAAGTGGCTGCGCCTGACCGTGCGCCGCGACGGCCAGGTCCACCTGATCGAATTCGCCAAGGGCGATGTGCAGAACCGCATCGTCGAGACCGTGCCCGGCCCCGACGGCCAGCCCGTTGAAGTCTCCCCGATGAAGGTCATCGGCGCCACCGACAAGCGCGGCACCGAAGTCCACTTCCTGGCCGACGAAGAAATCTTCACCAACGTCGAGTTCCACTACGAGATCCTCTCCAAGCGCATTCGCGAGCTCTCGTTCCTGAACAACGGCGTCCATATCAAGCTGGTCGACCAGCGCACCGGCAAGGAAGAAGACTTTGCCTTCTCCGGTGGCGTGAAGGGCTTTGTTGAATACATCAACCGCTCCAAGAGCGTGCTGCACCCCACCATCTTCTACGCCAATACCGAAAAAGACGGTATCGCCGTGGAAGTGGCCATGCAGTGGAACGACGGCTACAACGAGCAGGTGCTCTGCTTCACCAACAACATCCCGCAGCGGGATGGCGGCACCCACCTGACCGGCCTGCGCGCCGCGATGACCCGGGTCATCAACAAGTACATCGAAGAAAACGAAGTCGCCAAGAAAGCCAAGGTGGAAACCACCGGCGACGACATGCGCGAAGGCCTGTCGTGCGTGCTCTCCGTCAAGGTGCCCGAGCCCAAGTTCAGCTCGCAGACCAAGGACAAGCTGGTCTCGTCCGAAGTGCGCCTGCCGGTGGAAGAACTCGTCGGTAAGGCCCTGAACGACTTCCTGCTGGAAACCCCGGGCGACGCCAAGATCATCTGCGGCAAGATCGTAGACGCCGCCCGCGCCCGCGAAGCCGCCCGCAAGGCCCGCGAAATGACCCGGCGCAAGGGCCTGATGGACGGCATGGGCCTGCCCGGCAAACTGGCCGACTGCCAGGAAAAAGACCCCGCCCTGTCCGAACTCTTCCTGGTGGAGGGTGACTCCGCAGGCGGCTCCGCCAAGCAGGGCCGCGACCGTAAGTTCCAGGCCATCCTGCCGCTCAAGGGCAAGATCCTGAATGTAGAGCGCGCCCGCTTCGACAAGATGCTGTCCAGCCAGGAAGTGCTGACGCTGATCACCGCGCTGGGCACCGGCATCGGCAAGGACGACTACAACCTGGAAAAGCTGCGCTACCACCGCATCATCATCATGACCGACGCGGACGTGGACGGCTCCCACATCCGCACGCTGCTGCTGACGTTCTTCTACCGGCAGATGCCTGACATCATCGAGCGCGGTTATGTGTATATCGCGCAGCCGCCGCTGTACAAGATCAAGCACGGCAAGGAAGAGCGGTATATCAAGGATGATGTCGAGCTCAATGCTTATCTGTTGAAGCTGGCGATGGAGAAGGCGTCGCTGGTGCGGCCGGATGGGTCGGAGATCAGTGGGGATGCGCTGACCGAGCTGGCGCGGCAATATCAGCTGACCGAGGGCGTGATTGGCCGCTTGTCGCGCGTTGTGGATACCGACGCCCTGCGTGCCATTGCGGACGGCGTGACGCTGGACCTGGATAGCGCTGCGGCGGCGGAGGCTTCAGCGGTGGCGCTGAAGTCCAAGCTGGCGGAGATGCATGCCAAGACGTTGATTGGCGCTGCCGTCAACGACGATGGCACGGCTGATGTGTATGCGCAGTTTGATGAGAAGACTGACAAGCATCGGTTGATGATTGCGCGGCGTCATCATGGCAATGTGCGGCTGTCGCATCTGGATGCGGACTTTGTCCACGGGGCGGATTATGCGGCCCTGTCCAATGCGGCCAAGACGTTCCAGGGGCTGACGCCGGAGGGGACCAAGGTGCAGCGCGGGGAAGGGGACAAGCTGAGGGATCAGACTGTCAATGACTTCCATGGGGCGATGCAGTGGCTGCTTTCGGAAGCGGAGCGTGGGGTTTCTCGTCAGCGGTATAAGGGGCTGGGGGAGATGAATCCTGAGCAGTTGTTTGAGACCACCCTAGACGTGACCCAGCGTCGTCTGCTGAAGGTGCAGATTGAGGATGCTATTGCTGCTGACCAGATCTTTACTACGCTGATGGGGGATGAAGTGGAGCCGCGGCGGAACTTTATTGAGAGTAATGCGTTGGTGGCGCGGAATATTGATGTTTGATCGGTGTGGGTTGTTGTAGGAAACCGGAATTAGCTGGACTACAGACCAGTTTGCTGGACTGGAAATCCGGAAATAGCTGGACTGGAGTGCGGCACTATCGGTGCAGTACTCCATTTGTGCAGGTAACGCCATTTACGTGTTTTCACGATCTTCCGTGAAATCTATGAAACTCGCTTGATTTGGTAGGATCTTTGGTTTGCGTTGTCTCGTGAGACGTCGTTACGGCCTCTCAGGTTGTTGATAACGAGGCGAACGGTTGGCTTAGATTCCCAATCTATGCTCGTCACTAGGCGCGCCTGTGGCGTCGCGTTGTACCAAGAAGACTATTCTTGGCCCTGGGAGGCATACTCCCGTTTCGCGACGGCCGCCTCTACTGATCCACTTCCGGACGCACTACAGCAGGCTTTGGAGTCATTCCTGCAAACTGAGGCGCTGTTCGACAAATGGGGGCGCTCAGTCGATTCAGCACTATTTGCCGCGCCGACAATATCGTTGCTATCGGCGCCTGAACTCCTTCACGTCGCGTACCACTCAAGTTGGGGTCAAGATCGTTGCCGCGGAGCTGTATCCTAGCTGACACAGCTGCCCTCAGCCAAATATTGGGTCTGGGTTCGGCGTCCGATATCATCTTGGCCCATGGAAAATACAACAAAGCTGCAGGCATTCATCCAACGTTGGCAAGGGGTGGCCGCGAGCGAAATCGCCACTGCGCAGTCATTTGTCATTGAACTGTGCGAATTGCTAGACGTGCCCAAGCCGCACCCGACGCCCACACAGGACTACATGTTTGAGCGTCCGGTCACCTTCCTGCACGGCGATGGGTCAAGAAGTGCCGGTCGCATTGACTGCTACCGGAGGGGACACTTCGTCCTTGAGGCGAAAAAGCTGAAGGCGGGCACAAACACAAAGGGCTTTGATGACGGCCTGCTGCGTGCCCGGAGTCAGGCGGAGGCCTATGCAAGAGCTTTGCCGGCCGAAGATGGTCGGCCACCCTTCGTGCTGGTGGTCGACGTGGGCACCGTAATAGAGGTGTATGCTGAGTTCAGTCGTACGGGGGGGACTTATATACCATTTCCAGATCCTCGCAGTCATCGCATTTCCCTGGCTGACTTGACGAAGCCCAAGATACTGGAGTGTCTGCGCTTGATTTGGACTGATCCGGATGCCCTTAATCCGGCTCGCATTAGCGCTAAAGTGACACGCGAGGTCTCACAGCAGCTTGCAACTCTAGCGCGTTCGCTGGAAGGAGCAGGGTATGCCTCGCACGATGTCGCGGCCTACCTATCACGCTGTCTGTTCAGCATGTTTGCTGAAGATGTGGAACTACTGCCAAATCGTTCCTTTCACGCGCTACTGCGGCAGCACCGCGAAGACCCGCTGACGTTGCAGCAAATTTTGCGTGTCCTTTGGGCCGATATGGACCGAGGAGGCTTCTCTGCAGCCCTGGTCAAGCCAGTTCTTAGGTTCAACGGAAAACTGTTTAAAGGCGCCGAGGCAGACGGATACAGTTTGCTATTGACGACCGAGCAAATCGACCTACTTATTCAGGCTGCGCGGGCCAACTGGCGCGAAGTTGAGCCAGCCATCTTCGGCACGCTGCTGGAGCGCGCACTCGACCCGACCGAGCGGCATGCACTTGGAGCACACTATACCCCACGAGCTTACGTAGAGCGGTTAGTAATGCCGACAGTGATTGAACCCTTACGAGCCGAATGGGCAAATGCACAGGCCGCAGCCCTGATGCTGGCACGCGAAGCTACGGAGCTGGAGGCCCACCCTCCCGAAGTCAAGACTAAGAAGGACTTTGCTGCACTGGACCGTCATAATGCCGCCGTGCGTTCTAAGTGGCGTGAATCCCAGCAACAGGTGAAGGATTTCCTACACCGCTTATGCACGCTGCGGGTGCTGGACCCCGCTTGTGGCAGCGCGAACTTTCTTTACGTTACGCTGGAGCACTTGAAGCGTCTTGAAGGCGAAGTGCTAAACCAGCTCACCGCGCTCGGTGATACGCAAAGCGCGCTCGATCTTGGGCGTGAAACGGTGACCTTGCGGCAGCTGCGCGGCATTGAACTGAATGAGCGAGCTGCAACTCTTGCAGAGCTGGTGCTCTGGATTGGCTTCTTGCAGTGGCACATCCGTACCAATGGCAATGCAAGCGTGGCAGAGCCGGTGGTGCATGATTACGGAAATATTGAACACCGTGATGCCGTCTTGACCTACGAGCGGCAAGAGCCAGTGGTCGATGCGAATGGGCGAGCAATGACACGGTGGGACGGCGTGACTACTAAGCTACACCCAATTACCGGCCAGCCAGTCCCTGACGAAACCGCGCAGGTGGAGCAGTGGTGCTACGTTTCCCCGGGCAAGGCTTCCTGGCCAGATGCCGACTTCATTGTGGGTAACCCTCCTTTTATCGGTAACAAGCGTATGAGGACGGCGTTGGGGGATGGTTACGTCGATGCTTTGCGTGCGGCATGGCCGGATGTGCCAGAGAGCGCAGATTTCGTAATGTACTGGTGGCAGCAAGCTGCCGAGACTGTGCGTACTGGCAAGGCGGAGCGCTTTGGCCTCATCACGACCAACAGCCTGACAATGATATTTAATCGACGGGTGATTGAGGCGAACCAGTCCGCTAACCCGCCACTGAGCCTGGCCTTTGCGGTGCCAGATCATCCCTGGGTAGACAGTGCCGACGGCGCGGCAGTACGCATCTCCATGTCTGCGGGAGTGCAAGGAAACGGTCCGGGGAGGCTGTTGACAGTCACTGAGGAGTGCGAGGCGGAGAACGGCGAAGTCGAAGTCCAGTTTGATACCCAACTCGGAGTAATACACCCGGACCTGAAAATTGGCGCCAATCTCACGAGCACTGCAAAGCTGCGTGCTAATTCCGGATTAAGTTCTATGGGCATGATGAGGGCTGGTAAAGGCTTCATCTTGAAAAGTGAATCCATGGCGCGCACTTTAGGTCTGGGAGAGATTTCCGCTCTTAGCCAACGCATTAGGCCGTTTCGTAGCGGAAAGGACCTTACGGACCGCCCTCGAGGTTACTGGCTGATTGATCTCTACGGTTTAACCGAGGAAGAGGTTCGCGCGCAGTTTCCAAGCGTCTATCAATGGGTTCTTGAGCGGGTGAAGCCGGAGCGCGACGTAAATCGGCGCCCGCGCCTCCGTGACCAATGGTGGATCTTCGGCGAACCTCGCCAAGGTCTGCGTGCAGCGTTGATGAGGCTACCGCGTTATATCGCTACTGTTGAAACGGCGAAGCACCGCCTCTTTGTTTTTCTTGAGGCGGCAATATTGCCTGACCACAAATTGGTAGCCATAGCAAGCGACAGCGCACTGCATTTGGGTGTGTTATCAAGCACGTTGCACGCCGAGTGGGCTCTTGCGACGGGTGGCACGCTGGAGGACAGACCCGTCTACAGTAAATCCCGGTGTTTTGATCCGTTCCCGTTTCCTGATACCGATACAGGTCTTACGCCGCAGCTAGCGGAGCGCATTTGTCGCCTCGCTGAACAAATTGATGCCCATCGCAAGCGACAGCAGGCTGCTCATGCGCAACTGAAATTAACAGCGATCTACAACGTATTAGAGAAGTTGCGTAGCGGCGAAGCATTGACTGCCAAAGACAAGACTGTCAATGAGCATGGGCTTGTCAGCCTGCTCAAGAGCTTACATGACGAACTGGATATTGCTGTGATGCAAGCCTACGGTTGGTCTGATTTGCCATTGCCTCCCGATACTGCGGTCTTATTGGAGCGACTCGCCACCCTGAATGCAAAGCGTGCGTCCGAGGAAGCTGCAGGGACGGTGCGATGGCTGCGCCCAGAATTCCAACAAGCCAACGTGGCTGCACAGATTGCAATCGAGGTTGATGACGAGGCTGACTTGGATGAAGAAGCAGAATCTACGCTTCCGTCCAAGACCAAAGCTCCGACTCCCCGCCCTTGGCCCAACGGGCTCACGGAGCAAATCAAGACGGTTGCGGAGGTTTTGGCTCAAGCAGGTGCTGGGCTCGATCGAGACGAAATTGCTGCGCACTTCAGTGGACGTGGTCGATGGCGCGAACGCCTTCCTACGCTGCTGGATACTCTAGTAGCACTTGGTCGTGCCCGTGTTAGCCCGGACGGTCGGTGGGCAGACATCAGCCGCTAAAAGGCGATCGTGGTTCGCGATCATGGGCGGATATCGATGTCCGCCATTAGTGCGCAATGCGATGTCGAACTCAATGACGCCACGCCGAGGTCCGCCGACTGCAGCGAACTCACTCAGCGGTGCCACCTCGGCGCTCTCTGCGCATCATCCACTCCGGATGAAGATCTCGGCCTGCGCCCGTACAACCCATTGACGCAATTCCTGTCCGCAGCAGTCTACTTCTGCTGAGCTAAACGTCGCCGCACCGTGGAGGTCTGAATGCAAAGGTATTGATGCAGTATCACGAAACGGACCGGCAACTGGATCCTTGCTCACCGTGTAGAAACCACTGGCGCGCTTGAGTACGAAGTTATCTGTGGCGACTCGTTCACCTCGGTCAAGGATAGCTCAAAGAACCGACCACTTCGTCTTCCACCACAACCGGAATTGCCGACCATTCTCCTGTAATTGCAATTGCAGATCGGTTGACAGATTGTGGAAGCTCGTGCTTTAATCTTCTCTACATTTGGAAATGGGTCGACGCCCATGCCAACCTGCCTCCCCGGGCAAGGTGGATCGCGAAAGCGGATGTGGCTCCTTTAGGGGCAACCAAGCGGGTAACGCGTCGACCCTCCTTGAACGGAGGGTTTTGTGTTTTCTGATTCAGAGATTCCTTTCGATGTCATCCAGGCTTACCTGGAGACGCACTACCACGTGCATGGCCGCGCGCCGACAACTTTGCAGGTGGGCGAGGCCAACGCATTGCTGGCCGCGCTGCACGAGACGGCTGGGGTGGCCTGCAGCGCCTTTCTCACAGCGTGTAATCCGTTCAGCCAGCAGCTGGAGCCGCCCCGCAATCTTGAGCTGCAGGAGGCATTGGCGGAGTCCCTTCAGCAACGCGGCCTCCGCTTCATCGGCGGTATTGGCCAGCATCCCGCGAACGGATGGCCGGGCGAGGAGAGCTTTCTCGTGCTTGGCCTCGCCTTGGACGACGCTAAGGCACTCGGCACGCAACTCGGCCAGAACGCTATTGTCTGGTCCGGAGCGGATGCCACGCCAAAACTACTTCTATTGCGATAGTTCCGGACGAACTCTGATTGAAAGACGGCTGGTCCGCCGTCCCGCATGGGGGAATGGACCGGGGGGATTTGTTCCAGCTTGCCGCCCCCGACATTTGGTCAAACGAGGCTAAACAGGAGAGATTCATGTCGATTCGCAACGGGCTGTTTTCCTCGGAATCGGTTTCCGCAGGCCATCCGGACAAATTGGCCGACCGCATTTCCGATCGCATCCTCGATGCCTTCCTTGCGCGCGATCCCCATGCACGTGTTGCTTGCGAGACGCTTCTGGCGGACCAGTGCGTGATTGTCGCCGGCGAGTTCAAGACCCAGCGTAGCGATGACTTCGAGGCGGTGCGCGAGTCTGCCGACGCGCTGGTGCGTGCTGTGCTGCGCGAGACCGGCTACCGCGATGCTGCAACGGGCATCGACCCGCAGCGCTGTGAAGTCCAGATCCGCTTCAATGGCCAGTCGCAGGACATCCACCAGGGGGTCGATCGTGCCGACGGCATCCTGGGCGCGGGGGACCAAGGGCTGATGTTCGGGTATGCCACTGATGAGACGCCAGAGCTGATGCCGGCGCCAATCGTCTACGCGCATCGGCTCGTGCGACGGCAGGCCGAGCTGCGGCAGCAGGGCACCTTGCCTTGGCTTTCGCCGGACGCGAAATCACAAGTCAGCTTCCGCTACGTCGACGGCAGGCCCACGCAGATCGAGGCCGTGGTCCTCTCGACGCAGCATGAAGCCGGCATCGAGCTGGAGGCGCTGCGCGTCGCCGTGCTGGAGCACGTTATCGAGCCGGTGATCCCGGTGCACTTGCGCGCCAAGGGACTGCGCTGTCTGATCAACCCGACCGGGCGCTTTGTCACGGGCGGCCCAAAGGGGGATGCCGGACTGACCGGCCGCAAGATCATCGTCGACACCTATGGCGGCGCGGCGCCCCACGGCGGTGGTGCGTTCTCCGGCAAGGATCCTTCCAAGGTGGACCGCTCGGCGGCTTACATGGCGCGTTACCTGGCCAGACAGGTGGTGGCGCGCGGCTGGGCGCGGCGTGCCCTGGTGCAGCTCGCCTACGCGATCGGCGAGGCGGATCCTGTCAGCTTCCTAGTTGAAACGTACGGGACTGAGGCCGAGCCACGGCGCGACATCGCCGTGGAGCTTGCACGCGAGTTCGACCTGCGGCCGCAGGGCATCATCGAAACCCTGGACCTACTGCGCCCTATCTACTATCCGACCGCGGCCTACGGCCATTTCGGTCGTGAGGATGTCAGCCTGCCTTGGGAACAGTGAGAGGATGACCTGTGCGCCGACAGTGCTGCGAAGCCTGCGGGCGCGTCTGTGCCATGCGTGTGAAAGACAGGGCAGCAGTCGCCCGTGAGGCGGATGTTCCCCAGTAGAACAGTCGAGGAGGGTACCGAATGAGCCATGATGGATTTCTGGGGTTGGCGCAGCAGCACCCCGGCCACGCTAAGCTGGGTGGCCTGGTGGGCTTGCTGGTGGGCGATGCGCTTGGCGTACCGTATGAGTTTCACTCGGTGCAGCAGTTGCCAGCGCGCAAGGCAATCGAAATGCAGCCGCCGGCCGGATTTCCGCGCGCCCACACCGGGGTGCCAGTAGGAACCTGGTCTGACGACGGCGCGCAGGCCTTGTGTCTGCTGGTCACCCTGCTCGAGCAGGGACGATTCTCATTGGTCGATTTCGCAGACCGGCTGCTGCGCTGGCTGGACCGCGGCTATATGGCCGTCGATGGGAAGGTCTTCGATGTCGGTATCCAGACGGCAGATGCGCTGGACAACCTGCGCGACGGCGTGTCGCCGCGCGAGTCAGGCGGGTCCGAGGTAATGGACAACGGCAACGGCAGCCTGATGCGTTGTTTACCCTTGGCCCTCCTGCATAGAGGAACCGACCCGGCACTGGTGCGCGAGGCCCACCTGCAGTCGCTCCCCACGCATGGCCACGCGCGCTCGCGGATTGCGTGCGCCTTCTATTGCCTCGTTGCTACAGGCTACCTGCAAGGTCTTGCGGAGCCGTGGGCAACGGCAGATGGCCGTCTCGAAGAGGTCTACAAGGCATGGCCCGATTCGCACGAAGGCAGCGAATATCTCCGCGAGCTGCACGTCCTACGAAGTTTTCCAAAGCATGACGCACCGCGCGGCACGGGCTATGTGCTCGACACGATCTGGTCGGCACGGCGCGCGCTCGAAGAGTCGACGTTCGAGGACGTCGTCAGGACGGCCGTCCTGTTCGGAAATGACACCGACACGACTGCATGCGTCGCCGGCGGACTGGCAGGAATCCGCTTTGGGCTGGGCGGTATCCCCGCGCGATGGCTGAAGCAACTGCGTGGATATGAAATTGCTGCGCCGCTGATTCCTGCGTTGCTTGCAAAGAACCTCTGAATAATGCTGACGAGTACGGGTGACGGTTTTGCCGCCGGCTCGGCATTCAGCTCGGCCATCTCCACAGCCGACGAGCAACGAGCTACAAGGCGGAGACGGAGCTATGAGCAGCAGGGGGGCAATAGACGACGCCCCCCTTCCTGCTGCCAACGAGGTCTATGGCAAAAAATCTTGGCCCTATATCACCGTAATGAGTGTGGGCGTTTCCAAATATCCAGGGACGAAAATACTCGGCGAACCAATCCATGAAGTTGCTATCGTGATGCCAAAATGCTCCTTCTTCGAGATTTCACCCCCGAATTTTTCCAGTTTCACGCTACTTGCCCAGCGCGACGGGAATGCTGGCGAAGACAGTGTTAGTCAGGAGGAGCTAATCCCATTGCGCATTGCAGGCGTCAGCGGCGAAGTCCCAATACGGGGGCTGATCGGTCGTGAGGTACACCTGGATAGACACTGAAACTAACGCGCTGGCCTTGTTCGGGGCTGTCTTGCCCAAAAAATTCGGTAAGATGGAAAAACCAGCGTCGACGAGCAACATCGTCGGTAATCCTGCCAAAGTCGCCACGGTTTCCGTTGGAATATGTGCCAGGATATTCGGTGATGGTTCCGATCTTGCGAATGGCTGTGGCGTAACATAGTTGTTGGCACATTCGCATCACGTCTTCCGCTTTCGGTCTTGCGGCCGGGTTGACTTGGATGCAGGCCTCAATAATCCCCCAGAGTCCGTTCTCCAGCGCTTCCGTGTTCTTGTGCGTGCCAAACCAGGTCGGACGAGCAAGCTGTAGTGGGCCGCCGGACAGAAGCTTTGCAATGTTCATGAATGCTTGGCGTCCCGAGCCGAAAGGGGGCGTACCGTGGAGGAGATGATAGGCTACGCATCCAAGCGCCCAGATGTCCATGGGCTGTCCGGCATTCTTCCAGTCTTCCCAGCATTCAGGCGCCATGTAAGGAACGGCGCCAAGCAGGGTATTCGACGTGGTCAACGTACTCTGGTCTTGCTCGAACAGTTCGAGTTCAGCGGCGATCTCGGATTCGGCTAGTTTTGCGATACCAAAGTCGGTCAATTTGATGACGTTGATACTTGCATCTGCGGAGGTCATCACGTTACTGGGCTTCAGATCACGATGACAGATGCCAACGCTATGCGCCTCATGTAAAGCCTTTGCGATATGGTGAATAACGTGTGCCGCCAGAGACGGGTCCATGAAGACAAACTCAGTTTCTAGACGGCGGCCGAGATCTACACCGACAATGTACTCTTCGACCAGAAACGTCAGATCCGCATCTTCATAGTAGTCAAATGTGGCGGCGACGTTGTGGTGATGGACACGTGCCCCCATTTCGGCACCGCGGCGGAACCTACGATCCTTAATACCGGCTTTCGGCGTCTTTACGACTACTTCTCGTTCTAGAGTTCGATCGAAGCAAACGTAGACTTCTTGCATGCCGCCAGCGGCAAGGAAGTTTTTCACTTCATAGCGCTCTGCTAACACAACGCCGGGGGGGAACCGATGACCACTCATAGCATAACTTCCGGATGCGAAGACGAGAAAGTAACCCACTGCCTGCCACGCTCGATCCCAAAAGTTAGTACGCAGGAGTCTGGGAGAGTTGCACCCACGAGTGCAGGCGCGTTGTTGACGAAAACATGGGGTACCACTTCGTCTATTCGAAATACCAGTCCGTCGTAACTGACCTTGAGGACGCCCAGATTGCCGATCTTGATTCGAGCATTTCGCTGTGCGTCAGAAAGTTCGTAGACCATTTCCTTATCCACCACGAAAATTCCCCGGTGTTGCCATCGAACCAGATGCGCCCCCAGCAACCTGCAAAGGGCCGCAGCGCTCGGTCGCCGCAAAGGGTCAGTGGCCAGGCAGGTATCAAGGAATGCAGCAACATCTTCTGGCAGATCAGGCAGTGCTGATTTGATCGACGGGGCGGCACCTGACTGTTGAGGCGGCATCTCCAACAGTACCGGTGGCAGGGCCGACGAAGCTAGAGCCCAAGCACATATCCCGAACGCATAAATATCCATCGGCGAATTGATCGCTGTTCCTGCCACGTATAGCTCCGGAGCCGCATAAACCATCGTGCCTCGATTCGTGACCGTCCGGTAGTCAGGGCCGGTTGTTGAGATGCCAAAGTCAAACAGCTTCAAGATGCCCGACGCGGAGTCCTTCAGATTCTCCAGCTTGAGGTCGCGATGGACAATGCCAGCCGCATGCAGGTCAGATAGGGCGAGGGCAATTTGGTAAAGCGCCTTGAGGTAGCTATTGATATCGCCTGGCGCCTCCTGCCAGAACTGGGCGTAGTCACGTCCTTCCAGTAGCTCGATGATAATTCCCTGAACGACCCCTGCGCGATCTGTAATGACATCGTAGATCTCGACAACGTGGCGGGATCGAGCCCGCGAAAGCGCACGGACCTCATTAGCGAGTTGCGCATTGTTGTCCGCGTCATGCATTGACTTAAACAACACAGTGCGTTCGAGATATGTGTCGTGGACAGGTTGAACTGCTCCGAAGCCACCTGGGATCAGCGTGGCCGTCAGTGGCTTGTATCTATCTGGAAGCATAAAGACCCGATTATTATTGTTTGTCAGTCATCCCGGTCGGTGGAAATTTCGACCTTTGGCTTTATTGCTGCTTGGTGTTGTTCCTTACCTTGCCGCTCATCCGCCTTCACATCGAAAGCGAGCTGTCGCGAGTCCTCTTCCTTGGGCTGCGGCGGCTTCTTTCGCGCCTGCTGGTTCTTGCGCGGCTTTGACGGGCGCTTTGGTGCCTCATGCGTGTCCACGGGCTTTGCTTGCCCCTCGTTGTGCAATGGGCCACCCGACATAGCTCGCTCGCTGGATTCCATAAGAACGAGTTTTGTGTCGCCATGCCAGACGGTCGCGCGTCCTCGTCGGGATTCCACTGGATCGTTCCAGTCCACTGACCGTATCAGCTTCCGCACGTCGTCAATGGCGATGAGTGAAATGTTGTCTGTGCCGCCAGCCCAGGTAGCCAAAGCGATGACTCGCCGCATCGCGTCGGATGCTAGTTCTGCGTGCGACAAGACGGCTTTGAAGCCGTCAGGAGCCTCTTTCCAAGCGCCGTCCGAAGCAAGGATAGCTCCTTTCGAAAATCGGTCTCCGTCGATGAAATTGATTTTCAGATCGTTTGCCGTCCTCCCGGCTTCGCCGATGGCTTGCGAAAGACTTCCCATCAGGCCTCGCGCTCGCAGGGCCGACATGTCACCCGCAGGCAATTGTCTCAACTCATTCTCGAGCGTGTCGTCAATGCTCAGTTGAGTCAACTCACCAGACCGCCACGAAAAAATTCGACTGTCGCCAACGTTTGCGCCAACGATTTGCCCCTGAGCAGATCCTAGGATGATGCTCAAAGTTGTGGTCCCGCGTCCATGCAGCAAAGACCGAACTGAGTCATCTGAGGCACGGATTGCCGCACTCAACAAGGCTTTCATTGGCATGCCTCGGCTGCATGTCACTAGGACACCAATGATTGTCGCAATTGCAATGGAAGCGGCCGCGTCCCCCATCTCGGAACCACCAACTCCATCACAAAGAATCGCAGCGGTTAGCCGTTCACCATTCAGACTTGTCACTTGCACAAGTCCGTGTCGATCTTCGTTTCTGTGTCGCAGCAGTCCAGGATGGGTGCCCACGGCCACCCCCAGGCTCTCGATATGTCGGGACGCAGCCATTCTCCATGACGGCCCCCAGTACTCGCGTGCGACATCGCGGCAGACTGAAGATGCGACAACGCTACCGATTTCATCAAGCCAATGGTTCATCTGTTCGGCGGTTTGTTCGTTTGCTATCCGTTATGCGTCCACTGCGAGAGATTTCTTCTCTCTGACGCACACCAATTTCTGTTCACCGAAGGTTACGCGAGAAGGGCAGAACAGTTCCAGACCCAGCCTGAGTGCCAACAGTAGGTTTTCCGCTTCGCAACTGAGCCAGTTGGATAACTTCGCCGCTATGGGAAAAATATCCATCTGGTAGGGCGCAGAGCATTTCGACATCGCGCTGCCCCAAACCGAAATGCTTGGGCAAAAATTCACGTGGTACCAATTTTGAAGAGATAAGCAGCTCGACAGTTCGACGTAGCAGTCGAGGCTGCTCCGGCTTCCAAAGCTCATCGCCGGGCTCAGCCTTAACCCCCCAGCGTGCCGAGCGCCGCTTGAACAAGAGCTGTTTGTCATCTTCCGAGAGCACGCCAATCGCGACCAGTCGCATGATGATCGCTGCAACTGACACACCCCACCTCTGCTTGAGCAGTAAGAGGCTGTCCAAAGTGACAGGAGTGCGAACATCCATGGCTATGCTTTCCGCAGGTAAGAGGAATGCCCCCGCAAATCGGTGTGCTTGGCGCTCCAGCAAAGTGTGGCGTTCCTTTTCCTCTGCGCGACAAATGTGCCGATGCAGAATAAGATGTCCTAACTCGTGGGCTAGGTCGAACCTGCTTCTGAATGCATTCGCCTTATCTGCAGAGAGCAGAACGAAAGGGCGCTCAAGCGTGGCACTCCACGCGGACAATCCCTCTATCTGCGCCACCCCCGTCTCCTCTCTAACAAGCACGATGCCTGCGCTTTCCACTGCGAGTGCGAGGTCCGGGATGACGGCTGTCCCAAGTCCCCAAAGATGCCGACATCGCGTTGCGGCATCCTCGATATCGCTATCAGCAATTGCTTCCAGGTCGACAAAGTCGAAAGTGGGCAATCGGAGAGCAGGGAAGTCGACGTAGGAAGTCATTGCAAAGGCAACGTCCTCAGCCCACTCTAACCGTGCACCCAGCATCTCTCGCGCAGCGACGTGCGCCGATGCATTGCTCCTGTACAGCGGCATTGTGCTCTTGGGCAGTCGCTTCCTGGTGAACCACTCGGCCGTGACGTTCATCACCTGGGCCAGCCTTTCGAGCGCATCTGCCTCTGGCGCTTGAGACCCTGAACGCCACTTACTGATTGTCGCGGGGGAAACCCCAACCAGCCCAGCGAGTTGGGCCTGCGTAAGTCGGCGGGCGGCAAGTGCTTGCCGCAAACGTGCCGACTCAAATTCTGTAACACCCCTACTCATGTTCCTTCTCGGCGCTGCAAAACATCGCTCTTGAGCACTGGAACAGCAGCATCCAGTTGCTGAGTCACGACTTCGTACCTCTGGGCAAATAGCGCTAGCGGCTCTCTAAATAGCCAGCCATTCATATGGGGTTCGGGCACCGCAATGTCGACTGACAGCGGGGCATCAGGTTGATGCTTGAGGCTCCCGCTGAAGCAAGCCACAAAAAAAGCAGTGTCAGTGGAAATCTCGTTAGAAGCAGCAAAGAGGGCCCGTGTCTCGAAAAGCCCCGGTTGAACCAAGGGTTCAATCGCACGATTGCCATACGCCATCGCTCGACGGGCTCGACTGCAGCGGCCGTTGTGCCAAATGCCAGCGGAGATGTTGAAACGGCCTAAAGTGAAGATGCCAGCTTTGCCGACAACCACGGTGTTTCCCTGAATCGGCGTTGGGCTTGCGCCGGCCGCTTCAAGGGCATCGCTAAAAGCCTCGTTCATGTGGATATGCCTCATTTGGCCCAATGCCGTCGATCGATGCCCGTCCCGGATCCGCTCCGTCGCGGCAAAGCCTCGCTTCGCACCGGCGACCAGCGCATCTTCAACGCCAAGGATGAGGTCACGGGGAACATGCTTTAAAAGCAGCTCCGCAACGGGATGTTCGCGTACGTCGACCGTAAAGCAGGCTCCCCACTTGATTTCGCGTGTGTGGATCGTATCACCTGACTCTTTCGTGTAGCAAGAAATTGCCTCAATAATATTTCGTGTGAGACTTATGTGCCATTTTTAATGTTGGGCCGGATAGTGGGAGCGCCAAACGACGAAATTGGGGAAAAGCGACAGGAGGTTTTTGGGGGCGGAAGGCACCTGGCATCAGGGTTCGTTGACCTCACGAAACGTGAGCCTTGCCGTTCTGGCCACAGCCACCGGGCATGGTGTTTCCCTGTAGTCGTCAGCATTTTGACGGGACGCACAACGTGCGTCCTGCCTTGTGGGACCTCACATGAAAGCGAAGGCGTTCGCGCGCGCATCGTGCAGCGCGTGATGCTCGCCGCCGTGCACAGCGATGTACTGCGCGAGGCGTTCGGCATCGATCTTCAAAAACACGTTCTCATGCCTCCATCCGCGTGGCAATGGTCCCCCGAGCAAGTGGGTGAGCAGCTCGTAATCACAATCGGAGTCATAGCAGAGCACAGGCTTGGGCTTGAGTGGCACCGCCAACAGCCACGCCAGTAGCTCGCGGCGCAACTGTGTGAACGGCAATGACCGGCCTGGAAACTGGCCGAGTTGGGGCAATACGACGTCGCGCACAAAGTCATTGCACACTGGCCGCTCAAAGTCCGAGCGCTCGCCGTAGAACTCGCGCCCATCCTCACCCACAATCGCCACGCTGATGAGCTGACTGTTCTTGAAGTCAGTGAATTCGGTATCGATGAAGTAGCGCATTTTCCACGGGCTGCGTGGGCCTCTGGTCATCGTTCCGTCAGCACTCCTTGCGGTGGCGATTAGCTCATCGCGAGTCATATTCCGTTCTCCATATACGCCCGCCGATGCGCTTGGCGTCTCGCTGGTTGAGCAGGCTCGAGGGGTGTGAAACTTCACCAGTCCGTCCTTCCTTAAACTGTTAATTTGGTGTTAATGCTTAAAAATCAATGACTTACGAAAATAATTGTACTTGGCATACGGCCTGACATGTAGTTCAATAGCTGCGGAGTACCGTCTGTATGTTGTACTAAGTGCCTTCTCCGGATGCGACCTCATGAGTAGTCCATTCACTACTTTTATCCGTGACTTACGTTTGCGTAGTGGGATGCGCCAGCATGAGCTAGCCAAGCTGCTGGGATACGAGCAGGCCTACGTGTCCGCCATCGAATTGGGCACCAAGCCGCCTAGTGATGAGTTTCTGGGAAAGCTCGGCACAAGCCTGTCCCTCAATGAGCGAGACAACTTGGACATGCGGCTTGCCGTGGAAAAATCGAGGCGGCGATTTGTCCTACCGGCGGATGTGCCAACCGAGACATACCTGCTATGCCATGAGCTTTGGGCGAAGATTGACCGCCTGTATCCGGCTCAAATCCGAGCCTTACGTGAATTGGTAAGGATTGATGAACTTCTTGCGGATGAGCCTACGTACGGTCCGGCACGTTTGCGCCGACGTAGGTCAAAGGAGGATGCCGAAATGTAAAAACGGGACAAACCTTGGCGGCTTGCCCCGTCGCTGACCTCGCTTGGAGGCCAATACTTCTGGTTGGCGCTTGAAGTATCCCTCCTCGCTGTCGGTCGGTCAAGGCCGTCCATTTATCGATCATCGGTTAGCTACGGCTTCGCTTTGGGGATAACAACCCAAGGGTGGGAGTTCTTACGCCCAAAAAGCCGGAGTTTTTTGGCGATGCCCTCGCATGGGTGCCGCCGGCCGCTGGTCGCCTCGAAGAAAGCGATTAGGGACCTGTTATGGCAGACCAAAGCTCGCCTACACCGCATATCCCGGGGAGGCATCTTTTCCCCTCCCAACTTCCATATCACAGCACTCGTAACCCTGTGCGACCGTCGGGGCGTGGATTCAGGGGGAAATTCGCCTCGCGCAAGATGCGCCGAATGGTGCGGTGCGAGAGTCTCCTCGAGATGCACTGCCTCTACCTCGCGGAGTTCGCTCGCAATATCGCGGCCTTCGACGAGCAGCCGGTGTCGATTTCCTACTTGTGCAATGGACACCGGCGGCGCTATACGCCTGACTTCAAGTTCCTTTGGCAAGACGGTCGAGAATGGATCGTTGAGGTCAAGCCGGCGGAACGGCTCAGCACGCCGGAGAACACAGAGCGATTTGCTGCAATCGCCAGTCACTTTGAAAGTGCTGGCACTCGCTTTGTCGCACTCACTGAAGAGCAGATCTGCCATTCCAATCGATCTCAGTTGGTTCAGTACCTCCTGCGCATGCGCCCTATCGAATCCGAGCATCACGACCCACGCGGCCTGAGGTGGCAAGGTCGATGCGCAGCCAGCTTCGCTGATGCGGCACAAATACTCGGGGGCCCTGAGAAGGTCGTAGAGGCATTGGCCCGTCGCGATCTCGTCTGCGACCTTCACCAGCCATTAACTGCTCAAACTGTTGTTCGAGCATTTGCGGAGGCCGATGATGACGCGCTCTTTATTTAAGCAAGGGTCCATTCTCGCGATCGATGATGTCTACCATCGCATCGTCGAAATCATCGGTGACCGTTTGCAACTACGCGCTGCCACTGACGGTGCACTGCACGAGTACTCGAGTCAGGAACTCCTGATCTTGTACGAGCACTCCCGTCTAAAGGTCACAGCTCTCCAGCACTTTCCAGCGGATGGCGACGGGCGTTCCAGTCCGGTTTCTATCGAACGCAGTCTGGCGGACTTTTCCGATCCGATACGAATCAAGGCCATTCGCAAGTGGAAGTACCTTACGGCGATCTGCCCAGACGGACGGATCGGACTTGGTCGAAAGGCTCTGCGTGAATCGATTCGCATGTGTGCTGAAGAGATCGAGCCAGGAAAGAGGCCGCCAGCGATTGCAAGCTTCTATGCCTGGCGCCGGCGATGGGTGTTTGGCCATTTGGACATTCGGGCCCTAATAGACAAATGGGAGCTTCGCGGACAACGGCCACGCTCGGAGTACCCCGAAGCACTTCGCGAACTAATCAGCGAGGGTATCGAGAAGGTCTATTTAAATGAGCAGCGCGAGACAAAGGTGGCACTGCGAGATTGGATAAATGGAAGAATCAAGAGGGCAAATCTGGCCAGGCCGCCTGAAGATGCGTTGCGGGGTGTATCGATGCGACTGATTAACAAGTTTCTTGATCAATACGAAAGATATCACGTGCTAAAGCGTCGCTATGGCGAGCGCATTGCAGCACAGCAGCTCAGCATGTTTGGTAGCGGACCGGAATGCGCGCGGCCGCTGCAGCGTGTCGAAGTTGATAATACTCCTTTGGACGTCCTTGTTATTGACGAAGCCACCAGACTTGTTCTCGGGAGACCATGGATCACCGTAATGATTGACCACTATTCTCGCATGGTGGTTGGCTTCTATGTGAGCTTTCGGAAGCCCAGCGTCGAATCGGTACTTCGCTGTCTGCGTCACGCTATGCTCCCTAAAACGTACATGCGTGCGAAGTACCCTGAAATTAAGGCAGATTGGCCTTGCTTTGGATTGATCGAGCTAATCGTATGCGACAACGGCCTTGAATTTCACGCGAATGATTTAGAGGCCGCGTGCGCAGATATTGGGACACATCTCCTCTACTGTCAGCCACGCACTCCTCATTTAAAGGGAGTCATTGAGCGCTTCCTAAAAACACTCAACTACAACTTCCTCCACCTCGTTCCAGGCACGACATACTCAAAGTACGAAAAGCGGCTTGGCTACGACTCAGTTGCCAAAGCTGTTCTTACCCTAAGCGAACTTCAACTTGTCCTCCACAAGTGGATCGTGGAGGTGTACGGTGCGACATACCACAGAGGTATCGACGGTGCCCCTTTACAACGATGGCAAGAGGGTGTGGAAACGGATGCTCCTGAACTGGCGCCTGATCCGCAGCGCCTAAAAGTATATCTGGGACAAGTCGAGAGGCGACGGTTGGATTCGAATGGAGTTAAATTGAATAATCTGCGGTACACATCGGACGCACTTCAATGCATTCGAGGGGACAAAGTGGCGCTAGAAGTCACGGTCAGATATAACCCGGATGATCTGGGGACTGTGCATGTTTTGGATCCAAAGCGCAAGGAATATGTTGTCGCGAGCTGTACGAGGCCGGCCCTCGCCAATGGTCTCACGATTGAGCAAAATACCTTCATTACTCGAAAAGCGCGGAAAAACTATGCGGCATTGCCTCTACACGACGGCATGCTCGCTGCGAAGCTCGAGCTGCGGGAATATACCGAGGGCCTACTGCTGACTCGTAAGCCAACAGAGTCTCGTAAGAAAAGCCACCACGCTGCGGCCAAGGAGGCGCTACGGCGGCACGCTGAAGCATCGCCGGAAATCTCGGATGCGGATAAACAGACCCATTCCGGAGAGACAAGTATTTCCGATGACGTTCTGTCGTGGCTGGCCGAGCAAAGCTTGTCAAGCTACGAAGTGGTATCCCGCAACGTTGCAGGCAGGGAAGGCTGAGGAGGCAACCATGATCGCAGAAGCGAGCAACGACCGACCAAAGCATTCCTCCGTGATACCTCCGGGACAATTGGGTGATGATATGTTCCATAGTGGTACCCGGTCACTTCGACCGGCCGATGTAGCAGTGTTTGAGTTTAGGCGGAAGCTCATCCGGTACCCAGCATTTTCGGCAGCCATACAAGCGATTGAAAGGTGTCACCTGTATGGCCGTCATCTGATCGAAGAGCCGGATTGCCTTCTCATTACCGGTGTATCGGGTGCTGGAAAATCAACGCTGCGTAAGACATATGCGAGCCGATATCCGCAAGAGGAACTTGAGGATCGCACGGTCCTACGTGTCTTGGAGCTAGAACTCCCTTCGGCGCCAACAATAAAGAATGTCGCCGAGAGAATACTAATGACCTTCGGCGATCCCTATGCGGATAAGGGGTCCGCGGAGAGCAAGACGGCACGCATAATCACATTGTTCAGGGAGTGTCGCGTTGAACTCGCGATTCTGGACGAGTTCCAGCAGTTCGTCGACAACTCGGGCAGCAAGATTGAATATAAGGTCGCCGACTGGCTCAAGCAGTTGATCAACGCTACGCGGGTTCCGTTCGTGCTACTCGGTTTGCCTCGCTGCAAGCGGATTCTTGAGGTGAACGAACAGTTGCGCCGTCGGTTCCTTCCTCAAGCTAATCTGCCAGCATTCTCCATCAGTACAAGGCGGGAAGCGATCAAGTTCGCGGAATTCCTTAATACGCTTCATTCGCAAACACCGTTCAGTCGACGATCCGCTTTCATCGAGCCAGCGGTCGTCCCTCTTATGTTCTATGCGACCAATGGGCTCATTGACTATCTTATGAAGCTGACCAGTAATGCGCTATCAGTTGCGCTGGAAGAGGGGCGTAACTGCATAGATATTGATGTGCTAAGGCGAGCCTTCGAGAGCGCGATATGGTGTCAGGTTGATCGGGAGAACAATCCGTTTGATAGTGCCTTCGTACCCAGAACACTTAACAGAACTGGTGAACCGTTCAGTGGCTACAACTGAGGAACCGCGTCCAGCGAAGCTCCTAGTCCGGCCCCGGCCGGACAAGGGTGAAAGCCTATTCGGCTACATCCATCGGGTGGGGGAGCTGAACGGTCTGACCTCGTTGCGCTGGATTTCATCGATGCTGAGTGAGGCGGGGCTGTCCATCCCTGACCATAAGGTTCAGTTACTCGCGGAATCGGTCGGAATTGACCCCGAGCACCTGTCCACTCTGACGTGTAGGCCGATAGCGACTCAAATGGCGAACACCCTGCTGTTCATGGATGCATACGTGCCGGTAGCACTCTTTCGGAAACAGCGATCTGCGATATGCGTGGAGTGCTTGCGAGGGCGAGATGCGACGCCAGCTGTCTGGGACCTTCGTTTGATTTGCGTCTGTGTAAGGCACCGGCGTTGGTTGATCGATACATGTCAGAAATGTGGCTGCGCGCTCAGCTGGCGTCGCAAAAATTTGCTCCGATGCCGATGCGGAAATGACCTTACGCGCAGCATTCAGAGTAATTCCGAACCGCCTGAAGCTGTATTGCTCTTTACGAAAGCACTGGAAGGTGAACTCAGAAGCGAACTTCCGTTCGCCGAGGAGGCCGCTGTAAGGTTTTCGTGCTTCACAAGGGGGAGGCTGATTGCTGATTCCATCGCGGTATTTCAACAGGCGAGAAGCTACGTTCTGTGGTGGTGCGACCAAGAAAAAATGGAGGTGCCGCGATCTACCTCTAGTCATTGCATTGACATGGCAACAGTCCTGACCATGTCACAGGTATTGATAGACTGGCCGGCGGCCCTCCATGCTGAGTTGCGTCGGTGTTTGAAAACCACCCAAGCGGAGAATTATGAATCTGCTTTGATTAGCAAGAACGAACTTATACTGACGATCATTCCGCTACACCGGCTGCCCCGTCATTTCAGAGAGGTAATGGGGGATGGGTGCGTGAAATCAGCTTATCTACAGTTCTGCGAGCAACATAAGATCGCTGCCAATGATTATCGGAGGCGCAGCGGTCGCCCGAAACGCTGGACACAATTCCCCACCTACAACGGCGGGTAAGCATACGACTCTATTTACAACTAAAGTGAAGCAAAAATTGGAGGAAGTGCTGGCGGAGCCGGAGCGCCGGCGGAGGTGGCCAACGGAACCAAAGCTCGCCTCGATCGTGGTGCGCTAGCATAGCGATGAACCCAACCAGCTATTCCATGAGACAAGCTGTACCAAGTCGGCAGCCTCTCGGTGGTCAGTGCTGACGAGGAAGTGCTGCCGACCTCGAGCTGGATGGACGAGCGCTGACCTATTGCGAAGCGTTAGCGATTGTATTGGTCGGAGGCAAAGATATGCGACTATTGATTCGGCCATTGCCGCTGGCCTATGAGTCGAGGCAAGGCTATGTCCTTCGCTTGAGCTCACTGAATGGGTTCGATCATCCTCGATGGTGTGTACATCTCGCGAGCGCTGGCGATGAAAGAGTCGGCCAGGGTGTGTCATTGAGCGTTCTCACGGGACACGACAATGCTACGCTATCAACGTTGCGCGGGCCGATATTTGGTCTCGGTCCAATAAGTACGCACGATAGTGGCAATGTGGGTTCAAGATACTGGAACATGCGCTTTCAGCGCTATTGTCCGATCTGCCTGCAAGAGGAACGATATCACCGCGCAATTTGGGGATTGACATTTGGGGTTGCTTGTCACGAACACGCGGTTTGGTTACGCGATGACTGTCCCGAATGTGGGCAAAGCATACGATGGACGGGCGCACCGCTCGGAAGGTGTTCATGCGGGGCTCTACTTGAAACCGCAGCCGCGTTGCCGTGCACCGAGAATGCAGTCGCCTACGTGCAGCTATTAGCCTCCACTTTGTATCCCGGTTCGAAGACCACGCAAGCATTAGCACCGCGACTGAGAGCGCTTAAGGTCGAACAGCTGCTTCGCCTCACCTGGTTCATGGGAGCTTATGCCATTCGGAAAAAAGCTAAGGCACAGAAGATTTCTGGCGTCATGCACCTTGACTACGCTGTGTCCATGGTTGAGGCAGCCGCCGTTGCACTTTTTAATTGGCCGAGCGGTTTTCGCTTCCTGCTAGATGAGCTTGGTGCTCGGAGTGACAGCGCAACTTGCGGCAACAAACTTTCAGCGTACTTTGGGCGCTTTTACCATACCCTGTACAAGAGTTTTCCAGAACCGTCGTTTGCGTTCCTGCGTGAGGGATTCGAGGATTACATCGGAGATCACTGGTCTGGCCAACTGGCTAAACGCAACCGGAGGTTTTCGGCAGCATCGCGGGAGTCGCACGAATGGATTTCTATCAAGGAGGCTGCCAGGGTTTTGCGCACGCGAACCGCACGAGTGAAAGAGCTAGTTGAGACGGGGCAGCTCGTCGGCCGGTTTTTCTCCACGGCAAAGGGGCGAAAAATGGGGGCCGTTCTCAGGGACAGTGTCAACGCGGCGGTTGCACGCGAGGCAAGGTTGGTCACACTGCTCGAAGCTAGGCAGATATTGGGGCTCTCTAAGAAGTGCCTGTACAAGCTGATTGCCGAGGGACGCCTCCGAGCGGTTAGGGGGCCGAAGGTAGATGGATACCCGATATGGCAGTTTGAAAAAGGGGCTCTCGCAGAAGCAACAAAAGTAATGACGGCAACCCGTTAGTGCTCAATCGCGAACAGGTTGTCAGTGCAGCAAAATCCAGTCTTCGACTCGTCAGCGATCAGCAGAATCCCATGCCGGTCGCAGACCTTGCGTAGCGCCTCGATAAACGCTGCCTGCGCCACGTTGAGACCGCTCTCGCCCTACACCGGCTCGAAGATGATGGCCGCTACACGTTGCGGACCCACGTCAGCCTTGAATTGGGTCTCCAGTGCCTTGAGTAAATCGACCAGCGATACGCCATGGAGTGCACGCGGATACGGAGTGTGGAAAGACCACGGCCCGAAAGGGACCAAAGCCGAGGTACCACACAAGCGCGAGCCTTGGGGGTGACGCCGACAACATGACGCCAATCACGCATCGGCAATGGAGGCGGCGGCCAAGAGCAAGTTGGCGCAGAACACGGCTAGTCAATTGACTAACCAATGCTCGACGAATCCGCCGCACAAAGAAAAAAAGCCCCGCAAAACGCAGGGCCTCGAAGAAACGGGGGCTTGAGCCGATTGGAATTGAAAAGCCAAGCTTCCGCCCGGGTCGCGCCCCACATAGATGGTGAACCAACACTTGTTGGTCGAGCCACCATGATATCCCCGATGCTCACATTTGTCGACTGAGCTTCAAGTTGACGTACTACTGGTGATCCAGTGATCGCCCCCTCGAGGTGTCTAGTTGGAGGTCTTAAAAATCCTCGTCGAACGACTCAATTTCATTGAACGAGTATCGACCTATCATCCTTACGCCGTCCCAGATGAAGAGGCCATAAAATGACCTGCTCGCATTGAGGTGATAGTCCGGAGATCCTTCAGCATCAGTCTTCTCGCCCTGAATTGCCCAGCAGACGGCTAAGTCATGTGTCTGGAGCACGTTTTGCAAGTCCTCCCTTCTTACCAAGAATGCGGATGGGGTAGGCACGTTGGCGGCAGGATCAAATGCCACGACGGTGCCCGCCTTATTGATATAGGTTGCTGAGACTCCGCTCCACTCGGCATTCAGAAGCTCCAGCAGTCTTTCGGTGGGCACGCGCAGGGAGATCGTTTCCGACGTCACAGAACAGTCGAATCCACCTCGCTCACGTGCATAGCCCTGTGATACGGCAATAGCAGTGATCTCCTCCGGGTCGGCATCACCTGCCCATCCTAGGTGTGAATAGTACGGATTATTAAAGAACTTCGAAGCTTCTGACCAGCCGATTTCACCGAGGAAGATCTCGTGTAGGCCGCCGCCATGAACACCACGGCGAGCAATCTCGCGAGCCATTTCCTTTCTCATGAGCTTGCTGACGTCCTCATGCTTCACCAGAGCGCCGTCGGCGTGCATCCAGACTTCGCGCCGACCATCTCCGAAGGAGTCCTCATAGGCTGTCCTCGGCATGATCCACTTGATGTCCGTGTGCAGGTTGACCCACTCGCTGTGTGAGGGTTCGTCGCGGCTGAAAAGCAAAACCTCGGGCCGAGGAATGTCGTCTGTGATTTGGGCCCAGGATTTGGCCGCGACGCCAGCATGCCAATCGCGCATACCGGTGGGAGCCCAGAAGGCGGAGGGCGAGACCAAGTCGTCTTCGTCATGAATTGGAGCCTGCATGACGTTCGACGGATCGATGTCGCGTACGTCATCCTGCCAACTGCCCTGGTAGGCGCCCCCAATCTCTTTCGACGTCGGCTCCGCGGTGTACTGGTAGTGATCGGCCATGAAGGCAAGCATCTCGTGATACGCGATCCACTGGTATTTCTTGCCGATGCGCTCAGGTTTGGCCGCGTCGCGACCGCGGCCCTCTATGTTCTGATCAAACTGTCCGAAGCGTTCCGAGGTCCAGCCCAACTCGAAGACCCGTCCCACGACGTAGCGTTGCACCAGCTTCAGATCGAACTTAGGTGGAAGCCGCATCGAGGAATCATTGGAGATCGCATCCATGAGGGGTGAAAAGACGGTACCTTTCTTCTTGCCCAACATATCGAGCAGAAGGCTCCGAACCATACTCAGAATCTGCTCGGCCTTGCTGGGTGACCGAGCGGCCTTGTCGTCAGGCTGTTCAGGGATCGCTTGGCGCTTCTCCATGCGACGGCTGAGGCGCTCCAAGCTGACGGACCGTGCAGCCGCCCGGAAGAGCTCCCACCCTTCGCGTTCGCCCTCGGTGAGAGTCGACACCGCGCGTTCAACTTGCAGGTCGAGCGACATCCACTGAGGTTCATCTAGGCGGAGCGACAGCCAGTTGGTTGACCACGAGTTGGTGCCGATCACATAGCGGCCGAAGTCGTCGTCCATGACGGAGCTGCGGATGCGATGATGACCCCAAGAGAAGGTCTTCGATGTATCGGCGGTCCATGTGGGAGCAATAGCGTCGATTTCGCTCTCGGTTGGGATCTTTGGCCAATCGCTCGCGTAGGGCGGTTCGATCTTGGGCCACAAGGCGGAACTCGGCTCCTTTCGCAGGTGCGCGGCTCTCTTGATGATGCCCTGCGCGTACTCGCGCAGCAGCAGGTGCGGCCGAGGTGGGCCGGCTGCAAACACCTTGGCATGCGTCCGATCTGCAACGGCGCTGACCCCCGCCGTGTCCATGGTCCTCATCGTCGCGCCATATGCGGCTGCCAGCGTGCGCTCCGCGACGTAGGCATCGTCCGCATCGCAGAAACGCTCAATCAATTGTTCGATGACAGTCGGTCGCCAGGTAAGAACTCGGACGAGCGCTTTGGTGGCGTGATCACGAAGGAAACGGTTCGACGATGGCAGCAGCCAGGCGATGATGTATGCCGCGAGCTTGGCGGACTCGTCTGTGATCTCGGTGTGTGGCCACAAGCGGTTCGCCCACTGGAAAAGGCGATCGACTGCGCTTTGTCGCGCCCAGAGGCCGTGCAGCCCGATGGTCCACCATGCGTCTCGCTCAGCCATGCTGCTCTCGCGAAGCAGACCGTCCGTGAAGTTGGCGTTCAACGGGTGCTCAGGAATGGTCGCCAGCGTCACGAGCGTGTCGATGACGTCTTCGATGTGCGACGCCTTCAGACTGCGCAGGTAAGTCACAGCCTGGGGCGTGACGGCCGCAGGATCTCGCCACACAATGCTGTTCAAGAAGATGCTCGGCGTGAAATGCTCTTCGGCGAGCGCCGGCATCAGGGCTACCAGTTCTTGGCCGGTACGCTCTGCGACCAGGATGTGGAGCGCTTCATGGAAGCCGGGGCGCGACCATGTCGTGCGAAGCGCTTCGAGATCCAGCGGGCCTCCAGGCTTGAATGTCGTCGCCGGATCGGCTGCATTTAGATGGAGGTCGAGGAGACTCTCTACGCAAAGATAGTCGGACAGTCGCTCGTAGGCGATCTGGACGACCGTCATGAATCCATTTTCAGCGTCCGACCACACCCTCTCTTCGATCAACAGTCCCTCGCCGAACAGCTTAGCTATCAGCGAGCGGGAATAGTCGCGGCCCGGCAGGTGCGCGTTGACGATGGTCTCGGCGTCGGCATAGCTCAGCCATGCTCGGTGACTTTGCACCATGCGCTTGGCAAGATCCTTCAGTGCGGCAGCAACGGGATTGATGCGGGCGGCATAGTCGAGGTCTCTGGCAGCCTTCTTGTTGATACCCGCGACGTAATTGCCGAATGCCTTGACTACGCCGTGGAAACCTCGCGGTAACCGGCTTTGCCCGGACGCCTGCAGACCTAGGCATAAAGTCTTGAGATACAGCGGGTTGCTGAACTCAGGTGCCAACAGCGGCGTCGAAGGCAGGTCGATACCAAAGTGCTCAAAAAACGCACGAGTGGCGTCAAACTCGACGTTCTCAAAACCACGGTGCTCCAGCCTGACGGCGCCTGCAGTGCCACTCTCTGGCAGAAGATCCTCGGCGTAGGAGCTGCGCACCGAGATGATCGTGCTGATCCAAGACGAGGCCTTGAGTCGCTCTAAGAAGGGTAACAAGTGGGCAGGCCAGAGCTGCCGCCCAGCCCCTTCGTTGATCGCGTCGATGACGAAGAGGACCCTGCTGTTGGCGCGCTGCGCAACGACTTCGAGCGCCTTGACGAGGTCTCTGGCGTTCCAACCGGTAAGATCCAGTTGATGCAAAGCCTGGATCCAAGGGTCGCTGGTTTCCAGGAAGCGCTGACCCATGAGAACGACCGTCGGTCGGCCTTTGTCAAGCCTTTGCTTGGCAAGGTCGCACAGCAGGTGCGTCTTCCCGCTGCCCGCATCACCGGTGAGGATGACAAGGTTGCTGGACGTGGCGGCCCGGAACTGGTTGACATGCGAAAGTGAGTCACTCAAGTCTGAATACAGCTCGCGAAGCGCGTATGAATCATAGTCATAATTCTGACGCATCGCGGCCTTGGCGCAGTCATTCTCCAGCGCAGCCTTCGCAGCCTCACGTTGACGCCGATATTCCGACAGCAGATCGCCGGTGCTTCGCAGCGCTTCGCGCAGCGAATCTCGCAGGCTGCCCATTGGATCTGGGCGCACCGGGTCCTCCGATAAGACTTTGAATTCATCGAGCACGCGATTGCATGTCAACTCCGCCGCCTCGAGCTTGCTAATCAAGGCCGAGTCTGAATCGTTGGTCAAGCTGAACGCATGGCTTCGCATCCGGTCCCTGATGCGTCGCGCCTTGGCTCGGACACCGTTGTAGAACTCGTGCGTGCGACCAAGCGCGTCGAAGTAGTCATTGACAGTCAGCTTGACGTTCAGCTCTGGCGTGTACCGCGGTCCGGCTGCTTCGTGCGCTTCCGACAGTCGGGCTTGGAACCAGGCATCATCAAGATACCGTGTGCTGAAGAAAAAATGGACTAGGCCATCGTGCTGTGGCGTGGCAAGCTCCGTCAGCATCTCATGGCTGCCCCGCCAAATGAACTCGACGGACATGCCGGCGCGCGCGGCCCATCCACACCACTTCGCAACGCGCTCATTCCAGTGCTGTCGCGCGGATTTCGAACGCCCGGTTCGCCCATCCGGAAGATCCAGCGGCACGCAGACGATGAAGCGCGTCAGATTCGGGTGCCCGGCCAGCGCAGTCTTGACGGACTCGTCCAGTTGTACCCATTGGGAGCTCTTCATGGTATCGAAGTACTTCGATTGCCATGCCCACTCCGTGCCGTCCAGATGTACGACATGCGCTTCCACGCCGGAGTCAGGTCGTCCCTTGCGGATGAACCGAGATCCTGGTGGACAGGATGCGCGGGCGAGCTGGGTGCAAAGTTCCTCGAAGGCGTCCTGCTTCGAGCCATTGAGGGGACGGATCGAAGCCCAATCCAGATCCAGAGTTGTTTGAGAAAGCACCATGTGTTGTGAATACATTGCCGCGACAGGAGCAGCCACCTGGGCGCACCAAGAGTATTGCGAAACCGGGGGCGGCAACGCGAAGTCTGGCAGCCGAGCTAGCACAACAACTCCTTGAATGCCTGAGGTATATGTAGAGGGAATTCCCTTAAGGATGGTGTTCAAAACTCATGCGACTTCGGGTACGCATGAAGAATGTTTCCAGCGACAATGGGCGCATGAAACAAACTGACCTTGGCCTGGACCTGAGCAATCGCCGCACGCGCAAGCGCGTGT
>NZ_JAYMRX010000019.1:0-152663 GCF_038900635.1 Cupriavidus oxalaticus | reverse complement strand
GGGCCATACAATCGCGTAGGGCCAACCCCCACCTTCCTGTTTCTTGTTGTGTCGCAACTCCAAGATAACAGCGGTGGGCGGTTGGCCCTTTTTGTTTCTAAGCGGTCACGCAGATCGGCGATGAACCAAAAATAAGCCTCGATCACGCCTGGGTGCACATAGCACTTGCGGCAAACCGCCATGGTGTTGCGCAGCTGGTGCGCAACCTCGCGGATCGCGTCGGCCACGGCCTTCTTGCGCGCGGTTTCGCTGGCTGCCGGCGGCAGCTTGCGCAGGATTGCCAGCGCATGCACGCTGCCGGCCCAGGTGCGGAAATCCTTGGCGGTGAATTCGCCGCCCGTCGCCTCCCTCAGGTAGGCATTCACGTCGGCCGAGCCGATCTCGCGGATCTCGCCGTCGCCATCGCGATACTTGAACAGCCGCTGGCCCGGCAGGTCGGCACAGTTGCGCACGACGCGCGCCAGGCGCGGGTCGTTCACCGAGACGTCGTGGGTGATGCCGCTCTTGCCGGTGAACTGGAAGCGCAGCCGGCTGCCGCGCACGGTCACGTGCCGGCGCCGCAGCGTGGTCAGGCCGTAGGTGCGGTTCTGCTGCGCGTAGCGCGGCGAGCCCACGCGCACCAGCGTGGCATCGAGCAGCACCACCACCGCCGCCACGACCTTCTCACGCGGCAAGCCGTTGCGGCCCAGGTCGCGCGCGGCGCGGGCGCGCAGCCGCGGCAGCACCGCACCGAAGGCCGGCAGTCGCGCGTACTTGTCTGAATCGCGCAGTGCCGCCCAGTCGGGGTGGTAGACGTATTGCTTGCGCCCGCGTGCGTCGCGCCCGGTGGCCTGCAGGTGGCCGCGCGCATCGGGGCAGATCCACACCGATTCGTACGCCGGCGGGATGGCCAGCGTGGCGATGCGGGCGAGCGTGGCTTCGTCGCGCACGCGCTGGCCATCGGGGCCGATATAGCTGAAGCCGCTGCCTTGCCGGCGCCGGGTGATGCCCGGGCTGCCGTCGTCGACGTAGCGCAGGCCGGCATCGCGCAGCACGGCGTCAAGCGCTGCGGCGGGCTCGGTGGCGGTGAGGGTCGTGTCCATACAGGCGGCGTGTGGCAACTGGCGCGCCACGCATCGCTATCCGGTGCTGGCCGGTGCTATCCGGTGCTGGCCGGCGGCGCGCCGGCGGCTCCGGAAGCGGGCGCCGGCGGCGCTACCGCAGCGCCCATGGCGACGGCGTCGTCGTCGGGCTCCGGTGCCGCGGACCGCGGCTTCGGCTGCAAGGGGCGGTCGGCGCTGACCGGGCCAGCGCGCGCCACGGTAATCATCTCGCGCAGCCAGTTGACCAGCATGCTGCTGTAGGCACGCTGGCATTCCTCGTCGCTCAGCCCATGGTCGGCGCCCTTGATCACGCGGTAGGTCATCGAGTTGGCATGCACGCATGCGTCGACATAGCTCATCACCGCGGCGTGCGGGACCACCTGGTCGTGCTCGGACTCGATCACCAGCACGTCGCCGCCGAATTCCGCGCAGGCGCGCACGGCGCGGTTGTCCTCGGGCGGGACCACGCTGCGCCGGTACGCCACCAGGTCCTGTTCGCGGTGCAGCTGGCGCTTGGGCAATTCCCAGCCGGAATCCATGTACAACGCCGGCGCGCGAAAGCCCATCCAGCGCACCGGTCGCATCGCGCTCAGCAGCGCCGCCAGGTAGCCGCCGTAGCTGCTGCCCACCACCGCGATGGCATTGCGATCGACTTCCGGCTGCCGCACCAGCGTGTCGTACGCGGCGGCCACGTCGGCCAGGTTGCGCATGCGGGTGACGGTCTCGTATTGCGACTTGGTGCCGGCGTGGCCGGTCAGGTCGAAGGTCAGGCAGACGCAGCCCAGGCCCGCGACCTTGCGCGCGCGCGCCAGGTATTGCTGCTGGCTGCCGCCCCAGCCGTGCACGAACAGCACGCCGGGCAATCTGGTCTCGGGACTGATCAGGGTGCCGGCAATGGTGCCGCCCTCGCTTTGGATCTGCAGCAGTTCTTCATGGGTTGCCATGTGAATCGGGCTCCAGTCTTGCGTACTTGGTCAGGGGACCGACATGTCGGTCCTCTCCCTGGAAATAGATCACGGCGTCGGCGGGTATCCGCACGTTGGCGCCGTACACTTCGTGCGTGGATGCCACCACCCGGGCGCGGTCCGGATCGTTCCGCAGCGCCTCCAGTGCCGCCAGCTCGGCACCGGTGGCGCCGCCTACGCGCCACGACTGCTCGAGCACGCCGCCGAGCACCTGCTCGCGGTCGGCGCCGGGACCGGCGGCCGGGCCAAAAGCCACGTCGTAGTTGCAGCGCGTCAGCACCATGCCGCCATAGCAGGCCAGCGCGGCGTCGTGGTACACCATTGCCGCGCGCACCGCGGCCCGCGTGCGCGCGTCCAACGGCTGCTGCAGCAGCGTATCGAAGCCGCCGCGCACCACCGTCAGCGTCGAGCCGCCGTAGACCTGCTGGCCGCGGTTATTCTGCGTCAGCCCCTGCGTGCCGCAATAGCTGGCGCGCAGTCCGGCCAGCTCCACCTGGCCGACGCTATAGGTCTGCGGCGCGTCCAGGTCGCGTTCCACGACGATGCCGTGGGCCTCCACCACCGCATCGGGCATGGCGGCAAGCGCTTCGTCCAGTGCGCGCTCGCTGTCGACCACGCACTGGCCCAGCCCGCCGATGCCGCATGGCTCTTTCAGCCGCACCGGACCCAGGGCCAGCAGGCGCTTGCCGGCGGTGCGCGCGTCGGCGAGGGTGAACGCGGTGAAGCCGGGCAGCGTGGCGCCGACCACGCGCTGCACGAATGCCTCACTCCATCCTTCAGGGGCGGCTGCGCCTGGCTCGACCAGCCCGTGCGTGATCGCCTTGGTGGCGACGAACGCGTACGGCACCACGCCACCGAACAGGTCGCCCTCTCCGTGTACGCCGAGGCGCGCGGCAAGGTCCTGCCCGACCAGCGTCTGCGCGGGCACCAGGTAGGGCCGCGGCTGGCCCGGCGCGGCTTCATCCCAGGCACCGGCGTAGCTGATCCCCGCGATCCCGGCCACCTTGCGCGCGATATTGGCCATGGTGGTGCCAAGGTGGCTGTCCGGCTGCCCCAGCGAATCGCAGCCGTATACCATGACCGCGCGGGACGCAGCGGCGTCCGCTTCCATCTGCTTGCGCTGGCTTGCCTTGTTTGGATCGGACACGGCTGGCTCCTTGCTCGATGACCTGGTTGGCGCGACAAGTTGACGGCTGTCGGGGCATGCGGCCCGTGCTGCAGCCTATGGACTGGCGTCGGCAATGGCATGGGCTTCGGCGCCGCTGCCCCCGTCCTCGGACCGGCGCTGCCGCAAGGCGCGAGCGTGCTGCTTGGCCTCGTGGTTTTCGCGCGCCTCGTCCAGCGAATGGCTCATCTTGACGCCGTCTTCCTTGTCGGCCAGCTCGGCCAGATGGCGGTAGAAGATCGCCAGCTGCCGCAACTCTTCCTCGTCGAGGTCTTCGATCGAGACCAGCATGTTGCTGGCTTCGCGGTGCGAGGCCAGCAGCTCGTTGAGCTTGAGGTGGACCGCGACGGCGTCCTTGTTCTGGCTCTGCTGGATCAGGAACACCATCAGGAAGGTGACGATGGTGGTGCCGGTGTTGATGACCAGCTGCCAGGTCTCTGAGAATCCGAACATGGGCCCGGTGATGGCCCAGGCGGCCACCACGCCGACCGCGAGCACGAATGCGGTGGGGGAGCCGGCATGGCGCGTGGCACCACCCGCGAAGCGGTCAAACGCGTGCAGTATGCTGGCATGCTTGCCGGACGTTGGCTGATGACCAACGCCCGGCAGTCTTGGGCTGGACTTGCTCATCGTTGCGCTCCTCGATTGCGCTTGCTCGTTCGCGCTTGCTCGTTCGCGCCGCCGGCGCGGCGGCATGCTGATTTCATTGTATGGAGTGCATGGGGCCGGCGTGCAGCGGGCGCAGTCCTACAACGCGCGCAGCACTTGCGTGGCCAACCAAGGCATTGGGCTTGGGTTTTCGCATCGCGCGGCGCGCACGCCGGTCCGCGCCCGCGCGGGAATGCTTCTTGCGCCGGACATGGTTTTTCTGTCAAGGAGCCGAGATGAACCAGAACGCCCCTTCCCCATCCTCCGCCGACGACGAAGCCTTGCGCGTGGCGGTGCGCGCCGAGATCGCCGCGGCATTCGACGGCCGCTTTCCCGACGGCGTGACGCTCGAAGTCTCGGATCGCCGGGTCACCATGCGGGGCTGCGTCGAGGATGTCGACACTGCGCAGCGCATCGAGAAAGCCGCGGCCATCAGCGCCGGCGTGCTCGGCGTGCACAACGCGCTGTCGCTGCGCCGCGAAGCGCCACCCGAGGCCCCGGCGCAGCCCGAAGACAGCGGCATGCAGGCCGACCCCTCGCAGCGCCCGTACGGACAGATCAACCACAAGGTCTGACTCCAAAAAACAGAGGCGCCGGATCGAATCCGGCGCCTCGTTCATCGCTCGCTGGCAAGCAACGCTGCCTCCCGGGGTCAGCCCCACGGATCGTAGCGGTCCGCTTCCCAATACGGCGAAATGCCGTAGTACTGGTGGATACTGGTGGCCCACTGCGAATCGGCCATGCTTGGCCAGTGGTCCTTGTCAAACCCGGGCGCGGCCTTGAGCCGGTCTTTCTCGACGCCGAGCACGAAGCACTTGCGGCGCGTGTCCAGCGTCAGCGCGGACCACGGCAAGGCAAACAGCTTCTCGCCGATGCCGAGGAAGCCGCCCATGGCCAGCACCGCATAGGCGACCCGGCCGCCAAGGACATCGATCATGATGTGGTCGATGGTTCCGATGTCGTCGCCCGCCGGGTCGACCACCTTGTTGCCCTCGAGCGTATCGGCGGCCATCACGAACGGGCCAGGGCCCGGGGAATTGCGGTCGATGCCGCCGACAATCGATGCGCCGCGCGGCTGTTCGCCGGGGGATTCAGGTTGGACTGGATTCATGGACACCTCCGTTTCGGGTTGGCTGCAACAAGTCGCTGCAAAAAGTCATTCCGTGCGGGGCCGGCTGCCTTGAGCCTGGCGGCGCGCGCCTGCCGGCACCGGCGGCACCAGCGGATCGAAATCCACCCAGCGGCCGTCGACCCATTGCCCGTCGGCACGCTCCACGTCCTTGGCGCCTTCCATGCGCAGCAGGTCCGCGACCGCGGCGGTATCGCCGCTGGGAACGTGCGCGGCGAGCAGCACGCCGGCGTTGCGCACCGGCGGCTGGCCGGTCGCCGGGTTGCGGCGCCCGTCGCGCGCCAGCGCCAGCGCGCCCGCGAGCGAGCCGAGATACGCGCCCAGGCCCACGGCAAATACCAGCACCAGGACCGAAACCGGCGGCACGGCAGCCAGCGACGACACCAGCATCGCGCCCACGGCTGCGCCGGCCGCGGCGCCGATCACCACGCCGGCAATCGCACCGGCGCCGGACTTGCGTGCGCCGGCATCGGCCGCGTGGTCTCCGCCCACCGCATAGGCGGCGTGCTGCCCGGGCGGATTGACGTAGAACAGGCTGAGATCCTGGTCCGCGAAACCGCGAGCCTTGAGGCGGCTGGCGACGGATTCGGCGGTACTGAAGCTGTCGAATCGACCTGCGACGATGACGGTCATGCTGGCTCCATGTCTTGTTGATCGGAATCGCCCACCGGCTACGCTAGCGGCCGCGCACGCTACCCTTGCGCTGGCCCGCCGGCTTGGCTCCCACGGGCTGCTGCTCGCTGCCGCGCCTGAGCTTCCAGTCGACGTCGTCGCGCGCGGTCTGCATTTTCTTTTCCGCATGCATGGCGGCGCTCGGCGAGATCGGGTCGCTGGCCGGGAAGGTCATCTCCAGCGAGTCGTCGATGGCGGCCTGGTAGCTCCTGGCTTCCTTGCCGCGCAGGGGCTTGTCCGTGCCCATGCCGGCCCTGGCCCCGGGGCGCGACCCGGTACCGGCCTTGCCGGGCTTGTCGGAGGCGCTGGCGCGCGTGGTCCGGGACTTGTCAGACTGGGCCGAGGCCTTGGCCGCAGGCCGGGCCGCGCTCTTTGCGGCAGGCTTGGCGGCGGGCTTGGCGGCGGGCTTGGCGGTGGGCTTTGCGGTGGGCTTCGCGGCCTTCGCGGCAGGCTTGGCGGCGGACTTCGCTGCCGGCTTTGCCGCGGTCGTGGTCGAGGCCCTGGTCGCGGTCTTTGCCGTGGTCTTTGCCGCGGTCTTTGCAGTCGGCTTCGCGGCCGGCTTGCTGGCCGATCGCGCGCCAGGCTTGGCCGAGGATCTTGCTGTGGATGCCGAGGATTTCGCGCCGGACGGCTTGCGGGCAACCTGCGCGGCCTTGTCGGACTTGCGGCTGGCGTTAGGCATGGTTGTTCCCTCCTTGGTTGAGTGACTGACCTATGCAAAGGCCGGGCCAGACACGCAGGCGCTGGCGCCGCGCGCGACTTTCCCGCCAGGGCACCGCGCCAGGCACCGCACCGGGCGCGCCGCCGGCGCCGGGCCAATGCGCGCCGCGCCGGGCATGCCGGTAAAAACTACATCGTCAAGCAAAGGATGGATGGGGCGCGCACGCGCCAAGTCACGCCATACGTGGCTGGCGCGGGAACCTGACGGCGATGCAGACGCTGATCCTGTCCGCTTCGCAGCCGTCGCTTTCGGCGCTGAGCTGGGCGCCATGCATCTCGACCATGCGCCGCGTGAGCAGCAGCGCGGTGCTCTGCCGCGCCGGCGTGGCACCGTCGGCCGCGGCGCGGCGGCCGAAGAAGTCGGTCAGCGTCGCCAGCCGGCTGGCGCTGCGTTGCTGGTCCAGCGGCGGGCTCTCGGTGATGCGCAGCTTCACATGGGCAGGCTCGCCGAACAGATGCATCGCCACCGAGCCCCCCGGCGGCGCGCGCCAGATGCAGTGCACCAGCAGGTGCCGCAGCAAGGGGATGAGGCGGGTCGCGTCGCCGTCGATGCCATACGCGCCATCGCCCGCGCCGTCGGTGGTGACGGGGGCCAGCAGCACCCCTCGGGCCTCGGCGGCCGGGCGGCGGTCGGCAATGGCCTGCGCGGCCGCGTCGAGCAGGTCGACGCGCTGCCAGCTGGGCGCGCGCTCGTCGGCCAGCAGGCGCACCGATTCTTCCATTTCCTCGATCAGCGCCAGTTGCTGCTGGGTGCCGGCGCGGATCCCGTCGAGCGCGCGCTGCGCCGGGGCCGGCGCCGTATCGAAGGCGCGGTCCAGCACGTAGGCCCAGCTCTGGATGGCATTGAGCGATGAACGCAGGTCATGTGCCGACTGCTCGATCAGCGTGCTGACTTCCTGCACCGCGCGCACCACGGCCGCGTGGGCGGAGTCCGCGCACGCGGCCACATCCGTGGAATGGTCGTTGGAAACATCCGGCTGGTTGGACGGCGGCTGCGGTTGCGTCATGGTCGGATTGGCGTCTGGTCGGCCAGGTTGGCTGCTTGGCGTAGAAGCAAGAAACGTGCTGCGCGCAGCGCTGGGAGCCAGCCCGCATGTCGTCCCAGGCCAGTCAACCGGTCGCGGAGGATCCCGTGTCATTGCGCGAGGCGCGCAGCCACTCGGGCAGCTCCCCGCGGGCGGCATAATCTTCCAGCCGGTTGTACAAAGTCTTCAGGCTGATACCGAGTATCTCGGCAGCATGCTTCTTGACGCCGGCGCACTGCTCCAGCGTGGCGAAGATCAGCTGGCGGTCGGCATCGGCCAGCGACATGCCTACCGGCACCGACACCACCGCCGCGCCTGGCGCCTGCGTGGCCGCCACCTGCAGCGGCACCTGCACCTCGGTAATGAGGTCCTCGTCGGCCATGATAAAGGCGCGCTGCACAAAATTGCGCAGCTCGCGCACATTGCCCGGCCAGGCATGCAGGCGCAGGCTGTCGAGCACGTTGGAAGCGAAGCGCCGCTGCGTGCCCTGCTCGCCATTGAGCTGGTCCAGCATCAGGTTGGCGATCTGGATCACGTCGTCGCCGCGCGCGCGCAGCGGCGGCAGCTCCACCGGGAACACGTTCAGGCGGTGGAACAGGTCGGCGCGCAGCTTGCCGTCGGCCACGGCCTCTTCGGGGTTGCGGTTGGTGGCGGCCAGCACGCGCACGTCGGCATGGCATTCGCGGTTGGTGCCCACCCGCATGAAGGTGCCGGTCTCCAGCACGCGCAGCAGCTTGACCTGCAGTTCGGCCGGCATCTCGGTGATTTCGTCGAGAAACAGCGTGCCGCCGTCGGCGCGCTCGAAATAACCTTTGTGCTGGCGGTCGGCGCCGGTGAAGCTGCCGCGCTCGTGGCCGAACATCTCGCTTTCGATCAGCGTGGGGGAGATCGCGCCGCAATTGACCGCGAGGAAAGGCTGCCGGCGCCGCGACGACAGCTCGTGCACGGTCTGCGCGGCCAGTTCCTTGCCGGTGCCGCTTTCGCCGATCAGCAGCACCGTGGCCTCGGTGGGCGCCACGCGCGCGAGCTGGTCATAGACCGTCTGCATCACCTCCGAACTGCCCATCAGCCGGCCGAAGCGGCCATAGCGGCGCAGTTCGCCGCGCAGCGAATGGATCTCTGCGCGCAGCTCGCCGGTGGTGGCCAGGCGCTTGAGCACGGTCTGCAGCCGCGCCACGTTGATCGGCTTGACCAGGTAGTCGGTAGCGCCGGCGCGCAGCGCCTCGACCGCGCTCTCGACGCTGGCATAGCCGGTGGTCAGGATCACTTCGACGCCGGAAGCCCCGACCTCGTCGAACAGTTCCATGCCGTTGCCGTCAGGCAGGCGCAGGTCGGCGATGATCGCATCAGGCATGTGCCAGCCGAACTGCAGCCGGGCTTCGCGCAGGCTGCCGGCGGTAGCGGAAGTGAAACCTTCCATGGCCACGATCTCCGCCAGCGCGGCACATGCGTTTTCATCGTCATCGACAATCAGGATGTGGGGCATACGTTCCGTCAGTGAGACCTAATGGAAACTTCTGCGAAACCTGCAAAAACGCTCTGTCCGATTTCCCGGCCGACACAGGTGCAGTAGCCGCCGCGCTCCATGCGAAGCGCGGCCGGCATGCCGGGCAATTCAGGACAGGGGCGGCACGGTTCCGACTGCGTACTGCCAGTCCACTGCGTAATGCAAGTCTAAGCGGGGCCTGGCGCCGTGATTGCCGGTGTCTGTCTGACACCGCTGTCGGACCTTTCCGCGCGCGACCGCGTGGCTATGGCAAGGCCCTGTGGCAAAGGCTAGCATAGGAACTTCCCACCCTCACACGACAAGCTCGCCAGGCCCTGCCTTCGATCGTGCCAGTGACCACCACGCCTCCGCGGCGCAGCGCCGCCGTCCCCGCCACAACCCGCCAGGCAACTCTCTCCCCCGCGGCCGGGGAAGGCGCGCCGCGCCGCGCCGTGCCCTCGCAGGTCTCGCTGCTGTGGGAAAGCACCGCCCCCGCCATGCAGCGCCTGATGGCGCAGGTGGAGCGGGTGGCGCCGACCGATGTCACCATGCTGGCGGTGGGGGAAAGCGGCTCGGGCAAGGAAGTGGTCGCGCGCGCCGTGCATGAGCGCAGCGCGCGGCGCAACGGCCCCTTTATCGCCGTCAACTGCGGCGCGATCCAGCCGACGCTGATCGAGTCGGAGCTGTTCGGGCACGAGAAAGGCGGCTTTACCGGCGCGATCGAGCAGAAGGCGGGGTACTTCGAGCAGGCGCAGGGTGGCACCCTGTTCCTGGACGAAGTCACCGAAATGCCGCTCGAGATGCAGATCAAACTGTTGCGGGTCCTGGAAAGCCGCACCTTCCACCGCGTCGGCGGCGATACGCTGATCGTCACCGACGTGCGCATCCTGGCCGCGACCAACCGCGACCCGGTCGAGGCCGTGCGCACCGGCCAGTTGCGCGAAGACCTGCTGTACCGGCTGGCCGTGTTTCCGCTGCATATCCCGCCACTGCGCGAGCGCCCGGACGATATCGTGCCGCTGGCGCGGCACTTCCTCGCCGAATACAACGCGATGGAACACAGCGACAAGGCCTTCTCGGCCGCTTCGCTCGAGCGGCTGGCGCGCTATGACTGGCCGGGCAACGTGCGCGAGCTGAAGAACGCGGTCTACCGTGCCTTTATCCTCGCCGACAAGGTGGTCGAGATCGGCAATCCCAACCTGGCCACGCAGCCGCCGCGGCCCACCACCGTGGACGGCGTGGTCAATGTGCGCGTGGGCACCACGCTCGCCGATACCCAGCGCGAGATCATCATGGCCACGCTGGCGCGCTTCGACGGCGACAAGCGCCAGGCGGCGCGCGCCCTCGGCATCAGCCTGAAGACGCTGTACAACCGGCTGGACGCCTACCGGTCGCTCTGAGACGGCGACGTGCCGTTGGCCGGATCGGCCAGCGCGCGCAACAGCGCGTCGATCGCCAGCGGCTTGGTCAGGTGCGCATGGAAGCCGGCCAGCCTGCTGCGCCGCTGGTCCTCCGGCGTGCCGCGCCCGGTCAGCGCCAGGAAGCGCACCTCCGCGCCGCAGGTCTGGCGCAACGCCTGCAGGACTTCATAACCCGATATGTCGGGCATTTCCAGGTCCAGCAGCACGCAGTCCGGGCGAAAGCTGCCAGCCATCTCCAGCGCCTGGTAGCCGCCATGGGCCGCGCGCGCATCGTGGCCGAGCATGATCAGCAGTTCGGCCATGCTGTCGGCGGAATCGGCATTGTCGTCGACCACCAGCACGCGCCGCCGCGGCGGCGTTCCTGGCGCCGGTGCGGCCGCTTCGCGGCGCGGCGCGCCGGCGCGCGGCAGGATCACGGTGAAGGTGCTGCCCTTGCCTGGCCCGGGGCTGTCGGCCTGGATCGCGCCGCCGTGCGCCTCGACCACGGCCTTGGCCAGCGCCAGCCCGACGCCGAGCCCGCTGCGGCTGCCGGCCTCGGCTTCCTGCGAGAACAGGTTGAAGATCCGGTCCAGCGCCCCCGGCGGCAGGCCACGGCCGGTATCCGAGACGGTCGTCACCACGCGTGCCGGCTCCACGTGGACCCGCACGCTGACGGTGCCCCCGCGCGGGGTGTACTTGGTGGCGTTGCTGAGCAGGTTGAGCAGCACCTGCCCCAGCCGGTTGGCATCGGCGCGCACGTGCGGCGATACCGCGGGCAGCTCCGCCACCAGCTGCTGGCCGGCGGCATCGAGCACCGGCCGGATCGCCTCCAGGCTGTTGCTGACCACGTCGTTGTAAGACGTCGGCGTCAGTTCCATCTTCATCTTGCCCGCGGTCACGCGGCCGACATCCAGCAGGTCATTGACCAGCCGCTCGAGCTGGCGCAGCTGCCGGTCGATGATCGCGGCGCAATGGCGGATGCGGGTATCGGCATCCGGCGTCAGCGCGATCACCTCGACCGCATTGCGCACGGGTGCGAGCGGGTTGCGCAGTTCGTGCGCGAGGATGGCAAGGAAGGATTGCAGGCGCCGGTTGCCGGATTCGAGCAGCTCCAGGCGCAGCGCGTCGCTGATGTCGCGCGCGGTCCAGAGCAGCCCGAGCGGGCAGCCCGCGGCATCGCGCACCAGCACCATGCGGGTCTGGCAGCGCACGATCGTGCCATCCTGACGTGCCAGGCGCTCGTCGCCGGCCCACTGGCCGCAGGCGCGCGCGGCTTCGAGCGCCGTGCGGTCACGCCCGGCCGCGGCATCCGGCCCGGTGTACAGCAGCGCCAGCGGCTTGCCGATCGCGTCGGCCGCCGCGTACCCGGTCACGGCCTGCGCGCCGACGTTCCAGCTGCGGATGGTGCCATCCAGGTCCAGTTCGCAGACCGCGGTGCCGGGCAAATTGTCGGCCAGCAGCTCCAGGCGCGACTCGGCCAGGCGGGCGTGCTCGGAAGCGGCTTCCTGCACGGTGATATCGCGGCAAGCCACCACGAAGCCGCCCGCGCTCGCGTGCATGACACAGGCGGCCTGCAACTGGCTGCCGTCGCGGCGCACGCGCCAGCCCCGGTCGCGGGCGCTGCCGGCTTGCGCCGCGGCCTGCTGCCACTGCAGCGGCAACCCGGCGGCGATATCGTCGGCGCGATGCAGGCAGGAGAAATGGCGGCTGGCGATGTCTTCGGCGCGGTAGCCGAATACGCGCCGCGCGGCGTCGGGCCATGCCACGATGCGGCCTTCCGCATCCGTTTCGAACACCGCCACGTCCTCGACCGCATCCAGCAGGCGCCGGTATTGCTCAACGGCGGGCTGGCCGGCCTGCCCGGGGAGAACGCCTCCCGCCGCTGCCAGATGTGGCGCGCGGGCACCTTTTGCCGCTTGCGGCTCCGACATGGACAAACCCTGTGTGGTAGTGGACGAACATGGCAGGCCGTTCGATAACGGCGGATGTGAACGTCCGGCATGCCACCATGGCTGGCATGCGGCACGCCTTCGGCACGGCTAAATGCCCGCCAGTCAGCGGGCATCCAGAACCATGATAGGTGTTCGTGGCACCGGTCGCGACTGCGGCATACGCGAGGCGACGGGCCGGCTGCCGGCGTGGCCGTGACGGGCCTGCGGGCTAACGTCCCCGGCGCCGCTGCACCATGGCCGCCAGCGCGGCGGACGCGCCGACGACCAGCGCGGTGGCAAGCACGGGATGGCGCGCCGTGGTCGTATAGGGGCACGACTGCAAGGCGGTGCGCGTGCCGCTGCGCTCCTGCAGGCCGCTGCCGCTGCCGTACAGCGTGTTGTCCTCGAGCGGGCCGGCCGGGTGGCGCGTCTGCTGGGCACGGCCCATGAAACGGCGCATGAAGCGGTCGAAGGTATGCGGCGTGTGATACGCCGCCGCCGAGAACGCCTTGGCCGCACCGCCGACGAACAGATCGCGGCGCGGATTCTCGGCGGCGAACAGGATTGCATCGGCGGCCAGTGCCGGATCGTACAGCGGCGGCGGCAGGCGCGGCTCGACGTCGAGGAAGTTCTTGGCATGCATGGCCAGCGGCGTTTCCAGGCCGGCAGGCTTGATCAGCGTGATGCTGACCGGTGCCTGTTCCTGTTCCAGCTCCAGGCGCAGCGAATCGGTAAAGCCCTTGATCGCATGCTGCGAGGCCGCGTAAGCGCTCTGCAGCGGCAGCGGTCCGTCGGAGGCCTCGCTGCCCATGTTGATGATGGCGCCGCCGCATTCGCGCAGGTGCGAGGCCGCCGCCAGCGAACCATGGACGGTGCCCCAGTAATTGGTGTCGAACAGCCGCCGCTGGTCTTCCAGCGGCACGTCGCCGTGGCGGCCGAATATCGTCACGCCGGCGTTGTTGATCCAGGTGTCGAAGCTGCCGAAGCGCTCGATCGCGGCCTGCGCGACCTTGGCGACGTCTTCATGCCGGCCCACATCGGCGGTGACAGTGATGACTTCGGCGCCCTGCTCGCGCAGCTCTTCGGCCAGCGTGTGCAGCGAATCCTCGCTGCGCGCCACCAGCACCAGCCGCGCGCCCCGCGCGGCCGCCTTGCGCGCAGTGATCAGGCCCACGCCGCTGGTGGCGCCGGTCAGCACGATCACCTGCGAGCCGATTTTCTTCAGGGTTAGTTTCATCTGCCACTTCCTCCTCGGGATGGTTTCCGGCGCGGCGCCGGGCGTGACTACGGTTCAGCGCCGGTAATGCACCACAAATATCCATCGCAAATTGCGTTCCCATGGGCGCCGGCCCGCGAGCGCGCGCGAGCTGAAGCGGGCGCGCGGCAGAATTACAACGTCCGGTAAGAACCACATGCCGGCCGGCGCGCGCTGCCGTGCGCGGGACCACACGGCTGCCTCACTTCCCACTGTAGGACTGGCGCCGATTTCGGTGGCGCCATGTGCTGCCTAAGCTGGATGCATCTTCCCCCCACCGGCGACAGCCATGGCCAAGACCACGCGACCGGACTCCGGCGACCGCCGCACCGCGGCTAAGCGTACGACCGCGCGCAGCGGCAGGCCTGCCCGCAAGGGCTCGCCTGCCGCTGCGCGCAAGAGCGGCGCGGCGGCCCGCAACCGCAGCACGGACAGCGCCGCGCTGGACAAATACCGCCGCATGCGCGACTTCGGCGCCACGCCCGAGCCCGGCGGTGCCTCCGCCCGCACGCGCGGCGCGCCGCGCAAGCGCGCCGGCGAGCTGTCGTTCGTGATCCAGAAGCATGCGGCGCGGCGGCTGCACTACGACTTCCGGCTCGAACTCGGCGGCACGCTGAAAAGCTGGGCCGTGCCCAAGGGCCCAAGCCTGGATCCGAACGACAAGCGCATGGCGGTCCACGTCGAAGACCATCCGATGGACTACGCCGGCTTCGAGGGTGTCATCCCCGCCGGGCACTACGGCGCGGGCACGGTGATCGTATGGGACCGCGGCACCTGGGTGCCGGTCGGCGACGCCGAGGCAGGCTACCGCGCCGGCAAGCTCAAGTTCGAACTGCGCGGCGAGAAGCTGCATGGCCACTGGACGCTGGTGCGCATGCACGGCAGCCGGCAGAAGGAGCAGGACGCCTGGCTGCTGATCAAGGAGCGTGACGACGCCGCGGTGCCGGCTGCAGAGTTCGAGGTGGTCGAGGCACTGCCCGACAGCGTGCTGGGCGGCACGGCGCGCAAGGCAAAAGGTGCCAGCCGCTCCGCCAGGCCGGCGGCAAAGCATGCCGGGAAGGCTGGTTCCGGCGGCGAAGCGGACGCCTCCACCCGCGCCAAGGCACTGAAGCCACCGCCAGGGGCACCGCGCGCGGCGTTGCCGCTGGCGCTGGCGCCGCAGCTGGCCACGCTGGTCGACAAGCCTCCGGCCGACGCCGCGGCCTGGCGCTATGAGATCAAGTTCGACGGCTACCGCGTGCTGGCGCGCATCGACGGCAAGGACGTGCGGCTGTTCACGCGCCAGGGCCACGACTGGACCGCGAAGCTGCGCGCACTGGCGCGCGACGTCGGCACGCTTGGGCTGCCGGACGGCTGGCTCGACGGCGAGATCGTGGTGCTCGGCCCGCATGGCGAGACCGACTTCCAGGCCTTGCAGAACGCCTTCGATACCGCGCGCGTCGAGGCCATCCAGTACTTCGTGTTCGACCTGCCCTTCTATGCCGGCCATGACCTGCGCAAGGTGCCGCTGGCCGGGCGCCGCGCGCTGCTGCGGCGTATCTTCGCCGGCAACACCGCGCCGCGGCTGCAGTTCAGCGAGGACTTCGAGGCCGCCCCCGAAGAAATGCTCGACGCCGCCTGCCGCATGAAGCTCGAAGGCGTGATCGGCAAGCGCGCCGATTCCAGTTATGTCAGCACGCGCAGCAACACCTGGATCAAGCTTAAATGCACCTTGCGCCAGGAATTCGTGGTGGCGGGCTTTACCGACCCCAGGGGCAGCCGCACCGGCATCGGCTCGCTGCTGCTCGGCGTGCACGACAGCGGCGGACGGCTGCGCTATGCCGGCAATGTCGGCACCGGCTTCGACACGCGCATGCTTGGCGAACTGCGCGCGCAGCTGGATGCGCTGCGCGCCGATGCGCCGCCGTTCGCGACCGTGCCGGCCGGCGTGAAGGGGCACTGGGTGCGGCCGAAGCTGGTGGCCGAGGTGTCGTTCGGCAGCTGGACCCGAGAAGGCCGCGTGCGCCATGCCGTGTTCCACGGGCTGCGCGCCGACAAGCCCGCCGGCGCGGTGTCGGTCGAGATGCCGGCGGCACCGGCCGGCAAGGGGAAGAAGGCCGCAGCGAAGACTTCGGGGAAGGCTGCGGCGAAGCCCCCCGCGAAGCGCACCGCCGGCACCGCCGCGAAGACCGCCGCAAAGACCGCTGCGAAGTCGGCCTCAAAGACGGCTAACGAAACTCCGGCAAAAGCCGCCAGAGCCGGCGCCCTCGGCAAGCAGCCCACGGCACTGGGCGGCAAGGTCAGGATCAGCCATGCCGAACGCGTGATCGACACCGCCTCCGGCCTGACCAAGGGCGACCTGGTGCGCTACTACGAGCAGGCCGCACAGCTGATGCTGCCGCACCTGCGCGGCCGCCCGATCGCAATGGTGCGCGCCCCTGCCGGCGTGGGCGGCGAACAGTTCTTCCAGCGCCATGGCGACACGCTGCGCGTCGATGGCATCAACCTCCTGGACCCGTCGCTGTGGCCGGGGCATCCCGCGCTGCTTGAGATCGTGTCGGCCGAAGCGCTGGTCTCGGCAGCCCAGCTCAACGTGGTCGAGTTCCACACCTGGAACGCCAGCAAACGCAGCATGGACCGGCCCAACCGCATCATCTTTGACCTGGACCCCGGCGAAGGCGTGCCCTGGGACCAGATGCAGGAGGCCGCCGCGCTGATGAAGGCACTGCTCGACGAGCTTGGCCTGGCCAGCTTCCTGAAGACCAGCGGCGGCAAGGGCCTGCACGTGGTGGTGCCGGTCACGCCGCGCGCCGGCTGGGACGAGATCAAGGAGTTTGCGCAGGACGTGGTGCGCCATGTCGCCGCCACCATCCCGCAGCGCTTCGTCGCCAAGAGCGGTGCGCGCAATCGCGTAGGGAAGATTTTCATCGATTACCTGCGCAATGGTGTCGGCGCGACCACCGTCGCGGCGTTCTCGGCACGCGCACGACCGGGGCTGGGCGTATCGATCCCGGTCTCATGGGAAGAACTCGAGACGCTGGAGAGCGCGGCGCAATGGACCGTCGCCAACGTGGGCCCGCGGCTGGAGGCCTTGCAGGCCGATGATCCGTGGGCCGGCTATGCCGGCGTGCGGCAGGCCATCACCCGCGCCGCGGCACGGCTCGGGCGCGCCGGCTGAGCCATGTCGCGGCCCGGCTGGGGCACACCCGCGGCACATTTCTTGCGCCGCTTTCCATAGACGACCGGCGTGAGCGCCGGGCTGCAACCTATGGAGAGGCCGCAATGACCCACCTCAGCATTCCCGGAATGATCCGTGCCGCCGGCGGTGGCGGCGCTGGCTCCGGCGCGCCGCACAGCCGGCGCGCGTTGCGCCGTCTGCTGGTTTCCTGCGCGATGCTGTCGTTCGCCGCCGCGCCGGTGCATGCGCGGCTGCCGGCACCCACTGCCGAACAACAGCAGGCGGCCGAAGCCAAGAAGGCCAAGGAAGCGGAGACGGCCAAGCAACAGGCCGACGCCCTCGCCCGCGTGCAGGACACGCTGGCCGCGCGCTTCGGCAAGGGCGCCAGCCCGGCGGGCGCCACCGACGCCGGCAGGATCCCGCAGAAGGCCGCCGAAGCTCCCGGTTCGACCGGCCCGCACGGCGGTACCTCGCCGAGCGCCGAGGCACATAGCGGCGAGGCTGCTCGCCGCTGAAGCCAGTCTGCGCCAGTTTGCCGGCGCCGGGTCCCGGCACGCCTCTTGCCACGGCGAAGCACCAACGGCCTCGTCGAGGGCCCGTGGATGAGCCGCCACAAGGGGGAACGCAATGGATCACTTCTGCATGCATGTAATTACTACAGCCTGGGCGCTGCCAGACCGTGCAAGATTTGCACATGAGGGGATGGCCCCGGGACGCTTTTACCTGCTTCCGAACCGGCCGCGCTCCTGCACGCCGGTGATCGCTTGCGGACGTGCGCGAAAGCGCGCGTCAGCGTGACGCCATGCGCCCGCAAGCCAATCGCGCTCCGCTGATCCTCAACGTCGAGGACCGCGAGGGACCGCGCTACGTCAAGAGCCGCATCCTGCATCGCGGCGAGTTTTCCGTGATCGAGGCGGCCACCGGCCAGTCGGCGCTGGCGCTGGTGCGCCAGCATGCGCCGGCGCTGGTGCTGCTGTCATCGCGCCTGCCCGATATCAGTGGACTGGAGGTGTGCAGGCTGATCAAGGACGACCCGGAGATCGCGCGCACCCTGGTGCTGCTGACCTCGCCCGGCGAGCCCCAGGCGCGCCAGCGGGTCGAGGCGCTGAACTGCGGGGCCGACGGCTACCTGGTCGAACCGGCCGAGCCCGAGGAAGTCCTGTCGAGCATCCAGGCGCTGCTGCGGCTGCGCGGGGCCGAGGATGCCTACTACCGCACCACGCAGGCACTGCACGACAACGAGGACCTGTTCCGCCAACTGGCGGAATCGCTGGCCGACGTGGTCTGGATCCTCGATCCCGCCGACCGGCGGCTGCTGTTCGTCAGCCCCTCGTTCGAGGCGCTGTGGGGGCATCCGGCTGCGGACGTCATGGAAGACCCGCCCCGCTGCCTGGACCGCCTTATCCCGGCTGACCGCGCGCGCGTCGAGGCTGCTCTCGCCAGCATGATGAACGACGGCCGCATGGATATCGAATTCCAGATGACGCGGCCGGACGGCCAGTTGCGCGAGATCCGCGCGCGCGCCTATCCCGTGCATGGCGCGGGTCGGGCGCCCGCGCGCGCCGATCCAGACAATGCCCGGCCGTTGCGCATTGCCGGCATCTGCCAGGACGTGACCCTGCAGAACCGCGCCGAACGCGCGCTGCGCGACGAGGAGCGGCGCAAGGACCAGTTCCTGGCCATGCTCGCCCATGAGTTGCGCAACCCGCTCGCCCCGCTGCGCAGCGCCGCCGACATGCTGCAGCAGCTGTCGCCCTCGCGCGAGGACATGTTCCGCGCGCGCGACATCATCGGCCGCCAGCTGCACCACCTGACCCGGCTGGTCGACGAGCTGCTCGATATCTCGCGCTTCAACCAGGGCCGCATCACACTGCGGCAGGACCTGGTCGAACTGCGCGCCGCGCTCAACACCGCGGTCGAAGCCGTGCGGCCGGAGATCGAGGCCTACCGCCACACGCTGCGCCTGTCGCTGCCCGAGCAGCCGCTGCCGGTGCGCGGCGACCTGGTGCGGCTGACGCAGATCTTCAGCAACCTGCTGCACAATGCCGCCGCCTACACACCCGCGGGCGGCCAGATCACGGTCGATGCCACGCTTGACCAGGATCCGGCCAGCGCTTCCGCCGGCAGCTATGTCACGGTGCGTGTGCGCGACAACGGCACCGGGCTGTCCGAGGCACTGCAGCGGCTGCTGTTCGACCCGCTGGCCCCGCACGATCCCGCCGATGACCACGCCGGCAAAGCCAGCAGCATCGATACCGCCAACCGCGGCAACGCCATAGCGCCCAATGTCTTCCCGCACGACGGGCCCGGCATCGGCCTGACGCTGGTGCAGAAGCTGGTCGTGCTGCATGGCGGCACGATCCGCGCCGACAGTCCCGGCCCTGGCCAGGGCAGCACCTTCACCGTCACGCTGCCGGTCGAGCCGTGGCACAAGTGGCACCCCGGCACCGGCAAGTCCGCGGCGCACAGCGGCGTGTCGCGGCGGGTCATGGTGGTGGACGACAACGCCGACGCGCTCGAAGCCATGACCATGACGCTGCAGACCATGGGCCACACCGTGGTGACCGCGCCGGACGGGCCTACCGCTGTCGCGCTCGCCACCGCCGCGCGCCCGGAAGTGGTGCTGCTGGACCTCGGCATGCCGGCCATGGACGGCTTCGAGACCGCGCGCCGGCTGCGCGCGCTGCCCGAGATGCGCGGCGCCACGCTGGTCGCATTGACCGGCTTCGGCCAGCCCGAGGACCGCCGGCGCGCGATGGAAGCGGGCTTCGACCAGCACCTGGTCAAGCCGGCCGACCTGGACGCGCTGACGCACCTGCTCGATACGCTCAAGGAACGTGCCTAGCCGCCTGGCCATGCCGGTCCGCCAGCCACCCTGACAAGGAGCCTACGTGCATACCACACCCGACCCCGACATCCCTCCGCGAGAGCCGGAAGTGCCGCCGCCCGAGCCGCCGCCGGGCCCTCCCGAACCCGTCTCCGACCCGCCACCGGGCGACCAGCCGCCACCGCCGCCGCAACGCGCGCGCGATAAAGGAGCCATTCAAGGAGCCGTCAAGTGTCCCGTATCATCTGGAAAGGCGCCATTACCTTTGGCCTCGTCAATATCCCGGTCGTACTGCGGCCGGCCTCCCGCAGCCAGACGCTCGACCTCGACCTGCTAGACGCGCGCGACATGGCTCCGGTGGGCTACCAGCGCATCAACAAGAGCACCGGCAAGCCGGTCGACAAGGAGCACATCGTCAAGGGCTACCAGTACGCCAAGGACGAGTACGTGCTGCTGAATGACGAGGATTTCCGCCAGGCCAACGTCGAGGCCACGCAGACGGTCGACATCGTCAGTTTTGTCGAGGCGGAAAGCATTCCGCCCTACTTCTTCGACACTCCCTACTACCTCGAGCCGGACAAGCGCGGCGACCGCGGCTATGCGCTGCTGCATGCGACGATGCGGCGCACCGGCCGCGCCGCGCTGGCGCTGGTGGTGCTGCGCAACCGCCAGCACCTGGCGGCGATGCTGGTGCACGACAACGCGCTGGTGCTCAATACCATGCGCTTTGCCGACGAGGTGCTGCCGATATCAGAGCTGCGCCTGCCGAAGGCGTCGAGCGCCAGGGGCAGCGGTGCCCAAGCGCGCGAGATCGCGATGGCAACCAAGCTGGTCGAGGACATGACCGAGGACTGGCAGCCAGAGCAGTATCGCGATACCTATCGCGACGACATGATGGCGCGCATCGAAGAGAAGATCGAATCCGGCAAGACTCATCAGCTGACCCAGCCCACCGAGGACGAAGAAGCGCCGCGACGCAGCGCGAAGGTCATCGACATGGTGGCGCTGCTGCGCAAGAGCCTGGGCGAGCGCGGCAAGGGGGACGAGGGCAAGGGCCGGGGCCGCGCGAAACCCGCGGAGGAAGCAGTGGAGGAAACCGGGGCCGAAGACGACCGCGCCGGCGCAAGCCGCGGCCGCCGCAAGACGCCTGCGCGCCATGCCGCGGCGAAGAAGGCACCGGCAAAGCGGAAAACGGCGAAGCGCGCTAGCGCGACCAAGCATGCGCCGGCCAAGTCCCACGCCAAGACTCATGCCACCGCACGCAAGAGCACCGGCACGACACGCCGCAAAGCCGCCTAGCTGAAATCCTGAAGCCGGCGGCGGCGCCGGTGCCCCCGTTTCCCACAAGGGCGGACGCGGGGCACCGGCGTGCCGGGCATTGCGCTTCACGCAATCAGCGCGAAGTCACCTTGAGGTTATCGTTCACCGACGTCACGCCTTCCACACTGCGGATCGTGTCCAGCGCGAGGTCATGCTGTTGCTGGCTTGGCACCGTGCCGCCCACATCAACCGTGCCGTTCTTCGTCTTCACGTGGATGCCGGTCGACTTCAGATCCTTGGCGGTCAGCAGCTTGGTCTTGATCTTGGTGGTGATGGCGCCATCCTCGACCGCCTGCTTGGCTTTGTCGGCATTCATGTCGGCGCTGGCGCCGCGATCCGGGTCGGCCCGGCCCGGCATGCCTGGCGCGGAGTTGACCGGCGCCGCCGGCGTGTTGTCGGCCGCGATGAAGATCAGGCCACTTTTATCGAGCGCCTGCGCGGCGCCTGCAGCCGCCGCCAGCGCCGCGGCCACGCAGGCCAGCCTGAGGCTGCGCGCGGAAAATCGGGAAATTCGCATGGATGTGTCTCCTGTACAGGTTCCCAGCGCCTCGCCGCGTTCGCTGCTGGCACGCGGGACTGCTGGCACCTTGCCTGACTGCAAACTCCATACCCGCGTGTTCGCCCAACGCCACGCAAGCCCCGCTTCGACAGGGGTGTGTAAATCGGGCCACCTGTTGTAAAAGCGGGCAGCCCGGACGGGTGCAGCATGCGGCGCGGCCGGCCACGGCAAGCCCGCTGCCGGCACGTGCGCGCTTGGCATGGCGATTGCAAAACCGGGAATGCGGCAGTCCGCCGCGTCAAGGAGACTAGCAATGGGACAGCAGCAACAGCCGGGTCAATCGCAGTCGGGCCAAAAGCAGCAGGAACAGCAGTCTGGCCAACGCGGCGGCCAACAATCTGACATGGAAAAACAACAAGGCGGCGGTCAAATGGGTAACCAGGACCGCGGTCAAGGCCAACAGCAACAGCAGGATCGCGGCAGCTCGCAACCGGGCCAGCAAAGCGGTCAACGCAGTGGTCAGCAGGGCGGTCAGGGCGGCCAACAGGGCGGTCAGGGCGGTCAGGGCGGCCAGCAAGGCGGACAACGCCAGCAGTAGTTCCAGCAGTCAGGCTTGCCTGCTGACATAGAGGCAGCTATCCGGGTATGTGCGGCAGCAACATGCGGTGCAGCCGCAGGGGCATACGCCGGAACTTGATCGGCCGGGTCTTCCGAACGGAAGATCCGGCCCTTTTTTCTCAGGTTGCCGCTGCCGGTTTGCCGCGGCAGCCAGTTCGCGCGCGTCCGCGGCTTACCGTGTATGCTGGCCGTGACGTCTTCTTGCCACACGGTCTTGTCCAGCCACACCGATCCCGCCAACTCCGCCAACTCCGCCGATCCCGCGCTCTCCCGCCACGCCCGGCGCGAACGCAGCGCGCGAGGGCCAATGGCCCGGGTGCGCGCGCACGCCGGCGCGCACGTGCGCGCGCTGACGCGCAGCAATTCCGGCCTCAGCCTCGACTATGACAACCCGCCCGGCGACCCCGGCCTGTTCGGTCCCGACGCGGTCTGCTGGCGCGTGCATGCGGACTTTCCGGCAATGCTGGCCGGCGGCGTCAGCGCGCTGCTGTTGCAGACGCTGCATCCGCTGGCGCTGGCCGGCGTGTGGGACCACTCCAGCTTTCGCACCGACATGCAGGGCCGGCTGGGCCGCACCGCGCAGTTTATTGCCGGCACCACCTACGGCAGCCGCGGCGATGCCATGGCGCTGATCGGGCGCGTGCGGCGCATCCATGCCGGCGTGAGCGGCGTGGCGCCGGACGGCCGGCACTATGCGGCAACGGATCCGGCGCTGCTGACGTGGGTGCATGTGGCCGAGGTGTCGAGCTTCATGGCGGGCTACCTGCGCTATGTCGGGCCGCTGGGCGAGGCCGAGCAGGACCGCTATTACGACGAGGTCGCGCGCATCGCGCTGCTGCTCGGCGCGGCCGACGTTCCACGCTCGCGCGCGGCGGTGGCGGCCTACCTGGAAGCGATGCGGCCCCAGCTGCAGGCCAGCGAGCGCACCCGTGAAGTGGTGCGGCTGGTGCGCAGGATGCCGGTGGCCAACCCGCTGCTGCAACCGGCGGTGCGGATCATGGCCGATGCCGGCATAGCCTTGCTGCCACCGTGGGCGCGGCAGCAGCTTGAGCTCGACGGACCTTCGCTGGGGCGCTCGGCCACGCGGGCCGGCATGCGCGTGCTCGCGCCGGCGCTGCGCTGGGCCCTGGGCGCGGGGCTGGCCGCGCGGGCACGGCGGCGCGTGGCCCGCGGCGGCAATGTGGGCGGAGCTGCGGGCTAGGACATCCCGGCCCAGCCTTCGGTGCGTTTACTCCGCGGCCGCTGCTGCGCTGCCGACGCTGCCGCGCAGCGCTGTCTCCGGCAGCCGAGCCACCAGGAACGGCGCCAGCAGCGATACCGCCGCGCTCATCAGCAACAGCAGCCGGAAGGCATGCTCGGCGCCCTGGCGCACCGCCGCGGCATCGCCGCCATCCTGCGAGCCCGCCATCACGCGCCGGAACAACTGCATCAGCACGTCTTCGCCACCGCCCAGGTCACTGACCGCCATGCCGCCGTGCCGCAGCAGCGCGAGCAGCACCGTGGTCAGCACCGCCACGCCGACCGCGCCGCCGAGCATGCGCGAGAACGCGGTCAACGCGGTGGCGACGCCGACATGCTGCAGCGGCACGGCGTTCTGCGTCGCCACCAGCCCGCTGGGCAGCTGCAGGCCGATCGCCAGCCCGAGCACCACCATCACCAGCGCGCACAGCCACGCCGCGCGCGGATCGACAAATGCCAGCGCCACGATCGCCAGCGGCGCCACCAGCGCGCCGGCCATCTGCAGCGGCTTGTAGCGCCCGCTCCACGACATCAGCCGGCCCGCCGCAAACGCGCCGAAGGGGATGGCCAGCGTCAGCGGCACCAGCCGCAGCGCGGCCGCATCGGCCTGCGCGCCGGCCACCACCTGGAAGCGCAGCGGCAACAGCACCGACATGGCGATCAGCTGGAAGAAGCACAGGAACAGCGTGATGCAGCAGATCGCCACGGTGGGCACGCGCAGCATCGCCAGCGGGATGACGGGATCGGCCGCGCGACGTTCCTGCCAGATGAAGAGTCCCAGGCACGCAAGGCCAGCCAGCAGCATCGCCAGCGTATCGGGCCGCGACGGCGACTGGCCCTGGCCGAGCCGCGTCAGGAACACCAGCACGCCGCTCAGCCCCGCGCCGAACAGCAGCGCGCCCAGGTAGTCGATCCGGTGGCGGCGCCCGCCCGCGGGCAGGTGGCGCAGCGCGCGCCGCACGGTCACCAGCGCCAGCAGCGCCAGCGGCAGGTTGATCCAGAAGATCCAGCGCCATGACAGGAAGTGCGCCAGGTAGCCGCCGATCACCGGGCCGGCCATGCTCGCCACGGCCCACACCCCGCTGACATAACCCTGGTAGCGGCCGCGCTCGCGCAGCGGCACCACGTCGGCAATGGTCGCCTGCGACACCGACAACAGCCCGCCGCCACCCAGGCCCTGCAGGATGCGCGCAAGGATCAGCTGCGGCATGGTCTGCGCCAGCGCGCAGGCGACGGAAGCCAGCAGGAACAGCACGATGGCGAAGGACAGCACCGAACGCCGGCCGAGCAGATCGGAAAGCTTGCCGTAGATCGGCGTGGTGACGGTCGATGCCACCAGGTAGGCGGAGATCACCCACGCCATGTTGTCGAAGCCGTTGAGCTGCAGCGCGATCTCGGGCAGCACCACGGCGACGATCGACTGCTCCAGCGCGCCCAGCAGGATCGCCAGCATCAGCCCGAAGATCACCTGCATGACCGGCACAGGGGGCATGGGCGCGCCGGTATTGTGCGGGGCCGAAGGCGGGGTCGTGGCGGCAGGAACGCCTGACGAAGCGGAAGGGGCAGCGGCGACGGCCGCGTGGGACGGCGGCTGGGAGGGGACGGCGGTCATGTGCACCTGCGGACGGCAGGATCGCGGCTAGCCGCGCTGCGAGGCTGCGCGGTGACCGGTCCTGCTCTTGTTGCGGAGTCAAGGAGAGCGGCTATTGTAGGCGCTTCCCGCCGCTGGTGCTTGCCGTGCCCCGGCGCGCCAGGGCCGCTGGCGCGCCGGGCCGGATCGGCTCAGAACGTTTCCCAGTCGCCGCCGTCGGCCATGGCCGGCTGGGCTGCGCGACGGCGCGGCGCGACCGGCAGCACAGGCTCCTGGCGGCGGTGTGTGACGGCCGGGCGCGTGCGGATCGGCAGGGCTGGCGTGCGTGCCGGCAGCACGGACTTCTGCGGCTTGCGCTCGATCGGGGCGCGCACCGCGGCGGGCACGGCGGGCTGGCGAGTGGCCACGGCAGGGGCCCGGTGCGGGCGCGATGGCGCAGGCGCGGCAGGAGCGCGGGGCACACGCGGCGGCGTAGGCGCGGAGGTTGGGACAACGGCAGGCGTGGAGGGCTGGCTGGATGGCTTGCTGACCGGCGCCGTGGCGCGCGCCGCCCCTGCCATCCGCTTCGCGGCGGCCGTGGTGCGTGGAATAACGGGTGGAACAACGGGCGGAACAACGGACTGAACTACGGGCTGAACAGCGGGCTGAACAGCGCGCATGGCCCGAGACACTGGCCGGACGGCGGGCGCGAGTGCGGCGGGCATCACCGCTTCGGTAGCCGGCGCCGCTTGCGCCTCCACCTCGAACCGCCCCACTTCGGCCACCAGCCCGTCGGCCTGGTGCAGCAGGCTCTGCGCCGCGGCGGCGGCCTGCTCGACCAGTGCCGCGTTCTGCTGTGTCACGCCTTCCATCTGCGTCACCGCCAGGCTGACCTGCTCGATGCCGGTGGTCTGCTCGGCGCTGGCCGCCGAGATCTCGCCGATGATATGCGTCACGCGCCCGACGGCGCCGACGATATCGTCCATGGTGCGGCCGGCCTGCTCGGCCTGCCGCGCCCCTTCCCGCACCTGCTGCACCGAGCCGCCGATCAGCCCGGCAATCTCCTTGGCGGCCGCCGAGGATCGTTGCGCCAGGCTGCGCACTTCCGCCGCGACCACGGCGAAGCCGCGCCCCTGCTCGCCCGCGCGCGCAGCTTCCACCGCGGCGTTGAGCGCCAGGATATTGGTCTGGAAGGCGATGCTTTCGATCACGCCGGTGATCTCGGCCACCTGCGACGACGAACGCGAGATGGTCTCCATGGTCTGCACCACCTCGCGCACGGCGCGGCCGCCCTCCGAAGCGACCTCCGACGCATTCAGCGCCAGCTGGCTGGCCTGGCGCGCATTGTCGGCGTTCTGGCGCACGGTCGAGGTCAGCTGCTCCATCGACGCCGCCGTCTGTTGCAGCGACGCAGCCTGCTGGCCGGTGCGCACCGACAGGTCCGCGTTGCCGCGCGAGATCTCGCGCGTCGCGCCCTCGATCGAGCCCGAGGCGCGCTGGATCCCCTGCACCAGGCCCGACAGGTGTCGAAAGGCGCGTTCCAGCGCGGCCAGCATGCGCCCCGTCTCATCGCGGCTGCGCACCGTCACTCGATAGCGCAGGTCGCCGGTGGCCAGCGCCTCGGCTGCCTTCAGCGCCTGCCGCACCGGGCGCGTCACCGAGCGCGTGATCGCCAGTCCCAGCAACGCTGCCAGCGCCACCGCCGCGGCGGCCATGCCCAGCAGCACGTTGCGGGTCCAGGCGTAGCGCCCATCTGATTCCTTCACCGCCGCGACCGCGCCGGCCCGCCCCATCGCCACGAGGCCATCGAGCTGTTCGAAATACGGCCCCTGCGCCGCCGGCAGCGTCACCACCAGTGCCGCCCGCGCGCCGGCGAATTCACCGGCGCCGACCTGCCGCAACACCAGGTCGAGCTGGCCGTCATAGGCGTGCCGCGCCGCGTCCAGTTCGGCAAAGCGCTTCTGCAGGTCCGGCCGGCCCGAAGCCTCCATCATCACCTTGCCCATCTCGGCCAGCGTTTCCTGCATCGACTTGCGCAGTGCCTGGATACGCCCGGCATTCCGCGCGGCCATGGCGGGGTCTTCGGTCAGCGTGGCGTCGCGCACCATGATGCCGACCTCCTGCGCGTCCTCCTTGACCCGGTTCAGGTCCAGCACCTTCAGCAGGCGGCCTTCCACGGTCATGCGCATCGCCTCGTTCATGCCGCCCAGTGCATAGACGCCCGACAAGGCGATGCCCACCAGCAGCACGACCACCACGGAAAAGGCCAGGGACAGCCGTACCCCGATGCCAATGTTGCGAAACCATGCCATCACTACGCTCCCTTCCTGAACTGGTTGTTGTATGTCCGTACGAGCGCGGTCCTGCCGGGGGCCGGGCGACGGCAATACGGCAGCGCAGCCGGGCTATCGGCGGTCAGCGAACAGTTCTTGAAGGGAAATGAGAATTAGAGGCAAAAACACCCGCAGTTCGCTGAATTGCCTGTCCGGAAGGTGGCTTTAAATCACGGTGGGCATCCCGACCGGTCGGTTTATGCACGACCACAGCGCCACAGAGCGCGTTCCAAACGACGTAGGCAAAAAAGAAGCCCACGCGCGGGGTGCTCGTAGGCTTTCCAGGACTACAAGAGCTTGAACCCAAGCTCTTGCCAAGAATATAAACGCGCTTACATGAGGTGTAAATCCCGTTTCTATCAGGGAAATCCCTTATGTGCAATGCGGCAATTTATGCACTTTTAGCGATTTTTGCCCTGGTATCACTTCAGGGCGAATTTTTGACTTTCCTTCACATTGCCCCGTGGCCCCCGGCCATCTCAGGGCTCGCGAATTCGGCGGAAAGGGCCATTGTGCAACCGCACAAAACGGCTACAATACCACAGCTCCGAGCGCAACAAGTTTTATAGAGCAAAGACTCTAGGCCCAGCGAGGCACTCCGCCCGTCAACCCTTGTAAAACTTTGTTACTCTCGGCTCTGAAGTATCCCCCTTCTCTTCTGGCAGCGCCCCTCGCCGGCATGTGCGCGACGCCCCGGGCTGCGCACGCGAGGCCCGCAGGCACCGCGGCGCCGACGTCCCGACCCGAGGCCGGTTCCGAGAGCGGATCTTTCCCGTGCCGCCCTGGCCGCGCCCCTCATCCCGGCGCCGGCCATCGGACCGTCATCAGCCGCCAGATCCCTTGCGGGCTCTTCCGGAGTCGTTGTGAAGAAGAAGGAAATCCGGCCCAAGCGCTCCAGCCGAAAGACTCTGCAGTACCAGCACCTCGCCGCCCAGTCGGCCAATCGCGCGCCGGTGGTCATCCACTTGTCCAACGGTACGCGGCTGCAGGGGTTCGTGCTGGGAACGGACAACTACATGGTGCTGCTCGGGCGGCGGCTGGACGATCCGCAGCCCACGATCGTCTACAAGCAGGCGATCTGCCTGGTGACGCCGCTGGACACGTCGGCGGTGGGGATCGACCCGGCGATCGCGGTGGGGATCGACCCGGCGATCGCGGCGGAATTCGTGCCTATCTATATACCGCGTACGCGCAAGCGGCGCTGAAGCAGCCATCGCAACGCCACCCTCCTCTGGCCTTTTGGCAGGCCGTCGCACGCCCCTCCGCCCCCGGCGATACCCCCCGAAACTCTTGCAGAGATCACTCTAAACCTTTGCCGAGGGCGGTCGATAACCCTTGCAACGGAGGCACTCTACGCCCTGCAAAGCAGGCAGCCAACGTTACGGCTAGCAGCCGGAATGCCAAAAAACTTTGCAAATAGGAGTCGTAAATGGCGCAAGTCATTAACACCAATTCGTTGTCTCTGATGACTCAGAACAACATGAACGCTTCGCAATCGTCGCTGAACACGGCGATCCAGCGTCTGTCGTCGGGCCTGCGCATCAACAGCGCCAAGGACGACGCAGCTGGCCAGGCCATTGCGAACCGCTTCACCGCCAACATCAAGGGCCTGACCCAAGCCCAGCGCAACGCCAACGACGGCATCTCGCTGGCGCAGACCACCGAAGGCGCGCTGACCGAAGTCAACAACAACCTGCAGCGTATCCGTGAACTGAGCGTGCAGGCCGCCAACGGCTCGAACTCGGCTTCGGACCTGAAGTCGATCCAGGACGAAATCTCGCAGCGCTTGGCGGAAGTCGACCGCACCTCGCAGCAAACCGACTTCAACGGCGTGAAGGTGCTGTCGTCCAGCGCCAAGCCGCTGACGGTCCAGGTTGGCGCCAATGACGGTGAGACCATCACCATCGACCTGAAGCAGATCGACTCGTCGACGCTGGGCCTGAAGGGCTTCAGCCTGAGCAGCAATGCCCTGAATGTCAGCGAAGCCATCACCCAGACCAACACCGGCGGTACGCCGGAAGCCGTGGACCTGTCGTCCGCCGCGACCTCGCTGGGCGTGTCGGCCAGCAGCCTGAGCCTGCACAACGTGAAGGACGCCAACGGCGCCGCCACCGCCACCTTCGTGGTGAAGTCGGGCGACGACTTCTACGCTGCTTCGGTGGACGATGCCACCGGCAACGTCGTGCTGAACCGCGCCGACCTCGAGTTCACCGACCCGAGCAACGGCGTGACCACTGCCACCGCACTGGCCAACCAGCTGGTCAAGGTCGGCACCGACAGCGCCGGCGTCGTGACCGCCTACGCCAGCGTGCAAGGCCGCAACTTCGCCATCGGCGCAGGCGCGCTGGCCAACGGCGGCGCCACGCCGACCGACTTCGACTACACCGGCACCGACATCGTCCTGAGCGGCGCAGGCGCTACGGCCGAATTCGCCGGCGCGTCGACCAACAACCCGCTGAAGAAGATCGACGCCGCCCTGAAGATCGTTGACGACCTGCGCAGCTCCCTGGGTGCCGTGCAGAACCGCTTCGACTCGACCATCGCCAACCTGGGCACGACCGTGACCAACCTGTCGTCGTCGCGTTCGCGCATCCAGGACGCTGACTACGCCACGGAAGTGTCGAACATGACCCGCGCGCAGATCCTGCAACAGGCTGGCACCTCGGTCCTGGCGCAAGCCAACCAGACCACGCAGAACGTGCTGTCGCTGCTGCGTTAATCGAACCACGCATGGCACAAAAGGCTGGGCCGCAAGGCCCGGCCTTTTTGCCCGATCAGCTGGAGCGTTTCGCTGGCAGGCCGCTGCGAGCCAAGCGTTTCAACCTAACCCTGAAATCTCCCGCCCTGGACGGAGCAGATCATGCCGCCTTCCCCGATCCTGAATCCTGGCGCAGTCCGGCTGCCGTCCGACATGCTGTCCGCTCATGCGGCCACGGCGCATCGCGCGCCGGCACCGGCCGGGAGGACCGAAGCGGCAGGCGACGCGGCGATGCCGGGCGACAGCACTGTCTCCATCGCTGCACAGGCCGCGCTCGGCGAACTGGCCGACGCGCTGAAGACCACCTCGGTCGGTCTGCGTTTCGAGATCGACAAAGACACCAACCGCATCATCACCAAGGTGATCGACAAGGAAACTGGCGACCTGATCCGCCAGATGCCAACGGAAGAGGTGTTGCGCATCGCCCGGGCCATGGACAAGCTGCAGGGCCTGTTGGTCAGCAAGACGGCCTGAGGCCACGCACCATCGCCGCGCAAACGAACAACAGTTGAAGAAGAGGCACGACAAGCATGGCCACGATCTCCTCCATCGGCATCGGCTCCAACCTGGACCTGAGCTCCCTGCTGGACCAGCTCAAGACGGCGGAACAAGCACCGCTTACCGCGATCAACAACCAGGCCAAGAGCTACCAGACCAAGCTGTCGGCCTTCAGCCAGCTGCAGAGCGTGCTGTCGGCATACCAGGCCGCGGCCAAGAAGCTGTCCAACGCCGATACGTTCGGCGCGGTCAAGGCGACCGTCGGCTCGACCGACGTGATGTCGGTGACCACCGCCGCCAATGCCGTACCGGGCAACTACAGCATCACCGTCAACACGCTGGCCACCGCGCAGTCCCTGGTAAGCGGCAACGTCGCCGACCAGAAGGCGGCGATCGGCGGCGGCGAGATCACCTTCGACTTTGGCGAAGCGCTGGCTACCGGTGGCGCCGCCACCAGCACCAAGAAAGTCACGATCCCGGCCAATGCATCCCTCGAAGGCGTGCGCGACGCCATCAACAAGGCCGGCATCGGCGTGACCGCGAGCATCGTCAACGATGGCAGCGCCACGCCTTACCGCCTGGTGCTGACTTCCGACAAGACCGGCACGCAAGCCACGATGCGGGTGTCGTCGGCCGATGCCGCATTGAACAACCTGGTCGCCTTTGACCCGGCTGCCGCGCCTGCCGCGAACAAGATGCAACAGAAGGTTCCGCCGGCCAATGCCACGCTGAAGGTCAATGGCATCGACGTGGTCAGCCAGAGCAACTCGGTGGTGGACGCGGCGCAGGGCGTGACCATGAACCTGAGCAAGACCGGCACCACCTCGCTGGTGGTGACCCGCGACAACGATGCGATCAAGGCGTCGGTCCAGGCATTCGTCACCGCGTACAACAATATCCAGAGCACGGCAAAGACCTTGACGGCCTTCGACACCGACGCCGGAACTTCGGCGGCGCTGACCGGCGATAGCACGCTGCGTTCGATCCAGTCGCGCCTGCGCAGCATGCTCGGCGGCGCGATGGACAACGGCAATGGTGGCACGATGACGCTGATCGACGTCGGCATCTCGTTCAACAAGGACGGCACGATGGCGCTGGACGACGCCAAGCTGACCAAGGCACTGAACAATGACCTTGGCGGTGTCACGGCGATGTTTTCCAGCACCACCGGCAGCGGCGGTATCGGCAAGCAGATCACCGACTACGTCGACGGCCTGACCAAGACCGATGGCGCACTGAAGTCGGCGCAGGACGGCATCACCAAGACGCTGAAGGACCTGGAAGACGACTATGACCGCGTCGAAGAGCGCGTCAATGCAACCGTCGACCGCTACAAGGCCCAGTTCACGCAACTGGACCTGGTCGTCGCGCAGATGAACCGCACCAGCAGCTATCTGACACAGCAGTTCAACGCGCTCACCAACAGCAGCTCCAAGTAACTTACAGGGATAACGCACATGTTCGCCCGCCAAGCCGCAAACGCCTACGCCCAGGTCGGTGTTCACACCGGTGCCATGAGCGCAAGCCCGCACAAGCTGATCGCCATGCTGTACGACGGCGCGCGCGCCGCCATCGCGCGCGCGAAATTCCACCTGGAAGGCGGCAACATTGCCGAACGCGGCAACGCCATCTCCAAAGCGATTGACATCATCGACAACGGCCTGCGCGCCGTGCTCGATCACAACGCGGGCGGCGAAATCTCCGCGAACCTCGAGGCCCTCTACGAATACATGGTCCGCCGCCTGATGCTGGCCAACCTGCGCAGCGACGCGGCCTTGCTGGCCGAGGTCGATGCCCTGCTGGAAAGCCTGGCATCAGCGTGGGCGCAGATCGACGAGCCGCAACCTGCCTTACAGGACGACTGAAATGGCACCCTTCTCCCCCATCGTCACCTGCTACGAAGGCATCCTGGCCCTGTCGTCGCGCATGTACGACGCTGCCCAGGCAGCCGACTGGGACACCGTCACCGAGCTGCAGCGCAGCTACCTGGAGCAGGTCGAGCACCTGCGCCAGCTCGACCATGAAACCCCGTTCTCCGATGCCGAGCGCATGCGTCGCTACCAGCTGCTGGACCGCATCCTCACGTATGACGCCCGCATCCGCGACCTGGCCGTGCCGCAGCTGAAGAAGCTCGGCGACATGCTGACCAGTTCGCGCCGCCAGGTGGAGCTTGCATCGGCCTACGGCGCAATGGCCTGAGCCGCACCCGGACAGATACCGCGCGCCAGCACCGGCGCGCCTCCCTCGCGTGACCACAGGCGCGTACAACCCTGCGCCGCGCCGCCTTTTTCCGTGACTTCCTGACAGATGACTGGCATCCACCTGCCGCCAGGCCTGGCACCCGGTCAGGCCCCGGACCCGCAACTGCTGCGCCCCGCGCTGGCGATCGACAAGCTGGCCGCGCTGCAGCCCGTGCTCGAGGCCACGGAATCGAATGTCCAGAATTCAACCGGCCAGGCGATCCGCCACAGCCAGCAGGCCGCCGGCGCCAATGGCCTGCTTGCGCAGGCAGCGCTGCTGCCGGGCACGTCCACCCGTGAATCGCTGAGCAGTGCCGCGCGCGCGATCCTGGCGGTAATGGAGGGCACCGTGCCGCAGCCGGTCAAGGCCGGCGCGCCGTTGTTGCCCGCACCGCCGTCAGCCGGTTCGATCCAGGCCGCCGCGGCGGCGCTGGCGAATGCGGTGGGACGAAGCGGGCTGTTCTATGAGTCGCACCTGGCGCAGTGGGTGAGCGGCGCGCGCCCTCTGTCGACCATCCTGCAAGAACCGCAGGCAGCCGTACCACCGTCACCGCAGGCGGCACCCGGCCAACCCGCCACCGCGTCATCGCAGGCTTCCGCCTCGGCCATGCTGACCTACACCGGGCCGGCCAGCGGTGACATGCCCCGCATCAGCACCCCGCCCCTGCTGCCGGCCTCGCAGGTCCTGGCCGAAGCGCTGGCCTCGCCGCGCAATCCGCGCGTGGCGCACAGTCACGCGCCCTCCGAGCAGGGTGTGCGCCAAGGGACCGGCTCCGCTGCGGTGTATAGCCGCGATACCGACACGCCACCGCAACGCCCGTCCACCGGCATGCTGGCGACGCAGGCCTACCAGGCCACCGCGGACGCCGCGCGCACCGCGACTGCCGAATCGATGGCAGGGCATGCCGCGCGCACCGGCGATAGCGACAGCATCGCCGGCGAAGCCGCCCGGCAAGCGGCACCCGCGGGACCCGCGATTCATCCCACGACCGAAGGCGTGGTTCGCCAGCAACTTGAACTGCTAGCCACCCAGCAGTTCCGCTTTGCCGGCGAAGCGTGGCCTGGTGCGGCGATGGAGTGGGACATCCAGCGTACGGACCCCGAGGCGAATGGCCAGGGGCCCGACGACGCGAGCCGGCCGTGGTCGAGCCGGATCCGCTTGCAGTTGCCCAACCTTGGCAATGTCGAAGCCTTGCTGACGCTGGGACCATCCGGACTGGAAGCGCGTGTCGCCACCGGCGAGACCGATATCGCCGCACGCCTGATCGCCGCGCGGCCGCTGCTGCGCGGCCGCCTGGAAGCACAAGGCATCCCGCTGCAGCGGCTGAATATCCAGACCCAGGACGACCTGGCTGCCGGAGCCACGTCATGAGCGAAAGCGCGCCAGACCGCGGCGCGGCCATCGCGCTCAGCTACCAGCACAACAACCAGGCACCACGCGTGGTCGCCAAGGGCTATGGCGTGGTGGCCGAGGCCATCATCGCGCGGGCCAGGGAAGCGGGTGTCTATATCCACGACTCGCCCACCCTGGTCAACCTGCTGATGCAGGTGGACCTGGACAGCCAGATCCCGCCGCAGCTGTACGTGGCGGTGGCCGAGCTGCTGGCGTGGATCTACCACCTGGAAGCCGGCCTGGACGCGGCCGGGCAAGAAGGCTGACAGCAGCCACACGCAGCAAAAAAGCCCCTGATACTTGCAACACTAGGGGCTCAGATTGCTGACCAGGTTAACACTGCGAGCGTTATCTCTCAAGCCAGCGATATGCGGAATGGCTGCCATGGCCATCGCCTCATGCAGTCGCTCCCCTCTCCCGCGCAGTGGGAGAGGGGTGGGGGTGAGGGCGGGAGCGTCCACGAAGTGAGGCGCCACCGTGCTTGCCGGGCGCCGGCCCTCACCCCCGGCCCCTCTCCCGCAAGCGGGAGAGGGGAGCAAACCAGCGGCATCAACGCTTTGTCAGCAGTTTGAAGCCCTTGGTACTTGCAACACCCAGCGGCCCTATTCATCGGATGAAGCCGCTCAGATCGGCATGCTCATCATCTCCTGATACGCCTGCACCAGCCGGTTCCGCACCTGCACCCCGGTCTGGAACGAGATATTCGCCTTCTGCAGGTCGATCATCACGTCATTGAGCGCCACCCCCGGCTTGCCCAGCTCGAAGGCCTCGGCCTGGCCGTAGGCGCGCTCCTGCGCCGCGTTGATCTTGCCCAGCGAGCGTTGCAGCTCGCTGGCGAAGCCGCCGCCGGCAACCGGTGCCGACTGGGTGGCGCTGTTGCCCGAGGCAACCTGTGACAGGCCGCGCAGCTGCTGCAGCATGGACTCGATGGAAGAGATAGTGGTCATGGCGTCGTCATGGGCCGGCCGGCGGCCGGGTCAGTCAATGGCGCGTCCCGTCGATCACATTCATGACGGCAAGGCAGACGGGGCGCACCGATTTTCAGCGGTTTGCAGAGTACCCGCCGCCACGCGCCCGCCATGGCCTGAAATCGGGCGGAAAACCGGGTCTGTTTGCGGGATTGTCCCGCTCAAGTCTGGCCGATCATTGCCACCGTGCCGGACAAGCGTGGACAAGCGTGGACAAGCGCGGGCAATCGCCCAGCGTCGCCTCCCGGCACTTGCCAGACCAACCATCGATCCGGGAGTACGCGTGTTTTCTCTGCAGCGTAATGTGAGCCGCTCCGTCAGCCGCGCCATGAGCCGCGCCGACGGCCATGGCAGCCATCACCGCCCGAGCCGTCGCGAGCATCGCGGCGCCGGCGCAGGAGCACGCGCGTGACCGCGGCGGTTGCCATGCCGGGCCGGCCGGCCGAGGTGCTCGAGCGCCTGAAGGCCAATCCCAAGCTCCCCCTGATGCTGGGCGGCGCGGCGCTTGCCGCCGCCATCGCCGTGGGCGTGCTGTGGTCGCGCGCGCCGGACTACAAGGTGCTGTACAGCAACCTGTCCGAGCGCGACGGCGGGGCGGTGCTGCAGTCGCTGCAGCAGATGAACGTGCCGTACAAGTTCGCCGAAGGCGGCGGCGCGGTGATGGTGCCGGCCGAGAAGGTCCATGAAACGCGGCTGCGGCTTGCTTCGCAGGGCCTGCCCAAGAGCGGCACCGCGGGCATGGAACTGATGGACAACCAGAAGTTCGGCATCAGCCAGTTTGCCGAGCAGGTCAATTACCAGCGCGGGCTGGAAGGCGAGCTGGCGCGCTCGATCGAATCGATCGCAGCGGTGCAGTCGGCCCGCGTGCATCTGGCGATCCCCAAGCCGACGCTGTTCGTGCGCGAGCGCCAGAAGCCCACCGCCTCGATCGTGCTGCAGCTGTACCCGGGCCGCGCCATCGACGAAGGCCAGGTCGCGGCGATCAGCCACCTGGTGTCGTCCAGCGTGCCGGAGCTGACGCCCAAGTCGATCTCGATCGTCGACCAGCATGGCAACCTGCTGTCGAATTCCGGCAACGAGCGCATGCTCGACGCCACCCAGCTCAAGTACGTGCAGGCGCTGGAGCAGAACTACCTGAAGCGCATCGAGGCGATCCTGGCGCCGATCCTCGGCAAGGACAACGTGCGTGCGCAGGTGACGGCCGACGTGGACTTCTCCATCGTCGAGCACACCGACGAGAGCTACAAGCCCAACCAGGATCCCACCCGCTCGGCTATCCGCAGCCAGCAGGTCAGCGAATCGAATCAGCAGGGCGCGACGCCGCCGGGCGGCGTGCCGGGCGCGCTGTCGAACCAGCCGCCCGCTGCGGCGGTCGCGCCGGTGACCACGCCGCAGACGCCGCGCGCGGGCCAGGCGCCCGGACAGGCCGGCGCACCCGCCGCCGGCCAGCCGGGCCAAGCGGGCCAACCCGGCCAGCAAGGCCAGGCCGCGCAAGGCGCGCAGGCCAGCAGCGCCAACGGCCAGTCCGGCCCCGGCGGCCCGAGCAGCAACCGCCGCGACTCCACCGTCAACTACGAGCTGGACCGCACCGTGCGCCACGTGCAGCAGGCGCCGGGCGGCGTGCGCCGGCTGTCGGTGGCGGTGGTGGTGAACTACCGCCAGGTGGCCGATGCCAAGGGCAAGATGGCGGCGCAGCCGCTGCCGCCGGCGTTGCTGGCGCAGATCCAGAACCTGACCAAGGAGGCGATGGGCTTTTCGTCCGATCGGGGCGACTCGATCAACGTGGTCAACAGCCCGTTCACCGTGGACCGCGAGGTCACGCCGGAAGTCCCGCTGTGGAAGCAACCTGAAATGATCGATTTGGGCAAGACCGGCGCGGGCTACCTGCTGCTGGCACTGCTGGCGCTGTTCGCATGGTTCAAGGTGGCGCGCCCGCTCCTGCGCCGCTACACCACGCCGCCGCTGCCGGCACCGGAAGCCAGGGAAGAGACCGAGGCCGTGCTGCTGCCGCCGGAAGAGCCCGCCAATCCGGAAGTCCTGCGGCTTGCCGCCAAGTATGAAAGCGACCTCGCGCTGGTGCGCGACGCCGCACAGCGCGACCCGCGCCTGGTCGCCAGCGTGATCAAGAACTGGATTGCCAATGACAACCGCTAAGGCCATCTCCAAGGAAGTCTCCGCCAGCGGCCTGCAGAAGAGCGCCGTCCTGATGATGGCGATCGGCGAGGATGCCGCGGCCGAGGTGTTCAAGCACCTGTCGCAGCGCGAGGTGCAGGAACTGGGCGCTGCCATGGCTTCGCTCAGCTCGGTCACGCGCGAGGAAATGGCCGACGTGCTGGGCGAGTTCCGCGCCGAGACCGAGCAGTACCTGGCCCTGAACGTCGATTCCAGCGCCTTTATCCGCAGCGTGCTGAACAAGGCGCTGGGCGAGGAGCGCGCGCAGTCGGTGATCGAGGACATCCTGGAATCGCGCGACCCGGGCAGCGGCATCGACTCGCTCAACTGGATGGACGCGACCTCGATCGCCGAGCTGATCCGCGACGAGCACCCGCAGATCATCGCCACCATCCTGATCCACCTGGACCGCCAGAAGTCGTCGGAGGTGCTGGGCCTGTTCACCGACCGCCTGCGCAACGACGTGATCCTGCGGATCGCCACCTTCGGCGGCGTGCAGCCGGGCGCGCTGCAGGAGCTGACCGACGTGCTGACCAAGCTGCTGGCGGGCCAGAGCCTGAAGCGCAGCCGCATGGGCGGCGTGCGCACCGCGGCGGAGATCATCAACCTGATGAGCACCGCGCACGAAGAGGCGGTCATCGACGGCGTGCGCCTGCACGACGGGGACCTGGCGCAGAAGATCATCGACGAGATGTTCCTGTTCGAGAACCTGCTGGAGGTCGACGACCGCGGCATCCAGCGCGTGCTCAAGGAAATCGCCACCGAGTCGCTCATCGTCGCGCTCAAGGGCGCGCCGTCGGAATTGCGCGACAAGTTCATCCGCAACATGTCCACGCGTGCCGGCGAAATGCTGCGCGAGGACCTGGATGCGCTCGGCCCGGTGCGCGTGTCGCAGGTCGAAGCCGAGCAGAAGGCCATCCTGCAGGTGGTGAGACGCCTGGCGGATGCGGGCGAAGTCCAGATCGGCGGAGGCGACGATGCCTATGTCTGATGCATTACCCGAGCGCGGCCTGAACACACAGAACGCGCCGAACGCACTGAACGCACGCCGCGCGGTGCGGGGCGATCCCCCTGACGGCGCGCACGGCGGCGGCTTCGCGCCGTTCGAGCCGCCGCGCCGGGCGCGCGGTGGCGGCGCCGGGTGGCAGCGCTGGCAGATGGGCTCGCTCGACCCGCGCGATACCGCGCCCGAGGCGGCCAGCTTCATGCCGGCCGAGCCCGCGCCGCCGCCGATCGCCGCGATCGATTTCGCGGCGCTGGACGCGATGCGCGAAGGCGCGCGCAAGGAAGGCTATGCGCAGGGCTACACGCAGGGACAGACCCAGGGCTATGGCGACGGCCACCGCGAAGGCTATTCGCGCGGGCTGGAAGCGGCACGCAACGAGGCCGCGCAGCTGCAGGCGCTGGCCGCGAATTTCCGGGGCGCGCTGGCGGGCGTCGACGATCAGGTCGCGCGCGCGCTGGTGACGCTGGCGCTGGACGTGGCACGCCAGCTGGTGCGCACCACGGTGGCCGGGGATCCCTCGGTGCTGCTGCCCGCCGTGCGCGAGCTGCTGGCCAGCGAGCCCGCGCTGCAGGGCTCGCCCAGCGTGCTGCTGCATCCCGACGACGTGGCGCTGGTCGAGACGCACCTGCAAGGCGAACTCGAAGCCGCGGGCTGGACCGTGCGTCCGGATCCGACGGTGGCGCGCGGCGGCTGCATCGCCAGCGCCGCCAGCGGCGAGCGCGACGCCACGCTGGCCACGCGCTGGACGCGCGTGGTCAAGGCGCTGGGCCGCGACGATCCGTGGGAGCCGCCGCATGACTGAGGCCGCCGCTCAAGCCGTGGCACAATCCGTCGCACCAGCCGCGCCGGCTGGCGCAGCGGGGCAGCATGCGCAACGCTGGATCGGCGCGCTCGAAACGGCATCGGCCGGTATTGCCGGACTCGACAGCAAACGCAGCTGCGGCCGCCTGACGCGCGCCGCGGGCCTCGTGCTCGAAGCCGTGGGCCTGCGCCTGCCGGTGGGCAGCGACTGCCTGATCGAGCTGCCTGCCGGGCAGTTCAGCGCCGACAGCAACGCACCCCGCACCGCCGAAGCGGAAGTGGTGGGCTTCGGCGCCGACCGCCTCTACCTGATGCCGCAATCCGACGTGGTCGGCCTGCTGCCGGGCGCGCGCGTCTATCCGCTGGAGCCGTCGCCGCAGCCGGCCGGCACCACCGCGCCGCGCGAGCCGGGCTCCAAGCGCCTGCCGGTAGGCGCGGGCCTGCTTGGCCGCGTGCTCGATGCCGCGGGACGTCCGCTCGATGGCCTCGGCCCGCTGACCGCGGCGATTGAAGTGCCGCTGGCCGGCGAGCAGATCAACCCGCTGATGCGCGCTCCGATCGAAACCGTGCTCGATACCGGCGTGCGTGCCATCAACGGCATGCTGACGGTGGGGCGCGGCCAGCGCATGGGCCTGTTCGCGGGCTCGGGCGTGGGCAAGAGCGTGCTGCTGGGCATGATGGCGCGCTACACCAGCGCCGACGTGATCGTGGTCGGCCTGATCGGCGAGCGCGGCCGCGAAGTGAAAGAGTTTATCGAGAACATCCTGGGCCCGGAGGGCCGCCGTCGCTCCGTGGTGGTGGCGGCGCCGGCCGATTGCTCGCCGCTGCTGCGCATGCAGGGCGCCGCCTATGCGACCCGGCTGGCCGAGTATTTCCGCGACCAGGGCCAGCATGTGCTGCTGATCATGGATTCGCTGACGCGCTACGCCATGGCGCAGCGCGAGATCGCGCTGGCGATCGGCGAACCGCCCGCGACCAAGGGCTATCCGCCATCGGTCTTCGCCAAGCTGCCGACGCTGGTCGAGCGCACCGGCAACGGCCCCGAGGGGGGCGGCTCGATCACCGCGTTCTACACCGTGCTGACCGAGGGCGACGACCAGCAGGACCCGATCGCAGATTCGGCGCGCGCGATCCTGGACGGCCATATCGTGCTGTCGCGCAGCCTGGCCGAGTCGGGGCACTACCCCGCCATCGATGTCGAGGCATCCATCAGCCGCGCCATGACCGCGCTGATCCCGAACGAGCAGTTCGCCTCGGTGCGCCGCTTCAAGCAGTTGATGTCGCGCTACCAGCGCAACCGCGACCTGATCAGCGTAGGCGCCTACGTGCCCGGCAACGATCCCGAGCTGGATCTCGCCATCCGCCTGCATCCGCGCATGGAAGCCTTCCTGCAGCAGGACATCCATCTGCGCGCCGGCTACGACGACGCCATCTCCCAGCTGCACAGCCTCTTCGACAGGAGTGAACATGGCCAAGCCTTCACCGCTTAATACCCTGGCGGACCTCGCCCAGAACGATACCGACGCCGCCGCGCGCGAACTCGGCCGGCTGCAGGGCTTGCGCACGCAGGCGGAGCAGCAGCTGAACCAGCTGACGCAATACCGCCAGGAGTACCGCGCCCGCATGCAGACCGTGGCGGCGGAGGGCATGACATCGAGCCGCTGGCAGGACTTCTCGCGCTTCCTCGACTCGCTCGACCACGCCATCCGCCAGCAGACCGCGGCGCTGGCCAAGGCCGAAGCCGACCTGCTGGCCGGGCGCAACCGCTGGCAGCACCAGAAGCGCCGCCTGAATTCCTTCGACACGCTGATCGCGCGTGCCGAGGCCAGGGAAGACCAGATCGCCGCGCGCCGCGAGCAGCGCGCCAATGACGAATACGCGGCCCGGCTGGCACGCACCACCGCCAGCCGGCTCGGCTAAGCCCGGACCGCAACCGGACATCCGCAGCAGGACGACATGATCGATATCAGCCAGATTGTCAGCACCACCGCCAATGCCGCCAGGGCGGCTGCCAGCACGGCCGACGCCGCCCGGCGCGCCGGCTCCGATACCGGCGGCTTCGGCGACGCGCTGACGCGCGCGCGGGAAAGCAGCCCGCAGCAAACCCCGGCAAGCAAGCCCCGGGACGCAGGTGCTGCGCAGGACCAGTCCGCGAACCAGAAGCAGGCAGCACCGGAGCCGGCGCGCGCCGACACCGGCAAGCCGCAGGCGGCGCCAGCGGACAAGCCGGCCGCCGCCGACAAGGTCAGGGAAGACGATGACAGCACCGTGGCAGCCGACGCCACGGCCGCAGCAGCCGCCGCGGCACTGGCGTTGCTGCTGCCGGCAACGGCCCCTGCGGCGGCAGCAACCGCCGCGGCCGGCACTGCCGCCGCAGCGGTCGGCTCAGCCGCCGACGCAGGCCGAAGCGCTGCCCTGCAAGCCGCGCTGGCCGCCGCCGCGCAGCCGGCGGCTGCCGACGCAGCCAGCACCCCGGCACCGGCGCTGCGCGGCGACGCCGCATTGCCCGCCACGCTGCAGGTCGTAGCCGCAGAAGTCGCGCCGGCCCAGCCTTCTGTCGCCGACACGCTCGCCACCATCGCCTCGCAACGTGCCGCGATGCAGGCCAGTACGCCGGCCGCCACCGACGCCAGGTCCGCCGCTGCCCTCGCGCAATCCGTGCCGGCCGCCGGCATGCCCGCGCAGCAGGGCCACGCCGGCGGGCAGTCCGACAGCGGCATCGGCCAGCATCGCGCCGATCCGCTTGCCGCCGCCAATGGCACCGGCGACGGGCGCCCGGCCACTGCATCGTTCGCCGCCGCGCAAGCCGCGGCACGCGCCACCGAGGCCACCACCCAGGCCACCACCGCGGCCAGCACCGACGACACGCCAGCCCTGGCCGCCACGCTCGCCAGCCAGCACACGGCACAGGCCCCGGCGGCTGCCGCGGCCGCGGCCGCTCGCCCGATGGTCGCCCCCGCGCTGTACGACAGCCAGTGGCCGCAGGCGCTCGGCCAGCAGATGATCCGCCTCAGCACGCAAGGCTCGCAGAGCGCCGAGCTGCAACTGAACCCGCCCGACCTCGGCCCGCTGAAGGTCGTGCTCAACGTGGTCAACGACCAGGCCCAGGCCCAGTTCGTCTCGCCCCACCAGGCGGTACGCGCCGCGGTGGAAGCAGCGCTGCCGCACCTGCGCACCGCGCTGTCAGAGAACGGTATCCAGCTGGGACAGACGTCGGTCGGCGCGGATGGTTTTGCCAACCAGGCCGGCAACGGGCAGCAACAACAGCAGGCATCGGGCAACGGACGCGGGCAACCGGCCTTCGGCACGGGGACGCTGGCTGGCACCGAGACCGCCGCATCGGCGGAACCGGTGGTCCGGCCTGCGCGAGTGCTGGCGCGCGGGGAGATCGATACGTTCGCCTGATCCGGGCAATCCGCACTTCCGCTGACAAAAAGGGCCGCCGTTTCAGGCGGCATTTTTGTTGATGGACAAGGGCGGTCGAGGGAGTCAAGCGGCCACCATATTAGGGTTCATCGCCGATTAGCCGGGGGCCTTGGTGGGGGCGTTTTGCCGGCCTCGACGCTACATTTTTCCGCCTGCTTTCTCCCCTCGCCCGCTTGCGGGAGAGGGGCCGGGGGAGAGGGCCGGAGCATCAACGAAGTGCAGCACTTCACTTCGTGGACATGCCGGCCCTCTCCCCAACCCTCTCCCGCAAGCGGGAGAGGGAGCGCGCATCAGCACGTTCGTGCCACGGCAGTGCCGAAAGCACAGTTCGTCACCGTTCCCCAAATCGGCGAAGCCCCGTATTTGACGCATTGCCGCTAGACTGGAACTGACGGTCGCCTGACGCGTCCGGTCCAAGCCATGACCTTCGACCTCTTCGACAACCTCGACGGCCCTGCCCCGGCCAACCCCGTGCCCGAGCCCCTGGCCGACGGCGCGGTGGTGCTGCGCGGCCTGGCGCGGGCGGATGCCGGGGCCCTGCTTGCCGACGTGCAGGCGGTCATTGCCGCCGCCCCGCTGCGCCACATGGTGACGCCCGGCGGCCTCACGATGTCGGTGGCGATGACGAACTGCGGCGATGCGGGCTGGGTCTCGGATGCCCGCGGCTACCGCTATGACCGCACCGATCCGCTGAGCGGCCAGCCATGGCCGGCGATGCCGCCGCGACTGCGCGCGCTGGCGGCTGAAGCGGCGGCGCAAGCCGGCTTTGCCGGCTTCGCGCCCGATGCCTGCCTGGTCAACCGCTATGTGCCCGGCACACGCCTGTCGCTGCACCAGGACCGCGATGAACGCGATTTCGGCGCGCCGATCGTATCGGTCTCGCTGGGCTTGCCAGCGGTGTTCCTGTTCGGCGGCATGCGCCGCGCGGAGCGGCCGCAGCGCGTGCGGCTGGCGCATGGCGACGTGGTGGTGTGGGGCGGTCCGTCGCGGCTGGCCTTTCACGGCGTGGCACCGCTGGCAGACGGCGACCATCCGCTGCTCGGACGCGCCCGCGTCAACCTGACTTTCCGCAAGGCGCTGTAGCGGGGGCCTGGCGCGGCTGGTTTTGCACTTTGTGCGGGATTTTCTACAGTCAAGGGACTGCAGGAAACACCAACGCGCAAAGGATCCCACCATGCATCTCGAAGGCTCCTGCCATTGCGGCGCCGTCCATTTCTCGCTCGAGTCGGACTCGCCCTGCCCGTACATGCACTGCCATTGCTCGATCTGCCGCAAGACCGCCGGCGGCGGCGGCTATGCCATCAATATCGGCGGCGATGCCGCCACGCTGCAGGTGCGCGGGCGCAAGAACCTGGGCATCTACCACGCGGTGATGCGCGAGCCGGGCAAGCGCGCGCGGCGTTCGCCCGCACAGCGGCATTTCTGCGTGAAGTGCGGCAGCGCGCTGTGGCTGTGGGATCCGCGCTGGCCGGAGCTGGTGTATCCGCATGCATCGGCCATCGACACGCCGTTGCCGCGCCCGCCCGAGGTAGTGGAAGCCTCGCTGGAATCCGCCGCGCCCTGGGTCGATGTGCCCAAGGGCAAAGGCCATGTGCACTGCGACACCTGGCCGGAGGAGTCGCTGGCCGACTGGCACAAGCGCCACGGCCTGTCCTCGCGCTGACGGCGCGCATCCCCCGAGCGTCTGGCGCGGCGTCGCCGCCTGTCAGCGGCCTCAGGCCGGCAGGAAGCCTTCCACCGTCAGGTAGCGTTCGCCGGTGTCGTAGTTGAAGCCCAGCACGCGCGCATTGGCCGGCAGCTCCGGCAGCTTCTGCGCGATCGCGGCCAGCGTCGCTCCGGACGAGATGCCGACCAGGATGCCTTCCTCGCGCGCGCAGCGGCGGGCCATCTCGCGCGCGGGTTCGGCATCGACCTGGATCACGCCGTCGAGCAGCGCGGTATCGAGGTTACCGGGGATAAAGCCCGCGCCGATGCCCTGGATCGGGTGCGGTGCCGGCGCGCCGCCGGAGATCACCGGCGAGGCCACCGGCTCGACGCCGAAGACCTTGAGCTGCGGCCACTTGTCCTTCAGCACCCGGGCGCAGCCGGTCAGGTGGCCGCCGGTGCCGACGCCGGTGATCAGCACATCGAGCCCTTCGGGGAAGTCGTTCAGGATCTCCTGCGCGGTGGTGCGCATGTGCACATCGACGTTGGCGGGGTTGTCGAACTGCTGCGGCATCCAGGCGCCGGGGGTGGCGGCGACCAGTTCCTCGGCACGCGCGATCGCGCCCTTCATGCCCTTCTCGCGCGGGGTCAGGTCGAAGCTGGCGCCATAGGCCAGCATCAGCCGGCGGCGCTCGATCGACATGCTGTCCGGCATCACCAGCACCAGCTTGTAGCCCTTGACCGCGGCCACCATTGCCAGGCCGATGCCGGTGTTGCCGGAGGTCGGCTCGATGATGGTGCCGCCCGGCTTGAGCACGCCGCGGCGCTCGGCGTCCTCGACCATCGACAGCGCGATGCGGTCCTTGATCGAGGCGCCCGGATTGCTGCGCTCGGACTTGATCCAGACTTCGTGCCCGCTGCCGAACAGGCGGTTGATGCGGATATGCGGGGTATTGCCGATCGTCTGCAGGATGTTCTGGACCTTCATCGTGTTCTCCGTGGCGGGCGCGGCGCGGCAACGCCCTGGCAGGCAGCCGGCGCCGCTGGATCGAAATGAATGACGATTTTAGTGCAAAGCACCCGCGGGCCCTGTCGCGTATGATGTCGCCCGCAGCGCATCCGGCTTTCCGCTTTCGCGCTTCCGGCTTTCCGCTCCGCCGCATTCACGTCCCGCATTGCCCCTGCCCTGCCTTAGCCTGCCCCTCCGATGCCTGACCATTCCCTGCTGTCCTCGCTCCTGATCTTTGGCCTTGGCGGTGTGCTCGGCGCGGTGGGTGGGCTGTTCGGCATCGGCGGCGGGCTGATCGCGATCCCGGCACTGGGCCTGATCTACGGCATGGGCCAGCAACTGGCGCAAGGCACCGCGCTGGTGATGATCGCACCCAATGTGCTGATCGGCTTCTGGCAATACCGCAAGCGTGCCGACATCGCCCTGCGCACAGCGCTGGTGCTGGGCTTGTCGGCGGTGCTGGCCACCTGGCTGTCGGCACGCGCGGCCACCGCAATGGACGCGCAGCTGCTGCGGCGCATTTTCGCGGTCTTCATGATCGGGCTGGCACTGTACTTCCTGTGGCGGCTGCTGCCGGGGCGCGCGGCCACGGTGCAGCAGGCGCGGGTGTCGCCGCGCTGGATGCCGCTGGTCGGCGTGGTCGGTGGCGCCTTTTCCGGTTTTTTCAGCGTGGGCGGCGGCGTGGTGGCGGCGCCGGCGCTGGTGGGGCTGTTCGGGCTACGCCAGGCCGCGGCGCAGGGACTCGCGCTTGCCCTGGTGACGCCCGGCGCGGTGGTGGCGCTGGGCACGTATGCCCACGCCGGGCATGTCGACTGGGGCAGCGGCATTCCGCTGTCGCTGGGCGGCATGCTGACGATCTCATGGGGCGTGGCGCTGGCGCACCGGCTGCCCGAGCGGCGCCTGCGCGCCCTGTTTGCCGTGTGCCTGATCGCCACGGCCATCGTGATGCTGGTGCGCGGCTGACAGCACCGCGCAATCCGGCTATTTGCGGAACACCAGGCTGAAGTTGTTCGCCGGCATCGGCACCGGCTCGTCGCAGCGCAATCCCTGCGCGGCGCCCAGCGCAACCACGTCTTCCATGTCGCGCACGCCCCAGTCGGCGTCCGCGGCGCGCAGCTGTGTGTCGAAGGCGGCATTGCTCGGCGCGGTATGCGCGCCGCCGCGGCGATAGGGACCATACAGGTAGAGCACGCCGCCCGGCTTCAGCAGCTTGCCGGCGCCTGCGAACAGCGCCTCGGCCGCGGCCCACGGCGAGATATGGAGCATGTTGATGCAGACCACCGCATCGGCGGCATCGATGCCCCACGGCTGGCGGCACACGTCAAGATCCAGCGGCGCGCGCACATTGGCCAGTCCCGCATGCGCGGTCCATGCTGCGATCGATTCGCGCGCGGCACGGTCTGGATCGCTTGGCTGCCAGGTCAGACCGGGCAACGCCGCGGCAAAGTGCACCGCGTGCTGGCCAGTGCCGCTGGCGATTTCCAGGACCGTGCCGCTGGCGGGCAGCACATTGCGCAGCACCGCGAGGATGGGCTCGCGATTGCGCTCAGTGGCGGGCGCCATGCGGCGTGCGTCGGGGTCGTGGGTCTGGTCGGTCATGGCGGCTGGCTCGTTTGCCGGCTCGTTTGCCGGATGAACGGCTAGCGTAGCAGAGTCTGCGCGGACCGGGATGCAATGGCGGCGGCGAATCGCCGCCGCCTTCAATCCACAGCGACCGCTTGCCGTCAGGCCTTCGACAGCTTCACGCCTGTCGGATCACCGGTCAGGTACCCCACCGCCGCGCCGAAGCGGTCCTTGTAGTTGGCGCGCACCAGCGGATCGAGCGCAGGCTTGACCTTGTCGTGCAGCGGCGATTCCCAGTCGCCCACGTGCTGGAAGTTGCTCATCACGTAGGTCCAGCCGTTGATCTCGTCCACCGCATGCAGCCCGGTCGACTCGGCGCCGGCCGGGCACGACAGCACGCGGCTGAGCACCTTGGTGTCGACGTTGTAGGCCCACAGGAAGTTGTTGACGTGGGTGTTGCTGTCCTCGCCGACGAACAGCGTGCGCAGCTTCTCCGAGAACTTGAGGTTGTCGGGGGTGGCAACCTTGTCCGGGTTGGCGAAGTTGCCGAGCGCATCCTGCTGCTTCATCTTGCCGCCGCCAAGGTCTTCGCTGACCAGCGCCGGCACCGCGGCCATGTCGACCGGCACCCATTCGCTGTTGATGGCGTTGCCGCTCTTGTCGGCCTGGCCGCCTTTCAGGTTCAGCTCATAGACGGCGCCGGAGTACGGACCTTCGACCTGGATGTCGCCCTGGTTGGCGGCGTTGCCGGTGAGCATGCTCGACTCGATGCGCGACATCGCCGAGTAGGCCTTCTTGTCCTTGATGTTGACCGTGGTGCCTTCCATCTTGGTGAAGCCCAGGCTGCCGCCGACCAGCGCGGCGTAGCGGTGGGTTTCCAGGTAGGCCGCGGCCTTTTCCATGCCCGGCACCAGCTTGATCCAGTTGGCCTTGCCGTTGTAGATGATGCGGGTGTAGCTGCTGTCGTTCGGGTTGACGGTCTGCACGTCCATGATGTCGGCCAGCTTGATGCCGCCATCGACCAGCGCGCGGATCTCGGCACTGGTGGCGCTGCCCAGCTTGATCCACGACAGCGTGGCGCTGCCCGGGCCGGCGCCCGAGGTCTGCTGCCACTTGCCCACGTACAGCGAGCCGCTGGAGAGGTCGCGCGCCTTGTCGGCGATAAACATGAACAGGCCGCCGTTGGTGGCATCGTCGCCCATCAGCACGGTGCGCTCGTCGGGCATGACCTGCACCAGTTCGTGCGAGATGCGGCCCAGGCAGTAGTGCTTCTTGATGGTGCCGGTGCCGTCGGGGTTGACCGTCACTTCGGGCAGGTGGCCGTAGTTGTAGGCATTGGCCCGGGCGGGGTCACCGTACAGGTTCTGGCTATAGCCCTGCAGTTGCGTGACGGCGTTGGCGTCCTTCAGGTCGGTTTCGTACTCTTCGCTCGACAGGTGGGTGTTCCACGGCGACAGGCTCGCGCCGCAGGTGATCCACAGGCCATTGACGCCGGAGGTATCGACGTTGTGGTACTTCACCGGGGTCAGCTTGCCGGTGGCGGGATCCTGGTCCAGCGTCACCACGGCGATCGGCGACGGCAGCAGGCCGTACATGCTGGTGTTGTTCTGGTTGCGCGAGGTGTACTCGAACTGCACCACCGCGAACACGGTGTTGCCTTTGACGCCGGGCACGGTCGGGTTGGCCAGCGTCAGCAGCGAGCTGCCGTCCGGTGCGTCGGAGAAGAACTGGCGTTCCTTGCCGGCCACGGAGCTGTCCAGGATCGGCTGGTTGTTGATGTTGTAGTAGCCGCCGGCGACGATGGTGCCGCCCTTGCCGTCCGGCAGCGTGTCGCCGGTAACGAAGAACGGCTGGTAAGCCAGCTTGTAGGTGGTGCTGCTGCCGTCGCTGAAGGACACCTTGAGGCTCGAGCCCACGGTGGTGGTCGCCATTGCGGCGGGATCCGCCAGCGTGGGCGCGCTCATGGGGATGAACTCGGCCGTGGTGAAGGTGGCGCCAGGCGCCGGGGCGGGTGCAGGTGCCGCCACGGCATCGTCGCTGCCGCCGCAGCCGGCCAGCAGGCCGGTGGAAGCCAGGCCAAACGGAAGCATCGGCGCGCCCGCCAGCAGTTTCAGGGCCTTGCGGCGGCCAGCATCAGGTCGTTGTTGCATGGTTTTATCCGGGGAAAGGGATGGATCTGGTTTTTTGACTGCTTGATCGCGCCGGCCACGCGGGCGGGCCGGGCACCTGTTGGCACAGGCGGGCGGCGGGCGGCATTGCGCCCGACGCCGCAGATCGTAGGGCGCATTTGTGACAGTAAGTTGACGATGCGACACTTCGCACGGTGGCGCTGCCGGAGGTGGCTGATCCGCTGCGGTACACTTCCCGCTTCTGTCCGCGACCGCACCGCACAGTTTTTTCCAGCTTTTCCGCCCTTCCCGCTTGCCGACCTACACGCTTGCCCACCCCGTCCAGGCCGAAATCGAAATCCGCAAGAGCCGTTTCCTGGCCCTGGCCTTGCCGGTGGCCGACCGCGACGCGGCCATGGCCGCGCTGCAGGCGCTGCGCGCGGAACACCCCACCGCTACCCATGTGTGCTGGGCGCTGCTCGCCGGCGGCGCGTCGGGCATGTCTGACGACGGCGAACCTTCCGGCACAGCCGGCCGGCCGATCCTGGAAGTGCTGCGCCACCACGACCTCGACGGCGTGCTGGCCGCGGTGGTGCGCTACTACGGCGGCGTCAAGCTGGGCGCCGGCGGGTTGGTGCGCGCTTACACCGATGCCATCGCCGCCGCGCTGAAGTCGGCCGAACGCATCGAGCGCATCGCCTACGCCACGCTGACGATATCGATCGACTATGCCGACGAGCCACGCGTGCGCCGCTGGATCGAGCAGGCCGCCCGGCACGGCTGCACGCTGGCCGATACCGCCTACGGCGCGCTGGCCACGCTGGTGCTGCGCCTTCCTGCCGCGCAAGTGGACGCGGCACGCGATGCCTTGCGCGACGCCACCCACGGACGCGCCCAGTTTCCGCAGGCACAGGACGAATCCCATGGATGAACGCCAGGCGTCCGTCGTGGCTGACACCGACGGCGAATTCACCGCGCGGGTGCTGCCGGGTGGCCAGGCTTTTGCCGCCCCGGCTGCACTGAGCCTGCTCGAAGCCGCCTTGCTGGACGGCGTGTCGCTGCCCAACTCCTGCCGCAACGGCACCTGCCGCGCCTGTGCCAGCCGGCTGCATGCCGGATCGATCCGCTACCGGATCGAGTGGCCTGGGCTGAGCCTGGATGAGAAAGAGGAAGGGCTGATCCTGCCGTGCGTGGCTTGCGCGGTCAGCGATGTGGTAATCGAGCCGGTGTCGCTGGGGTGACGCGCCCCGACGCGCCTCACGCCCCGACCGCCAGAAAAAACCGCAACGCCAGCTTCAACCCATCCGGCCCCGCCGGATCCGAGAATGCATGCCCCCCTGCCCCGCCACTCCACGCGTGGCCCAGCCCTTCGACCCGCACCAGCCGCAGGTAGGGCGCCTTGCCCTCGGTCCAGTCGAACACGTCGACCGCACGCCGCATGCCGCGCTGGACGCGCCGCGCCGGCACAACAGCGAGCGGGTGCGCGCCTTCGGGCTGCAAGTGCATCCACAGCGCCGCCGCCGCGGTGGCATTGCTGAAATCGACCATGGCGTCGGCATCGCCATGCATCAGCAACAGCGGCGGCGGGCGCCGGCCGGCAAGGCCAAGGCGCAGCGCGTGGACGGCCTGCGCGTCGGGACCGCGCTGGCCGCGCATCGCGCGTGTTGCCTGCGCCGCGTTGGTGGCGCTCCACGGCACTGCACCGGAATGCGAACCGACCGCCGCGAAGCGCACGGGATAGCGCAGGCCGAGCGTCAATGCCATCGCCCCGCCCGCTGACAGGCCGAGCACACTGACGCGATTCGCCGCAACCGGATGCATGCGGCATGCCTGCTCGATCAGCGCCATCAGCAGGCCGGCTTCCACTGCGCCCTGCCCGGCGGGCTTGAACCAGTTCCAGCAGCGCTGCGCGTTCGCCTGCGAACTCTGCTCGGGCAGCAGCACCACCCAGCCCGCCTCGCGCGCCACGGCGGCGGCGCGCGTGACCGCGGCGAAGCTGGCGGTGTCCTGCCCGCAGCCGTGCAGCAACACCAGCATCGGTGCGCGGCGCCGGCCATTGGCGCCCGCCGGCACGAAGATGCGATAGCGCCGCGGCGCGAGCGGCCCGGCGCCCCAGCTGCCCTCCTCCCAGCGCCCGCTGCCGCGGCTGCGCGGCGGCTCGGCCGGCGATACCACGCCGGACAGCGCGCGCTTCGTGGCCGCGGTGATTGCAGCGGATTGCTTCACCGCGTTGCGCACGAAGGCCTCGGTCATCGGCTTGGTGATGTTGCGGTTGAGCTCGCGCTGTATGCGGCGGGCATTGCGCGTGGCGGTCTTGTTCAGCGTGGACCAGAGCTTTGCACCGGTAGAGCGGGGCATGCGGCGTCCTGTCGGCGTGGGTAACCCGTGCATCATATGCCGAGCAGCGTGCATGGCATGGCGCACAGCTTCGGCATTGCATGCAACGCGATCGCGATCACTGCCTACAATGCAAGGGTCGTGTCGCGCCGAGGCACGGACAGGAGGCGAGCATGATCGATGCAACGAGCCAGTTCAGGCCCTTGGATCCGGGCCGCATTAACCTGATGGATCCGCTTGAAGTGCAGTACTGGTGCCGCGAGCTTCACTGCAGCGAGCAGGATCTCGAAGCGGCCGTCGATGCCGCCGGCGACCATATCGCCGCGGTACGGGACCAGCTGGAGTCAAGCCAGCCGGGCACCCCGCCCCACTGAAGCCGCAGGCACGGCCGGAGCATGCCGGCCGTGCCTGTCATGACTTCGCCTGCCGGTCCGGGGCCGCGCCGTCGATCAGCCGGCGCAGGCGCGGATCGTGCGCCTCGAATACCCCGACCCGTCCCATTGCTGGCAGTGCGCCAGCGTCAGCCGCATACCCGGAATAAGCGCAGTGCAGACCGGAATTCAGTAATGCTGTGTTCGCGTGGGGCGCGTTTTGCTGCATGATTTTGGGCCCGGGTCAGGCCTGGCAGCAGACCGGCCAACGCGGGAGTTCCGAGACCATGGGGGTCAACCTACACAAGGACGCATCGACATGACCATCAAGCTGCAGGCCATCGCCATCTGCGCAGCCCTGCTCGCCCCTGCTGCCTGGGCCGGCAACGACACCCACTGGAGCTACGCCGGACCGACCGGCGCCAGCCATTGGGGCGAGCTCGACGCCGGCTACAAGACCTGCGCGCTGGGCAAGCACCAGTCGCCCATCGATATCCGCACCGCCAAGGCCGTGAGCGCGGACCTGAAGCCGATCGGCTTTGGCTACACCGCGACGCAGGCATCCGTGGTCAACACCGGCCATACCATCCAGGTCAACCTGCCTGCGGGCGGGCAGGCGGAGTTCGACGGCGCGGCGTACAAGCTGCTGCAGTTCCACTTCCATGCGCCGAGCGAGGAGAAGATCAACGGCAAGGCCTATCCGCTGGTGGCGCACCTGGTGCACCAGAACGCGGAAGGCAAGCTGGCGGTGGTGGCAGTGCTGTTCAAGACCGGGCGCGAGAATGCGGCGCTGCAGCCGGTCTTTGCCAACCTGCCGGCCAAGGCCGGCGAATCGCGCGAGCTGCGTGCGCCGATTGACGTGGCGGCGCTGCTGCCTGCGCAGCAGTCGTACTGGGCGTTCACCGGCTCGCTGACCACGCCGCCTTGCAGCGAGGATGTGAAGTGGCAGGTATTAAAGACCCCGGTGGAGATTTCGGCGGCGCAGCTGGCTGCGTTCCGCAAGCTCTACCGGATGAACGCGCGGCCGGTGCAGCCGCTGAATGGGCGGGTGGTGCAGGCGGGACGGTGAGGGCCGTGCGCGTACCCATGCCCGTTGCCTGACCGCTTGTGTGTTCCCTCTCCCGCAAGCGGGAGAGGGGAGAAAACAGGCGGTATGGGAGGCGGGGACGGTGAGGGCCGTGCGCGCACCCATGCCCTTTGCCTGACCGCTTGTGTGCTCCCTCTCCCGCTTGCGGGAGAGGGCCGGGGTGAGGGCGGGGGCGTCGACGAAGTCAAGCATAGGCATAGCGACCGCCTGCCCTCACCCCCTGCCCCTCTCCCGCAAGCGGGAGAGGGGAGCAAACCGACGGCATGGGAATGGGGAACGGCCTGCGGTCAGGAAAATCCGCGCATCGCCAACTCGCCGCCCAGCACCAGCAGCCCGCAGAAAAACAGCTTGCGGAAGCGCTCCGCACTGATGCGATGCCTGAGCCATTGCCCGATGAACATGCCGCCAAGCGCGGGCACCAGCGCCAGCAATGAAGCGCCAAGCACGGGCGTATGCAGCAGCGATCCGCCCAGCGCCAGGCTGACCGCCAGCGCAATGGTCGATAACGTGAAGGACAGCCCCAGCGCCTGCACCAGGTTTTCCTTTTCGAGCCCCAGCCCTTGCAGGTAAGGCACGGCGGGAATCACGAACACGCCGGTCACCGCGGTGATCGCGCCGGTCGCCAGGCCGACCACTGGGCCGAGCCAGGCCTCTGCCGCCGGCGGCACGTGCAACCTGACCGCTGCCAGTCCGACCACCGCATACAGGACCAGCGCCACGCCAAGCGCCGAGGTGGCGTGGGTCGTCATCCCCGCCGGCACCAGCGCCGCGCACAGCCACGTGCCGGCGCAGATCGCCGCCAGCATCGGCCATAGCCGAAGGACCAGCTGGCCGAAGCGCGGACCGCTGAACAGCTGCACCACGTTGGTCACCATCGACGGCGCCACCAGCAGTGCCGCGGCCTGCGCCGGCGGCATCACCAGCCCGAGCAGACCCACCGCGACGGTGGGCAGGCCCAGGCCCACCACGCCTTTGACAAAGCCGGCCAGCAGGAAGATCAGGCCGATAAAGGCAGCCTGCGTGCCGATTGCTTCCATCGTCATCGCAACTCCCTCAGCCGGGCTTGTGGTCGTGCACCGCGCGGCTGTCGGCGGGGGCTTCGTCGCGCTCGTGCATGCCGTAGTCGCGCAGCACTTGCGCCACGCGCAACCGGTAGTCGGCGAACACGCCGCCGCGGCCCGCGGCCTGTGCCTCGCGGTGCGCCACGGTATTGCGCCAGGCCAGTACGGCGGCCTCGTCGCGGAAGAACGACAACGACAGTACCTTGCCCGGGTTGACCAGGCTCTGGAATCGTTCGACCGAGATAAAGCCGTCGATGCTTTCCAGTTCGCTACGCAGCCTTGCGGCGATATCGAGGTAGGTATCGCGGCGGCCCGGCGCGGGCTCGACTTCGAAGATGATGGCGATCATGGGGGCTTCTCCGTGGATAGTGGTCTCAGCAGAAATGCGGGATGCGCGCGTTCAGCGAGGGACGATAGCGGAACGCGCGCGCCAGTGCGGCCGGATCGGCGCCGCGTGCCAGCGCCGCCCGGACCGTGGCGCCGGCGAGCGCCAGCGCCAGCCGGTCGCCGGGGCACGCGTGGCGGCCGTGGCCGAAGGTCCATGGGCGCTTGCCATCCGCCATGCCAGTGCAGGAAGCCGCGGCGAGCAGCACCAGTACCGCGTCCCCAGCCTTGACGTCGTGGCCGCACAGGCGTGCATCGGCAGCGAGGAAGCGGCGCGTATTCTGCACCGGCGGATCCGACACCGCCACCTGCGCGGCCAGTTCTTCCGGCGCGGCACCGGCCGGCACCGTGCCACGGCCGAGATGCAGCAGTGTATTGCCTGCCAGCGCGGCGGTGGCTTCGCAGGCCTGCACCAGCAAGCCGATGATGTTGGCCGACACCGCTTGCGCATCGATGCCCGCGGCATGCGCGGCCTGGCGCAGCGACGGCAACGCGCCTGCCGCCGGTACTGCATCGGCGAGCCAGCTGCCGAGCCATTGCGCGGCGTCGGCGCCGGCGTGCACGGCGTTCGCATCGGCCAGCGGCGACTGCGCCGCGGCAAACGCTGCGACATGGCCGGCGACGGCCACGGCCATGTCGCGATCCTCGGCGACCGGCAGGCCGAGCATGTCGGCCAGCGTCACTACCGGCAGCGTGAACAGGAAGCCATTGACGCGCCCGGCGGACATTGCCGTGTTGCCGTCCAGCAGTGCCGCCAGCGCTGCCGCACGGTGCGCGGCTGCGGACGGATCGATGGCGGCCAGCAGCGGCATCAGCAACCCTTTCAGCGGCGCGTGCGCGGCACCGTCGTTCATGCGGATCAGCCGGCCGAACAGATCGCCGGCAGGTGTGCCTGCCAGTGCCGGCGGCACCGGCTGCGCGGGCGGGCGTACGCGGCACTCGGCATGGGACAGCACCGCTGCGACTTCGTGCGCGCCGGCCGCGACCCACAGGCCGAGCCGCTGGTCGCGGAAGAACGGCCGCTGCGTCGCCAGCTCGCGGTAGTAGGGGTAGGGATCGGGGTGCGTGACGGCGCTGAGCGGGTCGATCGCATCATCCGCATCGGATACGGTGGCAGGCAGCATGGCGGCACATGGGGACTGGATATGCCGCCAGTTTGCCGCGTGCGCGGGGGCGGACGCTTCACGGCAACGTGAAAGATGGATTGCCGGGCGGCGGTCCAGCGCCACCGGGTTCCCGCTTCCGCGCGGACCCGGTGACTTCCACCTCTTACGGGCGTTGCGTCAGGATTTCGACGTCACCAGTTCACCGCCATCCTGCACCGCCTCCGCCACCGGCTCATCATTCCTGTGCGCCAGCCGGTACAGCACCGGCAACACCAGCAAGGTCAGCGCCGTCGACGAAAGGATGCCGCCGATCACCACCGTGGCCAGCGGACGCTGCACTTCCGCGCCCGTGCCGGTGGCCAGCGCCATCGGCACGAAGCCCAGCGAAGCCACCAGCGCGGTCATCAGCACGGGCCGCAGCCGCGTCAGCGCGCCGTCGCGGATCGCCTGGTCAAGCCCCACGCCTTCTTCGCGCAGGGAGCGGATGAACGACAGCATCACCAGCCCGTTCAGCACCGCCACGCCGCACAGCGCGATAAAGCCCACCGCCGCCGAGATCGACAGCGGGATGCCGCGCAGCCACAGCGCGAGGATGCCGCCGGTCAGCGCGAACGGGATGCCGGTGAAGACCAGCAGCCCGTCCTTGACATTGCCGAACATGGCGAACAGCAGCACGAACACCAGGCCCAATGCCAGCGGCACTACCACGCGCAGCCTTGCGGTAGCGGACTGGAGCTGCTCGAAGGTGCCGCCCCAGCTGGTCCAGTAGCCGGCGGGGATGCGCACGCGCTCGCGAATGGCGGCCTCCGCCTCGGGCACGAAACTGCCGATATCGCGACCGCGCACGTTGGCGCTGACCACGATGCGGCGCTTGCCGTTCTCGCGCGAGACCTGGTTGGGGCCAGGCGCGATCTCCACGGTGGCGACTTCACTGAGCGGGATATAGCTGGTGCGCGCGCCGGCCGCGGTGTCCCTGGGCAGCGCCACCGGCAGGCGCCGCAGCGCTTCCACGTCCTCGCGCACGGCATCGGGCAGGCGCACGACGATGTCGAAGCGCCGGTCGCCGCTGAAGAAGGTGCCCGACACCTTGCCGCCGATGCCGATCGCCACGGCCTCCTGGATATCGCTCAGGTTGAGGCCGTAGCGCGCGGCCTTGTCGCGGTCGATATTGACGCTGAGCATCGGCAGCCCGGTGGTCTGCTCGACCTTGACTTCGGCCGCGCCAGCAATGCCCTGCAGCACGGCGGCGATGCGCCGCGCGGTGTCTTCCAGCACGGCGTTGTCGTCACCGAACACCTTGACCGCGACGTCGGAGCGCACGCCCGAGATCAGCTCGTTGAAGCGCAGCTGGATCGGCTGCGAGAACTCGTAGTTGTTGCCGGGCAGCTTGCCAACCTCCTCGCGGATCGCGGCAATCAGCTCGTCGCGGGTGCGGCGCGGCGCGGGCCATTCGGACTGCGGCTTGAGCATGATGTAGCCGTCCGAGATGTTCGGCGGCATCGGGTCGGAGGCGATCTCGGCGGTGCCGGTGCGCGCGAACACACGTTCGATCTCCGGGAATTTCGCCTTCAGCGTGGTCTCGACCTGCTGCTGCATCGCCACCGACTGCGTCAGGCTGGTGCCGGGAATGCGCAGCGCCTGGATGGCGAGGTCGCCCTCGTTGAGGCTGGGCACGAACTCGCTGCCCAGGCGCGTGGCGATCGCCAGGGACAGCGCCACCGCCACGCCGGCCAGCGCCAGCACCACCGGCGTCGCCGAGAGCGAGCGGTCCAGCAGCACGGCATAGCGGCGCCGCGCCCAGGCCATCAAGCGGTTCTCGCGCTCGGACACGCGATTGCCGATGGCCAGCGCCACCGCCGCGGGCACGAAGGTGACCGACAGCACCATCGCGCCCAGCAGCGCCAGCACCACGGTGATCGCCATCGGGTGGAACATCTTGCCCTCGACGCCGGTCAGCGCAAAGATCGGCAGATACACCACCATGATGATGAGCTGGCCGTACAGCAGCGGCCGGCGTGCCTCGCGCGCGGCGGCGAAGACCTCGTGCAGGCGTTCGGTGCGCGTCAGCGCGCGGCCATGGCGTTGCTGCGCATGCGCCAGGCGCCGCACGCAGTTCTCGACGATCACCACCGCGCCATCGACGATGATGCCGAAGTCCAGCGCGCCCAGGCTCATCAGGTTGGCGCTGGTGCGGGTGTGGACCATGCCGGTGAAGGTGAACAGCATCGACAGCGGGATCACCAGCGCGGTGATCAGCGCCGCGCGCAGGTTGCCGAGGAACAGGAACAGGATGGCGATCACCAGCACCGCGCCTTCCAGCAGGTTTTTCTTCACTGTGGCGATGGCCTTGTCGACCAGCGTGGTGCGGTCGTACACGGTGATCGCCTTCACGCCGGCGGGCAGCGTGCGGTTGATCTCCGCCATCTTGCGGTCGACGGCTTGCGATACCGTGCGGCTGTTCTCGCCGATCAGCATGAAGACCGTGCCCAGCACCACCTCGCGGCCATCCTCGGTGGCGGCGCCGGTGCGCAGCTCGCCGCCGGTCTGCACGCTGGCCAGGTCGCGCACGCGGATCGGCTGGCCTTGCGCGGTGCCGACGATGACATCGCGGATATCGTCGAGCGAGCGCACCTGGCCCGGCACGCGCACCAGGTATTGCTCGCCGCGCCGCTCGATATAGCCAGCGCCGACGTTGTCGTTGTTCTTCTCCAGCGCGGTCACCACGTCAGCGAGCGACAGGCCGTACGACGCCATCCGTTCAAGGCTGGGCGCCACCACGTAGGCGCGCGCATGGCCGCCGATGGCATTGACCTCGGTCACGCCAGGCACATTTCGCAGCTGCGGGCGGATCACCCAGTCCTGGATCTCGCGCAGGTCGGACAGCGTGTAGGACGTGCCGTCGGGCTTGCGCGCGTTGGGCTCGGCTTCCACGGTCCACAGGTAGATTTCGCCAAGGCCGGTAGAGATCGGGCCCATCGCCGGCGTGATGCCGGTGGGAAGCTTGTCGCGCGCTTCCTGGATGCGCTGATTGACCAGCTGCCGCGCGAAATGGATATCGGTGCCTTCGCGGAAGATCACCGTGACCTGAGACAGCCCGTAGCGCGACAGCGAGCGGGTCTGCTCCAGGCCAGGCAGGCCCGCCATCACGGTCTCGACCGGATAGGTGATGCGCTGCTCGGTCTCCAGCGGCGAATAGCCGGGCGCGGCGGTGTTGATCTGCACCTGGACATTGGTGATGTCAGGCACGGCGTCGATCGGCAGCCGGGTGTAGTTGTACAGGCCCAGCGCGGCCATGCCCAGCACGGCCAGCAGCACCAGCCAGCGCTGCTCGATGGCAAAGCGGATCAGGCGTTCGAACATGGCGCCTCCCGCTCAGTGCTCATGCCCGGCGCTGGCCTTGCCCAGCTCGGACTTGAGGATAAAGCTGTTGGCCGCGGCGTAGCGCGCGCCGGCCTGCAGGCCTTCGGTGATCTCGACCAGCCTGCCGCCGCTGCGGCCGGTCCTGACCGGCTGCATGGCAAACCCGCCCGGCACCGCGACGAACACGGCGCTGCGGCCATCGACCTGCTGCACGGCATCGGCTTCCACCGTGACCGGCACCTGCGTCGCGGCACCGAGCACGCTGACGGTGACGAACAGCCCGGGCCGCCACGCCATGCCCGGGTTGGCCAGCGTCACGCGTGCCTTGGCCGTGCGGGTCTGCTCGCCGAGCAGCGCGCCCACGTAGGAGACCTTGCCCTCGGCCTGCGTCTCGGAGGCCGTGGATCGGATCCTGACGGTCTCGCCCACGCGCACCTGGTCGAGGTCGCGCGCCGAGACCACGAACTCGGCCCATACCGAACTCAGGTCCGAGATGGTGAAGACGCTGGCATCTTCCTTGACGGCCTCGCCCAGCGACAGGTGCTTCTCCACGATGATGCCGTCGAACGGCGCGCGCAGCGTGAACTGGTTCAGGCTGCCTCCTTTGCCATCCTTGCCGGCGCTCTCCGACGCGCCGATCGCAACCAGCTTCTGCCGGGCGTTCTGCACGGCAATCTGCGCCTCTTCCAGCGCGGTGCGGGCCTGCTGGTAGTCCTGCTCGGCGGAGATCTTTTCCTGCCACAGCGTCTTCTCGCGCGCGTAGGTGGCGCGGGCCAGCGCCTCGCGCCGCTGCGCCGCGAGCAGTTCGCTGCGCTGCTCGGCGAGCGCCGTGCTGGCGATCACGGCCAGCACCTGGCCTTTGGCGACCTGCTCGCCCAGGTTGGCGGGCACCGCCTGCGCCACGCCCGCGACGCGCGGCACAACGTGCGCGGTGCGGTCGTCGTTGAAGCGGATTTCGCCGGGGAAGTCGACGCTGCCACGCAGTGGCGCGGGACCTGCCGTGGCGATGCCGATGCCGGCCTGCTGCACCTGCTCCGGCGTCAGCCTGATGACGTGGGGCTGGTCGGCGGCCTGCGCGGGCGCAGCGGCGGCAGCGGGGGCGCTGGCCGGCGGACTTGCCGGCGAACTTGCCGGCTGGTCGTGCGCGTGGCCGTCGCCATGGTCGGCATGCTCGCCCTTTTCGGCGTGCTCGCCATGCTCATGCCCGGCTTCGCCTGACCCGCCGCCCTTGCCCGTGAACAGGATCGCGGCGCCGCCCAGCAGCCCCGCGACCAGGATGGCCGCCACCGCGGCCCGTTGTTGCTTGCTCATTGCCATGCCTGAAGCCTTCCGTATCAGTGTCCGAGGATGCGGTCGATGCTGGCGGCCGCGTCATAGGTGCGGGCCAGCACGTCCAGGTAGCGGATGCGCGCCTGAAACAGGGTGCGCTGGGCATCCAGCACATCGAGGAAATTGAATTTGCCGGCCTCGAACCCGCGCGAAGCGGCGGCATAGGCCTGCTCCGCCGCGGGCAGCACCGAGCCCTGCAGCGTCTGCGCCGCGGCGCGCGACACCGACAACTGCGTCGACGCCTGCTGCAGTTCATTGGCCAGCCGGATGCGGTTGGCGGCATGCACATCCTGCGCGCGGTCGGCCCGGCGCAGCGCCGCGTACAGGTTGCCCTGGTTGCGGTCGAACAGCGGCAGCGGTATCGCCACGCCCAGCACGGCCATGTTGCGGTTGGCCTCGTTGTCGCGCTTGGCGCCGAGGCTGACGGTGACGTCGGGGTACTGGCGGCTGCGCGCCACCGCCACTTCGGCGCGGCTGCGTTCGGCGGAAAGCCGGCTGGCGGCCAGCAGCGGCGAATCCTCCAGCGCGCTCTCCAGCGCGGCGGGCGCGGGGCGCGACGGCAGCGCGTCGAGGTCGCCCTGCGCCTGCGCGAAGCGCGGCGCGGCGTTGCCCCACAGCGCGGCCAGCGACTGGCGCGCCGACTGCAGCGCGCCGGTGGCCTCGGCCAGCTCCAGCTCGGCGTTGGCCTGCTCGACCTGCGCGCGCGTCGCTTCCAGCGGCGCGACCTTGCCGGCGGCGACACGGCGCGATGCGGCCTGCGCCGCGCGGCTGGCGATGCCGACCGAGCCCTCGGCCAGCTTGACGCGCTCCTGCGCCACCAGCACGCCGAAGAAGCGCGCGATCACCGCGGCGCGCAGTTCGGCGCGCACGCCGCCCAGCTCGGCCTGCGCCAGTTCGCGGCCACGCTCGGCCACGCCGATGCGGGCGGCGCGCTTGCCGCCCAGCTCGATCGGCACGTTGAACTGGCCGGTGGTCGAGCGCGTGGCGCGGCGCGTGTCTTCCATCGACACCGCCAGCTCGGGATTGGGAATCACGCGCGCCTGCGTCAGGTCGCCCTCGGTGGCGTCCAGCTCTTTGCCGGCGGCGGACAGCGCGAAGCTGCCGGCTTCGGCCAGCGCCAGCGCGGCGTCCAGCGTCAGCGTGCCGGATGGCTCGGCTACGCCCGCACTGGCGGCATAAGGCGAGGGTTGGATGGCGGATGGTGGCGTCTGGGCGACGCCGGCAAGCGGGCTGGTCAGGACGGCCGCCAGCCCCAGCGGCAGCAAAAGTCTTCGCATCGAATTGCACCAGGAAAGAAACCGGGAATTCGGCGAGACGCCTGAGTTCAGCGAATCAGGAAGAAGTCAGGGAAGCGGATAGCGTCGTCTCGCCGGCTAAGCGAGACGGGGCCACTGCGGGCGGTCGGGGGCCCTGGCGCTGTGGGAGGAGAAACCGGGTTGGGGCGGGGCCTGCGCCAGTGCAACGCGCTGGCTGGCCTGTACGCGTGGCCCGTCGGCGCGTGCGAACGGCACCGAGGCGATATGGCAGACGCCGCAGTCGGGATCTGCAACGCCCAGCTTGTCGACATCGGCGTCGGCCTTGGTTGCATGCTGGCCGCCATCGGCTTTCTGCTGGTGCTGGTGCTGGTGCTCGTGATGCCCCAGGTGCGCCTTGGCAGCCGTTGCCACCTCATGCCGGCAATACGCGGCCGCTCCCGCCCAGGCGAACTGGAGCGGCAGGATCAGCGCGAGGACGATGAGGAGCAGGCGTTGCATGTCGGGAATGGCAGCGAGCCGCAAGTTTAACCGAGGCTGGCCGGGGTTCACGCGACGCGCCGATTACATTTGCGTCATGACGTAACGGCGGACGTAGCGGCGGAAAGCCAGCCAAGGCTATTTCAATTAATTTGAACAAGTTGTCCATACCCATCCCCGTTTGCGCGCGATCAAGACTCCTATAGTTCGTTACATGAACGGCACGCACACAAAGCAAGACGTTCTGCCAAATTCAACGAATAATACTGGAGAAAACTCATGACCCAGACCGCCCGCTTCGCTTCCGCACTGTTCCTGTCGCTGGCCGCCCTCGGCGCCGCGCACGCCGCTACCGCCGCCGAACGGCTGCCCGGCGACAAGTATGGATACGAGTTCCGCTCGCACGACGTCTTCACCGACGGTGCGCGCACCCTGGCCGCCGCCACCCTGCCTGGCGACAAGTACGGTTATGAGTTCCGCTCGCACGATGCCTTCACCGATGGCGCCCGCGCCGGCAAGCCCGACCTGTATGTGGACGGCGCCCGCACGGTGGCCGGACTGGACCGCGGCGGCGTGTCGGCAGCCCCGGCGCGCAGCTTCGACCCGTACAGCGAAGGCAGCCGCGTGGGTGGTTTCGATCCGTATGGCGAAGGCGCGCGTGCGTAATTGCCGTGGGTTTGCTCCCCTCTCCCGCCTGCGGGAGAGGGGCCGGGGGTGAGGGCGGGCGCTGGCATACCGACGCGCTTCGCTCCGTTGATGCTCCGGCCCTCACCCCCACCCCTCTCCCGCGAGCGGGAGAGGGGAGCCTTTGCCAGGGCCGTCAGCTTACGTTCAGCGCATCCAGGCGCGACCCCTGGCTACGGACAGAGGTCTCAATCCTCACGCCCCATTCGCCGCATCGCCTCCCGCATGGTCCGCATCTGCGCGCTGAACACGGTGCAGGCTTCGCAAATCGCCAGGTGGCCGCGCACGCGCACCCGTTCCACCCACGACAAAGGCTGGTCCAGCCCCTTCATGGTCAGGTGGTGAACTTCCTTGCAGTCCGGCAGCAGGCGGCGGGCGGGGCGGTCGGGCATGGTCGTTGCCAAGGGTTAAGTGGACGAGATCGTTCGCAGGGGCCGATCAGCCCTTGCCGGCAGCGCCGCGCTTTCCGAACCAGTGCAGTTCCAGGCACGCGCGCAGCCGCATGCGGGCCCGGTACAGCATGGCCCATGCATTGGTCGCGCTGATCTGCAAGACCTGACAGATTTCTTCGGTATCGAGCTCCAGCCACTCGCGCATCATGAACAGCCGGCCCAGCCGCGGCGGCAGCCGGTCGACGCATAGCTGCAGGATCTCGAAGAACTCGCGGCGCTCGAAGGCGCGCTCGGGATCGCCCCAGTCGGAAGGCGGATCCTGGTAGTGGCCGTTGCGCGTGAACAGCGCGTCCAGCGCCTCCTGCTCCGACTGCGCCTCGCCGTCCTCCGGCGCCACCAGTGCCAATCGCACCTCTCGCCGGCCGCTGCGCAGGCTGTCGATCAGCTTGTGCTTGAGGATGCCGACGAGGTAGGTGCGCAGCGAGGACTGGCCGGCGAAGCGCTCCGGGTGCTCCAGCGCGGCCAGCAGCGTTTCCGAGACCGCGTCTTCCGCCAGCACCTCATCGCGCAGCTGCAGGCGCGCAAAGCGCAGCAGGTAGGGCCGTACAGCCTGCAGTTCGGCAGGATCGAGGCTCATGGGGGCGCGTCATCGGCGTTGGGAGATGCGCCATGATACCGCCGGCGCACGCTTCAGCGCGCGCGCTTCAGTTCAGTCCCCGGAATTGCCCGCACAGCCTGAACACGTCTTCACTCAGCGGCACCTCCCGCGCGCGGGCATAGCGCGTGGCCAGCTTGAGCAGCTCCTTGATATCGCGCCCGCTGGCCTTGGGATAGGCCCGCAGCAGCGCCTCGACCAGCCCGTCGCCCAGCTCCGCGCCGAACTGCGCCGCCTGCAGCCGCCACAGGCGCCGCGCGTCCTCCTTGCCCGGCGTTTCGTAGTGGATGGTGGCGATGCAGCGCGACAGGATGGCATCGTCGACATCGCCGATGCGGTTGGTGGTCATGAACAGCAGGCCGTTGAAGTACTCCAGCGTGCGCAGGAACTCGGCGACGATGGCGTTGTGCTCGAGGTCGTTGTCGCGGCAGCGGATATAGACGTCGGCTTCGTCCAGCAGCAGGATCGCGTTCCAGCGCATGGCGCGCTGCAGGATGCCGCCCATGCTCGCACCGACCGACGCCGCCGTGGTACCGAGCTGTCCCGAATGGACCCGGTACAGCGGCTTGCCGACGACTTCGGCGTAGACCTCGGCGGTCAGGGTCTTGCCCAGCCCCGGCGCGCCCTGGCACAGGATGGTGGTGCCGCCCGACTTGCCGGGCACGAAGTCCGGCACCAGCACGTCCATGTGCGAGGTCAGGATGTCGATCAGGTCGCGATGGTGGTCCGGCAGCACCAGCTTGTCGCGCAGCTCGGGCTGGTAGCGGTACTCGGACAGGTGCTGCACATGCACCCAGAGATTACGGTGCCACTCCAGGTGGAAGAGATGCAAGTAGCCATGCAGCGGCACCGACTCGAAGCCCGTTTCCACACCGGCCTCGCGCCAGAATGACGCATCGCAGCTCATCTCGAAACGGCGCGCGAGCCGCTCCTCGTCATTGACGCAGCGGGCCATTGCGCCGTCGGGCACGAGCGTCAGTTCGGCCGCGCCCTTGGCGTCGAGCGACCACGCCGGTCCGCTGGCGACAAACTGCGCCCCGAAGCGGCGCTGGTAGCGCACGAAGCGCCGCGCGTGGTGCTCGTACTCCTGCCGGAACTCGGCGCACTCCTTGTAGAAGCCGAATTCGGCGAGCAGTTCGGGAATGGTGCGGTTGGCAATGTCGTCGTGCGTGATCACCATCGATGTGGTCATGCCCGCACGGCGCTTGTGGTGGTCGGTCAGCTCCGAGTTGGCGGACTGCATGGTGTTGGCGAGCAGGTCCACCACCACGTAGGCCATGCCCTGCTCCGGCGCGACGTAGCGCATGCGCCGTACCAGCCAGGGCAGCAGCACGCCGTCGCGGTTGCGCTGGTACAGCCAGCCGTCGATGGCATCGCGCGACAGGTACGCCACCAGCCCGCCGATCAGCTGGTCCAGCCCCGGGATGACGCGCGCCTGCGGCGCATTGTGGATGTTGTCGAGCGCCAGCATCTGGAACATCAGCGCGCGCTGGTCCTGGCTCTTGCTTAGCGTATAGAGCGAGTTCAGCGCCTGCGCGTCGAACAGCCTGCTCGACACCATCATGTCGCCATGGCACACGCCATGCTCCTGCAACTGCCGGGCGAGCGGCGTGCCCGTGCCGATCATGGCCAGCAGCGGGTGGATCAGCGCTTCCGGAATCTCGAAATCCATCGAACAAACTCCCGTTGGCCGTGCGCCCCGCGCGGGACGTCCCGGCGACGATTCACTGCAGGAAGAACGCGATGGCCCGCTGCACCACCGGTGGATGGATCACATGCAGGCCATCGAATTCCACGTACTCGACCGCATAGCCTGCGGCCCTGAGCCTGGCCGCGTTGGTGCGGCCACTGGTGGCGATGGGCAGCTGCTCGTCGTCGCGTCCGTGCGCGACGAATACCTTCGGCGCGCCTTCCTGCATGAACACCGACATGAAGCCGCCGGAAAACGCCAGCACGTGGCTGGCGACGTCGCCATTGGTGATGCCGATCGACAGCGCATAGCTGGCGCCGTCGGAAAAACCCGCGAAGCCCACGCGTTCGCGGTCGATGCGGTAGCGCGATGCCACCGCCGCAAGCGCCCGGTGCAGGCGTTCCAGGTCGGGGCCGTTGCCGCCGATCACTATGTCCCAGGTCGGGTAGAGCGACTGCGGCGCCAGCACCAGGAAGCCGTGCCGCTGCGCATGGGGCTCCAGGTGCGGCAGGACCTTCTCGGCATAGCCGCCGGCGCCGTGGAACATCACCACCAGGGGCACCGGCGTGCTGGCATCCAGGCCTTCGGGGACGAACAGCACCGCATCGCGCTCGGCGGCAATGCCCAGTCCGTGGCGGCCCGGTGGCAGCGGCGCAGTGGCCGGGCCGGACCGGTCGGCACGGTGCGCCGGATCGTCGAAGTTAAAAGACAGGCGGCCGAACAGGGAAGGATCGAGCATGGCGGGGATCCGAAGGTCAGGCGGAACGTCTGGCAGCGGGACAGAAGGCTGAGTCGCCAGCTGATATTTTGTATATTACATACAAACGCCGCCTCACGCTACCCAACTCACCCCAGTGCGTAGAAGCCGGAAGTTGAGCGTCGCGCAGTCCTCCGAGATCTCCCAGCGCCCGGCCAGGGCCGGCTTGCACTTGATTTCGTTGCCATGCTCGATCAGACCGTCGAACACATGGTTGGTGAGTCGTGAAAATTAACTGAGCCGTGGCGCCGCTCCGCCCAAGCGCCGACGCTGCCCGAAGTGAGCATTCGAGCGTTCAGCGAGCGCGCAAAGCAAGGCGGTCTTCTGGCTCCTCCAATTCGTCGCTTAATGGATTCTTTATAGGCCGCCAAAGAATCGCTGAATTTACCTTCAGTCGGCAGGCGGATATCTTTGCGCGAAAGGTATGGTCTTGCCGGTGGCCCAGCAGGGCACGGAGACGCTGATCCCTCCTGGAGACATCAAGCACGCCGGCCAAGGCGACGAGTCCGATCAGGAATGGCTCTCCCTTCAGCGCTGCAGGATGACCATGAGCAGCGGCATCAGCACCCGTCGGCAATCCTTCTCAGACATTAGAAAAGCGGAGACCCTCCAAACCCTGGTTACCGGGATTGGCGGAAGAAGAAATGACGATGAGACTACGATGACTACACCCACCCATATTGGACGTCGCCAGTTCCTCAAGATTCTTGGCGCAGGGTCTGTTGCCGCCTCGGCCTCGGCCTTGGGCATGGGTACAGTTTGGGCGCAGGCCCCGGCCGGTGTGCGCCCCTACAAGCTGCTGCGTGCGAAGGAGACGCGCAACAATTGCACCTATTGCTCGGTCGGGTGCGGCCTCTTGATGTATTCCCTTGGCGACGGCGCCAAGAACGCAAAACCCCGCATCTTCCACATCGAGGGGGATCCCGATCACCCGGTTAGCCGTGGGTCGCTCTGCCCCAAAGGCGCAGGGCTGCTGGACATCGTTCATTCAAAAAACCGGCTGCTGTATCCCGAATACCGTGCGCCCGGCGCGAAGGAATGGGTACGTATCAGCTGGGACGATGCGACGAAGCGGATCGCCCGGCTGCTGAAGGACGACCGCGACAAAAACTTCATCGCGCGCAACGAGAAGGGCCAGCTGGTGAACCGTTGGCTGAGTTCAGGCATGCTCGCCTCGTCGGCGGCCTCCAACGAAACGGGGGTTCTCGACTTCAAGTTCGCCCGCTCGCTGGGCATGCTGGGTCTGGACTGCCAGGCGCGGCTGTGCCACGGGCCAACGGTATCGGCACTGGGCCCGTCGTTCGGGCGCGGCGCGATGACCAACCACTGGGTGGACATCAAGAACTCCAATGTCGTCATGATCATGGGCGGCAACCCGGCCGAGGCGCACCCGGTCGGTTTCAAGTGGGTCATCGAGGCCAAGATCAAGAACAAGGCCAAGGTCATCGTCATCGATCCGCGCTTCAACCGCACTGCCGCGGTGGCCGACATCTTCTCGCCAATCCGGGCGGGATCGGACGCGGCCTTCCTGATGGGCCTGGTCAACTGGCTGCTGCGGCACGACAAGATCCAGCACGATTACGTGCGCGCGTACACCAACGCGTCACTGATCGTGCGGGAAGATTTCGGTTTTGAAGAGGGGCTGTTCTCAGGCTTCGATCCCGAGAAGAAAAGCTACGACAAGTCCTCCTGGACCTATGAACGCGACGGTGCAGGCAACGCGAAGCGCGATCCCTCGATGCGCCATCCCCGCTGCGTGCTGAGCCTGCTCAAGCAGCACGTGTCGCGCTACACGCCCGAGAAGGTTGAGGAAATCACTGGCGTGAAGCAGGCGGACTTCCTGCGGATCGCCGAGATCGTGGGCGCGTGCTCGGCCAGGGACAAGACCCTGACCTGGCTGTATGCGCTGGGCTGGACGCATCACACCGGCGGCGCGCAGATCATCCGCGGCGCGGCCATGATCCAGCTGCTGCTGGGCAATGTCGGCATGGCGGGCGGCGGCGTGAATGCGCTGCGAGGCCACTCCAACATCCAGGGCTATACCGACCTGGGCCTGCTGTCGGTACGGCTGCCGGGCTATATGGACCTGCCCACGGACAGGCAGCAGACGCTCAAGCAGTACCTGGCCGATGCCACGCCTGCCGCCCTGTTGCCCGACCAGGTGAACTACTGGAAGAACCTGCCGAAGTTCTTCGTCTCGTTGCAGAAGAATCTGTTCGGCAAGCATGCCACGGCGGAGAACGACTGGGCCTACGACCTGCTGCCGAAATGGGACCGCAGCTACGACATGCTGGCGTACTTCGACCTGATGTACGAGGGCAAGGTCAACGGCTATGTCGTCCAGGGCTTCAATCCGCTGGCGGCGATGCCTGACAAGAACAAGTCCTCTGCCGCCCTGTCGAAACTGAAGTTCCTGGTGGTCATCGACCCGCTGGTGACCGAGACCTCGAACTTCTGGCGCAACGAGGGCAAGTTCAACGACGTCAAGACCGAGGAGATCTTGACCGAGGTCTTCCGGCTGCCGTCGAGCTGCTTTGCTGAAGAGGACGGCACCGTGGTGAACTCCGGCCGCTGGCTGCAATGGCACTATGCGGGCCAGCAGCCGCCGGGCGAGGCGCGGCATGATCCGGCCATCCTCGGCGGCATCATGATGGAGCTGCGCCGGCTGTACGAAACCGAAGGCGGCGCCTGCCCCGAACAGGTGCTGCACATGACCTGGGACGCCGAGGCCTATCACGATCCTTACAGCCCGCATCCCGAGGAAATGGCCAAGGAGGCCAACGGCTACGCGCTGGCGGATGTCTTCGACCAGAGCGGGAAGAAGATCCTGCGCAAGGGCCAGTTGCTGGATTCCTTCGCGCAACTGCGTGACGACGGCACGACTTCGAGCTACTGCTGGATCTTCACCGGCTCCTGGACCGAGGCCGGCAACCAGATGGCCCGGCGCGACAACACCGACACCGGGCTCGGCAATACCCCCGGCTGGGCCTGGTCCTGGCCCGCCAACCGCCGCATCCTCTACAACCGCGCCTCGATGGACGAGATGGGGAACCCCTGGGACCCCAAACGCCGGATCCTGCATTGGAATGGCCAGCAATGGGCGGGCGCTGACGTGCCGGACTTTCCGCTCAACGCGGCGCCCGGCACATCCGTGGGGCCTTTCATCATGCTGCCCGAAGGTGTGGGCCGCCTGTTCTCTGCCGGCGGCATGATCGACGGCCCCTTCCCCGAGCACTACGAGCCGGTGGAGAGCCCGATCGCAAACAATCCGCTGCACGCCAGGGTCACCCACAACCCGACCGCGCGCATCTTCCAGAACGATCTGCAGCGGCTGGGCAACCGCACCGAGTTCCCGTATGTCGCGACGACGTATTCGGTGACCGAACTGTTCCGCCACTGGACCAAGCACTCGCACCTGAACGCCATGCTGCAGCCCGAGCAGTTTGTCGAGATCGGCGAAAAGCTGGCCGCGGACAAGGGCATCGGCCACGGCGACACGGTGCGGATCACCACCCGGCGCGGCTACATCACGGCCAAGGCCGTGGTGACCAAGCGCATGCGCACGCTGCAGGTAGCAGGACAGACCGTCGAGCAGGTCGGCATCCCTTGTCACTGGGGCTTCGAGGGCGCGACGCGCAAGGGCTATCTCGCCAACACGCTGGCGCCAGGCGTTGGCGACGCCAATTCGCAAACCCCGGAATTCAAGGCATTCCTCGTCAACATTGAAAAGATGGCCGGAGCCCAGGCATGAACTCGCAGAACATCATCCGCCGCTCGGCCTCGTCCGACCTGACGCCGGCGCCCCGCATCCGCGACCACCAGATGGAAGTGGCCAAGCTGATCGACGTCTCGATCTGCATCGGCTGCAAGGCGTGCCAGGTCGCCTGCAATGAATGGAACGACCTGCGCGGCGACGTGCAGGAGAACGTCGGCGTCTACGACAATCCGCGCGACCTGTCGCCCGACACCTGGACCCTGATGCGCTTCACCGAGCATGAAGACCAGGCCGGCAAGCTGGAATGGCTGATCCGCAAGGATGGCTGCATGCATTGCGAGGATCCCGGCTGCCTGAAAGCCTGTCCCGCGCCCGGCGCCATCGTGCAGTATGCGAACGGCATCGTCGACTTCCAGTCCGACCTCTGCATCGGCTGCGGCTATTGCGTCGCGGGCTGTCCCTTCGACGTGCCGCGCATTTCCAAGAAGGACGACAAGGCCTACAAATGCACGCTGTGCTCGGATCGCGTCGCGGTCGGGCAGGAGCCTGCCTGCGTCAAGAGCTGCCCCACCGGCGCCATCGCCTTTGGCTCGAAGGCGGAGATGCAGTCCCTCGGCGCCGAGCGCGTGGCCGAGCTGAACGAGCGCGGCTACGCCAAGGCCGGCGTGTATGACCCGGCGGGGGTCGGCGGCACCCACGTGATGTACGTGCTGCAGCATGCCGACGACCCGAAGCGCTACGCGGGCCTGCCGAAGGATCCTGAGATCAGCGCGCTCGTCGCCGGCTGGAAGGATGGCCTGAAGCCCGCCGCCGCGGTAGTCGGCGCGGCGGCGGTCGTGGGCATGGCCGCGCATTTCATGGCAGTCGGGCCGAATACCACCGACACCGGCCACGATGGCGGCGCGACTGACTCTGCAACTGACGGCACGGCAAGCGGAGACGGGAAATGACGACCAACAACGACAGGATCTTGCGCACCGGGTTCGCCGAGCGGCTGTGCCACTGGGCGGTCGTACTGTGCTTCTTCCTTGCAGCGGTGTCGGGCATATCATGGTTCTTCCCGACGGTGAGCTGGATGAGCGGCCTGCTTGGCACGCCGCAGATGGCGCGGCTGCTGCACCCGTTCCTCGGCATCGCGGTGTTCGCGGGGCTTTGCTACATGTTCGCGCGCTTCGTGGGCTACAACATGCCGGCGCGCACTGACGCGATCTGGTTTCGCCGCATCCGGGAAGTACTGATGAACAAGCATGATGGCGAACCGCTGCAGATCGGCAAATACAACGCCGGCCAGAAGGTGTTGTTCTGGCTCATCATGGCTTCCATACTGGTCCTGATGATTTCCGGGCTGATCATGTGGCGCGCGTACTTCGCCGAGTATTTCCCGATTCCCGTGCTCCGCCTGGCGATCCTGACCCATGCCGTGGCGGGGATCGGGCTGATCCTGCTGATCGTAGGCCACATCTATCTGGCACTCTGGGTGCGCGGCTCAATCACGGGCATGGTGACGGGGTACGTCTCGCGCGCCTGGGCCAGGCAACACCATGACCGGTGGCATGGCGAACTGGAAGCGAAGGACGCGCAGGCGGCAAGCGCAAGAGGGCGTGGCGCATGAGCCAGCATCCGAACCGCGCGGGGGCGCTGCCACCGGACCAGGCATCCCGGCATTTCACCCCGCTGATCCAGCCAGACCTCGCCGAACTTTACAGCCGCCGCGCCGCCCGCCTGCGCGTGCTGGCCGAAGGCCACGACCATGACGGCTATCTGCATTGGGCTGCCCGCGTGACCGAGGTGCAGGCATCCCTGCTGCCCGTGGCCGGCGAATGTGGGCCGGTGAAAGCCAGGGCGATACCGCATGCGGGGCAATTGCAGGCCCTGCTGGACCGGCTCATCGAGCGGCTTGGGCAGGACGTTCCCGCGCCGGTCGCACCGCACCTCGCGGCACTGCGCGGCACTGCCGCGGAAGCACGCCTTGCGGCCGCCCGGGCCCTGGCCGAGGGCCGCTTTAACGCCGTGCCGGCGGCCATCGCGCCCCTGCTCTGGGCTGCGCTGTCGCTGCAATGCGCCACCGCCGCGCGCGCGGCGCCGGTGCATGGCAGCGGCACCGCCGAGCCGCCGACCTGTCCGGTCTGCGGCACAGCGCCCGTGGCAAGCCTGATCCTGACCGGCGAGCGCCAGGGCATGCGCTACCTGCATTGCGCGCTCTGCGAGAGCGCGTGGCACATGGTGCGGGCCAGATGCTCCAACTGTGGCTCCGCCGCGGACCTTGACTACCTCAGCTTCGACACCGCCGAAGCCACGGTGCGGGCCGAAAGTTGTGGTGTGTGCCACGGTTACCTGAAAGTCGTCTCGCTGGAACGGGATCCGCGCGCCGAAGCAGTGGCCGATGACCTGGCCACGCTGGCCCTGGACGGTGCCGTGACCGCGGAAGGCTTTCAACGTACCGGGTTCAATCCGTTCGCCTTGCCGGGATGAAACGGTGCCCGCATTAAGACCCGTATCGGTTGCCCCCCAAAACACACTGCCGCGCCATGAGGCAATGCAGCGCGAGAGAAGCCGGGCAGTTCGTATACTCTTACGTGTGGAATTCTCCCCCGTTTGCGCGCAAACGGATTGGCCTGAACAACACATAGATTCCGATGCCCACCAGTCTCCCCGAATCCCAGGCTGTTTCAAATGCGGTCACCCGCAGCGCGATATTCCTCGTAGCGACGCTCGTCGATGGCGACGACCACGCCGAAACCGTGCGCGCATGGTGTGCCGACGTTGCCGCGCTGGTACGCGCCGTCGGCCATCGCGTGCCGGACGGCAACCTGTCCTGTGTCTGCGGCTTCGGTTCGCAGGCATGGGACCGGCTCTTCGGCGCGCCCCGTCCCGCCGCGCTGCATCCGTTCCGCGAGTTCGGCGCCGGTGAGCGCGTGGCCCCGGCAACGCCGGGCGATCTGCTGTTGCACATCCGCGCCGAAGCGATGGACCTTTGCTTCGAGCTTGCCACGCAACTGCTCGGCAAGCTGGGGGACGCGGTCCGCGTAGTCGACGAAGTGCACGGCTTTCGCAACTTCGATATGCGCGCGATGGTCGGTTTTGTCGATGGCACCGAGAATCCGACCGGCCGCGAAGCCGTCGGCTTCACAGTGATCGGAGAGGAAGACGCAAGGTTCGCGGGCGGCAGCTACGTCATCTTGCAGAAATACTTGCACGACATGGCCGGATGGAACGCCCTGCCGGTCGAGACACAAGAGCTGATCATCGGGCGCAAGAAGCTGACGGACATTGAACTGGACGCCAGTGCCAAGCCGTCGAACTCGCACAGTTCGCTGACCACGCTCGACGAAAACGGGAAGGAAGTGAAGATCCTGCGTAACAACATGGTGTTTGGCCGCCCCGGTGCGGGGGAGTTCGGCACCTACTTCATCGCTTACGCCCGTTCGCCGGCACCGATCGAACAGATGCTCGAGAACATGTTCGTGGGCCGGCCGCCCGGCAACTACGACCGGCTGCTCGACTTCAGCCGGGCCGTCACCGGCGGCCTGTTCTTCGTCCCGTCGGCCGACCTGCTCGAAGCGCTGGCGGAGCGCTGCGGGCCCGCCGATGGCGCTTCCCGCGCATCAGCGTGAACTTCAGCCTGACGCTTGGCATGACGTTCCAGACTTCCGACGTCACCATCACCGGCGCCCATATGCGCAAGGTGGTGCTGTGCTGGGCCACTGCGTTGCCGCATTCCTCTTCAACATGGGGATCCTGGCTTTCACGGTGAACGCGCTGGGCGGCTTGTAACGGAAGACGGCGGCTTGCTCCGTTTGCCGGGGAGTTCGCCGGGCGGCCGCGCTCCATCGCGCAATCGCGGCCGCACATGGCGTGATTACCCGCCCAGTTCCTGGAAGGCGTGGCCGTTGGCCTCCAGCCCGTTCAGGGCATCGCGTGGCACCTCCGTCGCGGAGACGGTTCCTTCCAGCTGCCATTGCTTTGCATCCGCAAGGTCAGGAAGCCCGGCGCCCTTGCGCACATAGAGTCCCAACGTCGGTTTCTGCAGATTGATGTAAAAGTCGAACTCCTGCATGGTCGAACCTCCTGCATAAAGCTGCCTGGACTATTGTCTGCACGTCCGCCTGCCGTGCTCATGCCGTGGCGTCACCGGCAACATCGGCAGCATCGGCGCCGTCCGTCTTGCTGGGCGAAGCAGCCTTGGCGCTGGCCCTGCCGGCCTTGGGCTTGCGCGCCGCGGCGAGCTTCCTGAACGTCGCCGCGCCGCTGTCCTTGTCATAGCCCACCTCGACACGGTCGCCGGGTGCCAGCTTGTCGCCCAGGATCTCCCTGGCCAGCGTGGTCTCGACTTGCTGGCGGATCTGGCGCCGCAGCTCGCGCGCACCGAACTCCGGCTGGTAGCCCACCTCCACCAGATGATCGACCAGCGCCGCATCGAATGTGACCGTGATGTCTTGCGCGGCGGCGGTGCGGGCCACGCGCTCGAGCTGGATCTGCACGATGGCGCGGATGTTCTCGCGCGAGAGCGCATGGAACACGATGATGTCGTCGATCCGATTAAGGAACTCCGGGCGGAAATGCCCTTTCAGCACTTTCATCAGCGCCTCGCGCAAGGCCTTGTCATCCATGCGCGTTGCCTCGGGCTTGCCAAGGTTCTCCATGATGATCGGCGCGCCCAGGTTGCTGGTGGCAATGATGACCGTGTTGCTGAAATCGACCACGCGGCCCTTGCCGTCGGTCAGGCGGCCGTCGTCGAATACCTGCAGCAGCACGTTGTACACGTCGGGGTGCGCCTTTTCGATCTCGTCCAGCAGGATCACGCTGTAGGGCTTGCGCCGGACCCGCTCGGTGAGCTGCCCGCCTTCCTCGTAGCCGACATAGCCCGGCGGCGCGCCGATCAGCCGTGCCACCGCGTGGCGCTCCATGTATTCGGACATGTCGATGCGGATGATGGCCTGCTCGTCGCCGAACACCGATTCCGCCAGCGCCTTGGCCAGTTCGGTCTTGCCCACGCCAGTGGGGCCGAGGAAAAGAAAGTTCGCGATCGGCCGGTTGGCCTGGCCCAGTCCCGCGCGCGACAGGCGCACCGCGTCGCTCACCGCGACCACCGCGTCATCCTGCCCCACCACGCGCTCGCGCAGCCGCGCCTCCATCTGCAGCAGCTTCTGGCGCTCCTCTTGGGTGAGGTCGGTCACCGGGATGCCGGTCAGGCGCGACACCACCTCGGCAATCGCCGCGACCGTGACTTCGAGCGTTTCCGAGCCGGTCTTGCGCTGCCAGGCCTCGGTCTGCTCATCGAGCTGCTTTTGCTTGCCGGTGATACGGTCCTCGAAGGCCTTGGCCTCGTCGAAGCGCTTGCGCGACGCGGCATAGTCCTGCTCGCGCTTGAGCTGGGCAATCTCCGCCTCCAGTTCCTGGATCTCGGCGGGGCGCGAGGTCGAGCCGATGCGCACGCGCGCCGCGGCCTGGTCGATCAGGTCGATGGCCTTGTCCGGCAGGAAGCGCGACGTGATGTAGCGGTCCGACATTTCCGCCGCGGCGACAAAGGCGTCGTCGGCAAAGGTGACCTGGTGATGCGCCTCGAGCTTGTCGCGCAGGCCGCGCAGGATGACGATGGTCTGCTCCACGGTGGGCTCCGGCACCAGCACCGGCTGGAAGCGCCGTTCCAGCGCCGCGTCTTTCTCGATGTACTTCTGGTACTCGTTCAGCGTGGTCGCGCCGATCAGGCTCAGTTCGCCGCGCGCCAGCGCGGGCTTGAGCACGTTGGCAATGTCGAGGCCGCCCTCGCCACCGCCCTGCCCCGCGCCGACGATGGTGTGCAGCTCGTCGATAAACAGGATCAGTTCTTCATTTTTGGCGGTGACCTCATCGATCAGCTGCTTGGCACGTTCTTCGAACTCGCCGCGGTATTTCGCGCCCGCCACCAAAGCATTGAGGTTGACCTCGACCAGGCGCTTGCCGCGCAGCACTTCCGGCACGTCGCCGTTGACGATGCGCTGCGCCAGTCCTTCCACGATCGCGGTCTTGCCCACGCCGGGCTCGCCGATCAGGACCGGATTGTTCTTCTTGCGCCGCGCCAGCACCTCGATCGTGTTCTCGATCTCCTGCGCGCGGCCCAGCACCGGATCGAGCTTGCCCTGCCGCGCGATCGCGGTCAGGTCGCGGCCGAACTTGTCCAGCGTGGGCGTGCCGGTCGGCGTGTCGACGCGGCCGTCCTCCGCGCCCTTGCCCACCACCTTCACCACCTTCTGGCGCAGCGCCTCGGGCGTGACGCCATACTTCTTCAGCAGCGTCCCGGCGATGCTGTCGGGCACCGAAGCGAGCCCGATCAGCAGGTGCTCCGGGCCAACGTAGGAATGCCCCAGGTCGCGGGACGCCTGGAACGCATACTGGAACGCCTTCTTCAGGCGCGGCGAGATTGTCATTCGCTCGATCGCCGCGTCCGGCGCGGCGCTGCCGGCCTTCGCATGCGCGTCGATATAGCCCCGCAGGTCCTGCGGCGAAAGCTTGAGCTCCTTGAGCAGCGCAACGCAGACGTCGGTATCGGACAGCACATAAAGCAGGTGCTCGGTGTCGAGTTCATTGCGCCGCAACTCATGGGCCTTTTCCGCCGCGCGCTGCAGCAACGCCAGCGTCTGTTCGCTGAAGGCGTCGGTCACGTCGACGGATTCGCGCGGCACTTCGGCCGCGAACCCACCCTGCCCGTCATCGTCGGCCCCATCCCCGAGGCCGCCGAAGAAGCGGGACAAGCCGCCCCCGCCGAGCAGCGAATCGAACGGATTGAGCATGTCCTGGTGGCGCAGCAGCTGCCGGTAGTCGTAGTCGCAGATCGACATGGACTTGCGTTGGCCGTCCTGCACCACGGTGACGCGCGCCACGGCGGGACGCGCATTGCAGATTTCGCATAGGGTCGGCATGATGGACTTTCCTCCACAGGTAGGTCGCGTTCAGCGTCAACGGAAGGCCGTGGCACGCCGCCGGTACGGCTTGCAACGGCGCCTGGAATCAAAGGAAGACGGATGGCCCGCCCTTACGTCACCGCCGAGCGCACCACGCGCACCGGCACGGACTTGTAGGAAGGCGTGCCGCTGTCCTCGTCGATATAGTCGAGCGGCACCAGCCTGTTGGCCTCCGGGTAGTAGGCGGCGACCGAGCCCGGCGCGATCTCGTATTCGATCGCCGTCAGTTTGTCGACACGCAGCTGCCGGCCCGCCGCGATGGTCTCGATATCAACCAGGTCGCCATGTTCCAGGCCGCGCGCAGCCAGGTCGGCCGCGTTCATGAACAGCACATCGCGGCGCCCGAACACACCCCGGTAGCGGTCATCCATGGCATAGATGGTGGTGTTGTACTGGTCGTGGCTGCGGATCGTCACCAGCCGCAGCACATCGTCGGCATGGACCTCCTTGTCTTCGTGGAGCCCCTTGAACACGTAGAACTCCGCCTTGCCCGACGGCGTTTCCCATTTGCGTTCGGTGGGCGGCAACGGCATGCGGAACCCGCCGGGCACCCGCACGCGCGTGTTGAAGTCCCCGAAGCCCAGCACCGTTTTTTCGATCAGGTCGCGGATCCTGTCGTAGTCGGCAACCAGCTCCAGCCATGGCACTTTGCTGTCCGGCAGGGTTGCGGTGGCAATGCCCGCAACGATGGCGGGCTCGGAGCGCAGCAACGCGGAGGCCGGCGCCAGCTTGCCGGCCGAGGCATGCACCATCGACATCGAGTCCTCCACCGTCACCGATTGCGGCCCGGTTTCCTGCACATCCAGTTCCGTGCGCCCAAGGCAGGGCAGCAGGTAGGTCTCCCTGGCCACCAGCAGGTGCGTGCGGTTGAGCTTGGTGCCGACATGGACGCTCAGGTCGAGCTTGCCCATGGCGGGGAAACACTGGTCCGGGTCGGGCAATGCGACCGCGAAGTTTCCCCCCAGGCAGAACAGCGCCCTGGCGTTGCCATCGATCATCGCCTGCATCGCCCTGACGGCGTCGTGCCCGTGCGCGGCTGGCGGGCTGAAGCCGAAGGTGTCGGCAAGCCGCTGCAGGAAATCCGCCGAGGGCTTCTCGGTAATGCCGACGGTCCGGTTCCCCTGCACATTGGAGTGGCCGCGCAACGGACAGATGCCGGCACCGGGCTTGCCAAAGTTGCCGCGCAGCATCAGCAGGTCGCACAACAGGCGGACATTGGCCGTGCCTTCGTTGTGCTGCGTCACGCCCATGCCATAGGTGACGATGGTGGCGTTCGACTTTGCATACGCCGCCGCGACCAGTTCCAGGTCAGCACGCGCGAGGCCGCTGGTCTTCTCGATATCCGCCCATGCGGTCGCCTCCAGGTCCTCCGCCAGCGCTTCGAAGCCCTCGGTGTGGACGGCAATGAAGTCATGGTCCAGCACGTTGCCCTGGCTGGCTTCCAGCTCAAGCAGCGCTTTCATGATCCCCTTGATGGCGGCGGCATCGCCTCCGGCCCGCACCAGGAAGTACGACGACGCGATCCGGGTGGAGCCGTAGGTCGCCATCTCCAGCATGTTCTGCGGGTCCGCGAAGCGCTCGAGCGCGCGTTCGCGCAGCGGGTTGAACACCAGGATCGGCACTTTGCGCCGCGATGCCTCGTGCAGCGTCCCCATCATGCGGGGATGGTTGGTGCCCGGGTTGTGCCCGATCGAGAGGATCAGCTCGCACTGGTCAAAGTCGTCCAGCGACACGGTACCCTTGCCGATGCCGATCGAGCGCGGCAGGCCGACGCTGGTCGGCTCGTGGCACATGTTGGAGCAATCGGGGAAGTTGTTGGAGCCGTACTCGCGCGCGAACAGCTGGTACAGGTATGCGGCCTCGTTGGAAGCGCGGCCGGACGTATAGAACTCGACCTGGTCCGGCGAAAGCCCGCGCAGGATTTCGCCGATGCGGGCGAACGCCGCTTCCCACTCAACCGCGCGGAACGTATCGGTGGCGCGGTCGTAGACCATGGGATGGGTCAGGCGGCCGAAGTCTTCGAGCTCGTAGTCGGTCCGGTTCAGCAACGACGACACCGTGTTGGCCGCGAAGAACTCGGGCAGCACGCGCTTGTTCGTGGCCTCCCAGGTCACGGCCTTGGCGCCGTTCTCGCAGAACTGGAAGGTGGAGCGGTGCTCCTTGTCGGGCCACGCGCAGCCGGGGCAGTCGAAGCCGTCGGGCTGGTTGGTGCGCAGCAGCGTGATCGGGGCCTTGACGGTATCCATCTGCGTGCGGATCGCCGTGGCGGTGGCCCTCAGCGCTCCCCAGCCTCCGGCGGGGCCGTCGTATTTGCGGATGCCGGGTACGTCGCGTAGCTTGGCCATGATGGCTCCTTGTGCCGCGCCTGGCTTTAGGGCGGCGTTGCAGTGGATCATGCGCATTGCCGTTACTGCTTGCTGCCGGTGTACTCCCCTCTCCCGCTTTCGGGAGAGGGGCAGGGGGTGAGGGCTGGCCCCGGCATACCGACACGCGCTGCTTCGTTGACGCTCCGGCCCTCACCCCTACCCCTCTCCCGCGCGCGGGAGAGGGGAGCGTATGCATGGGGTGGCGCTGCGAGAATCGCTAACGGTAAAGCCCCGCCATCCTCTCCATCCCTACCGGCTTGATCCGCGCCGCCTGCCCGGCGCAGCCGAAGGCCTCGAAGCGCAGCTTCACCACGCCCTTCGCGCCCTTCTTGGCGGCGAGCAGTGCCTTGCGCGGATCGAACTCGCTGCGGTCCTCGGACAGCGACTTGCGGATGGCGCCGGTCATGGCCAGGCGGATGTCAGTGTCGATGTTCACCTTGCGCACGCCGTTCCTGATGCCGCGCAGGATCTCCTCGACCGGCACGCCGTAGGTCTCCTTGATGTCGCCGCCGTACTGGCGGATGATTTCCAGCCATTCCTGCGGCACCGAGCTGGAGCCGTGCATCACCAGGTGGGTATCGGGAATCTGCTCATGGATCTCGCGGATGCGGTCCATCGCCAGGATGTCGCCGGTGGGCTGGCGCGAGAACTTGTAGGCGCCGTGGCTGGTGCCGATGGCGATGGCCAGCGCGTCCACGCCGGTGCGGGCGACGAAGTCGCGCGCCTGCGCCGGATCGGTCAGCATCATGTCGTGCGACAGCGTGCCCGCCGCGCCCACGCCGTCCTCTTCGCCGGCCAGGCCGGTCTCGAGCGAGCCCAGGCAGCCCAGTTCGCCCTCCACCGACACGCCCACGGCATGCGCCATCTCGCACACGCGCCGCGTGACGTCGACGTTGTAGTCGTAGTCGGCGGGCGTCTTCATGTCCTCGCGCAGCGAGCCGTCCATCATCACGCTGGTAAAGCCGGAGCGGATCGAAGCCTGGCACACCGCCGGGCTGGAGCCGTGGTCCTGGTGCAGCACGATGGGAATGTCCGGATGGGTCTCGGCGGCGGCCAGCACCATATGCCGGAGGTAGGCCTCGCCCGCATACTTGCGGGCACCGGCCGAGGCTTGCAGGATCACGGGGCTGTTGGTTTCCTCCGCCGCCTCCATGATCGCGTGGATCTGTTCCAGGTTGTTGACGTTGAAAGCCGGCACGCCGTAGCCGAACTCTCCCGCGTGGTCCAGTAGCTGGCGCAGGGATATGAGTGCCATGATGAGTCTCCTTTGCTTGTTGCGGATGCGGTGGGCGGATTCGTCGCAGTCAGGTGGCGGCGCGCTGTGCCAGCACGGCCAGTGCGGGCAGCGCCTTGCCTTCCAGGAATTCCAGGAATGCGCCGCCGCCGGTGGAGATGTAACCCACGCGGTCGGCGATGCCGTACTTGGCGATGGCGGCCAGCGTGTCACCGCCGCCGGCGATCGAGAACGCCCTGGATTCGGCGATGGCCTGCGCCAGCACCCTGGTGCCGTTGCCGAACTGGTCGAATTCGAACACGCCCACCGGGCCGTTCCAGACAATGGTGCCGGCGGCCGTCAGCTGCTCGGCCAGCAGGGCGGCGGTCTTGGGACCGATGTCCAGAATCATGTCGTCATCGGCCACGTCCTTGACGTCCTTGACGGTCGCCGCGGCGGTCGCGCTGAATTCCTTGGCACAGATCACGTCGACGGGAATGGGCACCGAGGCGCCGCGCCTGGCCATGATGTCGATGATGGCCCTGGCGTCGCCGACCAGGTCGGCTTCGGCCAGCGACTTGCCGATCTTCAGGCCGGCCGCCAGCATGAAGGTGTTGGCGATGCCGCCGCCGACGATCAGGTGGTCGACCTTGTCGGCCAGCGACTTCAGGATGGTCAGCTTGGTCGATACCTTGGAACCGGCCACGATCGCCACCAGCGGACGCGCCGGCTGGCCCAGGGCCTTGCCCAGCGCATCGATCTCGGCGGCCAGCAGCGGGCCGGCGCAGGCGACCGGCGCGTACCTGGCGATGCCATGGGTGGTGGCCTCGGCGCGGTGCGCGGTGCCGAAGGCGTCGTTCACATAGACATCGCACAAGCGGGCCATTTTCTGGGCCAGTTCGTCGCTGTTCTTCTTCTCGCCCTGGTTCATGCGGCAGTTTTCCAGCAGCACCACCTGGCCGGGCGGCACCTGGAAGCCGCCTTCGATCCAGCCGGACAGCAGCGGCACCTGGCGGCTCAGCAGTTCCGACAGGCGGCGTCCCACCGGCGCCAGGCTGTAGCGCGGGTCGGGCTGCCCTTCCTCGGGCCGGCCCAGATGCGAAGTGACCATCACCGCGGCGCCCGCCTGCAGGCAGGCCGCAATGGCCGGCACGGAAGCGCGGATACGGGTGTCGTCGGTGATCTGCCCGGCGGCGTCCTGCGGGACGTTGAGATCGGCGCGGATGAAGACCCGCTTGCCAGCCAGCCCGCCTGTGGCGAGCAGCGCGGCCAGCGTGTGCGGCGCCGTGGATTGTGGTAGCGCGTGCGCGGCATGGGATTCGCTCATCATGGCCTCCTGCTAGCGGGCACTGGCCAACGCCACCGCGGTATCCAGCATGCGGTTGGAGAAGCCCCATTCGTTGTCATACCAGGCCGAGACCTTGACCAGGGTGCCATTGACCTTGGTCAGGGTGGCGTCGAAGGTGGACGAAGCGGGGTTGTGATTGAAATCCACCGAGACCAGCGGCGCCGCGTTGTAGTCCAGGATGCCATTGAGTTCGCCCTGCGCCGCGGCCTTCAGGATGCCGTTCACTTCCTCGACGGTGGTGGGCCGCGCGGCGACGAAGGACAGGTCCACCAGCGACACGTTGATGGTCGGCACGCGCACCGCAAAGCCATCGAGCCGGCCGTCCAGTTCCGGCAGCACCAGCCCCACCGCGGCGGCGGCGCCGGTCTTGGTCGGGATCATCGACATGGTTGCCGAACGCGCACGGCGCAGATCTTCGTGGTAGACGTCGGTCAGCACCTGGTCATTGGTGTAGGCATGCACCGTGGTCATCAGGCCGTTCACCACGCCCAGCTTTTCATGCAGCGGCTTGACCAGCGGCGCCAGGCAGTTGGTGGTGCACGAGGCATTGGAGATGACCGTGTCCGTCGCCTTCAGCACGTGGTGGTTCACGCCATAGACGATGGTGGCGTCGACGTCCTTGCCGCCCGGCGCGGAGATGATCACCTTCTTCGCGCCGCCCTTCAGGTGGGCCGAGGCCTTTTCCTTGCTGGTAAAGAGGCCGGTGCACTCCATCACCACGTCCACGCCCAGCTCGCCCCACGGCAATTCCGCCGGATTGCGCTGGGCCAGCACGCGGATCCGGTCGCCGTTGACGCGGAAGGCATCGCCGTCGACCGAGACCTCCCCGGGGAAGCGCCCGTGGACGGTGTCGTACTGGGTCAGGTGGGCGTTGGTCGCGGCGTTGCCGAGGTCGTTGATGGCGACGATCTCGATATCGTGCCGCTTGCCGCCTTCATAGTGGGCGCGCAGCACATTGCGGCCGATGCGGCCATAGCCATTGATGGCAACCTTGATAGTCATGCTGTCTCCATGTTGTTGTCTTGATGTCCTTTCTGCCGGGCAGGATCGCGCACCGGCGCAAGCTCAGGCGGCCGGCGCCAGCCGTGCCGGCGCCAGCAGCGCCGGCAATGCCTCCAGCGAATCGATCAGCGCATCCGCGCCCAGCGCCGCCGGCCCGCCGGGCCCTGCGTAGCCGTAGCGCACCAGGCAGACCGGCATGCCGGCCGCGCGTGCCGCCTGCACGTCCACCGGTGAATCCCCCACCAGCACGCCCTGCGCGGGATCGACGTCGAGCAGCCGGCAGGCATGGCGCAGCGGTTCGGGGTCCGGCTTCATCTGCGCAATCGAATCGCCGGCGACCAGCACTTCCAGATGGGCGGCCAGGCCGGTCATGGCCAGCAGCGGCACCGCCAGCGCGCGCGGCTTGTTGGTCACGCAGGCAAGGCGGTAGCCCTCGCGCCTGAGCGCCGCGAGGCCGGCCTCCACGCCGGGGAACACAGTGCCGAGGCGGCCGTTGGTGTCGGCATAGTGGCGGTGGAACAGCGCCACCGCTGCGTCGGCGTCCACCCGCGTGGCCAGATTCGCGGTCTCGAGCACGCGCCGCACGAGGTTGGGCACGCCGCGGCCGATAAATCCGGCCACGGTTTCGAACGGCAGCGGCGGGCTGCCGAGATCGGCCAGCATGCGGCTGGCGGCGCCGACGATGTCCGGCGCGCTGTCGACCAGTGTTCCGTCGAGGTCGATCAGTACCGCGGCGCAGGGCATGGTATTGGTGGAATTGGCAGCCATCACGCGTCCTCCAGCACGGCCAGCGCGGCCGCCGCGACATGGGCCGGGGTCAGGCCGAAGTGCTGGTACAGCGCCTCGGCGGGTGCCGACTCGCCAAAGGTGTCGAGGCCCAGCGCAACGCCGCGCTCGCCCACCACGCCGCGCCAGAACCAGGTGCCGCCCGCCTCCACGCTGACGCGCGGCAGGTCCGGCGGCAGCACCGTGTCGCGGTACGCCGCGTCCTGTGCGTAGAAGAGTTCGATGCAGGGCATCGACACCACGCGCGCGGCGATGCCGGCATCGGCCAGCTGCGCAGCCGCGCGCATGGCGATTTCCACCTCGGAGCCGGTAGCGACCAGCACCACGCGCGGCGCCGCCGCATCGCGAAGCACGTAGCCGCCGCGCGCAATCGCGTCGCGCTGGGCCGCATCGCGCTCGAACGGCGTCAGCGCCTGGCGCGACAGCACCAGGCAGGTGGGGCCGTCCTCGCGCCGCAGCGCGGCCAGCCACGCGTATGCGGTTTCGGCGCCATCGCACGGGCGCCAGACCCGGTTGTTCGGGATCAGCCGCAGGCTGGCGGCATGCTCCACCGGCTGATGCGTGGGCCCGTCCTCGCCCAGGCCGATGGAATCGTGGGTCAGCACGTGGACCACACGCAGGCGCATCAGCGCCGCCATGCGGATGGCGTTGCGCGAGTAGTCCGAGAAGGTCATGAAGGTGCCGCCGTAGGGAATCAGCCCGCCGTGCAGCGCAATGCCATTCATGACCGCCGCCATGCCGAACTCGCGCACGCCGTAGCTCACGTAGTTGCCGTGGCCGGCATGATTGATCCAGACCGAAGCCTTGACGTTGGTCAGGTTGGAACCGGTGAGGTCGGCCGAGCCGCCCAGCAGCTCGGGCAAGGCTGGCGTCAGCGCCTCCAGGCACAGCTGCGAGGCCTTGCGCGTGGCGATCTTGCCTTGCAGCGGCGAAGGTGCGTCCGGTTGCGCCTCCAGCTGCGCGAGCAGTGCCGCGTCGAAGCCGTTCGGCAGGCAGCCCTGGACACGGCGCAGGAACTCCTCGGCCAGGTCGGGGTGCGCGGCGCAATAGCCGGCGAAGCGCGCCTCCCATTCGGCTTCGCGCGCGGCGCCTTGGGCGCGCGCATCCCAGGCATCGGCAACGTCGGCCGGCACCGTGAACGGTGCGGCTTCCCAGCCCAGGGTCGCGCGCATCGCGGCAATTTCGGCCTCGCCCAGCGGGGCGCCGTGCACATCGTGGCCGCCGGCCTTGGCCGGCGCGCCCTGGCCGATGACGGTGCGGCAGCAGATCAGCGTGGGCCGGTCGCGCTCGGCTTTCGCCGCATGCAGCGCGGCGTCGATGGCCCGTGGGTCATGTCCGTCGACGCCCGCGATCACATGCCAGCCGTAGGCGGCAAAGCGCTGCGGGGTGTCATCGGCAAACCACCCGGCGACGTCCCCGTCGATGGAGATGCCGTTATCGTCGTACAGGCAGATCAGCTTGCCCAGCCGGAGCGTGCCCGCCAGCGAGGAGGCCTCGTGACTGAGCCCTTCCATCAGGCAGCCGTCGCCAAGGAACACATAGGTGTGGTGGTCGACGATGTCGAAGCCCGGCCGGTTGAAGGTGGCGGCCAGCAGCTTCTCCGCCAGCGCCATGCCGACAGCATTGGCCAGGCCCTGGCCCAGCGGCCCGGTGGTGGTTTCCACGCCCGGCGTCACGCCGGTCTCCGGATGGCCCGGCGTCGCCGCATGCAGCTGGCGGAACTGGCGCAGCTGCGCCATCGGCAAATCGTAGCCGGTCAGGTGCAGCAGCGCGTACTGCAGCATGGAGGCATGGCCGTTGGACAGCACGAAGCGGTCGCGGTCCGGCCAGGCCGGGTTGGCGGGGTTGTGGCGCAGGTGGCGGCGCCACAAGACCTCGGCCATCTCGGCCATGCCCATGGGTGCGCCGGGGTGGCCGGATTTGGCCTGTTCCACGGCGTCGGCGGCCAGGAAGCGCAGTGCGTTGGCGCAGCGCGATGCGGAATCGATGCGTTCGGGGGCGTTCATCAGTGGTGTCCTCGCAAACGGCAATGGGTCACAGCGCGGCGCGCTTGCTGCGCTCCATCATGCGCAGCACAAAGGGCGTGAAGATCAGCTGCATGGCCAGTTCCATCTTGCCGCCGGGCACCACGATGGTGTTGGCGCGCGACATGAACGAGTCGTGGATCATGCTCAGCAGGTACTGGAAGTCGATCCCCTTCGGGTTGGCAAAGCGGATCACCACCATGCTTTCGTCGGGCGCGGGAATCTCGCGCGCGATAAAGGGGTTGGAGGTGTCCACGCACGGCACCCGCTGGAAGTTCACATGCGTGCGCGAGAACTGCGGGCAGATGTAGTTCACGTAGTCCGGCATGCGGCGCAGGATGGTGTCGGTCACGGCCTCGGTCGAATAGCCGCGCTGCTTCTTGTCGCGCCACAGCTTCTGGATCCACTCCAGGTTGATGACGGGCACCACGCCGATCAGCAGGTTGGGATACCGCGCGATATTGACCTCGTCGGTAACCACGCCGCCGTGCAAACCCTCGTAGAACAGCAGGTCGGTATCGGCCGGCAACGGCTCCCACTGGGTGAAGGTGCCGGGCTCCTGCCCGAACGGCGCTGCTTCCTCCGGGCTGTGCAGGTAGTGCCGGTGCATCCCCGTGCCGGTTTCCGAATAGGAGCGGAACAGCCCTTCCAGCTCGCCGAAGAGATTGTTTTCCTCGCCGAAGTGGCTGAAGTTCATGTTGCCGGTGCGCTCGGCCTCGGCCATCTTGACCTTCATCTCGGCGCGGTCGTAGCGGTGGAAGCTGTCGCCTTCGATCACCACCGACTTCACGCCCTCGCGGCGGAAGATGTTTTCGAAGGTACGGGTCACCGAGGTGGTGCCGGCACCGGAAGAGCCAGTGATGGCGATGATGGGATATCGTTCTGACATGGCCAGGTACCTCAGGCAGACGCGCGGAACAGGCTGCGCTCGTTGAACAGGGGATTGGGAAGATCCGGGTCGGTCTGCTCGGTGTGGTAGCGCTCGATCCGCTCCACTTCATTGCGCGAGCCGAAGATCACGCCGATGCGCTGGTGCAGCGCGCCGGGCGCCACCGACATCAGCGGCTGCCGGCCGGTGCTGGCGCGGCCGCCGGCCTGCTCCATCAGGAAGGCGATCGGGTTGGCTTCATAGAGCAGGCGCAGGCGCCCCGGCCTGGCCGGGTCCTTGCTGTCGCGCGGGTACATGAAGACGCCGCCGCGCATCAGGATGCGGTGCGCCTCGGCCACCATCGAGGCGATCCAGCGCATGTTGAAATCCTTGCCGCGCGGACCGGTCTGCCCGGCCAGGCACTCGGACACGTATTGCCTGACGGGCGCCTCCCAGAAGCGGCTGTTGGAGGCATTGATGGCGAACTCCCGGGTATCGGCGGGCACGCGCAGATCGGGATGCGTGAGGAAGAATTCCCCCAGGTTCGGATCCAGTGTGAAGCCATTGACCCCGTTGCCGACCGTCAGCACCAGCATGGTGGTGGGGCCGTAGAGCGCGTAGCCCGCCGCGACCTGCGCGGTGCCGGGCTGCAGGAAGGCCTGCTCGGTGACGTCGGCCGTGCCCTCGGGCGCGCGCAGCACCGAGAAGATGCTGCCGACCGAGACATTGACGTCGATGTTGGAGGAGCCGTCGAGCGGATCGAACACCAGCAGGTATTTGCCGCGCGGGTAATGCGGGGGGATCTGGAACGGTGCCTCCATTTCCTCCGAGGCCATGCCGGCCAGGTACCCGCCCCACTCGTTGACGCGCAGGAAGGTGTCATTGCTGAGCACGTCCAGCTTCTGCTGGACCTCGCCCTGCACGTTGACGGCCGCTTCGGCTGCGCCCTGGCCGCCGGCCTTGCCGTGCAGGCCTCCCAGCGCGCCGAATGCCACGGCGCGCGCAATCTCCTTGCAGGCCATGGCGACATTGAGGATCAGGCCGTTGAAGCCGCCGCTGGCGTCCGGATAGCGGCGGCGCTCTTCGATCAGGAACTGCGTCAGGGTCATCCTTTGCACTTCAGGCATGACAGGTCTCCTCTTGATTGGCTATGTGTTCTTGTGGGGTGCCGGATGTTGGCTACGTGACGATGTCGGCTACGTGACGATGGCGGCCTCGCGCAGGCGGCGCAGGATGCCGCGGTAGCCGCCGTCGGCATCCGGCGCGCCGAACACGGCGCTGCCGGCGACGAAGGTGTCGGCACCCGCGCGCGCGATCGCGGCAATGTTGTCGGCCTTGACGCCGCCATCGACCTCCAGCCAGACTTCCCGCCCGCCGGCCTCTTGCTGCCGGTCGATGCGCGCGCGCACCTGGCGCACCTTGTCGAGCACGCCGGGGATGAAGGCCTGGCCACCGAAGCCCGGGTTCACGCTCATCAGCAGCACCAGGTCGAGCTGGTCCAGCGTATGGTCCAGCCAGCCCGGCGACGTGGCCGGGTTGAGCACCAGCCCGGCCTTGCAGCCGTGGTCGCGGATCAGGCCGATGGTGCGGTCCACATGGCGGCTCGCCTCCGGATGGAAGCTGATGATTCCTGCGCCGGCCCTGGCGAACAGCGGGATCAGCGCGTCCACCGGCTCCACCATCAGGTGCACGTCGATGGGAACGGAGACCAGCGGCCGGATCGCCTCGCACACCATCGGGCCGATGGTCAGGTTGGGCACGTAGTGGTTGTCCATCACGTCGAAGTGGATCAGGTCCGCGCCGCCGGCCTCGACCGCGCACACCTCTTCGCCCAGCCGCGCGAAATCGGCCGACAGGATGGATGGGGCCAGGCGGATGGCGCGCTGGCCGATTGTTTGTGGGAGCGTGGCGGGCATCTCAGGCAGCCTCGAACAGGGTGCCGCGGTGCCAGGCGTGCAACGCGGCCAGGTCGGCCCAGCGGTGATCCGCGCCCGGAAGCTGCGCGATCGGCTGCTCCGGGTCGCCCAGGTGCGGCAGCACCAGCAGCGCGCCGTCGAAACGGTCCTGACCGGTGTAGGCTGTGGGCGTGATTAGCGTGGCAATGCCGGCCGCCTGCGCGGCACGCAGCCCGTTTTCCGAATCCTCGATCGCCAGGCACTCGCCCGCTTCCAGGCCGAGCCGCTCCAGCACGGCCAGGTAGACGTCCGGTGCCGGCTTCTTGACCGCGGTAGTGCCAGCGTCGCAGATCGCAGCGAAGCGCTCGCGCCAGTCCGCGCCCAGCGGCGTGCGCAACAGCACGTCCAGATTGGCCGGCGTGGTGGTGGTGGCGATGGCGATGGGCACGCCGGCGCGACCAGCCTCGTCGATGAGCCGGGCAATGCCGGGACGCAGCGGCAACTGGCCGCTGCCGACAAGCTCGGCATAGTGGCGGGTCTTGATCGCATGCACCGCGTCGATGGTTTCCCTGAGCTTGCAGCCGCGCGCTTCTTCCGGGTCAACCATGCGCCAGTAATGCATCAGCCGTTCCTTGCCGCCGGCCACCCTGAGCAGGCGCGTGTAGAGCGCCTCATCCCAGCACCAGTCGAGGCCGACTTCGGCAAAGGCGGCATTGAAGGCCTGCAAGTGCGCGGTCTCGGTATCGGCAAGCGTGCCGTCGACATCGAAGATCAGAGCTTTCATGGTTACTCCGCGGCCGTAGCTTGCGCAAACACGCGGCTGGCAAGCAGGTCCCCGGCCGTGATGATGGTCAGGGCACGGTCGTCCACCGCCGTGCCAGGGTTGTCCAGCAGGCGCGAGGCGTGGCGCAGCCGCGCGCGGTCCAGCGCATTGCGCACGCTGCGGGCGTTGGCGAAATGCGGTTGCGCCATGCGCCGGGCCAGATAGTCGGCAAATACGGCCCGGCTCTCGTCGTCGAACTGGTACTGCATTTCGTCCAGCATCAGGTCGGCGATCCGGCGCAGCTCATCCAGCTGGTAGTCGGGGAAATCGATATGGTGGGCAACGCGCGACGACATGCCGGGGTTGGACTCGAAGAAGCGGTCCATGCGGTCCTTGTAGCCGGCCAGGATCACCACCAGGTCTTCGCGGTTGTTCTCCATCACCTGCAGCAGGATCTCGATGGCCTCCTGGCCGTAGTCGCGCTCGTTCTCCGGACGGTAGAGGTAGTAGGCCTCGTCGATGAAGAGCACGCCGCCCATGGCCTTCTTCAGGATTTCCTTGGTCTTGGGCGCGGTATGGCCGATGTACTGGCCGACCAGGTCGTCGCGGGTCACCGCCACCAGGTGGCCGCGCCGCACGTAGCCCAGCTGGTGCAGGATCTGCGCCATGCGCATGGCCACGGTGGTCTTGCCGGTGCCGGGATTGCCGGTAAAACACATGTGCAGGCTGGGCGCTCCCGCGCTGAAGCCGCGCGCGGCGCGCAGCTTGTCCACCAGCAGCAAGGCGGCGATATCCCGGATACGCGCTTTCACCGGCTTCAGCCCGATCAGCTCACGGTCGAGCTGGGCCAGCAGCTCCGCAATGCCCGAGCTGGCCAGCGATTCGGCAAGAGATCCGGGCACGGCTGCGGGCACGGCGGCAGGCGGCTGCAGCGGCGCGGTGGTTTCGGGTGCGGACATGACGGGCTCCCTGGGATGCAATCGATCAATCGGTACGCTGAACATCAAGGCGCAGCTTCCCCCCGGGGCGTGGCCATCAGGCCGCGCCGCCGTGGGATGGCAGCGTCAGGAAATCGCCGGTGGGCAGCGCCGTGGCGGCGCTGCGCGGCGGATCAGCCGGTGCCGCTCAGTAGCGGCTGCTCAGTAGCGACTACCTTCAGGCCGTGCCTGCACCGCGTAGCTCTCGATCGAGTAGCGCAGCGTGCGGCCCGGCTCTTCCTGCCGCACCAGGCGGAAGCCCGGTTCGTCAGCGGGACGATTGACGATGAACGACATCACCACCGATTCCACCGTATGGGTCGAGTCAAAGGCCGTGACACGGATGTAGTGGTTGGGGAAGGTATTGCGCGCGTTGTTGATCTCCAGCAGGATGCCGGCGGCATCGCGCAGGTCGAACATCGGCAGCCCGAACATCTCCCAGTAGGTATTGCGCGGATGCGGGTCGTCGGTGTACTCGATGCCGACCGCCCAGCCCTGGTTCAGGCAGTATTCGAGCTGTCTGGTGATCTGCTCGTCGGTAAGCTCGGGCAGGAAGGAAAAGGTGCCTTGAGTAATGCGCATGATGTCCTCTCGTTCTGTGGGTTCGCAGGGGTGGCTTCCAGCCAGGGTCAGGCCACCGATGCGGTGGGCACGAAGTCCGAGGTATCGGTCGGCGTGTAGTTGAAGGTGATGTCCCCCCAGGTGTCCAGCGCGGCGCGCAGCGGGCCGCACCAGCGCGCGGCGTCACGCAGGATCTCGGGGCCTTCGTTGAGGATGTCGCGCCCTTCGTTGCGCGCCAGCACCATCGCTTCCAGCGCCACGCGGTTGGCGGTGGCGCCGGCCTGGATCCCTTGCGGGTGGCCGATGGTGCCGCCGCCGAACTGCAGCACCACGTCGTCGCCGAACAGGCTGATCAGCTGGTGCATCTGGCCGGCGTGGATGCCGCCCGAGGCCACCGGCATGACCTTGCGCAGCGAAGCCCAGTCCTGGTCGAAGAACAGCCCGCGGGTCAGGTCGGTATGGGTGTAGGCGTCGCGGCAGACGTTGTAGTAGCCCTGCACGGTCAGCGGATCGCCCTCCAGCTTGCCCACCGCGGTGCCGGTGTGCATATGGTCAACGCCTGCCAGGCGCAGCCATTTGGCGATCACGCGGAAGGACACGCCGTGGTTCTTCTGGCGCGTGTAGGTGCCGTGGCCCGCGCGGTGCAGGTGCAGGATCATGTCGTTCTGGCGGCACCAGTTGCTCATCGACTGGATGCAGGTCCAGCCCACGATCAGGTCGACCATGATGATGACCGAGCCCAGCGACTTGGCGAACTCCGCGCGCCGGTACATCTCTTCCATGGTGCCGGCGGTCACGTTGAGGTAGCTGCCCTTGACCTCGCCGGTGGCGGCCGAGGCCTTGTTGACCGCGTCCATCACAAACAGGAAGCGGTCGCGCCAGTGCATGAAGGGCTGCGAGTTGATGTTCTCGTCGTCCTTCATGAAGTCCAGGCCGCCCTTCAGGCCCTCATACACCACGCGGCCGTAGTTGCGGCCCGACAGGCCGAGCTTGGGCTTGGTAGTGGCGCCCAGCAGCGGACGGCCGAACTTGTCCAGGCGCTCGCGCTCGACGATGATGCCGGTGGACGGGCCGGCGAAGGTCTTCACATAGGCCACCGGGAAGCGCATGTCTTCCAGCCGCGCGGCCTTGATCGGCTTGAAGCTGAACACGTTGCCGATGATCGAAGCGGTCAGGTTGGCGATCGAGCCTTCCTCGAACAGCGACAGGTCGTAGGCCACATAGCAGAAGAACTGCTCCGGGTTGTTCGGCACCGGATCGACCCGGTAGGCCTTGGCGCGGTACATGTCGCAGGCGGTCAGGCGGTCGGTCCACACCACCGTCCAGGTGGCGGTGGAGGACTCGCCGGCCACCGCGGCGGCGGCCTCGACCGGGTCCACGCCGTCCTGCGGCGTGATGCGGAACAGCGCCAGCAGGTCGGTGTCCTTGGGCTCGTAGTCCGCGTCCCAATACCCCATTTCCTTGTACTTCATGACGCCGGCGTCATAGCGCTTGCGCGGCTTGGCTTGGACCGGTTCGGGTGCGTTCATGCTTGTCTCCTTGCGTGGTTGAGCGTTGTGGCAGCTGCGTTGATGCAAAGATATAAGCCCACCTCTATAAGGTAAATTCAGATATTCTTAGTGGCCGCATAAGCAATCCCTTAAGTGCGAGCCAGACCGCACATCCGGACCGCACATCCGGGGATACCAAAACGCCGCCCCCCTACCCATGTCCTTCCTGCGCGCCCTGACCCTTCGCCAGCTGCAGATCTTTGTCACCGTGGCTAGGCACGCCAGCTTCGTCCGCGCGGCCGAAGAGCTGCACCTGACCCAGCCAGCCGTCTCGATGCAGGTGAAGCAACTGGAATCCGTGGTGGGGCTGGCGCTGTTCGAGCGCGTCGGCCGGCAACTCACGCTGACCGAACCGGGCGACCGCCTGCTGCACCATGCGCTGCGCATCCTGGGCGAGGTCAAGGACGCCGAGGAAGGGCTGCAGGCGGTCAAGGACGTGGACCGCGGCTCGATCACGATCGGCCTGATCAGCACGGCGAAATACTTCGCGCCCAAGCTGCTGGCCGGCTTCACGGCCCTGCACCCGGGCGTGGACCTGCGCATCGCCGAAGGCAACCGTGAAACCCTGCTGCAGCTGCTGCAGGACAATGCCATCGACCTCGCGCTGATGGGCCGCCCGCCGCGCGAGCTGGACGCCGTATCGGAACCCATCGCGGCGCATCCGCACGTGCTGGTGGCCTCGCCGCGGCATCCGCTGCACGATGCCGCGCAATTCGACCTGCAGGAACTGCGGCACGAGACCTTCCTGCTGCGCGAACCCGGCTCAGGCACCCGCACCGTGGCCGAGTACATGTTCCGCGACCACCTGTTCACGCCGGCCAAGGTGATCACCCTGGGCAGCAACGAGACCATCAAGCAGGCGGTGATGGCGGGCATGGGCATCAGCCTGCTGTCGCTGCACACCATGTCGCTGGAGTTGCGCACCGGCGAGATCGCGCTGCTGGATGTCACCGGCACGCCGATCGAGCGCATCTGGCACGTCGCGCATATGGCGAGCAAGCGGCTGTCTCCCGCGGGCGAGAGCTGCCGCGCCTATCTGCTGGAGCACACGGCGGAGTTCCTGGGGAAGGAATATGCGGGGCTGCTGCCTGGGCGGCGCGTGGCGTGATGAACCGGGTGGGTTAATCGGGATTTGCAGTCGATCGGCGGATGTCGATCAAGCTGAGGGCGCTAATCACTTCTTTCGGGTCGCGCCACACCGTCATTCAAACGGCTGCTTCACTCGAAAACCGGTCACCTGCGTTTCATGCGCGCTCGTTGAATTGCCGGCCTTCGGCGCTCCGGATTTCCTGCTTCTGAGTCCTCGTTGTAAGGAGCGCCGTGCGGAAATAGTGCTAGCATCGCCTAAGCGAAAGCCACTTCGAAGTGGTCTGACCAGTGAGACAATGCCATGCAGGAAGACAACCTGGGATACGCGTCGCAGATCGCGGATGTGGTCGCCGAACGCATAGAAAGCCTGATCGTCGACGGCGTCCTGAAGCCGGGGCAGCCGCTGCCTTCCGAGCGACGCCTGACCGCCAAACTGGGCGTGTCGCGGTCCGCCGTGCGGGAGGGGCTGCAGGTGTTGCGGACGCGCGGAATCATCGAAACCGCGCACGGACGCGGATCGTTCGTCGCTGCGCTTACCTCGCAACCGGCGCTCACGCCGATGATGCATCTCCTCGGCTCACAGCCGAGAACCCTATATGACATCTTCGAAGTACGCGAGATGCTCGAGGCCGAATCGGCGCGTCTTGCCGCGCTTCGGGGCACGCAGGCGGATTTCGCACTGATTACCCGCCGCTACGAGGAGATGCTCGCCGCGAACGAAAACGAAGTCGGCGAGTCGACGCGCGCGCGGCTTGACTATGCCTTCCATCTCGCTATCTGCGAGGCATCGCACAACCCGGTGCTCGTGCATACGCTGAGTTCGCTCACCGATTTGTTGCTGAGTTCGGTCTTCGCTTCCGTCAACAACCTCTACCATCGCGAGGCGGAAAAGCGTGTGATCGACAGGCAGCACGCCCGTCTCTACAAGGCCGTAATCGGCAAACAGCCGGAGCAGGCACGCAAGGCTGCCGGTACGCATATCGCCACCACTATCGCCAGCTTGAGAGAAATCGAGGCGGAGGAGCAGCGTCTGGTGCGGGCGACGCTGCGGCTCAAGGGATGGGCATGACGCGGGCGGGAACACGAGCGTGCGTTCATCCTGGCACCCGCGCCGGCATTGATTTGCGAGGGAAATCGCGCCTGGCACGACCAAAATAACTGGTCTGACCAGTTCCATAACGTCTCGACAGTCTCGTACTGGCGCGGAACAATGCGCGCTAGCAAAACTCAGTTGCGGTGACAAGCCGCACACGAATCAGGAGACTCCCGATGACCCCGCACGACCCGACACGCGCGCCCGTCCGGCACGCTACCAGCAGATCCCGTACCCACGCTCCAGTTGCAACGACCGTATTCGAGAATGCGACTTATGCGAAAGTGACTTGGCGTCTGCTGCCGTTTCTTTTCCTCTGCTATGTCGCAGCCTATCTGGATCGCGTCAACGTTGGATTCGCAAAGCTGCAAATGCTCAGCGACCTGAAGTTCAGCGAGTCGGTGTACGGGCTTGGTGCGGGGATTTTCTTCATCGGCTATTTTGTTTTCGAGGTGCCGAGCAACATCCTGCTGCATCGCGTTGGGGCGCGCGTGTGGATCAGCCGCATCATGGTTACATGGGCGCTAGTGTCGGCGGCGTCGCTGTTCGTGAAGACGCCGGCCATGTTCTATGCGCTGCGTTTTCTCCTCGGCGTCGCGGAGGCAGGGTTCTTTCCGGGTATCGTGCTGTATCTGACGTACTGGTACCCGTCGGCGCGCCGTGGCCGCATGAACGCGCTTTTCATGATCGGCATTCCGGTTGCGGGCGTGCTCGGCGGCCCGCTGTCAGGCTGGATCATGCAGGCGTTCAACGGCGTGCAGGGTCTGTCTAACTGGCAATGGCTATTCCTGCTTGAAGCGCTTCCGTCTCTGGTGCTGGGCATCGTCACGCTGTTCGTGCTGCCGAACGGCATCCGCGCTGCAGCGTGGCTCGACGAGCGGCAAAAGCAACTTCTCGAGAACAACATCGCACGCGACGGATATGCGGACGCGGAGTCGTCGCTGCGCAGCATCGTGTCGAATGGGCGTGTCTGGCGGCTCGCGGCGATCTACTTCTGCTGCATGATGGGTCTCTACGGCGTGAGCTTCTACTTGCCTACGCTCATCAAGGCGGCGGGCGTCAAGGACGCACTGGATGTCGGCTTGCTTACCGCGGTGCCTTATGCGGTCGCGATCGTGTCAATGATTCTGGTCGCGCGCAGTTCCGACCGTCGCAATGAGCGCCGCTGGCATCTCGCGATTGCGGGCGTTGCCGCCGCAGCGGGCTTTTACGCAAGCACGCTCAATTCGGGGAATCTCGCGCTCGCATTGTTCACGCTGTCGCTCGGCACCGCTGGTGTGTTGTCGATGATGCCCGTCTTCTGGACGTATCCGAGCAGCGTGCTGACAGGCACGGCCGCCGCTGCCGGCATCGCGATGATCAATTCGATCGGCAATCTCGCCGGCTTCGTCAGCCCGTCGATCATCGGATGGATGAAGGACGTGACGCATAGCACGAACGCCGGTCTGGTCGTCGTCGCGGCGGCGCTGTTCGTCGGCGCGGCGCTAACGCTGACACAGCGCGCGACGTCGGCATCGGCATCGGCGGCGGCGGCGGAGCCGAGCCGGGCTTGAAGTGGCTCTTTCGTTGATACGTGATCGAAGGTCATCATGTCAGACACAGCTTATTCCACCATTCCCCTCGGGGACATGCGTAGAACGTTGTTCGCGTCACTCGGCGATATCGTCGGCGCGCGCAACGTGCTCACCAGCGATGCGCAAACGCGCCGCTACCGCACTGGCTACCGTTTCGGAACGGGCCGCGTGCTGGCAGTCGTGCGCCCCGGCACGCTGGTCGAACAATGGCAGGTGCTCGCCGCATGCGTCGCCGCGCGCACGATCGTAATCACACAGGCGTCGAATACCGGACTAACCGGGGGTTCGACGCCCGATGGCGACGACTACGACCGCGACGTTGTCATCGTCAGCACGACACGCATCCGCCGCGTGCATCTGATCGGCGACGGGCATCAGGTGGTCTGCATCGGCGGCACGACGCTCGATCAACTCGAACGCACGCTGAAGCCGCTCGGACGGGAGCCGCATTCGGTGATCGGCTCGTCGTGCATCGGCGCGTCTGTACTGGGCGGCATCAGCAACAATTCGGGCGGGTCGCTGGTGCATCGCGGACCGGCTTATACGGAGATGGCGGTGTTTGCCGCCGTCGATGCATCGGGCACGCTGCGGCTCATCAACCATCTGGGTATCGAACTGGGCGGCACGCCGGAAGAGATTCTGTCGCGCGTGGAAAACGGCACGTTCACCGAAGCGGACATTCGCAACGGCGTGGCGGCTTCGGATCATGATTACGCGAACCATGTCCGCGATGTCGATGCGCCCACGCCCGCGCGCTTCAACGCCGATCCACGGCGCCTTTTCGAAGCCTCCGGCTGCGCTGGCAAGCTGATGGTGTTCGCTGTGCGCCTCGACACATTCGCGGCGGACCAGGGTGCGAAGGTGTTCTACATCGGTACGAACGATTCGTGCGTGCTGACCGAGATCCGACGTCACGCGCTCGCGAATTTCGAGCACCTGCCGATTGCGGGCGAATATCTGCATCGCGATGCTTTCGATGTTGCGCGCAAGTATGGCAAGGATCTGTTCGTCATCATCGACAGGTTCGGCACGGACCGGCTGCCGATGTTCTTCAATCTGAAAACGCGCTGCGATGCGTTGTTCGACCGCCTCGGTTTCATGCCAAAGCATCTGTCCGATCGCGTGCTGCAATGGATTAGCGAGTGTTTGCCGGATCATCTGCCTGGGCGGCTAAAGGCATACCGCGAGGAGTACGAGCATCATCTGATGCTGAAGGTGCCGGCAGCAGGCATCGACGAAGCGCGCGCTTTCCTGTCGAAACGTTTCGCGCAATCCGGCGGCGCGTATTTCGAATGCACCGAAGAAGAAGGCCGCAAGGCATTTCTGCACCGCTTCGCGGCAGCAAGCGCGGCCGTTCGATACCGCGCGGTCCATCATCGCGAGGTCGAGGATATCGTTGCGCTCGATATCGCGCTACGACGCAACGACCGCGACTGGTTCGAGCGGCTGCCGCATAAGATCGAACGTGCGATCGTGCTGAAGCTGTATTACGGGCACTTCCTGTGTCATGTCTTTCACCAGGACTACATCGTCGCCAAGGGCAACAACTGCCTTGCACTAGAACACGAGATGCTTGAGTTGCTCGACATTCGCGGCGCCGAGTATCCCGCCGAGCACAACGTGGGACATCTGTACGAGGCCAAGCCGCAGCTCGCCGCGTTCTACGAGAGGCTCGACCCATGCAATTGCTTCAATCCCGGCATCGGAAAGACTTCGAAGTTCGCTGCCTATCGCGACTGCACAGTTGAAGCATGATGGCAATCGTTCGGGATACGTTCAGAATACCGATATTGACGCAGTAGCTGCGAAAGCTTCCCACCCGAGGATCGATACCTAAATGTCGGCAATGAAGGTCGATAACTCGTCGACCAACTCCATGGGACGATTGACGCTTGTACCCGGGAAGCCGTCGTTGCAGTCGCACGAACTCGAACTGCGGCTTCGGGTCGGTAGTCGCCTCTGGCGCCGGCATGCCCCTGCCCAGGTCGGACCGAGGGCCGAGACCGACCAGAAGCTGCATTCCATCTGCCTCTAGACATGCCTTGCCGGTTAGCCGGCAAACACTGTATATTTATACAGTTGTCGTCGCATCCCCAAAAAGCTGGCTCCCTGAAGTCGAGCCGTGCGGCGCCCGCGCTTTCTCTCGCTACCTCCAAAGGCAATCATGTTCGTGGACCGCACCGAAATCATCAACGCCGCCAAGGCATTGCGCGCCAGCCAGGAAGAGTCCAGGTACAGCAAGCTCGTCGCGCTCGCGAACAAGCAACTCAAGGCAATGCAAACGGCAATCCAGAGGGGCAAGGAAGAATTCGAGACCAGACTGGTACTCGACATCAACGAAGACAATCCGGAAGCAGCGCTGGAACCTCGCGCGCAACGACTAGCCGACGACCTCAGAGCGCAGGGCTACACCGCAACGGTGACCACGTTCGCCGAGGTCAGCACCGACCGCAAGAACTGGACGCCGAATATCACGGTCGTCATCGGTCTGGGCGACATGGTTTCCGGAGACGACAAGGCGATAGCGAAAAGCACGGTGACCGACGAGACGGAAGTCGCGCTTGCTGGCGAAGCTGCCAGTGAAATGGCCTGACTGCAGGCTGGCAATCCGCGATAAGACTGGCATCACGGGGCTTCGCGCAGGGTCGCGTGCGTGATGGCTTTCACAACAAGGGAAGCGTGCACGCGATCTACCAGCGGCATCCGACAAGGATACCGTGGCGTATAGGGACGCAATAGCCTGCATCTTGATCAAACGAGGATTGTCACCACGCATGGCTGATCTCACTGCGCGGATCATGCTCGCGCAGTGAGCGGTCGGAAGCGGTCATGCTAGCACTCCTGTTTGTCATGCTTCGCGTGCTCAGTCCCGGCAGTAGCCTTCGCCCGTGCGAACCGTCAAACAGTTCTTCTTGCCGACGAGCCATTTCATGCCGGTCTCGGCGCCATCGGTGGCGCGAATGATCTCCCTGGTCCCGTCGCGGTCGAATTCGATTCCGCCATCGGCATATCGGCCTTCGAACTTGCGGGGACCATCGAGATTCTGCACGGTGACGTCGTACTTGCCATGGCCGCCGGCCAACTCGAGGAACGTGCCTTCCGGGCCGGTCCACTTGCCGAGCCATTCGTCAGCGCGCGGCGCGCTGGCGGTAGCTGGTGTGTTTTCCGCGTTCTTCCTAGAGGACGAGTGGCGGTCCGAGCATCCGGCCACGGACACGATGGAAACCAGCAATGCGGCGAGGGAGAGATGGGATGTCTTCATCAGTCGGTTGACACGGGAATGCATGCGCGGATTTTCGCACGGCGGTCGAACCGGCTCTGTCCCGCCCCGCTGACCGCCCGCCGTGCGGCCATGGACCGGTCAAACGCCATTTCTTGTGCCTGTTGGATAGCCCATCGAGCGCGTTCTTGTCCCTGTCATCTGTCACTTGCGAAAAAGGAAAGGGAAACGACATGACCCGCTTGTTGCCCCCGCGGGCGCCAACACTCCACGGGCCCGCCAATCCATCCGCATGTCTGCCTTGCCCATGATCTCGCGCCTCATCGCCGCCGTTGGGGGGCTAGCCGTGCTCTACACTTCAGGCTGGCAAAGGCAGTGATCTAGGTGGAGCCAGGTCGCGCGAGTGCTTCGGCTCTTGTTTTGCCCTTACTTCTTCTCGTTCATGTGTTGCAGGTTTTCGAGCGCTTGCTTTTCCGCCGCTCCGGTCATGGCGGTCTGGCGGTTCTGTTCGCTCATGTAGCAAGCATCGCGGCTGACGCCTTGGGCTTGGCAGTTCGCCATGCGTTGGGCGGGCGTGGAGCACGCGGCGAGCGTCACACAGGCGATGGCAATGATGGTGGCGGCTTTTTTCATTTTGTCGTCTCCGGTTGATGGAGAGACGATTCTAACCCCGGGCCGCGCATGATTTTTGTAGCACGGCAGTTCTTTCACCATGGCAAAGGATCAGGCGGCGGTGAGCTATTCCCGATGTTCTGAAATGCGAACAACGGGCTTCAGCCCCAATCGTCATCCCGGTCTTCGTTGCCGCCGCTCTGGCTGGTGTCGGCGTCAGTCTTCACCAGAGGTTTCACAAGCTGGCCAACACGGGCCTGACACAAGAGCAATTCGATTCTGTCGCGCTCGCTGGAGAGTTGAAGGACGAAAGGCGCTTGCCAGGAATCTGGACCCGCACGCATTCCAAGTTCCTTATTAGCCTCTCCATAGAGGTCCAGTTGATCTCTCCCGCCTTGGTGCACTCTCCGCCAACTTCGCCCCTGCCAAGGTTGGCAACTTGGCCCGTTGTTGCACGTTCCCTCCCTGGATCTCCGGTCTAGAATTGCTGATGAGACATCATCACAGCCTGTCCGATCAGCCATGCATGATGGGTCGTCAGCAAGTGGCCAAACGTAGCAGTCAGGGGGAGCGATGCGGTCGGCAGTGAGATCCGGCATGCGCCTTGGACGCTATGCAATCGCGGCTGTAATAGTAGTCGTCGGCCTGATCATCTTCGGGCTCTTGGCAGACATTCTGGTCGAATGGCTGTGGTTTTCCTCGATCGGCTACGCCAGCGTTTTCCGGGTCGTCCTTTCCGCTCAGGTGCTGGTGTTTATTGCCGTGTTTGCGATCTCGGCGGGCACCATATGGTTGGCAGGTTTGCTGGCGCATCAGTATGCGGGCAGCCCTCGCGTCCTGGCATCGCACGGCATTCCTTCCGGAAGGCCGCAATTCATTGGCGAGCCCGGCGACCTCATGGCGCGCATTCCCTGGAGTGCCAGCATTGCCAGCGCTGCTGTAATCCTCGGACTGGTCATCGCCGGGAGCGAAATCCCGCAGTGGGACATGGCGCTTCGCTTCCTGCATCAAGTGCCCTTCGGCGAGCGGGACCCGATCTTCGGCAAGGACATCGGCTTCTATCTCTTCTCGTTGCCCGTCTATATTGCGCTGAAGAACTGGCTGCAACTACTGCTGCTCTGCAGCGCGGCCATTTGGGGCGTGATCTATGGGGTGCGCGGCGACATCGCGCTCGCGCCGCCGACCCCGCGGCTCTCTGCCGCCGCTGCGGTTCACGGCTCTGTACTCCTTGGCCTGTTCTTCGTGCTGAAGGCCTGGTCCTACTGGCTCGATCGCTATCTGCTGCTTTACGGCGATAACGGCGTCGTAATTGGCGCCAGCTATACCGACATACACGTCGAGCTGCCGGTCCTGTGGCTACTTATGGGCCTTGCCATTGCCGCAGCCTTCGGATCGTTGGCCAATGTACGTCTGCGCGACTATCGAGTCCCCGCCGTCGCGGCCCTCCTGGTGTTTGGCGCCTCGTTTTTGCTTGCCCTGATCTTCCCGGCGCTGTTCCAGCGCTTCTATGTCAAGCCAAGCGAGTTGGAACTGGAGGCACCTTATATCGCCCACAATATCGCACTGACCCGGAGGGCCTACGGCCTTGAACAAATCACGGTCAAGGCGTTCCCGGTCGAGCAGGGGCTGAATCTCGCCTCGATCCAGTCCAATCGCGCGACCATCGATAATGTCCGCCTGTGGGATGTGGGGCCGCTGCTGGATACCTATGCACAGTTGCAGGAGATCAGGACCTACTACAAATTCCTCTCGCTGGACATCGACCGCTACCGGCTTGAAAACGGCTACCGACAGGTGATGCTGTCCGCCCGTGAGCTGGAGCAATCGAAGCTTCCTGCGAATGCCAAGACTTGGGTAAACCTGCACCTGCTGTTCACCCACGGCAGCGGCATCGTGATGTCGCCGGTCAACGAGAAATCGACGGAAGGCCTGCCTTCCCTCTATCTGCGCGATATTCCACCGGTCGCCAGTGGCGGCCCGGTCATCCAGGAACCGCGCATCTACTTCGGTGAAGGCCGTCACGACTATGTCGTCGTGAATGGCAGTGTGCCGGAGTTCGACTACCCGACCGGAAAAAACAATACCTACACGGTCTACAAGGGGCGCGACGGCATTGCCATCGGCGGCATTGCGCAGCGCACCCTCTTCGCCTGGCAGCTCGGCGATCCCAACATACTGCTTACCGGATACGTCACGGACAAAAGCCGGATCCTGATCCACCGTAACATCCAGGACCGGGTGCACACAATCGCCCCATTTCTGAGCCTGGACCAGGATCCATATATCGTCGCGAGCGACGGGCGACTTTACTGGATGCAGGATGCCTATACCACCAGCCGCTGGTTTCCCTACGCCCAGCCAGGTTTCGGCGCCGATTCCAACTACATCCGCAATGCGGTCAAGGTGGTGATCGATGCGTATGACGGCACCGTCGATCTCTATGCCAGTGATCCAGCCGACCCGATCCTGCGAACGTACCAGCGCATCTTCCCCGGATTGTTCAAGCCTCTGGCAGACATGCCGCCGGACCTGCAGCAGCATATCCGCTATCCCGAGGACCTGTTCCGGATCCAGGCGAAGCTCTACGGCGCCTACCACATGGACGCGCCCGAAGTGTTCTATAACCGCGAGGATCTTTGGCAGTTCCCGCGGGCGTTGGCCGGCATCGACAGCGGAAACGCCCCCGGCACGCCAATGTCACTCATGGCGCCTTACTACATGATCATGCGGCTCCCTGGTGAACTTCACGCCGAGTTCATCCTGATGCTGCCAATGGTGCCCAGTCAACGCGACAATATGATCGCCTGGCTGGCGGCACGTTGTGATCCGCCTGAGTATGGCAAGCTTGTCGTCTACGCTTTCCCCAAGGAAAAACTGGTCTACGGTCCCTTCCAGATCGAGGCGCGCATCCAGCAGAACACCGAGATCTCGCAACAGATCTCGCTGTGGAACCCAATGGGTTCCCGCGTCATCCGCGGCCACCTTCTGGTGGTGCCGATCGGGAATTCAATCCTGTATTTGTCTCCGCTCTACCTGCGCGCGGCGTCCGGCCAGTTGCCCGAACTGAAACGGGTAATCGGTGCCTATGGTGACCGTGTGGTGATGGAGAATACGTTGGACGAAACCATCGCGGCGCTCTTCAAGGAGGCCGGCCCCATGGCTTCACCTGCCGGTGGTTCGGCGGACGCGCGCGCCCGAGACGCTCTCGCACACTATGGCCGCGCCATCGAGCGCCTGAAGGCAGGCGACTGGAGCGGCTTCGGCTCAGAACTCGATGCACTCAAACCGCTGCTCGAAGAGCTTGGTGCCGGCCGCCCCGAGGATCGAAGGTGACTTCCTTCTGGCAGGCCAAAGTCCCTTCGCGGCCATGAAGCGTCATTCGCAGCGCCTTGATGCCGGCTCGTCGAGCGTCCGCTCCGCATTTCAATGCGGTCGTACCACCAAATCCTCCTCTGGCATTTGTGGAGATTTCGAGGTCACCCGACGGCGACACCGCTCTAATTGGCGTAGACACTTGCAGAACGAGACCGAGATCTCGCTTGAGGACGCCCGCCTACAATTGGCCGTGACCTCGGGCTATGGGGGAAGCCAGAGGCGATCGAGCAAGTCAGTCGAGCCGGGCTGCCAAAACAAGGCCGACAAGTGGCCATGAGACGATCTATCGTAGTCTCTACGTACAGGGTCGCCGTGGCAGGATTTTGTGCGCTTAACATGGCTCCCATGGGCTACATACACGATTGGGATTTATATCGAAGACGGATAAAGGACTGTCATGAACGACGAGAAAGGCAGTGTAGGCGGGTTACTCGACAACTACCGACTGCAATGGCAAGTGATGACGCTATACGAGCGCTTCGAGCAAGTCGTTGCCCACATCCTGAGCGTGATTGTGGCAGTCATCATTCTCGCCGCACTCTGGCAACTTGTCAGGACGATCATCGACCTGTTGTGGTCCGGTACTTTCACTCCGCTGAGCGACGGGACATTCCAATCGTTGTTCGGCATGGTCATGACACTGTTGATCGCCATGGAGTTCAAGCATTCCATCACCAAGGTCATGGTGCGCCACGAGCATATCGTTCAGGTGAAGACGGTCATTCTTATTGCCCTTCTGGCCATTGCGCGCAAATTCATCATCCTGGACTCTTCGGCCGGACCGCTGTACATCGGCGCTCTCGCGTTTTCGCTGGTCGCCCTCGGGATCGTCTACTGGCTAATGCGCCAGCGAGACGATGCTCTGGATGCGTTTCACTCAGACGACGCAATGCGAAAGCGGTCCACCGATAAAGGCGAATTGTGACTCAGTGGCGCGAAAGCGTCTCAGTCATTGCGCGTGCCGCAACAGCGCTCGCTACGACTCGCCGGACGAAGGCCGGCGTGATTACGGCTTCCCAAGATAAAGATAGAACGCATAGTGGCCAGCGGCGGCCCGCCCATAGGCAAAGTATAGTGGCCCTACGGGCGTGTCCAGAGCCACGAACAGTGATCCGGACTTGAGAAGGCCGGTCGGGCTCCCCGGAACAAGAGGCGCCCCCATCCTGCCGGCTTCGAGCGAGACACCTCCATAGATGCCTTCGAGCAGCGATTGCCTTGCCAGTTTGTAGTAGTACACGGCCCGTGCAAATTCGAGGTTGCCGCCCATCAGCGCGCCCGTGCTGTAGCCGGATTGCTGCAGGAGCCCGCCCCACTGGAACAGGTCGTAGCGGGGCAACGGATTGCCGCCGACATTGCTGCCAGCCTTGAATGCGAAATTCAGACTGTGCGGACCCTGCGACCAGACGTATGATCCATCGACTTCAGCCTTGACGTAGTTCTGATCCGCGCCGAGACCCCGGTCTGAGGCGAATACGTGCAAGGCTGCGGCATAGCCGGCGCGCGGGAAGCTCGCGCTGTCCAATTGGTCGACGAGAACCCGGGCTTCAAGCGCGCCCCGGCTGACGTGATCCCGTCCAGGCGACAACACAGGAGGACCAGTATTCAGCGAGGCATTCTCGCTACCCATGACTACGCCAATTCTGGCCTCGCCGTACTTCGTGAACTGGCGCCCCATGTCGAATGCCACATCGAAGCGCCGCAGGTCATAGCTGGCAATCCGGTTCGTGTCCTGAAATACGTTGACTCTGCGGCGCTCCAGCTCGACCCTGGGCGCTACAAAGATCGACTGCCGTGAATTCACGGGCTGATAGAACTCGCTGATAAGCCGAGCGGTCTGCCCGCCTTGAATATCCGTACGCCATTCTGCGCCAAGAGAATTGATCCAGGTGCGACGATGGCTTGCCACGACGCTGAAGTAGGAGTCGCCGCGAAAGTCCGTACTCAGGCCGACACCAAAGCGAAGGTAATCGGGGCCGTAAGACTTCTCGATGGCGTCAACGGCCAGTATCCGCTTGCCTGATTCTTCAAGGATGCGATAGTTGACCTGCTCGAAATCTCCATTGCCGAACAGGCGGCGCATGTCTTCGTCAAGTTGAAACTCGCGGATCGGTTCACCTGGCTTTGTTTTCATGGTGGCCGTCACGAATGCCGGATTGACACGTCCTGGTGAAGCCAGGCGGATCTCGTCGACCGGTCGCTGGTCCGGCAAGCCGATCTCGCACTGGCGCTGTCGCAAAGCTGCGTACACATCGGGTGACAGGCTGAGGCGCGCCAGCTTTTCCTTCTGCTTCCAGACCCCCGCCTCGCCATATGGGATAGCCTTGGATAGATGATCGAAGTCGGTTGCCGGAAAATCGCCCAGCTCCGGCTCGATCAGTATGTCTGCGGCTTGCAGAAGTGCCAGCGACTTGCGAATGTTCTGGGCCGTCATGATACTCAGCATCTGGCCGGCCACGCTGATCACCGATCCCAGTTGCTCACGCGGCATCAGTGGCGTCCCCAGATTGACGGCAATGATGACGTCGGCGCCCATCGCACGTGCCGCGTCTACCGGAAGGCCGTCGGTCAGTCCTCCGTCCACAAGCAGGCGATCCTCGTACTCGAGCGGCGCCACGATGCCGGGATCAGACATGCTCGCGCGCACGACATGCGCGAGTTCGCCTTGGCTGAATACCACCGCGCTGCCAGCCGCCAGATCTGTTGCCACGGCTCGGTACTGGATAGGCAGTGCATTGAAATCGCGATAGCCGGGCGCGCGCACAATCGTTCGCAGGACCCGCTCCATCTGAACGCCGGCGACTATCCCCGCGGCAAAACCAGGCTGCCGTCCTTCAGCCCAATTTCCGAGCTGACAAGGTTGGTGCGGTCTTCCAGCTTGCGCCGGATGGCAAGGTCTCTGCGCGGGGGACGATCTTTGAACAACTCACTGGTCGACAGCTCGCCGGCCAAAGTTTCCATTTCGCCGGTGGAGACGCCCGTTGCATAAGCAGCGCCGACCACCGCGCCCATGCTAGCACCCGCAATACAGTCAACCGGCACGCGTAATGCCTCGAGTGCCTTCAACACACCGATGTGGGCCGCACCCCGGGCACCGCCCGGACAGGACAAGACAGATGCGAGGTCGGCCGGGCGAACGGGAGATGTCCGCCGGCTGTGCATTCGCTGAGCGGGGCAGCGGAATCATGCCAAGCAAGGCGACCAGCACAATGCCCGCCCTGGACACACGTTCGCTATGACGCCATGTATGCATAGGTGGAGGGCGAAGCCAGAAAAAGGGCGGCTTGGCGGACTGTGTCGTCATGACAGCGGCTTTACGATGTCAAGCTCTTGCACGAAATGCCTTCTTGCATGCTGTTGCTTTCATCCCTCCTTTCCTTGCGCATCGTTATCAACCTTCGGCCACGGTTCGTCGAGCCTTGCTGCGTTCTGACAATATCGACAACAACTCGCGAGCGTGGTGGACTAAGAAATTTTTGGCGCACGTTACCTGTACAGGAAACCTCGCACTATCGGCGGACCTACACTACACTGGAAGACGCTCCGCTATCGCGAACTCCTTCTGATAGGACATACAAACGTCTCGGTTGATTGGGGTGTTCATGGCAATGTGAGCAGGTCCGCGCCGCGAAATAACAGGCACTTAACAAAGTACAGTTTGGGGATCCCCTTGTCATCCTCCAACAAGCTAACGACCTGGACAATTCTGGCTCCCCTGGCCGGCTGGGTGATCCTGATCGCGGGGATGCTTTCCGCTCAGGGATGGCTGCAGTGGTTGGCCGCGATTGCCTTGGCCGGCTCGGTTTTCGCAGCCGTTCACCATGCAGAGATGGTTGCCCACAGGGTGGGCGAGCCGTTTGGCACGCTGGTGCTGGCCGTAGCGATTACCGTCATTGAGGTGGCGCTGATTGTTTCAATGATGGTGTCGGCTGGACCAGAGAAGGCAGCACTGGCACGCGACACGGTGTTCGCCGCAGTCATGCTGGTGTGCAATGGCATTGTGGGCGTGTGCCTGTTTATGGGCGCGCTGCGACACCGCGAGCAGGTCTTTCAGGCGCCCGGCGCAAACGTTGCTCTGGCGGTGCTGGCCGCACTTGCCGTGCTGACCATGGTGCTGCCGAATTACACCACCGCCACGCCGGGACCTGAATTTTCCCGGTCGCAACTGGCATTCGCCGGCGTGAGTTCACTGGTGTTGTACTGCTGCTTCATCTTTGTGCAGACAATACGTCACAGGGATTACTTCCTGATCAAAGACAGCTCGGATGAAAGCGAGCACGCCCCGCCGCCAACCGCTGGTGTTGCACTGATCAGTGCAGTGATGCTGATCGTTTGCCTCGTGGCAGTGGTAGGGCTTGCCAAGCAGTTGTCGCCGACCGTGGAGACTGGGGTGGCGCTGATGGGTGCGCCAGAGGCTACGGTCGGCATCGTGATCGCATTGCTGGTACTCCTGCCAGAGGGACTGGCTGCCGTGCGCGCGGCAACGGCCAATCGTCTTCAGACCAGCCTGAATCTGGCGCTCGGCTCCGTTCTGGCCTGCATCGGCCTCACCATACCCAGTGTCGCGGCAGTATCGGCGGTCATCGATCGCCCGCTGGCGCTCGGACTTGAGCCGAAGGAAACCGTGCTGCTGGCACTGACATTGGTTGTCAGCACGCTCACGCTGGGCATGGGTCGGACGAATATCCTGCAAGGTGTTGTGCACCTGATCGTGCTGGCGGCTTACCTCTTCCTGGCGTTCGCACCCTGAGGCGTAGCCACGGCGCGGTCGAGCCGTGATCGGATGTTCCGGGAAGACCCGCAGGCTACGCCTTCGGCGGTGCGGGGGTTGTGCCCGTATCCGCTCTCTCCTCCCGCACGAAAACAGCAAGGTACAGCGTGGGCAGAAACACCAACGTCAGCATCGTGGCGACCAGCAGACCGCCCATGATGGAAAAGGCCATGGGCCCCCAGAACACCGTCGGCGCGATGGGAATCAGTCCAAGTACGGTCGAAATGGCGGTCAGCATCAGCGGCCGCAGCCGGGAGCGGCTGGCCTGGAGTACGGCATCCCGCACTCCCAGGCCTTCCTGGCGATCAGTTTCGATCTGCACCACCAGGATCACTGCATTCTTTGCGATCATGCCCAACAGTGACAGTATCCCGAGGATCGCCACGAATCCGAGCGGGCGGCCGGAAACCAGCAGCGCGAGCACCACGCCAACAATGCCAAGGGGCAGAAGAACCAGGACGATTGCCAGCCGCCGGAAGCTGCGCAATGCGACCATCAGCACGGTCAGCATCAACAACAACATTAACGGTAGGACCGCAAACACGGACGCGCTGGACTTTGTGCTTTCTTCCGCGATTCCCCCAAGCTCAACCTTATAGGCCTTTGGCAAGCGTTCTGCGATTGCCGTGATCTTCGGGCCTACGGCCGCTACTACTGTGTCCGGCAGCACACCATGGCGAATATCGGCCCGCACAGTGAGCGTGAGGACACGATTCCTGCGCCAGACCAGCGGATACTCTTGTTCGAACTCGAACGTGGCGAACTGACCCAACGGCACCGTACGTCCACCAGGAATCGGCACGCGCAAGTCGCGCAACGCAGATATCGTCGCGCGCTCGGGCTCTGTGGCGCGCGCCACCACGTTGATGAGATAGATATCGTCGCGGACCTGCGTGACTTGTGTTCCCGTGACGGTCGCATGGAGCACGCTGGCCAGCGTCGCCGAACTGACGCCAAGACGCCCCGCCTGGTCCTGGTCGACCCTGACGCGCAACTGTCGCGCCGGCTCCAGCCAATCGTAGTTGAGGTGCCGCACGTTGGGGTCTGAAGCGATGACCTGTGCCACATTCTGGGCGATCTTGACCAGTTCGTCCTTGTCGGGCCCGCTCACACGCCATTGCAGCGGCCAGCCAACCGGTGGCCCGAGTTCCAGGGGGGACACTCTGGCCACCACCTCGGGGAACTGTTCCGCCAGCATTGCCTCTAGCCGTCCCTGAACTCTGGTGCGGGCATCGACGCCCTTCGTGATGATCACAAACTGAGCAAAGAACGGATTCGGCAATTGCACATTGAGCGGGAGGTAAAAGCGCAGTGCACCGCGTCCGACATAGGTACTCCAGTGGTCGATGTCGGGGTCACTCGCGAGGACCCGCTCCATTGATCGGGCCACTTCGTCGCTGGCCAGGATCGAAGCATTCTGCCGAAGGGTCAGGTCCACCATGAGGTCCGGCCGATCAGAGGCTGGAAAAAACTGGTTCGGCACAAACCGCATGAGGAGGATTGCAGCAATAAATACGGCGGCGGTCAGGCCGAAGACAAGTCCTCGAGCGCGCAGTGCCGCCACGAGGAGCGTTGTGAAGCCCCGCGAAAAGCGTCCCGGCTCCGGCGCTTCGCGCGAGGACTGTGCAGGCGCCTTGAGGGTTGCGATGCCGATAAGAGGCGCGAAGATGACAGCAACAAGCCACGACGAGATCAACGCGATCGTGACGACCGCAAAGATAGAAAAGGTGTATTCGCTTGCCGAACTTTTGGCAAAGCCGATCGGCACGAAACCGGCGATCGTGATGAGCGTGCCAGCCAGCATCGGGGCTGCCAGGGTGCGATAGGCAAAGGTGGCTGCCTGCTCCATCGTGTCGCCGATGGCAAGCCGGCGAATCATCGCGTCTACGGTGGTCATCGCGTCATCCACCAGCAGGGTCAGGGCGATGATCAGGGCACCCAAGGAAATCCGTTGCAGATCAATCCCCGTGATCTGCATCACTGCAAAGACGATCGCCAGCGTGAGTGGAATGGCGCAGGCAACCACGGCGCCGGGACGAACGCCAAGGCTAAGAAAGCTAACGACGAGGATGATCAGAATGGCTTGCCAGAGCGAATCGATGAAGTCCCCGATGGCAGTGTCGACGGTTTCTGCCTGGTCGGCGATCAGGGTCGGTTCGATGCCGTGGGGAAGATTTGCGCGGATAGCAGCCATCTCTCGCCGTATGTTGTTGCCTAGCGCCAGGATGTCCCCACCGTCCCGCATGGCGATGGCAAGCCCGATTGCCGGTTTGCCGTTGACTCTGAACAACGGCTGCGGAGGGTCATCGTAGGCGCGACGGACCTGAGCAATATCACCGAGGCGGATATTGCGGCCTCCAACGACAAAGTTGACAGCACGGATGTCGCGTTCGTTGTCAAATGCCCCCGAGACCCGCAGGAACACACGCTCCCTGCCGGCTTGCAGCACGCCGGCGGGGCGGACGACGTTCTGCGCCTGAAGGGCAGCAATCAGGGCACTGTAGTCAAGGCCAAGTCCGGCAAGGCGCTCTGTGGAAAATTCGATATAGATCTGCTCATCCTGAGCACCCAGCACTTCGATCTTGGAGACGTCGCGTACGTTGAGCAATTGCGACCGAGCAACTTCGACGTAATCACGCAGTTCCCGCTGCGAGAATCCTTCCGCTGTAAAACCGAAGATAATTCCATAGGTGTCGCCGAAGTCGTCGTTGAAGGCCGGTCCCATTACGCCTGCCGGCAACGTGCCGCGGATGTCGCCAATGTTCTTGCGCACCTGATACCAAAGATCGGCAATCTTGGACGGTGGTGTCGCCCCTTCGAGGTCGACGAAGATCGTCGTGGCGCCCGCCGTTGTGTAGCTCCTGAGCTTGTCGAGATGCGGCGTCTCCTGAAGCTTGCGCTCGATGCGCTCCGTCACCTGCAACAAGGTTTCCTCGACCGTCGCCCCCGGCCATGCCGCAGTCACGACCATGGTGCGAATGGTGAATGCAGGATCTTCGGCACGGCCGAGGCTACGGAATGCGTAGATTCCGGCGGCCACCGAAACAATCATCAGGAAGACAACCAGCGAACGGTTTCGAATCGACCATTCCGAAAGGTTCGGGCCGATCATTGCCGGGCCTCGAGAAGGCGCACCTGCTGTCCAGGCCGCAGTGCCTGAACCCCTGCTGTCACGACCACATCGCCAGGCTTGACGCCGGTAGCAAGAATCCAGTCCGGGGCGAACTCCTTCACCTCCACCGTCTGCATCGCCACCGTAGACGTCTTTGGGTCCACTACCCATACGGCAGCCTTCCGATCCGTGCGAACCAGTGCAGACGCCGGAATGACGAAGCCCTCCCCCGCACTTCGATTCATCCGGGCCGTGACAGTACTGCCCAGGCGCATGGCGCCCGGCGGGTCCACGAGGCGCAAGTGCACCCGAAACGTACCGGTCACCGGATCCGCTCGCGGAGAAATCTCTCGCACGCGGGCGGTCGCCTGGACCTTGGGGTCAATGGTCAGGGAGACCGTGAATTCAGAGTCCGGCGGCATGCTGTCCTTAAGCATGGCCGAGAAGTCGAATACTGCATCGCGCCCGCTGTCCGTGGCTAGCTCGACGATCTTCTGTCCGGCCCTGACTACCTCGCCTGGCTCGGCGTCGACTGCCGTCACGACGCCGGGCGCATCAGCCACGAGGCGCGTGTAGCTTAGGCGATTGCGGGCAAGATCGACCTGGGATCGCGCTGCGTCCATGGCCGAATCCGCTGTCTTCATCAGCGCCTCGGCCTGTTCGTATTGCAAGCGCGACACGGCATTCTTGGCGACGAGATCGCGCATGCGCGCGTAAGCTCCCCTGGCCTCGACTTGCTGGGCAGTCGCGCCGGCCAGTTGCGCCTGGGCCTGCTGCAGCGAACTTTGCTCGTTAAGGGAATCCAGCCTCGCGACCAACTGGCCCCGACGAATCTTGTCTCCCACGCTTACGCCGCGTTCGATCATTCGACCGTCGATCCGGAATGACATGCGGACCTCGCTGCGGGCCTGCACCGTCCCCGTAATCGCGACCGTCTCTGGAGCGGATTGCCTGTCAACCGTAATGACTCGGACGGGGCGGACCTCCGGGACTGTCGGTACTTTTTCACCTTTGCACGCTGTCAAAAGTGACAGTGTTGCTATTGCGAGCAATATGCCGGCGGTCGAAGCGCAGCGTCGCATTTTCCTTGCGAGACCTGGTTGCACTTTTCACCTCCAGCATCCTGAAAAGGACTGTGAGTTGACTCGCGGCCCGCACAGGATGCCCACACGCGCATCCGCCTTTTTGCGCGTTACGCAGCTAGTTGGGCACTTTGCGGGAAAGCCAGCGTCCGTCGCTTTGCTTGCAGAACCAGCCTGTCCAGTTCCCGCTTTTTTGGGCACGTTGCAATCGGATGTTGAGCTGTCGGCAGGACTGCCCCTGATCGGTCGTTGACTTAATAGGCGTAAGTTTCCCCTTGATCTCCGTACGGGAGCCGGTTGCAGGGTAGCTCCATGGCACCGCCGTGCGGTCCGCCCCGTCATCCAGAACCCCATTGACGGCCCGCAAGAGTTCGTCCTTTTCGGTCTTGTTCATGCTTCCGATCACGGTGCCACTCAGGGGATGCTCGAAGTAGGCATCAACGGGTGTGGTCACACCACTCAAGGTTGCACAGAGAGCAAGCGCTGTCAGCAAATTTCTTGAGGTCATATCTGGATCCTTTGCCAACAGTCCTGTGAACGTGGGCTTTCCGTCCACGATCGGCTGTCGGGTCCGCTTTGCCATATGAGCATAGGCCACAAATCCCTGAAAGTACTGCGCTCAGCGCTTGCCACCCACGAGGGAATCAACGTACCCAAACGCGTCGAACTCACCAGTGCGCAGGGAAATGATTCGCCACTAATGTGCTTTGTCGCGTACCAGGTTGGCAGGACGCCACGACAATGGCTAGGATCTGGAACCGCTGAGACATCCACGCCGCCGCCACATGCGAGCGGCAGGCTGAGAGTCTGCGTTTGATCCGTATCGACGCCCTTCGTGGTGTCACAGTCATGTTCAGTGCGTCGCACGCCCGGAATCGCCACCGCGCTGCGCAACTTGCGCGATCCGTCTCCTTAAGCCCTCTAGCTCTTCCCACAAGGCACATGCCAGCCGGTTTTGTTCAAGTGCGATGGCGCGCAAGCTATCGGGATCCGTAGGAAGATCTGAGGCGACCAAGGCGCCAGGTCTGGCGCCTTGGTCGCCGATCACAGTGCTGTGCAATCCGGATAACGGCTCGGCGTCCCTATTCCTGGATACTGGCGAGTCGCCGCCTTTGCTCCGCCATTTCGAGACGCTACACCCGAAGCGGCGCCCGAACCAACGGGAAAACGCGCTCAACGATGAGAACCCCACAAGCGTCGCGACTTCCGACAGAGACCGATTACTACTGGCAAGGTATCCCTTGACCAGATCCTCTCGTACGTCATCAACAATGGACAGATAGGTCTCGCCTTGGTGTGCAAGGCGGCTAGATATGGTCCTGCGACAAACGCCCAGATGCTGCGCCACGCGATCCAGTGAACAGGTGCCTGACGGAAGTTGCATGATGACTAGCTTCCGTACCTGGTCAGAAATCGTGGCATTGGACTGAGCGAGCAGCGTATCGAGATGCCGGCGCACTTGCTGCGCCATGACCGGGTCGTAAGCCGGGATGCCAACCTCGATATCGGACGCCCGGCAAACCAGGCCGTCGAAATCCTGCTTGAACTGAACAGAAGCGCCGAACACCTTCTCGTACATGGCAACGCTTGAGGGGGCGGCATGTGTGAAGCAAACGGCTCTGGGCCGCCAGGCGGTGCCGAGAATAGTCGTCAGCGTCCGATGCAGCACCCCAAGCACCAACTGCATCGCCTGCCGAACGGTGCCAGCAAAGCCATCCAGCACGTCCTCTCGGATGATGACAGCGCCTTCCGTCTCCTCAATCCGCATGTGAAGCGCCTCGTTTTGCAACCGCAGGTAGCGGCCCGCGGAGTCGAGCGCTTTGCGCAGCGTGGGCTGCTCCTGCATCACAAAGGCAAGAGGCCCAAGGTTGGAGAGCTCACGGGTCTGCGCCATGCGCAGGCCAAAGTCCTCGATGCCCGCTGCCTCGGCGGATGCTTCCAGAAGGTGGGCAACGGCCTCGGCGGGGATCATCACATCGGAGGTCAGTACAGACGAATCAATCCTGGCATCCCTCAGGAGCCGATAGGGATCGATATCGACGGATCTTGCCACCTTGAGGTAATCGGTCAGGGCAGAACTGCGAACGAGATAGGCCATATGGTTTTCCCTTGCTGCCTAATTTGTAAATAAAAACGCCTGGAAGGTCAAATCGATCCGTCGACGGTCTCCGATACTTGGACCCAAGGCGCCATGACGCGGCGCCGGTTCAAAACTGTCAGGAGACAAACGATGAGCGACAAGGCCGTACCTACCCCAATCTGCGACCAACTGCGCAAGACGGGCAACTGGAATGCGGCATGGGATCCGATCGCGGAACTGGATCCCGTCTGGACGGAAAAATTCATGGCAATGGGCGCGCACACGATGACGTCGGGCGTCCTGGAGCCGAAGGTGCTCGAGTTCCTCGCGATTGCGGTGGACGCGTCATGCACCCACATGTACGCACCGGGCACGCGGCGTCACATCCGCAGGGCGCTTGAACTCGGGGCCACTCGGGAAGAGATCGCCGCCGTGCTGCAGGCGGTCAGTGTTCTGGGGATTCACTCCAGCAGCCTGGGTGCTCCGATTCTCCTCGAAGAGCTGGCCGCGCTGGAACGGGAACAGCCCGTCGCCGAGCGGGCCGCAGCCTGATCAACCTTCCCCAATCACTTAATCAAGGACTTTACCCATGCAATTCCTCGACGACTCCCTGCTGCCCGAGAACCAGGAAAAACTCGTGATCCAGGTAGCGCCGTATGGTCCGCAATGGATCCCCGGCGACTCGGACGATATCCCGGTCACCATGGACGAGCAGGTCCAGAAGGCGGTGGACTGCTACAACGCCGGCGCCACCGTGCTGCACGTCCATGTGCGCGAGGCGGACGGCAAGGGCAGCAAACGGCTGTCGAAATTCAATGAATTGCTCGCTCTCCTGCGCGAGGCCGTTCCCAAGATGGTATTGCAGGTCGGTGGTTCGATCTCATTCGCACCCGAAGATGAGGGCCAAGCCGCCAAGTGGCTGAATGACGACACGCGTCATATGTTGGCTGAACTGGACCCCCGTCCGGACCAGGTGACGGTGGCAATCAATACCAGCCAGATGAATGTGATGGAGTTGATGACCGAAGCGGACATCGCCGGCACCTCGCTCCTGAATCCCGCGCTGCAGGCGGCCTATCGCGACATGATCTCGCCGTCCAACCCCTCATGGCACGTCGAGCACCTCAAGCGGCTGGTCGAAAACGGCATTCAACCGCAGTTCATGCTAGGCAACGTGACGCAACTGGAAACACTCGAGCGCCTGATCCGCAAGGGCCTCTACACCGGACCACTGAATCTGAACTACGTGGCGATCGGTGGCGGTGCGGCCGGGTTGCATCCGGCCGACATGCTCGAGTTCGCGCGTCGTACCCCGGATGGCGCTGTCCTCACCATCGAAACCCTGAACCGCAATGTGGTGCCGATGAACACGATGGCAATCGCGCTTGGCCTGCATGTGCGTGTCGGCATCGAAGACACGCTGTTCGGCCCTGACGGCAAGCGCGCGACCTCGGTCCAGCAGATCGAGCAAATGGTACGCATTGCCCGCGAACTGAACCGCGACATTGCTACCGGAGAGGATGCGCGCCGCATCTACCAAATCGGTACCCAGTGGAAATCCGCGGAAGAGACGCTGAACGCCTTGGGCATGGTCCCCAACCGTGCGCCGGCGCAGCGCGGTGTTCCCTTGCGCAAGGCGGCCTGACACGTGTGTCCCCGGACGGCGCGCGGCAGCGTACCGCATGCCGTCCGCCTGTGACGACAGTTCCTAGAAGTGGAGACATCCAATGCTGTGGAAGAAAAGCCCTTCAGCCGTTCTGGCGACCCTGTTGACCATCCACCTGCTTGCGCACATCGATCGCAACATGTTGCTGGGATTCTCGCCCCAGATCATCAAGGACCTGGCGATCAACAACGCGCAATATGGCTTCCTGGTCGGCGCGGTGTGGGTGCTGAGCTTCGGTGGCATGGCGATGATCATGGGAACGCTTGCGGATCGCTTCAGCCGTACGCGGATCATCGCGGCCGGCGTGCTGATCTGGAGCGGCTGCACCTGGGCTTCCGGGCATGCACAGAGCTTCGAGCAAATGGCCATTGCACGCTTCTTCGTTGCTAGCGGCGAAGCGGCGCTCGTGCCAGCCGCGGTGAGCCTGCTTGCCGAGCTTTTCCCGGAGAAGCGGCGTGGCACGGCGATGGGCCTGTTCTTCATGGGCATTCCTCTCGGTATCGGTTGCAGCTTCTTGCTGGCCGGCACGCTTGGTGCCACCCACGGCTGGCGCGACACCTTTTACATTCTGGGCATGATCGGCGTCGCCATCGCCGTACCGCTGGCATGGCTCAAGGAAGATCGTGGAGAGGCCACGCCGCAGGAACGTGGCGCCCCTGCCATGCAACAAGTCCGGGCTGTCCTTGAACTGATCAGGGGCCACCGCGCGCTGCGATTCACCATTGTTGGCTTCGTGCTGATTCACATCGCGTTCGCAAGCCTCTCTTTCATGCAACTGTGGCTAGTGAATGAGCGCGGCATGGAAGCCAACGGCATTGCCACGCGCATCGGTGCGCTGCAACTGTTGTTCGGCACACTCGGCGCGGTGGCAGGCGGCGTACTCAGTGACCGCGTGGCCCATCGGATCCGTGGTGGACACGCAAGTTTTATCGCGTTGCTCGTCGTATTGTGCGCGCCGCTCGTTGTTGCCTATCGTCTTGCGCCCGCCGGCTCTGCTCTGTTCTATGTCGGCATGTGCGTTGCGTTCTTTCTGCCGCTGGCCGTTTATGGGCCTGCCAACGCGGCCATTGCGAGCATGACGCCGCAGAATATGCGCTCAACGATCTCCGGCTTCACGATGCTGTGCATCAATGTCTTCGCGCTTGCAATTGGCACCGTGGTCGTTGGTGCGGCGACGGACTATCTCATCGCCAATGGGGTGACTGTGCCGTTGACAAGGGTGCTGCTGACCACCGACGCGCTGGCCATTTCTTCTGCACTGTTCTTCGCACTGGCTGCACGCATGTCGTGCAAGCAGCCGCCCATCGACATGCCCTCCCTGCAAACGGCGAAGTAAGGAATCATGATGCAACACCAAAGACAACATCTAGCGGGTCGCGTGGCCCTGGTCACCGGCGCCGGTCGGGGTATGGGCGGCGCGATCGCGCTCGACCTCGCGCGGGCAGGCGCGGACCTGGTCATCTGCGACATCGACATGCCCGCACTCGAGCAGACGCACGCGCAAGTCGAGGCCGCCGGTGCACGGTGCCTGTCGCTGCGCTGCGACGTGTCCTCGAGTATTGAAGTCGACAACATGTTCGCCGCTATCGTCGAGCGATTCGGCACATTGCACATCCTGGTCAATAACGCCGCGCTGGTGCCCAACCGGCCGGTTGACACCGAGCGTCGCAACAAGCACTACGCCTATGTCACGTCCCCAGTACCGCGGCAATCGCTCGGCTTCACCAGTGCGATGAGTGACCAGGAATGGCATCGCTATTGGGACGTCAATGTGCACGGCCTTTTCTACTGCACCCGCGAAGCACTCAAGCTGATGGAGCCGCAGCGGGATGGCAGGATCATCAACATAGCGTCGATTGCCGGCATTTCTGCAATGAGCGCGCACAGCCCCCATTACAGCGCCACCAAGGGGGCTGTCATCGGCTTCACCAAGTCGGTCGCCGCCGAAGTGGCGGGTGCCAACATCTTTGTCAATGCGATGGCGCCTGGCGGAGTGGCAACACCGGATTTGACCGCCTACATCGAAAGCATAGGCGATGAGAAGCGGAATCAACTCTGGCAAGCCTGTCCTGCGGGTCGTCTAGGCACGATGCAGGAATACGCATCGACAGTGACCTACCTGGCCGGCGACCACTACCTGGTCGGCCAGGTGATCAGCCCAAATGGTGGTGTCGTGATCTGACGACGCGCACCCGATGCCGCGGCCAGCGACATTGAAACACGACCCGCGGATAAGTCGTCAGGGCCAGATTACGCCGGAATTGCATTGAGTTTCGAGCGTGGCCCGAACACTTGCGCAGGCCAGGATCGGTCAGCAGCGCGGTTTCAACATTCAAGTATACGGAAGACGAGTTGACCTATGAACGGTTTGATGATGCGCAAGCAGTTGTTGATTTCCTCACTGATCATGCATGCCGATCGGCACCACGGCGACACCGAGATCGTGTCGCGCCGGGTTGAGGGCGACCTCCACCGCTACACGTTCCGCGACTGCCACCGTCGCGCTCGGCAATTGGCCAATGCGCTGACCAGCCTGGGGGTCAAGGCCTCCGACCGCATCGGTACGCTGGCATGGAACGGCTATCGTCATATGGAGTTGTACTACGGCGTCTCTGGCATGGGTGCGGTGATGCATACCATCAACCCTCGCCTGCACGAGGACCAGGTCGTCTATATCGCCGATCATGCCGAAGACCAGTACATCTTCTTCGACCTGACCTTCCTGCCGCTGGTCCAGGCCATCGCAAAACGCTGCAAGACCGTCAAGGCCTTTGTGGCGATGACGGATCGCGCGCATATGCCAGAGGATTGCGGCATTGCGAACCTGCTGTGCTATGAAGACCTGCTCGAGCGGAGTTCGGCTGCCTATACCTGGCCGGACTTCGACGAGGACATCGCCAGCACGCTGTGCTACACGTCGGGCACGACCGGCAATCCGAAGGGTGTCCTGTATACCCATCGCTCCACGTTGCTGCATACCTTTGCCGCAGCGCTTCCCGATGCATTGAACTGCTCGTCACGGGACGTGATTCTGCCGGTGGTGCCGATGTTCCATGTCAATGCCTGGGGCATTCCGTATATCGCGTGCATGGTTGGCGCCAAGCTGGTGTTTCCCGGTCCCGCGCTGGACGGGAAATCGCTTTATGACTTGTTCGAGGCCGAACAGGTCACACTATCCGCTGGTGTGCCAACGGTCTGGCAAGGTCTGCTGAGCCACGTCGAACAGAACGGACGCGAGTTTTCGACCATGAGGCGCACTGTCATTGGCGGCGCGGCCTGCCCGCCGACCATGCTGAACAAGTTTCAGGAGGACTATGGGATCCAGGTGCTGCATGCATGGGGGATGACCGAGCTGAGTCCGCTTGGTACGGTCTGCGCATTAAAGGCCAAGCAGTTGGCTATGCCCCCAGAAGCCCGCCAGGCAGTACAGTCCAAACAGGGGCGCGCAGTGTTTGGCGTCGACATGAAGATCGTCGGCCAGGACGGCGCCGAATTGCCTTGGGACGGCGAGACTTCCGGAGACCTGTTGGTGCGCGGGCCATGGGTGGTCCGCAATTACTTCAGGAATGAAGACCGCAACCCGCTGCAGCTCGATGGCGAAGCGCGTGGCTGGTTCCCGACCGGAGATGTTGCCACCATCGATGCCGATGGCTTCATGCAAATTACCGATCGCAGCAAGGACGTGATCAAGTCAGGAGGCGAATGGATAGGTTCGATTGAACTGGAGAACATCGCCATGGCCCATCCGGAAGTAACGCAGGCGGCGTGCATCGCGGCGAAGCATGCCAAATGGGATGAGCGCCCCCTGCTGATCGTTGTCAAGAAACCAGAAGCTGAGCTGACGAGTGCGCAGTTGCGCGCATTCTATGATGGCAAAGTCGCAAGATGGTGGATCCCGGACGACGTAGTCTTCGTCGATGCCGTCCCGTTGGGCGCCACGGGCAAGATCTTGAAAAACCGCTTGAGAGAGCAGTTCGGTGATCACCTGCTTGGCCAACGTCAGCATTGAGCGAAATCGGACATGGCTGGCTTCCGCCAAGCGGTCACGAGTCTGGACAAAGGTCAGCATCCGATCTGCAAAAATCCCGATGCATCTGAGGCGCCTGTTTGATTTCATCGTTCATTACTGATGCAGAGCGGGCGTGATCATTTCTTGTTGGAATAGCGTCTTGGGGGTGACCCGCTCTGTCTCGGCGAGGGAAGTTTTGTTCTAGTAGTGTCCGGCGGTGGGCCGCTATGAACTGGAGCAATCTTGTTGAGCACGTAATGTCCCTGTATTGAGGAGCATACCTTGGCCTACCTGTTGCGTAGCGCGAGCCTTGCCATTTACGTCGAGGTTGCTCGATCCGTTGGGTTGAATCCCCATCAGCAGCTCAGCGACGCGCGGCTTGGCGCCCATGCTCTACTTAATGCGGAAGTCATGCTTCCCGCGGAAGCAGTGAGCAATCTACTCGAAGCCTCCGCGCGCGCGTCAGGGTATGTCGATTTTGGGTTGCGGATGGCGGATTCCCGCCAGCAATCAAAGTTGGGCCCATTGGCCCTTGCACTGAGAGAGGTGCCCACTTTACGTAAGGCGATCGGTCGGTTGGCACGATACTCCAGATTGCACAATGAAGCCCTACGTGGGGGTACCTTCGCCAGCATCCCGGCGGGGAACGACGGCTCTGAACTTGGAAGCGGTCGTTGCGATCAGGCGGGCTCGAAGGGCCGTTCAGGGTCGGACAGCGACCTCGCGCCTCCCGGATTTAAGGAACCAACCCATCAACCGCACGGATCCTGCCTGACCCGATGCACGGCAATCCCCTCTATCGGATCCAGCGGCTCGCGCCAAGGGGCACGCTCCAGCGCGCATCGCGTGTCCTAGTACCCGGCCATCCAGCGACGCTCGATTCCGCAAGTGGAGAAGTCGATATCGCGGAGAATGTCGTTGCCGTCGAGTTGCGGCGCATCCAGCTCTACCACGTGCATGGTCGTCCCACATCCCCAGCCGAGCAATTCCTGCACGGCAGCCTGCTCGAGTTCGCTTTCCGGAAGGTGCTTGCCCAGTTCGCGGATGACGTGCCGCAGGCGGTGGATCTGCCGTTGGCGCTCCAGATGGGACTCCGCCCGGCTGGAATACTGGAAATCCCGCAGCCGGCTCATTACCTGCCAGATGGAATCGAGCTCCGGGCCGCTAACGGGCCAAAGCTGCACGGCGAAGATCAGCGAGCTGCGGCGCGGGCGGTCATCGAGAATCGCTTCCAGCGGAGTGTTGGAATAGATGCCGCCGTCCCAGTATGGCTCGCCCTCGACCTGTACGGAAGGGAACCCAGGAGGGAACGCCGCCGAGGCCATCACGTGATCGACGATCAGCGGCGCGGCGCGGTTTGTGAAGTAGCGCATGCGGCCGCTGCGGACACTGACCGTGCCGACCGTCAGCCTTGTCTGTCTGGCGTTCACGTAGTCGAAGTCAACCAGTGCGGCCAGGGTCGCGCGCAGCGGCGAAGTGGAGTAAAACGCCGCCCTGGCGAGGCCGACAGTGGCGCCTACGCCCGGCCACCAGGCATCGGGCTTGGCGTGAAGAACGACGGAATGCCCTAAGTTGTGATTTTCACCACCGGCAGCCAGTCTTCGAATTGGCGAAAGCTGCTGCTCCCCTGAGCGGCGCCGCGACACGCAACGCTATCCCAGAACTGCTTGAGCCGGGGAAGCCGCTCCTCTGGCGGATTGCCAGCGATGATGGCCACGTTGATCGCCCCGATCGAGGTGCCGATCACCCACTCCGGCTCGAGACCCGCCTCATGCAGGGCCTGATAGACACCCACCTGGTACGCGCCATGCGCGCCACCACCTTGCAGTACCAGCACGACCTGGCCCCGTAGCTCCGCGATCGGCGCTTCAGCTTGCGCGGGGCTGGCGCCTGGTGTCTTCTCGTCCAACGCTGTCCCCCTTTCGTGGCACACAAGCGCCATTTGTGGCCAGTATCGCCCTGGCGCGTCAGGGCTGGGAATCCGGGGCCGATAATCGCCACTTCGACCGCACCACAGCGTGCTTCTCACCAGAGTGGCGTTTCAAATACCGGAGCCCTTGCCCTTGATGACACAGCCGATGGCGCAGGCAAGCTCTCCGGATCTACACAGAAGCCGGCGGCGCCGCGACGATCGGCGATGACTATGCTAGATGGAAGCGGCGAGCCGGACGGCCAGCCCCGTGTTCCCATCCCATTACAAGGAGACAACCATGAACCAGCGCTTGAGTGAAGAAGGCATGGATCTGGTCTTTCGCGAGGCACGCACGCACAACGCATGGCTGAACCAGCCCGTGAGCGACGAGACCCTGCGACAGCTCTATGACTTGATGAAATGGGGCCCAACCAGCGCCAACTGCTCTCCCGCGCGCATTCTGTTCCTGCGTACCCCTGAGGCCAAACAGCGCCTGTTGCCCGCGTTGGCGCCGGGCAATGTGGAGAAGACCATGGCCGCGCCGGTCACCGCCATCATCGCGTATGACATCAAGTTCTATGAACTTCTGCCCAAGCTGTTTCCGCATGCGGACGCACGCTCATGGTTCACTGACACACCGGAACTCGCACTCACCACCGCGAGGCGGAACAGCTCCCTGCAGGGCGCGTACTTCATAATTGCCGCACGTTCGCTGGGGCTCGACTGCGGGCCGATGTCCGGCTTCGATAATGCCAAGGTCGATCACGAATTCTTTCCCTCGGACCCGAAGGAGAATGCCTTTCAGCTCGAATATTTCCCGGACAGCCACGTGAAATCGAACTTCCTGTGCAATCTGGGCTATGGCGACCCAGCCAAGCTGTTTCCGCGCAGCCCTCGCCTGGAATTCGACGAGGCATGCAAATTGCTTTGAAGGAGGTTATATCGTACGCTTGGCGCGCGCGAACGCACGACCGCGGTTGAGTCGGTTCACCAAGCATCAACGCCCTTGGTCGGTTGATGCGCCGGGCACGGGTTGACCTATGCTCTTCCCGGCCATAACGGGTCACTGATCCAGCAAAACCTTTCGGCGTTGGAGAACGTCGGCTTTCGCCCACCCATCTGACGTTCGAAGTCGCGTCCATTCATGGTCCAGAAACCGAGCTGGACTCCGGCGGACCACACACGCCTGCTTGAGTTCTTGATCGCCCACCTTGGCGCAGATAACGTCCGCCAGCCACTAAAAGAAACCAACCACCGACTTAGAATTCCCGGACCAATTCTTCGGCTTGCGCCCAGGCGCCAAAACCATCGGCCGGCGAGAGATGTCCGACTTCGCCGCCATCGACGAAGCGGCTGCCCCAGGCCTGCGCCAGACCACGAACTCTCTCGAAGCCTCCAATAGGGTCATTGCGGCTGGCAACCACGATACTCGGAAATGGCAGGGGCTCTCGGGGTACCGGCGTCCAGCCGTTGTTGGCGAGCGTCTGCGGATCCGAGTAGCCAGCAGGCAGAGGTGTATCGAAATCGGCGGGTGCCGCAAGCAGGGCACCCTGGACTTTACGCGTTACCTGACCAGCCCAATGGACAGTAATCAGACAGCCAACACTATGCGCCACCAGAACGATGGGGCTGTCAATGCCACTCACGACGCGCTCCAGGTTGGCCACCCTGGCGCTGCGCAGCCGCTGATCCTGATAGATTTGCGGCACGATATACACCGCCCTGCCCTGTTCGCGCAGGCGCTCGGCCAGCAATGTCTGCCAGTGGTCCGGCATATGGTCACGAAGGCCCGGGACAATCACGACTGCAGGCAATGTTGCAGAATTCATTGGGTTCAGGCTCCTTTATTAAGATTTAGTGCTTGAGAATTTCCTGCAGGCCGAGACCAGCCTCCCGGCGGTTTCGTGCAAGACAAGCAGGTGCTTAAAAGATATGGCGGATGCCGATCGCGGCGCCAAACATGGAGGACTGCCCGTTGGCTAGCGCATATGAATTTCCCAACGCCAGGCTCGAAGGGAACCCGCTCGCTGCAGAATCAAGGGTCAGGCCAGCGTTCTTGCTATAGGCCGTGGTCAGATAGACGTCCGTGCGCTTCGACAGTGAATAGTCGACAATCAGCGCGATCTGCCAGGGATTGGAGATGCTGGTGCTGCCACCGAGGTTCTTGATGTTCTGATAGTCATACTCGAGCGTGAAATCGAGTGCCGGCGACAGCCGATATTGCCCGCCGACCCAATAAAAATCGTCACGGACCACCAGCCGGCCAGTCTGGTCCTTGTTCTGCCCCCAGCGATAGCCGCCCATCACCTTCGCGGAATCATTGAAGGCGTAGCTGGCCATCACGGCAGCCTTCTTGAATGTTCCGGTACCAGTGCCCATCGTCGGGTTCCACTGGTCATAAGCAAGGCCAAGGCCGACCGGCCCGGCAAGATAGCTCAGGCCCGCACCATAGGCCGTGTCACGTCGGAACTGGCCCGGCACTTCGCCGCTCCCGCCTGCTCCCGGGACCGTGGCATTGGTCTGAGGAAGGGTCGTGCCCACGCCAAATGACCAATTGGCCTGTGCCGTAAAGGACCCGAACTTTCCCGTGTACTTCACCACGTTGTCCTCGCGGAAATTCGCGCCGGCAATGACGGCCGCCGGCTCGTACTGCGTGGCAAATCGTGCCGGCACAAAATTGGCCAGCGTCGAAAACAGTGATTGATATTGCCGGCCAAAGGTGATCTGGCCAATCTGCGTATCGATGCCTGCGAATGCTTGGCGACCAAACATGCGACCACCCTGCTGCTGCGTGCCTGTATCGACGTTAAAGCCGCTCTCCAGCGCGAAGACTGACTTCAACCCGCCCCCCAGATCCTCAGTTCCGCGCAGACCCCAACGCGATCCGGAGTAGCCGCCCGAGTTTTCGCGAAATACCTTCTGAGGCCTGCCGGAATTAAATCCGTTGCTGGCCTGTGGCACTACGCCGACATGGTTGACGTATTCGACATTAACGTCGGCAACACCGTACACCGTTACGGTGGATTGTGCCGTTGCCGCCCCGCAAACGAAAACGGCAGCAAGAAAAAGTACCCTCTGCTTCATCAGTTCCCTTCCTCCATGGTTTTGGTCTATTTCTTCTACTTCTTTGCCAAGTATCTGGTCGAGACGGCTGTCCCCGCTTGCCGATCTGGGACATTTGTTTGCCAAATTGGGACATAGGCATGGCCGACTGGCACGCTGGCTGGGAGGCTCGATAAGATGGCAGGGTCATGCGAGGATCGTGTGGCCACACTGGAACCGCCTTATGCATAACGTCGGACGACTTGCTCGTAGCGCGAGCCTCACTGGCTACATCGAATTGATGGAGTCGCTCGGATACGACCCTGGAACATTTCTGCGCAAGGCTGGGCTATCGCGACGGATGCTGAAGGAGTCCACGACGCAAATTCCCAGCCATTCCCTGCGCGAACTGCTGGAGGTGACGGCAAGCGCCACGGGTCTGGAAGACATTGCGCTGCGGATTGCGGCAAGGCGCACGTTTTCCAGCCTGGGTCCAATCAGTGTGGTGTTGAAGGAAGAGCCTTCGCCGCGGCTGGCACTGGATGCCCTGTGCCGTTACCTGAAACTGATCAGCCCCTCGCTGATCATGCGGATCGAGGAGACAGCGCAAACGGTGATCATCCGGGAGGATCTGCTGCCCACGCCGGGTCAACCGACTCGACAGGCAATGGAGCTGACTGTCGCCATGATGTTCCGCATCCTGGGCGAACTGATCGGATCCCATTGGCGCCCGCAGCAGGTTTGCTTCACCCACCGGCCGCCGGCCGACCTGTCAGCCCACCGCGCATTCTTTGGCCGCAATCCAAAGTTCGGCCAGCCGTTCAATGGCATCGTGTGCGGGGCGGCCGACCTCGACCGGCCGCGCACCCCGGACAATTCGGGCGCAACGCAACTGGCGCGGGACTACCTTGACGCTGCGCTGATGCGGCGCGGCGAAGGCATCCGCGACTCGTGCCGGGACCTCATCATGGCGCTGCTCCCCGGGGGCCGCTGCACCGCGCAGCAGGTGGCGCGGCACCTGCGTATCGATCGCCGCACGCTGCATCGCCATCTCATCGCCGAAGACCTGACCTTTACCGCCCTGCTCAACGAGGTGCGGACAGACCTGGTGAAGCGACACCTGGAAGAGAGCGACCTGCTGATCGGCGAGATCTCGGGCCTGTTGGGATTCGCCAACCAAAGCAGTTTCAGCCACTGGTTCCGCGCGACCTTCGGCTGCAGCGTTACACAATGGCGCAGCCAGGCGGCGGAGCGCCGCCCGGCTGCCACCCTCAGTCAGCAATAAGCACCAGCTTGCCCATATGCTGGCTGCGCTGGATGTAGGCGTAGGCTTCGCCGATGTCATCCATCCGGAAGGTCCGATCGATCGGGAGGCGCAGCTTGCCTTCACGGAAGTACGGCAAGAGATCACGCGCGCACGCCTGGATGCAGGCGACCCGTTCCGCCTCGCTGCGCGTGCGGAATGTGGCACCGATGAGCTTCAGGCGGTTCAGCCACAACAGGTTGATGTCGATCTCCGCCGTGGCGGCCCCGCCCAGGCGGGCAAGGTTCACCAGGCGTCCCTTTACCGCGAGGCTCCTGATATGGTCGGGGAACGCCGTGCCGCCGATGGTATCCATGATGACGTCAACGCCACGCCCGTCGGTGGCCGCCATGATCGATTCGACCTGCGGGTCAACGGACGAATTGATACCGACATCGACGCCATGACCGGCCAGCCGCTGGAGCTTCCCGGCCGAGCGCGACGACGCGATCACCGGCCGGGCGCCCATCGCCGACGCGATCATGATGGCAGCCATGCCGACACCACCGGAAGCGCCATTGATAAAGACCGACTCGCCCGGCTTCAGCTCAACGTTGCTCACCAGGGCGTCATGGGCAGTGATGAATACATTGGGGAACGCCGCCGCATCGACCCAGGATACATCCTCAGGAACCGGCATCAGCGCCAGGGGCGCCGCGACCGCATATTGCGCATGGCAGCCACGGCCATGGCCCATGACACGGTCGCCTTCGCGCCAGCCGCTGACCTGGTCGCCAACGCTGGCGACTTCGCCCGCGAACTCCACGCCAGCGGTCATCGGGCTCCCGGTCCGATGCTCCCGCATGTACTTGATCTCGCCGAAGTTGATGCCGGATGCACGCACCCGCACCAGCACCTCGTCGGGCCCCGGTTTTGGCACCGGAATGTCGTCTACCTCAAGCCGACCGCCGTCGGCGCCGGGTAGTACCCTGACTGCCTTCATCTTGCCTCCTGTTGCTCTCTTTGCGGTGGCGTCAGAACGCCACGCCTTGTCTGCCCTTGAGCTGCAGCATGTCGCGCGTCTCGTTGGGGGTGGCGATCGCCAGGTTCAGAGATTTCAGCACCGAGACGATGCGCCGGACCTGGTCGACGTTGCTCGTCGCGAGACGACCGGGTCCGTCCCATAGTGAATCCTCGAGCCCGACGCGAACATTGCCACCCATCGAGGCGGCCATCGAAGCGAGCGGAATCTGGCTGCGCCCGGCGCCCAGCACCGACCAGTAGTAATCGTCGCCAAACAGGCGTTCCGCCGTCCGGCGCATATGCATCACGTCATCGGGATGCGTGCCGATTCCGCCCAGCAGGCCAAAGACGGACTGGATGAAGAAAGGCGGCTTAAGAATGCCACGGTCGATAAAATGCGCCGCCGTATAGAGATGGCTGGTGTCGTAGCATTCGATCTCGAAGCGCGTGCCGTGGTCCGCGCAGGATTCGAGGATATAGCGGATGTCCTTGAAGGTATTGCGGAACACGCGGTCTTCCGAGCCCTCGAGGTACGGACGCTCCCAGTCGTGCCGGAACTCCCGGTAGCGGTTAAGCATCGGATAGAGACCGAAGTTCATCGAACCCATGTTCAGCGAAGCCACCTCTGGCTTGAGCTGCAAGGCCGGCTGTAGCCGTTCATCCACCAGCATGTTCGGGGCGCCTCCCGTCGTAAGGTTGATCACGACATCCGACTGCTCCGCGATGACCGGCAGGAAGGCGCGGAACAACTCGGGATCCTGGGACGGCTGGCCATTCTCCGGCTTGCGTGCATGAAGGTGGACGATCGACGCACCGGCTTGCGCGGCCGCGATCGCCTCCTGCGCAATCTGGTCGGCCGTGATCGGAAGGTATGGCGACATGGTGGGCGTGTGAATCGCTCCAGTCACGGCGCAGGTCACGATGACTTTGCTTTGGATGGCTGCCATGGCACGTTTCTCCGTTCGGTTCCGGGGTCATTCCGGCGTGAAATTGATGGAGCGCAGCAGCTTGCCCTGGCGCTCGTGCGATTCGCGTACGTCCTTGGCGAGCTCTTCGGAAGTCGCCGCCGAGCCGACCTCCATCCCTAGCTCCTCGAGTTTCTGCCGCAGCTTTGGCGACTGCATTGCCTTGAGGGTCGCGTCGCGCATCCTGGCGATGACTGCCGGCGGTACGCCGGGGGTCGACCAGAGTCCCATCCAGCCCACTTCATTCAGGTCCGGATAGCCCAGTTCGGCAAACGTGGGAACGTTGGGAAGCGCCGCCATCCGTTTGGGGAACGCCACGGCAAACGCCTTGAGCTTGCCCGACTTGATAAACGGCAACGACGTGGCGGGGCCATCGAACATGAGCGGCACCTGCCCACCCATGACGTCCTGCAATGCCTGTGGCGAGCCCTTGTAGCTCACAGTGCCGGTATCGAGTCCCGCCAGCCGGTTGAATTGCACGCCAATCGTCTGGCCACGTGTGCCAATGCCGAAATTGGCGTAATCAACCTTGCCGGGGTTCGCCTTGATATACGTGACCAGTTCGGAAAGATTCTTCGCGGGCAGGCCTGGATTCCCGACAAAGATCAGGCCCTGCCGGGTAAGCTGGGCAATCGGAACAATGTCCTTGAACGGGTCGTAGGACACCTTCACCGCGTGGGGCACTTCCGAAGCAATCCCCTTCTGGATCAGCAGGAATGTGTATCCGTCCCGCGGCGCCGACATCAGGCTCTGGACGGCGATGGTGCCGCCAGCGCCCGTCTTGTAATCGACGATGACAGTCTGGCCGAGCGGCCCCTGCAACTCATGCGCATAGAGCCGCGCCACGATATCCGCGGTACCTCCCGGCGGCCCGCCAACGAGTATCCGCACGGGCTTTGCCGGCCAGTCGGCGGCCCGGGCCGCGTCCATGGCCGGCATCAGTGCGCCTAAGGCAAATGCGAGCGCCATCGTCTGGCGTCCAATTTTTCGGGGGCATCTCATTGCAGTCTCCGTCTTGCCGGATCGGCAGCTTTCATCGCGCGGGGCGACGATCGTCGGCATGCCGTCCGGCTGTCTTTCTGTATTATTTCTTCGCGTCCGCCGGATCGCTTCACTGCGTCTTGCGCAGGTAACCCTGGGTGCCGCCATTCCGGTTGGGCGCAAAGCCATTGGCCTGCAGGGTTTCCTCCACCGAGTCGTAGAACACGCCGATCTTCGAGATCTCGCGCGCCTCCCTGGCGGTGGCGATCTCGCGCCCGAATTCATGGGAAATGCGCACCAGTTGCTCGATCTGCTTTACGGTACTCTGCTTCGCCGTGCGTTTCTGGTTCCACAGTCCATCCTCGATACCGCAGCGCACGTGCAGGCCCATGGCGATGCCCATCATATTGACCGGCAGCACGTTGCGCACGTTGCTTTCCACCGTCACGACCGCGCCATCGGGCACGCCGCGGATGAAGTTGGCAAGGCTGTAGACGTTGGGCGTATCCATGCTGCCACCAATTGCCACCCAGTTCATGACCAGGGGCCCTTTGTAGAAGCCGCGGCGCATCAGCCGCTCCACTGACTCGAAGCTGTTCGTGTTGTAGCACTGGAAGGCGCTCTGGATGCCCTTGGCGGACAACCGGCGGACGTGCTCTTCCACCCATCCCGGCTGCGCGGGCACCGTCATTTCCTTGTAGGCATTGAAGACGGCGGGATTTTCGCGGGAGGTGCCCTTGAAGTCCGCATCTTCTGCGTGGTCGGTCACGTTCATTTGCGACGTGTTCACCGTTACCGTCACCTGGTCCGGCGTGGGCTCAAGTTCGGCCAGCATGTGGCGCGTATCGTCCGACAACCACTTGGCGGCCTGCCCTTCGTCCTCGGGGGCGAAGGAAATGGAGCCGCCCACCTGGATAATCATTTCCGGGACCGCCTTGCGCACCCCGGCAATCAGCTCGTTGAACTTGGAAAGCCGCTTGCTGCCCTTGCCGTCCAGCTCCCGTACGTGCAGGTGCAACACGGTGGCGCCGGCGTTATAGCAATCCACCGCCTTCTGGATCTGCGCTTCCATCGTGACGGGAATGTCCTCAGGGAAGTCGGATGGCACCCAGCCCGGGGCGTAGGGGGCGGCGGTAATGATCAGCGGCTGCTGGTTTTCGGGAAAAAGGTGACCGTCGAGAAAATTCATCGTGATTCTCCGGGGGAAGATTGCGTGCGGATCAATACGGGATATCGCCCACGATGCCGGCGCGTTCCATCTTGCGAGGTGCCGGCCAGTAGTCGTTGAGTGCGTAGTGCTGCGTGGAACGGTTGTCCCAGATCGCAACGTCCCCCTCCTGCCACGACCAGCGCACCTGGTATTCGGGAATGGTGGCGCGGCTGATCAGGTAGTTGAACAGCAGCGCAGCGCCCGGCGCCTTGTCGATGCCGTGGCGGACGTTGGCCGGCGTGCTGTAGTTGGTGAAATGCGTCGAGAACCCCGCGCCCACGAACAGGATCTTCTCGCCGGTTTCCGGATGCGTGCGCACCACCGGATGTTCGACGGACGGATGCTCCTGCACCAGCTTCGCGCGCGCTTCCGGGGTCATGACCGCGCCGAAGCTGTGCTCGATGCTGGCCCGCGCACGCAGGCCGTCGATCTTCAGCTTGATGTCCTCCGGCAGTTCCTCGTACGCCTTCACCATGTTCACCCAGATGGTGTCGCCGCCGATCTCCGGGCATTCGATGCAGCGCAGGACCGCACCCATCGCCGGGTTGGGACGCCACAGGCCGTCACAGTGGTAGTTGTTCTCGTAGCTGTGCGGGTTGTCGCTCCGGTAAACCCGCACCAGACCCGGATGGTCGGGATCGCTGCCGACTACGGGATGGTCTTCCAGCTTGCCGAAGCCGCTCGCGAAGGCAACATGCTCGGCACGCGTGATGTCTTGCTTGCGGAAGAAGAGGACACGGTGCCTGAGCAGCGCCGCCCTGATCTCGGCAAAGCGCACCGGGTCGCGCGACACGTCGCCAAGATGCACTCCCGTGATCTCGGCGCCGATGGCGGGAGTAATTTGCCTGATTTTCATTTTGATGTCGTCTCCAGTCTGGTGATGCTCGGACCAGGTCAGTGTCCGGCCTCGGTATGAATGAAGTGTGGAGCGATCAGCGCCCACCAAGTTTGCTTACTTGGGACTTACATTTGCTAATTTGGGGCATTCGTCAAACAACCGTGGCGGCCCGGCGCAGAAGCTCATTAAGATGGCACCGCCCCGTAATAAACGAGTCGCCTATCCCTACGTTGGAGACACCCTATGGAAACCCTGATCCCCCCTCCCGTCGTACTGGTAACGGGCGCCACGGCGGGAATCGGCCGGGCGGCCGCTCTCGCCTTCGGCCGTGAAGGTGCCCGAGTTATCTGCTCGGGCCGCAATGCCATTGCAGGAGCAAAGCTGGTTGACGAGTTAAGGCAACTGGGCGCAGAAGCGGATTTTGTGGCGGCGGATGTCAGCCGCGAGGAAGATGTCCATCTACTGGTCGCGCACGCCGTTGCACGCTTTGGTCGTCTCGATATCGCCGTCAACAGTGCCGGCACGGAAGGGACACCTGGGCCGGTCGTGGATCAGACCGTCGAGTCCTACAGCGCGACTTTCGACGCCAATGTGCTCGGCACCTTGCTTTGCATGAAGCATGAGTTGCGCGTGATGCAGGCGCAGCGACATGGCGCCCTGATCAATCTCTCCTCCACGATGGGAAGCCGGGGCAATCCACAGAATCCGATCTATGTAGCGAGCAAGCATGCGATCGAGGGCCTAACCAAGTCCGCCGCGCTCGAAGCGAGTAAATTCAATGTCAGGGTGAACGCGGTGGCACCGGGTCCGATCGAAACCGACATGCTCGAACGCATTGCCGGCGGCGCCGAAAAGATCGCGGCGGTCGCCGCGACCATCCCGGCAGGACGTATCGGGACACCAGATGAAGTTGCAGATGCCATTACCTTCCTTGCATCCGGCAAGGCCAGGTACATTACCGGCCAGATCCTTCATGTGAATGGCGGCAAGACGGCTTTATAAGATCTGCGGCGAGGCGGGACGGACTCCATTTTCGACGTCAGGAGTCCGGTCGCGGAATTTTACTTCCGGCCTCGGCCCCGTTTCTGGAACTTGCCGCGCACCGGATTCAGCAGACGTCGTCAATTCCCTCAGAGGCCGCCCCTGGTTGCCAGCATTACGTTCGCGGGCAGGATAGCCCCTGTTATGGGCTGCGACCGCTTTCGCCCCCGATCCGGACGCCGCCCTCAGTTGCCAAGAAGGGTGCTTCAACGCAGGGGACTTCAGGCCAAGGCATTGATAGTCGCGATAGTCCGCTGTGCGGCAGGCGACAGCGTACGGTGCGCCAGGTGAACAATATCAAAGTCCATGGCTATATCATCGGCACTGCCTGCAATCTCCAACCTTGCAAGCGCGCCAGCCTCGACAGCGGCAGTCAATGCCCGGACCGGCCCGAGCAGCACCGCATCGGACTGGCAGGCCAGTAGCGTCAGGGCATGGAAATCATTGCTTTCAAGTTGCAGCGGGAGCCTTTCGTCACTACGACAGCCCAATAGCTTTCGCAGCGGGCCTGCACCCCGGATGGGAAACGGCACAGATATCAGTGTGGCCTCGCGTAACTGCGCTGGCGTGATCCGGCTGCTGTGACGAAGCGGATTTGATGGACGTACAAAGAAGCCGGCGGCCTCCGGACGCAGACGATGCACCGAAAGATCCTCATTCTGCGGAACGGTGCGACGTTCGACAACAACGAAATCGAGCGATTCTGCCTGTAGGGCAGCGAGGAGCACAGGCGGACTGTTGACCTCTGCTGCAACCTGCAACTGCGGCCATTCGGCATGCAGCTTCCGCAGGGTGTCAGCCAGTAAGGTTGCGGCGGGAAAAGGGCCAAGCCCAAACTGGACATTTCCGATCACATGCTCGCGCATGAGGGTCAGATCGCGGGTCAGGCAACGCGTCTCGAACATGATGCGCTTCGCACGCTCGACGACCATCTTTCCCACAGCGGTGAGGGTGACGCCGCGCGTGCCGCGATCGCACAACTGCATGCCAGTCTCTGTCTCCAGGGCCTGGATGCGGCCTCTCACTGCCCTGCAGACGAGGGCAGACATCGAACAATCCTTAACGATCTCAGCCAGTCGCCAGCCACATCAACAGCTACTGACCAAGTTCGCCTGCAGACTCAACCGACCTGTGCTACCTCCGAAGCCCCAAAGGAAAATTGCGAATCGTCTGATCGCCCTCCCCCACTGAAAAGGCAAAACTAAGCCCATCACCGAAACAACGGTGATCGGGCGTCGCAACCCGCTTTTCTCTCTGACGGATGGTCGCCCATGCGACCATCCCCACACGCACGCGCGCGTCGCTTCACCATGGCGGGCCGGGCGGGGCAGCCGATAAGGCTGGCCGGTGTTCGTCAGAGAGCCGGTATTGCGACCCCCGCTGTCAGGCCCGCCACCCTCTACTGTTTGCATCAGGCGGGTCTCCCAACCTTCTTCAGGAGAGCGCAATGCAAGAGAAAACCCATCCCCAGCACGAAACCATCTTCGTCGGCATTCCGGCGGCAACCCTGGAATCACTCGACCGGATCCAGGCCGGCCTGGGTAGCGTCCTGTCGCTGTTGGAAGTGGAAAGCGAACGGTCCGAGGGATGCCACGGCGTCCATTGCCTGCTGGCGATGATCAAACTGCACGTGGATCAGATCGCAGAGGCGTTGCATCCTGAGGCTGAGTCGTTATGAGACCCGGTCATCCGGTTCTGCCCCTGCCGCAGGCGCATCTTCGCGCAGCCAGACGATAAACTCCGCACCCTGCCCCACCGTGCTTTCCACGGTAATCCGGCCACCATAGCGCTCCACCAGCGCGTAGCTGATGGACAGGCCGAGGCCGGTCCCCATCTGCTTCTTGGTGGTGAAGAACGGATTGAACAGGTTGGGCAGGTCTTCCGCGCGGATGCCGCGGCCCGTGTCGCGCACATGCAGCGTCACGCCGCGCCCTTCCCAGTCGCGCGTGGTCAGCGTAAGGTTGCCGCCCTCGGGCATGGCGTGGATGGCATTGGTCAGCAGGTTGACGATGACCTGCTGCAGTTCGCTGCGGCTGATGCGCACGCGGCGGGTGGCCAGGCAGGCCAGTTCGATCTGGATGGCCGCATCCTTCAGCATATGCCGGACGAGGTCCACGCAGCCGGCCGCGACCTCGCCCACATCCAGGCGCTCGGTATTGCCGGCGTATGCCTCTGGCCGGACGAACTGCAGCAGCCGGTTGGTCAGCAGGTAGATGCGTCGCACCTGCTCGTCGATCAGCCGCAATTCATGCCGGACCGGCTCGGCGGCCGGGCCGAGAATATCACGCGCCACGTCCAGGTTGCCCTGGATCACTGCAATCGGATTGTTGATCTCATGGGCCACGCCCGCCGTAAGCTGCCCCGCGAGAGCAAGCTTTTCCGATGTAATCAGTTGCTGCCGGGTCGCGCGAAGCACCGCGTTCGCATCCTCGAGCTCGCGGGTCCGCTCGGCGACCTTGCGATCGAGCGAATCCGCCCAGTCCCTGAGTTCGGCATTGCGCTGCTGCAGGTCATTCAGCAGTTGGTCGAACTGGCCGGCCAGCTGGCCCAGTTCATCCTCGCTGCGCACCGGGCCGACGCGCGCATTGTCGTTGCCGGCCTTGAGCGCGCGCATGGTGCCGACCATCTGCGTCATCGGCGTGAATACGCGCCTGGCCCACTGCAGCGAGAATAGCGCGCCCGCCACGGCCAGCAGCAGGAACAGGCCCACCAGCACGCCCAGCGCAAGATCCTTGGCCTGGCTGATCGGCCTGGCCAGGTAGCCGACGTACAGCATGCCGATGCGCTGGCCGCGGCTGTCCAGGATCGGCTCATAGGCGCTCATGTAGCGGTCGTTGACGACGAACGCCAGGTCCAGCCATTTCTCGCCACGCAGCAGCACCTTGTCGCGCACCTCGCGCGAGACACGCGTGCCCAGCGCGCGTTCGCCATGGAACAGCCGCACATTGGTGGCAATGCGGGTGTCGTCCAGGAACAGCGTGGCGGTGCCCTGGCTGCCGCGCGGCAGCGATTCCGGCTGGTAGACCAGCGCGTTGATGGTGTCGATGAAGGCCAGGTTATGGTTCAGCAGCGTGCCGCCGTGCAGGATGGCCACCAGCCTGCCCGCCGCGTCGAACACCGGCGCCGCCGCGTGCATCACCATGCCACGGGTTTCCATGGTCTTGTCGGTCGATGCCGCATTGGCGGTGGCGCGCAGCGCCACCTGGGCGCGCCTTGCAAGGTCACCGGAGACGGCAGCCAGCTGCGCGGCGGACCAGGCGTCGGTGGCGCCATCCGCGCGGCCGGTCGCGGCGCTTTCCACCACGCGCCAGCCGACGTAGTCTGTACCCGCTGCACCAGCCGGCGCAGCGGCAAGCAGCCGCCCTTTGGGGTCGAGCAATTGCAGGAAGTCGAGTCCGTGCGTGCGCCGCGCGTCGGCCAGGATGCCGGGCATGGCGCTGCCGCGGTCAAGCCCATCCACCAACGCATGCGACCTGGCCTCCTGCAAGACCCGATCTTTCACGCCGCCGACCATATGCTCGAAGTATTCATGGGCGACCAGCAGGTCGCTGTTGACCTTGTAGGCCAGCAGCGCCTGGAACACCCGGTCGCCCCACAACGCCATCAGCAGCAGCAGCGCCACCAGCGCCACCAGCAGCGGCGCGATCACGATCGACACCAGCTTGGCGCGCAGCGACGCGCGATAGCGGCGCACCAGCGCGGCCCAGGCGGCCGGGCGCACCCGCGTCAAGGACGCAGCCCCCACTGCAGGCATTTCCGGTCCAGCGTACGCCGCGAGATGCCCAGCCGGCGGGCCGCTTCCGCGCGGTTGCCGCCCTCGGACGCGAGCACGTGCAGGATGTGCCGGCGCTCCACCGATTCAAGCAGCACGGCATCGTCGGCCGGCACCGGCGCATGGTCGGGTGCTACGGCCTGCCCGGCCTGCGCCGGCTCGCCCGGCTGCGCCAGCAGCTCGACCGGGTACTCGCCCAGGATCAACGCCCGCTCCACCAGGTTGCGCAGCTCGCGCGCATTGCCCGGCCAGTCATAGGCCTCTAGCAGGCGCACCAGCGAGGGCGAGAGCGGCACCGCGGGCAGGCCCAGCTGGGCAGACAGCTGCTCGGAGAAATGCCCGGCCAGCGGCACGATGTCTTCCGGCCGCGTGCGCAGCGGCGGGATCGCGACCGACACCACGTCGAGCCGGTAATACAGGTCCTGGCGGAAGCGCCCGGCCGCCACCTCATGGGCCAGGTTGCGATTGCAGGCCGCGACGATGCGCACGTCCACCACGATCTCGCGCTCGGTGCCGAGCGGGCGGATGCGCCGGTCCTCGATCACGCGCAGCAGCTTGGCCTGCATCGGCAGCGGCAGTTCGGAAATCTCGTCGAGGAACAGCGTGCCGCCGTCGGCATAGAGGAACAGGCCATGGCGCGCGCCGGCGGCGCCGGTGAACGCGCCCCTGGCGTGGCCGAACAGCTCGCTTTCGATGAGCTCAGGTGCCATCGCGCCGCAGTTCAGCGGCACAAACTGGCCCTGCCGCCCGCTCAGGCGGTGCAGCTCGCGCGCCACCACTTCCTTGCCGGTGCCGGACTCGCCCGTGACCAGCACGGTCGACGGCATCGGCGCGACCCGCGCGACCAGCGCCATCACCTTCCTCATGGCTTCGGAGGTGCCGATGACATGCTTGTGGATGGTGTACTTGTCCAGCTCGCGGCGCAGCAGGTAGTTCTCGCGCGCCAGGCGCGCGCGGTCGAAGCAGCGCCGGATGGCATTGAGCATCTGGTCGACGCGGAACGGCTTGACGATGAAATCCGCCGCGCCGGAGCGCAATGCCGCAATGGCGGTCTCCATGTCGGCGAAGGCGGTCATCAGGATCACATCGGCGGGGTTGCCCGCGGCGCGCAGCGCCTTGAGCCATTCCACGCCGCTGGCGCCCGGCAGCGCCACGTCGAGCAGGATCAGGTCGACATGGCGCTGCTCCAGCAGCGCCGCGCCGGCTTCGGCGCTGTCGGCGGTCATCACGCAATCGACCTTGCCCTCCAGCGCCCGCGACAGGAACGAACGCATGCCGGCCTCGTCGTCCACCACCAGGATGGTGCGGCGTTGCCAGTTGTCGGAATCGGCAGCATTGCTTTGTCGTTCGCTCATCACTTTCGTTGTTGCGGGCGGAGGGACGGAGAGTGGGAGAGTCTAGCGACAGTCGGCGCCCCCACTGTATTGGGAATTAAACCGAGCCCGCGCCGGCGGCCCCGGCAGCCCCAGGCGGCGGATGGACATTTTGGCCGGGGCAAGGGACCGGCGCCCGGACAATTTGTCCATCGCGCCGGGGCCGTGGTGCCGGCCGCGCGCCGTCATCCGTTGAAGGCAAAGGGATTGCGCTCTGGGCACAGGATTTGCGGAACGACGCGCTCCAGCCCACCGCACCCCGCGCAACAAGAGGCTGCCACTTCCAGGTAGGAGACAACTTCATGTCATATCCCGCGCAAGCGCAGACGCCCTCGCCAACCTCACCCACCTCGCAGCATCGGTCCCGCCACGGCGCCGACCCCTCGCCATCCCAGCCGACGTCGCGCCCGTCTCCTTTCTCCAAGGAGGCCATCATCGCGCGCCCCGGCTTCAACCGCTGGATGGTGCCCCCTGCCGCGCTGGCGGTGCACCTGTGCATCGGCCAGGCCTACGCCTTCTCGGTCTTCAACGAGCCGCTGACCCGCATCCTCGGCGTCACGCAATCCGCGCCCGGCGACTGGCAACTGACCACGCTGGGCTGGGTGTTCTCGCTGGCAATCTTCTTCCTCGGCATCTCGGCCGCGTTTGCCGGCAAGTGGCTGGAGAAGGTGGGCCCCCGGCGCACCATGTTCACCGCCGCTTGCTGCTTCGGCGGCGGCTTCGTGGTCTCGGCGCTCGGCATCTGGCTGCACCAGATCTGGATGCTCTACCTGGGCTACGGCGTGCTGGGCGGCATCGGCCTGGGGCTTGGCTACGTCTCGCCGGTCTCCACGCTGATCCGCTGGTTTCCGGACCGGCGCGGCATGGCCACGGGGATGGCGATCATGGGCTTTGGCGGCGGCGCGATGATCGGCGCACCGCTGTCGGTGGCGCTGATGAACCATTTCAAGACCGCCACCAGCGCGGGGGTGGCAGAGACCTTCCTGGTCATGGGCTTGATCTACTTCATTTCGATGTCGATCGGCGCGCTCGCCATCCGCATCCCCGCCCCCGGCTGGACCCCGCCCGGCTACGTTCCCCCCAGCAAGCCAAGCAAGATGGTGACGCACGCCAACGTGCACATCGACCAGGCCCTGAAGACGCCGCAGTTCTACCTGCTGTGGCTGATCCTGTTCCTCAACATCACGGCCGGCATCGGCGTGCTGGGCCAGGCCGCGGTGATGATCCAGGAAACCTTCAAGGGCACCATCACCGCCGCGGCTGCCGCGGGCTTCGTCGGCCTGCTCAGCATCGGCAACATGACCGGGCGCTTCCTGTGGAGCTCCGCCAGCGACTATTTCGGCCGCAAGATCACCTACGCCATCTTCTTCGCCTTCGGTGCCGCGCTCTACATGGCGGTGCCGGCGGTCGGCGCGTCCGGCAACGTGACCCTGTTCGTGGTTTGCTACTTCCTGATCCTGACCATGTACGGCGGCGGCTTCAGCACCATACCGGCCTACCTGGCGGACATGTTCGGCACCGCCTACGTCGGCGGCATCCATGGCCGCCTGCTGACCGCGTGGGCCGCCGCGGGCATTGCCGGGCCGGCGCTGGTCAACTACATCCGCGAGTACAAGCTCGCGCTCGGCGTGCCCAGGTCCGAGGTCTATGTCGACACCCTGCATATCATGGCGGGCCTGCTGGTGGTGGGCTTCGCGTGCAACCTGCTGATGCGGCCCGTGCATGCACGGCACCATCTGCGCGAAGCCGCCAGCGCGGCCTGAGCGCCGATTTCCCATCGCACGGAGACTACGCTATGCAAGACGATCGCACCTTCGGCAAGACCCTGCTGCTGTTCGCGTTCTGGGCCTATGTACTGATCCCGCTGGGCACGGGCATCTGGTCCACCCTCGGCAAGGCGCTAGCGTTGTTCAGCTGAACGCGCCCGCCGCGGCGGTCCGCCGCGTGCCCATGGTCGTGGCGCCGGGCTTGCCGATTGGGTACTCCCTCTCCCTCTGGGAGAGGGTCGGGGTGAGGGCGGGCGCTGCCACGAAGTGCAAGTCCTCGCTATTGCCAACGCCGGCCCTCACCCCCTGCCCCTCTCCCGCAAGCGGGAGAGGGGAGCAAACAGTCGGAAGTCGAGGGCCATCAGGTCTCCGCCTGGACAACTGAGCTTGAACAGTTCCACGAAAACTGTATCCCTGGCGGACACGCTGTAGTCCTTACGCTTGTCCGTAGTGTCGCGCGACATGCCGTCGTGCCGGCGGCAACCCCACGGAGAGCACATCGATGCACGGACTCACAGCCCTGGAACTCGCCAGGATCCAGTTCGGATTCACGGTTTCCTTTCACATCCTGTTTCCCGCCATCACCATCGGGCTGGCATGTTTCCTGGCCTTCCTGGAAGCGCGCTGGCTTTACACCCGGGACACGGTGTACCGGACCCTGTACCAGTTCTGGATCAAGATCTTCGCGCTGAACTTCGGCATGGGGGTCGTTTCCGGCCTGGTCATGGCCTATGAGTTCGGCACCAACTGGTCCGGCTTCTCGCAGTTCGCCGGCAGCATCACCGGGCCGTTGCTGACCTACGAGGTGCTGACCGCCTTCTTCCTGGAAGCGGGCTTCCTCGGGGTGATGCTGTTCGGCTGGAACCGCGTCGGGCCCGGGCTGCACTTCTTCTCGACGGTGATGGTGGCGCTGGGCACGCTGATCTCGTCCACCTGGATCCTGGCGTCCAACAGCTGGATGCACACGCCGGCCGGCTATGTCATCGTGGCAGGCAAGGTCGTGCCGACCGACTGGCTCGAGGTGATCTTCAACCCGTCGTTCCCCTACCGGCTCGCGCACATGGTGATTGCGGCGCTGCTGTCGACGGCGCTGTTCGTGGCGGCGGCGTCGGCCTGGCAACTGCTGCACGGGCGCGCCGTTCCCGCCGCGCGCAAGATGCTGTCGATGGCGCTGTGGATGGTGCTGGTGGCCGCGCCGCTGCAAGCGGTGGTGGGCGACGCCCACGGCCTGAACACGCTGGCGCACCAGCCCGCCAAGATCGCGGCGATGGAGGGGCACTGGAACACCGCGCCCAGTGGCGACAAAGGCGGCTTCCCGCTGATCCTCTTCGGCATTCCCGACATGGAACGCGAGCAAACCCGCTACGCCGTCGAGATCCCGCGCCTGGGCAGCCTGATCCTCACGCACAGCCTGGATGGCCAGATCCGCGGGCTGAAGGACTTCCCGAAGGAAGACCGCCCCAATGCCACCGTGGTGTTCTTTACCTTTCGCGCGATGGTCGGCCTGGGCGTGGCGATGATCCTGTTCGGCCTGCTTGGATGGGTCTTGCGCCGCAACGGCGCCGTGTACCGCTCGCGCGCCTTCCTGCGGCTGGCGGTGGCAATGGGGCCCGCCGGCCTGATCGCGCTGCTGGCCGGCTGGATGACCACGGAGATCGGGCGCCAGCCGTGGGTGGTCTACGGACTGATGCGCACCCACGATGCCGTCTCCGCGCATGAGGCGGGCCCGGTGGCGCTGTCGCTGGCGCTGTTCGTGGTGGTCTATTTCGTCTGCTTCGGCGTAGGCATCCGCTACATGCTCAAGCTGGCCAGCGCCGGCCCGGCGCCAGACGCGCACCCGCACGACGCGCCGTCCTACGGCCCGGGCAGCGTCGTTCCGGCCGCCATGGCCACCGCTTCCACACCCAACGCGATGGCCCCGCATGGCCGCCGCGAATCCTGAACAGGTGATCGACATGGGTATCAACCTTCCCGTTATCTGGGCCGCCCTGATCTTCTTCGGCGTGATGATGTACGTCATCATGGACGGATTCGACCTCGGCATCGGCATCCTCTTCCCCTTCGTCGGCGACCGCCATGACCGCGACGTCATGATGAATACCGTCGCGCCGGTCTGGGACGGCAATGAAACCTGGCTGGTGCTGGGCGGCGCCGCGCTGCTGGGCGCTTTCCCGCTGGCCTACTCGGTGCTGCTCAGCGCCTTCTACCTGCCGCTGGTGTTCATGCTGCTGGGGCTGATCTTCCGCGGCGTGGCCTTCGAATTCCGCTTCAAGGCCAGCGACCGCAGCCGCCCCTACTGGGATGCCGCGTTCACCTGGGGCTCGGTGGTCGCGGCCTTCTTCCAGGGCGTGACGCTGGGCGCCTATATCGACGGCATCGCCATGGACGGCGCCACCTTCACCGGCGGCGCGCTCGACTGGCTGGCGCCGTTCCCGGTCTTTTGCGGCGTGGGCGTGGTGATCACGTATGCGTTCCTCGGGGTCACCTGGCTCATCATGAAGACCGAGGGCCGGCTGCAGTGGACCATGCTGCGCGTGACCAACGTGCTGACCGGCGTGATGCTGGCGATGGTGGCCGCGGTGAGCATCTGGACGCCGCTGACGCACCCGGAGATCGCGCAGCGCTGGTTTGCGCTGCCCAACCTGTTCTTCTTCCTGCCGGTGCCGCTGCTGGTGCTGGGCTCGGCCTTCGGCATCTACCGGTCGCTGCGCCGGCAGCCGAATGTGTCGCCGTTCCTGTACGCGCTACTGATGATCTTCATGGGCTATACCGGGCTGGCCATCAGCATCTGGCCCAACATCATCCCGCCGTCGATCTCGATCTTTGACGCCTCGTCGCCTCCGCAAAGCCAGGGCTTCGCACTGGTCGGCACGCTCTTCATCGTGCCCATCATCCTGGCCTACACCTCCTGGTCGTATTACGTGTTCCGCGGCAAGGTCCGGCGCGGGGAGGGGTACCACTGATGTCCGGGACCCCGCGTACGCAGGCCACGGCGCGGCTGGCGGCCCGCCTCGGCTGGCTGCTGGCGTTGTGGCTGGCCGGTGTCGGCACGGTCTTTGTCTGCGCCGGCCTGATGAAGCTGCTGATGCGCGCCGTTGGCCTCTCGCACTGACGCCATGCCAGCTTCCGGCCAACTCTCCCGCGACACACCGCGCCCGCGCCCGGCCCGGATCGCCGGCTCGCTCGCCACGGCGTGGGCGGGCGCCCCGGACCTTGCGCCCTGGCTGCACTCGCTCAAGGTATTCGGCGCGGCGATGCTGGCGCTCGGCACGGCGCTGGCGCTGGGCCTGCCGCGGCCCTACTGGGCCATGGCGACGGTCTACCTGGTTTCCAGCCCGCTCGCCGGCGCCACGCATGCCAAGGGCACCTACCGCGTCATCGGCACGCTGCTGGGCGCCGTCGGCGCCGTGGCGCTGGTGCCCTGGCTGGTCGACCAGCCGGTGCTGCTGATGGCGGCGATTGCCTGCTGGACCGGCACCCTGCTCTACGTGTCCTTGCTGGAGCCGGCACCGCGCAACTACATCTGCCTGCTGGCGGCCTATACGCTGCCGATCGTGGCACTGCCAACCGTCACCGATCCGGCCACGGTCTTCGACGTGGCGCTCACGCGCATCGAGGAGATCGTCATCGGCATCGTCTGTGCCAGCGTGGTCAGCGCGGTGGTGTTCCCGTCCCGCACCGCGCCGGCGCTAACCGCGCGCGCATCGGCATGGATGGACCACGCCTCGCGCTGGACCACCGACATGCTGGCCGGCGACGCCAGCGCGGGGCAGCGCCACGACAGCTTCAGCACGCTCGCCGCCGATATCCTGGCGATGGAAACCCAGATGGCCCAGCTCGCCTATGAATCCGGCAGCGCGCAGACGCTGCGGCGCGCACGCGCGCTGCACCAGCGCATGACCGCGCTGCTGCCGCTGGTGCTGGCGCTTGCCGATGCCGCGGGCGCGCTGCGCCGGCATCGCGCCGGCATGCCCGACAGCGTCGCGCAGCGCCTGCGCACCATGCTGGCATGGATCTCGGGCGCTGCCGGCGCGTCCCGCCCGTCGCCATCGTGGTACCCGGCAGGCACAGCGCCGGCCGCACCCGCCGACTGGCATGCGCGGCTGGTCGCGGCCACCTGCATTTACCTGGACGAACTGGGCGAGCTCTGGCATGACTGCCGCCTGCTGCAGGCCAGCCTGCGCCAGGGCGGCACCGAGCCGGCGGCGCTGCGCTACCGCGTGGAGCCGGCCGGGCAGGCCCGGCATCATGACCACGCGCAGCTATTGTTCCGCGCCGCCACGGCGGGGTCGGCCACCCTGGTTGCCGGCATGCTGTGGATGGCATCCGGATGGGTGGACGGCGCGGTCCCGGTCGGCCTGGCGGCGCTGGCCAGCTGCTTTATCGCCAGCACGCCCGAGCCGCGGCTGGTGGCCGGCCGGGTGATCGCGTGGAGCGTCGCCTGCGCGCTGCTGTCCTGGTACTACCAGTTCGTGGTGCTGCAGCTGGCGCATGACTTCGGCTCGCTTGCCGCCCTGCTGTTCGGGCCTTACCTCGTCATCGGCGCGATGACGACGCAGCCGCGCTTCGCGCTGTTCGGCGTGCTGCTGGCCGTGACCGCGGCATCGTTCCCCGGCCCGCAGAACCACGGCGCGGCAAGTCTTGCCAACATCTTCAACAGCAGCCTGGCCAGCCTGGCGGCGCTGGTGTTCGCCGCCCTGTGGGCGGTGCTGATGCAGCCGTTCGGGCAGCAGCTGGTGGCATACCGGCTGGCGCGCGCGAACTGGAACGAGATCGCACTGGCCGCCCACCCGCGCGCGCCGGTCAACAGCGCGCGCCTGCGCGGCCGCATGCTGGACCGCCTGCTGCGCCAATGGCCGCCGTTGACGCGCCGCAACCATGCCAGCGACAGGCAGGCCGGCAACGCCGCGGCCGACTTCCTGGTGGAATCCGCCGCGCTGGCGCTGCGGCGCGCCACGGTGCGCGCCCCGGCCCGCGCCGTGGCCCGCGTGCTTGCAGGCGTGGCGCGGCACTACCGCCAGTGCGCGCGCGCCGGCCATGCCAGCCCGCCCGCGCCGGCACTGGCCGCGCAGATCGATGCGGCGTTCGCGGCGCTGGCGGCGCCCGCGCACGGCAGCCCGCGCGCCACGCTGGCGGCGCTGGCCACGCTGCGCCTTGCCCTCTATCCCCATGACGAGGAAAGACGCCATGCACGCCACTGAATTCGACCTGTATGGCGTGTTCGTGCCCGCCACCGTGGTGTGGATGCTGGCCGCGTTCGCCGTCACCGCCGGGGTGCGCGCCGTACTTGCCCGGATCGGCTTCTACCGTATCGTGTGGCACCGGTCCTTGTTCAACCTCTCGCTCTATCTCCTCGTACTGGGCGCGCTCGTCGCGCTCGTCTCGCAGGCCCCATCATGATTCGCAAGCTTTCGCTGCTCGGCCCGGTCGCCGTGACCCTGGCGGCCGTGGCCGCCGCCGCGCTGACCGCCTGGCATCTGTGGCAGTACTACACCGCGGCGCCATGGACCCGCGACGGCCACGTGCGCGCGGCCGTGATCCAGGTCGCGCCCGATGTCTCCGGCCCGGTCACCGCCGTGCTGGTCGGCGACAACGCCCGGGTGCAACGCGGCCAGGTCCTCTTCGTGGTGGACCCGGAGCGCTTCCGCCTGGGCCTGAAGCAGGCGCAGGCCGAGTCCGCGTCGGCGCGCGCCGCGCTGGCGCTGGCCAGGCGCCAGCCTGGCGCGGCCGCAGTGGCCGCCGCGCAGGCGCGCCTCGATCAGGCCGAGGCCGCGGTCGACGCGGCCCGGCTGGACCTGGCGCGCTGCCGCGTGACCAGCCCGGTCGACGGCCAGCTCAGCGACCGCCTGCCGCGCGCCGGCGACTTCGCCACCCGCGGCAAGCCAGCGCTGTCGGTGGTGGCGAGCGGCTCGCAGTACGTCGAGGGCTATTTCGAGGAGACCAAGCTGCCCGCGATCCGGATCGGCAGCGCCGCTGAAGTGCATGTGATGGGCCAGCGCACGCCGCTGCACGGACATGTGCAGAGCATTGCGCCCGGCATCGAAGACCAGGACCGCGCGGTCGGGCCGAACCTGCTCCCGAGCGTCAACCCAACCTTCAACTGGGTGCGCCTGGCGCAGCGCATACCGGTGCGCATCGCGCTGGACCCGGTCCCGGACGGTGTCCAGCTGATCGCAGGCCAGACCGCCACGGTGCGCATCCGAGAGCCGCGCCACTGACGCCGCGGCGGCGCCGGGCCAACTGTTCTGCTTGCGCGCCAGCCGCTTTGTACGCCCGCGGCGCGGCCCCCCGCGCCTACGATGGACAGCACATCCCCACTCCATTGCCCCACGGAGATTCGTCATGCAAGCAGCGCTTGTGCAAGCCTTGCCGGCCACGTCCGGTCATCCGACCATCGAGCCCGACCCGACCGCGCCGGCCGTGCTGGACCAGCTCGGCCGTCCGCTGCGCGACCTGCGCCTGTCGGTGATCGACCAGTGCAACTTCCGCTGCACCTACTGCATGCCCAAGTCGCGCTTCGGGCGCGACTATCCGTTCCTCACGCCCGCGCAACGCCTGTCCGACGCCGAGTTGCTGCGCATCGTGCGCACCTTTGTCGGGCTGGGCGTGGAAAAAGTGCGCCTGACCGGCGGCGAGCCGCTGCTGCGCAAGGGCATCGAGTCCCTGGTCGAGCGCATTGCCGCGCTGCGCACGCTGGACGGCCGGCCGGTGGCAGTCGCCATGACCACCAATGGCAGCCTGCTGGCGCGCAAGGCCCGCGCGCTGCGCGACGCGGGCCTTGGCCGGGTCACGGTCAGCCTCGACAGCCTGGACGACGGCATCTTCCGCGCCATGAACGATGTGGATTTCCCGGTCGGCCGCGTGCTGGAGGGCATCGACGCGGCCCGCGCCGCCGGCCTGGTGCCGGTCAAGGTCAACTGCGTGGTCGAGCGCGGCACCAATGACGGGCAGGTGCTGCCGCTGGTCGAACACTTCCGCGGCAGCGACGTCACCCTGCGCTTTATCGAATATATGGATGTGGAGGGCCCCAGCGGCTGGTCGCAATCCCGCGTCGTGCCGTCGGACGAGCTGCGCGGCATGGTCGAGCGCGCGCATGCGCTGCTGCCGCTCGCCAGGCGCGACGGCGAGACCGCCAGCAATTTCCTGCTGGCTGACGGCAGCCTGAAGCTGGGCTTTATCTCCAGCGTTTCGCACCCTTTCTGCGGCGACTGCACCCGCGCCCGCGTATCGGTCGATGGCCGGCTCCACCTGTGCCTGTTTGCCACCCGCTCCGTCGACCTGCGCCAGCACCTCGGCGCCGCCCACCCGGAGCCAGCCCTGGCGGACGCGATCCGGCAAGCGTGGCAGGCCCGCGGCGACCGCTACTCGGAACTGCGCGCGCAACGGCTGGCCAGCGGCAAACGGCAGTATCCGACGGTGCGCATGTCGCTGGTGGGGGGCTGAGCCTCGGGCACGGGCCCGGCGACGCCATCACGATTCGGGGAAGACCTGCGCGGCGAGCTCCGCGCCGGCTGGCGTCAGGCTCGCGTGGCCGCGGCCGTCCTCGTCGATCGACATGTCGGCCAGTCCGGCCGACTGCAGCTGCGTCAGCACGCGCCGCAGCGCGCTCATCGGCAGTCGCGAGCGCTTGGCGATCCTGGCAAGCGACCAGGGGCTGCCGCCAGCGTCGCGGCTGGCCTGGCACAGGACCTGGAGCACGGCGACGATGGCGGGATCGATGTCGGCGTCTTGCATGCTAGTGCTCTTCCTCGTCCGCTTCCCGGCTGCGCGCCAGCAGGTGCTGCGCGATCTTGCCCAGCGTCTGCACGGCGGACTCGATGCCGGGCGACCATTCCCCGCTGTAGTTGAGCCGGATGCAGTGCCGATAGGTTGCGCCCGGCGCAAACATGTGTCCCGGCGCCACGGTGATGCGATGCTCCAGCGCCGCGTGGTACATCTCCATTGCATCGATGCCCGCCGGCAGCTCCACCCACAGTACGTAGCCCCCCGCGGGGCGCGAGGTGTTGGTGCCGTCCGGGAAGCACCTGCGCACCGTGGCCGCCATGATGCTGGCCTGCTGCGCATAGGCCTTGCGCACGCGCCGCAGGTGGAAGTCGTAGCCGTCGTTCTTCAGGAACTCGGCGATCGCCAGTTGCGGAATGGCCGGCGTGGTCAGCGTGTTGAGGAACTTGAGCCGTTCCACGGCCTCGCGGTAGCGCCCCGGCAGCGCCCAGCCGATACGGTAGGCATTGGTCAGGGTCTTGGAGAACGAGGAACAATGCAGCACGATGCCGGCCTGGTCATAGGCCTTCAATGAACTCGGATGGGCCTCGCCGTAATAGAGTTCGCCATAGACATCGTTCTCGATGACCGGGATGTCCTTCGCGGTCAGCATGGCCACCAGCGCGCGCTTCTTCTCGTCGGGCATCTGGAAGCCGAGCGGATTCTGGAAGTTGGGCATCACCATGCAGGCGGCCACGTCTTTTTCATCGATCAGCCGCGCCAGCGCCTCGATGTCGATGCCCTCGGCGGGATCTGTCGCTACTTCGATGGCGCGCATGCCCAGGCGTTCGATGGCATGGAGCATGGCGTAGTAGGTCGGCGACTCCACCGCGATGGTGTCGCCCGGCTTGGCCACGGCCTGCAGGCAAAGGTTGATCGCCTCGGTCGCGCCGATGGTGACGATGACCTCGTTCGGGTCGATGGCGTAGCCGTTCTCGAGGTAGCGGCGCGAGATCTGCCGGATCAGCTCGGGGCTGCCGGGCGGCAGGTCGTCCAGCATGGTCCACTTGGCATAGCGGCGCGCAATGTTGTTGGCGTACTGGTTGATGCGCTGCCACGGGAACAGCGAAGGATCCGGATAGGGCGAACCCAGCGGCACGGCCTCGTCCGAACGGATCGAGCGCAGCGTCGACAGCACCAGCGCGCTGACATCCACGGCCGAGGGCTTGGCGCTGGGCCTGGACGGGCGCAGCGTGGCCACCGGCTCACCCGCCCGCGCGCGCACAAAGTAGCCGGACTGGGGCCGGCTTTCGATGATGCCGCGGCTCTCCAGCAGGACGTAGGCCCGGATCACCGTGGTGATGCTCATGCGGTGGTGCTGGCTGGTCTGCCGCACCGAGGGAATCCGCTCGCCGGGCAGCAGCACGCCCTGCTGCACCAGGGCCTCGATATCCGCAGCCAGCTTTTCATAGAGTTTCACGCTGCGCTCCCCTTGCTTGCCGTGTCCAGCGGGCCCGGCCAGTGCCTGAACCGGTTCCGCGCCGCAGCCATCAGCTGAGCCAACGGTGGAGATCATAGTACGGCAAGGGCACGTTTTGCAGGGATCCTGCGCATTGCGGTTCCACTCGCACAAAGCCGCAGGCCTGGCCGAGCGCGGACACGGAAGCCGCGCCCTGCTGTGCATTGACCTGCACGAAACTCTCGCGGCCACCGAGGTTGCCGATCTCGCCCACGCGCCAGAACGCGTCGCCCCGGTGCGGGCGCGTGCTCGTCAGTGCCGCCCTGACCCGGCCGACTGGCGGAAACAGTTCTGACCGCCCTTGCAGGCGGCGCAGCAATGGCGTCACCAGCAGCGCGAAGGTGGCATAGGCGGCGGCAGGATTGCCTGGCAGGCACACCACGGGCTTGCCGCGCAGGCGCCCCACCGTGACCGGCTTGCCGGGCTTCATGTTGACACCGCGGCAAAGCAGCTCGCCACCGGCGGAAGCCAGCGCCGCCGCCACCAGGTCGCGCTGGCCGACCGAGGCCCCGCCCGTAACCAGCACCAGGTCGGCGTCGCATGCCAGCTCGCGCAGCATGTCGTGCAGCGCGCGCTCGTCGTCGCGCACATGGCGGTGGCAGCTGACCACCGCGCCCATCGCCTGCACCAGCGACTCCAGCATGGGGCCATTGACGTCGTGCACCTGGTACACGTCGCGCGGCTCGTCGTGCGCGGCGACCTCGTCGCCGGAGGTCAGGATGGCCACCTCCACCAGGCGGCAGACCTCAGCCTCCGCCAGGCCCTGCGATGCCAGGGCGGCAATATGGCCGGCATGCAGCAGGGTCCCGGCCGACAGCAGCAGGTCGCCGCGGCGGGCATCCTCGCCCTGGCGGCGGATATGCTGGTTCGCCACCGGCGCCCGTGCGCTCACCACGCCCTGGTAGCTCTCCTCGGCATCCTCCAGCGCGACCACGGCATCGGCGCCGGGCGGGATCACGCCGCCGGTGTAGATGCGGATGGCATGGCCGGGCAGCAGCGGCTGCGGCTGGGTGCCGGCATAGACCACCTGCTGCAGCGGCAGGCAGGCGTCGGCGCGGCAATCCACGCAGCGCACGGCGTAGCCGTCCATGGCGCTGCGGTCCGCCACCGGCGTATCGATCACCGCGGCCACGTCGCGGGCCAGCACGCGGCCGCTCAGCTGGCCCAGCCACACGGTCTCGGTCTCGCGCACTGGCTGCGCGCACATCGCGAAGACGGCCTGGGCTTCGTCGAAGCTCAGCATGCCGCGCCTCCGCGCGCGCCTTCGAGGGCCGCCCCGGTGTAGTCGACATAGCCGTCCTGCCGGCAGAAGCTGAGCAGGCGCAGACCGGCCTGCTCGGCGATGCGGATGGCGAGCGCGGTCGGCGCCGAGATCGTCGCCAGCATCTGGATGTTCATGCGCGCCACTTTGCGCACCAGTTCATAGCTGGCGCGGCTGGACAGCAGCACGAAGCCGTCCTCCATGTCTACGCGCTGCATCGCCAGGTGGCCGATCAGCTTGTCCAGGCCATTGTGGCGGCCGACATCCTCGAAGACATGGAGGATCTCGCCGTCCGCACTGCACCACGCCGCGGCATGGACGCCGCCGGTGGCCTGCATCAGCCGCTGGTGCGACGGCAGCGCCGCGACGGCGCGCTCGATCATGCCGCGCGACGGGACCAGGCGGGTAGCCGGTTCCGGCATGCGCGCGGGCTCCAGGTCCAGCAGCGCGATGCTTTCGATGCCGCACACGCCGCACCCGGTGCGCCCGGCCAGCGCGCGCCGGCGGGCCCGCATGGTGGCAAAGGCGTGTTCGCTGATCTCCATCTGCACCTCGGCGGCGTGCGCATGCATGCGCACCTCGAGATCGTGGATTTCCGCGTTGTGGCCGACGATGCCCTCGGTCAGCGAGAAGCCGACCGCGAAGGCCTCCAGGTCAAGCGGCGTGGCCATCATCACGGCGTGCGAGATGCCGTTGTACACCAGCGCCACCGGCAGTTCTTCGGCCACGTTGTCGGTGGCCGGCTGCGCCACGCAGCGCTTGTGCCGCACGATGCCGCGCGCTTCAAAGCCTGTGTGTTCAATTTGTTCGGTGGATTCCATGTGGGGTATCTTGAAGAAGATTGATGCGGCGCTTGCATGCGATCGGCTTCTCCCCTCTCCCGCCTGCGGGAGAGGGGAGCGTTCACCAGGGGCGTCAGTCGCTTGACGAACGGTCTTGCGCGCAGCGTGGGATCAGCTCGTCGCCGCGTCCTGGCGACGGGACGGCGTCAGCAACACCGGCACCGACTTCGACGTGGGCGTGCCGCAGCCATCGCCTGTGCTTTCCAGCGGCACCAGCGGATTGGTCTCGGGGTAGTACGCACCAAGGCAGCCTTGCGGGATGTCGTATTCGACCAGCACGAAGTCCTCGACCCGGCGTTGCACGCCGTCGTCCCAGACGCTGGTGATGTCCACGCGCTGCCCCGCCTTCAGGCCGAGGCGGGCCAGGTCCGCGGCGTTGATGAAGACCACCCGGCGCAGGCCGAACACACCGCGGTAGCGGTCGTCCAGGCCATAGATCGTGGTGTTGTACTGGTCGTGCGAGCGCGTCGTCATCATCACCATCAGCTTGTCGCCATACTGCTGGCGCGCACGGTTGATGGGGGTGTCCTTGTCGATGCGGTTGGCAAGGAATTGCGCCTTGCCCGACGGCGTATGCCAGACCCGGTTGCACGCCGCGGGTGTCAGGTGGAAGCCGCCCGGCACCGCCACGCGCTCGTTGTAGCTTTCGAAGCCGTCGATGACCTGTTCGATGGCATCGCGGATGCGGGCATAGTCCTGCGCATACCAGAGCCAGTCGATCTTCTCCGAGCCGAGCGTGGCAGCCGCCATGCGCGCGACGATGGCAATCTCCGACAACAGGTGCGGCGATGCCGGGGCGTTCATGCCGAAGGAGATATGGACCATGCAGACCGAGTCCTCGACCGTCACGCCCTGCGCCACGCCGTCCTGCTGGTCGATCTCGGTGCGGCCCAGCGTCGGCAGGATCAGGGATTCCTTGCCATGCACCAGGTGGCTGCGGTTGAGCTTGGTGGCAATGTTCACGGTCAGGTCGCACTGGCGCAGCGCCTCGAAGGTGCGCGGCGTATCCGGCGTGGCGGTGGAGAAATTGCCGCCCAGCCCGACAAAGACCTTGACCTTGCCCGCCAGCATCGCCGAGATGGTGTGCACTACGTCATAGCCATGCTGGCGCGGCGGCTCGAAGCCGAAGGCTGCCTGCAGGCGGTCCAGGAATTCCGGCTCGGGCTTCTCTTCGATTCCCACCGTGCGGTCGCCCTGGACGTTGGAATGACCGCGCACCGGCAACAGCCCGGCGCCCGGGCGGCCGATGTTCCCGCGCATCATCATCAGGTTGGACAGGATCTGCACCGTCGGCACGGAATGCTTGTGCTGCGTCAGCCCCATGCCCCAGCAGGCAATCACGCGCTTGCCGCGCGCGTAGACCTGGGTCAGCGCGTCGATATCCTCCTGCGACACGCCCGACTCCGCAATGATGTCGGCCCAGCTTTGCGTACGCAGGTCATCGACAAAGTCGCCGAAACCGATGGTGTGCCCGCGCACGAAATCCACGTCGATCAGCCGCTCGTGGCCGTGACGGATGGCCTCGTCATCCAGTTCGACCAGGCGCTTGGCCATGCCCTTGATCAGAGCAAAGTCGCCGCCCAGCCGTGGCTGCACGAACATCGACGCGATTTTGGTGCTGGAGCCGGTCAGCATCTCCACCGGGTGCTGCGGGCTGGTGAAGCGCTCCACCCCGCGTTCGCGCAGCGGATTGATCGACACAATGGTGGCGCCGCGCCGCGCGCACTCGCGCAGCTCGCCCAGCATGCGCGGATGGTTAGTGGCTGCGTTGTGGCCGAACAGCAGAATGGTGTCGGCATGCTCGAAGTCATCCAGCACCACGGTGGCCTTGCCCACGCCGATGGTTTGCGGCAGGCCGCGGCTGGTCGCCTCATGGCACATGTTGGAGCAGTCGGGGAAGTTGTTGGTGCCATAGGCGCGCACGAACAGCTGGTAGAGAAACGCGGCTTCGTTGCTGGCGCGGCCCGACGTATAGAACGCTGCCTGGTTCGGGTCCGGCAGCGCTCGCAGGTGGCGCCCGATCAGCGCAAAGGCCTCGTCCCAGGCGATCGCGCGGTACTTGTCGGTCTGCGCATCGTAGACCATGGGGTGCGTCAGGCGCCCGTGCTGCTCCAGTTCATAATCCGTCTGCGTCATCAGCGACGTCACCGTGTGCTGCGCAAAGAACTCGGGGGTCACGCGCAGGCTGGTGGACTCGGCCGCCACGGCCTTGACGCCGTTTTCGCAGAACTCAAAGGTGGAGGCGTGCTGCCGGTCCGGCCAGGCACAGCCGGGGCAGTCGAAGCCATCGGCCTGGTTCTGCTTGAACAGCATCTTGTACTTGCCGCCGCCCACCTTCTCCTTGATCAGGTTGATGGCAACGTACTTCAGCGCACCCCAGCCGGCGGCGGGGTGGGTATAGGGGGCGATGTGGCCTGCTTCAGGTTTGGGGGTGCTCATTGGCGTGGTGTCCTGTAACAACGGGGGCAATCCGGACCGTCTGTATTGCGGGCCAGGGGGGCCGGATCGTTGCGATGACACCAGAGTAGATTTCCGGCAGGCTGGCCGGTGTGTACAAATCGGAGAGTGGGCAGGGAGCACAGTATTGCGCTGTGCGCGGGACGCAGTTCAGGATCGCCAAGACATTTCAGAAGGACAGCAATGTCTAGGAAGGAACTTTAATGTTTAAGAAGGACTTTAATGTCCGAGGTGACCCGTCCTGAATATGGTTGACACTTTTCCAACCGGGATGAGGAGAGTGCCTTGGAGACGGATCGAAAGCGAACACAACGCGATTACACGCTGGCTTTTAAATTGGCGGTGGTGGAGGAAGTTGAAAGAGGCGATCTGACGTATAAGGAGGCGCAACGCAAGTACGGGATACAAGGCAGCGCCACAGTGCTGGTATGGTTGCGCAAGCACGGACTACAGGA
>NZ_JAYMRX010000018.1:0-162998 GCF_038900635.1 Cupriavidus oxalaticus | reverse complement strand
CTCGCGGGTCTCGCTCTTTCGAGCGGTCGCTCACTCTCAGAAAACTGACTGACCAGATCCGAAGACCCAGTCACGTTTTGCTGTGCGAGCACTGTATAACTTGTGAAGCCACACTGTCCGAAGACAGCGGCGTCCGCTACCCAGCGCCCACACTTATCGGTTGTTTGTTTGTTAAAGAACTTCGCTGGCCGGCTTTGCCGTTCAGCGCGCTGCGTTGTCTGCAGCAGAGAAACGAAATTATGCAGAGCTTTCTTCGTTTCGTCAACCATTTCAGCAATCTTTTTTTGCTGCGGTCAGCGCTGCAAACCTCGCCGCGCCAACCTTCCGGTCGTCCCCGCAACCCTTGCTGCGTCTGCCTTGCAGCGCCGCGTTGTGTTGCGAGGGGGCGAATATTAAGGGGCGCCGAGGTGCTTGGCAAGGGGTTTCAGGAAATATTTCGAATCGATCACCAAAGCGACGTTGACTGCTCTTACACGGCGGTTCAGTGCCTGTCTTTATAGACGTCACAGAAAGGTGCAGATGTTTGTCATGCACGACCCGTTGATTCATGATCTGGTCTTCAGCCTGGCGCAGCCGCGCAGGCAATCCGGACCGCGGGATCCTTCATGACCATCCGAATCGTAAGACTGGGAACGCCACGAGCAGCTGACGAAGGCCTGCGTATCGGTACAGTGCGGCGGCCGCCACGCGGCGTGCCGAAGTCTGAGTTCGCCAGCCGCGACTATTACGATGTTTGGTACCCCGACCTGTCCCCTACCCCGGAGCTGGTTGCGCAAGCGCAGGCCGCAACGGACGACAAGGCATGGCGAGCATTCGTCCGACATTTCCGCAAGGAAATGGGCGAGCCGGAGCCGAGCCGCACGCTCGACCTCCTGGCTGCGCTGTCGCACCAGACCAATTTTTCGCTTGGCTGCTATTGCGAAGACGAGGCGCACTGCCACAGGTCGGTGCTGCGCGAGCTGCTGGCCGAACGCGGCGCCAGAATCGCCTGAGCTGCCCCTGCCTGGCGGGAGAGAACCCGCTTTGACCTTTTCGCTTGCGCAATCCGATGGCCCTGAACGTTGTCTGGCTCGGCTTTTTCCTGGTTTCCTTTGTCGCCGCATGCATCCGCCTCGCCAGCGGCGACCTGACAGTCTTCCCTGCGATGCTGTCGAGCCTGTTCGACAGTGCCCGCACGGCGTTCGAGATTGCGCTCGGGCTTGCCGGCGTTATGAGCCTGTGGCTGGGCATCATGCGCATCGGCGAGCGCGCCGGAGTGGTCGACGCCTTTGCACGCCTGGTGAATCCGTTGCTGCGGCATTTCTTTCCCGGCGTGCCGCAGGGCCATCCGGCGCAAGGCGCCATGATGATGAATGTGTCGGCTAACCTGCTGGGCCTGGATAACGCTGCGACACCTCTCGGGCTGAACGCCATGCGCGAGCTGCAGACGCTGAACCGTCGTCCGGACGTGGCCACCGATGCGCAGATCATGTTCATCGTGCTGAACACGGCCGGACTGACCCTGATCCCGACCTCGGTCATCGCGATCCGGCAGGCAATTGCCGTCAAACAGGGGCTGGTTGGCTTCAATGCGGCAGATATTTTCCTGCCGACGCTGCTGGCTACCGGGGGCTCGTGCCTTGCGGGTCTGCTGGCTGTTGCCTGGGTACAGCGGCTCAATCTGCTGCGACCCGCCGTGCTGGTTGCATTCGGCATGGTTGCCGCGGCGCTCGCCGGCATGTTTGCCTGGCTGAAGCATGCGCCGCCCGAGCAGGTCGGCAGCGTGACGGCTTTGGCAGGCGCGGGCTTTATCCTGTCGCTGATCACGCTGTTCCTGGTCTGCGGCGCCCTGCGGCGGGTCAACGTCTATGAGGCCTTTATCGATGGCGCCAAGGAAGGTTTTGCCGTGGCAGTGCAGATCATTCCTTATCTTGTCGCCATCCTGGTTGCAATCGGTTTGTTCCGGGCGACCGGCTGCATGGACGTGCTGATGGGCTGGCTGACGCTGGGCTTTGCGCATCTCGGCATCAATACCGATTTTGTGCCAGCCTTGCCGGTGGGCCTGATGAAGATCCTGTCAGGCGCCGGTGCCCGGGGGCTGATGGTCGATGTGATGACGACTTATGGCGTCGACTCGTTCCAGGGTCGCCTTGCGGCCATCATCCAGGGGTCGACCGAAACCACCTTCTATGTGCTCGCGGTCTACTTCGGCAGCATCAATGTAAGAAATACCCGGCATGCGCTTGGCTGCGCGCTGGTGGCAGATGTCGCCGGCATTTTTTGTGCTGTCAGCGCCGCTTATTTGTTCCGCTAATCCCGGCGATTCCAACTTTGTTGTACGAGCGCAACAGCATTGTGTGCATCGCCAGACATTGACACAACTGCGCTTGGTGCGACGCAGCAAACCATGTATAGTGAAGTCTGTCTCCTCCACCACCTCGGTGGATTCCAACCCACGCACAACCTGCGTGGGTTTTTTTTGCCTTGAAGCCAGCTATTGGGACAACTCGTGCCCAACAAAGCCCAGGCAACGCTCACACGTTGGACACACGGCGCAGCGCCAGAGCTTTTTGACGCGCCTGCTCAGCGCTCGCATGGAAGCGCGCTCCACCCGTCCGCCCTTGTTGCTGCGCAACATCGATGTCGTGAGTGCACAACCAGGGTCACGCCAACCAAAACTCCAAATGGCGCCGGCAGCCGGTGCGCCGAAGACCTTTTCGCATCCTTTACGGAAAGCCGCGATGACCTAGAATTACTGAATACGTCCGTCGCCAGCACGAGGTACGCCATGCCTGAGATAACGTTCCCTCGCAGCGTCCCAACCTACTGCGCAGCCAGCCTCACGCTGTCCTGCCCCGCTACGGTCAATGGCAGTCCGACTCAGTATTCCGTCACCGCGGAAGCCCTTGAGGCTCACTTCGGTGCGCGCTCGCCGCGCGAGGAAGACCTGGTTGCCGCCTTCACCAGTAATCGCCAGCGTATAGAAAGCCTCGCCGAAAGCCTGTTCGAGCTGACCCAGGCGCGCGAGATCGTGCTGCGCAGCGGCCATTTCCGCTTCGCCGGATGAACCCCTGCCGCGCCCGACCACTGCATCCAGTTTGAGACGCCGGGGCCAGCCCGGCGTCTTCGCATGCTCAGTCGGCCTTCGCTTCGCCGCGCACCAGCAGTACCGGCATGGTCGACTGCCGGATCACGGCTTCCGCCACGCTGCCTAGTACCAGCCGGCGCACACCGCGCCGACCATGCGTGCCGATTACCAGCAGGTCCGCACCCCACTGGCGCGCGGCTTCGTTGATCGACGCACCGATATCGCCGGGCACCGGCGCCTCGCTGACCAGCCGGGTTTCATGCGGCACGCCGGCCGCGGACAGTTGCTGCGCGGCGTCCTGCAGCGCGCGCTGGCCGCTTTCCTCGAATGCCCTCTGCAGCTGGCTCGGATCGTAGTAGCCGACGTCGAACATCGGCGTACCTGTGTCGACGACATAGAGCGCCAGCACAGTGGCGCCGCCCGGCGCCGCTACGCGGATGGCTTCGGCCAGTGCCAGAGCGGACGTGCTGCTGCCATCCACCGCTACCACAATCTTGCTGTACGCCGCGCTTGCCATTTGCGTTACCTCCGTAGACAAAGGGAAATAGGGGATGGACGGCAGGGGGCCGTTCCGCCTTCGATACTACACGTGCAAAAGTCGTCACGTGGCAGCGCTGCCCTGGCGACAGTCAACGACAAACCCGGCCGGGCTTAAATTGACCGACCGGTCGGCTTATATATAATAGGGCCAGCCGCCGCGCCAACGGTTCCCACCGGCCGCGGCCCCCGCCAGAGGAGGCGCTATGTACACCCAAAGCCTGGACGTTCCCGGCCACGCTGACTCCGCTCAGATCGCCGCCCCTCAGGACGAGGACGTCCGCCAGGCCGCTTTCGACGCACGCATGTCCGCCGACGGCAAGATCGAGCCGCAGGACTGGATGCCGGCGGCCTACCGCAAGACACTGGTGCGGCAGATTTCCCAGCACGCGCACTCCGAGATCGTCGGCATGCTGCCCGAGGGCAACTGGATCAGCCGTGCGCCCTCACTCAAGCGCAAGGCGATCCTGCTGGCCAAGGTGCAGGACGAAGGCGGCCACGGCCTGTACCTGTACTCCGCGGCCGAAACGCTGGACGCCTCCCGCGACGAGTTGGTGGACGCGCTGCACAGCGGCAAGGCCAAGTATTCGTCGATCTTCAACTATCCGACGCTGACCTGGGCCGACGTGGGCGTGATCGGCTGGCTGGTGGACGGCGCCGCGATCATGAACCAGATCCCGCTGTGCCGCTGCTCGTATGGCCCGTATGCGCGTGCCATGATCCGCATCTGCAAGGAAGAGTCGTTTCACCAGCGCCAGGGGTTCGACGCGCTGCTCGCGATGATGCGCGGCACCGACGCCCAGCGCGCGATGGTGCAGGACGCGGTCGACCGCTGGTGGTTCCCGGTGCTGATGATGTTCGGCCCGCCCGACGCGGCCTCGACCAACAGCGCGCAGACCATGGCCTGGGGCATCAAGCGCATCTCGAATGACGACCTGCGCCAGAAGTTCGTCGATGCCACGGTAGAACAGGCGCGGGTGCTGGGCGTGACCCTGCCCGACCCGGGACTGCAATGGAACGCCGAGCGCGCCCACTATGACTACAGCCCGCTGGACTGGGACGAGTTCTGGCGCGTGATCAACGGCGACGGGCCCTGCAACAGGGAGCGCCTGGCCACGCGCGTCAAGGCGCATGAGGACGGCGCCTGGGTCCGCGAAGCCGCACTGGCCCACGCCGCCAAGCAGGCCGAGCGCGAAGCTGGCGAGCGCCGCGCCGCTGCCTGACCCTTGCCAGAACACATAGCGCCGCCAGCACGCAAGCACTGAGGAGACAACGATGAACCGCAAGGAATGGCCGCTGTGGGAGGTGTTCGTGCGCAGCAAGCAGGGCCTGGAGCACAAGCACTGCGGCAGCCTGCACGCCGCCGACGCGCAGCAGGCGCTGCACATGGCGCGCGATGTCTACACGCGGCGTCAGGAAGGCGTGTCGATCTGGGTGGTACCGTCCGCCGCCATCACGGCGAGCGTGCCGGAAGAAAAGCAGGAGCTGTTCGACCCTATGGCCGACAAGATCTACCGGCATCCGACGTTCTACCAGCTGCCCGACGAAGTCAACCATATGTAAGGGCCACGTATGACGACCGCGTCACTGCAACCCGCCTCGCTGGATCACCTGCCGCCGGCCCGCACCGCCGCGCTGCGCTACGTGCTGCGCCTGGCCGACAACGCGCTGGTGCTCGGCCAGCGCAATGCCGAATGGTGCGGCCACGGCCCGGTGCTGGAAGAAGACATTGCGCTGGCCAACATCAGCCTCGACCTGATCGGCCAGGCACGCCTGCTGTACGGGCGCGCCGGCGAACTGGAAGGCGAGCTGACCGGCCTGCCGCGCCATGAAGACGACTATGCCTACTGGCGCGCCGAGCGCGACTTCCGCAACTGGACGCTGGTGGAACTGCCTCACCGCGGCCCCCTGGCCGGCACCGCCTCCGCGGAGCGCGACTACGCGGTGACCATCATGCGCAATTTCCTGTACAGCGCGCTGATGGTCGAACTGTGGCAAGCGCTGCAGTCCAGCAGCGACGCGCAACTCGCCGCCATCGCCGCCAAGTCGGTCAAGGAGGCGCGCTACCACCTGCACCATGCCGCCGGCTGGGTGGTGCGCCTTGGCGACGGCACCGAAGCCTCGCACGCCCGCATGCAGCGGTCCCTGGACCACCTGCTGCCCTATATGAATGAGTGCTTTGCCGAAGACCCGGTGGAAGCGGAAGCCGCGGCGCAAGGAATCGGCGTCGCCACCGCCTCGCTGCGAGCTGCCTGGGACTCGACCATCGCCGAGACCCTGCAAGCCGCCACGCTGGCGCTGCCGCCCGCGAGCAGCTTTGTCTCGACCGGCAAGCTTGGGGTGCATTCCGAGCACATGAGCTACCTCCTGGGCGAGATGCAAGGGCTGGCGCGGGCCCATCCGGGCGCGCAATGGTAAGTACCCGCTTCGCCGCAAAGGACTGACTGGCATGAACGTCACCTCCCTTCCCCGCTCAGCGAACGCCGCCGCCGATGCGCGCGTCGCACACGCATGGGCGGCGCTGGAAGCGGTCCCCGATCCGGAGATCCCGGTGGTGTCGATTCGCGACCTCGGTATCCTGCGCGGGATCGCCGCCGATGCCGACGGCACGCTGGAGGTGACCATCACGCCCACTTACTCCGGCTGCCCGGCGATGTCGCAGATCGCCGAGGACATCGGCCATGCGCTCGACGCCGCAGGCCTGGCGCCGTGGCGGCTGCGCACCGTGCTGGCGCCGGCGTGGACCACCGACTGGATCACTCCCGCCGCGCGTGAGCGCTTGCGCGAATTCGGCATCGCGCCGCCCAGCCAGTGCGGCGCGCCGGCGGCGGACCAACCGTTGCGCTTCGTCCCGCGTGCCGCGCAGGCAGGCGCGCCGGACCGAGTCGCCTGCCCGCGCTGCGGCAGCGTGCACACGCAGGAAATCTCGCGCTTCGCCTCGACGGCGTGCAAGGCGCTGTATCGCTGCCTGGATTGCCGCGAGCCGTTCGACTATTTCAAACCCTACTGAGCCCCGCCGGGCCGAAGCCAGGCTGCCATGACTCCACAGTTCCACCCGCTGCGCGTGGCGCAGGTGCGCCCCGAGACTGCCGACACCATCTCGATCGCGTTCGAGGTGCCGGAAACGCTGCGCGACGCCTACCGCTTCACCCAGGGCCAGTTCCTGACGCTGAAGGCGCCGGTCGACGGCAAGGACTTGCGGCGCTCGTATTCGATCTGCTCGGCGGTGCAGGACTACGACGCACAGGGCGAACTGCGCGTGGCGGTGAAGCTGGTGGAGGACGGGCTGTTCTCGTCCCACCTCCACGACACCATCGCCCCCGGCCAGGTGATCGACGTGATGACGCCAGACGGCCGCTTTCACGTGCCGCTGGACCCGGCCGCGGCGCGCCATTATGTCGCCTTCGCCGCGGGCAGCGGCATCACCCCGGTGCTGTCGCTGATCCGCACCACGCTGCAGGCCGAGCCGCGCAGCCGCTTCACGCTGGTCTACGGCAACCGCAATGTCGACAGCATCATCTTTTCCGAGACGCTGGAAGACCTGAAGAACCAGTACCTGTCGCGCTTCACGCTGTACCACGTGCTGTCGCGCCAGCCGCAGGAGGTCGACCTGCTGCACGGCCGGCTTGACCACGACCGCGTCACCTCCTTCCTCCAAACTCTCATCCCGGTGGACGACATCGATGCGGCCTTCGTCTGCGGACCGGCGTCGATGATCGACGAAGTCGAGGCGGCACTGCGCGACGCTGGCGTGGATCCGCGCCGCATCCACGCCGAGCGCTTCGGCGTGCCGCTCGCGCAGGCCAGGCCCAAGCCGTCGCCCACGCACGCCGACCATGCGGGCACCGCCGAGCTGGTGGTCGTGCTCGACGGCAAGCAGCACAGCATGCGCCTGCCGCTGGAAGACGCCAACGTGCTCGATACCGCGCTGGCCGCCGGGCTCGACCTGCCGTACGCCTGCAAGGGCGGCGTCTGTTGCACCTGCCGCGCCAAGGTGCTGGAAGGGCAGGTCGAGATGGAGAAGAACTACACGCTCGAGCCGTGGGAGATGGAGAAGGGTTTCGTCCTCACCTGCCAGGCGCGCGCGCTGACTTCGCGGGTCGTGGTCAGCTACGACGAGCGCTGATCCAGGTACGCGGCGCAGGGACTGCCAGCGCCGCGTACGCGTGCCGACATTCACCGCCATTGGCCGGGCCGGGCCATGATTACAATGGCGCCATGCCGGCAGCGGGCCTGGCGCGATGCTTGCGGGGACGGTAAACGGCGGTGGCGCATGGCCTTGCACGGCAGCGCCCGCCGACTGTCGCGCCGGCGCCGCGCGGTGCCAGCGAACCGTCCCACCCATATACAATCACGGCCATGCAATATATCCACGTCGTCAACGGTGATGTAGCAGGCACGACCCTGCGCCAGGCGCTGGCGCAGGCCGCGCGGCCGGACCCTGTCGTGGTGCTGCGCGATGACCTGGCCGTGGGACCGCTGGCCGACATCGACAGCACCGGGCTGATCCGTTCCGGCTTCTGGCAGCGGGTCGCCCCGCACACCGACATCGATTTCGCCGCCGAGATGCGCCAGGCGCTGGACCAGCTCCAGGGGCTGCGCCAGGACGACATGGAAGTCGCCATCTGGCACGGCCAGAGCGCGGCCGACCAGCTGATGCTGCGCCGGGTCGTGTTCCACCTGTACCAGGCGCCGCAGCGGATCAATGAAGTCGCGATGGACCTGCGCGAGCTCGAAATGCCCGCGCAAGGCAACCTGGCCGCCATCGGCATGTATTCGCCGGCGCGGCTGGCGCGGCGCTTCTCCACCATCGCGCCGGTTTCGGTGCTGCGGCTGGGACGGCTCGGCTACGAGTGGCAACAGAACGTCAAGGAAAATGCCGACGTCCGCCTGTGGAAAGGCAACACGCTGGTTCCCGCCGCCTACCACACCATCGACGACATCATCATGGATCGCGCGCCGGTCGAATGGACTCCCGCGGCGCAGGTGGTGGGCAGCGTGATGGGCGCGATCGAAGGCCTGCTGGCCAGCGACTGGTTCGTGTTCTGGCGCTGCCGCGAGCTGATCGCCTCCGGCCAGATGGTGCTGCGCGGCAACTCCGACTCGCTCGAGACCTGCGAGCTGCGCCGCCACGCTGGCGGTGGCGAGTAACCCCGATACACATGGCCCGTACCAAGGCACCCGATTTCGAGGCGCAGCGCGAACAGATCCTGGACCTGGCCGCGGCCGCCTTCGCCAACAGCAGCTACCCCAGCACCTCGATGGCCGACCTTGCCGCCGCCTGCGGCACGTCCAAGGCTCGCCTCTACCACTATTACGAGAGCAAGGAAGCGATCCTGTTCGACCTGCTGGACCGCTACACGCGGCGGCTGATGCTGCTGGTCACCGAGGTGGAAGCCGATGCCGAACGCCATGCGCGCACCGACAAGGACGCGTTCGCCAACCTGATCCGCGCCTTCCTGGCCGAGTACGAAACCTCGCAGACGCGCCATATCGCGCTGATCAACGACGTTAAGTTCCTCGCCGAAGGCCAGCGCGACGTGATCCTTGGCCGCGAGCGCGACGTGGTGGCGGCCTTTTCGCGCCTGCTGCGCCGGGCCTACCCGGAGCGCGTCACGCGCGATAACCAGACCGCGCTGACCATGACCGTGTTCGGCATGATCAACTGGACTTTCACCTGGCTCAAGCCTGGCGGCCGGCTGTCGTACGCCGACTTTGCCGAGACGGTGCTCGACCTCCTCGAAGGCGGGCTGCCGGGCCGCGCGGCCGCGATCCGCTGAGGAAGGCTGGCCCGCCACGACCTGCGCGGGCCATCGTCAGGACCACCCTGCCTCTTCGCGCTGCCGCCGCTGCTCGCGGTCCTGCCTGAACATTTCCTCCAGCTCGTCGCGAGCCTGGCGCGCCAGCGAGACCAGCTTCTTCTGGTCGGTGTAGTGTGGATAGAAGCGGTCGATCGCCTGGATGTTGTGCCGGCGGAAGCGCAGCGCCACGTTGCGTGCCTCGGCCGGGTCGAAGCCCAGCCCTTCCAGCACGCGCCGCCCCATCGTCAGCGACCCCTCGAACATCTCGCGCTCGAACAATTGCACACCGCGGTCCTTGAGCTGGTAGATGTGCGACACATGGCGCGCCCGCGCATAGATCCGCAGTTCCGGATAGCACTCGCGCACGCGGTCGATCAGCTGCAGGCTCTCGTCCATGCCGTCGATCGCCACCACCAGGATGCGCGCGCGGGCGATACCGGCGGCTTCGAGCAGGTCCAGCCGCGTGGCATCGCCATAGAAGATCTTGAAGCCGTACTGGCGCAGGAACTCGATCTGGTCCGGATCGTGGTCCAGCACCGTGACGCCGATGCCCTGGCTGTACAGCAGCCGCCCGATGATCTGTCCGAAGCGGCCGAAGCCGGCGATCAGCACCGGGTTGTCCTGCGGCGTGATGGCCTCGTCCGGACGCGCCCTGGCGCGGCCCAGCCGCGGTGCCACGAGTTGGTCATAGGCCAGCAACAGCAATGGCGTAGCCACCATCGACAGCGCCACCACCAGCACCAGCAAGGCCTCGGTCGCGTGCGGCAGCAAGCCCGCGCCGCCAGCGACACCGAATACCACGAAGGCAAACTCGCCGCCCTGCGAGATCAGCAGCGCAAACAGCAACCGCTGGCCGCGCGCTATTCCGAACCTGCGCGCCAGCAGCACCAGCATCCCGGTCTTGGCCACCACGAAGGCGACCACCAGGCCGAGCACCAGCCACGGCGAGCGTGCCAGCACGGCAAAATCGATGGACATGCCGACCGCCATGAAGAACAGGCCCAGCAGCAGCCCCTTGAACGGCTCCAGGTCGGCCTCCAGCGCATGGCGGTATTCCGAATCGGCCAGCAACACGCCGGCCAGGAAAGTCCCCAGCGCCATCGACAGTCCGACCGCGTCCATCATCAGCGCGATACCCACCACCAGCAACAGCGCAAACGCGGTGAACATCTCGCGCATGTCGGTGCGCGCGATAAAGCGCAGCGCCGGCCGCACCAGGTAGCGGCCGCCGACCACCACCGCGCCGATCACCGCCACCGCCTTTACGCCGGCCATCCAGCCGGTGGCGCCCGCACCGGCACCTTCGGCGCCCTCGACGGCGAGCAGCGGCAACAGCGCGATCATCGGGATGGCGGCAATGTCCTGGAACAGCAGGATGCCGAAGCTGGCCGCGCCGGCCGGCGTGCCGAACAGGTTGCGCTCGGTCAGCGTTGCCAGCGCGATCGCGGTGGACGACAGCGCCAGGCCCAGGCCCGCCACCAGCGCCACCTGCCACGACGCCCCCGCCAGCGCGGCCGCCCCGCCGATCACCAGCGCGCAGGCGGCAAGCTGGGCGCCGCCGTAGCCAAAGATGCTCCGCCGCAACGCCCACAGCTTGCGCGGCTCCAGTTCCAGGCCGATGACGAACATCATCAGCACCACGCCGAACTCGGAGAAATGCAGGATCGACTCGACGTCGGAGACCAGCCGCAGCGCAAACGGCCCGATCGCCGCACCCGCCAGCAGGTAGCCCAGCACGGCGCCGAGGCCGCTGCGCCGCGCCAGCGGCACCGCTACCACCGCCGCCACCAGGAACACCAGCAACGCAATCAGGAAGCCATGCTGGTTCATGCGCGCACCTCCGCGGGCATGGCGTCGGCGCCCAGGCGCCCGCAGACGTGCGCGATATGGTCGGCCAGCGCCTGCGCATCGGCGTTGTCGGCGTCATGCAGCACCACCGGCGGCAGCCAGGTCATGCCGCACAGAAGCGCGGTCTGCTCCAGCGGCAACAGGAAGTCGCCAATCGGATGGCCATGGTTGCCATCGGGGCCGTAGGCGTCGGCGCTGCCGCCGGTACTGACCACCGCCAGCATCGACTTGCCGCGCAGCGCCGTGCCGCCGGGGCCGTAGGCCCACCCGTGTTCGAGCACCTCATCCAGCCATAGCTTGAGCAACGCGGGCACGCTGTACCAGCGCACCGGAAACTGCAACACGACAGTGTCCGCGACAGCCAGCACGCGCTGCTCGGCGACGACATCGATGTCGTAATCCACATAGAAGCCGTAAAGATCGCGTACCTGAACCTGCGGCAACGAGGCCAGGGCATCGGCAAGCGGCCGGTTGACGCGCGATCGGCTGGGCGTGGGATGCGCGTAGATCACTGCAATGGGAGACTCGGTCATCGATGACGGGGCGGCTTGGCCAGGGAAGGCGGGATCGTGGCGACATGGCTCGCTTGCGGCGTTGCAACATATCCACAGTTGATCCCGCGCAACAATTCATCACATTTTTTTAGGCTATTGATTTTATTGCATTTTTCGAAGCGATGCGGCGGTGCGGCCGGGTGCTGCGGCGCAGGAAGCTTACGCCAGACTGACAATTCCACTACAATACTTTTCACGCTGCATCAAGATGGTGTTTCCCCGAATCACGCACCGGACCAGGGAAAAAGCGCCTGGCGCAACACCACCGCAGTGCCTATTTTTATCTCTTACTGCACCAGGAAGGAATTAACGTGAACCCGCTCGAACTGAGCAAGGCTGTCGGCGCACTGACCGACGAAGATCTGCGCAAGGCAGCTGCAGCGACGCAGGCCGCCCACCGTGCCACCGTTCTGGTGCGCGAGCTGGCCGCCCATCATCGCTCGCGCCTGCTGAAGCATTTCCTTGCCCTGGGCGAGGACGATCGCCTGCTCCGTTTCGGCCAGTCGGTGGGCGACCACGTGATCGAAGCCTACGTGGACAGCATCGACTTCGACCACGACACCGTGTTCGGCGTCTACGACGACAAGCTCGAGCTGATCGGCGTGGGCCACTTCGCCAACCTGCGCGACAATGCCCAGGGCCGCGTCGCGGAGTTCGGCGTGTCGGTGTCGCGCAGCGCCCGCGGCCGCGGTATCGGCAGCGCGCTGTTCGAGCGTGCGGCCATGCATGGCCGCAACACCAGCGTGCGCACGCTGTACATGCACTGCCTGTCGCGCAACGCCGCGATGATGCACATCGCCAAGAAGGCCGGCATGAAGGTCCAGTACGCCTACGGCGAGGCCGACGCCTACCTGGAACTGCCGCCGGCGGACACCGTCAGCCGCCTGACCGAGGCGCTGGACGAACAGATGGCCGACCTGGACTATGCGGTGCGCCGCAACCTGCGCGACGCACGCCGCTTCGGCCTGCGCTTCTGGCGCTCGATGGTGCCGCAAAAGCACACTGCCTGAGCGGGCTGCTCGCCCTGCTCGCCCACTTCGCCGCCCACGGCCACTACGGCGCATCGCAACGATGCGCCGTTTTTGCATGTGCCCCCGGATAGCCGTCAGGCGGCGCCGCCGACCGGCAGCGCCGTGGTGTCCTTGATGCTTTCCAGTGCAAAGCTGGAGCGCACGTCGATCACCGACGGATGGGCCAGCAGTTGTTCCTGCATGAAGCGCGCGAAGTGCTCCATGTCCTCGACATAGACCTTGAGCAGCAGGTCCATTTCGCCGGTCATGGCATGGCAGGCCGCCACCTCGGGCCATACCGCGATAGAGGCGCGGAACAGGTCCAGCGGCGCCTTGCCCTTGGGCGCGCCGCCGTGCTTCTCCAGCCGGACATTGATATAGGCCAGCAGCCCGAGCCCGATCTTGTTCGGCTCAAGCAGCGCCGCGTACTGCCGGATCACGCCGATCTCCTCCAGCCGCCGGATGCGGCGCAGGCAGGGGCTGGGCGACAGGTTGACGCGCTCGGCCACCTCCAGGTTGGTCAACCGGCCGTTGGTCTGCAGCACTTCCAGGATCTTCCGGTCGATCTTGTCCAACTCCACCTTGCTCACGATATTGTTGCTCCGCAATATGTTTATTGGCAATTTTTTTGCGCAAATTTAGCAAGCCGTGCACAAGTACGCAATTTTTTGTGTGGTTGCGCCCGCTGCAGGCTGGAATTCTGACGAATCGGCAGCCTTTTGGGTCACTCGTGCTGCAGCCGGTCGGGCTGGGCAACCTGTCTGGTGGCACGGCCGCGGGGGTTGCGGTCGCACCCGCGGCGACCGGAAGAAGGCAAGGATGGTGCCAAGGCCGGCCGCACAGGGAAGCGGCATTCTACGGGCGTTTGGCGCCGGGGTCAGATACTTCCTGGTCAACTCGCGCGCCGGCGCAATGACGGATCGCGCCAAAAGCAAAAGCGCGCGGCCCGGGGCACGCGCGCTGCACAGCGGTTTTCAGGCAGGACGGCCATGGCCGTCCCGACGTGCATCAGCCGCCGCTGCTGGACGGAGCACCCGGTGCCGACGGGTTCGCAGGCGCTGGCTGGCTGCCCGGAGCACCCTGGCCCTGCGGACCACGGCGATGGTGCTCGCGGTGCATCTTCTCCATGCCGGCGCGGATTTCATCGCGGGTCAGCTTGCCGTCGCGGTTGGCGTCGAGCTGGTCGAATCGCTTGCCCAGGCGCGGCATGCCGGCATTGGCCTCGGCCTTGGTCAGGGCACCGTCGCCGTTCTTGTCGGCAGCCTTGAATTTCTCATCGAAGGCGGCCTGCATGCGGGCGTGGCGCTCGGCCATGACGGCCTTGCGGTGCGCGTCCATCTCGGCCTTGTCGATCTTGCCGTCGCGGTTGGTGTCGAGCTTGTTGAAGTAGGCGTCCGCCTCCGCCTTCGAGATTGCACCGTCGTTGTCGGTATCGACCGCCTTCATCCAGCCGCCGCCATGGCCCATATGATGGTGGTGGCCGGGGCCGGCCTTGCCAGCCGGTGCGGCGGGGGCGCTAGCCTGGGCGAAAGCGCCGCCAGCAACCAGCAGGGCGGCCGAGGCGGCCAGGAATTGCTTCAGGATCTGCTGCTTGTGATTGCGTTGCATGTCTTGCTCCTTGTCATCACGTTGGCATGTACGGATTAGAACGCAGACGATGCAGGGAGGTTGGCGCTTTTAATACGATGTTACCCGCCTCACAGAAAGGCTGGCGCCGCGTAAGGGAACGCAACGGGACGCGAATATTCGCGGTCTTGCCAGCTTAATTCTTGGGGACCAGCATCCCGTCCTGGCTGGGTGGCGGCGCCATCATGGGCTGGTGCTGTGCGGCAGGCTGCGCCTGGGGTTGGGCCTGAACCTGGGGCTGGACTTGGGGCTGCGGGGGCTGGCCCGGAGCCGGTTGGAGCGGTTGGGCAGGCTGGCTGGTCACCGGGGCCGGTGGAGCCGGCGGCGGCATCGGCGTTGCCATCGGCGCGGCGGCGCCAGCGGGCGGCGTCGGCAGCGCGGAACCCGGCGCACCGGCGGCAGGTGCGCGCGCGGCGCCAGGCTGCACCGGCAAGGCGATTTCCTGGCGCACGCCGCTGCGATCGATCACCACCGAGCGCTGGCGGATCTCCACCAGCCGGATCTGCTGCGACAGTTCGGCACCGGATCGCACCGCCTTGGGCGGCCCGCCGTCCAGCGACACGATCGCCGCGCCGGCGCCGCCATCGACCTCGGCCACCACGCCGAGCAGCTGCACATCTCTCGGACCGCCCTGGGCCGAGCCGCCGAACAGCGTTGCCACGGCGCCGGTCTCGACCGCCTCGGTCTGGGCCACGCGCGCGCTCTGCGGCACCGGGAGGGTGCGCATCGCGCTGAAGGTCAGCACCCAGTACGTGGCCAGCGCGCACAGCGCAACAAACAGCGCCACGCTTGCCAGGCGTGGCAGCCACGGCGCAGCGGCATTGAAGCGAAGGACAGGCCGAAGGGAAAGTTGCACGGGAACGGTACCCCTGACGCAAATGAACGATCGCGCCAAGCGTACCAGAGCCACATGACACTGTCGCCACTCTCGCGGCAGGCCGGACTCAGAGCAGGTCGTCGAGCAGGTCGGGGCCGAAGACTTCGCGGTCGATGTGCGCCACCGGCACGCCGGCGCTGACCAGCGCATGGCGCTGCGCCTGCATGAAGCCCAGCGGGCCGCACAGGTAGAAGCGGCCATCGATGAAGCGCTGCAGCTCCGGCCGGGCCAGCAACTCGGCCGTCGGCATGGTGCCGGCGTGGTCGTAGTCGCGGCCGATGGCGTCGGCGGCTTCGGGTGCTTCGTAGCTGATATGCGTCACCAGTTGCGGCAACCGCTCGCGCGCCCACTGCAGGTCAGCGCGATGCGCATGGTGGCGGCCGCTGCGGGCGGCGTGGGCGAACAGGATCGGACGCTGGGAGCCCTGGACGGCCAGCGTGCGCAGCACCGACAGCATCGGCGTGATGCCGATACCGGCCGACAGCAGCACCAGCGGGCGATGCGCGTCGAGCGCCGGGGTGAAGTCGCCGAACGGCGCACTCACCTTCAGCTCGGTGCCTTCCTGCGCGTTGGCATGCAGCCAGTTGGAGACCGCGCCGGCCGGCGTCGACTGATCGCCGGGTTCACGCTTGACCGAAATGCGCCAGGTCGGCAGGCCGGTCTCGCCCGATAGCGAATACTGGCGCAGCTGGCGCGTGCCGTCATCGAGATCCGCCTCGACGGTGATGTACTGGCCGGGACGGAAGTCGCGCAGCTGGCCGCCGTCGGCGGCGGCCAGCGTCAGCGACACCACCTGCTCGCCCTGCGCTTCGCGGCGTATCACGCGCACCGCCGTCAGCTCGCCGGCGGCAATGCCGGTGCGCTGGTACAGCCGTGCCTCGGCGGCGATCAGCTCGCCGGCCAGCAGCCAGTAGGCTTCGTCCCAGGCCGCCATCAGCGGCGGCGTGGCTGCATCGCCCAGCACCGCCTTGATCGCGCCCAGCAGATGGCGGCCGACGATCGGGTAATGGGAGGCGGTCAGGCCCACTGCCGCATGCTTGTGCACGATGCGGTCGACCACCGGCGCCAGCGCGGCACCATTGTCGATATTGGCGGCGTAGGCGAACACGGCCGACGCCAGCGATTGCTGCTGGGTACCATTGGCCTGGTTGCCCATGTTGAACAAATTCGTGAGCTCAGGCCGGTCGGCGAACATCTCGCCGTAAAAGTGGGTGGTGATGGCCAGGCCATGCTCGCGCAGCACCGGGACGCTCGCATCGATATAGGGGCGGGAAGCGGCGGACAGCATCAGATAACACTCCGTTTAATTCATGCATGTAATATGCATGTTTTTTCGCACAATAAAACCGGCGCTCGTCAGCGCCTGCGCGGACCCTGTCCACTCAGGCCGAACGCCGGTTCAGGAAATCTCGATGCAGCTGGATGATCGACTCGGCGGTCTTGCTGCCGGTAACGTCGGCAAGCGTGACCTCGTCCAGCGCGCGGTAGAACGCCTGCTCGGCCACATCCAGCGCGCGTTTCAGGCGGCAGTTGCCGTTCAGCGCGCAGGGCGGGTTGTCGCAGTCGATGATGGCCTTGTGGCCCTCCAGCTCGCGCAGGATCGTGCCGACGGTCAGCTGTTCGGCCCCCGGTCCCAGCTGCAGGCCGCCGTGGCGGCCGCGCGTGGCGGTGATCCAGCCCAGCTTCGACAGCCGCGCCGCCACCTTGACCAGGTGGTTGTGCGAGATATCGAACTGCTGGCCCACTTCCGCAATGGTGATAGGCCGGCTGCCGTCGCCACGGGCGACGTACATCAGCAGGCGGAGTGCATAGTCGGAAAAGCGGGTCAGTTGCATCGTGACGCCATCATAAAAAATATGCATCCCGGATGCAAGTTAAATCGGGACAGGCGTGTCGGCTGTGCTTTGCATCACACATTGCCGCGGCGCCGACGCCACCCCCGTAAAACAGTCATGTGGCGCCGGTTATACTGACTGGCGAAACCGGCCCGCCGCCAGCCTGGCCGCGGGCCCAGCCATTCCAGCAACGAGGTTCACAGACGATGCGCATTTTCACTACCCGTTCCGCCAGCCCTGCCCGTTCCCGGCCCGCACGCGCTCGCCGCGCACGCGGCTTCACCCTGATCGAAATCATGGTGGTGATCGTGATCCTTGGCGTGCTGGCGGCGCTGGTAGTGCCAAAGATCATGAGCCGTCCGGACGAAGCGCGCATCGTCGCGGCGCGCCAGGACATCTCGTCGATCATGCAGGCGCTCAAGCTGTACCGGCTCGACAACAGCCGCTACCCGACCACCGAGCAAGGCCTGGCCGCGCTGGTGACCAAGCCCGCCACCGAGCCGGTGCCGAACAACTGGAAGGGCGGAGGTTACCTGGAGAAGCTGCCCAAGGATCCCTGGGGCCATCCGTACCAGTACCTGAACCCGGGCGTGCGCGGCGAGATCGACGTGTTCAGCTTCGGCGCCGATGGCCAGGCCGGCGGCAACGGCAACGACGCCGATATCGGCAACTGGGAATAAATCCCGGCGCGCCCGCATCTTCTGACCATGACCACGGCGCCGCGCCTCAGCGCGCCCTTGCGGCGCCGGGGCTTTACCCTGCTCGAGCTGCTGGTGGTCATGGTGATCGCCGGCATCGTGATCTCGCTGGTGGCGGTCAACGCCTCGCCCAACGAGCGCGGCCGCGTGCTGGATGACGGCCAGCGCATCGCGCGGCTGTTCGAGCTGGCGCAGGAAGAGGCGCAACTCGGCGCCCGCCCGATTGCCTGGGAGGGCGACGCAGGCGGCTGGCGCTTCCTGGAATCGAGCCCGAACGGCTGGATCCCCATGCGTACCGATGTGTTCGCGCCGGGCCGTTGGCGGCTGGCGCTGGACCAGGTGGTGGTTGCCGAAGGCGGCCGGCCCACCGGCACCGGCGGCCCGCTGCGGCTGGTATTCGGGCGCGAGCTGATCGATATGCCGCAGCGGCTGGTCCTGGTGCGCGGCGATATCCGCGTGGACGTCACCGGCGACGGCAGCGGCCGTTATTTCGCCAGCACGCCATGACCCGCACTCCCCTGCACGGTCGGCGCCGCGCCGGCTTCACGCTGATCGAGGTACTGGTCGCGCTGACCATCCTGGCGGTGGCGCTGACCGCCGCCATGCGCGCCATGAGCTCGATGGTCGACGCCGGCGCCGCGCTGCAGACCCGCATGCTGGCCGAATGGAGCGCCGAAAACCACCTGGCCGCGCTGCGCCTGGCCAAGACCTGGCCCGAGCCCGGCGTCAGCGGTTATGCCTGCCCGCAAGGGGGCACCCCGCTGCACTGCGAGCAGTCGGTGTCTGCCACGCCAAATCCGGTTTTCCGCCGCGTCGAGATCGCGGTCTACCCGTCCGCCACCGACAAGTCCGTGCGGCTGGCGTGGCTGGTCACCATCGTTCCCAATGAAGCCCGCAACGTGCTCTGAGCGTCAACGCCCAGGCCGGCGCACCCGCGGCTTCACGCTGCTGGAGATGCTGGTCGCGATCACGCTGCTGGCGGTGATGGCCGTGATCGGCTGGCGCGCGCTCGACAGCCTGACACGCAGCCGCGAGCGCCTGACCGACCACGATGCGCGGCTGGATGCGCTGAAGATTCTCTACGGCCAGTTCCAGGCCGACTGCGAGCACCTGGCCAACCCCACGCTGCTGCAGGGCAGCCCGGTCGAGGTCGGCCAGAACCGGCTGCTGCTGGTGCGCGACCGCCGCGACGAGGGCCAGCCGCCGGCGTGGCAGGTGCTCTCGTACCAGATCGACGGCAATACGCTGGTGCGGGTGGCCGCGCCGCCGGTGGCGGACCGGGCCGGGCTGCAGTCGGCGCTGCTGTCGCTGCGCCAGGGCGGCAGCAATGCGGCGCAGGTGCGGCGCGTGCTGCCCGACGTCGCCGGCATGAGCGCGCGCGCCTGGGTAGAGCCTGGCGGCTGGCAGGCCGATACCGGCCGCATCCGCAACGTGCTCTTTGCCGGCAACGCCGCCAGCGCGGTGGCGGCCTCGGACGTCGGCACTGCGCTGCCCAACACCGCGGTGCGCGCGGTCGAACTGACCGTGTTCGCGCGCATGGGCGACGGCGACGCACCGCGGCAGTTCCAGAAGATCTGCATGACCGGGCTATGAGGCGCGCGCACCTCCGCTCCCCGGCCTGCACGCGGCGCCGCGCCCGCGGCGCCGCCGTGGTCACCGCGCTGCTGATGGTGACGCTGGCCGTGGTGGTCGTGTCGGGCATGCTGTGGCGCCAGCAGGTGCAGATCCGTGCGATCGAGAACCAGCGGCTGCTGGCGCAGGCGACCTGGATCGAGCGCGCCGCGGTCGACTGGGCGCGGTTGATCCTGCGCGACGACCAGCGCCGCACCAACGTCGACCAGCTCGGCGAGCCCTGGGCGGTGCCGATCGCGGAAACCCGGCTGTCGGATTTCCTCGGTGCTTCGCTGCGCACCGACGCGGCCGGCGAAACCTCGTTCCTGTCGGGCCGCATCCTCGATGCGCAGGCCCGCTTCAACCTCGCCAACCTGGTGATCTGGACCGCCACCGCCGGCCAGGGGCGCGCCGCTTCGGTCGATCCCGCGGCCCAGGCCGCCTACCGCCGCCTGCTGCAGACCGTGGGCCTGAACCCGCAACTGGCCGAGTCCACCGCGCGCGCCATGCTGCAGGCAGCGCAAGGTGGCGGCGGCAGCGGCGGGGACAGCGGCGGCGGCCGCGCGGCGCCGCGCCCGCTCGACAGCGTGCAGGGACTGCTGTCCCTGCCCGGCTATACGCCGGAAATGGTCGCCGTGCTGGAGCCATTCGTCACCGTGCTGCCCGAGCGTACCCTGGTCAACGCCAATACCGCCGAGGCCGAGGTGCTGGCCGCCGTGATCGACAAGCTGCCGCTGGAGCGCGCCCGCGAACTGGTACGCCAGCGCGACCGCGCCTATTTCAACAACATCGGCAACGTGCAGACCCAGCTGGCAGCGGTCGCGCCGCAGGCGGACAGCGCCAGCCTGTCCAACATGATCGACGTGCGCTCGCACTATTTCCTGGTCTACGGACTGGTTCGCCACGAACGCGCCAGCCGGCTGCAGGTCTCACTGATCTTCCGTGGCGAGCCGCTGGGCGCCACCAATACGACAAGGGTGGTCTGGATACAGGACGCAGACCGGCTGCCGGACCTGCGCTGAATGTCTGATACAAGTCGCACCGGGCCATGCATGGGCGGCGCGATTCGCAGGCGTTGGCAACCGGGGAGGAATGGTATTGACGCGGTTTAGTCACACAGGCAAGGTATGCTGCGACGCTGGCGCGAGCGAGGCGCCACGCGGCAATGCGCCTTCCTGGATCCTTTCCCACGTCCCGCCAGACGCCACTGACGCCACGTTAAGGAAAACTTGAGCACCACCCTGTATGTCCGCCTGCCGCACCGGCCGCACGATCAGCCGCAACCCTGGCAGTTCGGCGCCCTGCCGTTCGCGCTTGTGCGCGCCGGCACCGACGCCGCACGGCGCGCGCCCGGCGGCACGGATCCTGAAGTGTTGCGCGAAGGCCACGCCCGCATCGCCGACCTGCCCGCTGCCGAACGCCTGGTGCTGATCCTGGCGGCCAGCGACGTACTGCTGACTACCGCCAGCGTGCCGCCGCTGCCGCCGGCGCGTTTGAAACAGGCGCTGCCCAACCTGATCGAAGACGCGCTCGCGACCGACGCCCAGCCCTGCCATATCGGCGTGGGGCCCGCGCTCGACGGCAGCGCCGCGGTGCGCGGCCCACGCCGGCGGCTGCTGATGGTGGCCGACCGCGCCTGGCTGCGGGCCGTGCTCGACGCCTTTGCCGAACACCGCCATCGCCGCCGCCACGTGTTGCCGGCGCAGCTGTGCGTGCCGCTGGCAGCGGCAGGGGCCGCCGCCGAGGCGCCCGCGCAGGTGCCGGGCGCCGAGCCCACGCTGGGCCCGGCGGAGAACACCGCACAGGACGAGCCGGCCACGCTGGTGGTCGAGGCAGCCGCGAGCGCCTTGGCCGACGGCGGCGAACTGCTCGATGGCGCCGCCGTCGGCGCCATCGAACCTGCGCCTGCGCTGGCCAGCCAGTGGCAACTGACCGTGCGCACCGGCGCACACGCCGGCTACGGCCTGCTGCTGGGCGACGACGCCCTCGCGGCCTGGCAGGCGCTGGCGCCCGACGGCGCCTGGTACGCCGACGCCGATGCCGCCGCCGCGGCGCCGGTTCCCGCACTGCGCGGCGCCGCCCGCGCCGGCTGGCCGCTGTGGATCGAAGGCGCGCAGGCGTGCCTGCGCGAGCCGGCACTGGACCTGGCGCAGTTCGAGTTCGCGCAGGGCCGCGCCGACCGCTGGAATTTGGCTGCATGGCGGCTTCCACTGGCGCTGCTGGCCGGCATCGTGCTGGTGCAGGTGCTGGGCATGAACATCCACTGGCTGCTGCTGCGCAACGAGCAGCAGCGCGTGGAAACCGCGCAGCAGCAGGCCTTGCGCAGCGCCTTTCCGCAGACCCAGACCATCCTCGACGCGCCGCTGCAGATGCGGCGCCAGGTCGAGCAGCTGCGCATCGCCAGCGGCCGCAGCACGCCGGAAGACTTCCTGCCGCTGGCCGACCGCTTTGCCCAGGCCGCGCGCCGGCTGCCTCCCGATGCGCTGCAGGCGCTGGAATACCGCGGCCGCATGCTGGTGGTGACGCTCAAGCCGGGCACGGACATTGCCAGTCTGCGCAATGCCGCGCGCCAGGCCGGCCTGCAGATGGAAGAGGACAAGACCGGTGGCGCTGCAGGTAGCGCAACAGGCAGTGCGGCAGGCGGCGCGACGGGCAGCGCCACGCCGGTGACGCCGGGCTCGCGCTGGGCCGTCAGGCCGGGCCTGTGAGCGCGGCAGCACGATACGCATGGATGCCATGAAAGATTCCGCCCGAAACCAGATGTCCCGCCCCGCCCGGCCCGCAAGCACCACCGCCCTGCGCGCGCGCCTGGCGCGGCTGCGCCCGAGCGTGCCGCAGGCCTGGCAGGATCGCTTCAACGCGTTCTGGTCGGCGCGCAACCCGCGCGAGCAGGCCATCCTGGCCGGCGGCGCCGCGGTGATGGTGCTGGTGATCGGCTATACGCTGCTGTGGGAGCCGGCCGCCGAAGGCCGCCAGCGCCTGGCGCGCAACCTGCCCCAGATGCGCGCCGACCTCGCCGAAATGGAGTCGCTGGCGCAGGAAGCGCGCGGCCTCAAGGCCACGCCGGCACCGGCGCTACGCGGCGACGCGCTGACGCAGGCGCTTCAGGACAGCCTGGGCCAGCATGGCCTGAAGGCGACCCGGCTGGCCGCCGGCGCCGACAACAACGTCCAGGTGCAACTCGACAAGGTGCCCTTCGGCGCGTTCAGCAGCTGGCTGCAGGACGTGCGCCAGCAGCAGCGCATGAAAGTGATCGACGCCCGCATCGTCTATGTCGGCGCCACGGCGCTGGTCAATGTCAGCGCGACCCTGCAGGGTCCGGGCGGCCGCAGCTGATGGTACGGCTGGAAACGCTGCGGCTGCCGCGCCGCAAGCAGCGCCAGCCGGGTGCATGGCGCGGCCTGCGCTGGCTCGCGCTGGGACTGGCCAGCGCTGCGGCAACGGTGGTGGCGATGCTGCCGGCAGCGTGGATCGCCGAGCGCGTGGCCACGCAGACGCAGGGACGCGTACTGCTGGCCGACGCCAGCGGCTCGCTGTGGCGCGGCAGCGCCACGCTGGCGCTGTCCGCCGGCGCCGGCAGCCAGACCGCCACGGTGCTGCCGGGCCGGCTGCAGTGGACGCTGGCCTTCTGGCCGCTGCTGACCGGCACCGCGCGCGCGGTGGTGACGCACACCGAAGCCATGGCCGCGCCGGTGGCGATCACCGCGACGCCGGGCGGCTGGACCGTGCAGTCCGGCGCGATGCGGCTGCCGGCGTCGCTGCTGGAAGGCATCGGCGCGCCATTCAATACACTGCGCCCGGATGGCCTGATGCGCGCGGACTGGTCGACCCTGCAAGGCAGCTTTTCCGGCCAGAAAGGCGACGGCGGGGGCAGCGGAAATGGCAATGGCATGCGCGGCCATGTCACGCTGCGCATCGAGCAGGTGTCGTCCGCGGTCAGCCGGCTGCGCCCGCTCGGCAGCTATCGCGCCGAGATCGACTGGAGCGGCGCCGGCGGCGGCAAGCTGCAACTGAGTACTATCGCCGGGCCGCTGCACCTGGAGGGCAGCGGCTCGCTTGGCCGGCAGGCGCGCTTCGAGGGCACCGCCCATGCCGAGCCCGAGGCGGAAACGCAACTGACCAGCTTGCTGAGCCTGCTGGGACGACGAGACAACAACGTGACAAGGCTGCGCTTCTGATGCCAGGCAGCGCCAGGAGCGTACGGAAATGACTATGACAACCCATGCCACCCGACCTGTTTTCCAGACCGCCTGCGCCCGCGCCGTGGCCCTGCTGTGCGGGCTCTCGCTGCTGGCGCCCGCGCCGCTGTGGGCCCAGCCGGGGGCACGCACCACGGGCACGCCGCCGGCGCCGCCCGACGTCACGCCGGCCAACCGCGACCAGGTGGTGCTCAACTTCGTCAATGCCGACCTGGACTCGGTGATCAAGGCGGTCGGGCAGGCCACCGGCAAGAACTTCGTGATCGATCCGCGCGTGAAGGGCACGGTGAACCTGGTCACCGAGCAGCCGGTGTCGCGCGCGCAGGCGCTGCAGACGCTGGGCTCGGTGCTGCGCATGCAGGGCTACTCGATGGTCGAGAGCAACGGCTTTACCAAGGTCGTGCCCGAGGCCGACGCCAAGCTGCAGGGCTCGCCCACCGTGATCGGCGCGGCGCCGAGCCGCGGCGACCAGGTGGTGACGCAGGTGTTCCGCCTCAACTACGAGTCGGCCAACAACCTGGTGCCGGTGCTGCGGCCGATGATCGCGCCCAACAACACCATCACCGCCTACCCGGCCAACAACACGCTGGTCATCACCGACTACGCCGACAACCTGCGCCGGCTGGCGCGCATCATCGCCGCGATCGACGCGCCCGCATCGGGCGAGGTCGAACTGATACCGCTGCGCCATGCGCTGGCCAGCGACACCGCGCAGGTGCTGCAGAAGCTGCTCGACCCCGCCGCCGCGGGTGCGGCCGGCGGCGGCGGCGCGCCGGGCGCCGACGCCACGCTGCGCACGTCCGTGGTAGCCGAGCCGCGCAGCAACGCGCTGATGATCCGCGCCTCCAGCCGGGCGCGGCTGCAGCAGGCACGCCAGCTGATCGAAAAGCTCGACCAGCCCTACGCCCGCCCCGGCAACATCTGGGTGGTGCCGCTGAGGAATGCCGACGCGGTCAAGCTGGCCGCCACGCTGCGCGCCATCGTCGCGGCCGACAGCAGTTTTGCCTCCGCGACCCAGCCCGGCGGCGCCGGTGGCGCAGCCGGCATCGCCGGCGCGGGCGGCATGACCAGTGTCTCGACGCCGGCCGGCGGCCAGTTCACCGGGGGCACCACGGGCACGCAGACCGGCATGCGCAGCGGCACTTCGGGCACGGGCGGCGGCGCTTATGGCAACTCGGCATTTGCCGCGTCGTTCGGCACCAGTACGCAGCCGACCACCGGCGGCATCATCCAGGCCGACCCGTCGACCAACTCGCTGATCATCACCGCCAGCGAGCCGGTCTACCGCAACCTGCGCGGGGTGATCGACGACCTCGACGCGCGCCGCGCGCAGGTCTACATCGAATCGATGATCGTTGAAGTCACCGCGACGCAGGCGAGCGAGCTCGGCATCCAGTGGCAAGGCCTGATCAGTTCCTCGAGCGGCAACAACAACGTCTTTGCCGGCACCAACTTCGGCACCGGCGGCCAGAACATCCTGAACCTGACCCTGGCCGGCGCGCTGTTTGACAGCAACCGCACCGCCGGCATCGCCGCGGCGCAGCAGCTGGTGCCTGACGTGGGCGGCCTGAACCTTGGCGTCGTCAACAAGGCGCTGGGGCTGGGCGCGCTGCTGCGCGCACTCGGCAGCAACGGCAGCGTCAACCTGCTGTCCACGCCGAACCTGATCACGCTGGAGAACGAGGAAGCCAAGATCCTGATCGGCCAGAACATCCCGATCACCACCGGCTCGTATGCGCAGACCGGCGGCGCGGCCTCGGTGACACCGTTCCAGACCTTTGACCGCAAGGACGTCGGCATCACGCTGCGGGTGAAGCCCCAGATCACCGACGGCGGGCTGGTCAAGATGCAGATCTTCCAGGAGTCGTCGTCGGTGGTGGCTGGCACGCTGGCGCAGGTGCAGGGCCCGACCACCAATGTGCGCTCGATCGAGACCAACGTGCTGGTCGACGACGGCCAGATCATCGTGCTCGGCGGCCTGATCGAGGATTCATACGGCGACGGCGTGCAGAAGGTGCCGCTGCTGGGCGACATCCCGCTGATCGGCGGCCTGTTCCGCTACGAGAACAAGAACCGCTCCAAGACCAACCTGCTGGTGTTCCTGCGCCCGTATGTGATGCGCACGACGGGCGCCGCCGACCGCCTGACCGCGGACCGCTACGACTATATGCGCGCGCAGCAGCAGGGCTTTGTATCGCCTAACATCATGGTGCGTGACACCAACACGCCGCTGCTGCCGCCGGCGGATGCGCCGACCACGCCGTTCATCGATCCGCGCGCGAACGGCCCGGTGCCAACACCGCTGCCGCTGCCGCAGACGCTGCCGCAAAATCCGCAGCAGCCCGGCATGCCAGCACAGCCGCAACCGGTGCCGCCCGCGGCCCTGCAGCAGCCGCTGAGCCAGCGCGGCGAAACCGCCACGCCGGGCGCTGTCCAGAACTGAGGCCTGCCATGGCGAGCGAAGTCCAGATCCCTCCCCCCGACACACTCGAGCCGCCCTCGCCGATGGCGGCGCGGCTGGTTTCGTACGGCTTTGCGCGCGAAGCGCCGCTGCTGATCGCGCACCAGCGTCCCGACGGGCTGGAGGTATGGGTCAGCCGCGCCACCTCCCCGACGGCGCTGGCGGAGATCGCCCGGGTGCACGGCGCACTGCGACTGCGCGTGCTCGAGCCCGAGGCGCTCGAGCGCGCCATGTCAGATGCCTACAACCGCCAGGACGGCAGCGCCGCGCAGGTGGTGGGTGAAGTCGAGGGCGAGGTCGACCTGTCGCGACTGATGCAGGACATTCCCGCCGTGGAAGACCTGCTCGAGTCCGAGGACGACGCGCCGATCATCCGCATGATCAACGCGCTGCTGACGCAGGCGGCGCGCGAAGGCGCATCGGATATCCACATCGAGCCGTTCGAGTCGTCGTCGGTGGTGCGCTTCCGCGTCGACGGCACGCTGCGCGACGTGGTGCGGCCCAAGAAGGCGCTGCACGGCGCGCTGATCTCGCGCATCAAGATCATGGCGCAGCTCGATATCGCCGAGAAACGCCTGCCGCAGGACGGCCGCATCACGCTGCGCGTGGGCGGGCGCCCGGTGGATGTGCGCGTGTCGACGCTGCCGACCGGCCATGGCGAACGCGCGGTGCTGCGCCTGCTCGACAAGGAAGCGGGCCGGCTCGACTTGGCCAGGCTGGGCATGTCGCCCGGCACGCTGCGCGGCTTCGACCACCTGATCCGCCAGCCGCACGGCATCGTGCTGGTGACCGGGCCGACCGGCTCGGGCAAGACCACCACGCTGTATGCCGCGCTGTCGCGGCTGGATGCGCGCACCACCAACATCATGACGGTGGAAGACCCGGTCGAGTACGACCTCGACGGCATCGGCCAGACCCAGGTCAATGCGCGCATCGACATGACCTTCGGCAAGGCCCTGCGCGCGATCCTGCGCCAGGACCCGGACGTGGTGATGATCGGCGAGATCCGCGACCTGGAAACCGCGCAGATCGCGGTGCAGGCCTCGCTGACCGGCCACCTGGTGCTGGCGACGCTGCACACCAACGATTCGGCCTCGGCGGTGACGCGTCTGGTCGACATGGGAATCGAGCCGTTCCTGCTGTCGTCGTCGCTGCTGGGCGTGCTGGCGCAGCGGCTGGTACGGCGCCTGTGCCCGCACTGCAAGCGCGAGGAAGTGATCGAGCTGCCTGACGAAACAGCCGCGGCCGATGCCGAAGCGCTGCCGGCGCAGGGCAAGCCGCTGCAGCATGTGTGGCATCCGGTCGGCTGCGACAAGTGCGGACAGTCGGGCTACCAGGGCCGCATGGGGGTCTACGAGCTGCTGACCGTCGGCGACGAGATCCGCACCATGATCCACCGGCAGGCGCCGGAATCGGAGATCAAGCAGGTGGCGCTGGCGCACGGCATGCACACCATGCGCGGCGACGCGCAGCGCTGGATCGACAGCGGCGCGACCTCGCTCGAGGAAGTGCTGCGCGTGACGCGCGACTGAGGCGGAGCAGACACCGGATGCCAGCCTTCCGCTATGAAGCCGCCGACGCCGCCGGCAAGACCGACCGCGGCGTCATCGAGGCCGACAGCCCGCGCCAGGCGCGCTCGCAGCTGCGTGCGCGCGGGCTGACACCGCTGACCGTCGATGCGCTGGCCGGTGCCGGGCTGGCGCCGCGCAGCGGCAGCCAGCTGTTCGCGCGCAAGCTGTCGACGCAGGAGCAGGCGCTGTTCACGCGCCAGCTGGCCAGCCTGATCGTGGCCGGCCTGCCGCTGGATGAAGCGCTCGGCGCGCTGGCCGACCAGGCCGAACGGCCGCATGTGCACGAACTGCTGGCCGGCATCCGCGCCGAGGTGATGGGCGGCAGCTCGCTGTCGGTGGCGCTGGCGCAGCATCCGCGCGACTTTCCGGACATCTACCGCGCGCTGGTTTCCGCCGGCGAACATTCGGGCCATCTCGGGCTGGTGCTGGAGCGGCTCGCGGGCTATATCGAGTCACGCAATACGCTGACGTCGAAGATCCGGCTTGCGTTCACCTATCCGGCTATCGTCACGGTGGTCGCGTTCGCGATCGTCATCTTCCTGCTGTCCTATGTCGTGCCGCAGGTGGTGAGCGTGTTTGCGAACACCAAGCAGAAGCTGCCGACGCTCACCATCGTCATGCTGTGGCTGTCGGATTTCGTGCGCAACTGGTGGTGGGCGGCGCTGGCGTTCATCGCCGTGGTTGCACTGGCGATCCGCAGCCTGCTGAAGCAGCCTGCGGTACGGCTGGAATGGCACCGGTGGCTGCTGACCGCGCCGCTGTTCGGCAAGCTGATCCGCGGCTATAACACCGCACGCTTTGCCGGCACGCTGGCGATTCTGGTGTCGGCGGGAGTGCCGATCCTGCGCAGCCTGCAGGCGGCCGGCGAGACGCTGACCAACGAAGCGTTGCGTGCCAACGTGGAAGACGCCAATACGCGCGTGCGTGAAGGGGCGTCGCTGGCGCGCGCGCTGGCGGCGCAGAACCAGTTTCCGCCGGTGCTGGTGCATTTGATCCGGTCAGGCGAGGCGACCGGCAATCTGCCGGTGATGCTGGACCGGGCTGCGCAGGGCGAGGCGCAGGAGCTGGAACGGCGCACACTGTTCCTGACCAGCTTGCTGGAGCCGCTGCTGATCCTGACGATGGGGGTCGTGGTGCTGTTGATCGTGCTGGCGGTGCTGATGCCGATTATCGAGATCAATCAGCTGGTGCGGTAGGTTTCGTAGCGCTTGCAAACCAACAACGCTCGCATAAACTGGCGCCCCTGGTGAAGGCTCCCCTCTCCCGCGAAGTGGGAGAGGGGAGCAACCCGGCTCGGTGCGTTATTCAGTGGCCGGTTCGGGCTTCTTGGCAGGGCGCCTGCGCGGCTTACGCGCCGCCGCAGGCGCTGCCTCGGCAACTGGCGTTTCCTGCGGAGCCGGCACATCAGCCTCCGCCTCCACCTTCGCCGTCAACACCGTCGCCCCCGGCGCGGCAAACACCGCCTGGTCGATCGGCCACGGCGTCTCGCTCAGGGTCACCTCCGGACGGCGCGCGGAGCGCTTGCGGCCGCGCGGCTTGGGCTCGGCATCGGCCTTGGGCTCGGGATCCGGCTGTGGCGCCGCTTCCAGCGGCGGAACCGGTTCCGGCTCGGGCTGCACCGCATCTGCCGCGACAAAGGGCGGCTCTTCCTCTGCCTGGGGTTCCGGCTGGACTGCGACGGGTTCCGGCGCCGCCTCGGGGATTTCAACCACAGACGGGGCGGGGTTGCGGCGCACCGGTTCGGACTGGGAAGCAAACTGGGAAGCGGGCTGAGGAGCAGGCTGGGGAGTCGACTGCTGCGGCGACGACCGCTGTTGCTGCTCGCCGCCACCCTTGCTCCGCTTCTTCAGGCGTACCCAGATGGTCTTGTTGTTGCCGCCGTTGCGGGTCTCGACCTCGAACAGGCCCGTAGCCGCCACCAGCTCGGAGAGCTTGCCGTAGCCATAGTTGCGCGAGTCGAATTCCGGCGCCTGCTTGGCGATGTGGTTGCCCATGCCGCCCAGCGTCAGCCAGCCGTCCTCGTCGGACACGGCCTGCGCCGCGCTCTGCAGCAGGCGCACCAGGCGCGAGTCCTGGCGCAGCTCGCCGGTGCTGCGCTTGCGCGTGGGCGCGGCGGCCCCATCGATACCTTCAGCGCCTTCGGTGTCGGCCTCGGCGCGCAGCACGTCGGAGTAAATGAACTTGTCGCAGGCGGTGACGAAGGGCTTGGGCGTCTTGCGCTCGCCGAAGCCGTAGACGATCAGCCCCTGCTCGCGGATGCGCGAGGCCAGCCGGGTGAAGTCGCTGTCGCTGGAGACGATGCAGAAGCCGTCGAAGCGCCCGGTGTACAGCAGGTCCATGGCGTCGATGATCATGGCGCTGTCGGTGGCGTTCTTGCCGACGGTGTAGCGGAACTGCTGGATCGGCTGGATCGAATGCGACAGCAGCCGCTCCTTCCAGCCGGCCAGGTTGGGCCGGGTCCAGTCGCCGTAGATGCGCTTGACGGCCGCGACGCCGTACTTGGCGACTTCGGCCAGCAGGCCTTCGACAATGGCGGGCGCCGCGTTGTCGGCGTCGATCAGCACGGCCAGGGTCGCGGTGCCCTGGCGGGGGGAATTGGTCATGTTCGGGTATTCGCTGGTTTGCCCATGCAGGCGACGGGCAATCGGAAATGGTTGCACCAGGCTGGCGCGGCAGATGTGGTGCATCGAAGACCGCGGGGCGGCAGCGCCGGCGTTATCGATGCAACGCAGTGTACACGCGAACCCCCATCCATACGGGAAATCACCGTTGCCACGGACGCGTTTCGTGCTGCGCTGCAAGGTACCGCCGACCGCACGGCGGTGCTACCATGCCGCGCAGAGACACAGCCGCCCAACGCCTCCACAAGAGGCCGCGAGGCGATTGCCCACAACTGCAGGTGTCGGTGATCCCGACAACACGCCCCATAGAGGAAGGAGCACCTATGAATGCCCCCCTGACCACCCCGGTCAGCGACGCCATCCGCCACGCGCTCGCCAATGTTTCCCTCGACGACAAATACACGCTGGAGCGTGGCCGCATCTACATCAGCGGCACGCAGGCGCTGGTACGCCTGCCCATGCTGCAGCAGGAGCGCGATCGCGCCGCCGGGCTGAACACCGCCGGCTTTATCTCCGGCTACCGGGGGTCGCCCCTGGGCGCGCTGGACCAGTCGCTGTGGAAGGCCAAGAAGCACCTGGCCGCGCACAACATCGTGTTCCAGGCCGGGCTGAACGAAGACCTCGCCGCGACCGCGGTGTGGGGCTCGCAGCAGGTCAACATGTACCCCGATGCCAAATTCGATGGCGTGTTCGGCATGTGGTACGGCAAGGGGCCGGGGGTGGACCGCACCGGCGATGTGTTCAAGCACGCCAACTCGGCCGGCTCGTCGCGGCACGGCGGCGTGCTGGTGCTGGCTGGCGACGACCACTCGGCCAAGTCGTCGACGCTGGCGCACCAGTCCGAGCACATCTTCAAGGCCTGCGGCCTGCCGGTGCTGTATCCGTCGAACGTGCAGGAGTATCTGGACTACGGCCTGCACGGCTGGGCCATGAGCCGCTATTCCGGCCTGTGGGTGGCGATGAAGTGCGTGACCGACGTGGTGGAATCGTCGGCTTCGGTCGAGCTTGACCCGCACCGCGTGCAGATCGCGCTGCCGGACGATTTCATCATGCCGCCGGGCGGCCTGAATATCCGCTGGCCCGATCCGCCGCTGGAACAGGAAGCGCGCCTGCTCGACTACAAGTGGTACGCCGGCCTTGCCTATGTGCGCGCCAACAGGCTGGACCGCATCGAGATCGATTCGCCGCACGCGCGCTTCGGCATCATGACCGGCGGCAAGGCCTACCTGGATACGCGCCAGGCGCTGGCCGACCTGGGCCTGGACGATGCCACCTGCGCGCAGATCGGCATCCGCCTGTACAAGGTCGGCTGCGTGTGGCCGCTGGAAGCGCATGGCGCTCGCGCGTTTGCCGAGGGCCTGCAGGAAATCCTGGTGGTCGAAGAGAAGCGCCAGATCATGGAGTACGCGCTCAAGGAAGAGCTGTACAACTGGCGTGACGATGTCCGCCCCAAGGTCTACGGCAAGTTCGACGAGAAGGACAACGCCGGTGGCGAATGGTCGATCCCGCAGAGCAACTGGCTGCTGCCGGCGCACTATGAACTGTCGCCGGCGATCATCGCCAAGGCCATCGCCACGCGGCTGGACAAGTTCGAGCTGCCGATGGACGTGCGCGCGCGCATCACCGCGCGCCTGGCCATCATCGAGGCCAAGGAAAAGGCATTGGCCACGCCGCGCGTGGTCGGACAGGAAAAGGCCGAGCGCAAGCCCTGGTTCTGCTCGGGCTGCCCGCACAACACCTCGACCAACGTGCCGGAGGGCTCGCGCGCGCTGGCCGGCATCGGCTGCCACTACATGACGGTGTGGATGGACCGCAATACCAGCACCTTCAGCCAGATGGGCGGCGAAGGCGTGGCCTGGATCGGCCAGGCACCGTTCGCGGGCGACAAGCATGTGTTCGCCAACCTGGGCGACGGCACCTACTTCCATTCTGGCCTGCTGGCGATCCGCGCGTCGATCGCCGCGGGCGTCAACATCACCTACAAGATCCTGTACAACGATGCGGTGGCGATGACCGGCGGCCAGCCGGTGGACGGCCAGCTGTCGGTGCAGGACATCGCCTGGCAGGTGCACAGCGAGGGCGCGAAGAAGATCGTCATCGTCAGCGACCAGCCGGAGAAGTACAACGCGGCGATCAAGCTGCCGCAGGGCATCGATATCCATCACCGCGACCAGCTCGACAGCGTGCAGCGCGAGCTGCGCGATGTGCCGGGCTGCACCATCCTGATCTACGACCAGACCTGCGCCACCGAAAAGCGCCGCCGCCGCAAGCGCGGCACGATGGAAGACCCGGCACGCCGCGTCTTCATCAACGACGCGGTGTGCGAAGGCTGCGGCGATTGCTCGGTCAAGTCGAACTGCCTGTCAGTGGAGCCGCTGGAGACGGACTTCGGTACCAAGCGCCAGATCAACCAGTCGTCGTGCAACAAGGACTTCTCGTGCCTGAACGGCTTCTGCCCGAGCTTTGTCTCGGCCGAAGGCGCACAGGTGCGCAAGCCCGAGCAGCACGGCGTGTCGATGGACAGCCTGCCCGCGCTGCCTGCGCCGGAGCTGCCGCCGATCCGCCGTGCCTACGGCATCCTGGTGACCGGCGTGGGCGGCACCGGCGTGGTGACCATCGGCGGCCTGCTAGGAATGGCGGCGCACCTGGAGAACAAGGGCGTGACCGTGCTCGACATGGCGGGCCTGGCGCAGAAAGGCGGCGCGGTGCTGTCGCACGTGCAACTGGCCGCGCGCCCCGATGACCTGCACGCAACGCGCATCGCGATGGGAGAAGCCGACCTGGTGATCGGCTGCGACGCCATCGTGTCGGCCACCGACGAAGTCATCTCCAAGACCCAGGCGGGCCGCACGCGCGCCGTGGTCAATACTGCGCAGACGCCAACCGCCGAGTTCATCAAGAACCCGAAGTGGCAGTTCCCGGGCGTGTCGGCCGAGCAGGACGTGCGCAACGCCGTCGGCGAGAAGTGCGACTTCATCAACGCCAGCGGCCTCGCCGTGGCGCTGCTGGGCGATGCCATCTACACCAACCCGCTGGTACTGGGGTATGCGTGGCAAAAGGGCTGGATCCCGCTGACGCTGCAGGCACTGGAACGCGCCATCGAACTCAACGGCGTGGCCGTCGAGAAGAACAAGGCCGCGTTCGACTGGGGCCGCCACATGGCGCACGACCCGGAGCACGTGCTGTCGCTGACCGGCAAGCTGCAGGCCACCGCCGAAGGCGCGGAAGTGGTCAAGCTGCCTACCTCGACCGGCGCGATGCTGGAGAAGCTGATCGCCCGCCGCATGGACCACCTGACCGCCTACCAGGACGCCGCTTACGCGCGCACCTTCCGCGAAGCGATCGACCGCGTGCGCGCGGCCGAAACCGTGCTGGCGGGGAGCGGCAAGCCGCTGCCGCTGACCGAGGCGGCGGCGCGCAACCTGGCCAAGCTGATGGCGTACAAGGACGAGTACGAGGTGGCGCGGCTCTATACCGATCCCGTCTTCCTCGACAAGCTGCGCGCGCAGTTCGAAGGCGAACCGGGCAAGGACTACCAGCTCAATTTCTGGCTGGCGCCGCCGACGACGGCCAAGCGCGACGACAAGGGTCATCTGGTCAAGCGCAGGTTCGGTCCGTCGACGATGACGCTGTTCCGCGTGCTGGCGAAGATGAAGGGCCTGCGCGGCGGCATGTTCGATGTCTTTGGCAAGACCGGGGAGCGCCGCACCGAGCGCGCACTGATCGGCGAATACCGCGCTCTGCTGGATGAGCTGGTGGCGGGCCTGAATGCCGCCAACTACGACACCGCCGTCGCGCTGGCCAACCTGCCGGACGATATCCGGGGCTTCGGGCACGTGAAGGAAAACAACCTGAAGGCGGTGCGCGGGCGCTGGCAAAAACTGCTGGAGCAGTTCAGGCATCCGGAAACGGCACAGCAAGCCGCGTAAGGGGCGCTGTTCCCGCCCTCTCCCGCTTGCGGGAGAGGGCTAGGGTGAGAGCGAACACAGGCGGTCCGCTCGCGGCGTCGCACTACGGCTGCGCCAGCTCCTTCTCCCCCGGCTTCACATACATCGAGTTTTTCGGCTGCGACAGCACCCGGCGCACCATCGGCTCGAAGAACGACAGCGGCAGCGTGTCGTAGTCCGTCATGAACGCCGCCGCATCGTACTTGCGGCAGAACTCGGCAGTGCGCTCGAACAGCTCCGGCTGATTGCGATACTGCTCGCGCAGGTTGCGATCGAGCCCGAGGTGATGGAAGAAGTAGTAGCCCTGGAATACGCCATGCTTTTCCACCATCCACAGGTTCTCGGCACTGACAAACGGCTTCAGGATCGCCGCCGCGATATCGGGATGGTTGAAGCTGCCGAGCGTATCGCCGATATCGTGCAGCAGCGCGCAGACCACGTATTCCTCGTCCTGCCCGTCCCGGTGCGCCAGCGTCGCGGTCTGCAGCGAATGCGTGAGCCGGTCCACCGGGAAGCCGCCGCAATCGCCATCGAGCAGGCGCAGGTGCGCCAGCACGCGGTCTGGCAGTGCCCGCGCATACGGCATGAACTCGGCGGAAATCGCCGCCCAGTCCTCCCGGGTGCCGTGTTCCATGTGGCTGAAGCTCGCGTGCGCGGGCGCGTGGGTGTCGCTCATGCTGGTCTCCTTTTGTGGTCGCGTACCGAACGTCGGCGCGTCATGTTGTGCTGGCATTGTGGCACCCCTAGCGGCGCTACACTGTCAAAAAGCTAACAATGTGCCGGCATATTGCAGCGCACCACCTGTCCATGCTGATCCGTCCCTTCCGACCTGAAGACGAACCCTCCGTCATTGCCTTGTGGCTGGCCTGCGGCCTCACCCGTCCGTGGAACGACCCGCGTCGCGATATCGCGCGCAAGCTCACCGAGCAGCCCGAGCTGTTCCTGGTCGGTGAAGGCGACGGGCAACCCGTGGCCACTGCGATGGTGGGGTTCGACGGCCACCGCGGCTGGGTCTACTATGTGGCCGTACAGCCCGAGCTGCAGGGCCGCGGCTACGGCCGCATGCTGATGGCGCACGCCGAACAGCTGCTGATCGAACGCGGCTGTCCCAAGATCAACCTGCTGGTGCGCACCGGCAACCGCGCGGTGATCGATTTCTACGACAAGCTGGGCTACGCGCCCGACGAAGCGGTCAGCCTGGGCAAGCGGCTGATCCCGGATATCTAGCAGCCACAGACTGACGAACAAGGAGACGACATGACGTTCCACGGAAGCTGCCACTGCGGCAACATTGCCTTCGAAGTCGAGGCCGAAAGCATCCCGAGCGTGATCCGCTGCAATTGCTCGATCTGCCGCCGCCGCGGCCACCTGCTGTGGTTCGTGCCGCGTGCGACATTCAAGCTGGAAACGCCGGACAGCAATGCGTCGACGTACCGCTTCAACACCATGAAGATCGCGCACCGCTTCTGCCCGGTGTGCGGCTGCGGCCCTTACGCCGATGGCCAGGACAAGGACGGCAAGCCGATGGCGGCGGTGAATGTGCGCTGCCTGGACAATGTCGACCTGGACAGCCTGAAGGTGATCGACTACGACGGCCTGCACCACTGATGCCCGCCATGTTCCGCATCCTCGATCTCGACCACCTGGTACTGCGCACCGCCGACGTGGACGCGTTGCGGCGCTTCTACGTCGACGTGCTGGGCTGCAGCGTCGAGCGCGAGCAGCCCGACTTCGGCCTGACGCAGCTGCGCGCGGGCAGCGCGCTGATCGACCTGGTTTCGCTGGACGGCCCGCTGGGCCGCGCCGGCGGCGCGGGACCGGGCGCGGAGGGGCGCAACCTCGACCACTTCTGCCTGCGCATCGAACCGTTCGACGAGCCCGCGCTGCGCGCCTGGCTGTCCCGGCACGGCGTACAGGCCAGCGAGGTGGCGCAGCGCTTCGGCGCCGAAGGCAAGGGCCCGTCGCTCTACGTCAGCGACCCGGACGGCAACGTGGTGGAACTGAAGGGTCCGCCGCTCGGGTGACCACGCCGCTCAGCTCTCCGCTTTCCGCGCCGGTGACCGCACAGTAACGCGCTGCCGCAGCCGAGCGGCTGCGCCGCGTGCGCGCAGGATCGCTACAATTTCCCACTGGTCCCGCGCGCCGCCAGCCATGGCGTCACTCCTCGCCGGGGCCCGCCATGACATCGCTAGAAGCCAGCTCCGACGCGGACGCCGCCAGTACCGATTCTTCCGCAGACGCCAGTCCGGCACGCGCCGGCCCCGCGCAGCCGGTCACGCCGCCACGCCGGCTGGTCTGGATCCTCGGCCTGACCGAGACCATCTCCTGGGGCACGCTTTTTTTCGCCTTCACCGTCTTCATCGAGCCGATGATCCGCAGCACTGGCTGGTCCAGGCCATTCCTCGCGGGCGGCTATTCGCTGGGGCTGCTGGTGTGGGCGATGTGCTCGTTCGCGGTGGGCCGGCTGCTCGACCGTGCGCCGGCGCGCAAAGTGATGGGCGCCGGTTCGGTGCTGGCCGGTATCGGGCTGCTGCTATGGGCATGGTCGCCCTCCCCCGCCATGTTCCTGCTGATGTGGGTGCCGATCGGGCTGGCCATGTCCACCACGCTGTATGAGCCTGCCTTCGTGGTGCTGCGCCAGGCCTATGGCGACCAGTACCAGAAGCCGATCATGATCGTCACGCTGATGGCCGGCTTTGCCAGCACGATCTTCGTGCCGCTGGCGCAATGGCTGGTGCTGCATGTCGGCTGGCGGCCGACGCTGGTCGGCTTTGCCGCGCTGAACCTGCTGGTCTGCGCGCCGCTGCACGCGCGCATGCGCTACGCCATGCATCCCACCTACAGCGGCACGCCGACCGCCGGCGCCGACGCGGGCAGCGCCGGCATCGCGCGGACCACGCTGCGCCAGCCGGTGTTCTGGGCCGTGGTACTGGCCTTCACCGCGACCGCGGTGGTGGCCTCGCTACTGGGCGCGCACCTGATCCCGATGCTGACCGAGAAAGGCCTGCCGGTGTCGCAGCAGCTGGCGGTGGCCGCGCTGATCGGCCCGGCGCAGGTGGCGGGCCGCATGCTGATGATGCGCGCGGCAGTGCGCCACCCGGTGCGGCTGTCGCTGCCGGTCTACCTGCTGATGAGCGCTGGACTGCTCTGCTTCGCGCTGGGTCATGGCGCCTGGCTGATGGTGGCCGCGGTGCTGTATGGCTGCGCCAACGGCGTCAACACGATGCTGCGCGCAATGGCCATGCCCGAACTGATCTCGCGCCACCACTACGCCACGCTGAACGGCCTGATGATGACGCCGGTGCTGCTGATGCAGGCCGTCGCGCCGTGGCTGGGCGCGCTGCTGTGGCGCGCCGCGGGCGGCTACTGGCTGATGCTGTGGGTCATGCTGGCGCTGGCCCTGGCCGCGCTGCTGGCGTTCGGCTACGCGCTGCACCGGCGCGGGCTGCTGCGCCTGGCGGGTACCGCGCCGTAGCGCTGCCCCTGGCGCTGCCCCAGCGCTGCCCCAGCGCTGCCCCTGTCGCCCGGATGCACGACAATAAGGGCTTTAGCGGCCGGGCCGACGGCGCCGGCCGTGCTTCCGCATCACGATGTCCGATTCCAACCCGCCACCCGGCACCGCCCCGCTCGCCATCGCCCCGTCCACGCCTGGCGCGCTCGCGCGCGCCACACGCGGCACCATGGCGCTGTTCTTCGTCAACGGTGCCACCTTTGCCACCTGGGGCGTGCATATCCCGACCATCAAGGCACGTTTCGGCCTGTCCGACGCGATGCTGTCGCTGGCGATGCTCGCCGTCGCCGGCGGCGCCCTACTGGCGATGGGGCCGGTCGGGCGCTGGGTCGCGCGCGTCGGCAGCGCACGCGCGGCCACGGCCAGCGGCCTGGTTTTCGCGCTGGCCACGGTGGCCATTCTCGCCATGCCTTCGTTCTGGTGGCTGCTGCCCGCGCTGGTGGCGTTCGGCGTGGCCAATGCCGGCTTCGACGTGGCCATGAACGCGCAGGCCGCGACGGTGGAGGCCAGCCGCCCGCGTCCGGTGATGTCGGCGCTGCATGGCATGTTCAGCCTGGGCGGCATGGCCGGCGCGGCCTTCGGCGGACTGATGCTGGCGCTGGAGGTGGCGCCACTCGCGCACGCGGCGATGATGGCGGGCGTGACCGCGCTGGCCGCGCTCGCGGCCATGCCCGGCCTGCTGCCTGACCACCCGGTGATGCCTGGCGCCGCGCACCATCGCGACCACGCGGTGCGCGCGCTGTGGCTGCTCGGCCTGCTGGCCTTCCTGGGTCTGATCGGCGAAGGCGCGATGTATGACTGGACCAGCGTCTACATGCGCGATGTGACCGCGGCGCCGGCGGGCTGGATCAGCCTGGGCTACGCGGCCTTCTCCGGCGGCATGGCGTGCGGGCGCTTCGGTGGCGACCGCCTGCGCGCGCGCCTCGGCGATGGCACCACGCTGGCCGGCAGCGCCTGGCTGGGCTTTGCCGGCATCGTGCTGGCGCTGGTGGTGCCGCTGCCGCTGGCGGCGCTGGCGGGCTTCACGCTGATGGGACTGGGGGCGGCCAACATGGTGCCGATCTTCTTCGTGGCCGCGTCGCGGCTGCCCGGGGTGGCGCCGGCCGAGGCGATCTCGCGCGTGGCGCGCTTCGCCTACCTGGGGCTGCTGCTGGGGCCGGTACTGATCGGCGGCGTGGCGCACCTGGCCGACCTGCGCGTGGGGCTGGCCGTGGTGGCGCTCACCATGGGCTGGATCGCGCTGGCCGGCGCGCGCTCGGCGCGGCGCTACCTGCCGCCGCGCAAGGGGGGCCGCTGAGGTGCGGCTGAGGTGCGGCTGAAGGCGACTCAGGCGGCCGCGCGCAGCGGCGTGCCGGCGCCTATCCCCTCGAACACGAAGCTGTCCATCGCCAGCACGCCGTAAGTGACCTCATCTGCCACCCGGGCCACGCTGGCCGCCGGCGTACCCGCACCTGCGGCCCGCGGCCCCAGCGCCGCGCCCAGCGCCACGTAGAACGGCAGCAGGTGCTCGTCGGTCGGGTGCGCGCGGCGGGCGTAAGGGGCCTGGGCGCGGTAGTCGGCAATGCGGCCGATGTCGCCGCTGGCCAGGGCCTCGTCCAGCGCGTCGCGCATCCAGCCGCGGAAGGCCTCGACGTACGGCTCGGCCTGCGGTCCGTGCTGGTCGCGGCGGCTGCCGCTGCCGAACACCTCTTGCAGGTTGTGGGTGAAGCTGCCCGAAGCCAGCACCAGCACGCCTTCCTCGCGCAGCGGCGCCAGGGCGCGGCCGATCTCGATCTGGATGGCGGGCGACAGGTAAGGATTCAGTGCCAGTTGCACCACCGGCACGTCGGCGTCCGGAAAGAAGTGCCGCATCGGCATCCAGGCGCCGTGGTCGAGCGGCCGCTCATCGTCCTCGCCGACAAACCCGGCGCCGGGAATGGCGGCGGCCTCTACCAGCGCCTTGACGCGCGCGGCCAGCGCCGGCGAGCCCGGGGCGTCGTAGCGCAGCGCGTACAGCTCGCGCGGGAAGCCGCCGAAATCGTGCCAGGCTTCCTGGCGCTCGCGGCTGCTCACCGCCAGCGTGCTGTAGATCCAGTGCGCCGATACCACCAGCACCGCGCGTGGTGGCTGCGCGCGCAGGCGCTCGCCAAGTGCATCGAAGGCTGCGCCGGTGGGACCGGGGTCGATGGCGAGCATGGGCGAACCGTGCGAGATGAACAGTGCGGGAAGCATGGCGTCGTGTCTCATTGATCTGCTCATTGATTTGTGTGCTTGCCATTGAGTTTGGCAAAGATCGGCCCCCGGCACGCCCCGCTTTTGCGCATCTTTCGTGCAAAAAAACTGAACCGGCGCGCGCCGCGTGGGCTGGGCCACACACCGCCGCAGCCGTGCCGGGACTCTGACGGGCACTGCGCCCTATGATGCAGCCGAGGGCAAGTGCCGTACCCGGCAAGCCCCTCGGCCAACGCATGACGCCGCGCGCACGCTACGCGTGCCGGATAGCCGGAGAGTTCGTGGTACCCAACCCGCTGCGCCGCCCCGGGCGGCGCTTCCCCCTTCCCGCCCACTGGTGGCAGCCGGGCGTCTATGGCAGCGCGCCGGCGGTCGCGCTGTGGATCGCGGCGAGGCTGCCGGCGCAGTGGCTGTGGTCGCTCGCCGGCCAGCCGGATGCCGGCGAGTGGCTGAACCAGGCGGGCGATACGGTGTTCGTTGCTGGCTGGGCCGGCAGCGCGCTGATGCTGTGGCTGGGACGCCGCCGGCCTGCCCCGGCTGCCGGATCCGCAGGGGCCGAAAAGTGCGCGGCAGTCGATAGCGACAATGCGGGCGATGCGGGCGCGCAGCGGACACCAAGCCGCCATCCGGCAGCCTGATACTAGGGCCTAGCCGCCGCTTCCGCGCCCGATTCAAAGCCTCGGCAAACCGATCTGAAAACTTTTGCGCACCGTTCGCACGCTTGCCCGCATGGCTAGAATGCGTCGGACGGCTGCCGCCTCACGGCGCCGCGTAAGCCGTGTGCAAGGGGAACACCCATGTCCGTACGCCTGCCGACTGACCGACTTCGCGCCGGCCGGCGCCGCGCTGGCCGCTGGCGCGCCGCGGCGGCGGCGCTCGGCCTGCTGGGCGCCGGGACCGCGCACGGCCAGGCCGGCAACGGGCTGCAGCTGGTCGGTGCCAATGTGCAGCGGCACGCCAACGCGGTGCTGTCGCTGATGGCATATTCCGTGGTGCCTGACCTGACTTCCAGCTCGCTGTCGATCAACAACGCCACCACCGACGACCCCGGCGTCGTCATGTCGCAGCTCGGCGGCGGCTTCACCATCAGCAAGTCGTTCCCGCTCTATCTGGAAGGCGCGATCGCCTACAGCCGCTACGACCCCACCTTTGTTGCCAGCAACGGCACCGATTCGCGCTCCATCCCGACCCGGTGGAACACGTTCTCCGGCACCATCGGCATCGGCTGGGATTTCCCGATCACCGCCAACAAGGAACTGGTGATCCGGCCGATCTTCAATTTTTCGCTGGGCAACGTCTCGAGCGACCTGTCGATCGGCAAGTTCGCGGTTGAGCAGGTCACCGACCGGCAGATCGACTTTCTCGATGGCGGCAGCCTGAACGCCTACGGCCTGGGCGGCTCGCTGATGCTGGACTGGGAGCACTACCGCGAGAACTACGAAGTCGACATCGAACTGCGCTACACCAGCATCCACCTGCAGAGCTTCGGCGGCTCCTCCAGCGCGGTGAGCGGTTCGGCGACCGCGCAGACCGCCAACCTGTGGGCGCGCTGGCGGGCGCCAACAGGCCTGCGCGCCCTCGACCGGCCGGTGCGCTATGTGCTGGAGCTGTCGCATTCGCACTATTTCGGCAGCCAGGCCGGCATCTTGGGCTTCAACTACCTGACCACGGTCGGCACCGGGCTGGAGCTGGATACCAGTGCGCACGAGGTCTTCGTCACGCGCATCCGGGCGGTGGTGCGCTATGTGTTCGGCAACAATGTGTCGGGGGTATCGCTGGGACTGGCGGCGAGCTTCTGATACCCGCAGCGGCGCGGGCCGCTCAGTTCTCCTCGTCCCCTTCCCTGTAGATATTGATCACATGCCGCGCCTCGAAGCACAGCGGCATGCCTGGCGCCATCTCGTCGGTGCAATACGGCTGGTTGTCCAGTTCGCCGGTATAGAGGCCGCCCTCGCGCCCGGTCACGATCACCCACATCCGCTCGACATGGACCTCCTCGCCGCCGTCTTCGTCGGCAACCAGGATGCGGAAGATCAGCTTGACCTGCTGGCCGGGGACCAGCGCGTCGCGTTCCTCGCGGGGCGGCATCCAGAAAGTGTCGGGATGGGCGGCGGCGATGGGCTCGCCGTCATCCAGCTCCCAGCCGTCTTCATCCAGGGTCGTCAATCGCATGTCCATTTTCAGCCTTCCGCAATGTCTCGGGTGCGGGCATGATCGCAGCAAATGCGGCGCGCTGCGAGCGGGTTGAGCGGCCACCGCACCGGATCCACCGAAAATGGGAGAAAGGTTAGGCATGACAAGCAAGAAGGAAGCGCAGACAGCCCCGGCGGCGCCGGTGCGCTGCGGATGGTGCGGCACGCTGGAAGACTACTGCCATTACCACGACCACGAGTGGGGCTTCCCGGTCGCGGATGACCGGCGCCTGTTCGAGAAGCTGTGCCTGGAGGGCTTTCAGTCGGGCCTGAGCTGGCTGACCATCCTGCGCAAGCGCGAGGCCTTCCGCAAGGCCTTTGCCAACTTCGACATCGACAAGGTGGCGCGCTTCGGCGAGCGCGATATCCAGCGCCTGCTCGGCGATGCCGGCATCGTCCGCCACCGCGGCAAGATCGAGGCCGCCATCAACAATGCCCAGCGGGCGCGCGAGTTGCTCGAAACCGAATCGTCGCTGGCCGCCTATTTCTGGCGCTTCGAGCCCGATCATGCCAGCCGGCCCAAGGTGCTGACGCCCGAGGTGCTGCGCACCATGGCGATCTCGCCTGAATCGACGGCGCTGTCCAAGGACCTGAAGAAGCGCGGCTGGCGCTTTGTCGGACCGACCACCATGTACGCGCTGATGCAGGCAATGGGCCTGGTCAACGACCACCAGGAGGGCTGCGCGACGCGGGCCGAGGTGATACGGGCGCGCAAGGCGTTCAAGGTGCCGCGTTAACGGCCGCCCGGTTTGTCCGGGTGCTGACGACGCACCGTATACGTCCTCCGCGTCCCGGCGCCCGCTTGTGATCGGTGCCTTGTTCAGCGCCTGACCGCTGCGATCGCTGCAACGGTCTTGATGTTGGTTCTTACATTGTTTACGTATGTAAACATAGTAGTAGTAGGTAAACCTGCCGCTGCGCCGTGGATAAGTCACCTTTCCTCTTTCGCCTCAAGGACTTGCGAGAAAGATAACTGCGGTGTCAGCGCACCCGTATACGTGGATAGCCCCGCCCCTGCGTATACCTAAGCGGCAACGGCATTGCGGTTATCCGTATACGTCCCACAGCGCGCCCCCAGGCGGGGCACAGCTTGTCCGGCGAGTTATCCCCAGGCGCGGGCGCAGATGTCCGCAGCCGCCTAGCCGGCGGCGGTCATCCTGGCGGCGTATACCGGATCGACGTGCGTCATCACGTTGAGCACGTGATGGTGCTCGAGTGCGCGGCGCCGTGCCTCGACGGCGATCGCATGGCCCTGCGCCACGGTCAGGGAGCCGTCGATCTCCAGGTGCACATCGACCAGCACCTGGTCGCCCATCTTGCGCGTGCGCAAGGCATGCAGGCCCTGCACGCCCGGCGTGCCGAGCAGGGTCGCCTCGATCGCCGCGACGGTTTCCTCGTCCGCGGCACGGTCCATCAGGTCATTGAGCGCATCCCAGCCAAAGCGCAGGCCCATGCGCGCCACCATCAGCCCGACCACGATCGCGGCCACGGGATCCAGCACGTGGTAGCCGAGCAGGTTGCCGCCGATGCCCAGCGCCACCACCAGCGACGAAGCCGCGTCGGAACGCGCATGCCAGGCATTGGCGACCAGCATGCCGGAGCGCACGCGCCGCGCCGCCGCCAGCATGTAGCGGAACAGCAGTTCCTTGGAAACCAGCGTGGCCAGCGCCACCCACAGCGCCAGCGCCTGCACCGGCTGGGCGCCGCCGGGGTGCTGCAGCTTGCCGACCGCGGCCCACAACATGCCCGCGCCGACCGCCAGCAGCAGTCCGCCCAGCGCCAGCGACGCAGCGGTTTCAAAGCGCAGGTGGCCGTATTGGTGGTCCGCGTCGGGATCCTTGCGGCTTTGCCACGCGGCCAGCAGCACCACGAAATCGGAGAGCAGATCGGACAGCGAGTGCGCCGCGTCGGCCAGCAGCGCCTGCGAGCCGGCGACCACGCCCGCGATGCCCTGCGCCGCGGTCAGCCCGATATTGACCGCCACGCTGACCAGCGTGCTGCGCCGGCCCGCGCGGTGGCGTGCGTCGGCTTCTGCCGCGGTCGCCGCGGCGGCGTCGTCCGGCAGGCCGGGGCCGAAGCCAAAGCGTTTTTCGGATTCCGGTTCCATCGGGCGACTATAGCCCAAGATACGCCGGCGCCCCACCGCATTGCCCGACGGCCCCGCGCCGCCTGCATCGTGCCGATTTCGTAACAGCGCTGGCGAAGTTCCTGCGTCGCCCTTACCGTAGTCAGTGACCGGCCTGCCGGTCACTGCAAGGAGGGCCCAAACGATGGCGATTCGGTCGCTTGCCTCGCACAGCACGTCACAACTGCGCCGCCTGGTCGGCCAGATGCAGGCGGAAGTCGACGCACTGGAACAACTGTCCACTCCCGATGCCGATGCGCAAAGCCGGCTCGGCTACGCCACCGCGCGGCTGCGCGATGGCATCGAGGCCGTGGAAGACGCGCTGCAGTCGCTGCGCGCGCTGCAACAGGTACGGCCCTCGGCGATGAAGGCCCGGCGGCCGACACGGGCGGCGTAGGACAGCGCGCGCCGCGGGCGTCTGCTTCGGCCCGGCACGGTTGACCGCCGCAGGCGCACCCCGATTGCGTGCCAGTCATGCGGCGCACCGTCATCAAACGATTCAATCGGCTTGAGAAAAGATTGAATTCTGCCCGCCAGTCTGCGCTGCTAGAGTGCCCTTTGCCACCCGGGCCAGAAGCCAGGCCATCGATACGGGCTGGCTATTCCAAGACACAAGCGAGGAGACTTTGATGACGAAACGCGTACTGGTGACCGGCGCCCTGTTGGCTGCCATGTTCGTCGCCGGGCAGGCCGGCGCCCAGCAGCCGCAGGCACAACCTGGACAACCGGCACCGGCACAAGCGGCGCAGCCACAGAAGCCGATGACGGCCCAGGAGATGAAGGCGGCGTTCGCAGAAAAATTCAAGTCAGCCGATACCGACAGCGACGGCAAGCTGACCCGCCAGGAAGCCGAAGCCGGCATGCCCGAGGTAGCGAAGAACTTCGACAAGATCGACCGCAAGAAGACCGGCTATGTCACGCAGAAGCAGGTGGGCTCTTATGCTGTCGCCAAGGCCAAGCAGCGCAAGACGGCTCAGGACCCCAGCTCGCTGAACTGAAGACGGCCGACCCCGGTTCCTTGAGGGAACACCCAAAAGCAAAAACGCACGGCATCTCGCGATGCCGTGCGTTTTTTGCTGGAAATTCTGGTGGACCGAAGGAGGATCGAACTCCCGACCTCTGCATTGCGAACGCAGCGCTCTCCCAGCTGAGCTATCGGCCCGTCGCGGACGATTGTAGCCTACTTCGGCAGCGGCCTTCAATCCTCCCCGGCTGGCATGAGGATGCCGCACAACATCAGGCAGCAATGCCCGGGTTGCCGTTCATCCCGCGCACTCTGGGTTCGTTCAGCGGCCGCGCCGTGACCTCCTTGGTGCTGCGCAGCCACTGCGCCATCACGTCCCAGACCGGTGCCCCGCCGGCTTCCCGCGCTTCTTCTGCCACCGGCGCCCAGCCCGCCACCTTGTAGGTCTTGCCCGCCTCCAGCGGCTTGCCCGCGAGGCGCATGTCGGTGATGCGCTTGCCCATGCCGGCGGTGGGATCGATGGTGTACTGCAGGCCGCCGACGCGCACCATGTCGCCGCCCTGCTGGTAGTACGGGTCGGGGTTGAACAGGTTGTCGGCCACGTCTTCGAGAATGGTCTTGATGGTCTCGCCGCTCATCGCCGTCACGGTCGTGTACGGGTAGGTGATGGCAGTCTGGTCCATCAGGTGTTCCATGGTGATGGCCTGGCCCGGCAGCAGCGTGGTGCCCCAGCGGAAACCCGGCGAGAACGCGATCTGCGCGCCCTGCACCTGCATCAGGCCGTCGAGGATCAGCTGGTCGAAGGTGCCGTTGAAATTGCCGCGGCGGTACAGCAGGCCGCGGTTGACGGCGAGGACTTCGCCGAGCTTCTGTTCGTACGGTGCGCGAACCTTCCTGATGAGCGCCTCCATGGCCGGGTCGGCCGGCAGGTAATTGGCGAACACCGGCAGCAGCCGGTAGCGGAAATCGGCGACCTTGCCGCCTTTCACGTCGAAATCCAGCACGCCGAGGAACTTGCCGTTGGAGCCGGCATTGGTCACCAGCGTGGTGCCGCCGGCGTTCTTCACCGCCACCGGCGCGGGCACGCCGTCATGGGTGTGGCCGCCGAGGATGGCGTCTAGCCCGCGCACGCGCGAGGCCAGCTTCAGGTCGACGTCCATGCCGTTGTGCGACAGCAGCACCACCGCCTGCGCGCCCTTGCCGCGCGCCGCGTCGATGACCTGCTGCAGGTTTTCTTCCTGGATGCCGAAGGTCCAGTCCGGCACGAAATAGCGCGGATTGGCAATCGGCGTGTACGGGAAGGCCTGGCCGATGATGGCCACCGGCACACCGTTGATCTCGCGGATCACGTACGGATCGAAGACCGGGTCGCCGAAATCGTTGGTCTTGATGTTCTGCGCCAGGAAGGCGACCTTGCCCTTGAAATCCTTGTCGACGATTTCCCTGACGCGGTCCGCGCCGAGCGTCATTTCCCAGTGCGGCGTCATCACGTCGACGCCGAGCGCCAGCGCCGCATCGACCATGTCCTGCCCCTTGGTCCAGAGCGCCGTGGCCGAGCCCTGCCAGGTATCGCCGCCGTCGAGCAGCAGCGCGCCCGGCCGGCCCGCCTTGAGCCGCTTGACCAGCGTGGCGAGGTGCGCAAACCCGCCGACCTTGCCGTAGCGGCGCGCGGCCTCGTTGAAATCGAGGTAGGTGAAGGCATGCGCCTGCGGCGTGCCGGCGCGGATGCCGTAGTGGCGCAGCAGCGCCTCGCCGACCAGGTGCGGTGGCTTGCCGGCGTAGTCGCCGATGCCGAGGTTGACGCTGGGTTCGCGGAAATGCACCGGCCGCAGCTGCGCGTGGCAGTCGGTGAAATGCAGCAGGTGGACGTTGCCGAAGCGCGGCAGGTCGTACATCGACTCGGCGGCCTGCGCGGCGTGCGCATCCTGGTGGGAGAAAGTCATGCCGCCGGCGCCGGCGATGGCCAGCACCTGCAGGAACTCGCGTCGGTTCATGTCTCGTCCTGTGGATAAGTGCGTGCCGGTGGGCGCGTGGCGTCCGGCATCGCATCGCTATGGCTTTGCGTAACGCTCCAGCGCGGCCACGTCGTCTTCGAGCATCTCGCCCACTTCTTTCTGCACCACGCGCCCGCGCGCGTCGATCACGTACAGCTCGGGCAGGCCCTTGCGCTTGCCGAATACGGCCTGGAGCGCGGCGGAATCCATCGTCGCGGGGAAGGTGTAGCCGCGCTTCTTCATGTAGTCGATGGCCTCGCGCGGGTCCTTGTCGATGCTGATGGCCAGCACCTGCAGCGGCGTGTCGCGCGTGCGCTCATACAGCTTCTGCAGGCGCGGGTTCTGCATCGCGCAGAACGGGCACCACGTGGCCCAGTACTCGACTACCAGCGGCTTGCCGGCCAGCGCGGCGGCGCGCAGCGTGCGGCCGTCGAGCGTCTGCACGTCGGGCAGGCGCACGGTGTCGCCCACTTCGAGCGCCGCTGCACTCCCAACGGCGCCGGCCAGGCCGGCGGCCAGCAGCCAGCGCAGCAGGACGGCACGCGCGCCCGCAAGCATGGGGCTTACTGGTTGACCGGCGAGGCCGGGTCGAGCAGCAGCGCCATCACGTCGCGGATCTGGGCCTCGGTCAGGATGCCCTTGTGGCCGAAGCGCGGCATGTTGGAGCAGGCGGAATAGGCGTTCGAATCCCAGATCTTGCCCCAGGTGTACCTGATGACTTCCTGCGAGTTGCCGCGCAGCTTGCCGTACTGGTACAGCGACGGGCCGATATTGCCGAACGAGATCTCGGCCTTGGTCATCTGGTGGCAGGCGTAGCAGTTGCCGCCGTTGGTGCCGCCGACCTGGTCGGTGAACTGCATGCCGCGGCCGTTCTGGGCGACCTTCTCGCCTTCCTTCCAGTCGCCGAGCCAGTTGCTGTCGGCGGGATATTTCACCTGCTTGAGCTCGGCGGCCTCGATCTTCTTCGCCAGCTTGTCCGGCACCTTGCTGCGGTCCGGGTACTGGCTGCAGGCCTGCTGCATGGTGTCCTGGTTCAGCACGCCTTCCACGGTGGCCGGGCCCCTGGACGAAAACGAGTCCTCGATCAGGTGCTTCATGTCGGCGCTGCTGACGGCGGCGGGCTTGCCCTTGGCGGGGAGGGCCTTGGCGTTGTCCTGCGCGTGCGCGCCGGTTGCCAGCAGGGTGGCCAGCGCCGCGATGGCGAGTGCCTTGTATTGTCGTTGCATGTTGTCTCTCCCGTACTGGTCAGCGCTTCATCGCCGGGCCGTCGTAGGTGCCGCCGTTGGCGTTCTTCGCCAGGAACATGGTCAGCGCGGTGATCACGTCCGAGCCGTAGGCGGGTTCGGGAAAGCGTTGCTGGCGCAGGCAGTCGTACAGGCGGTGCTGCATCGAGCGAACCTCGCCCTGCGACACGCGATACGCCGGCCACGTGGTGTAGGCAGCCTGCGCGCCCTTGTCGGTCAGCAGGTTGGGCAGGTCCTGCAGGCGGATACGCTGGCCGTCGACCGCGTGGCAGGTGGCGCACGCAAAGTCATAGGCCCCGCCGCGGTAGAAGAACATCTTCTGGCCGAGGGCGTAGGTGCGCTTCTCTTCCGGATGGTTGAGCTGCACGTTCATCTTCACGCCGCGCGATTCGCCCGTCAGGTAGGCAACCAGGCGTTCGATGTCGGACGGCTTGCCCGAGGCCGAGAACGGGTTCTTCGTCGCCTCTTCCTTGCTCAGACCCTGCAGCGTCACGCGGCACCAGGCCAGGCGCTGCTCCAGGTCCATCACCTTGTTGGCGTCCTTGAAGTAGCGCGGCAGCTCGGCGTAGGCGCCCTTGGTCACGCCCGGGCCCTTGCCCAGGTCGCATTGCTCGAGCGAGACGTTCCTGGGGCCGGCCGGCTTCTTCCACAGCTCTTCGCCGGCGGCCTCCCACAACTCGGCGGGATTGCCTTCGGCCAGCATCTGGCGGTACTTGGCGATTTCGTCGGCGGTGCTGCCCTGCGCATGCACGGCGGCGGCGCCCGCGGCCGCCGCGGTGGCGGCCAGGGCCAGCGCAGCGCGCCGGGCCAGGCTTCGGATCGGTTTCATGGGGCTTCTCCTCGCGGCCGCGCCTTTCGGGACGGGCCGTTTCTTCTCTTGTGTTGCCGTCAGGCCGCGCCAGCCCGGCTCAGGGCTTGATATAGGCGTAGCCTTCCTCGGCCTGCAGGCGGGCGATCTCGACCACGCCGGCCTGTACTACTTTTGCTTCCATCAACAGCTGCGATTCGGTAATCCTGCGCGCGGTCAGCGTATTGCGGCACACGCGGAACTCCACGCCTTCTGCGGCCAGCGCGCCCACCGGGCTTTCGAAACTGTTGCCGCGCGCATCCTTGGCGCCTTCGACCAGGAAATCGATACCGTAGCCGAACGCGACCACCACGATCTTGGTGCCGGGGGCGCCATTCAGGTGGTTGCGCAGGTTGCCCATCGCGCGCACCGCCTGGTCGATGCCTTCCGACAGCTGGTACACCACCTTCACGCGCCCGCCCTTGCCGGCACCGGCCGGCGCCGACTGGCCGGACTGTGCAGAGGCCCTGGCCGCCAGGCCGATGGCGGCCAGGGCCGCCGATGCTCGAATAAATGCTCGCCGCATAATGCTCCTTCCGGCCGGGTTCGTCCCGGCATTCCGCCCCGAACCTTAGCAGAGGACGGCGCGGCGTGCCGGCACATGTCGGGCAACGGCCGGGATCGCGCGGCCTCAGGCGATGGTCGCTTCGTCGGTGCGCTTGTCGCCCTTGTTGTCGACCCAGGTCACGGCAACCTTGTCGCCCTTGGCTCCGCCCTTGAACTTGAAGTTCAGGAACGGGTCCTTGGACACCGCCGGCCCGAACTGGGCGCGGAACACTTCCTTGCCCTTGCACTGGGCGGTCACGGTCTGGATATGCCAGGCCGGGATGACCTTGCCGGACGCATCCTTGCGCTGGCCGGTCTCCATGTCGTGCTTCATCAGGATCTTTACATCAACCACGCCGCCGTTCTCGGTGGCGCGTACGCGCATCGGGTCTGCCATGTGTTTCTCCGGTTGCAGTTGGCGGAAATCTCGGTAACGGGGGTGAGGGCGTGCCGGCGTCAGCCGCCGCAGCCGCCCAGCGTGACCTTGATTTCCTTCGATGCCACGTACCACTTGCCGCCGGCCTTGACCGCGGCGTGCACCACCGAGGTCTGGCCCATCTTCACGCGCGTGGAGACGAACGGTTCGGTGCCGGCCGGGATGATGAAGTCGGCGGCCAGGGTATTGGGGTTCTTTTCCACCAGGATCGCGATCTGCTCGGTATCCGGGATGGTGCTGGTCACAGCCACCGGCACCACGGCGCCATTCTCGGCGATGTCGGGGGCGTTGAAGGTGATGGCGGTGCTTTTCTCGGTGCCGCTGCCGCCGAGCGCCTTGATCACGTCGGCAACGCTCTTGCCGTCAAAGGCGGTCTTGTTCCATTCGGCCGCCTGCGCTTCGCTGATCAGGCCGGTGGCGGCCATCAGCGACAGGACGGCGGTGACCCGCAGCACTTCTCGTCGTTTCGAATTCATGTTTTTGCTCTCCGGCTACTCCGTCCCAATCGGTTTGCGTGACCGCTTTGGCGGTACTCGTTGGTGTGTCCGTGCTTGTGCCCTGCCTGTACTGCGTGTGTCCTGCTCGCGGCCGGTACATTGCCGGCCGCTGGATCTGTCCAGGTCGGGTTCGGCTTGCGCCGTCCGGCCCGTTGCATCGGTGGACTGCCCCTGGGGGCGGTCAGGCCTTACTTGGCGGGCGCGCCTGCGAGCACCCACTCGACCACGGTCTTCAGGTCGGCGTCGCTGATGGCGGCGTTGGCCGGCATCGGCACCGGGCCCCAGACGCCCGAACCACCGCTCTTGACCTTCTTGCTCAGGGTCGCGAGGGCGTTCTTGTCGCCCTTGTACTTGGTGGCGACTTCCTTGTAGGAAGGACCGACCAGCTTCTTGTCGACCTGGTGGCAACCCATGCAGGCGTTCTTGTTGGCGATCTCCTGTGCCTTGGCGGCATCGACCGCGTGAGCCGATGCGGCGGCGCCCAGCATCAGCGCTGCGATGACAAACTGCTTCATTGTTAAGCTCTCCAAGCTCTGTAAAGCCGTGGGGACGGCAAAGGCCGCGCGGCAAGTACTGCAAGCTGCTTCGCGGCATACACCGGCCGCCGCCTCGGGGGCACTGCGGCGGCCAGCCCGCTATTTTGCCTCAAGAATCCACCCCACCATGGCATGGACGTCCGAATCGGGGATCTGCGGCTGCGGCGGCATCGGCACGCTGCCCCAGGCACCCTGCCCGCCTGCCTTGACCTTTCTGGCCAGCGCGGCGTGCGCGTCCTGGCCCTTGTACTTGCCGGCGATATCCGCGAACGACGGGCCGACCAGCTTCCTGTCCATCGCATGGCAGGCCACGCACTGGTACTGGCTGGCCAGCCTGGCGCCGGCCGGCGCGGGCGCTGAAGCGTCGGATGCGGCACCTGCAGGCGCTGCCGCGCTTGCTGTCACGCCGCGTACCGGGCCAAAGGCGCGCTGCTGCTGCGCCAGGTCGCCGTGCGCGCCGCGGGCATGGTCAGGCATCGCCGAGGCGATCGAAACCTGCCCGGAGCAGTCCTTCATGCACGCGGTATTGCGCGTGTCCGGGCGGCCGCGGCCGGGCCACAGGCCGTGGTCGGTGGTCATGCCGTCGCGGTTGGGCATGCGCCGCTGCACGGCCGCGATATTGGCGTCGGACAGCGTGAAGTCGGCCGGCACGATCTCGCCCAGGTTCAGCAGGTAGGCGGTGACGGCATAGACCTCGTCTGCGGACAGGCTCTTGGGTGCGTTCCACGGCATGGCGCGGTGGATGTAGTCCCACAGCGTGCTGACCGTGCTGACCTTCATCAGCGTGGTGCGATACGGCTGGTTGCCGGTCATGGCGGCGACCCGGCCGCGCCTGATGTCCTCGGCCGTGGTGCCGCCTACGAGCGGCGTGAAGACCTCGTTGGACTCGCCGAAATCGCCGTGGCAGGATGCGCACTTTCCGTCCCACACCTGCTGCCCTTGCGCGACGGTGCCGCTGCCTTTGGGCAGGCCCTTGAAATCCGGGCGCACGTCGATATCCCAGGCGGCCACTTCGGCCGGGGTGGCGATGCGGCCAACTGCCGCACGGGCGTCGGCGGCGTTGTCGGCGGAGGCGGCGGCGGCGGCCCAGGATGGCGCCACGCAGGCGGCGGCCAGCGCCAGCGTGGCGGCGCAGCGTTCAGCCCACGTGGACATTGGACACCTCCCCGCCCGCCGCCACCTGCCAGCTCTGGATCGCGTTGTTGTGATAGATCGAGCGCGTGCCGCGCACGGCGCGCAACTGGGCCATCTTCGGCTGCACGTAGCCGGTCTCGTCGATGGCGCGGCTCTGCAGGATCGCGGGACTGCCGTCCCAGACCCAGTCCAGGTTGAAGCGCGTCAGGCACTTGGACAGCACCGGCGATTCCAGCCGCGCGGTGCGCCAGTTGCGGCCGCCGTCGGCCGAGACATCGACCCGCGTAATGCGCCCGCGCCCCGACCATGCCAGCCCGCTGATGTTGTAGAACCCCTTGCCCACCAGCTGCTGGCCGCCCGACGGCGTGGTGATGACCGACTTGCACTCCTGGATCGAGGTGTACTGGCGCAGCTTGCCGTCCGGCATCATGTCCACGTAGTGGAGGGTTTCGTCCTTGGCGTTCCACGGCTGGTCGCCCAGTTCCAGCCGGCGCAGCCACTTGACCCACGACACACCCTGCACGCCCGGCACGACCAGCCGCAGAGGGTAGCCGTTCTCGGGGCGCAGCATCTCGCCGTTCATGCCCCAGGCGACGATGATCTCGTCGGCCAGCTCCATCGGGATGGTGCGGGTCATCGACGAGCCGTCGCCGCCCTCGGCCAGCAGGTAGCGGCCGCGGCGCAGATCGGCTCCGGCGTCGTCCAGCAGCACGCGCAGCGGCACGCCGGTAAACTCGCAGCACGACAGCATGCCGTGTGTGTACTGCACCGTCGGCACGGCGACGTTGCCCCACTCCATGCCGGTGTTGGCGCCGCATTCGATGAAATGCATGCGCGACACCGCCGGCAGGCGCATCAGGTCGTCCATGGTGTAGACGCGCGGCGCGCGCACCAGGCCGTTGATCATCAGGCGGTGGCGGGCCGGGTCGATATCGTGCCAGCCCTGGTGGTGGCGCTCGAAATGCAGGCCGTTGGGCGTGATGATGCCGAAGAAGCCCTGCAGCGGCGCGAACGCGACCGACGCCGCCGCCACGCGCGTCAGGCCCGGCGACTCGCGGCGGATCAGGTTTTTCTCATGGACCGAAGGCTGGCCATAGGGCCGGGCCGCGACCGGCTGGCCGAGCGAAGTGGCCCAGGGCTGGGGCTCCAGGATGGCGGCATCGCCGTCCGCCGCCAGCGCGCGCCGGCCGGCGGTGGCGGCGGCGATGCCTGCCGCGGCGCCCAGGAAGCTCTTGCGCAGGAAGTCCCGGCGCGGCGCGTCCAGGCCGTGCCGGCCGATGTCCTGCTGCAGCGATGCGCTGACGAAGTGCTCGGGCGCGGGCACGATGCGCCCGGGCCGGTTCCGTTCCTGCAATGCCGTCTCCTCCGGCAGCTTGCGTCCGTGGGGCCGCGCCGCCTGTTATTCGAGCCGCCGCGCGCTCGCGCGACAGCGATCGATGGTCCGGAAGAGCCGGATCGCGCTCAGCCTGCCGCCCGGCGCCTGCGCGCGGGCGCCGGCTCGGGCTGCGCCATGAAGCGGTCGACCGCGCCGGAGGGCAAGGCGTTGTCCTCCAGCCGGCTGGCCACCTGCACGCACACGGTGCGGCACAGCTCGATCACGCTTTCGTCCGCGATCGCGTAGAACACCAGGTTGGCTTCCTTGCGGCGCGACAGCACGCCCGAGCGGTACATCGCGTTGAGATGCCGCGACACGTTGGTCTGCGACGAACCCACCGTCTCGACCACCGTGCTGACCGGCTTCTCGCCATCGCACAAGGCGTGCAGGATCTTCAGCCGCGTTGGCTCCGCCAGCAGGCTGAAGTAGCCCGACACCTTCTCGAATACGCGATCCAGCTCTTCCATGCCGTTCAATATATTCGTATATGCGTGAATGCGCATATAGTGTTTACCCAATGATGCAGAACAGCATCATTGTGCCCGGCATGGCTGCGCGGCACCAATCATGGTTTGCCAGCGGTGGCGCGCGGCGATGGCTTCGTGATGGCCTCGGGATGCCCCGTGGTGGCCTATCGGCGCAGCAGCACCCTGCCCGCCCACAGGCGCTGGCCGAATACATTGAGCAGCAGCCCCGCCATGACCACGGCCGCGCCGGTCCATTGCGCCGGCGACAGGTCTTCGCCCAGCAGCACATGCGCCGACACCAGCCCCACCACCGGCACCAGCAGCGTCAGCGGCGCCACCTGGCTGGCGGGATAGCGCGTCAGCAACCGGCCCCACATGGTGTAGCCGAACACGGTGGCGGCAAAGGCCAGGTACGCCACGGCGAACACGCCCGCGGTCGACACATGCGCGACGCTTTGCACGATGCGCGCCGGACCCTCCACCCACAGCGACAGCAGCGCAAACGGCACGATCGGCACCAGCGCGCCCCAGATCACCAGGCCCAGCAGGTCGACCGGCCCGATCTTCTTGCTGACGATATTGCCGCTGGCCCAGCACAACGCCGCGCACAGCGTCAGCACGAAGCCGGCCACGCTCATGCCGCCGGCGCTGGCGGCGGCCCCCGAGCCGATCAGCGCCAGCCCGGCCGCGGCCACCGCCATGCCGGCGATGTTGTGCCAGCGCACCGGCTCGCCCAGCCACAGCGCGGCGATCGCCAGCGTGAAGAACGCCTGCGACTGCAGCACCAGCGACGCCAGCCCGGCCGGCATGCCGACCGCCATCGCGTAGAACAGGAAGGCAAACTGGCCCAGGCTGATGGTCACGCCGTACGCCAGCAGCAGGCGCCACGGCACGCGCGGGCGCGGCACGAAGAAGATGGCGGGGAATGCCACCAGCAGGAAGCGCAGCGCACCGAGCAGCATCGGCGGCACGCCCGCCAGCCCTACCTTGATGACGACGAAGTTGACACCCCAGACGCAGACGATGGCGAGGGCGAGGAGACGGTCTCTGGCTTGCATGGCGGGGGCGGCCGGGGTGGCGGATGGGGTTGCGACGGGGGTGCGACGGGGGTGCGATCTAACTCCCAGCCTACCAGCCGCCCCGCACGGGGCATTGCACGTTCTTGCGGTTTTGTTATGGGGCGCCCTGATAACCCCCCGAGTTGCCAGTGCCCTATGCCCTATCCCAGCATCTCCGACCAGATGCTCCTGGCCCACGACAGCGCGTACACGCCTTCCAGCGTATTGGGCGCCTCCGACAGCCCGCCCGAGCCCGGCACGGTCAGCATGGTCCTCTGCGCGGCATCGTAGCGGTGCACGCTTGCCACATGCACCGCCTCGCGGTCCGAGGTGAAGCTGTAGCAGGTGTTGTTATAGAGAGGCTGCGGGTCCGGCGCCCGGCCCGACAGCAGCGCCACGATCGCCGCGGCCGCCACCTTGCCATGCTGGTTGGCCATATGCCCGGACTTGGGCATCAGCGGCGCGATCTGGATGGCGTCGCCGATCACATGGATGTTGGGCGCCGCGCGCGATTCGAACGTGACGAAATCGACATCGCACCACCTGGCATTGGCCGTGGCCAGCCCTGTCGCCACCGCGATCGCGCCCGCGCGCTGCGGCGGCAGCACGTTGAGCACGTCCGCGCGCACATCGTCCTGCACCTCGAACTTGAGGGTGCGCGTGGCCGGGTCGACATCGACTGTGTCGTACTGCGGCCGGTATTCGACCATGCCGGCGTACTGCCCGGTCCATACCTTGCGGAACAAGCCGGCCTTGGAGGTGATGTCCGGGTTGGCGTCCAGGATCAGCACCTTGCTGCGCGGCTTGTGCTGCTTGAAATAGTGCGCCACCTGGCAGGCACGCTCGTACGGACCGGGCGGGCAGCGGTACGGCGCCGTGGGGACAGTGATGGCGTAGGTGCCGCCGTCGGGCATCGCCTCCAGCTGGCGGCGCAGCGCCAGGGTCTGCGCGCCGGCTTTCCAGGCGTGCAGCACCTGGTCGCCGCCGGGCCGCTTCAGGCCGGGCAGCGCATCGCTCATCAGCTCGATGCCGGGCGACAGCAGCAGGCGATCGTAGGACAGCGTGCCGCCGCCGGCCAGCCGCACCGTGCGCTTGCCGGGATCGATGGCGGCGGCGCTGTCGCGCACCAGCTTGACGCCGTGGCGCCGCACCAGCTGGTCGTACGACAGCGTGATGTCGGCCATCTGCCGGCTCCCGCCGATCACCAGGTTGGACAGCGGGCAGGAAATGAACGCAGGATTGGGTTCGACCAGCGTGACCTCGATGGCGTTGCCGCTCCACTCGCGCAGGTAGCGCGCGGCGGTGGCACCGCCGTAGCCGCCGCCGACCACCACCACTTTGGCCGGCGCCGCGGCCCGCGCCGCGCGCATGCCGATCGAGCCCAGCACCGCGGCGCCGGCGGCGCCCAGGAAATGTCGTCGTTGCATTGTGCTCTCCCCCTCAACGCACGTCGGCGAACCACGCCGCGATCGCGGCGAGCTGCTCGTCGGTGTAGCCCTTGGCGATCTGGTGCATCACCGTGGCCGGGCGGGCCCCGGAACGGAACGCCTGCATCTGCGCCATCAGTTCCACCTGCTGGCGTCCTGCCAGCGACGGGATGGTGCTGCCTTCAGGCGGGCGGCCAGACGGGCCGTGGCAACTGGTGCAGGCTGCGGCATGGACCCGCACGTACTGGGCAGCAGAGGCAGCAGAGGCAGCAGAGGCGGCGGGGGCAGCGGGTGCTGCGGCAGGTGCCGCCGGGAGGGCGGAGGCCGCAAGGTCGGCCGACAGCGCGGCCTGGGCGCCGCACAGCGCCGAGGCCAGCAATGCCAGCCGCACGTACACAGCGGGCCGGGGGATGGTTGTCATGGTCTCGCTCCGTGTAGGGTGCGGGGCGCCGGCAGCGGCAAGAATCCGGCGGGCGTGGCAACCGTATCACATCGGAAGCGGACGGTGTGCGGTGAAAACCGCAGAAAGAAAAACGGCGCCCGCATGTGCGGACGCCGTGGCGCAGCGGCGAGCCAGCCCGCTCAGGGCAGGCTTCGGCCCGGAGGCAGGGCAACCGGCGAGGCAGCCGGCGAGTTCACCGGGCTGGTAGTCGCCTGGCTGGGCGTGCTGGCCGGCGCATCGACCGGACCGCCCACGCCCGGCACCGACTGCACCGGCGCCGGCGTGCCGACGTTGCCGTCGACCGACGGGTTCTGCGAGGTCGAGGCCGTATCCAGGCGCGCGCGCTCGGCGTCATTGACGTAGTCGAACGCCTTGACCACCTTGGTCACGCCCGAGGCATTGCGCGCCACGTCGGTGGCGCGGTCGCCTTCCTGCTGCGTCACTACGCCGAGCAGGTAGACCACGCTTTTCTCGGTGGTGATCTTGATCGAGTTCGACGGCACGCCATCCGCGGTCATCAGCAGCGTCTTGACCTTGCTGGTCAGGTACGCGTCCTGGCTCTGCGTCATGAAGCCGGGCGAATTGACCACCTCGAGCTCGTTGATCACCACGCGCGCATTCTGCAGGCCGCGCACGTACTGCTCGATCTGCTGCTTGACGCTGTCATTGCTGGCCTCGCCGGTAAGCAGCACCTTGCGGTTGAATACCGTGACGTTGACGCGGGCCTGGCCGCTGAAGCGCGAGTTGATGGTGCTTTCCGCTTCCAGCTGCAGGCCGCGGTCAACGGTCTGGGTGGCGGTCGGGCGCCGGTCGGTGGCCATGGCCACGCCGGTGCCCATGGCGCCGGCGATCACGGGGAAGCAGCCGGCCAGCTGGGTGGCGGAAACCAGCACCGCAGCCGCGGTCAGCGTGGCGCGAAAGATGCGGCCCGCGCCGGCGGCGCTGGTCCGGGTTTCAGGCGTAGTGAGCAGGTTGGTCATGCGGTCCTTGCTGTGGCTGGATGTTGGAAAGGGGGCGGAATTAAGGAAGCGGACGGGCGGGCTCAGGCTTCCCCGAGCAATGCCTCGTCAATGCCGTCGCACAGGCAGTGCAGCGTCAGCAGGTGCACTTCCTGGATGCGCGCGGTGCGCTCGCTCGGCACGCACAGATGGATATCGAATTCGTCGAGCAGGCCGCCGACGACGCCGCCGCCCTTGCCGGTCAGCGCAATCACGGCCATCTCGCGCTGGCGCGTCGCCTCGATCGCGGCAATCACATTGGCGGAGTTGCCCGATGTGGAAATCGCCAGCAGGATGTCGCCGGGCACGCCCAGGGCTTCGACCTGCTTGGAAAACACCTTGCTGAAGTCATAGTCGTTGCCGATCGCGGTCAGGATCGAGCTGTCGGTGGTCAGCGCGATTGCCGCCAGGCCCGGGCGCTCGCGCTCGAAGCGCCCCACCAGCTCGGCGGCGAAATGCTGCGCGTCGGCCGCCGAGCCGCCGTTGCCGCACGCCAGGATCTTGTTGCCGCTGGTGAGCGCGCCCACCATGCGTTCCACGGCGGCGTCGATATAGGGGGCCATTACCGCCGCGGCCTGTTGCTTGGTCTCGGCGCTGTCTAGGAATTGTTGCTGGATACTCTCGATACTCATGGCTCTGTGGCCTTTCATTGGCAGTTGCACGCTCGGTCGCGCGCCAGCGCGCATTATGAACCAGCCTCGGCGGCGTCCAGGTCAAACGCGTGCTGCAGCCAGTCCAGACGCCCCGGCTCCAGCGCCACCACGTCGAAGCGGCACGGCGGCAGCTGCGCCAGCGTGGCGAGGTAGTGAGCGGCGGCCAGCAGCACGCGGCGCTGCTTGGCCGGCGTGACGCTGGCCGCGGCGCCGCCGAAACTGCGTCCGCTGCGCTGACGCACCTCCACGAACACCAGCGTGCCGTCCGGCGCGCGCATCACAAGGTCGATCTCGCCGCCTTTGCAGCGATAATTGCGGACCACGGGCTGCAGGCCCTGGCGCCGCAGGTGCGCCAGCGCCCGGTCCTCCGCCCGCATCCCGCGCGCCTGTGCGCTGCCGGGCTGCGTGGTGGATTTGAATGATGGCATCGACGGAAGTTCTCAATGAGTGACTGGATCTCGCTGGCGGCCAGCCAGTCGTACCCGGGCGGCACGCTGTATGTCGTGGCCACGCCCATCGGCAATGTCGCGGACCTGTCGCTGCGGGCGCTGCATGTGCTCGGCCTGGCCGACGCGGTGGCCTGCGAAGACACCCGCAATACCGCCCAGCTGCTGTCGCGCGTGGGCCTGCAGCGGCCGCTGGTGGCCGTGCACGAGCACAACGAGCGCGAGGCCGCGGGCCGCATCGCCGCGCGGCTGGCCGCTGGCGAGCGCATCGCCTATGTCTCGGACGCCGGCACGCCGGGCATTTCGGATCCGGGCGCGAGGCTGGTCGAGGCGGTGCGCGCCGCCGGCCACCCGGTGGTGCCGCTGCCCGGCCCGAGCGCGGCGGTGGCCGCGCTGTCGGTGGCGGGCGACATGCTCGATACCGGCGAAGGCCGCTTCACCTTTGCCGGCTTCCTGCCGAGCAAGCCCAAGGCGCGCGGCGAGGCCATCGCCCGGCTCGCCGCGCTGGACCACGCCTGGGTCTGCTACGAGGCGCCGCACCGCATTGCCGATACGCTGGCCGCGCTTGCGGCCGGCCTGCCGGGCGAGCGCCGGCTGCTGATCGGGCGCGAGCTGACCAAGCTGTTCGAGGACATCGCGGTGGTGACCGCGGCGCAGGCACCGGCATGGCTGGCGGCCGACCCGAACCGCGTCAAGGGTGAATTCGTGCTGGTGGTGGAAGGCGCCGGCGGCGACGCGGCCGCGGACGGTGCGCCCGATGCCGAGGCGCAGCGCGTGCTCGGGCTGTTGCTGGCGGAACTGCCGGCCAAGCGCGCCGCCAAGCTGGCGGCCGCGATCACGGGGGCCAGCACCAGCGCGCTCTACCAGCTGGCGCTGGCGCAGCGTTCCGGCGAGAGCGGGGACTGAAATTGCCCCTGAAGCCGCCAGGGCGACGACGCCGAGCCGGTGCGGGGAAAGTAACGGAGAGGTGTCAGCGCGCGGTGGCATGCATCGGGCGCTGCCGGTCTCAGCGGCGCTTGCGCTTGACCGTCTTGCCGCTGGCCTTGGCTGCCTTGCGCGCCTTGGCGGGCGCCAGCGAGTTGGCGAGTTCGGGCACGGAGACATCGTCGTCACCACTGCCATCGCCGGCCTCGGTGCCGCCGGCATCCATCTGCGGGCCCAGCGCCGCGACTTCGGTGCGCGTCAGCCGGCGGATCTCGACGTTGGTGGCGCCGCGTTCGATGAAGCCAAGCCGGCGGGCGGCGCCCATGGACACGTCCAGCACACGGTTGCCGTGGTACGGACCGCGGTCGTTGATGCGCAGCACCGCGACCTTGTTGTTGCGAAGGTTGCGCACCAGGACCCAGCTGTCGAGCGGCAGCGAAGGATGTGCGGCGGTCATCGCGCGCATGTCGAAGCGCTCGCCGTTGGCGGTCTTGCGGCCATGGAAGCCCTTGCCGTACCACGAAGCGACGCCGCGCTGCTCGAACGTGCCGATGTCCGCTCGCAGCCCGTCAAGCGAGCTGCCGCGGCCATCGTCCGGGTCGTAGCCGAACAGGTTCCAGCTGCCGCCTTCCGACGATGCGCGGGCGCTCTTGCCCGCGTCGTTGCGGGCGGACCTGCCTGCGTTCTTCGCGGCGCGCGTGGGCACCGCGTTCGACGTATCGGCGACGTCCGCATCGTCGCCCCCGGGGGGCGTGGCACAAGCGGCCAGCACCAGGGCGCATGCAGAGCATGCCCCGAGCTTGGCCAGCCGTTGCCAGCGCGTGGTGAGGGCGGTGAAATTGATCATGGGCGCGAGTCTAGCATCCACTAATGATGACTATCTCTTTCATTTTGTTACGAAATCTGTTCGATCTCGCACGAACGAGGGCGATCTCGCCCGCGATCGTCGGTGTGACAAGGGATTGCGGGCGATCCGGCGATTTTGTAACGAAGAGGCGCAAGAGGCATATATGGATATGCGCCGCAACAATTTTCCGCCCGGCGCTACAATGCAAAGCATGAATGCCGGGTGGTTTTTCGACACCGTCCCCGCGCGTACGGCGCCTGTTGCCAATGCCGTATCGATCACAAAAATCCACCGATGAAAGTCCTCCTTATCCCAGTCACGCCCTTCCAGCAGAACTGTTCGTTGCTGATCGACGAAAGCACCGGCACAGCCGCCGTCTGCGACCCGGGCGGCGACCTCGAGCGCATCCGCGAAGCGGTCCGGGAGCAAGGGGTCACGCTGCAGAAGATCTTCCTGACGCACGGTCACGTCGACCACTGCGCCGGTGCCGCGGCGCTGGCGCGGGAATTCGGCATTCCCATCGAAGGGCCGCAGCAGGATGAGCGCTTCTGGATCGAGCAACTGCCCGAACAGACGCGGCGCTTCGGCTTTGGCCATGCGGAGAGCTTTGAGCCTGACCGCTGGCTTGAAAACGGCGACACCGTGCAGTTCGGCAATGAAACGCTGGAGGTCTACCACTGCCCGGGCCACACGCCCGGTCACGTGGTGTTCTTCTCGCGCGCCAACCAGCTCGCGGTGGTGGGCGACGTGCTGTTCGCCGGCTCGATCGGCCGTACCGATTTCCCGCGCGGCAACCATGCCGACCTGATCCGCTCGATCCGCACGCGGCTGTGGCCGCTGGGCGAGGACGTGACCTTCATTCCCGGCCACGGCCCGGTTTCGACCTTCGGCGAGGAGCGCCGCAACAATCCCTTCGTGGCCGACCACCTGATCGACGCGGGCTGACGCCATGGCCAAGCGACAGCTGCCCGACACCCGGCCGGAAATCTACGTCAGCACCGACGTCGAGGCCGACGGCCCGATCCCGGGTCCGCATTCGATGCTGTCGTTCGCGTCCGCGGCCATGCTGGCGGACAAGACTGTGGTCAGCACGTTTTCGGCGAATCTGGAGACGCTCCCAGGCGCCGCCGGTCACCCCGTGCAGATGCAGTGGTGGCAAACCCAGCCCGAGGCCTGGAGCGCCTGCCGGCGCGACCTGCAGCGCCCGCAAGACGCGATGGTGCGCTACGTGGAGTGGGTCGAGAGCCTGCCGGGCAAGCCGGTCTTCGTGGCGTTCCCGGCCGGCTTCGATTTCACCTGGATGTTCTGGTACATGATGCGCTTTGCCGGCCGCTCGCCCTTTGGCTGGGCCGCGCTGGACATCAAGACGCTTGGCTTTGCCCTGACGGGGCGCCCCTACCGCAAGACCGTGAAAGCGGCGTTCCCGGCGGAATGGCTGGATCCGCTGCCTCACACCCATGTGGCGCTTGACGATGCCCTGGAACAGGGCGCGCTGTTCTGCAACATGCTGGCAACGCTGCGCGAGCGGGAAGCGGCGCTGGCAAGCCTGGCGCCAGCCGAGGCTCCTGGCGCAAGCGAGCCCTCACAATCTGAGCCGGAACCCTGATCCACTGCTGCGGCGCAGCGTGAGCCACGGCACGCCCCTTGCAGGCCGCGCGCTCGCATCCGGCGCCAGCCCGCCTATAGTAGAAGTGGATGTGGCGCACCGGGCGAAACGAGCCAACTGACTATTCGGCGCACTTGCGCAAACCCGCCATCATCCGCCTGACCGATGTTGCCCGGAGCCGCGCGGCGCCCCGCCGAGGAGGTGTCGATCATGCGTTTTCCTACCGACCTGCACTTGAAGGACATCGCCGGCCGGATTCACTGGCCGCATGCGTCGCACGCGAAGGGCACCACGCCCGTCACCCATCACCACACCTCGGATGAAGACGCCGAAGTCGCCAAGGCCACGCTGTACGTCAGCACGGTGACGCTGGTGGTACTGCTGGTCGTGCTCGCGGCCATTGCTTTCGGTCAGGAGGCCATGCACTGGCTGGGTGTTCATTAAGACGACCCGCCTGAAGCTGTTTGTCTCGCAGACCGGCCGGCCCCCACGGTTCGTGGGGGCCGGTTTTATTCAGGCGTCCGGTTCAGGCCAGCAGCGGCACCACGTTCTCGGGCGGGCGGCCGATGGCGGCGCGGCGGTTGCGGACGACCACGGGGCGCTGCAGCAGGATCGGGTTGTCGGCCACGGCGGCCAGCAGTTCGGCATCGGTCAGGCCGGGGTCGGCCAGGCCCAGTTCCGCGTACGGCGCCTCGTTGTCGCGAATCATCTCGCGCACCGGCACGCCCAGCATCGTGTTGAGCTGGCGCAGCGTCGCCACGGACGGCGGGTTCTTCAGGTACTCGACGATTTCCACCGGCTCGCCCAGGCGCCCGGCGGCTTCCTCGACCATGGCAAGCGTCTCGCGCGACTTGGAGCAGCGGGGGTTGTGGTAGATCGTGATCATGGCAGGTGGTCCTTTCTTGTTGATGTCGCCCCACGCTGGGGCGTGGCACTAATGCGGTGCAAATCCAACGGCACTATATACAACGCATCGGGCTGCGGGCAGGTACAAGGGAGCAAGTGCCGGGCACGCATCCTGCGTTGCCCCAGGTCCATGCATCCAGCCACTGGCCCGCGTTCCCGATGACCTCCGCCACCGCATCCCTCCGACCCGTTGCCGATCGCAAGCCGTTCACGCTGCGCGACGCCACCGCCTCTGATGTTCCGGCAATCCACGCCATCTATGTGCACCATGTCCTGCACGGCCGCGCTTCCTTCGAGGAAATGCCGCCGACCGTCGACGACATGCAGCTGCGCTTCGCCGAGGTGCGCCGCAAGAACCTGCCCTACCTGATCGCCGAGCGCGATGGCGCCGTGCTGGGCTACGCCTATGCATCGGCCTACCGCACCCGCAGCGCCTATCGCTTCGCCATCGAGGACTCGATCTATATCGACCACCGCTGCGTTGGCGAGGGTCTGGGCCAGGCGCTGCTCGCCGAATTAGTGGCGCGTTGCGAAACCGGGCCGTGGCGCCAGATGGTCGCGGTGATCGCCTGTACTGCCAGCGGCGAAGGCGCCGGCTCGCTGGCCGTGCATGAGCGGCTGGGCTTTCGCACCGTGGGCCGGCTGGAAGCGGTCGGCTTCAAGCATGGGCAGTGGATCGATACGGTGTTGATGCAGCGGATGCTGGGGGCGGGGGCGGATACGCTGCCGGAATAGGCGGAAGGGCCAAAAAAAAACGCCACGACTCTAGCCGTGGCGTTTCTGTCGCCGATCCGTCACCGGCGCGGAGATTCCCGTCCGCTTACTTCATCAGATCCGACAACGCCAGTGCCACCACCTTGGTCGCACGGTTCAGGTCGTTCAGGCGCAGGTTCTCGTCCGAGTTATGGCCGCGCGCTTCCATCAGCGTGCGCGGGCCGGCACCGTACAGCACGGTCGGGATGCCGCGCTTGGTGTAGTGGCGGGCGTCGGTGTAGAGCGGCACGCCCTGCACCGGGATTTCCACGCCGAACACCGACTCGGCACGGCTCTTCAGCGCGCCGATCAGCTTTTCCACGCCCGGCAGTTCCGACAGCGGCTCGGCCAGGATGATGCGCTCGACCTTCACTTCGATGCCCGGGCGGTCCTTGGCGGCCTTCTCGACCACGGCGCGGATCTCGCCTTCGGCGTCGAAGCCGATTTCCTCGGGGATCATGCGGCGGTCGACGCGGAAGGTCACCAGATCCGGCACCACGTTGGTGTTGATGCCGCCCTTGATCAGGCCGACGTTCAGCGTCGCGGTGTCGATGCCCGGCACCTTCGACTTGCGCGTGGCCAGCTCGGCGCGCAGGCCGTAGATCGCCTGCAGGATGTGGGTGGCGGCCTCGATCGCGTCGACGCCGGTGTGCGGCATGGCGGCGTGGCCCTGCTTGCCCTTGACCGTCACTTCGACGTGCAGGCAGCCGTTGTGCGACGAGGTGATGCCGTACGAGAAGCCGGCCGAGATGGCGTAGTCGGCCTTGCTCAGGTTGTTGTCGAGCAGGAACTTGGGACCGATGTCGCCGCCGGTTTCCTCGTCATAGGTGAACTGCAGCTCGACCGCGCCGTTGATCTTCGCGCCCTGCTTCTCGGCTTCCATCAGCGCCAGCACGGCGTAGGTGTAGGTGGCGAAGTCCGACTTGGACACCGCCACGCCGCGGCCGTATATGACCGGGCCATGTTCGCTGTCGGCAATCTCGCCGCCGTACGGGTCCTTGGTCCAGCCCAGGCCCGGGGGCACCACGTCGCCGTGGGCGTTCATGGCGATGGTCGGGCCACCCGTGCCGAACTGCTTGCGCACGATCAGGTTGGTGGCGCTGATCATGCCGGCGGCCTTCACCTGCGCGTCGGGCACCTTGTGCGCCTCCACCGTGAAGCCCAGGCCCTCCAGCAGTTCCTTGGCGCGCTTGCCGTGGGCATCGCAATCGCCGGCCGGGTTGTCCGAAGGCACCTTGACCAGCTCGGCCAGGAAGGCTTCCTGCTGCGGGCGGTGCTGGTCGATGAACTGCGTCAGCGTGGTTTCGATGGGGTTCATATTGTCTCGTGCGGTCATGACTTGTTCTCGTAACTTCTCAGGAGGGTTCGGGTGGGCTTCCGGGCGCTGGCTTACTGCTGCAGCCGGAAATGCTCGACGAAATCGCTGAACACACGCGCGGACAGTGCTGCGTCCTCGGCGGTCATGGTTTCGGTGGGATGGTGGCTGATGCCGCCGTTGCCGCAGCGCACGAACAGCATGGCGACATCGGCAATGGCGGCAATGGCCATGGAGTCATGGCCGGCACCGGACGGCAGATGGCGCACCGGCACGCCCTGACGGGCGATGGCGGCGGCCCATTGCTCTTGCAGCCACGGGGCGCACGGCACGCTGTTCGCCTCGTGGGTCTTGCGCACCTGCACGCGCACGTTGCGGCGCGCGCACACGCGTTCTATCTCAGCCAGCACGTCGTTGACGGCGGCCTCGCGCTCGGCGTCGATGCCCGAGCGAATGTCGATCGAGAACACCGCGTGGCCCGGTACCACGTTGGTGGCGCCATTGGGCACGTTGAACTGGCCGACGGTGCCGACCAGGCCCGGCTTGCCGCCGCAGCGCTTCTCGATGAACAGGCCGATTTCGGCACCGGCCATGGCGGCATCGCGGCGCATGTCCATCGGCACCGTGCCGGCGTGGCCTGCCAGGCCTTCCAGCTCGACGATAAAGCGCGTGGCGCCGGAAATCGCGGTGACCACGCCGACCGGCAGGCCCTCGTTCAGCAGCACCGGGCCTTGCTCGATATGCACCTCGATAAAGGCTGCGACCTTGCTGCGCTCATGCCTGGCGGCAGGCAGGTCGGCGGCGTCGAAACCGGCCTCGCGCATCACTTCGCGCATGGTCTTGCCGCTGTCGTCGACGTTGTCCAGCACCTTGTTGTCGAAGGTGCCGGCAATGGCGCGGCTGCCCAGCAGCGTGGCCTTGAAGCGCACGCCCTCTTCCTCCGCAAAGCCGACCACCTCGAGCGCGAACGGAAAGCGCTTGCCCTGGCGATTCCATTCGGCCACGCACGCGATCGGCAGGATCACGCCCAGGTTGCCGTCATAGCGGCCGGCGTCGCGCACGGTGTCGAAGTGCGAGCCGGTCAGCAGCGCCGGCGCGTCGGGCGTGGTGCCTTCGTAGCGGCCGATCACGTTGCCGGCGGCATCGCGCCGCACCGTCATGCCGGCCTGCTGCATCCATTCGGTCAGCTGGGCGGCGGCGCCGTGGTGGGCCTCGGTCAGGTAGGTGCGGGTGAGCATGCCGGGCTGCTCGGTGTGGACGGCCAGGGCATCGGCCCAGGCCATGATGCGCGTGCCTACCTCTGCGGCTGCCGGCATGCTGGCCGACGACGGATTTGCTGCCATACGTGTCTCCTGCTGGATGTGCGTGAAAGCCGCGGCGGCGTGGCTGGCGGGGTGCCAGTGCGGGCGGGGCGCCCGTGGCCGAAGCTCTATTCTGTGCGATTCATGGTAGCACAGTGAATTCAAAAATTGCATACAAAAATGATATGCACTATATTCGGTTCCACGTTCAGACAATCCTCTGCGGACAATCCGGTCCGGACAGCGGATTGCGTGGATTCCGCCCCAACAGGGGGGCCGTCCGCGCGGTGGCGCGCTCCCGACCCTGAGCTCTGCCCGAGAACGTAAGGCCGGCAGCCCACCCAGCCGTCAGAGCAGTACGGGGCCGCCGGTGATTCCTGGATCGAAATGGGCCAGCCAGCGCACATGCGCAGGACCGGCCCGGCACGGAGACAACCATGCAGCACGCAGTTCCCTCGCAGCAACGCCCGGGCACCCCACGCCTGCACACCCGCTTTACCCGCTCGCTGTTCGGCCAGGTGCTGATCGCCCTGGTGATCGGCACGGCACTCGGCCTCGCCTTCCCCGAATTCGCCGCCAAGCTCAAGCCGCTCGGCGACGCCTTTATCAAGCTGATCAAGATGCTGATCGGCCCGATCGTATTCTGCGTAGTGGTGGCCGGCATCTGCGGCGCCGGCGAGCTGAAGAAGGTTGGCCGCGTCGGCATCAAGGCGGTGGTGTATTTCGAGATCGTCACCACCATCGCCCTCGCGCTGGGCATCGTGCTGGCTTATGTGTTCCAGCCCGGCGTCGGCATGAACGTGGATCCGCGCTCGCTCGACGCGTCGGCGATTGCCGGCTTTATCGACAACGCCACCAAGGTCAAGGACCAGGGCACGGTCGACTTCCTGCTCAAGCTGATTCCCAATACCGTGTTCGGCGCCTTTGCCAACGGCGACGTGCTGCAGGTGCTGCTGGTGTCTATCCTGTTCGGCTGCGCGCTGTCGCTGGTGGGCGAGCCGGGCCGGCCGCTGGTCAGGCTGATCGACACGTTCTCGCACACGCTGTTCAAGATGATGGGCTTCATCATCAAGCTGGCGCCGCTGGGCGTGCTGGGCGCGGTGGCCTTCACCGTCGGCAAGTACGGTATCGGCTCGCTCAAGCAGCTGGGCTTCCTGGTGTTCCTGTTCTACGGCGCGGTGATCGTGTTCGTGCTGGTGGTGCTGGGCACCATCATGCGCGTGTGCGGTTTCTCGGTGATCAAGCTGATCCGCTACCTGCGCGCCGAGCTGCTGGTGGTGCTGGGCACGGCCTCGTCCGACAGCGTGCTGCCGCAGGTGATGAAGAAGCTCGAGTTCATGGGTATCAAGAAGTCGGTGGTGGGCCTGGTGATCCCGACCGGCTATTCATTCAACCTGGATGCGTTCTCGATCTACCTGACGCTGGCCGCGGTATTCATCGCCCAGGCCACCAACACGCCGCTGGCGATGGGCGACCTGCTCGGCATCCTGGCGGTGGCGCTGGTCACCTCCAAGGGCGCGCACGGCATCCCGGGCTCGGCCATCGTGATCCTGGCGGCGACGCTGTCGGCGCATCCGGCAATCCCGGCAATCGGCCTGGTGCTGGTGCTGTCGGTGGACTGGTTCATCGGCATCGCGCGCGCGCTCGGCAACCTGATCGGCAACTGCGTGGCGACCGTGGTGGTGGCGGCATGGGAAAAGGATATCGACCGCGAACGGGCGCGCGGCGTGCTCAACGGCACGATCGAGGCGACCGACCTGGACGCCGGCCTTGCCGCCATGGCGGATGACAACGCCGTGGCCGGTTCGCCTGCCGCCGTGCCGGGGACTGTCGCGGGACGCTAGAATCACGGCATCTCCCCAACGCGCAGCCCCTGCGCAAGTGCGCTGCCATGCCCGAGCATATCGATCCCGACATGACCGCTGAAGCGATCGCCGACGACATCGTCGCCGCGATCGTCTCGCACCGCCTCCCGCCCGGCACCAAGCTGCGCGAGGAGGCGCTGGCCAGCGTCTACCGCGTCAGCCGCACCAAGGTGCGCGCGGCGCTGCTGATGCTGAGCAAGGACAAGGTCATCCAGATCGTGCCGGACAAGGGGGCGTTCGTCGCCAAGCCCAGCGCGGAAGAAGCGCGCGAGGTCTTCGCCGTGCGGCGCATCCTGGAAGCGGCGCTGGCGCGCGAGTTCGTCGCCAGGGCAACCGCGGCCGACTACAAGCGCATCGACAAACACCTGGCCGCCGAGCGCAAGTCACTCGGCGGCAACGACGCGCAGATCCGTACGCGGCTGCTCGGCGATTTCCATATCGTGCTGGCCGAGGTGGTCGGCAACGGCGTGCTGACCGAGATGATGCGCGAGCTGTCCGCACGCAGCGCGGTCATCACCATGCTGTACCAGTCCCGGCGCGATGCGGCGTGCTCGTCGGACGAGCACCGCGAATTCATCGAGGCGGCGCGCGCGGGCGATGCCGAGCGCGCCGTCACGCTGATGGTGGACCACCTCAGCCATGTCGAAAGCGCGCTGCATTTCGAGGAAACCGCGCCGGCGGCGCGAGGCAAGGACCTGGTCGCGGCGCTGCTGGCGTAGGACCAGCGCTGGCCGTTGGCCAGCGCTTGACGTGAGTCAAAGCGGCTTGCGCCGCCTCCGGGCACACTTGTCCTCGCCATGAAGACGCGGGGGCGCACTTCATGAGCACTCCGCCTTTCGCGCATCATCGCCGGAAGGCCGCCCGCACGCTGCAACGGTGTGCGGGCTTTCTTTTTTCCGAGGGCTGGCTTTTGCGGCGCCGAGCATCGTTGCCCCGCGGGCCCTCGCGGACGATGCCGCGGTGCGGCAATTTCCCTTTCCGGCCAATCACTTGCGCAACCGCCCGCGGCCACGATGCCGTGCGGGGTCGCGCACATTGACGCACTCCCTTCGCCGACGAAAAGCGGCAATAACCGAATGCGTGCTTCGGGTTAGGATCGCGAGGGCCCAACACAGAGGCCTGCGCCGCGACATCGCCGCGGACGCGCACCAGAACAACCGTCATGGAGACCCATCATGCGTGATCGCACCGCCCCAGCGCGGCCGTCCGGCCTGCGTTCGCCCCCTCTGCCGGTTTTCGTTTCCTGAGCGCCGCATCCGCAGGCCCCTGCCTGCGGATGCGGCCACCCTTCGCATTGCCTGACCAACGACCAAGAGGACGACCCATGCCCAGTGCCTTTCGCGCAGACGCCTTTGCCGGCAAAACCGTTTTCATCGCCGGCGCTTCATCCGGCATCAACCTCGGCATCGCGCACGGCTTCGCCCGCGCCGGCGCGAAGCTGGCTCTGATCAGCCGCACCGAGGACCGCATCCAGGCTGCCGCCGACGGCATCGCCGCCGCGGGCGGCACCGCGATCGGCATGGCGGCCGACGTGCGCGACTATGCCGCGGTGGAGGCCGCACTGGCGCGCACGCGCCAGGAGCTCGGCCCGATCGACGTGGTGATCTCCGGCGCCGCCGGCAACTTCCTCGCGCCGGTGGTCGGCATGTCGGCCAATGCGTTCAAGACCGTGGTCGACATCGACCTGCTCGGCACCTTCAACGTATTCCGCGCCAGCTTCGACTACCTGAGCAAGCCCGGCGCGTCGCTGATCGCCATCACCGCGCCGCAGGGCGTCAACGCCATGATGTTCCAGGCCCACGCCTGTGCCGCCAAGGCCGGCATCAACATGCTGATCAAGTGCCTGGCAATGGAGTGGGGCCCGGCCGGCGTGCGCGTCAACGGCATCTCGCCCGGCCCGATCGCGGATACCGAAGGCATGGCGCGGCTGGCGCCGACGCCGGAGGTGGAGGCGCGCTACAAGGCCCGCCTGGCGCTGCGCGACTACGGCACCAAGGACGATATCGCCGATGCCGCCATGTACCTGAGCAGCGACAACGCGCACTTCGTCACCGGCACCATCCTTGACTGCGACGGTGGCAGCAAGCTGGGTGACGCGTCGGCCGATGCGCTCAAGCCCATGCGCTGATACAAGACCCAAACCACAGAAGCAACTACAACGATTCATGGAGATCCGACGATGACAGCATCCGTGCTTTACCAATCCGGCGCAGGCGTGGCGACGCTGACCCTGAACCGCCCGGACGTGCTCAACGCGATGAACGCCGACCTGATGCGCGAACTGCGCGAAGGCGTGGACCGCGCCGCGGCGGATGCCGAAGTGCGCGCGGTGCTGATCACCGGCGCCGGGCGCGGCTTCTGCGCCGGCGCCGACCTGGCCGCGCGCCAGGGTGGCGGCAACGGCCTGCAGGATTCCGGCCAGATGCTGCGCGAGCGCTATCACCCCATCATCCTGGCGCTGCGCCAGATGCCCAAGCCGGTCATCACCGCGGTCAACGGCGTGGCCGCCGGTGCGGGCATGAGCCTGGCGCTGGCCGGCGACGTGGTGCTGGCGGGCCGTTCGGCCACCTTCCTGCAGGCGTTCTCCAAGATCGGCCTGATCCCCGATGCCGGCAGCACTTACTTCCTGCCGCGCTATGCCGGCGAGATGCGCGCCCGCGCGCTGGCCATCCTGGCCGAGAAGATCGATGCCGAGGAAGCGCACCGCATCGGCCTGGTGTGGAAGGTCCATGACGATGCCGCGCTGCAGGACGAAGCCGGCAAGCTCGCGCACCATCTCGCCGGCATGCCGACGCTCGCCTACGGCATGATCAAGGAAGCGCTGAACCAGAGCTTCGGCAACGACCTCGCCGCGCAGCTGGAAGTCGAAGCCACGTTGCAGTCGCGCGCCAGCCGCAGCGAAGACTGCAAGGAAGGCGTCGCCGCCTTCATGGAGAAGCGCAAGCCGCTGTTCAAGGGTCGTTGACCCGCGTCCTCGCCGTTTGCAGCACACCCTGCACGCCAACCCAAGGAGCCCGCGCATGAGCGCCAGCAGCAATGAACGGATCATCGTCACCATCGAAGGCGGCGTCGCCGACGTCCGCCTGAACCGTCCCGACAAGATGAATGCGCTCGACCAGGAGATGTTCGACGCGCTGATCGAGACCGGCGAGCAACTGGCGCGCACGCAGGAGCTGCGTGCCGTGGTGCTGTCGGGCGAAGGCCGCGCCTTCTGCGCGGGCCTGGACATGGGCCGCATGGCCGGCATGCTGTCCGGCGATGGTGGCGGCAGCGAAAGCGACAGCATCGGCGGCGGACGGCTCGGCAAGCGCACCAATGGCATTTCCAATCGCCCGCAATATGCCTGCATGGTGTGGCGCGAGCTGCCGGTGCCGGTGTTCGCGGCGGTGCACGGCGTGGCCTTCGGCGGCGGCCTGCAGGTGGCGCTGGGCGCGGATGTGCGCTACGTCGCGCCCGATGCAAAGCTGTCGGTGATGGAGATGAAGTGGGGCCTCGTGCCCGACATGGCCGGCATGGTGCTGACGCGCGGGCTGGTGCGCCCCGACGTGCTGCGCGAGCTGATCTACAGCGCGCGCGTCCTCAGCGGCACCGAAGCGTGCGAGCTGGGACTCGCCACCTGTGTCGCCGACGACCCGCGCGCCGCGGCGCTGGCAGCGGCGCGCCAGGTCGCGCAGAAAAATCCCGATGCGATCCGCGCCGCCAAGCGGCTGATGGCAGTGGTCGAGCGCGGCGACAATGCCGCCATCCTGCAGGCCGAGTCGGACGAGCAGGACCGCCTGGTCGGCTCGCCCAACCAGCGCGAGGCGGTGCTGGCCAACATGGAGAAACGCGCGCCGCGTTTTGACCCGGCGCATTGAAGCCTTCCGCTCAACGGTGGCGCCGGCCGCGCCACCACCTCGCGTAGACCGCCGCGTAGACCGCCACGTTGACCACCAGCACAATCAGGCCAAGCCAAAGTTGCACGGCAGGCGTCAGGCCCGGCGGATAGATCAGCGGCAACAGGTAGCGCTCGACAAAGCCCCCGCCGTAGCCCGCCTCCCCCGCGGCACGGCGCAGCGCATTCTCCAGCGGCGTCAGCGGGCAGATCCAGCCGGACCACTCGATCATCACGCCCCACGCCGCGGCCGGCAGGTGTACCCATGCCAGCCGCGGCCAGCGCAGCACCAGCAGGCCGCCGGCCACCACGAACACGATAAACAGCCCGTGCACGATGACGACGAGATCGGCCAGCCAGGCTGCCATGGCATCGCGCGCAATGGCCCTCAGTCGCCGTTGCCGCCGGCCATCCAGTAGCCGGGACGCGCGAACTGCGCTTTCAGGTGTTCGATAAAGAAGCGGATCTTGGCCGGCACCGGGCGCTGCTGCGGGTACACCGCGAGGATGTCGTAGTCGGGCAGCGCGTATTCGTCGAGCACGGTAATCAGCTCGCCGCTCTCCAGCTGCGGCAGGATTTCCCAGGTCGAGCGCCAGCCCAGCCCGAGTCCCTCGCCGGTCCAGCGGTGCAGCAGCTCGCCGTCATTGCAGTCGAGGTTGCCGTTGACGCGCACCGTCACGGCCTTGCCGTTCTGGCTGAAGTACCAGCCGCGCTGCTGGCCGCCCTGCAGGTTGAACGCCAGGCAGTTGTGGTGCTCGAGGTCGTCCAGCGTCTGCGGCACGCCATGCTTGGCGAAGTACGCGGGCGTGCCGCACACCACGCGCTTGTTCGACGCCAGCTTGATCGCGACGAAGTTGGGGTCGATCGCGCCGCCGATGCGGATGCCCACGTCATAGCCCTCGCGCACCAGGTCGACCACGCGGTCGGTCAGGTTGAACGAGATCTGCACTTCCGGGTTCGCGGCCAGGAAGGCCGGCGCGTGCGGCGCCACGTGCTTGCGGCCGAACGCGGCCGGCGCCGACACGATCAGGTGGCCGGTGGCCTTGTGCTTGCCTTCGGCGATCAGCATCTCGGCGCGGTCCAGGTCGGCGAGCGCCTTCTTGCATTGCTCCATGAACACCGCGCCCTGCTCGGTCACGGCGATGCGGCGCGTGGAGCGGTGCAGCAGCTTGACGCCGATACGCGCTTCCAGCGCGTTGATGCGGCGGCCGATCATCACCGGCGTGACGTTCTGCGTCAGCGCCGCGGCCGCCATGCTGCCGTGCTCCACCACGGCGATAAAGGCTTCGATTTGCTTGAGTTTGTCCATCGGATATCAGTCTCCCGGGCGCCATTGTGCGGCATCGGCGCCGCCGTGGCATCCCGGCGGCGCTTATGAAGCGGATCGGGCCCGGCGCATGGCGGGCGGCGCATCGCGGCGCTCGCGGGCACAATGCCGCACTTCACGGCTGAATTCGGCACACGCGTGCGTCATCAGGTCGACCGAGCGATAGACCAGGAACACGCGGAAATCCGGCAGCTCGTCCTGGATCGGCAGCGGCACCAGCTGGTCGCTGGCCAGCTGCAGCGGGCCGCCGGTGCCGTGGAAGACAAAGTCCGACCACATGCTGATCAGGTCGGTGCGCGTGGCCAGCTGCAGGCCGAGCAGGTTCGATGCGCTCTGCACCACGCGGCGCGGCATCTCCATCCGGTGCAGCCGCATCAGGCTGGCGAGCGGGCTGCCGGCGTCGTCGACCGGGTCGAGCACCAGCCAGTCGGCGTCCAGCAGCGGCCGCAGCCGGCGCGTGCGGCGCAGCGGATGGCCGGCGCGCACCGCCAGCTTCATGCCGACCGAAAACAGCGGCTCCCACTGCAGCGAGGCCGAGCCGGGGCCGCTGTTGGTGGAGATCAGCCCCAGGTCGAGCCGCCCTTCGCGCAGGCCTTCCTGGATCTGCTGGGGGCGCAGCTCGAAGCCGCGCAGCGCAACGTTGGGGAAGCGCTGCCGGAACGCCGCCATGGCCGCGGGCAGCGGGCCGCTCGAAGCCACCGCGGTAAAGCCGATGTTCAGCTCGGCCTCGGCATGGCCGCGGATCGATTCGATATCTTCCAATGCGTGCCGCAGCTCCTGCTCGACCACGCTGGCGCGCTTGACCAGCGCCAGGCCGTAGGCGTCAGGCTGACGCCGCGCACCGAGCGCGACAGCAGCGTCACGCCCAACTCACGCTCCAGCTCGGCGATGGCCTTGGACAGCGCCGGCTGCGAGATATGCAGCGCGCGCGCCGCTTCATGAATGCTGCCGTGCTCGGCCACGGCCAGCAGGACCCGCAGTTGGTGCAGCTTCATCGTTTCCGTTTCCTGTTTCAGGATGCCGTGCATTGCCGTGCCGGAGGCCCCGGCGCGGGGCAACACGCCCCATCCGCGGGCGCAATCGCCGACGCGCGTCGCGGGCCGCACTTCCGGCCATTCCCCGCTCCGGCCAAGGCTTTGCCGGCATCCTTCAGTAGTTTTCCCGATACCGTGACGACACCGGTTATGACGGTGATTCGATCTGGTTATCAGGATGAAAATATATGATTTTTTGTCCCGGGCCGTTTGCCTGAATACTCAGCGCCACAGGTTGCCAACCTGACTGCCGCGCGAGCCGCTCCTGCTCACCGGGCCCCGACAACACCGGTCCGCCGTGCGTGCAGCCCCCCACCAGTTCGTGGAGACCTTGCATGAACGACGCCACCCTTGCGACGCCTGCCAGCGTAACGACCGCCCCCGCCAGCACCGCCAGCACACCTCGCAACCAGAGCCAGTTCCGCCTGATCGCGGCGTGCTCGCTGGGCAATGCGCTGGAGATGTTCGACTTCACCGTCTACAGCTTCTTTTCGCTGCTGATCGGCAAGCTGTTCTTTCCCTCCGACAGTCCTTACGGCTCGCTGCTGCTGGCGGTGGCCACCTTCGGCATCGGCTTCGTGATGCGCCCGCTCGGCGGCGTGGTGATCGGCAGCTACGCCGACCGACGCGGCCGCAAGGCGGCAATGACGCTGACCATCGGCCTGATGGTGCTGGGCACGTTGTGCATCGCGCTCGCGCCGCCGTATGCGTCGGCCGGCATCGCCGGCTCGCTGATGATCGTCGCGGGCCGCTTGCTGCAGGGCTTTTCGCTCGGCGGCGAGATCGGTGCCTCGACCGCGATGCTGATGGAGGCGGGCGGGGTCAAGGGCCGCGGCTGGCGCGTCAGCTGGCAGCTCGGCAGCCAGGGCATTTCGGCGCTGCTGGGCGCGCTGACCGGCGCCACGCTGTATGCCGTGCTGCCGGCCGCGTCGCTGGAAAGCTGGGGCTGGCGCCTGCCCTTCCTGGCCGGCCTGCTGATCGCGCCGGTGGGGCTGTATATCCGCGCGCACCTCGACGAAACCCACCAGGCCGACGCCCACGCGCCGAGCCCGCTCGGCGAACTGTTCCGCAACCACTGGTCCACCGTGCTCAAAGGCATTCTGGCGACCACGGCCGGCACCGCGACGATGTACCTGGTGGTGTTCTTCATGCCGACCTACATGATCCGCGTGCTGCATATGCCGGCGTCGCTGTCGTTCCTGTCGGGCTGTGTCACCGGGCTGACGCTGACGGTGGTGTCGCTGTTCGCCGGCCGCCTTGCTGACCGCCTGGTCGCGCGCAAGCCGCTGGTGGTCGCATCGCTGGTGCTCAGCATGCTGGCGGTGTATCCGGCGTTCTGGCTGATCAATGCCTATCCGAGCGTGCCGCTGGTGCTGTGCGTGTCGGCGCTGCTGACCGCGCTGGTCAACCTGGGCACCACGCCGATGTTCCTGATGATGCTGGAGATGCTGCCCGCCGGCGTGCGCGCCAGCGGCCTGTCGGTGATCTACAGCGTGGGTGTGACTGTGTTCGGCGGCTCGTCGCAATTTATCGTCACGTGGATGCTGGCCCGCACCGGTAACCCGATGTCGCCCGCCCTCTACATGCTGGTCTGCGGCGTGATCACGCTGCTCGCGGTGCTGCGCATCCGCGAGAACCGCATCCACTGAGCCGCGCCCACTGAACCCTGCACATTTTCCGGAGACCGATCCCATGACCCGCGCACCGACGCTCCAGCCATTCCAGTACCTGCCGCACCTGCTGCCGGCCATCGGCATCGACGCCGAAACCTTCGTCGGCATCCGCCGCCAGATCCATGCACAGCCCGAGCTGGGCTTCGAGGTCGGCGCGACCAGCAAGCTGGTGGCGACGCTGCTGGCCGAATGGGGCTACGAGGTCCACACTGGCATTGGCAAGAGCGGCGTGGTGGGCCAGCTCAAACGCGGCAGCGGCACGCGCCGCCTCGGCATCCGCGCCGACATGGACGCGCTGCCGATCACCGAAGCGACCGGCCTGCCCTATGCCAGCCGGGTACCCGGAAAAATGCATGCGTGCGGCCACGATGGCCATACCGCGATCCTGCTGGCGGCGGCCAGGGCGATTGCCGGCAAGCCCGACTTCGACGGCACGCTCAACCTGATCTTCCAGCCCGACGAAGAGAACCTGTGCGGCGCGCGCGCGATGATCGAGGACGGGTTGTTCGAGCGCTTCCCGTGCGATGCGATCTTCGCGCTGCACAACATGCCGGGCGTGGCGGCGGGCTCGTTCCGGGTGCTGCCGGGGCCGGTGAGCCTGTCGTCGGACGTGGCCGACGTGACCGTGCGCGGCGTCGGCGGCCACGGCGCGATGCCGCACCGCGCGCGCGACCCGATCGCAGCGGCGGCGGCCATCGTCACCGCGCTGCAGACGGTGGTGGCGCGCAATGTCGCGCCGGACGATACCGCGGTGGTATCGGTCGGCTTTATCCGTGGCGGCGCCACGCACAACGTGATTCCCGAAGCCGTGACGCTGGGGCTCAACGTGCGCGCCGCGCGGCCCGAGACGCGCGCGCTGGTCGAGCAGCGCATCCGCGAGATCGTTGCACTGACCGCGCAGGCGCACGGCGTGGAAGCGGAGATCGACTACCGGCAGCTGACGCCGCCGATGGTCAACGCCGAAGCCGAAACGCTGCTGGCTCAGCGCGTCTGCACCGAACTGGTCGGCGCCGACAATGTGGTCACGCAGGCCCCGAAGGGACTCAACGGCAGCGAGGACTTCGCGTGGATGCTCAATGCAGTGCCAGGGTGCTACCTGATCCTTGGCAACGGCGAAGGCGAATTCGGCGGCTGCATGGTGCACAACCCCGGCTACGACTTCAACGACGCGGTGCTGCCGCTGGGCGCGGCGGCCTGGGTGCGGCTGGTGCAGACCTATCTCGCCGCAGCCTGATCCCGCCCGCTTGCTCACGCCTCCTGCCGGGCGGCGGCGCGTTGCGCGCGCCGCGCATCCAGTTCGGCATTCATCCGCGCGGCTTCGCCCAGCACGTAGGCCAGCCGCCGCAGCGGCCGGCTGCACTGCACATGCAGGTACAGGTAGCTGGCGCCGCCGGCGACCAGCATCACGCCATAGCCCCACAGCAGCGTCGGCACCGTCTGCTCCGGACGCGGCAAGGCGCGCCAGGCGCTGCCCAGCACCACCGCGGCGGGCGCCAGCGCCAGCAGCAGGCCCACGGTTCGCGCGGCCCCTTCCCATAGCCGCAGTTGCAGGGCCACGCGCCGCTGGCGCGCTTCCAGCTGTGCCGGCGGAATGCGCGCCAGTTGCCGCAGCAGCGCGTCTTCGGCCGCGCGCTGGCGATCCATTTCCCGGGCTTGCCAGCGCAGCGGGTTGCGCAGCCTGGCCAGCAGCGGGGGCGTGCGCGCCAGCCCGGCGCCCACATAGCAGGCTGCCGCCGCGGCCAGGAATGCCTCGAACGCGCGCAGCGACCACGGCGGCACCGGGTGCTTCAGCCATAGCCGCCACACGGCAAGCGCCCCGCCGCCGAGCAGGGTTGCCACCAGCGCGACGATAAATCCGATCCACAGCAGACGGGCCAGCCCGCCGGCCGATTCGCCGGTGCTTTCCGATGACGGCGCGGGCGCGCTGGCGGCGCCGAGCGCTTCAAGCAGTTCGTAGGTGGGCGGCAGCCTGGAATACATGGTCGGCATGGGCAACGGGATGGCGCCATTTTCACCGCTCAGGCACCTGCCGGATAGCCACAGCGACGGGCGGGGCCGGCGCGTACCTGCCTCTGCGCAGCGTGGCCGCTTCATCACACCGTATATCCAATTGCATACGCTGGCGTCCCATCGACGACCGTCTCATCAGGCTTCCAAGGCCACATTCCATACCCGAAGTATCGAATCAACTGATCGTCCTTCTGTTTATCCCGGGCGGGTTGGGGGAATAGGATCGACTCCAATGCGAATCCCACCACCATTGGAGACAAGATCATGGCAAAGATGAGAGCAATCGACGCGGCCATCGCGGTTCTGGAGAAGGAAGGCGTGACCACGGCGTTCGGCGTGCCGGGCGCGGCGATCAACCCGTTCTACTCGGCGATGCGCAAGTCGGGCAACATCAGCCACGTGCTGGCCCGCCACGTCGAAGGCGCCTCGCACATGGCCGAGGGCTACACCCGTGCCGAGCCGGGCAATATCGGCGTCTGCGTCGGCACTTCGGGCCCCGCCGGCACCGACATGATCACCGGCCTGTACTCGGCCTGGGCGGATTCGATCCCCATCCTCTGCATCACCGGCCAGGCCCCGCGCGCCCGCCTGTACAAGGAAGACTTCCAGGCCGTCGACATCGAGTCGATCGCCAAGCCCGTGACCAAGTGGGCCGTGACCGTGCGCGAGCCGGCACTGGTGCCGCAAGTGTTCCAGCAAGCCTTCCACATCATGCGCTCGGGCCGCCCGGGTCCGGTGCTGATCGACCTGCCGTTCGACGTGCAGGTCGCCGAGATCGAATTCGATCCCGAGACCTACCAGCCGCTGCAGCCGTACAAGCCGGCCGCCTCGCGCGCCCAGATCGAAAAGGCCATCGCCATGCTCAACGCGGCCGAGCGCCCGCTGATCGTGTGCGGCGGTGGCGTCATCAACGCTGACGCTTCGGAGCTGATGGTCGAATTCGCCGAGCTGGTCAACGTGCCGGTGGTGCCGACGCTGATGGGCTGGGGCGTGCTGGCCGACGACCACCCGCTGCAAGCCGGCATGGTCGGCCTGCAGACCTCGCACCGCTACGGCAACGCGACGCTGCTGGCTTCGGACTTCGTGATGGGCATCGGCAACCGCTGGGCCAACCGCCACACCGGCAGCGTCGATGTCTACACCAAGGGCCGCAAGTTCGTGCACGTCGATATCGAGCCCACCCAGATCGGCCGCGTGTTCGGTCCGGACCTGGGCATCGTCTCCGACGCCAAGGCCGCGCTGGAGCTGTTCGTCGAAGTCGCCCGTGAAATGAAGATGGCCGGCCGCCTGCCGTGCCGCAAGTCGTGGGTGGCCGACGTGCAGAAGCGCCGCCGCACCATGCAGCGCAAGAGCGACTTCGACAACGTGCCGGTCAAGCCGCAACGCGTGTACCGCGAGATGAACCAGTACTTCCCGCGCGACGTGCGCTACGTCAGCACCATCGGCCTGTCGCAGATCGCCGCGGCGCAGTTCCTGTCGGTCAACCAGCCGCGCCACTGGATCAACTGCGGCCAGGCCGGCCCGCTGGGCTGGACCATCCCGGCCGCGATCGGCGTGAAGACCGCTTCGCCGGATTCGGACGTGGTGGCGATCTCGGGCGACTACGACTTCCAGTTCATGATCGAAGAACTGGCCGTGGCCGCGCAGTTCAAGGTGCCGTACATCCACGTGGTGGTGAACAACTCCTACCTCGGCCTGATCCGCCAGGCGCAGCGCAACTTCGAGATGGACTACTGCGTGCAGCTGGCCTTCGACAACGTCAACTCGCCCGAGCTGAACGGCTACGGCGTTGACCACGTCAAGGTGGTGGAAGGCCTGGGCTGCAAGGCGATCCGCGTGTTCAAGCCGGAAGACATCGCCCCCGCCTTCGCCGAGGCGCGCGACCTGATGGCCGAGTTCTCGGTGCCGGTGGTGGTCGAGGTGATCCTGGAGCGCGTGACCAATATCGCGATGGGCACCGAGATCGACAACATCAACGAGTTCGAGCCGATCGAGGATATCGAGGACGCTGATGAGGCCATCCTGACCGAAGAAGTGGAAACGGCGTAAGACCTTCCCGCCCCTGCAGGACCAGAACGCCATCCCCGCGCCAGCGGGGATGGCGCACAAAAACCAAGTCACAGGAGATGACAAATGACCAAACTTGCGGCCAACCTCACCATGCTGTTCAACGAAGTGGGCTTTCTCGACCGCTTCGAAGCAGCCGCGCGCGCGGGCTTCCGCGGCGTGGAATTCCTCTTCCCGTATGCGTTCCACGCGGACCAGATCGCTGACCGCCTGAACCGCTTCCAGCTCGACCTGGTGCTGCACAACCTGCCCGCCGGCAAGTGGGACGCGGGCGAGCGCGGCATTGCCTGCCACCCGGACCGCGTCGGCGAGTTCCAGGACGGCGTGGGCGAAGCCATCAAGTACGCCAAGGTGCTGGGCGTGCGCCAGCTGAACTGCCTGGTCGGCATCCTGCCGCAGAACGTCAAGCGCGAACAGGCCCAGGAAACGCTGGTGGAAAACCTGCGCTTCGCCGCCAGCGCGCTGGCGGCCGAGCATATCGACCTGCTGGTCGAGCCGATCAACACCTTCGACATCCCCGGCTTCTTCCTGTCGCGCACGCAGCAGGCGGTCGACCTGATCAACCAGGTCAACGCGCCCAACCTGTACGTGCAGTACGACATCTATCACATGCAGCGGATGGAAGGCGAGATCGCCAACACCATCAAGGCCAACCTGCCGAAGATCAGGCACGTGCAGCTGGCCGACAACCCGGGCCGCAACGAACCGGGCACGGGCGAGCTGAACTACCAGTACCTGTTCAAGTTCCTGGACGAGATCGGCTACACCGGCTGGATCGGCTGCGAATACAAGCCGAAGACCACGACCGAAGCCGGCCTGGGCTGGCGCGCCGCGCACGGCGTGCAGTAAGCCAAGCGGAAACCTCGCGGTAACCCCGCGGTAACCCGTTACCACCTACTCGAACCAAGACAGACTTACTCTCAAGCAAGGAGACATCAATATGGCAAACCAACGCAACGTCGGCTTCATCGGCCTGGGCATCATGGGCGCACCGATGGCGGGCCACCTGCGCGCCGCCGGCCACACGCTGTTCGTGCATGACGTCAACCCGGCCCCGCAAGCGCTGGTCGATGCAGGCGTGACCGTCTGCACCAGCGCCGAGGAAGTCGCCAAGCGCGCCGACATCATCGTCATCATGGTGCCGGACACGCCGCACGTCGAGGCCGTGCTGTTTGCCGACAAGGGCGTTGCCGCCGCGCTGAAGGCCGCCGGCAAGGAAGCCAGCTACAGCAAGATCGTGGTCGACATGAGCTCGATCTCGCCGATCGCCACCAAGGACTTCGCCGCGCGCATCAACAAGCTGGGGGCTTCGTACCTGGACGCACCGGTGTCGGGCGGTGAAGTCGGCGCCAAGGCCGCATCGCTGACGATCATGGTCGGCGGCCCGCAAGAGGCCTTTGACCAGGTCAAGCCGCTGTTCGAGCTGATGGGCAAGAACGTCACGCTGGTGGGCGGCAATGGCGACGGCCAGACCACCAAGGTGGCCAACCAGATCATCGTCGCGCTGAACATCCAGGCCGTGTCCGAAGCCCTGCTTTTTGCCTCCAAGGCCGGCGCCGATCCGGCCAAGGTCCGCGAGGCGCTGATGGGCGGCTTTGCTGCCTCGCGCATCCTGGAGGTGCATGGCGATCGCATGGTCAAGCGCACCTTCGACCCGGGCTTCCGCATCGAACTGCACCAGAAGGACCTGAACCTGGCGCTGCAGGGTGCCAAGGCGCTGGGCGTGGCACTGCCCAACACCGCCACCGCTCAGGAGCTGTTCAACACCTGCTCCGCCAACGGCCTGGGCAAGCAGGACCACTCGGCGCTGTGCCGCGCGATCGAGATCATGTCTAACCACCAGATCGCAAACGCCAAGTAAGCAGCTGCCCCCGTCGTCCCCGCCTAGCGGGGACGAATCGCTTTCCCCGTCAGTACCAGGATTCTTCATGCTTGCCACCGAACCACAAGCCGCCCTGCTGTCGCCTCAGCGCGCAGCAGCCACTCCGGGACAGCTCGCGCCGCGCGCCCTGCTGCGCGACCTGTTCGACACCGCGGTCGCTTCCGTCAGCGCCAGCCACTGCCTGCCGCCCCATCTGCCCACGCCGCCCAAGGGCCGTACCGTGGTGATCGGCGCGGGCAAGGCCGCCGCCGCGATGGCGCAGGCGGTCGAGGCGAACTGGCAAGGCGAGCTGTCGGGCCTGGTGGTGACGCGCTATGGCCATGGTGCCGAGTGCAAGCGGATCGAAGTGGTCGAAGCCGCCCACCCCGTTCCCGATGAAGCCGGCGCACGCGCCGCGCAGCGCATGGTGGAACTGGTCCAGGGCCTGACCGCCGACGACCTGGTGCTGTGCCTGATTTCCGGCGGCGGTTCCGCGCTGCTTGCCGCGCCCGCGCCGGGCCTGTCGCTGGCCGACAAGCAATCGGTGAACAAGGCGCTGCTCAAGAGCGGCGCGAGCATCGGCGAGATGAACTGCGTGCGCAAGCACCTGTCCGCGCTCAAGGGCGGACGCCTGGCGCTGCACTGCGCCCCGGCGCGCGTGGAAACGCTGCTGATTTCCGATATTCCCGGCGATGACCCGACCCTCATCGCCAGCGGCCCGACGCTGCCCGATGCGACCACCTGCGCCGATGCGCTGGCCGTGATCGCCAAGTACGGCATCGACGTGCCCGCCAACGTGCGCGCGCACCTGGAGAGCGGTGCCGGCGAGACGCCCAAGCCGGGCGATGCGCGCTTCAGCGGCCACCGCAGCGTGACCCTGGCCACCGCGCAGCAATCGCTGGAAGCCGCCGCGGCGCGTGCGCGCCAACTGGGCTTCGAGGCCCACATCCTGTCTGACTGCATCGAAGGCGAAGCGCGCGAAGTGGCCGAAGTCCACGCCGCCATCGCGCGCCAGGTCGCCCAGCGCGGCCAGCCCTTCAGCAAGCCGTGCGTGCTGCTGTCCGGCGGCGAAACCACCGTGACCGTGCGCGGCAAGGGCCGCGGCGGGCGCAACGCGGAGTTCCTGCTATCGCTGGCGGTGGCGCTCGACGGCCTGCCCGGCGTGCATGCGATTGCCGGCGATACCGATGGCATCGACGGCTCCGAAGACAACGCCGGCGCGCTGCTGTCTCCCGACACCCTGACCCGCGCCGCCGCGCGCGGACTGAATGCACGCGCGCACCTTGAGAACAACGACGGCTACGGCTTCTTCGCCGGCATGGACGACCTGATCGTCACCGGCCCGACCCGTACCAACGTGAACGATTTCCGCGCGATCCTGATCGTCTGACGATCGCCGCCAACGTAGTACCGACTGACTCGCGGCGCCGACGCGCCGCTACCGAGAATGGAAGAGGAGACATCATGAGACGCCAGCGCAAAGCGAAGATCGTGGCCACGCTCGGCCCCGCCAGCACCGACATCGCGTTGATCCGCGCGTTGTTCGAGGCCGGCGCGGACGTGTTCCGCCTGAACTTCAGCCACGGCACGCATGACGACCACCGCGCGCGCTACGACGCGGTGCGCCAGGTCGAAGCCGAGACCGGCCGCCCCATCGCCGTGCTGGCCGACCTGCAGGGCCCCAAGCTGCGCATCGGCACCTTCGCCGCGGGCAAGGTCGCGGTGCGCACCGGCGACGTGTTCGTGCTCGACAGCGATCCCACGCCGGGCGACGGCACCCGCGTCTACCTGCCGCACCCCGAGCTGTTCGAAGCCGCGCAGCCGGGACAGTCGCTGCTGATCGACGACGGCAAGGTGCGCCTGGCAATCGAGTCGGTGACCACCGGCACCATCACCACGCGCGTGGCCAACAACGGCACGCTGTCCGACCGCAAGGGCGTGAACGTGCCCGACGCGGTGATCCCCATCCCCGCGCTGACGGCGAAGGACCGCAAGGACCTGGACTTCGCGCTGTCGCTGGGCGCGGACTGGATCGGGCTGTCGTTCGTGCAGCGTCCGTCCGATATCGTCGAAGCGCGCGAGATCGTCGGCACCCGTGCCGGCATCCTGTCCAAGATCGAGAAGCCGGCCGCGCTGCAGGAGCTGGAAGAGATCGTGCGCGTGTCCGATTCGGTGATGGTGGCGCGCGGTGACCTGGGCGTGGAACTTCCGCCCGAGCGCGTGCCCGGCGTGCAGAAGCGCATCCTGCGCGTGTGCCGCCAGTTGGGCAAACCCGTGGTGATCGCCACGCAGATGCTGGAATCGATGATCGACTCGCCGGTGCCGACGCGCGCCGAAGCGTCGGACGTGGCCAGCGCGATCTACGAAGGCGCCGATGCGGTGATGCTGTCGGCCGAGTCGGCCAACGGCCGCTACCCGGTGCAGGCGGTGTCGATGATGAACCGCATCGTCACCGAGGTCGAGCGCGACCCGCTGTACCGCAACCTGCTCGACGCACAGCACGAGACCCCGCTGAACACGCGCCAGGATGCGATCTGCGCCGCGCTGCGCGAAGTCACGCAGATCATCGGCGCGGCGGCGACGGTGACCTATACGTCGTCGGGCGCCACCGCGCTGCGCGCCGCGCGCGAGCGGCCGTGCGCGCCGATCGTCAGCATCACGCCCAACCTGGAGATCGCGCGCCGCCTGGCGATCGCGTGGGGCATCCATTCCACCGTGAGCCCGGACGTGCAGAGTGTCGACGAGATGGTCGAAGCCGCGACGCGCGCGGCGCTGGTGGAAGGCTACGCCGCGCCCGGCGACCAGGTCACCATCGCGGCCGGCATGCCGTTCGGCCAGGGCGGGACGACCAACCTGCTGCGCGTGGCGGAAGTCGGCGCCAGCGCGGTGGCCACGGTTTCGTCCACGCGGGAAGCCGCATTGGCCTAGCCCCCTCACCAGCGTTCCGTCCCGGAACGTTCAGGCAGTGACCGGACCGGGCGCAAGCCCGGTTTCTTATATTTGCCGCACACCGCCCGCGTTGCCCGTCTCCAGGGTGATCGGGTGGTGTTTTTTTTGTCCGGGAACATAGAACGGCGCGAGCGGTTCTGGGCGCACCCGGCCCGCCCGAACTAGCCTAAGCAAGGTGTTCTCCCTCTCCCCTCATGGGGAGAGGGTTGGGGTGAGGGGTGGGCTAGCAAGGCACCACATCAAGCAAGGCCTTCGGTTCTAATCCACGGGGCGTAAGCCTTTGCCCCCCCGCCCTCCTCCCGACCCCACTCCCGCGCGCGGGAGTGGGAGAAAACCACCGCCACGCCCATTGCTATACTGACTTCCACCCGGCTTTCCCCGGGATCCCCATCACTTTTGCCCACAAGGAGCCTGCAACATGCGCCTCGATGACGAAGCCGAAAGCCAGCACGTAGAAGACCGCCGCGGCGGATTCGGCGGGCTGGGCGGCAAGTCGATCGGCATTGGCACGGTCATCGTCGCATTGGCCGCGTCTTACTTCTTCGGCATCGACCCGATGCTGATCATGCAGGGCGCATCGGTGCTGCAAGGCTCGGGCCAGCAACAACAGCAACAGCAGGCCAACCGCCCGCCCGCCACTGACCAGCTGACGGTCTTCACGCGCAAGGTGCTGGGCAATACCGAGCGCACCTGGCAACACATCTTCGAGACTGAACTGAACCGCCGCTACGCGCCGCCGACGCTGGTGCTGTTCTCCGGCGCCACGCCGACCGCTTGCGGCACCGGCCAGTCCGCGATGGGCCCGTTCTACTGTCCCGGCGACCAGAAGGTCTATATCGACCTGGCCTTCTATGACGAACTGCGCAAGCGCTTCGGCGCCAGCGGCGACTTTGCCCAGGCGTACGTGATCGCGCACGAGATCGGCCACCATGTGCAGAACCTGCTGGGCGTGTCCGAAAAGGTCGACGCCGCGCGCCGCCGCATGGGCGAGGCGCAGGCCAACCAGCTATCGGTGCGCATGGAACTGCAGGCCGACTGCCTGGCCGGCGTCTGGGCCGCCACCGCGCAGCGCGCCAACCAGCAACTGCTGGAACCGGGCGATATCGAGGAAGGCCTGAAGGCCGCCGCCGCCATCGGCGATGACCGGCTGCAGCGCCAGTCGCAAGGCTATGTCGTGCCGGAGGCCTTTACCCACGGCTCCAGCGAGCAGCGAGTGCGCTGGCTGCGCCGCGGCATCGAGTCGGGCGACGTCCGCAAGTGCGACACCTTCGCCGCGCGCCAGCCTTGAAGCCCTCGCCCCATGGGCACCCCAACGCCGGAGGGGTGCGGCGATGTGACGCTTGCGTTGTCCCGCGCCCGCTTCCGTGTCTATAATCGCCGCCAAGGCCGCATCACGACGGCCAGTCGCCGGCGCCGGTCTCTGAAGCTTCATTGACCCCTTGCGCCGCAGCGCCGGGCCCTCTCCGCCGGGCCCCTTATGCGCCGCGGCCCGCGCCGGACCCGGTCTACGGGCCAGGCGCCCCCTGACTGAACCGGCACCACGACACCCGGCACGGCCAGCATGGCCAGTGCCGCCGCCGCGCGGCAAGCCGCGCCGCCATGTCGCTGCCGCTTGCCGCCCATGCTGTCGATGGCGGCGTCTCCACCCGAAAGCCGTTCCGTTCCAACCGCACCGGAGCCACGGCCGATCTGTTGCTACCGTGCGCCCGTGCAAGCCCTGACCTGACATGGCGTCGTTTTTCCTGAAGCGCCCGGCATTTGCCTGGGTGCTGGCCATCCTGACCGTCGTCGCCGGCCTGGTGGCCCTGAACCGCATCCCCATCGCCCAGTACCCGGCGGTGGCGCCGCCCACGGTGATCATCTACGCCGATTACCCGGGCGCGTCCGCGCGCACCGTGGAAGACCGCGTGACCGCCGTGCTGGAGCAGCAGATGCACGGCATCCCCGGCCTGCTCTATCTCGATTCCAGCAGCGAAGGCGGCACCGCGACCGTGACGCTCGGCTTCCGCCAGGGCACCGACCCGCAGCTGGCGCAGGTCAACGTGCGCAACCGCGTGGCGCAGGCCGAGCCGCTTCTGCCCGAGGCGGTGCGGCGCGGCGGGGTGTATGTCGACCAGGCCAGCAGCAGCGCCTTCATGTACGTCTCGCTGGTCTCGGACAGCGGGCAGCTCGACGAGACCGCGCTGGGCGACTTCGCCGCGGGCTCGGTGCTGCCGCTGCTGCGCCGCCTGCCCGGCATCGGCAAGGCCGAGCCGTACGGGGCGGAGTACGCGCTGCGCATCTGGTTCGATCCCGACAAGCTGAACGCCTACAACCTCACCACCGCCGACGTCGAAGCCGCGATCCGCGCGCGCAACGGCAACGTGACACCGGGCCAGCTGGGCGCCGCGCCCGCGGTGCCGGGGCAGCCGTTCCAGGCGGTGGTGCGTCCGCCCGCGCCGATGAGCGATCCGCAGGCCTTCGAGCGCATCGTGGTGCGCGCCGCGGCCGACGGCTCGGCGGTGCTGCTGCGCGACGTGGCCCGGGTCGAACTGGCGGCCAGCGACTATCGCTACGGCTCGACGCTGAACACGCGCAACGCCGCCTCGATCGGCCTGAAGCTGGCCGACGGCGCCAACGTGCTGCAGACCTCGCGCACCGTGCGCGCGGCGCTGGACGAGGCCAGCCGCGGCTTCCCGGGCGACGTGCGCTACCAGATCTCGTACGACGGCGCGGCCTTCGTGCAGGCATCGATCTCGCGCGTGCTGCTGACGCTGGCTGAAGCCACGGTGCTGGTATTCCTGATCCTGTACCTGTTCCTCGGCAACCTGCGCGCGACGCTGATCCCCTGCATCGTGGTGCCGGTGTCGCTGCTGGGCACGGTCGCTTGCCTGTATGCGCTGGGGTTGTCGCTGAACGTGATCACGCTGTTCGGCGTGGTGCTGGCGATCGGCATCCTGGTCGACGATGCCATCGTCGTGGTCGAGAACGTCGAGCGCATCATGCGCACCGACGGCGTCAACGCCATGCAGGCCGCGGCGCGCTCGATGCGCGAAGTCTCCGGCGCGCTGGTGGCGGTGACGCTGGTGCTGTGCGCGGTGTTCGTGCCGATGGCGTTCTTCGGCAGCGCGGTGGGCGTGATCTACCGGCATTTCGCCGTGACGCTGGCGGTGTCGATCGCGTTCTCGCTGTTCTTTGCGCTGACGCTGGCGCCGGCGATGTGCGCCAGCCTGCTGCGCCACAGCGCGGCGCCGGCGCGCGGGCCGCTGGCGTGGTTCGATGCGCGCTTCGCCGCCTTCACCGAACGCTATGCCGGCTGGGTCGCCGCGCTGCAGCGGCGCCGCATGCGCTGGCTGGCGGTGTACCTGGCACTGACGCTGGCGTGCGGCTATGCGTTGTGGAAGATGCCGAGCGGCTTCCTGCCCGAGGAAGACACCGGCGAGATCGTGGTCGACGTCGAACTGCCGGCCGGCAGCACGCAGGCCGATACGCGCCGGCTGGTGGCATCGCTGGAGCAATGGATGCAGCAGGAGCGCTTCCCGGTGCATTCCACGTTCGCCGTGCTGGGCTGGTCCAGCGGCGGCAGCGGCGAGCAGCGCGCCAGCGTCTTCATCAGCCTGACCGACTGGAAGGCGCGCGAACGCAAGGACAATGCGCACGCGGTGCTGGCGCGGCTGTCGGCCGGGCTGGAAGCGTGGCCGGGCCGGGGCGCGGCGCAACTGTTCGCCTATAACAGTTCGGCGCTGCCGGAACTGGGCAGCATCGGCGGCCTGGACATGCGCCTGGTGGCGCGCCAGCCGGTCGGCCGCGAAGCGCTGTTCGCCGCGCGCGACAAGCTGATCGAGCGTGCCAAGGCCGACCCGGTGCTGGGCGAAGTGCGCGCCACCACCGGCCAGCCGGTACCCGCGCTCGACCTGAAGATCGACTACCGCAAGGCGGAGAGCTTCGGTGTCGAGGCCGAGGCGATCCACCACACGCTGTCGGCCACGCTGGGCTCGCGCTATATCGACGAGATCGCGCGCGAGGGCCGGGTGCGCCGGGTGATCCTGCAGGCGGATGCGCCGTTCCGCATGCATCCGGAGCATCTCGCGCGGGTGCATGTGCGCAATGCCCAGGGCGCGATGGTGTCGCTGGCGGCGTTTGCCTCGCTCGAATGGGGGCATGGCGAAGTCACGCTGGAGCGCTTCGACGGCTTCAGCTCGGTGCGCATCAATGCCGAAGTCGCACCGGGCCACACCACCGGCGCCGCGATGGCACGGCTGACTGAACTGGTGCGCGGGCTCGGGCCGGAGTACGACGTGCGCTGGACCGGGCGCGCCTTCGAGCAGCAGCAGACCGGCACGCAGGCACCGTGGCTGTTCGCGCTGTCGCTGCTGTTTATCTTCCTGTGCCTGGTGGCGCTGTACGAGAGCTGGACGCTGCCGCTGGCGGTGATTGCGATCGTGCCGACCGGCCTGATGGGAGCCGCCGCGGCGATCTGGCTGCGCGGCATGCCCAACGATGTCTACTTCAAGGTGGGCGTGGTGGTGATCATGGGGCTGGCCGCCAAGAACGCGATCCTGATCGTCGAGTACGCCGAGCAACTGCGGCGCGAGGGCGGAACCAGCGCGATGAGCGTGGTGGAGGCTGTCGGGCGCGCGGCACGCCAGCGCCTGCGGCCGGTGGTGATGACCTCGCTGGCCTTCGTGCTGGGCGTGGTGCCGCTGGCCATCAGCACCGGTCCCGGTGCCGGCGCGCAGCAGGCGGTCGGCACCGGCGTGCTGGGCGGCATGCTGGGCGCGACGGTGCTGGGTACGCTGGCGGTGCCGCTGTTGTACGCGGCGATCGCGCGCAGGCCGCCGAAGGCGCAGGCGGACCGGCACGAGGACCAGCACGAGGACCAGCACGTAGAGCAGCAAGACGGCGCTGCCACGCAGCCACCGACGGCATGAGACGCGCGCAGGCTATCGCAGCCGTGGGCGTGCCATCAGCGTAATCGGGTAATCGGGTAAGTGGGGAAGGGAGAAAAGCGGGAGAAAAACGCCTGCCAGGCGAAGAGAGAAGGAGGAGGAGGTCGGCCGGGCAGGCGGGAGAGAAAACGTGCGGCCACCGTGGTGGCCGCTTCAGGTCGGGTGAAGACCGGAAAGGTCAGGCGTTCGGGCGCGGCTCAGACGCGATAGCCGTACAGCGAGCCGTCACCGGTGCGCGAGTTGTCGAGCGCGCGGTCAGCGATATCGCCGCTGAAGGTGTGAGTACCTTCGCTGAAGGTATCGAACTTGCCTTGCTTGGAGATTTCGCCGCTGAAGCTATGCGTGCCTTCGGTGAAGGTGTCGAACTTGCCACCCTGGCGCGAGCCTTCCGAATACACATCGAAGCGGCCCGTGCGGGCGCCATCGGTATATGTATCGAACTTGCCTTGCTTGGCGCCGTCCGTGTACACGTCGTACTTGCCGGCGCGCAGCGCATCGGCATACACATCAAACTTGCCGACCTTGCTGGTGGCGGGGGCAGCCAACGCCGCAGCGGACGCGGCCACTGCCGCGAACACAAGCGCGCCGCCAAGGATACGTCTGGCGATCATTTCGGGACTCCTTCAACTGATTTCGTCTGTCTTATTCTTGGCCGGGGTGAAATTCCGACCGCCCGGCAATCTATGTTGCTATGCGAGCACGGACTGAAGATTAGTCAAAGTGCGGGCAAGCAGAAATGCCGCTGCGACGAATGGTGCGTTGCGAGTCGTGAAACGACTCGCTTGCCGATAAACGGTGTCCTTGGATCGCCAGTTGCACGCACGCAGCGCGACGTGCGTGTGGCCCGTGCTGCACGCCAGGTACGCGCCTGCGCGGGCGCGGCGGCCTCAGAGCGTGTACTGGCCGCTGGCTTCCGGCTGGAAAGCGATCTCGCCGATCGTCACCTGCTGCTCGCGGCCGTCCGGCAGGCGGTAGCCGACGGTCTGTCCGGCACGTGCGCCAAGCAACGCCTGGCCCACCGGCGACAGCACCGACAGCCGCCCGGCGTCGAAATCGGCCGCATCCGGGTAGACCAGGGTCCAGCTGCGCGGCGACGGATCGCCCGGTAGCGTGCACACCAGCCGGGAATTCATGGTGACCACATCGGTCGGGATTTCGTCCGGCGCGACGATCGTGGCGCGCGCCAGCAGGCTGTCGAGCATGTCTTCGAGCTGGGTCGAGCCGGCGCGGCTGGCGATGCGCTCCAGGCGCGTGACATCGAGTTCGGTCAGGTACAGCGACGGTGCCGCCAGCTGGGTGGATTGTGTGGATTTGGCGGATTGCTTCTTGGTGGCCTTCATGGCGGATGCTCCGGCAGTCATGGGTTGGCGCGGCCCGGCCGCATGACAAGTGGCAGGCGACGGCGCGGTGAGGCGGTCAGGTCTTGGCTTTGCGCAGCAGCGCGAATATCAACGGTGCCGGCGACGGCGTGTCAGTCGCCGGCAACCATGGAGAGGCTGGCTCGGGCCCGGTTCGGCCCGGGCCCCTTGTGGGGGAGAGTCAGGCTGGGAACCGGGCGGATGCAGGCGGTGCGCTGATCCGGCGGGGGGACATGGCGAACGCGGACGCGCGCGGGCGGCCGGTCCGCTGCAGGCGGACAGGCGCGTCGGTCATCGGCGTCAGGCGATCGTTCACGGTCATGCAGAAAAGAGTGGTGTGCGGCAGCCATTTGGCCGTAAGGCCGGCAAGGTAAGTCATTGCTTACTATGCAAGGCGCCGCCCGGGCTCGTGCACCGCTGTGGTGCAATCACGGTGACAGCCATCGTAGCACAGCGGTGGGCCCGCGTACCTCACCCATTGGCGGCATGCCCGGCGTCGTGCGCGCCAGCATGGCATTCACAGGCGGCCCCGGCGGCGGCCTGCTGCAGGTTCTGCAGGATGCCGCATTCGCTCGCGGGCTGGTGGTTGTGGTGATGGCAGGTCTCGCGCAGTGCGCGCAGCTGCCCTTCCAGCGCTTCAAGCGCCACCCGCTGCGCATGGATCTGCGCGATCTGCCGGTCCAGCAGCGTGTTGATGTCGTCACAGTCCTGCGACGGGTTGCGCTCGAACTCGCGCAGCCTGCGCACGTCCGACAGGCTCATGCCGAGCGAGCGGCAATGGCGCACGAAATTCAGCTGCACCAGATGGCCGTCGTCATAGCGCCGGTAGCCGTTGGCCTCGCGCCGCGGGGCGTCGAGCAGCCCCTCGCGTTCGTAATAGCGGATGGTCTCGACATCGCAGCCGCTGGTACGGGAAAGTTCGCCGATACGCATGGTGGAAATCCTGTCATGGATGGCCAAATCCCTGTAATCGCTTCAGGGTTTTGCTTAGTGTAGGGCAGTCTGCGCAACGTTGCAGCGGCGTGCCGAACCGGCGCCGACGTCATGGCGCATCCTGTAGAATCCCTCAACACCTACCGAAAAGTCGTCCCCCAATTGCGTTCGCTCCGGCTTCTCCTGCTGGTCATGATGCTGGCCTTCCTGCCCCTTCCGGGCTGGGCGGGCGCGCTCGCGCACGCCGCGGGTACGATCGGCGACGGACTGGCGGCGTCTGCCACCACGACGGCAGCAAGCGCAGCCGACGACGTCGCCGGCGATGCCGTGCAAGCTGAGCAGTTCGTCCTGGCAGATTCTGCGCCTGCCTCCGAATCCCCCGAGCCGCAACCGCAGCCCGGCGCCGACCTTGCCGAGCAGCTGCTGCCCGCATCTCCGCTGCGCCTTGCAGCGTGGGCGGGCCGCGCCGGCCCCCCGCGCTACGCCGGCGCCCCACTGCCCGAACCCGACCTGCCGCTGCAGCCCCGCCCGCCGCGCGCCTGAGCGTGCGCGGCCGCGGTTGTCCGCGTCCGCCGTTTCCTGCGCGCCGTGCCGAGGGTGCGGTGCGCGCTTGCGGCTAGTCCGCATCCCCGCCGTAGTTGCTCCACCGTTGCTCCACTTCGATTGCACTCGACTGCATTCCATACACACATGAAACGCGTACTGCTTTTCCTGGCGACCAACATCGCCGTCATGATCGTCCTCAGCATCACCGCCAGCGTGCTCGGCGTGAACCGGTTCCTGACCGCCAACGGCCTGAACCTGGGCATGCTGCTGGCCTTTGCGGCGCTGATGGGCTTTGGGGGCTCCTTTATCTCGCTGCTGATGTCCAAGACCATCGCCAAGTGGTCCACCGGCGCGCAGGTCATCACCCACCCGAGCACCAGCACCGAACTGTGGCTGGTGCAGACGGTGGAAAAGCTGGCGCAGCGCGCCGGCCTGCCCATGCCCGAGGTGGCGATCTACGATGGCGAACCCAACGCCTTCGCCACCGGCGCGACCAAAAACAGCTCTCTGGTGGCGGTGTCCACCGGTTTGCTGCAATCGATGTCGCACGAGGAAGTGGAGGCGGTACTGGCGCACGAGGTCGCGCACGTGGCCAACGGTGACATGGTCACGCTGACGCTGATCCAGGGCGTGGTCAACACCTTCGTCATCTTCCTGGCGCGCGTGGTCGGCTACTTCGTCGATTCGATGCTGCGCAAGAACGACGAGGAATCGAGCGGCCCCGGCATCGGCTACATGGTGACCGTGATCGTCTGCGAGATCGTGTTCGGCATCCTGGCCAGCATCATCGTGGCGTGGTTCTCGCGCCAGCGCGAATTCCGCGCCGATGCCGGCGCCTCGGGCCTGATGGGTTCGCCCACGCCGATGGTCTCGGCGTTGCGCCGCCTGGGCGGCCTGGAGCCGGACGGACTGCCGCAGAACATGCAGGCCATGGGCATTGCCGGCGGCAAGTCGTGGATGGCGCTGTTCTCCAGCCATCCGCCGATCGAAGAACGCATTGCTGCGCTGCAGTCGGCGCGCTGACCTGATGCTGACCTGAGGCTGGCCTCGCAAGCGAGGCTAGTCGAACACCCTGCCGCGCAGCGCCTTGACCTGGCTGCGCTGGCTCTTGCCTTCCAGCCTGCGCTGGCGCGATGCCAGCGTCGGACGCGTGGCCCGCCGCACGCGCGGCGGCGTGGCCACGCTGCGCACCAGTTCATGCAGGCGCCGCACTGCTTCGTCGCGGTTCTGCTCGAGGCTGCGGAATTGCTGCGCCTTGATCACCACCACGCCGTCGCGCGTGATGCGGTGATCGTGCAAGGCCAGAAGGCGTTCCTTGTGGTCAGGCTGCAGCGAGGATGCCCCTACGTCGTAACGCAGGTGCACCGCGTTCGATACCTTGTTGATGTTTTGCCCGCCCGCGCCTTGCGCGCGGATCGCGGTAATCAGGTATTCGTGGTGGGGAATGACTAACTCGTTGACCATGGCTGCATCATAGCAAGCCGGCCACCCGCCGGACCGCACTAGCGCCACGAATAAGCCAGGCCGATGCCATAGGTGATCTGGTTGCGCGTGCCGCGCTGCGTGACGATGGGGCTGTCGGCCGCGTCGCCGGCCAGCCGTTGTGCGTAGACCATCGCGCCGCCATACCAGTGCTTGTCGAACTGGTAGATCATCGCCAGCCAGCCCGTAAACTGCTCCAGCCCGCCGCCGGGGCTGTAGGCGGGCAGGCCGCTGGCTGCCGAGTCTGCCGGCGTTACGCCGAAGTAGGTACGGTTGAAGCTGCCGCTGACCCAGGTCGCGCCGAGACCCATGCCCGCATAGACGCGCCGGTGCAGCGGCATCCAGAAGGTGCCGGTGGCGGTGACGCGGCTGCCGCCGTAAACGATTCCCGCATTGGTCATCACGTTGATGCCGCCGCGCAGCCGCCACGGGACGCTGCCGGGGTTCAGGTATTCATAGCCGATGTACCCGCCCGCCTCCACCGTCGTGTCGATCTCGTGCACCTGCGCTACCACCGGATCGTCGACGTTGTTGCGGCCCAGCCGCAGCCCCACCGCCGGACCCCACTGGAAACCGGTCAGTCCGCCGAAATTGAACTGCGCATACGGCCCGTACCATTCCAGCAACCGCCCGCCCGGGGTCACGTAGCGTACGCCGGGCACTACGCCGATCATGCGGTCCTTGCCGCCGGCGAATTCGGTGGTGGAGCCGACACCGAGGCCCACCATGTTTGGCAGCGATCCTGGCAGGCTTACCGGCGCGGCCTCGCCCGAGTGCGCAGCCGCTGCCAGCGCAATGCCGGCTAACGCGCCGCGCAGCCGTCGCAGGAGGCTTGTCGAGATAACCATGGCATGGCATTCGGGACGAAAGTTGGTCGGCTGAATCTATCAGCATGGCCATGGGCCAGGGTGGCGGGACCGTCATGAAACTTTTCGCGGCGGGAATTAAGTGCGCGTCGACATCCATGCCGGCAGTGGCGATATCAATGCTTTGCAGCCTCGATCATTCGTCATTTAGCAATGACTCATCGACGTCCTTTGCCTTTTATTCCGGATGGCACATGATGAGTTCAGCTTTCGCTGAATTCCGCGCCCCACGAACCCGATCGCTGATGCAGTAGGCTGCGTGCACGGATTCAGGAACCCCCTGGAGTGGAGTCATTCATGCGTCCCCGCCTTTCCGCACTGCTCGATCGCCTCTGGGAGCAGGCAGTGCGCGCGCCGCAACGCTTCGTGGTGCTATCCTTTGCCGCCGCTTCCTTGCTGCTGCTGGTAATTTTCGCGCGCGGCCTGGTGGTGCTGCGCGACCATGAGGTGCAGAACCTGCAGCAAACGCAACAACTGCAGGTGGCCAGCATCAGTTCGGTGCTGAACGTCGAGACCGAACGGCTGCGCAGCGTGCGCAATTTCGCCCAGCACTTGATTCGCCTGCAGATGGGTCCGCACGCGGTCGAAGCCGACCCGCCGCTGCAAGCCGCCTACGCGCACCGCAACGACGACCTGTGGCAGCTGCCGGCACCGGAAGGCGATGCGGTGCTGCTCGGCGTCGGCCCCCGGATGCTGGAAGGCATGGAAAGCTTTTACCGCCGCGATGAAGACCTGCTGCCGGGGCTGTACGTCGCACGCGGCCTCAGCCATCTGCTCAGCGCCGAGCCGGTCAACCCGCTGGTCACGCGCAAGCTCATGTACGTCTCGACCAATGGCTTTTTTGTCGCCCATCCGCCGGTGCCGCCTGCGCGCACAGCCGCCGTATTGCGTCGCGTCGACGAGGCAGGCTTCATGCGCGAGCACCTGCCGCACAACAACCCCGATCGCGCCCTGCGCTGGCAGATGGTGCCGGCTGCCGATGGCAGCGGCGACGTGTACCTGACAGTCAGCCTGCCGGTCTACCTGCACGCCCAGTTCCGCGGCGTGGCGATTTCGGGCATTTCACAGCGCAGCCTGGATGCCTACCTGACCAGCACCACGCGCAGGGGCGTGCGCAGCTTCCTGATCGATATCGACGGCCGCCTGGTCGGCGCCAGCACGCGCAACGTCAGCAGTGACGAGAAATTTGCCGCGGTCATCCCACCCTCCTGGCGCGAAGCCACGCCCAGGGAGATGTTCAGTCGCGGTTCCGGCACGCTGCGCCTTGGCGACGGCAGCCGCCTGATGTTCCAGCGCATCGGCAGCAGCAACCTGATGCTGGTGGACTACTTCTCCGCCCCGGACCTGCTGCTGCGCACCGCCTCGCACCTGAGCGCGGTGCTGGCGGCCAGCGCGCTGTCGCTGGCGGTGCTGCTGTGGGTCACGCTGCAGGGCTTCCGCAAGCTGTTCTCGCACTACCTCGCCCGCGGCGAAGCGCTGCGCGAGCTGGCCGAGACCGATGCGCTGACCGGGCTGGCCAACCGCCGCGTGTTCGAGGCGCGTTTTGCCATCGAGCACAACCACAGCTTGCGCAACAAGATGCCGATGTCGCTGCTGATGATCGATATCGACCGCTTCAAGCGCATCAACGATAACTGGGGCCACGCCAGCGGCGACCGCGTGCTGAAGAAGCTGGCCGACGTGGTGCGCGCGACCGTGCGGGCCATCGACGTGCCGGCGCGCATCGGCGGCGAGGAATTCGCCGTGCTGCTGCCGCGCACCAGCATCGCGGAAGCGGCCGAGGCCGCCGAGCGGCTGCGCAAGATCCTGGGGCAAGCCGTCTGCGAGCCCGCAGCGGATGCGACCGGCAAGGGCAATATCCAGTTCACGGTCTCCATCGGCGTATCGGATCTGGGCGCCGACGGCACCGACAACCTCGACACCATGCTGATGGTGGCGGACCGGCGTCTCTACACCGCCAAGAATGCGGGCCGCAACCGGGTAGTCAGCGACGACCGCGTGCCGGAGCCGGTGGGTGACAGCGGGACCGCCCCTGCGCCGACGGCCTGAGTGCCGCGAGAACATGGCTGCTGTTCGTTCGTCGCGGAAAAGCGGGAATCCGGATGGGATTGGCGCGCCCGGCTGGGATCGAACCAGCAACCCCTGCCTTCGGAGGGCAGTACTCTATCCATTGAGCTACGGGCGCACAGAGACGGTTTTTCAACCGGTATTGCAGGTACAGCGGTGCAGCGCGCGAATGCCGCCGCAGGAAAGTCGCATAGGATACCGCGTTTGCCCCGCGCCGTCCATGCGGGGCACTCCGGAGGGTCTGCCATACGTCTCGCAACCGCCGCTTTTGGCACTGGCGAAGGGTGGAATGGGGCTATAATCGCCAGCTATTTGCGTCAAATCGTGCCCCTCACGAAGTCGACCAGGATCAAGGCTTTGCGATCTGGATTCGGCGACAATCCGGGGCCCGGCCCGGGAGACCGTCCGAAGTGCGCAAATAGCGACAGACCCAAGTCAGGCAATGGCCGCGAGGCAGCATGGGGCGGACTTCTGTCGGGCCCCTTGCGGGCCAGGTAGTGGTCAGACAAGGGCCAGATAAAGCAAGCCGAGGGTGAGCGGCCAGAAGGTTTCCTGCAAAACTGAGAGTTCTGTATGAGCGACGTCCACAACGAACACCACGAACACGAGTCTCCCATCAAGACACCCAAGCAGCTGATCGCTGTGGTGATCGCGGCTTTCCTGGTACCGATCCTCGTGATCGCCCTGCTGGTCAACTTTGTGGGACATGGCTCCACTGAAAGTGCCGGCGCTGTCAGCACCGCGGAAGCCGTCAACGACCGCATCAAGCCGGTCGCGTCGCTCGAAATCAAGGATCCCAACGCACCGCGCGTATTCAAGACCGGCGAACAGGTCTACAAGGAAATCTGCGCGGCCTGCCACGCCACGGGCGCGGCGGGTGCGCCCAAGTACGGTACTGCCGGCGACTGGAGCGCGCGTATCGGCCAGGGCTTTGACGGTCTGATGAAGTCGGTGCTGGCCGGCAAGGGCGCAATGCCGCCGCGCGCCGGCAGCACGCCTGACGACTACACCGATTACGAACTGGCCCGCGCCGTGGTCTACATGGCCGACGCCGGTGGCGCCAAGTTCCCCGAGCCGCCCGCACCGGCTGCCGCGGCACCGGCCACCGCCGCGGCGCCCGAGGCCGCTGCCGCGCCGGCTGCTGCGGCTGCGCCGGCACCGGCCGCAGCCGCTGCCGCGCCGGCTGCTGCGTCGGCCGACGTCGGCAAGAAGGTCTATGACCAGGTCTGTGCCGCCTGCCACGCCGCCGGCGTGGCAGGTGCGCCCAAGTTCGGCGACAAGGCCGCTTGGGCGCCGCGCCTGAAGGAAGGCATGGACACGGTCCACAACTACGCGCTGAAGGGCAAGGGCGTGATGCCGCCCAAGGGTGGCTACGCCGGCCCGGACGCCGACGTGATCGCCGCGTCGGACTACATGGCAAACGCTGCCAAGTAAGACACGACTGCGCCGCAGACAACAACGCCCGCGAAATTCGCGGGCGTTTTTTTTATGCCTGGCGGCGGTTACACGACGCGCGAGTAGCGCGCCCGCGGCACGATGCGGATCGGTTGCGCGCCGTCGTTGGCGGCCTGGGGCGTGCCCTGGTTTTCGGGCCCGGCGAGCGCGGCGCGGGCGGCATCGTCGCGCAGGTAGCGGTCGAACACCATCGCCACGCGGCGCACCAGCAGGCGTCCCAGCGGCGTGACCGTGATCCGCGCGGGCTCTACCTGCACCAGGCCGTCGGCCGCCAGGGTGGCAAGTTCAGCCAGTTCCGGCGCGAAGCCGGCGCTGAAGTCAATGCCGTGGCGCCGCTCGAGCGCGGGAATATCCAGCACGCCATTGCACATCAGCGCGCCGATCAGTTCGCGGCGCAGGTGATCGTCGGCAGTCATCGCCACCCCGCGCGCCAGCGGCAGGCGGCCGTGGTCGAGCGCGCTGTAGTACTCGTCCAGCGTGCGGGCGTTCTGCACGTAGCGGCCCGCCACCGCGCCGATCGCCGAGATGCCGAGGCCGAGCTGGTCGTACCCGGCGTGCGTGGAGTAGCCCTGGAAGTTGCGCTGCAGCCGGCCTTCGCGCTGCGCCACGGCGAGGTCGTCGTCGGGCAGCGCGAAGTGGTCCATGCCGATATAGATATAGCCCTCGGCGGTCAGGCGCTCGATGGTGGAAACCAGGATATCCAGCTTCTCGCCGGCCGCAGGCAGCGCGCTTTCGTCGATGCGCCGCTGCGGCTTGAACACATGCGGCAGGTGCGCATAGCTGTAGACCGAAAGGCGGTCGGGCCGCAGCGCCAGCACCTGGTCGATGGTGCGGCCGAAGCGCGCGGCGGTCTGGTGCGGCAGGCCGTAGATCAGGTCGAGGCTGACCGAGCGGAAGCCCAGCCGGCGCGCGGCGTCGACCACGGCACGGGTCTCTTCGTACGGCTGGATCCGGTGGATGGCTTGCTGCACCTCGGGATCGAAATCCTGCACACCCAGGCTGACGCGGTTGAAGCCCAGTTCGGCCAGCAGCGCCATGCGCGCATCATCGACGCGGCGCGGGTCGATCTCGATCGAGTGCTCGCCATCGGGCGCCAGTTCGAAATGCTCGTGCAGCAGCGCCATCACGCGGCGCATTTCGGCGGGATCCAGGAAGGTCGGCGTGCCGCCGCCCCAGTGCGACTGGAGCACGCGCCGGCGCGTGCCGAGCTGAGCGGCCAGCAGCGCCATCTCACGGCCCAGGTACGTGACGTAGCGGGCGCTGCGGCCGTGGTCACGCGTGATGATCTTGTTGCAGCCGCAGTAGTAGCAGATGTTCTCGCAGAACGGGATATGCAGGTACAGCGACAACGGCGCGGGCGCATCGGCACGGCAGGCGGCCAGCGCGTCGTGGTACAGCGACAGGTCCGGGCCGTTCCTGAAGCGGTCGGCAGTCGGGTAGGAAGTGTAGCGCGGGCCGTTGCCGTCGATGCGGCCGGCGAGAGCGCGAAAGTCCGACAGCGCGCGGCGGTCGGACGCAGGGGTAGTCATGGCAAGCGGGTTCATGGGGGCGCGGGGGAACGGTTTTTGACAGCCCATGCTAGGACTGCACGCCGCGCGTTGCGTTGACCGTCGTCAAGCGCAGCGCCGGCAGGGCACACTCGCGTGGGCGCCCGGCGTCACACGATTGTCATACGTGGCGGATACGCTGCGCGCCGGCGCGAGTTGCGCCCCTTTCCTATTGCGCGATGCCCATGCCGGACACCCTGCCCCCGAGTTCCCCGCCGTACCTACCGCTGCGCCGACGCCTGCTGACGGCCGGTGCAGCGGCCCTGGCGCTGCCCGCTGCACCGCTGCTGGCCCAATCCCCGGCGCGCCGCACCGTGGTGGTGGGCCACCTGATCGACCGCGGCAGTGCGCAGGCGGACCTGGCGCGCGACTACCTGGCCGGTGCCAAGGTGCTGTTCGACGCGACCAATGCCGCCAATGGCCCGGTACGGATCACCCACGTGGTGCGCGACGCCGATCCCGATCCGCGTCGTGCGCTGGCACAGGCGGTGGCGCTGGCGGACAGCGAGCACGCCGAGCTGCTTTTCGGCGCCAGCGACCGCCTGCTGCCGGCGCTGGCGTCATCGACGGAGCTGGCCCGGCGCGGCGTGCAGATTGTCGCGCCGCTGTCAGGCCTGGCATTGGCCGGGGACAACATCTGGTTCACCCGCGCCGACTACCAGGCGGAGCTCGACGCCGCGGTGCGGCAGTTGCGCAGCTATGGCCTGAGCGCGATGGCGCTGGCCGTGGCGCCGGACTTCGCCACGCCGTCGCTGGCCCGGCTGGAGGCGCAGACCGGCACGCGCGCGGTGCCGCTCGATCCCAAAGCCGATCCGGGTGCCGACGCCGCGGCACGACGCATTGCAGCCGCCCGCCCCGGCGCCGTGATCGTGGCGGGCGATACGCTGGCCTATGCCGGCCTGGGCCGTGCTCTGGCAGCGCAGGGCTGGTATGGCTTCCTGGTCGGCCTGTCGTCGGTCAGTGCCACGGCCGCGCGCGAGATCCTGGGCGCCGGCTACGCAGGCGGCATGGTGCTGACCCAGGTCGCGCCCGGTCCGCAACAGGCAACGCTGCGCGTGGTCAGGGAGCACGTGGCGCGCATGAAGCAATACCTGGATGAGCCGCCGTCCTCGGCAACGCTGGCCGGTTATATCGGCGCCGCATGGCTGGCGCGGGCGCTGGCCGGCGTGCGCGCCAGCGGAGCCGCCGAGCTGCGCCGCGCGCTGCAAGGCCGTGTCGACGTGGGGGACTTTACCCTTGACTTCAGCCACGGCCAGCGCGGTTCGCAGTACGTCACGCTGGCGGTGTCAGGCGCGCGGTAGCGACAGGCGCGCGCGCAGGCCGCCTTCGGGACGGTTGGACAAAACCAGCTCGCCGCCATGCCGCGCGGCAATGTCGGCGGCGATCGACAGGCCCATGCCGACTCCGCCGGTGGCGCGGCTGCGCGACGATTCGAGCCGGTAGAACGGCTCCATCACGCGCGCCAGCTGGTCTTCCGGAATGCCGGGACCGTCGTCGCAGATATCGATCAGCACCCGCGCGGGGCTGTCGCTCAGCACGATGCTGGCCGCGCCGCCATAACGCCGCGCATTCTCGACCAGGTTGACCACCGCGCGCCGCAACTCCGAGGGCCACGCCCTCAGCGGCTGCGCCTGGCCGCTGAGGGCGACCTCATGGCCGGTGTCGGCGGCGTCGTCGACCACCGCCTGCAGCAGGGCGAGCACGTCCACGCGCTGGCGCGGGCCGTTGGCTTCGTCGCGGTCGCGCAGGTAATAGAGCGTGGCGTCGATCAGGCCGTTCATTTCGGCGAGATCCTGGCGCAGGCGGTAGCGCACCTCGCCGGCATCGATGCGTTCAATGCGCAGGCTCATGCGCGTCAGCGGCGTGCGCAGGTCGTGCGAGACCGCGGCCAGGAAGCGCGACTGCTGGGCAAGCTGCGTGCGGATGCGCTGCTGCATCAGGTTCAGCGCCTGCGCGGCGGCACGCGCTTCGGCAGGGCCGCCGGTCTCGTCCAGCGGCGGCGCATGCACGTCCTGCGCCAGCCTGCCGGCGCCGCTGGCGAGCTGCTGCACCGGGCGCGCCAGCAGCCGTGCGCCAACCCATGCGGCCGCCACCATCGCCGCCACCTGGATCACCATGCCAAGGTGCGGTGGCCACGGCCAGCGCGGCGGCGGCGGGCGGTGTGGCGCAGCGCCCGCCGCCGCCGGCCGGCCCGGAGCGCCGTCGGGCGGTGGCCCGTGGCGCCAGGCTTCGGGCGGCGGCGGCCCCCCGGGACCATCACGCAGCACGCGTTCCATGCCCGGCCGCGGGAACAGGCTTTCGATCACCGTCATGCCGAGCAGGTGGACGACCAGCATGATCGTGGCCATCGCCACGAACAGCCGCAGGAACATCGAGTCGTAGCGCGCCAGGCGCCCGCTGCCGGGCATCGGGCTCACCCCTCCGGCGTTGCGCTGAAGACGTAGCCTTCGCCGCGCACGGTGCGTATCAGCGCCGGGTCGCGCGGATCGTCGCGCAGCTTCTGGCGCAGCCGCGAGACCAGCAGGTCGATGCTGCGGTCGAATACGTCGAGTCCGCGTCCGCGGGCCTGGTTGATCAGCAGCTCGCGGTCGAGCACGCGGTTGGGCTGCTCGACAAAGGCCAGCAACAGGCGGAATTCGGCATTGGACAGCGGCACCACCACCTCGTCGCGGTCGACCAGCTGGCGCAGCGTGGTGTTCAGGCGCCAGTCGCCGAAGCGCAGTTCGTGGCCCGACGGCGAAGCGGCGCGGCGGCCATCGACGCCAGGGCCAGCGCTGCCGCCATGGGCGCGGCTGCGGCGCAGCACGGTATGGATGCGCGCCACCAGTTCGCGCATCTCGAACGGCTTGGTGACGTAGTCGTCGGCGCCGACCTCCAGCCCGACCACACGGTCTGCCAGTTCGGCGCGCGCGGTCAGCATGATCACGGCGACATGGGTCTGCGCGCGCAGTTCGCGACACAGCGTCAGGCCGTTCTCGCCCGGCAGCGACAGGTCGAGAATGACGAGGTCATAGGCCGTGGCGGCCATCGCCTGGCGCATCGCGGTGCCGTCCTCGACCCCGTCGGCATGCATGCCGAAGGTGGACAGGTACTCGGCCAGCATGGCGCGGATCTGTGGATCGTCGTCGACGATCAGCAGGCGGATGGGAAGCGGCGGAGTGAATTCCATAAGCGAAGAGAACGGCATCTGGCGACGCGGCCGGGCGGACCAGGCGACGGTGTGCCGATGCCGGAGGCGTGCGGTGCCCCACTTTACCAGCGGCGGGTGGCGGCACTATGCCGGCTTTGTATCAGGCCTGATACGCAGTGTTGCCGAAGGGGCCGCCATGTACGCCATTGCAATCGGGCGCAGACCAAGTGCTCAAGCAATGCAGCGCGGCCTTCCCTAGCATGGAGCGGCTTCGAAACCACGACAGGAGAGCTCCATGTCCATCATGACTTCACGGCTGCGGACCAGCCTGTGCGGGCTGGCGCTATGCGGCGCCGCCCTGGCGGCCACGCCGGCCATCGCCCTGCAAGCCGGCCCCGGGCCGCACAGCGCCATGCCGCCGCCCATGCCTGCCCCGGCCACGGCCGAGTCGCTCGGCCTGAACGCGGCCCAGGCCAGGCTTTGGCAGGCCGCGCGCAGCGCCGCGGCAGAGGCGCAAGCGCATGCGCTGGAACTGCGCGCGCGCTTCCTGCGCGAGACCGCCGACACGGCGCCGGACGGCCCGCTGCGGCCGCGCGTCGAAGCCATGGACCGCCTGCACCAGGCGCTGGAACAGGACCGGCGCGCCGTGCGCGAACGCTGGCTGGCGCTCGACGACAGCCTCGACGCGGCCCAGCGCCAGCGCCTGCGTGGTGCGCCCGGTGGCGCGCGCTGGCTCGGCCTGCCGCCGGACCCGATGATGGCGCCGCCGCACGGCGAACCGCCGCCGCAGGGACGCTGAGCGCCGCGCCAAAAAAATTGCCCCCGCACGCTGGCACGGCGGGGGCCAATTACAGGGAAAAACCAGACGTGATGTCTGGAGCGGCACGACCCGGGCAGACCGTGCCGCCACAAAAGCCGCACAGCGGTGAAAGGCGCAGGCGGCACAACCGTCATGCTAAGGACCGCGGCGCGCGCGGTCTTGTCGGCCTGGTAGGGTTTTGTATCGGCCTTGTACCGAACCTCAGCCTGCCGCCGTCTTGCCCGGGCCGCCGAGCAGCGCCTTGAGCGCGCCGAGCCGGTCCTTGGGACTCATCGCCGGGGTTTCGTCCTTGGGCGCCGGCGCTTCTTCCAGCTTCATCTCGCCGATAAAGCGCGACGGCTGGCACGAGTAGGTCTCGCGCGCACGCTTGCGCTTCTTGCACCAGCTGATCTGCAGGCTGCGCTGCGCGCGGGTGATGCCGACGTACATCAGCCGGCGCTCTTCCTCGATCTTCTCGTCGGTCATGTCGTCGTCTTCGCGGCAGTGGGGCAGGATGCCCTCTTCCACGCCGACCAGGAACACGTGCGGGTATTCCAGCCCCTTGGAGGCATGCAGCGTAGACAGCCGCACGGCGTCGGGATCTTCCTCGCGCCCTTCGAGCATGCTCATCAGCGCCACGGTCTGCGTCAGTTCGAGCAAATTCTTGCCTTCGCTGCCGAAGCCGTCGGCGTTGTCGTAGCCGGTGGCTTCCTCGCCCTCGGCCGCTTCCGGCTTGGTACCCTTGCGCTTGAGCCATTCGAGGAACTCCAGCGTGTTGGTCCAGCGCGACTGCGCCTGGCGCTCGTCGAAACTGTCGTAGAGGTAGGCCTCGTAGTGGATGCCGGCCATCAGGTCGTCAAGCACTTCGGTAGCCGGATCCTTGGCCGCGCGGTCGGCCAGCCGCACCATCGATTCGCAGAACACGCGCAGCGGCTCCAGCTGGCGCGGCTGCAGCTTGCCTTCGATGCCGCCCATCATCGCCGCTTCGAACAGCGACACCTTGGCCTGCCCGGCGAACGTGCCCAGCACTTCGAGCGTGGTGTTGCCGACGCCGCGGCGCGGCGTGGTGATCGCGCGGATAAAGGCGGGATCGTCGTCCGGATTGGCGATCAGGCGCAGATAGGCGCAGATGTCCTTGATCTCGGCCTTGTCGAAAAAGCTCTGGCCGCCCGACAGCACGTAGGGGATGCGCTCGCGCCGCAGGATCTGCTCGAACAGCCGCGCCTGGTGGTTGCCGCGGTACAGGATGGCGTAGTCGCGGAACTGCGCGCGGCGCTCGAACTTGTGCGCCGACAGGCGGAACACCACCGACTCGGCCTCGTGCTCCTCGTCATTCATCGGGTGGATGGCGATGGGATCGCCCATGCCGTGTTCGCTCCACAGCTTCTTGTCGAACAACTTGGGATTGTTGGCAATGACCGCGTTGGCCGCTTCCAGGATGCGCACTGTGGAGCGGTAGTTCTGCTCCAGCTTGATCACCTTGAGGTCGGGAAAGTCGGTCTGCAGCCCGCGCAGGTTGTCCAGCGTGGCGCCGCGCCAGCCGTAGATGGCCTGGTCGTCGTCACCCACCGCGGTGAAGGCCGGTGCGCGCAGGTGCGAGCCGCCCGCCAGCAGCTTGAGCAGTTGGTACTGGCAGGCGTTGGTGTCCTGGTATTCGTCGACCAGGAAGTAGCGCAGCCGGTTCTGCCACTTGAGCTGTACCGCTTCATTGCGCGCGAACAGTTCCGCGGGCAGGCGGATCAGGTCGTCGAAATCCACCGCCTGGTATGCATTCAGCGTGGCGACGTAGTTGCGGTAGACCAGCGCGGCCTGGTGCTCGTCGGCATTGGCGGCCTGCGCGATCGCGGCCTCGGGATCGACCATGCCGTTCTTCCACAGCGAGATCGTGCTTTGCACGCCGCGGATCAGCTTCTTGTCGGTGGTGCCCAGCTGCTCCTGGATCAGGCCGAAGCAGTCGTCCGAATCCATGATCGAGAACTGCGGCTTCAGGCCCACATGCTCCGCCTCCATGCGCAGGATCTGCACGCCCAGCGAGTGGAAGGTACAGACCGTCAGCTGCTTGAGCGGGATGCGCTTGCCCTCGCGCGTGGTCTTGCCTTCCATCAGCTTGCCGATGCGTTCCTGCATCTCCTTGGCCGCCTTGTTGGTGAAGGTGACGGCGGCGATATGGCGCGGCTCGAAGCCCTTGTCCTCGATCAGGTGCGCGATCTTCTGCGTGATCACGCGGGTCTTGCCCGAACCCGCCCCGGCCAGCACCAGGCAGGGTCCGTCCAGGTAGCGGACGGCTTCGGATTGGGCGGAATTCAGGCCGTGGCTCATGCGAAGGACGGTCGGGAGATTGGGCGGATAGATGGGGCGAATGCTAGGCGCGCGCTATGGGCAGCACATAGGCAGCACACTCCCCCGGCGGCAAAGCCGTCGATGTTAACACGCTGGCCGCAGGCCGGTCAGTCAGCGCTTGCCGCATCGTCGGCCCTCCTTGTGTCACTGGCGTAACACTTCGTAAAGGGCGGAGCCAATGAACGCGCGCCAGGCTCTAACTGTCATGTCCAGGCGTGTCTAGGACATGCAATATCCATCACTCGGAGCCAACAATGAAAACCTTGCAGACAATGATGAAGGTGACCCTGATCGGCGCGACTGTCTCGGCATTCGCCGGTTGCGCGGACATGACCCCGAAGCAACGCAATACCGCCATTGGCGCGGGCGCGGGCGCCGTAGGCGGCGCCGTCCTGACCGAGGGTAGCGCACTGGGTACGCTGGGTGGCGCGGCCGTTGGCGGCGTGATTGGTAACGTCGTGACCGACGACAAGAAAAAGTAAGTCTTCCGACACCTCGCTTCAGTCCCTGCTTCAGTTCGCCCCTGGCGGCGGGGCGCAGGAATGGGTACAGCCGCGGGCGGCCGTCCGGCCTGGTTTGACAAAGGCCGGGGCCTCCCGTAAATTGCGCGCATCCGACCGGGAGAGCGCGCAGAACTGCGCCGCCGAAGGGGTATCACCCGAAAACTCTCAGGCACCACGGACCGTTCGGATCGGCATGCAACATGCACACGATGCATGCCGCACTCTGGAGAGCGGCACCCGCCATTCGTGGCGAGCGTGCCCACCGAAGGGGCGCGCGAGGACAGGGTCCACTGGATCCGCTTCGTAATCTCTCAGGTATCGAGGACAGAGGGGTCATCCGCCGCAGCGGATTGCTTGCCATATTGGCGTAGCGATCGTTGCGGCGGATGGCCCTTTTTTGTTTTCGCAACCCGACATTGCCCCGAGGATTCCATGACGCTCCAGGCCACGCCCCTCAACGCCATCCACCGCGCCCTCGGCGCCCGCATGGTCGACTTCGGCGGCTGGGACATGCCGGTCAACTACGGCTCCCAGATCGAAGAGCACAACGCCGTGCGCACCGACGCGGGCATGTTCGACGTGTCGCACATGTGCGTGGTCGATCTCAACGGTCCCAATACCCGCGCCTTCCTGCGCGGCCTGCTGGCCAACAACGTCGACAAGTTGCAGACGCCGGGCAAGGCGCTCTATTCGTGCATGCTCGACGAAAAAGGCGGCGTGATCGACGACCTGATCGTCTACTTCTTTGCCGAGGACCGTTTCCGCCTGGTGGTCAACGCCAGCACCGCGGTCGGCGATATCGACTGGATCCGCGCGCGCAATGATGCCACCGGCAGCGGCGTGACCATCACCCCGCGCCGCGAAGATGTTGCGCCCGCGGGCGCGCAGCCGCTGGCGATCGTGGCGGTGCAGGGACCCAACGCCCGCGCCAAGGTGTGGAGCACCTTCCCGTCGACCCAACTTTCCGATGCGCTCAAGCCTTTCAACGCTGTCGTGGTGCAGGACCCCGCACTCGGCGAGGTCATGGTCGCGCGCACCGGCTACACCGGCGAAGACGGTTTCGAGCTGGTCGTGCCGGCCGCCAGCGTCGCCGGCCTGTGGGAAAAACTGAATGCCGCGGGCGTACGCCCGGCCGGCCTGGGCGCACGCGACACGCTGCGCCTGGAAGCCGGCATGAACCTGTACGGCCAGGACATGGATATCAGCACCTCGCCGCTGGACGCGGGCCTGGCCTGGACCGTTGACCTGCAAAGCGAGCGCGACTTCACCGGCAAGGCGGCGCTGGCCGCGGCCGGTTCGCGCCAGCAATTCCTCGGCCTGATCCTGCGGGACAAAGGCGGCGTCCTCCGCGCCCACCAGAAGGTCCTGACCCCCGCCGGTGACGGTGAGATCACCAGCGGCACCTTCAGCCCCTCGCTGTCGCAATCGATCGCGTTCGCGCGCCTGCCGCAGGGCGTGAATGTCGGCGACACCGTGCAGGTGGAGATCCGTGACCGCAAACTCAACGCGACTGTGGTTAAACTGCCGTTTGTGCGTAATGGCAAGGCACTCGTGAGCTAAGGGAAATACCCGCTCACCCAACGGTCGCCCTCGCCTGCCGGCAGCGTTGCCGGGCAGGCATCACCCAACAAGAAACAGATCTGAATCCGGAGAACCTTCATGAATTTCCCCGCCGACCTCAAATACACCGAGTCGCATGAGTGGGTGCGCGTCGAAGCCGACGGCACGCTCACCATTGGCATCACCGACCACGCGCAAGACGCGCTGGGCGACATCGTCTTCCTGGAACTGCCCGAAGTGGGCAAGTCGGTCGGCGCCGGCGACGCGCTGGCAGTGGTGGAATCGGTGAAGGCCGCTTCCGACATCTATGCACCGGTGGCCGGCGAAGTGATCGCCGTCAACGAGGCCGCCACGGCCGAGCCGGAAAGCGTCAATGCCAATGCCTTCGACGCCTGGCTGTTCAAGCTCAAGCCGGCCAACAGCGACGACGTCAACGGCCTGATGTCGGCCGACGCGTACAAGGCCAGCGTCGGCGCCTGATCGCCCGGTCGATCCCGCGCGCGGGATCGACACACAGCATTTGCAGCGCCGCGGCACGGCTGACCACCTGCCGCAGCGCTTCCCACGAGGTTCTTGCCAATGAACGCCCCGCTTCCCATGAACGCCGCCCAAGGTAACCGGCCCACGCTGGCCGAACTGGAGGCGCGCGACGCCTTCGCCGCCCGCCATATCGGCCCCGATACCCCCGAACAGCAGCACATGCTGAAGGTGCTCGGCTATGACAGCCGCGCCGCGCTGATCGATGCCGTCATCCCCGCCGCCATCCGCCGCCGCGACGGCATGCCGATGGGCGAATTCACCGAGCCGCTGAGCGAAGAAGCGGCACTGGCCAAACTGCGCGGCCTGGCGCGCAAGAACCGCGTGCTGAAGAGCTTTATCGGCCAGGGCTACTACAACACCGTCACGCCCGCGGTCGTGCTGCGCAATATCTTCGAGAACCCCGCCTGGTACACCGCCTACACGCCCTACCAGCCGGAAATCTCGCAAGGCCGCCTGGAAGCGATGCTGAACTTCCAGCAGATGGTCACTGACCTGACCGGCCTGGACATCGCCAATGCGTCGATGCTCGACGAAGGCACCGCCGCCGCCGAAGCGATGACGCTGCTGCAGCGCGTGAACAAGCACGACTCGAACATCTTCTTCGTCGCCGACGACGTGCTGCCGCAAACGCTGGAAGTGGTACGCACGCGCGCGCTGCCGCTGGAAATCGAAGTCAAGGTCGGCCCCGCCGCCGACGCCGCAGCCGCGGGCGCATTCGGCGTGCTGCTGCAGTACCCGGGCGTGAACGGCGACATCAATGACTACCGCGCCATCGCGCAAGCCGTGCACGCCGCCGGCGGCCTGGTGGTGGCTGCCGCTGACCTGCTGGCGCTGACGCTGATCGCGGCGCCGGGCGAATGGGGTGCCGACGTGGCCGTGGGCAACTCGCAGCGCTTCGGCGTGCCGCTGGGCTTTGGCGGCCCGCACGCCGGCTACATGGCGGTGAAGGATGCGTTCAAGCGCTCGATGCCGGGCCGCCTGGTCGGCGTGACCGTCGACGCGCAAGGCAACAAGGCGTATCGCCTGGCGCTGCAGACGCGCGAGCAGCATATCCGCCGCGAAAAGGCCACCTCCAACATCTGTACCGCGCAGGTGCTACTGGCGGTGATGGCGTCGATGTACGCCGTGTACCACGGCCCGCAAGGCCTGAAGCGCATCGCGCAGCGCGTGCATCGCCTGGCCGCGACGCTGGCCGCCGGCCTGGAGCAGCTCGGCTTCGCCCGCACCAACGCCACCTTCTTCGACACGCTGACGCTGGAAACCGGCTTCAACACCGAGGCCATCCACGCCGCCGCCACCGCGCGCGGCATCAACCTGCGCCATGCCGGCGCCACCCGCGTCGGCATCTCGCTGGACGAGACCGCCACCCGCGACGACGTGGTTGCGCTGTGGGAAATCTTCACGCAAGGCAAGCCGCTGCCGGCGGGCCTCGATTTCGACAAGCTCGAAGCAGCCACCAATGATGCCTTCCCGGCGGCACTGGCGCGCACCAGCGAGTACCTGACCCACCCGGTGTTCAACACCCACCACGCCGAGCACGAGATGCTGCGCTACCTGCGCATGCTGGCCGACAAGGACCTGGCGCTGGACCGCACCATGATCCCGCTGGGCTCGTGCACGATGAAGCTGAACGCCACCAGCGAGATGATCCCGGTGACCTGGCCCGAGTTCAGCCAGATCCACCCGTTCGCCCCGCTGGACCAGACCGTGGGCTACCGCGAGATGATCGACCAGCTCGAGGCCATGCTGTGCGCCGCCACCGGCTACGCCGCGGTCAGCCTGCAGCCCAACGCCGGCTCGCAGGGCGAGTACGCGGGCCTGCTGATCATCCATGCGTATCACGCCAGCCGCGGCGAAAGCCATCGCGACATCTGCCTGATCCCGTCGTCGGCGCACGGCACCAACCCGGCGTCGGCGCAGATGGCCGGCATGAAGGTGGTGGTGGTGGCCTGCGATGAAAACGGCAACGTCGACCTGGAAGACCTGGCGAAGAAGGCCGAGCAGCACAGCAAGAACCTGGCTGCGATCATGATCACCTACCCGTCCACGCATGGCGTGTTCGAGCAGGGCGTGCAGCAGATCTGCGAGATCGTGCACAAGCACGGCGGCCAGGTCTATGTCGACGGCGCCAACATGAACGCGATGGTCGGCACCGCCGCGCCGGGGCAGTTCGGCGGCGACGTGTCGCACCTGAACCTGCACAAGACCTTCTGCATCCCGCACGGCGGCGGCGGCCCGGGCGTCGGCCCGGTTGCGGTCGGCGCGCACCTGGCGGATTTCCTGCCCAACCAGGACAGCGTCGGCTATCGCCGCGACGACCGCGGCATCGGCGGCGTGTCGGCGGCGCCGTTCGGCTCGGCCAGCATCCTGCCGATCTCGTGGATGTATATCGCGATGATGGGTTCGGCCGGCCTGACCGCCGCCACCGAGAACGCCATCCTGGCGGCCAACTATGTGGCCAAGCGCCTGGCGCCGTACTACCCGGTGCTGTACACCGGCCAGCACGACCTGGTCGCGCACGAGTGCATCCTGGACGTGCGCCCGCTGCAAAAGGAAACCGGCATCAGCAACGAAGACGTGGCCAAGCGCCTGATGGACTACGGCTTCCACGCGCCGACCATGAGCTTCCCGGTGCCGGGCACGCTGATGATCGAGCCGACCGAGTCCGAAGCGCTGCATGAGCTGGACCGCTTCATCGACGCGATGATCGCGATCCGCCAGGAAATCGGCCGCGTCGCCGACGGTACTTTCGACCGCGAGGACAATCCGCTCAAGCACGCGCCGCACACCGCCGCGGTGGTGACCGCCAACGAGTGGACCCACAAGTACACGCGCGAGGAAGCCGCTTATCCGGTGGCGTCGCTGCGCACGCAGAAATACTGGCCGCCGGTCGGCCGTGCCGACAACGTGTATGGCGACCGCAACCTGTTCTGCAGCTGCGTGCCGGTCAGCGACTACGTGGTCGACTGACGCGCACACAGGCCGGTGCCGCCGCGTCCGCGGAGGCCCGGCCGTGGCACTATGCTCAAGATGACGGGACCGCCTGCGGCGGTGTCCGTTGCCGTACTCCGACCGCCTAAAAAGAGCCTCTGCAAAGGCCATCCCATTGCTGGAGACATTCCGTGGCAGTCAGCGTCTTCGATCTGTTCAAGGTGGGCATCGGCCCGTCGAGCTCGCATACCGTGGGCCCGATGCGCGCGGCCCTGATGTTCGCGCAGGGGCTGGAGCGCGACGGCCTGCTGCCGCAGGTGGCCAGCGTGCGGGTTGAGCTGTATGGCTCGCTCGGCGCCACCGGCAAGGGCCACGGCACCGACAAGGGCGTGATCCTCGGCCTGATGGGCGAGTCGCCCGACACCGTCGACCCCGATTCCATCGACAAGCGACTCGCGGCTTTGCGCAAGAGCCGCGAGCTGTCGCTGCTGGGACGCCATATCGTGCCCTTCGTCGAGAAGGAGCACATCGCGTTCTACCGTCGCGAGGCACTGGCCGAGCATCCCAACGGCATGAAGTTCCATGCGTTCGACAGCAGCGGCGCAAGCCTGCGCGAAGCGCGCTACCTGTCGGTGGGCGGGGGCTTCGTGGTCACCGCGGGCGCACCCAACACGCAGGTGCTCACAGCCGCGCAACAATTGCCGCATCCGTTCCGCAGCGGCAAGGACATGCTGGAAATGGCGCAGGCCAGCGGCAAGAGCATTGCGCGGCTGATGCTGGAAAACGAACTGACGTGGCGCAGCGAGCAGGAGGTCATTGACGGCCTGCTGCATATCTGGGACGTGATGCAGGCATGTGTCGCGCGCGGCTGCCGCACCGATGGCGAACTGCCGGGGCCGTTCAGGGTGAAGCGGCGCGCGCCCGAGTTGTTCCGCAGCCTGACCGAGCGCGCCGAGCGCACGCTGTCGGATCCGCTGTCGGTGATGGACTGGGTCAACCTGTACGCCATCGCCGTCAATGAAGAGAACGCGGCGGGCGGGCGCGTGGTGACAGCGCCGACCAATGGCGCCGCCGGCATCATCCCCGCCGTGCTGCACTACTACGACCGCTTCGTGCCGAGTGCGAACAAGCAGGGCGTGGTCGACTTCCTGCTGACCGCGGGCGCGATCGGGCTGCTGTACAAGCTCAACGCGTCGATCTCCGGGGCCGAAGTCGGCTGCCAGGGCGAGGTTGGCGTGGCCTGCTCGATGGCCGCCGGCGCGCTCGCCGCGGTGCTCGGCGGCAGTCCGGCGCAGGTGGAGAACGCGGCCGAGATCGGCATGGAACACAACCTCGGCCTGACCTGCGACCCGGTCGGCGGGCTGGTGCAGATTCCGTGCATCGAGCGCAATGCGATGGCGTCGGTCAAGGCGGTCAACGCGGCACGCATGGCGCTGCGCGGCGACGGCACGCATTACGTATCGCTCGATTCGGTGATCAAGACCATGCGCGAGACCGGGGCCGACATGAAGACGAAATATAAGGAAACGGCGCGCGGCGGACTGGCGGTGAATATCGTGGAGTGCTGACCTCCCATAAACAAGTGAGAGGTGCCGGAAGGCACCGATTGCGCACCCAATGGGCATCCATCGCGGCGTATCATGGCGGCATTCCCCGACTGCAGAACAAGAGGGCCCGCCATGCAGACCTTCCACCAGCTCTTTGACGATACCTCGTCGACCTTCACGTATCTGCTGATCGATGCGGAAACGAAGGACGCGCTGCTGATCGACCCGGTCGACCACCAGCTCGAACGCGACCTGGCGCTGGTAAAGGACACCGGCGCACACCTGGCCTGGGTCATCGAAACCCACGCCCACGCCGACCACATCACCTCCGCCGGCCATCTCGCCATGCAGACCGGCGCGCACACCGCGGCGCCATCGGGCTGCGATATCAAGCCGGCACAGAAGCAACTGATCGACGGCGACACTGTCGCATTCGGCAAGCAGGTGCTGCGCGCAATCCATACGCCCGGGCATACCGCCGGCAGCATGAGCTACCTGTGGGAAGAGCCCACATCCGATGGCATCGTGCGCCGCGTCTTTACCGGCGATGCGCTGCTGATCGACGGCTGCGGCCGCACCGATTTCCAGTCGGGCGACGCCGGCACGCTGTACGACAGCCTGACCCGCAAGCTGTTCGCGCTGCCCGACGACACCCGGGTCTATCCCGCGCACGACTACAAGGGCCAGACCTCCTCGACCATCGGCCATGAGCGCGCACACAACAGCCGCGTATCCGGCCGCACGCGCGAGGAGTTCATCGACATGATGCGCAAGCTGAACCTGCCCCGGCCCAGGCTGATCGATATCGCGGTGCCAGCCAACCAGCGCCTGGGCCTGCGCGACGGCGAGAGCGTGCCGCACGGCGCCTGAAGCATTCCAACCTTGGGAGTCACCGCATGTCTGTCTATACCGCCGAAGTCCTGTGGCAACGCGAGGGGCAGGAATTCACCGGCAACCGCTACAGCCGCAGGCACGTGCTGCGCTTCGACGGCGGCGCCGAAGTCCCGGGTTCGTCGTCGCCCCATGTGGTGCCGTTGCCGATGTCGGATGCCAGCGCGGTCGATCCGGAAGAGATGTTCATCGCATCGCTGTCCAGCTGCCACATGCTGTGGTTCCTGTCGCTGGCGGCGAAACAGCGCTTTGTCGTCGACCGCTATGTCGATGCCGCCACCGGCGTGATGGAAAAGAACCGCGACGGCCAGATGGCGATGACCGTGGTGACCTTGCGCCCCCAGGTCACATTCTCCGGCGAGCGCGAGCCCACCGGCGACGAGCTGGAGCGCCTGCACCATGCCGCGCACGATGCCTGCTTTATCGCCAATTCGGTCCGGACCGAGGTGCGGTGCGAACCGGTGCTCGCCGGCGCCTAGCCCGCCCGCCATGCCGGCAACCGCGCCGTCCGCGGCACGGCCCGCGTCGGCGCGGCGCCTGCTGCGCTGGCTGCTGGCAGGCGTGGTCCTGCTTGGGTCCGTCCTGATGCTGCAGGATCGCTTCCTGTACTTTCCCGACAAGGCCTCGGTCGACGACATGGTCGCGCCCGGACTGCGCGCATGGCCGGGCCCGGATGATTTTCGCGGCCTGCTCGCCGAGCCGCACGGTCCCGTCCGCGCGACCGCCATCGTCTTCCACGGCAATGCCGGGCACGCCGGCCATCGCGGCTACTACGCCAGCGTGCTGACGCGGCTGGGCATCCGTGTGATCCTGGCCGAATACCCCGGCTATGGCCCGCGCGACGGCGCGCTTGGCGAGCGCAGCTTCGTCGACGATGCCGGGCAGACGATTGCGCAGGCCCGGCGCCAATTCGACGGCCCGCTGCTGCTGGTCGGCGAATCGCTCGGCGCCGGTGTTGCGGCCGCCGCCGCGGCGCGCCAGCGCGAGCAGGTCGACGCCGTGCTGCTGATCACGCCGTGGGACAAGCTGGCCCACGTCGCCGCACACCACTATGCATGGCTGCCGACCGGATGGCTGCTGCGCGACCGTTACGACAGCGTGACCCACCTGGCCGCCTTTGGCCGCCCGGTCATGGTGGTTGTGGCCGAGCGCGACAGCATCGTGCCGCCCCGGCTCGGCAAGGCGCTCTATGAATCGCTGGACGAACCCCGCCGCCTGGCGGTGATCGACCACGCGGGGCACAACGACTGGACCGGATATGTCGACGAGGCATGGTGGCGCAACGCGCTCGCATTCCTGCTGACGCCGCCCGCGTCCCGCTGATCCGCGCGTGCGCTGCCGGGCACCCGCGGTGCGCGCATCGAAACCGGCCTGCCCGGCTCTACAGCGTGAAGTAAGTGCCGAAAGCGCAGGGGCCGGGCGGTCTTACGCCGCCCAGCGCTCGCACGCCTTGCGCACGGTCTCGCGCTGGCTGCGCGCATCGGCATCGGTCTGGCGCAGCCATTCGGCATCGCCGTCGCGACGTTCGGCCAGGGCGCGGATATTGGCCAGCGCCGGCAGCGAACCGAGCGCCTCGGCATGCGGCACCAGCGCATCGCAAATCGACAGGATATGGTCCGCGATCGGCATCCGGGTCAGCTCGTTGGGATGCACGTATTCGCCGTCCAGGCCAAAGCGGCACGCCTGGAAGCGGTTGAAGGTGTACACCAGGTAATCATCTTCCTGCGGCATGAACGGACGCGACAGCAGCAGGTAGCGCGCCAGCATCTGGATATAGGCGGCGATATCGCAGGCGCGCTGCACCGTCAGCGGCGTGTCCATCACGCGGACCTCGATGGTGCCGAATTCCGGCTTGGGCCGGATATCCCAGTAGAAGTCCTTCATGCTCTCGATCACGCCGGTATTGCGCATCTTCTCGAAGTACGCGGTGAAGGCGTCCCATGTCAGCAGGAACGGCGCGCGCCCGCTCATCGGGAATGCCGCGACCGAATTCAGGCGCGCCGAGGCAAAGCCGGTATCGACACCCTGCACATACGGTGACGACGCCGCCAGCGCGACGAAGTGCGGCACGTAGCGGCCGATGGCGTGCAACAGGAACAGCGACTCGTCCGCGCTCGGGCAGCCGATATGCACGTGCTGGCCGAACACGGTGAACTGCTTGGCCAGGTAGCCGTACAGCTCGGAAATGTACTGGTAGCGCGGCGAGTCCGAGATGGTGCGGTCGGCCCATTGCATGAAAGGATGCGTGCCGCCGCCGGAAATGCCCAGGTTGAGCGAGCGCGAGGCCGCCACCATCAGGTCGCGCATGGTGGTGAGCTCGTCCAGCGCCTGCTGGTAGCTGTGGCAGATGCCCGTGCTGATCTCGATCATCGACGGGCTGATCTCCGGCTTGATGTCGCCGGCATGCTCGGCGCCCCTGAGCGCGCGCAGCAGGTCGGGCGCAAACGGCGCCAGGTCATAGTCGTGGCGGTTGACCAGCTGCAGCTCCAGCTCCACGCCGAAGGTCAGCGCCTCGGATTGCTTGAACGATTCGAGCGACATCAGCGCCCTCCTCCATTGGCCCGGGATTCGCCGGCGAAGCGCAGCGCCCACGCTGCCAGCACCGGACCGAGCAGTTGTTCGATCGCCAGCGCGCACAGGATGATGGCGGCCAGCGGCTGTCCGGTGCCGGGGTAGATGCGCGCCACATCGCTCATCAGCAGGTAGGCCAGCCCCGACATCGGCGCCAGCGCCAGCCCCAGTGCCATGCACTGGCGCATGCTCAGGCCCGAGAACGATCCCAGCGACACCACGCCGGCAAACTTGGCGAGGTGGCGCAGCAGCACCAGCACGATGGCATAGACGCCGCCCACGGCCCAGTCATGCGCGGTCAGCGGCAAGCCCAGCGACACCACCATCACGATGATCAGCAGGCTGCCGGCACTGCCGAAGTGCGGCGGCCACACATGCGGCTGGCTGTCCTGGTGCTTGAACACCACGCCGGCCAGCAGCAGCGTCAGCGGCATCGACAATTTTAGTACCCGGGTCAGCGCCAGCGTGAACAGAACCAGGCCCACCAGCACCAGGAAGCTGTAGTGGTCGTCGGCCGACATGCGCTCATAGATCACGTGGCCGACCTTGCCCACCACCCATGCCAGCAGGCATGAACCCACCAGCAGGTAGAGGGGGTGCAGCAGCGCGGCGCCGAGGTTGCCGTATTCGGAATGCAGCCAGCCGGTGGTCACCTGCACGATCGCGGCGGCGTAGATGCTGTTCAGCGCCGCCATTGCCATCAGCCGCTCGGTGACCTGGCCCTCGGCGCGCAGTTCGTTCTTGAGTTGCAGCACGATGGTGGGCGAGGTGCTGACGGCAATGCCGCCGGCCAGGATCGCCACGCCGGGCGAGGCGCCTATCCATTGCAGCACCGCCGCCACCAGTCCCCAGGTCAGCAGGCTCTCGAAGGCGCTGGTCAGAAGCAGCCAGCGGTTGGCGCGCAGCCAGGTCAGCGACAGCCGGTGCCCGAGTTCGAACAGGGCCAGCGCCAGCGCCATATCGATCAGGATACGGGTCTGGTTGATCATGTTCTCGTCGACGACGCCACGCCCGAGCATGCCGGCGAAGAGCCCCGCCACGGCATAGCCCACGATGCGCGGGCAGCGCAGCCAGCGGCGGCTGATCTCCCCCGCCAGGCCCGCGCCCACCAGCGCGAGTCCGACCCAAAACAAGCCGCCTGGGGCGAGGGGGAGTGTAGGAAATAGTTGGCTCAGTCCGTTCATGGTCGACATGGTAATGTAAGCACATCACAATCCATGTCAGTGATTGTCCGACACCGCACCAAACGCATTGCGAACTTCGGTCAAATTCTCATAAAAAACGCCATCTTCCGGATGGCGTTTTTTACATTTTGTGCGGAACCCAGCGGGTCCGGATCCCCGTGCGGCGCTTCAGACGCCCCAGACTTTCCAGCGCGGGCGGGTGGACTTCAGCGCCGTCTCCACTTGCGCATACAAAGTGCGCGTGGCGCCCTGCGCGGCGCCACGTGCCCGCGCCTTGTCGAAATAAGCCAGCGCCGTCTCGCGCTGCTGCACCCCGAGTGCCGACTCGACCACGCGCAGGCAAACCTCGGCATCCCAGTCGTCGCGCACGGCAAAGGCGGCGGCGAAGTCCGCCATGGCCGCTTCATGGCGCCGCGCGGCGTTGTGGACCAGGCCGCGCTGGACGCGCGGACCGGCCTGGTCCTCGGCATCGCCCTCGGTCAGCGCGACCGCCTGCTCGAACATCGGCAGCGCGCGCTCCGGATCGCCCAGCTCGCGCCACAGCAGGCCGAAGCGGTTGTACAGCCAGGCATCCTCGACCAGCAGCGCGCGGCGCTGCTGGGCTTCGATCTCGGCCAGCGCGTCGGCACGGTCATGCTCGTCCATGCGCGCCATCTGCGCCTGCAGCAGCGCGGCAAAGTGCGCACGCGCGTGCGCCATCGGGTGGGCGGCCTCGCTGCGGGCCTCCACCGGCAGCGCATCCAGGCGCGCGTCCATGTGCGCCATCGCGGCGCGCGCGGCCTCGGCCGGTTCGGCGCCACCCATGGCCTTCCAGGCCGCGATCAGGCGGCTGAAGGCCCAGGTGACATCGGCCGGGTTGCGCTCGAGCGGATAGCGGTTGAGCACTTCGCCGGCCAGCTCGACCACCTTGCCGTGCTGGCCCGCGCCGGCATGGCAGTCGAGCAGGTCGATCCAGTGGTCGATGAACTCGCTGGCGGCCATGCCCTGGCGATGCAGCGCGATGCGCTCTTCCAGGTGAGCGGCGTCGGCGGGCAGGCTGCGCGCCAGCAGGCGGCACAACAAGGAATACACGTGCGGATCGGCATTGCCGCCGTGCCCGGCGGCATCGCCCTGGCCCGTGGCGAAATACTGGTCGTCGCACGTCACGCCGCGGCGGCACGCGGCCACCAGCGCGGGGCGCAGCGCCGCCTCGGCAGCGGGAACTTCGTCGATGAACTCGCCCAGCGCCATGGCGGCGCGGTAGTAAGCGGCGCCGTCGTCGGACTTGTCAGTGATGGCGAAGCGCAGCCAGGGCTCGCGTTCGGCATCCTGCGCGCCGGCCTTGGCCAATTGATGGCGCCAGGCCAGTTCGCGTACCTGGGCCTGCGGGTCCGGCACCTGGCGCAGGTAGACGGCCAGGTCGTCGAGCGCGCCCTGCGTGTCGCCCACGCCCCAGCGCAGCGGCGCGCGCAGCCGGCGCGCCTCGGGATGCTCAGGATGCTCGGCCAGCACACGGGCGGCCTGGTCGGCGGCGAGCGCGTCGCCGGCATCGGCGTCGAGCTGCAGCAAATGCGGGTTGTCCAGCGCCACGCGACCCAGGCAGACGCGCATCAGTGGCTCCACCGGCACGCCGGCGGCCTCGGCACGGGCAATGTAGTCGCGCACCAGCGGCGCGATGTCCTCCGCGCCCAGGTCGGGATTGCGGAACATCAGATCGTGCCAGTAGCGCGCCGCACCAGCCATGTCGTTCATGCGCAGCGCGGCCAGGCCGGCGTGGAAATGCGCCGGCCATTCGCCCGACAGCAAGCCGCTGCGCTGCGCGGCCTCATGCAGCCACGGACGCGCCTCGGCGTCGCGGCCCAGGCTCATCAGCATGGCGCCGTAGCGGTGCGCGATCACGCCGCGCGAGGCCCAGCGGTGCGGCGGCTGCAGCGGCAGGCTGTCGAGGCGCCCAAGTGCCTCGTCCAGCACGGCGAGCGCCGCGGCGGCATCGCCGTTGTCAAAGTGCAGCCGCGCGCGCAGCGTGACGAAATCGACCACCTCGGGCCGGGCCTGCGCGAGCTGGTCGGCGATCTGCAGGGCTTCGGCAAAGCGGCCCTGGTTGGCAAGCTCGATGGCGTGGTCGTAGCTGACTTCCGGCACGGACACGTACTGCTCCTTCTGCATTTTGGTAAGCGAGTGCGGGATTATGCGCCATGAGGGCGATCCGCATCCGGACAACCATCGGCACGGTGGCCGCATTCTTAAGCCTTTGCAAAAAAACAAAACGCCACCCGAGGGTGGCGTCTTGCCTGGCGAGCATGGATTGCTTACTTGCCGCCAACCGTTTCCAGCACGGTCCACTTGCCGCCCACCACCTTGTAGACGGTGATGCCGCCGTCCTTCAGGTCGCCGCGGGCGTCATAGGCCAGCGTCTTGGTGGTCACGCCCTGCATGCTGGTCGCGGCCAGCACCGGCAGGTAGCGCGCCGGATCGGCCGAACCGGCCTTGACCATCGCGGTCATCATCGCGGTGGCGCCGTCATACGAATACGGCGAGTAGGTCTGCACCTTGGAGCCGAAGCGCTTCTCGTACTTCTTCTCGTAGTTGGCGCCGCCCGGCATCTGGTCCAGCGGCAGGCCGGCCAGCGACACCACGGTGCCTTCGGCAGCCTGGCCAGCCAGCTTCAGGAAGTTGTCGGTCTTGGACATTTCGCCCGACACCAGCGGGGCCTTGATGCCCAGTTCCTTGACCTGCTTGGCCATCGGCGCGGACTGGGTCTCGGCGCCGCCGTAGAAGATGATGTCCGGGTTGCTGCGCTTGATGTTGGTCAGCACGGCCTTGAAGTCCACCGCCTTGTCGTTGGTGAACTCGCGGCGCACGATCTTGCCGCCGGCGGCCTTGGCGGCCTTCTCGAACTCGTCGGCCAGGCCCTGGCCGTAGGCGGTGCGGTCATCGACGATGGCGATGTTCTTCGCGCCCAGCTTCTTCACCACGAAGGCGCCGATCACCGAACCCTGCTGGGTGTCGGAGGTCATCATGCGGAAGGTAGTCTTGAAACCCTGCTTGGTGTATTCCGGCGCGGTCGCCATGGCGATCTGCGGAATGCCGGCACGGTTGTAGACCATCGACGCCGGAATGGTGGTGCCCGAGTTGAAGTGGCCGAGCATGCCCTGGATGCCGCCGTCGACCAGCTTCTGCGCGACCACCGAACCGGTCTTGGGGTCGGCCTGGTCATCTTCGGAGACCAGCACGAACTTGACTTCCTTGCCGGCGATCTTGGGCTTGGTGGCGTTCATGTCCTCGATCGCGAGGACGATGCCGTTCTGCATGTCCTTGCCGTACTGGGCCTGGCCGCCGGTCATCGGGCCGGCGTAGCCCAGCTTGATTTCCTGTGCCTGCGCGAAGGCGGCGGAGGCGGCGGTCAGGCCGGCCAGGGTCAGGGCAACGGTCAGTGCCGTCTTGTGGAATGTCGAGCTCATCAGATCTCCTTGGGTCCCAATTGGTGCCACTCTGTGCCGCGGTGGTGCCGGTATGGCGCCCTGAGCGGCGTATTTTTCCAGGCGCGGCCTGGCAGTGCCGCGCCCTCCTTGGTGTGCGCGCCGGGGCGGGATCGCCGCCACCGGTGCGCGCTTCGACAAGACGCGCGTCCGAGAATGCCTCAGCCGATCGTCATCAAACTTGCATTGCCGCCCGCGGCCGCGGTGTTGACCGACAGCGAGCGCTCGATCAGCAGGCGGTCGAGCGCGACGGTCGGCTCGCCTTGCGCCAGTCCCTGCACGCCGATGATCGGCCCCGGGCGCGCCGCCACCTGCTCGCACACCGTGCGCAGCTGGTCGGAGTCGCCGTGGTGCAGCACCGCATCGATGGCGATGTCCGCGGCGGTCCAGTCAGCCACCATGCGGACGCGCGATTGTACTTCCTTGGGCAGGCGCGCAAACAGCCCCCGCGCAGCAGGGTTTTCCGGCCATACGGCGCGCGCGCCGACGGTCAGCACGGCGCCCAGCTGCAGCGCCAGGTCGCCTTCCTGCGCGGCCAGGCACAGCACGTGTTCGCGCGGCAGCAGCGTGTAGGTGTTGCGCTCGCCGGTGGGGCCGGCCAGCGTTACCGCCAGGCCCGACGGCGATGCCTCGGCAAAGCGCGCGCAGGCGTCGGCGACCGCGGGCAGCTCGGTGCCGGCCCAGTTGCGGAAGGCGTCGGCGGCGCGCACCGCCTCATCGTCCGGGCCAACCGTCTCGGCGTGGTTGGTCCCGTCGGCCGCGCGCACGCTGCGTGCCACCGCGTCCTGCGGACACACCGACAGCAGCCGGTGCAGGTACAGCGGGCCGCCCGCCTTGGGGCCGGTGCCCGACAGCGCCTCGCCGCCGAACGGCTGGACCCCCACTACCGCACCAACGATATTGCGGTTCACGTACAGGTTGCCCACATGGGCGCGGCTGACGATAAACGAGATGGTCTCGTCGATGCGGGTATGGATCCCCAGCGTCAGGCCGTAGTTGGTGCCGTTGATCTGGCTGACCATGGTGTCGAGCGCCGCGCGCGGGAAGCGCACCACGTGCAGCACCGGGCCGAACACCTCGCGCTTCAGTTCCTCGATGCTGTCCAGCTCGATCAGCGTCGGCGGCACGAAGGTGCCATTGCGGCAGCTGGCGCCCTGCGCGGCGTTGGGATCGGCCTGGTGCACACGGCGGCCCTTGGCACGCATGGCGTCGATATGGCGCACGATGTTGGCGCGCGCCTCTTCGTCGATCACCGGGCCGACGTCGGTCGACAGGCGGTCCGGGTTGGCCATGGTCAGTTCCTGCATCGCGCCCTTGAGCATTTCCAGCACGCGGTCGGCCACGTCCTCCTGCAGGCACAGCACGCGTAGCGCCGAGCAGCGCTGGCCGGCCGAGTCGAAGGCCGAGTTGACCACGTCGCCGACTACTTGCTCCGCCAGTGCCGACGAGTCGACGATCATCGCGTTCTGGCCGCCGGTCTCGGCGATCAGCGGGATCGGGCGGCCGGCGGCGTCCAGGCGGCCGGCGACATTGCGTTGCAGGATGCGGGCGACCTCGGTCGAACCGGTGAACATCACGCCCTTGACGCGGGCATCGCCCACCAGCGCGGCGCCGACGGTCTCGCCGCGGCCCGGCAGCAGCTGCACCGCGCCGGCTGGCACGCCGGCTTCGCGCAGCAGCTTCACCGCGGCGGCGGCGATCAGCGGGGTCTGCTCGGCGGGCTTGGCCAGTACCGGGTTGCCGGCGGCCAGCGCCGCGGCGACCTGGCCGGTGAAGATCGCCAGCGGGAAGTTCCACGGGCTGATGCACACCACCGGGCCCAGCGGGCGATGGGTCTCGTTGTCGAAGCCTCGGCGGATCTCGGCGGCGTAGTAGCGCAGGAAGTCCACCGCCTCGCGCACTTCGGCAATGGCGTTGGAGAAGGTCTTGCCGGCCTCGCGCATGATGATGCCCATCAGCGACTGCATCTGGGCTTCCATCAGGTCGGCGGCGCGCTCCAGCGCGGCGGCGCGCACGTCCGGCGGCGTGGCCTGCCAGATCGGCGCGGCATTGACGGCGGCCTGCAGCGCGGCGTCGACGTCAGACTGGCTGGCTTCGGTGACCTGGCCGACCACGTCGCGGTGGTCGGCGGGGTTCAGCACCGGCGTGGTGATGGCGTCGGCAGAGCGCTGCGAATCGGCGACCAGCGCGGCGCCCAGCATCGGCTCGGCGACCTGGCGCTCGCTGGTGCCCGCCAGCAAGGCCGACGACAGCGACGCCAGCCGGTGTTCATTGGCCAGGTCGATGCCGGCGGAATTGGGACGGCTCTTGCCGTACAGCGTGCGCGGCGACGGGATGCGCGGATGCGGCAGGCCCAGCGTGCCTTCGTCGCGGTGCATGGCCTCGACCACGGCAACCGGGTCGGCAACCAGTTCGTCCAGCGAGATGGTGTCGTCGGCGATGCGGTTCACGAAGGAGGTGTTGGCGCCGTTCTCCAGCAGGCGGCGCACCAGGTAGGCCAGCAGCGTCTCATGCGTGCCGACCGGCGCGTAGATGCGGCACGGGCGGTTGAACTTGCCGTCGGCGGTGGGGCCGACCACCTGGTCGTACAGTGGCTCGCCCATGCCGTGCAGGCACTGGAACTCGTACTGGCCGGGGTAGTAGCTGTGGCCGGCGATCTGGTAGATGGCCGACAGCGTATGCGCGTTGTGCGTCGCGAACTGCGGATAGATCGCGTCCGGCACCGACAGCAGCTTGCGCGCGCACGCCACGTACGACACATCGGTGTAGACCTTGCGCGTGTAGACCGGATAGCCCTCCAGGCCTTCCACCTGGCCGCGCTTGATCTCGCTGTCCCAGTAGGCGCCCTTGACCAGGCGGATCATCAAGCGGTGGCGGCTGCGGCGGGCCAGGTCGATCAGGTAGTCGATCACGAACGGGCAGCGCTTCTGGTAGCCCTGCACCACGAAGCCGATGCCGTTCCAGCCGGCCAGCTCGGGCTCGAAGCACAGGCGTTCCAGCAGGTCGAGCGAGATCTCCAGGCGGTCGGCCTCCTCGGCATCGATGTTGATGCCGATGTCGTACTGGCGCGCCAGCAGCGTCAGCGACTTCAGGCGCTCGTACAGCTCGCCGATCACGCGCTCGTGCTGGGCGCGGCTGTAGCGCGGGTGCAGCGCCGACAGCTTGATGGAGATGCCCGGGCCTTCATAGATGCCACGGCCGCGCGAGGCCTGGCCGATGGCGTGGATGGCCTGCTCGTACGAAGCCAGGTAGCGCACGGCGTCAGCCTCGGTCATGGCCGCTTCGCCCAGCATGTCGTAGGAGTAGCGGAAGCCCTGCGCCTCGTACTTGCGCGCGTTGGCGAGCGCCTCGGAAATGGTCTCGCCGGTGACGAACTGCTCGCCCATCAGGCGCATCGCCATGTCCACGCCCTTGCGGATCAGCGGCTCGCCGCCCTTGCCGATAATGCGAGTCAGCGCCTTGCTCAGGCCCGATTCGGTATGCGTGGCAACCAGCTTGCCGGTCAGCAGCAGGCCCCAGGTGGCAGCGTTGACGAACAGCGACGGGCTCTGGCCCAGGTGCGACTGCCAGTTGGCGCCGCTGATCTTGTCGCGGATCAGCGCGTCGCGCGTGGCCTTGTCGGGAATACGCAGCAGGGCCTCGGCCAGGCACATCAGCGCCACGCCTTCCTGCGACGAAAGCGAGAATTCCTGGATCAGGCCCTGCACCAGGCCTTCGCGGCCGGTGCCGACCTTCTGCTCGCGCAGCCGCGTGGCCAGCGTCTTGGCCATCTTGATGGCGGCCTCGGCCTGCTGCTGCGGCAGGCGTGCCTGTTCCAGCAGCACCGGCACGCAGTCGGTCTCGGGACGGCGGTAGGCGGAGGTGATGGCGGCACGCAGCACGGATTGGGGCTGGATGCTCTGGGCGAATTCCAGGAACGGCTGCGGCGCGCCGTCGGCGGTGACCGGGTCGGAGGCGTCGGCCCCATCGGTGTCGGCCAAGCCGGCGGCACTGGTCTCGTGCGGCAGGTGCCCCCGCTCGACTTGCTCCAGGTAAGTGAAGATAGCCTGCTTGATCAGCCAGTGCGGCGTGCGGTCGATGGATTGGGCGACTCGCTTGAGGCGATCGCGCGAGGCGTCGTCGAGCTTGACGCCGAGAGTGGTGGTGGCCATGCGGGCAGTTCTCCGAAAACTGGGGCGCCGCCGGTACTGCCGCGCCAATGCCGCAGGCATGGACGCATGACCGGCCGCAGCCTGTGAGCTGGCGCGATCTTACTCCCGAAAAACCTCAAGGTGCAACCCAGTGCAACCCTAGAGTTAACCCTGAAAGACGGGTTGCACCCATGCAGTTCCGGCGCCGCCTGCTCATATCCGGAGCGGGTCGATTTCCAGCTGCCAGCGCACCCCTTTCACCTCCGTTCCTACCTCTGCGAAAGTCTGCACCCACTCAGCCATAAACCGTTGCAGGGCTGGCCTGGCGGTCGCCTCGACCAGCATCTGGGCGCGCTCGCGGTTGGCGATGCGCACCATCGACATCGGCACCGGGTCGTGCAGTTGCACCTCGGCCGCCAACTGGCACATATCGGCTTGCCGCCGCGCTGCCTGCAGGAACTGCAGGGCCCGCTCCAGTTCGCCATGCTCGGCGGTGACCAGCACCTGGAAGCAGAACGGGGGCAACCCGGCCTGGCGCCGCTCTCGCAACTGGCTGGCCGCGAATCCATCATAGTCATGGCGCATCAGCGCCTGCAATGCCGGGGTGTCCGGGTAGCGGGTCTGGATCAGCACCTCGCCCGGCAACCCGGCGCGTCCGGCGCGCCCCGCCACCTGCATCAGCGACGCGAACAGGTGCTCCGCGGCGCGGAAATCGTGGCTGAACATGGCGGCGTCCGGGTGCACGATGCCAACCAGCGTCACGCGCTGGAAGTCATGGCCCTTCGCGACCATCTGGGTGCCCACCAGGATGTCGACCTCGCCGGCGTGGACTTCGTCGAACATCGCCTGGGCGCTGCCCTTGCGCCGGGTGGAATCGGCGTCGATGCGCGCGATGCGCGCCTGCGGGAAGCGCGCCGCCAGCGCTTCCTCGATGCGCTGGGTGCCGCGGCCAAGCGGCGCGATATCGACATTGCCGCAGTCCGGGCAGTGGTGCGGCACCGGGGCTTCCAGCCCGCAGTGGTGGCAGCGCAGGCGCCGCTCGGGCCGGTGCAGGACCAGGTATGCCGAGCAGCGCGGGCAGCCGGACAGCCAGCCGCAGCTGTCGCAGGCAATCACCGGCGCGTAGCCGCGGCGATTCAGGAACAGCAGGCTCTGCTCGCCGCGCGCCAGCCGGGCATCGATCGCTTCGAGCAGCGGCACCGACAGGCCTTCGAACAGCGCGCGCTGGCGCTGGCGTTCATGGTTCAGGTCGACCAGGCGCACGGTGGGCAGCGCGGCATCGGCCTGGGCGCGCTCGCGCAACACCAGCTTGCGGTAGGCGCCCTGCCCTGCCCGCCACCAGGTTTCCATCGACGGCGTGGCGGAACCGAGGACGACCGCGATGCCACGCTGCTTGGCGCGCCACACCGTCAGGTCCCGAGCCGAGTAGCGCAGCCCTTCCTGCTGCTTGTAGGACGTGTCGTGCTCCTCGTCGACCACGATCAGTGCCAGCCCCGGCAGCGACGCCATCACGGCCATGCGCGTGCCGAGCACGATACGGGCCTCGCCGCGGTGCGCGGCCAGCCATTGCAGGCTGCGCTCCTGGTCAGCCAGGCCGCTGTGCAGCACTGCCAGCGGCAGGTGCGGGAAGCGCGCGGCGATGCGCGTCTGCAACTGCGGCGTCAGGTTGATTTCGGGGACCAGCATCAGCACCTGGGAGTGCGGGTCGCGCTCCAGCACGGCCTGCATGGCGTGCAGGTAGACCTCGGTCTTGCCGCTGCCGGTAACGCCGTGCAGCAGGAACGGAGCGAAACCTTGCGCTTCTGCAATCGCCTGCACGGCGGCGCGCTGTTCGTCGTGCAAGGCGGGTGCTGCGGACGGCGCCTGCATCGGCGCGGTCGGCAGTAACGGCCGGGCGGCGCGATCGCCTTCGACCCAGCCGGCGGCCTGCCATTCGGCCAGCCGGGCCGGTGCCGCCGCGCACAGCGCGCGCGCATCGGCCAGCGCCAGTGGCGTGCCGGCGGCAGCGCGTTCGGCGAGCGCCTGCGCCAGCGCCCGCACACTGCGGGCGCGCGGCGGCACGGCGGCCAGCAAGTTATCCACATGCTCGGGCAACACGCGGTATTCGTCGGTGCGGGCACGCTGTGCCAGGCCTGGCCAGCTGTCGGCTTCGCGCAACGCCGGCGGCAGCGCCGGCAGCATGACTTCACCCACGCGGCGCTGGTAGTAGCGCGCTGCAAACGCGGCCAGCGCGATCCAGTCGGGCGGCAGCGGCGGCATCCAGTCCAGGCGCTGCGCTACCGGGCGCAGCCGGTCGCGCGGCACATCGGAGGCGGCAGCGCGCTCTACGGCTACGCCAACCAGGCTGCGGCGGCCAAAAGGTACCACCACCAGGTCGCCGGGGGCGATCTCCGGCGTCGCCAGGTAGTCGAAACAATCGTCGGCAGGCGTATCCAGGGCCACGCGCACGATCGGCAGAGCGATGGCGGGGTCGCCGCTCAATATGGCGGTGGCGCCGCTATCGTCCGCCATCGGACCTGACCTGGTGCACGCCAATTGCGCAATCGCTGTGCATGGGGCGGCAGCCCGGCGGGCACAGGCGTTTTTGGGTGCGGCGCAACATCAACTTAAAGTAAAACTTCAAATGTGGCCCTAAGTCGATGATAGATGACTGGTTTTCCACTAATTACACCGCCCCTGTGGATAACTTTGTTGAAAAGTCGCTCGCGGGCGCCCGGAAGGCCCGAAGATCAAGGGATCCACTGGCATCGGGCCACGCTTTGCAAATCTTCCAAATCCTTAAAAATCAAGACCTTGCAAACATCCCCCGGATAGGTTAAGGCGTTACCCTGCCTTGCACTGCGGCAAACCTATCGGTGTGCATAAGTCAAGCCCCGAGAATCAACTCCGGGCACCTTTTTGGCGAATGGTGGCAAAAAAGTTAACTTGACAGGCGTAACGGCGCGGCTCCCGGATCACCGGCCGCGCGCCGGCGCGCTTCGCTGCAGCGCGGGGCGCCGCGAGCCCCGCCGCTTCGGCGTATATCACCCGGGTCACTTCTGCGCGGTGCGCAGTTTGCGGCTGTAGGCGTGTACTTCATCGACCAGCACGGTGACATGCTCGGGCGGGGTGAACTGCGAGATGCCGTGGCCAAGGTTGAACACGTGGCCGTCGCTGCCGCCGCCCGCCGCGTAGCTGTCCAGCACGCCACGCACCTGCTCGCGGATTGCCGCCTCGGGCGCGAACAGCACGGTGGGGTCGATATTGCCCTGCAAGGCCACGCGCCCGCCGGTACGGCGGCGCGCCTCGGCCAGGTTGACGGTCCAGTCCAGCCCGATCGCGTCGGCGCCGGTATCGGCCAGCGCCTCGAGCCACAGTCCGCCGCCCTTGGTAAAGACGATCGCCGGCACCTGCTCGCCAGCGTGCTCGCGCTTCAGTCCGACTAGCACGCGGCGCATATAGGCCAGCGAGAATGCCTGGTACATGCCGTCGGCGAGCGCGCCGCCCCAGGTGTCAAAGATCATCACTGCCTGCGCGCCCGCCTCGATCTGGGCGTTCAGGTATGCCGAGACGGCCTGCGCATTGATTTCGAGGATGCGGTGCATCAGGTCCGGGCGGCCATACATCATCGCCTTGACCTTGCGGAAGTCGTCCGAGCCGCCGCCTTCGACCATGTAGCAGGCAAGCGTCCACGGGCTGCCCGAGAAGCCGATCAGCGGCACGCGCTGGCGGCCATCCTGCACCAGCGCCCGGCGGATCTCGCTGACCGCGTCGAACACGTACTGCAGCGAGGACATGTCGGGCACGGCCAGCTGCTGCACGTCGGCTTCGGTGCGCAGCGGATGCGCGAAGCGCGGGCCTTCGCCCTGGGCAAACGAGAGGCCGAGGCCCATTGCATCGGGCACGGTCAGGATGTCAGAGAACAGGATGGCCGCGTCCAGCGGATACCGGTCAAGCGGCTGCAGGGTCACCTCGGTGGCGTAGGCCGGGTTCTTGGCCAGCCCGAGGAAGCTACCGGCGCGCGCGCGCGTGGCGTTGTACTCGGGCAGGTAGCGGCCTGCCTGGCGCATCAGCCACAGCGGCGTGTATTCGGTGGGCTGGCGGCGCAGCGCGCGCAGGAAGGTATCGTTCTGCAGTGCGGTCATGGTCATCCTCGTAAGACCGCCATTCTAAGGGATGGGCGGCGCGCGCCGGCGCTTCAGGGTACGCTCCGGGTGTACTCCTGGCGCGCACGTGATGCGCCGTGGCCACGCTCAGGCGTCGTCGAGCAGATCGCGGAAGACACCGGCGGCACGCCGCATCCATTCGCGCGCACGCTGGGCTTCGGGCTGCAGCCGTGCGAAGCCATGGACCATGCCGCTGGCCTCGATGGTAACCACCGGTGCGTCGTGGCGCACCAGGAAGTCGGCATAGGCCAGTCCATCGTCGCGCAGCACGTCGTGGGCCGCGACCAGGATCACCGTCGCGGGCGGCCGAACCGGCGCTGCGGCCATCAGGTGCACGCGCGGGTCGGCATGCGCCGCCCCTTGCGCGAGGGCCTCGGCGCCGATGAACTGGGTCCAGAACCAGGCCATTTCGTCGCGCGTCAGGCCGGGACCGTCGGCAAAGGCACGGTAGCTTTCCGTGGCCAGTACCGGCGCCGCGACCGGGTAGATCAGCAGCTGGGCGTCGACCCGCACCGCGTCGCCGCCGTTGAGCTGTTGTGCGGCCTGCGCGGCCAGATGGCCACCCGCGCTGTCGCCGGCAAGCGCCAGGAAGTCTGGCGCCAGATCCAGTGTCTGCCGCTGGCCCGCGAGCCACGCCACTGCCTCCACCGCGTCGTCGCAAGGCGCGGGGAATGGATGCTCGGGCGCCAGCCGGTAGTCGACGCTGACCACCGCGCAGCCGGTATCCGCGGCGAGCAATGCCGCCACGGTCTGGTGGGTCTGCGGCGAGCCGATGACCCAGCCACCCCCATGGAAGTACACGATCAGCCGCTGCCGGTCCTCGCCCTGCGGCCGGAACAGTCGTGCGCCAAGGGTGCGCCCGTCCAGAGGAATCTGCAGGTCCTGTACGGCGATGCCCTCGGGGTCCGGCAGCAGCGAAGCCGCGGCGATCTCGGCGAAGCGGGCACGGCGCGCTGCGGCGTCGGCAGGCGCGGGCACGCCGGCGTAGCGCTCGGCCAGGCGGCGATAGTAGGCAGTCAGTTCGGGATCGATGGCCATGGTTGCGAGGGCTTGTAAAAACGAAAACGGGCCAGTGCCGGCGCTGCCTGGCGCAACTTAGCGCAGCGCCAGTGCGCGCGTCAGCTCGATCTTGCTGCAGCAGTCCTGGACCGCGAGCAGTCCCGCCGCGGCAGCGCGGCCCACGGCTTCGTCATTGACGATGCCAAGCTGTAGCCAGACCCCGCGCGCACCGATGGCGATGGCGTCATCGACCACCCCGGGCGTGTCCTCGGCACGGCGGAAGATGTCGACCCACTCAATGCGTGCGCCACTGGCGGCCATCGCCTCGGCGGCTTGCTGCAGACTGGCGTGACAGGTTTCGCCCAGGATGCGCTCGCCGGCGTGGCTTGGATTCACCGGCACGATACGAAAGCCGTGGCCCTGCAGGAACTCCGCCACCTCATGGCTGGCGCGCTCCGGCCGGTCAGACAGACCGACCACGGCCACAGTCTTCATCGCCAGCATGGCATGTATCGCTGGCTGCATCTCTGGGTGCATTGCGGCTCCGGCTGTGAATAACTGCGGGATAAGTCTTGGGATAACGGCTGAACAACTGCAGGATAACCGGGGACAACCATGGCGCTTCCGTCGGCAGGAGGCGGGCTAGCGCCGCGGACGTATCAAATCGTAACCGCGAATCGCCACATGGACATGGTGCGAGAGCGAACACGAAAAACAAGCCGCGAATGATACGCTATAGGCACGTTACAGCGGCGAACTTGATCGCAATTTGCGTAAAAGTGGCGCGCACGGCGGCCGTCGGCGGCAGCGGCTTTCAACTTCTTGCAAAACGATACATTTTGTTACTGCCATGCCGGGGAGATTCCCCCACAATGCATTGACACACCCGCTGTTCGGGGTGCGGCGCCCCAGCAAAGATTGCTGTGCAGACCTAAAAGGGGCGTGGTGAAGAAAGCCTTTTTTGTAGCGTTTCTTGCAGCAACCCGATTTTCCGATCCAGCAAAATTGCCGCTGGACCGGAACACCAGGAAGACCGTTTTAGCGCGTGGCCTTTGCAGCCTGTAGCGGATACCAGGTATCCGATGCGCATTGATTGTCACCTGGACCGAACCCGTTCCTTCGAATTGACCCCTCGAAGGGATTTTCCCGTCCGCGCGGAGCCTCCCCGGCCCGCGCGCTTTTTTTTGTCCAAGCAGGACGAAAGCATATCGCTGTGCCCACAAAAAAGGCAGCCTCGCGGCTGCCTTTTTTAAATGTCGCATCGAAAAAACAACAACGCGACGGGACTGCTGATTCTTTACTTCTTACGACGCAGGCGGGCAATGGCAGCCAGCTGCGCAGCCGCCACGGCGAGCTCGCTCTGGGCACGTGCCAGGTCGAGGTCGCTGTTCTGGTTCTGCATCAGCTCTTCGGCCGCACGCTTGGCTTCCTGGGCCTTGGCTTCGTCCAGATCGCCACCGCGGATAGCGGTGTCGGCCAGCACGGTGACGTGCTTGGGCTGCACTTCGAGAATGCCGCCGGCAACGAACACGAACTCTTCGCTGCCGTCTTCCTTCTCGATGCGCACCGCACCCGGCTGGATGCGCGTGATCAGCGGCGTGTGGCCCGGCAGGATGCCCAGCTCACCCGACTCGCCCGGCAGCGCCACGAACTTCGCCTGGCCGGAGAAGATCGACGCTTCCGCGCTGACGACGTCTACAAGAATGGTTGCCATATCTGATCCTTTCTCCAATCGCTTCGCTTCTGACGGCTACACCGCTTCGCGCGATGCACCGCCGCCCCCGCGGTTGCGGGGGCATCGAAACAAGGCTTACTGGAGCTTCTTGGCCTTCTCGAAGGCTTCGTCGATCGAGCCGACCATGTAGAACGCCTGCTCGGGCAGGTGATCGCACTCGCCATCCACCAGCATCTTGAAACCACGGATGGTTTCCTTCAGCGGCACGTACTTGCCCGGCGAACCCGTGAACACTTCGGCCACGTGGAACGGCTGCGACAGGAAACGCTGGATCTTACGCGCGCGGTTCACGGCCATCTTGTCTTCCGGCGACAGTTCGTCCATGCCCAGAATCGCGATGATGTCGCGCAGTTCCTTGTAGCGCTGCAGCGTCTGCTGTACGGCGCGCGCGACGCTGTAGTGCTCCTGGCCAACCACTTGCGGGTCCATCTGACGCGAGGTCGAGTCGAGCGGGTCCACTGCAGGGTAGATACCGAGCGCGGCGATGTCACGCGACAGCACCAGGGTCGAGTCCAGATGCAGGAAGGTGGTTGCCGGCGACGGGTCGGTCAGGTCATCGGCAGGCACGTACACGGCCTGGATCGAGGTGATCGAGCCAGTCTTGGTCGAGGTGATGCGCTCCTGCAGCTTGCCCATTTCTTCAGCCAGCGTCGGCTGGTAGCCCACGGCGGAAGGCATACGACCCAGCAGTGCCGACACTTCGGTACCGGCCAGCGTGTAGCGGTAGATGTTGTCGACGAAGAACAGGATGTCGCGGCCCTCGTCGCGGAACTTCTCGGCCATGGTCAGGCCGGAAAGTGCCACGCGCAGACGGTTGCCCGGCGGCTCGTTCATCTGGCCGAACACCATGGCCACCTTGTCGAGCACGTTGGATTCCTTCATTTCGTGGTAGAAGTCGTTCCCTTCACGGGTACGCTCGCCCACGCCGGCGAACACCGACAGACCGCTGTGCTGCTTGGCGATGTTGTTGATGAGCTCCATCATGTTGACGGTCTTGCCCACGCCAGCGCCACCAAACAGGCCCACCTTGCCGCCCTTGGCGAACGGGCAAATCAGGTCGATCACCTTGATGCCGGTTTCGAGCAGGTCGGTGGAAGGCGACAGTTCGTCGAACTTCGGCGCCTTCTGGTGAATCGCGCGCCGCTCTTCGGAAGCGATCGGGCCAGCTTCGTCAATGGGGCGACCCAGCACGTCCATAATGCGACCCAGCGTGCCCTGACCCACCGGCACCGAGATCGGCGCTTCGGTGTTCTTCACCGCCATGCCGCGGCGCAGGCCGTCCGACGAACCGAGGGCAATGGTACGCACCACGCCGTCGCCCAGCTGCTGCTGGACTTCGAACGTCAGGCCCTTCTCGGCGAACGACGTTTCGCCGCTGTCTTCCAGCACCAGCGCGTCGTACACCTTCGGCATCGCGTCGCGCGGGAACTCGATGTCCACCACGGCGCCGATGCACTGCACAATATTTCCGATACTCATTTCGTATCTCCGATAGCTTGAATTCTTGACGCCTCAGACCGCTGCCGCGCCGCTGACGATCTCCGACAGTTCCTTGGTGATCGCTGCCTGCCGGGTCTTGTTGTAGTCCAGCTGCAGTTCGCCGATCACGTTCTTCGCATTGTCGGATGCTGCCTTCATGGCCACCATGCGCGCCGACTGCTCGGACGCCATGTTCTCGGCCACGGCCTGGTACACCAGCGCCTCGACGTAGCGGACCAACAGCTCTTCCACCACGGTCTGCGCGTCAGGCTCGTAGATGTAATCCCACGAGTAGGCGCGCTTCTCTTCTTCCGTCTGCGACAGCTTGTCGGCGGCGAGCGGCAGAAGCTGCTCAACCATCGGTTCCTGCTTCATCGTGTTGATGAACTTGGTGTACGCCAGGTACACCGCGTCGACTTCACCGTTGGTGAATGCGTCGAGCTGGACCTTGATCGCGCCGATCAGCTTTTCCAGGTGCGGGGTGTCGCCGAGCTGCACCACATTCGAGGCCACCTTGGCGCCGATGCGGCTCAGGAACTGCATGCCCTTGCTGCCGATGGCAGTGGCTCGCACATCCACGCCGCGGCCTTGCAGGCTCTTCAGCTCGTTGGTCACCGCACGCAGCACGTTCGTGTTCAGGCCGCCGCACAGCCCCTTGTCGGTCGTGACCACGATCATGCCGACGCGCTTGACTTCGCGCTCCTGCATGAACGGGTGCTTGAACTCGGGGTTGGCCGAAGCCAGGTGCGCCGCGATGTTGCGCACTTTCTCGGCATAGGGACGGGCACTGCGCATCCGTTCCTGCGCCTTGCGCATCTTGGATGCGGCGACCATTTCCATCGCCTTGGTGATCTTGCGCGTGTTTTGCACGCTCTTGATCTTGGTTCGAATTTCTTTCGTTCCGGCCATATCTTCCTCTCCGTCCGAACCAGCGCCGCGCCGGCGTCAGCCAGGCGCGGCGGCGGTGTCGGGGAATTGCGCGGTTAGAACGCGGCGGACTTCCTGAAATCCTCGATCGCGGCACGCAGGGCGGGCTCGTCTTCCTTCGACAGCACCTTGGTGTCTTCGATACGGTTGACGAGGTCGGCGTACTTGGTCTTCAGATGGTCGTGCAGGCCCTTCTCGAACGGCAGAATGTCCTTCACTTCCACGTTGTCGAGGAAGCCGTTGTTGGCTGCGAACAGCGACGCGGCCAGCTGCCACACCTGCTGCGGCTGGTATTGCGCCTGCTTGAGCAGTTCGGTCACGCGGCGGCCGCGCTCGAGCTGCTTGCGGGTGGCGTCGTCCAGGTCCGAAGCAAACTGCGCGAAAGCAGCCAGTTCACGGTACTGGGCCAGGTCGGTACGGATACCGCCGGACAGGTTCTTCACCACCTTGGTCTGTGCAGCACCACCCACGCGCGACACCGAGATACCGGCGTTGATAGCGGGACGGATGCCGGCGTTGAACAGGTCGGTTTCCAGGAAGATCTGGCCGTCGGTAATCGAGATCACGTTGGTCGGCACGAACGCGGACACGTCGCCGGCCTGCGTTTCGATGATCGGCAGCGCGGTCAGCGAACCGGTCTTGCCCTTGACGGCACCGTTGGTGAACTTCTCGACGTAGTCTTCGTTCACGCGGGCAGCACGCTCCAGCAGGCGCGAGTGCAGGTAGAACACGTCGCCCGGGTAAGCTTCACGGCCCGGCGGGCGGCGCAGCAGCAGCGACACCTGGCGATAGGCCCAGGCTTGCTTGGTCAGGTCGTCATAAACGATCAGCGCATCTTCGCCGCGGTCGCGGAAGTACTCGCCCATCGTGCAGCCGGCGTAGGCGGCCAGGTACTGCATGGCGGCCGAGTCCGAAGCGGCAGCAGCCACGACGACGGTGTATTCCATCGCGCCGTGCTCTTCCAGCTTGCGCACCACGTTGGCAATCGTCGAAGCCTTCTGGCCAATGGCGACGTACACGCAGTACATGCCCTTGCCCTTCTGGTTGATGATCGCGTCGACAGCGACGGCGGTCTTGCCGGTCTGGCGGTCGCCGATGATCAGCTCGCGCTGGCCACGGCCGATCGGCACCATCGAGTCGATCGACTTCAGGCCGGTCTGCACCGGCTGGCTCACCGACTGACGCGCGATCACGCCCGGGGCCACCTTCTCGATCACGTCCGTTTCCTTGGCGTTGATCGGGCCCTTGCCGTCGATCGGCTGGCCCAGCGTGTTGACCACGCGGCCCAGCAGTTCCTTGCCCACCGGCACTTCCAGAATGCGGCCGGTGCACTTGACCGTGTCGCCTTCGGAAATGTGTTCGTAGTCGCCCAGCACCACGGCGCCGACCGAGTCGCGCTCGAGGTTCAGCGCGAGGCCGAAGGTGTTGCCGGGGAATTCCAGCATCTCGCCCTGCATCACGCCAGACAGGCCATGCACGCGGCAGATACCGTCGGTCACGGAAATCACCGTGCCGGTGTTGCGCACTTCAGCTTCGGCGCCAAGACCCGAGATGCGGGTCTTGATCAGCTCGCTGATTTCTGAGGGGTTCAGTTGCATCACAATGCTCCTAATTCTTCAATCCGTCGGACGGCCGCTCAAGCGGCGGTCAGCGCGGTTTGCATGGCTGCCAGGCGCGCACGCACGGAGGTGTCGAGCACTTCGTCGCCAACCTTGACGCTGACGCCGCCGATCAGGGACGGGTCCACCGCCACCTGCGCGTACAGCTTGCGGCCGAACTTGCGTTCGAGTGCGGCGACCAGGTCGTTCAGCTGACCATCTTCCAGCGGGAAAGCGCTGATGATCTCAACGTCGGACGACCCTTCGCGGGCGTTCTTGAGCGCATGGAACTGTTCGGCGATGTCAGGCATCACCGACAGGCGGCCGTTCTCCACCAGCAGCTTGACGAAGCGTCGTGCCTCGTCGCTGACCGGGGACTTCAGCACCGACAGGAACAGTTCGGCCAGCTTGTCGCCGGGAACGTTCGGATCGTCGGCGACCGCCTTCATGTCGGCATTGGCGGCAACTTGCCCCATTTCCGACACCAGCTCGGACCATGCACCCAGGTTGCCTGCGCTCGATTCACTGGCGACGCGGAACAGCGCCTCAGCGTAGGGACGGGCAATGGTTGCGGTTTCAGCCATGATTAGAGCTCAGCCTTGAGTTGATTGAGCAGGTCGCTGTGGACCTGCGCGTTCACTTCACGCTTGAGGATCTGCTCGGCACCCTTGACGGCCAGCACGGCGACCTGGTCGCGCAGTTCTTCGCGCGCGCGGGTAACCTGCTGTTCGGCATCGGCCTTGGCCTGGGCAATGATGCGTGCGGCTTCTGCCTGGGCGTTCTGCTTGATCTCGTCGGCCGTCAGCTGGGCGCGCTTCTCGGCGTCAGCGACGCGTTGAGCGCCTTCGGTGCGGGCTTCGGCCATGGCCTGGTCCACACGCTTGTTGGCGAGTTCAAGCTCGGCCTTGCCCTTCTCGGCAGCGGCGAGGCCATCGGCGATCTTCGTTGCGCGTTCGTCGAGCGCCTTCACCAGCGGCGGCCAAATGAATTTGGCAACAACCCACCACAGGATGAAGAACACGACCATCTGCGCAAAAAACGTTGCGTTCAGATTCATGGTGTGTTCCTTTCGGTAATCAAACTACAGATAAATGCACAAAAGGCGGCCAGGCTGGTGGCCCGCGCCGCCCGTCAGCATCATGCAGACCGAAAAGAATTACTTGATGACAGCCAGCAGCGGGTTGGCGAAGGCGAACAGCATTGCAACACCCACGCCGATCAGGAATGCCGCGTCGATCAGGCCAGCCAGCAGGAACATCTTGGTTTGCAGCGGGTTCATCAGCTCAGGCTGACGTGCGCAGGCTTCGATGTACTTGCCACCCATCAGGGCGATACCCAGGCAGGCGCCGATAGCGCCCAGGCCGATGATGATGCCGATACCGATGGCGGTCAGACCCTGGATGTTGGCGAGAAATTCTTGCATGACGACTCCTTTAATTTAGAGAGACTTAGAACCAAAAAATCAAAAAACCAAAAACCTAAAACTTTAAGCCTGCGGCGATCAGTGGTGATCGTGAGCCTGGCCGATGTACACCAGCGTCAGCATCATGAAAATGAAAGCCTGGAGCAGAACGATCAGGATGTGGAAGATCGCCCAGACCGCGCCGGCAAGGACGTGGCCGACAAAGCCCAGTGCCGACAGGTCAGCACTGAACGTCCAGATGGAACCCAGCAGCGCGATCAGCAGGAACACGAGTTCACCGGCGTACATGTTGCCGAACAACCGCATGCCGAGCGAAACGGCCTTGGCCAGGAATTCGATGATGTTCAGGACCAGGTTGAACGGGGCCAGGTACCACTTGGCGCCGAACGGGGCCGAGAACAGTTCGTGCATGAAGCCGCCCGCGCCCTTGATCTTGAAGCTGTAGTAGATCATCAGCACCAGCACGGCGCAGGACATGCCCAGCGTGCCATTCAGGTCGGCCGTGGCCACCGCGCGGTGGTGGGGCAGATGGATGTGGAAGATGCCCAGGACATGATTCAGGCCGGTGACCCAGTCCACCGGGATCAAGTCGATCGCGTTCATCATGGTGATCCAGCAGAACACCATCAGTGCCAGCGGAGCAATCCACGAACGGTCGCCGTGAATGATGCCCTTGGCCTGGTCGTCGACCATCTCGACGATCATTTCAACGAAAGCCTGGAAGCGGCCCGGCACGCCCGAGGTGACGCGGCGCGCGGCGGCATACAGGAACAGCACGGCGATGGCGCCGCACAGGACCGACCAGAACACCGTGTCATAGTTGATCACGGAGAAATCGACCACCGACGCCTGCTTGCCGCCGACCGAGTTCAAGTTCTGCAAGTGTTCGGCGATATAGCCGGAGGGTGTCAGCACGTGTTCCGCGCTTTGGGTAGCTTCTGCCATTGTCGAATCGAACGGTATATTGCGAAATCTTCGGGCCGCGCGCCGCTACTCCTGTGCGGCGCCCGGTACGCGTCTTGCATAGCCTTCGGCGGATTCGCCGGTCACCGCGATGCAAGCGGGCTTCCAACCTTGACCGTGTCCGGTGTCACCGCTGTGAAACCACAGTGAAACCGCCACGGAAACATCTTGATATTCCGTTTCGGTGCCCCACCTCCGGATGAAGCACCTGTCTTGTGCAGCGGCCTAGCGCATCGCGAGGGCCACCACCCAGTAAGTCTTGAGCGCCAGCAGGAACGTGACCAGCATCGGCACCCAACGCAGATCCCGGTACAGCACCACCACCAGCACCAGCATGACCACGGTGGCGAACACCTTGATCGCCTCGCCGAGGACCAACCCGCCGACCGATGCACGATCCCGCGCCACCCACAGCCGGAATGCGAAGAATCCGCTCGGCACGAAGCACACCATGCCGCCGAACAACGCTGACCAGCCGTACGGCCCTGCCTCTTTCCCGAACAACGCCCAGCACAATGCCGACAGCAGGGAAACGATCACCTGCGCCAGGACAACCTTGCCCGGGGTCATGCGCGAAGGACGCAGCGCGTGTTCGCCAAACAGCTTCACCGCATCGGCGTGCGACAGCGGATCGACAGCTTCCTCTTCACGGTCTGCGCCTTCTTTCCAGTCGTCCCAGTCATCTTCCTGACGGGAACTGGCGCTGCGCTGCTGACGGTCTCGAACCACTACCTGCCTGCCTCATTCCAGGCCGGAACTTATCGGCCCGACCAGAATTCAAACCGCACGATTTTAAGGGGAACTACTGATTCGCGTCAATCTGCTTACAGTTAGCTTGCAGTGCGTTGTGCACAACGGTTGCCATCACGATTGCATGATGGCTTCGCAAAAATTGCGCCGCAATGATGTTTGACGTAATTGGATTGCGCAGCGGACCCTGCGCATGATGGAGGATTAGCGGCTACGCCTCACGTATACCGATAATCGCACCGGCCACTGCTGCATCGATGCAACAGTTACCCCTGCAATGGCCGGTTATCGCCCGCTATTTCAGGCGGCTTGCTGCCCTTCGCTCGATTCGCGCAGCCGCGCGAGCACGCCATCGAGCGCTTCGTTGTCGCTGAAGTGGATGGTGAGCTGGCCCTTGCCGCGCGCACCCAGCTTGATCTGCACCGACAGCCCCAACGAATCCGACAGCTCTTCTTCCAGCCGCGCCACGTCGCGGATATTGTTGACGCCCTTCTGCTTGAGCGACTTCAGGTCGAACGGCTTGAGCGTGGACGCCACCAGCTTTTCAGTCTCGCGCACCGACAACCGCTTGTTGACGATCTGGTTGGCGAGCGTGATCTGGTTCGCGCCGTCGACAGCGAGCAGCGCGCGTGCGTGGCCCATATCGAGATCGCCCGCCATCAGCATGGTCTGCACCGGCGCCGCCAGGTTCAGCAGGCGCAGCAGGTTGGACACGGCGCTGCGCGAGCGGCCCACCGACTCGGCGGCCTGCTCGTGCGTAAACTTGAACTCGCGGATCAGGCGCATGATGCCCTGCGCTTCTTCCAGCGGGTTCAGGTCTTCACGCTGGATGTTCTCGATCAGCGCCATCGCGGCCGCGGCTTCGTCGGCCACGTCCTTGACCAGCACCGGCACCTTGTCCAGGCCCGCGAGCTTCGACGCGCGGTAACGGCGTTCGCCCGCAATGATCTCGTAGCGATCCGGCTCGGCCACGCGCCGCACCAGGATCGGCTGCATCAGGCCCTGCGCGCGGATGCTTGCGGCAAGCTCCTGTAGCGCGCCTTCATCCATGCGCGTACGCGGCTGGTACTTGCCCGGCTGCAACTGGTCCACGTGCAACACGCTGGGCGCGCCCTCCTGCTTCGCGGTCTCGACGATCTCGGCGGGACCGCCCAGCAACGCTTCCAGGCCACGGCCCAGGCCCTTCTTCTTTGCCGGCGTCTTTGCGGTACTCATGGTCGATGCCTCCTTCAGCTTCAGCCCAGCTGCCTGACGCGCGCGATCATCTCGGCGCCAAAGTCCAGGTACGCCTTGGCGCCCTTGGATGACGGATCGAATGCCACGCCCGGCATGCCATAAGACGGCGCCTCGGCCAGGCGCACGTTGCGCGGGATCAGGGTCTTGAACACCTTGTCGCCGAAGTGCGATTCGAGCTGCGCCGACACCTGCTGCTGCAGCGTGACGCGCGGGTCGAACATCACGCGCAGCAGGCCGATCACCTTGAGCTCGCGGTTCAGGTTGGCGTGCACCTGCTTGATGGTGTTGACCAGATCGGACAGCCCTTCGAGCGCGAAATATTCGCACTGCATCGGCACGATCACGCCATGCGCCGCGCACAGCCCGTTCAGCGTCAACAGCGACAGCGACGGCGGGCAGTCGATCAGCACGAAGTCGTACTCGTCGTCGACTTCATCGATGGCCTGCTTGAGCCGACGCTCGCGGTGATCGAGTTCGACCAGTTCGACTTCGGCGCCGGCCAGCTCGCGGTTGGCCGGCAGCACGTCGTACCTGCCGGTCTCGGATTTCTGGCGCGCCTGCGGGATGCTGGCCAGGCCAACCAGCACCTGGTACACGCTGTGTTCCAGCGCCTGCTTGTCGATGCCCGAACCCATCGAGGCATTGCCCTGCGGATCCAGGTCGACCAGCAGCACGCGCTGGTCCTGCGCGGCCAGGCCGGCGGCGAGGTTCACCGTGGTGGTGGTCTTGCCCACCCCGCCCTTCTGGTTTGCAATCACGAATACCTTGGCCATATGCTCCTGAGGCTCCTGGTTCAAATCATCCGGCCAGCCTCGTGGCCGGCAGTTCGCGACGCTTCTTGCAGCGCCGCGGCGTAAGTCATGCGTGCGCGCCTGCGCGCCGCGACAGCACCACCAGGTGGCGCTCAGCGTCCAGTCCCGGCACCGTGAGGCGCGGTACGTCATCGACTTGCCAGTGGGCCATCAGCCCGGCGGCTTCCATCCGGTCCAGCTCGGCCTGTGGATAAACGCCCTTCATGGCGATCAGCTTGCCGCGCGGCGCGAGCAGCTGGCCCGACAGGTTCACGAAGTCGGTCAATTCGGCAAAGGCGCGCGAGGTGATCACGGCAAAGCCGTCCGTGTCCTCCAGGTTCTCCACCGGGCCCCAGTGTGCCGCGGCGTTGGCCAGGCCAAGCTGCGCGCGGCACTGCGTCAGGAACGCGGTCTTCTTCTGCACGATGTCGACCATCAGCACCGACACGTCGGGACACGCAATTGCCAACGGCAGTCCGGGCATGCCGCCGCCCGAACCGACATCCAGCACCCTGCCCTGCGCGAGCGTACCCACCTCTGCAGAACGCGCGGCGGCCGCCAGGGCCGGTACTGCCGCGAGCGAATCCAGCATGTGATGCGTAAGCATCTCATCAGGATGGCGGATTGCGGTCAGGTTATAGACGCCGTTCCATTTGCGCAGCAGCGCGAGGTAATCGAACAGCTTGTCGATCTGTGCCGGTGCCAGCACCAGTCCGATCTCGGCGAGGCCGGCCTCGAGGCGACGACGCTGGGTGGCGTCGTCCGTCGTGGTGTGTCGAGCGCCTGCCACTCAGGCCGCCTCTTCCGAGTTGCCGCCAGCGGCAGCCGGCTCGACGCGCGCGCGGCCGAGTCCCTTTTTCTTCAGGTGTACCAGCAGCAGCGAGATCGCCGCGGGCGTCACGCCCGAGATGCGCGATGCCTGGCCCAGCGTTTCCGGGCGGTGCTGGTTCAGCTTCTGGCTGACTTCGAAACCCAATCCGCGTACCTCGGTGTAGTCGAGATTTTCGGGGAGGCGGGTCGATTCATTGGCTTCCAGCTTGTCGACCTCGGCAGCCTGGCGGGCGATATAGCCGTGGTACTTGATGCCGATCTCGATCTGCTCACGGATCTGCTCGGACAACATGGCATCAAGGTCGAGCGGTGCTTCGGGCGCATAACGGCCGCCCTGCAGCGTCATCAGCGACTCATAGCGGACTTCCGGCCGGCGCAGCAAGTCGGCCAGGCTGTACTCGCGCTCGATCGCCTTCCCCAGCAGCGGCACGGCGTCTTCCGGCGGAAGCATCGCCGGGTTCACCCACGTGCTCTTCAGGCGCTCTGTTTCACGTGAAACAGTGTCGCGCTTGCGGTTGAAAGCATCCCAGCGCGCATCGTCAACGACACCCAGTTCACGGCCGATTTCCGTCAGCCGCATGTCGGCGTTGTCCTCGCGCAGGCTCAGGCGGAATTCGGCACGGCTGGTGAACATGCGGTACGGCTCGGTCACGCCGCGCGTGATCAGGTCGTCGACCAGCACGCCCAGGTAGGCCTGGTCGCGGCGTGGTGTCCAGGCATCGCGTTCGCGCACGTAGCAGCCAGCATTGATGCCAGCCAGCAGGCCCTGCGCGGCGGCTTCTTCATAGCCGGTGGTGCCATTGATCTGGCCGGCAAAGAACAGGCCGCGGATCGCCTTGCTCTCCAGGGATGACTTCAGGCCGCGAGGATCAAAGTAGTCGTACTCGATGGCATAACCCGGGCGCAGGATATGCGCGTTCTCCAGGCCGCGGATCGAATGCACCAGTTCCAGTTGCACGTCAAACGGCAGGCTGGTCGAGATCCCGTTCGGGTAGAACTCGTTGGTGGTCAGACCTTCCGGTTCCAGGAAGATCTGGTGGCTTTCCTTGCTGGCAAAGCGATGGATCTTGTCCTCGATGCTCGGGCAGTAGCGCGGCCCTACCCCTTCGATCACGCCGGTGTACATCGGCGAACGGTCGAGACCGCCACGGATGATGTCGTGCGTACGGCTGTTGGTATGGGTGATCCAGCAAGGTAGTTGCTGGGGATGCTGCTCCGGACGGCCCAGGAAGGAGAACACCGGCACCGGATCCAGGTCTCCGGGCTGCTCTTCCATGACCGAGAAGTCGATGGTGCGGCCATCGATGCGCGGCGGCGTGCCGGTCTTCAGGCGGCCCTGCGGCAGCTTCAACTCCTTCAGGCGCGCCGACAGCGATACCGCCGCCGGATCGCCGGCGCGGCCGCCGGTGTAGTTGTCCAGGCCGACGTGGATCTTGCCGTCCAGGAAAGTACCAGCGGTCAGCACCACGGCCCGCCCGCGGAAGGCGATGCCGACCTGCGTCATGGCGCCGACGACCCGGTCGCCTTCGACCATCAGGTCATCCACTGCCTGCTGGAACAGCATCAGGTTCGGCTGGTTTTCCAGGCGGGTACGGATCGCCTTGCGATACAGCACACGATCCGCCTGCGCGCGCGTGGCGCGCACCGCCGGCCCCTTGCTGGAATTGAGGATGCGGAACTGGATGCCGGACTCGTCCGTGGCGGCGGCCATGGCGCCGCCCATCGCATCCACTTCCTTGACCAGGTGCCCCTTGCCAATGCCGCCGATGGACGGATTGCAGCTCATCTGGCCCAGCGTCTCGATGTTGTGGGTCAGCAGCAGCGTCTGGCAGCCCATGCGCGCGGCCGCAAGTGCTGCTTCAGTGCCGGCGTGACCACCACCGACGACAATGACATCGAATTCTTTTGGGTAAAGCATGGGACACCTCCTCCGGGAGGCTGGCGGGAAAATGCGAGAATGCGAAATTATAGCGGCATTCGACTGGCGGCTTTTCGGCCGGCACGATGTTTCACGTGAAACATGGCGTGGACGATACCTGCGCGTGGCCGCCAAGCGACGCTGAGATGCCACGATGTTCCACGTGAAACAAAAAGGCCGGGCACAAGGCCCGGCCAATGTTTCACGTGGAACAACCTGCTCAGACGCTCGCGCGGATATAAGCTGCCACCTGCTCCGCCAGCTTTCCGAGGTTACGCTGCAAGGTATCGAACCCGGCATTCCGCTCCCGCGTCGCCTCGTCCATATAGAGCGGGCGGCGGATCTCGATCTGCAGGCTGCTGCGCCGCTCGGCCGGCCGACCGATCTGGGCGATCAACTGGACGCCTTTGTACGGGTCATTGCGCGCTACCGTGTAGCCCATGCCGCGCAGTTCGCGTTCGACCAGGTCGACCAGCCCCGGCTCGCAGGTGGTCCCATCCCGGTCCCCCAGCACGAAATCCGCCAGCGGGTGCGGGCTGTCGATCTTCAGGCGCTCGTAGGCATTGTTCGGCATCGAGTGCAGGTTCAGGTGCCATACCGCGCCAAAGCGCCGGTATGCGCCCTCCACCGCCTCGGCGAGTGCCGCATGGTACGGACGGTAATAGCGATCCAGACGCCCCTGCACCTCCGCCACGGACAGCCGGCGGTCGTAGATCGGCGTGCTCGCATCGATCCGGCTCCAGACGAGGCCGTAGCCCAGGCTGGTCTTCGGTCCCGGCGCCAGGGCCGTGGGCCACGTCCCGTCCAGCTGGTCCGGGTCGATATCGTCGGCCATCCGGTTCGGGTCGATATAGACACGTGGGAAAGTCGCCGCCAGCAGCGTGCCGCCGACGGCCGGCACCGCGGCCCACAGCGAATCGACGTGCGTGTCTTCACCGCCGCGCAGCCGGGCCGTCGGGATCGCGGCGCCGAAATCCGCCGGATACACGGTGCCGCTATGCGGCGAGTCGCACACCAGCGGCAGTGCCTCCCCTTCTGGCAGCCGCACGATGACCGGCGGCAACGCGCCCTGGTTGTTCGCTTCAGCCATGCCTCAGTCCAGCTTGATCTCGGCCGCCTTGGCCACGCGGGCATAGCGCGCCATCGCCTGCTGGATCTGCGCCTTGAACTGATCCGGCGTGGTCGGCACCAGCGTGCCGCCCGACTCTTCCACCTTGCGCTTGAACTCGGGGTTCTGCATCGCCTTGTGGATGGCCTGGTTCAGCTTGTTGACGATCGCCGGCGGCGTGCCGGCCGGGGCGACGATGCCGAACCAGCCGCCCTCGCCCATGTCCTTGAAGCCCAGCTCGGCATAGGTCGGCACGTTCGGCAACTGGGCCGAACGTGCCGCGCCCAACACCGCCAGCGCGCGCAGCTTGCCGGATTTCACGTGGGGCAGCGTCGACGACAGGTTGTCGGTGATGGCATTGACCTGCCCCGCCACGGCGTCATTCAGCGCCAGGCCGGCGCCCTTGTACGGCACGTGCAGCAGGTCGATCTTGGCCAGCATCATGAAGTTCTCGATGTTGACGTGGCCGAGCGAGCCGGCACCCGGCGAGGCAAAGCTGTACTTGCCCGGGTTGGCCTTGGCCAGCGCGATGAACTCCTGCATGGTCTTGGCCGGCACGCTCGGGTGCACGGCAAACACGCTAGGGATGGCCACCACGTTGGTCACCGGGGCGAAGTCCTTGATCGGGTCGTACTTCAGCTTCGGGTACACAGCCGGGTTGGAACCGTGCGTGCTGACCGTGGCCATGCCGATGGTATAGCCGTCCGGTGCCGAGCCGGCCACCTGTTCCATGCCGAGCGAACCGCCGGCGCCGCCCTTGTTCTCGACCACGATGGACTGGCCCAGCTCGCGGCCGGCGAATTCGGCCACCAGGCGCGCCGACAGGTCGGTCGATCCGCCTGCGGCAAACGGCACGATCAAACGGATCGGGCGGGTCGGATAGTTGGCCTGCGCGAAGGCGCTGCCGGCAAACACCAGCGTGGCGGCAGCTGCGGCGCCCGACAGCATCAGCTGGCGGCGCGTCATCGTGGCTCGGTTCATGAGGCTTTCTCCTGTTGTTTTATGCGAAAGAACCGAGCGAGTGTCAGGCGTTTACCGGTTGCGCACAAACGACTATATTGCACGTTTGCATTACCAAAGATCATCCTGCCCACGTCCCGGTCAAAACTGTGGCGCACCGCAGGTTCTGCCCTCCCCTCTCCTGCGCTGTACCCTGCGCCATGCGGCTGCGTTCCCCGTCGATGTCCGAGTTGCATGCCTTTGCCGCCGCGGCAAGGCTGGGCAGCTTCACCCGTGCCGCGGACACGCTGTGCGTCACCCAGGGCGCGATCAGCCGGGCAATCGCCCGGCTCGAGGAACACTTCGGCCAGCCGCTGCTCCAGCGCAATGCACATCGGCTGATGTTGACCGATGCCGGCCAGCAACTGCTGGATGCCGTGGCCGAACCGCTGGCCGCGATCGAAAACGCCAGTGCGGCCCTCCTCGCTGGCGACCGGCGCCACCGACTGACGCTGTCGGTCGTGCCGACGCTGGCCAGCGTGTGGCTGGTGCCACGCCTGCCGGACTTCCATCGGCGCCATCCGGAAATCCACCTCGACTTCGTTCCCTACCAGCGCGATGAGGATCTCTCGGGTGCCACTCCCGACGCCGCCATCCTGGCGGGCGAAGCGGCCAAGTGGCCGGGTCTGCAGGTCGACTACGTGATCGGGCGTGAAATGGTTCCGGTCTGCCATCCGGGCCGCGCCCGCGCTCGCCGCGAGGCCGGCCGCTGGCAGACGCCGGCGGAGTTGTTGCAGGAGCCCCTGCTCTACCACACGTCGGCGCCGGCCAACTGGCAAAACTGGCTGCGAGCGGCCGGCGTACCCACCGCTGCGCCGATGTTATCCACAGCGTTCGACCAGGTGTCGATCCTGATCCAGGCTGTTCGCGCCGACATGGGCGTCGCCGTGTTGCAGAGATGCCTGGTGAGAGACGAAATTGCTGCAGGACGTGTTTTCGCGCCGTTTGATTTGCCGATTTCGCTGCAGCGGGGCTATTTCTTGTGCGCTCCGCGGGAGCGGCGTGACCATCCGGCGTTAAACCTGTTCCGCGATTGGCTGTTGGAGACCGCGCAGAAGGAAGCTATGCAAGACACGCAACAACATTCGCCGCAAAACTAACTGATATTGAAATAGAAGAAGACAAATCCATCCGCCGAATAGTTCTTCGACAAACATCGGTGTGATGAATAATCGAAACTAAATCGGTGCAGCATTCATCCATCCGGAAAATCAAAGCGTACCCAACCCTGCGCTACGCCGCTGGACATCAAAAAACAGGCCTCCCAGACCACTTATCCCCAAAGTTATTCACACGAGAAATGAAAAAGGGCCCGCCTAAGCGAGCCCTCATTCATCTGGCTATCATCCTTACGGATTAAGCGGCCTTTTTTGCCAATCCAAGATAAGTTTCAATCACTTTCGGGTTGGCCGCCAACTCGCCTGCCGGGCCCTCCATCGACATATCCCCGGTCTCGATCACATAGCCATAATCGGCCACCTGCAGCGCCGCCCGGGCGTTCTGCTCGATCAGCAACGTGGCCACACCGGTCTGGCGCAGGTTGCTGATGATGTGGAAGATCTCCCTGACGATCAGTGGCGCCAGCCCGAGGCTGGGCTCGTCCAGCATCAGCAACTGCGGCTTGGCCATCAACGCCCGGCCCACCGCCAGCATCTGGCGCTCGCCACCCGACAGCGTCCCGGCATCCTGGCGCGCACGCTCGCGCAGGCGCGGGAACAGGTCGTAGACCACGTCCATCTGGTCCAGGTAGTTCTTCTCGCCGGCACGCTTGCGGCGGAACGCCCCCAGCAACAGGTTGTCCTCGACCGTCATCGATGCGAACAGCTCGCGCTTTTCCGGCACCAGGCACATGCCGCGCGCGACGCGGCCCTCGACGGGAATGCCCGCCATGTCGTGGCCAAGATAGCTGACCGCGCCACTTGCCGAGCCATTGACGGGCAGCGCCCCCATGATCGCATTGAGCATCGTGGACTTGCCGGCGCCGTTCGGGCCGATCACCGTCACGATCTTGCCGGCTTCCACCTTCAGGTTGGCGCCGTGCACCGCTTCCACCTTGCCGTAGCGGACGTGGAGGTCCTTCACTTCCAAAATCAGGCTCATATCGGCTCCTTACTCCACGCTTATTCCACGCCACCGAGGTAGGCTTCCAGCACCGCCGGGTTCTTCTGCACTTCCTCGGGCACACCCTCGGCGATGCGCGTGCCGAATTCCATCACCACCAGCCGGTCGGTCAGGTTCATCACGAAGTCCATGTCGTGCTCGACCAGCAGCACGCTCATGCCTTCGCCCTTGAGCTTGCGCAGCAGGTCGGCCAGCGCCTGCTTCTCCTTGTAGCGCAGGCCCGCGGCCGGCTCGTCGAGCAGCAGCAGCGCGGGGTCGCAGCACAGGGCGCGCGCGATCTCCAGGATGCGCTGCTGTCCCAGCGCCAGGCTGCCCGCTTCCATGTACATGCAGTCGGCCAGGCCTACGCGTTCCAGTTGCCGCTTCGCTTCGAACAGCAGCTTCTCTTCCTCGGCCTTGTTCATGCGCAGGATCGCCGCCGAGACACCGCCTTGCGCGCGGAAGTCGCCGCGCAGGTGCGCGCCGATCGCAACGTTCTCCAGCACCGTCATGGTTGGCAGCAGGTGCACATGCTGGAAGGTGCGGCCAATGCCGCGCTTGACGATCTCGCGCGATGGCAGGCCGGAGATTACCTCGCCCCTATAGCGCACCTCGCCACGCGTGACCGGCAGCACGCCCGTCACCAGGTTGAAGGTGGTGGACTTGCCGGCACCGTTGGGGCCGATCAGGCCGATGATTTCGCCCGCACGCACCTGGAAGCAGACATCGTTGACCGCGACCAGCCCGCCGAACTCCTTGCGCGCGGCGCGCACGTCGAGGATCAGCTCGCCCGCCTCGGGCTTGCGGCGCACGGCCAGCGCTTCGGCCTGCGCCGGCGCCAGCACCGCCGGGCCCGACGGAAACAGCCGGCGCAGGAACGGCCAGATGCCATCGCGCGCGTACTGCAGCAACAGCACCAGCAGCACGCCGAAGACGATGATCTCGAAATTGCCGTTGGCGCCGAGCAGCTTCGGCAGCACGCCCTGCAGCACGTCCTTCAGGATGGTCAGGATGCCCGCACCCAATACTGCGCCCCACACGTGGCCAACGCCGCCGACCACCGCCATGAACAGGTACTCGATGCCGTAGTTCAGGCCGAACGGCGTCGGGTTCACCGCGCGCTGCAGGTGCGCGTAGAGGAAGCCTGACACGCACGCCAGGATTGCCGCCACGACGAAGATCACCACTTTCATCCACGCGGTATTGACACCCATCGCCTCGGCCATCACGCCGCCGCCCTTGAGCGCGCGGATGGCGCGGCCCGGGCGCGAGTTCAGCAGGTTCTGCATCGCCAGCACGGCCAGCAGCACCACTGCCCAGATCAGGTAGAACATCGAGCGCCCCGACTGCAGTTCGATGCCGAAGAACGACAGCACGGGGATGCCGTTGATGCCGTCGTACTTGCCCAGGAACTCCAGGTTGCCGAACAGGAAGAACAGCGACAGGCCCCACGCGATGGTCGCCAGCGGCAGGTAGTGGCCGGACATGCGCATCGTGATCAGCCCGATCACATAGGCCGAGGCCACCGTGATCACCAGGCCCACCAGCAGCCCGAACCACGGCGACAGCCCGAACTGGGTGGTCAGGTACGCGGTGCTGTATGCGCCCAGCCCCACGAACGCGGCCTGCCCGAACGATGTCATGCCGCCCACGCCGGTCAGCAGCACCAGCCCGATCGCGACGATGCTGTACAGGCCGATGTAGTTGCCCAGCGTGATCCAGAATTCAGGCGTCGGCAGCACCGGCAGCAGCGCCAGCACCACGATGAAGGCGAGCACCAGCAGCCGGTTGCGGTTCAGCCGCGCGCGGCTGCCGGCCTCGGCGCCGGTCACGGCCGCCGCTTGCTTGTCGGTCAGCATGGTCATGGCTTATTCCTCCTCCTCGACATGCTTGCTCGTCAGCGAGCGCCACAGCAGCACCGGAATGATCAGTGTGAAGACGATGACCTCCTTGAACGCGCTGGCCCAGAAGGACGAATAGGATTCGAGCAGGCCCACCAGCAGCGCACCCAGCGCTGCGACCGGATAGCTCACCAGCCCGCCGACGATCGCGCCGACAAAGCCTTTCAGACCCACCAGGAAGCCCGACTCGTAGTACACCGTGGTCAGCGGCGCGATCAGGACGCCGCACAGCGCGCCCATTGCCGCGGCCAGCGTGAACGACAGCCGCCCCGCCTGCGTGGTGCCGATGCCGACCAGGCGCGCGCCCAGCCGGTTCACCGCGGTCGCGCGCAGCGCCTTGCCTTGCAGCGTGCGCTCGAAGTAGAAGTACAGCGCCCCGATCAGCAGCGCCGACACGCCCACCACCCACAGGCTCTGGCCCGAGACGCTGAGCGCGCCCACTTCGAAGCGCGCATCCGAGAACGCCGTGGTGCGCGAGCCCTCGGCGCCGAACATCACCAGCCCCAGCCCCACCAGCGCAAAGTGCACGCCGACCGATACGATCAGCAGCACCAGCGTGCTGGCCTCGGCCAGCGGCTGGTAAGCGAGGCGGTACAGCATCGGCCCGAGCGGGATGATGACCAGCAGCGTCAGCGCGATCTGTGCCAGCATCGGCAGCGGCTGCGCGCCGTATTGCTGGACCACCCAGTGCACCGCCAGCGGGAACGCCAGGTACTTGCCGGCCAGCACCGCCAGCCGCTGGCCCAGCGTGCGCCGCAGCTCGGCGCTGCGCAGCACGGTCACGGTTTCATAGATGAACGTCAGCGCGCCCATGGCGAGCAGCAGCCAGGTCGTCTGCGGCGCGTGCCCGGCCTGCATCGCGGCCAGCGTCAGCGCGCCGTAGGCAACGAACTCCCCTTGCGGGATGAAGATGACGCGCGTCACCGAGAACACCAGCACCAGGGCCAGTGCCAGCAGCGCATAGATCGCGCCCGAGGTGATGCCGTCCTGCGCCAGGATGGCGGCGATAGATAGGTCCATTGTCTCCCCGTATCGTTGAAATACCTGCCTGCTTCGAAGGGGGCCGACAGGGTGCTGCGCGCGGTGGGATTTACGAAATGGTAAACGGGTTGCCCATTGCGGAAATACTCGGCAACCCTAGGTATGGCGGTGCGGCAGAAAAAAAGGCGCATGGCATCACCCATGCGCCCTGCTTCACCCCAGCTTCACTGTCTCTCGGGAAGCTAGTGCAGCGGCTTATTTCAGCAGCTTCCACTTGCCGTCGACGATCTGCACCATCACGCGTGCGCGCTGGTCGAAGCCGAGGTGGTCAGTGGCGCTCATGTTCATGATGCCGTGCGACACCGGCAGGTTCCTGGTCTGCTCCATGGCGTCGCGCAGGGCCTTGCGGAATTCCTTGGTGCCGGGCTGCCCCTTCTTGAGCGCCTCGGGGATGGCGTGCTGCAGGATCAGGCCCGCATCCCAGGCATGGCCGCCGAAGGTCGAGACCTGGCCGCCGAAGGCTTTCTCGTAGGCGGTCTTGTAGGCCATGGCCGGCTTCTTCACCGGGTTGCTGTCGGGCAACTGTTCGGCCACCAGCAGCGGGCCGGCAGGCAGGAACGTGCCTTCGCAATCCTTGCCGCACACGCGCAGGAAGTCGGCGTTGGCAACGCCGTGAGTCTGGTAGACCTTACCCTTGTAGCCGCGCTCCTTCAGCGTCTTGGCCGGCAGCGCCGCGGGCGTACCCGAGCCTGCGATCAGCACCGCGTCGGCATTGGCGCTCATCATCTTCAGCACCTGGCCGGTCACTGAAGTATCGGTGCGGGCAAAGCGCTCGTTGGCGACCACCTTGATCTTGCGCATCTCCGCCACCTTGGCGAATTCCTGCGCCCAGCTGTCGCCGTAGGCATCCGCGAAGCCGATGAACGCCACCGTCTTCACATTGTTGTTGCCCATGTGCTCGGCAATCGCCGTAGCCATGTGCGAGTCGTTCTGCGGCGTCTTGAAGATCCAGGCGCGCTTGGCATCCATCGGCTCGATGATGCGGGCCGAGGCAGCCATGGTGATCATCGGCGTATCGTTCTCGGCTACCACGTCGACCATGGCCAGCGAGTTCGGCGTCACGGTGGAACCGACCACCACGTCGACCTTGTCTTCGCTGATCAGCTTGCGGGTGTTCTTGACCGCGGTGGTGGTATCGGAAGCGTCGTCCAGGACGATGTACTCGATCTTCTTGCCCGCGACTTCCTTCGGCATCAGCGTGAAGGTGTTCTTCTCCGGAATACCCAGCGAAGCCGCCGGCCCCGTTGCCGACACCGTGACCCCGACCTTGACCTGTGCCTGGGCGGCGCCGGCAGCCAGGCAGGCCGCCGCGATTGCCAGCAGGCTGGCGCGCTTGAAATCCATCTTGTCTCCTTCGGTTCCTGAAACGGAAAGGCATCCGTCCGGCGTCCACCGGCGGATGCCCATTATTTTTTTGACCCCTCGGGTCTGCGCAGGCACATCGCCGGCACCTGCGCTACTGCCAGGAACGATGACAAACCGTTCCCCATTTCCCGTCCACGCCGAGAACCGCTCGCCCTGGCGAACCGGCCCTTTCCCCCGGAATTGACGCTTCTGTCATTCGCCGACCGAGCGGTCGGGAATGCGAATCGAGTCTATCACAGCGACTTGACGCGAAAAGCAGGATTAACCCGCATCAAGCGCCGCGCTCAGCCGCTCAGCCGCTCAGCGCGCAAACGCATCCCAAGCCGTCTTCAGGATCAACGCGCTCACCACCACGATAAACACCTTGCGCACGAACGCGCTGCCATGCCGCAGCGCCAGCCGGCTGCCCACCTGGCTGCCGGCAACATTGGCCACCGCCATCACCAGCCCCAGCTGCCACCAGATATGGCCCTTGCTGGCGAGCAGCAGCAACGCCGCCAGGTTGGTGGCGAGGTTGACCAGCTTGGTCGACGCCGCGGCGTGCAGGAAGTCATAGCCGAATACGCGCACGAACACAATCATCAGGAAGCTGCCCGTGCCCGGTCCGAATACGCCGTCGTAGAAGCCGAGCACCGCGCCGGCAAGCAACGCCGCGAATCGTTCGCGGCCGCCTTTCAGCGTCGGCGCATGCTCCGCACCCAGGTCCTTCCTGGCCAGCGTATACACCAGCAGCGTCACCAGGATGAACGGCAGCGCCTTGCGCATCGGCTCGGCCGGGATCATGGTCAGCACCCACGCGCCGGCCATCGAGAAGACAAAGGCCGCCACCACCGCCGGCGCGGTCGCGCCCCAGTAGATGCGCACGCTGCGGCCATAGCGCAGCGCTGCGTTGGCGGTGCCGGCGATCGAGCCAACCTTGTTGGTCCCCAGCAGCGTTGCCGGTGCCATGCCGGGATAGGCGGAGAACAGCGCCGGGATCTGGACCAGGCCGCCGCCGCCGGCGACCGCGTCGATCATGCCGGCGAGAAAGGCGGCAACCGCCAGGAATGCGAACTCCATCATTGCAGGAACGGGGAAAGAAAAACGGGGGGAGAAAAAACGGGGTGCCGGGGCGTGCCAGTGCCGGCTCAGCCGAGCACCTTGGCCGTCGGCACAAGATTGCGCAGCCACATGCCGCTGGCATGCGGAGCAAAGCCGGGCGGCGCGCCGCCGTGCGCGCCGGCCAGCGCCGGGGCGAGCAGCGCATGGCGGATGCCATGGGCGCGCCCCCAGTCGGCCAGCGTGTCGCAGCTGGCGTCCAGGCAGGCGCGCACCATGCCGCCACCAATGGCGGGGCGTACCCACCATTCCGTGACCAGGGCGGCCAGACCGGCCAGTTCCAGGCTTGGCATCAGTGCCACCGGCAGGCAAGCCAGCACATCGTCCGGCGCGGCGCCATGGGCCAGCAGGCAGATCCCGCGGCCGGACTGCGCCAGCAGCTCGTCCAGCATCAGCCGCCGTGCCCTGGCCGCTGGCACGGGCAACGGCTGCACGGCTGCCAGCCAGGCCTCCAGCATGGCGCCATCGGCACTCTGGCCTGCGCGTACCCACAACTGCGGCGCGGGCAGCTGCGGCGTCGCGTCGGGACGACCCGAGCCGGCCGGATGCGGCGGATCTTGGAAATCGGGGGGATAGGCAGGCATGGCGGGCAACGGAAAGCGCCCGCATTGTCGCATGCGGTGGGGACCGGGGTGATGCCGATCCGGCATGGACGCCTCAAAATAAGGCGAATACCACACAGGTGGGTGATTCAGGGCTCGCCGCCGCGGGCAAAGCACCAATGAAAAAAGCGTTGCCGAGGATCACCCGGCAACGCCCTTTATTTTATAACGCTGCTACCCGACACCGGGTGCGCGCCTGTCGTCTCCTCGCTTCCGCCTCCATTTAACCTGCGAAAACCGTATATGGAATGTAACGAAGCGGTGCACCGAGGACAAGCTAGAAAAAACCCTAGCCCCAAAAACGAGCATGTCGCCCCACGATCACTCGTGCTTGCGGCCGAACCGGGCCAGCAGTTCGCCCATGATGCCGCGGCGGAAGGTCAGGACGCAGATCACGAAGATCACGCCGGTCACCATCGTCACCGACTCGCCCAGGGTGTTGAACCACTGCAGGCCGGTGGCCGAGGCCAGGAAACTGCCGATGTCACCCAGCTTGTTCTCCAGCGCCACGACCACGAAGGCGCCGACGATCGGGCCCGACAAGGTGCCCAGGCCGCCGACCAGCGTCATCAGGATCACCGAGCCCGACATCGACCAGTGCACGTCGGTCAGGGTCTCGAAGCCCAGCACCAGCGCCTTGATCGAGCCGGCCAGCCCCGACAGCGCCGCCGACAGCACAAAGGCGGTCAGCTTGAAGCGGTCGACATCGTAGCCCAGCGAGATCGCGCGCGGCTCGTTCTCCTTGATCGCCTTCAGGATCTGGCCGAACGGCGAGTGCACCGTGCGCACGATCAGCGCGAAGGCCGCGACGATGATCACCAGCGCCACGTAGTACAGCGTCAGGTCATCCGACAGCGGCAGCACGCCGAACAACTTGCCGCGCGGGATGCCCTGCAGCCCGTCCTCGCCGCCGGTGAACGGCGCCTGCAGGCAGATGAAGAACAGCATCTGCGCCAGCGCCAGCGTGATCATCGAGAAGTAGATGCCCTGGCGGCGGATCGCCAGCGAGCCGACCACGTAGCCGATCAGCGCGCCGGTGGCCGTGCCCAGGATCAGTCCGATCTCGGGCGTCACGCCCCAGACCTTCATGGCATGGCCGGCCGCGTAGCCGGCACCGCCGAAGAACGCCGCATGGCCGAACGACAGCAGCCCGGTATAGCCGATCAGCAGGTTGAACGCGCACGCAAACAGCGCGAAGCACAGCACCTTGAGCACGAATACCGGATAGGCACCCGCCAGCGGCGCGGCGATCAGCGCCAGGAGCAGCAATCCGTACAACAGTTTCTTCTGCACGCCCTGTCCCTTTCCTGCCTGGCCCGCGTTGGCAGCCACCGAGGGCTGCGTCGATGATGTGGTTGGTGCGCTCATCACTTCTCCTTCCCGAACAGCCCGGCCGGGCGCAGCAGCAGCACGATCACCATGATGAAGAACACCACGGTCGACGATGCTTCAGGATAGAACACCTTGGTCAGGCCCTCGACCACGCCCAGCCCCAGGCCGGTCAGGATCGACCCCATGATCGAGCCCATGCCGCCGATCACCACCACCGCGAACACGATGATGATCAGGTTCTGGCCCATCAGCGGCGAGATCTGGATCACCGGCGCGGCCAGCACCCCGGCAAACGCAGCCAGCGCCACGCCGAAACCGTAGGTCAGTGTCACCATCAGCGGCACGTTGACGCCGAAGGCCTCGACCATCTTGGGATTTTCGGTGCCGGCGCGCAGGTAGGCGCCCAGCTTGGTCTTCTCGATCACGTACCAGGTGGCGAAGCACACCACCAGCGACGCCACCACGACCCAGGCGCGGTAGTTCGGCAGGATCATGAAGCCCAGGTCGGTCGCTCCCTGCAGCAGGTCAGGCGTCTGGTACGGCAGGCCCGACACGCCATAGACCGAGCGGAAGATGCCCTCGATCACCAGCGTGATCCCCAGCGTCAGCAGCAGGCCGTAGATGTGGTCGAGCTTGTAGATCCAGCGCAGCATGGTCTTCTCGATCACCACCCCGATGGCGGCAACGACCAGCGGCGACAGCAGCAGCATGATCCAGTAGTTGAGCCCGGCGTACTCCATGCCCATCCAGGCCAGCACCGCACCCAGCATGAAGAGCGCGCCGTGCGCGAAATTGATGACGTTGAGCAGGCCGAAGATGACCGCCAGGCCCAGGCTCAGCATCGCATAGAAAGCGCCGTTCACCAGCCCCAGCAACAGCTGGGAAAGCATGGCAGGCAGGGGAATTCCGAAGATGTCCATGAGCGTCAATTGCTGGTGGTGACTCCCCTCTCCCGCGCGCGGGAGAGGGGTTGGGGGAGAGGGCCGGCGCGGAAGGGGCTACGAATCTCGACACTGGCGCGGGCGCTCTTCACGCCGCGGCACTTGTGCCGGCATCGCTCCTGCCGTCGCCTGCCCTCTCCCCCTGCCCCTCTCCCGCAAGCGAGAGAGGGGAGCAAACCGTCGCAGTCCCGCTGACGGTTACTTCTTGATCAACGCGCACTTCGACTCGGCCAACGTCGTGAACGCCTGGTCGCCCGGGATGGTCGCCACCACCTTCAGGTAATCCCACGGCTTCTTCGACTCGGCCGCGGCCTTCACCTGCATCAGGTACATGTCGTGGATGCCACGGCCGTCCTGGCGGATATAGCCCTTGGTGTAGAAGTCGTTGATCTTCATCTTCTTCAGCTCGGCCATGACCTTGTCCGGATCGTCGGTCTTGGCTGCTTCCACCGCCTTCAGGTAGCTGCTGGCTGCCGAATAATCCGCGGCCTGCAGGCTGCTCGGCATCTTCTTCATCTTGCCGAAGAAGCGGTTGGCGAACTTGCGGGTGTCGTCGTTCATGTCCCAGTACCAGCTGTCGGTCATCAGCAGGCCTTCGGTGTTCTTCAGACCCAGGCTGTGGATGTCATTGATGAACATCAGCAGGCCGGCGATCTTCATCGTCTTGGTGATGCCGAATTCCTTGGCCGCCTTGATCGAGTTGATGGTGTCGCCACCGGCGTTGGCCAGGCCCAGGATCTGCGCCTTGGACGACTGCGCCTGCAGCAGGAACGACGAGAAGTCCGATGCCGACAGCGGATGGCGCACCTGCCCCGCCACCGTGCCGCCATTGGCCTTCACCACCGCGGCGGTGTCGCTTTCCAGCGAGTGCCCGAAGGCGTAGTCGGCGGTCAGGAAGAACCACGACTTGCCGCCCTGCTTGACCACCGCGCTGCCGGTGCCCTTGGCCAGCGCCACCGTGTCATAGGCGTAGTGCACCGTATACGGCGAGCACTCTTCATTGGTCAGGCGCGCGGTGCCGGCGCCGATGTTGATGTAGACGCGCTTCTTCTCCGAAGCAACCTTGTTCATCGCCAGCGCGGTGCCCGAGTTGGTGCCGCCCAGCAGCATGTCCAGGCCCTGCTGGTCCATCCATTCGCGCGCCTTGGAGGCGGCGATGTCGGCCTTGTTCTGGTGGTCGGCGGAAACGATCTCGATGGGCTTGCCCAGCACCTTGCCGCCGTGGTCCGCGATCGCCATCTTGATGGCTTCCAGGCCGCCGGGGCCGTCGATGTCGGCGTACAGGCCCGACATGTCGCTGATATAGCCGATCTTCACGGTGTCGCCGGATACCTGCGCGGCAGCGCCGAACGAAACCGCACCCATGGCAATAGCCGCCATCGCGGCCGCGAGCCGAGTCTTTTTCATCTCTTTGTCTCCTGATTTGCGGCGGCGATGCGCCACCCGTTCCTGCCAAACAGCAATCAACGATCCGGGTATCGGTCAGATCCCGGGATCAGACCCCGAGCAGTTCATGCAGCACCGGCATCTTTGCCTGCAGTTCGCCGGCATCGAAGCGTTCGACGATGCTGCCGTGCTCCATCACGTAGAAGCGGTCGGCCAGCGGCGCGGCGAAGCGGAAGTTCTGCTCCACCATCACCACCGTGTACCCCTTCTGCTTGAGCATCCGGATCATGCGCGCCAGCGCCTGCACGATCACCGGCGCCAGCCCTTCCGAGATTTCGTCGAGCAGCAGCAGGTTGGCGCCGGTGCGCAGGATGCGCGCCACCGCCAGCATCTGCTGCTCGCCGCCCGACAGGCGCGTGCCCTGGCTCTGGCGGCGCTCCTTCAGGTTGGGGAACATGTCGTAGATCTCGGCCTCGCTCATGCCGGAATCCGTTCCCTTGAGCTGCGGCGGCAGCAGCAGGTTTTCCTCGCATGACAGGCTGGAGAAGATCGCGCGCTCTTCGGGGCAGTAGCCGATGCCGTAGTGCGCGATCTTGTGCGTCGGCAGGCCGATGGTCTCGTTGCCGTTGACCTTGATCGAGCCCTTGCGCGCGCCGGTCAGGCCCATGATCGCGCGCAGCGTGGTGGTGCGCCCGGCGCCGTTGCGGCCCAGCAGCGTCACCACTTCGCCGCGGTTCACCGTGAGGTCGACGCCGTGCAGGATGTGCGATTCGCCGTACCAGGCCTGCAGGCCCTTGATTTCGAGTGCGGGAGTGTTGTTCGTGCTCATCGTATCGTCCCCCCCTTCAGTGCGCGCCCTGCAGCTCGGCATCGGCCGTGCCCATGTAGGCCTCCATCACGCGCGGGTCCTTCGACACCTCGGCGTAGGGCCCCTCGGCCAGGATCGCGCCCCGCTGCAGCACGGTGATCTTGTCGGCGATCGACGAGACCACGCTCATGTTGTGCTCGACCATCAGGATGGTGCGGCCGGCGGAGACCTTCTTGATCAGCTGCGTGACGCGGTCCACGTCCTCGTGGCCCATGCCTTGCGTGGGCTCGTCGAGCAGCATCAATTCAGGCTCCATCGCCAGCGTGGTGGCGATCTCCAGCGCGCGCTTGCGCCCGTATGGCAGGTTCACCGTCAGCGTCTGCGCGAACTCGGTCAGCCCCACCTGCTCGAGCAGCTCCATGGCGCGGTCGTTGAGCACATTCAGCGAGCGCTCGCTGCGCCAGAACTGGTAAGCGGTGCCGAGCTGTCGCTGCAGGCCGATGCGCACGTTCTCCATCACCGTCAGGTGCGGGAACACCGCCGAGATCTGGAACGAACGGATCACGCCGCGGCGCGCGATCTGCGCGGGCTTTTCGCGGGTGATGTCGATGCCGTTGAATACGATGGTGCCGGTGGTCGGCTCCAGGAATTTGGTGAGCAGGTTGAAGCAAGTGGTCTTGCCTGCGCCGTTGGGGCCGATCAATGCATGGATCGAGCCGCGACGCACCCGGAGGTTGACGTCGCTCACCGCGGTGAACCCCTTGAACTCCTTGGTGAGGTTCCGCGTTTCCAGGATGGTTTCCTGCTGGTTCATGTCTCCTGCCCGCCCTTCGTTGTACGCCGGGTGATGCCCGGCACTGACTGATGGTCCGAACCGGCCTGTAGGCCATGTGCCGCATCCGTCATGCACGTCCGTGGTCGCGGCGTGCTGCGGTGTCTTGGTTATGGTTTTGCGGGGCGGCTCCCGCCGGAGAACGAGACCAGCACAATGTGCTGCTGCCCCCACCCTCCGAGGCGTCTATTGTGTGCGCCTGTTGCATCGCAAAACATCGGGGTTTGCACTATGAAACATGAACCAAGTGTCAGTTTTTTTGCAGGCGCACATGATCAGCAAACGCCACCTGGCGCTTGCTCCCTTTCCCGCCCCGATTTCCCATGCTGCACAGCCTGCGCCTGCCGCTTTCAGGCACTTTCCGCCGCGGCCTGTGGGGCTGGCGCCATCACATCCGCTGCCCCCGCGCCGCGCCGGCGGTCTTCGCGGATCATGTCGCTGGCGCGCTCGGCAATCATGATGGTGGGCGAGTTGGTATTTCCCGACGTGATCAGCGGCATCACCGAGGCATCGACCACGCGCAGCCCCTCGATGCCGAACACCCGCAGCCGGTTATCGACCACCCCCATGCCGTCGTCGCCACGTCCCATCTTGCAGGTGCCGACGGGATGGAAGATGGTGGTGCCGATGCTGCCGGCGGCTTCGGCCAGTTCCTCGTCGGTCTGGAATGCGGGGCCCGGCAGGTACTCCTCGGGCTGGTACGGCGCCAGCGCAGGCGATGCCACGATGCGGCGCGTCAGCCGCAGCGAATCGGCGGCGACACGCCTGTCCTCATCGGTCGACAGATAGTTTGGCGCAATCACCGGCGCGTCGCGGAAATCGGCGCTGCGCGCGTGCACGCTGCCGCGCGACGTCGGCCGCAGGTTGCAGGCGCTGGCGGTGAAGGCATTGAACGCGTGCAGCGGATCGCCGAACTTGTCCAGCGACAGCGGCTGCACGTGATACTCCACGTTCGGCCGCGCCTGCGACGGATCCGAGCGCGCGAAGGCCCCCAGCTGCGACGGCGCCATGCTCATCGGCCCGCTCTGGTTGAAGGCGTATTCGACGCCGATGCACAGCTTGCCCCACAGGCTGGCGGCGCGCGTGTTGAGCGTGCGCACGCCGTTGACCTTGACCACGGTACGCAGCTGCAGGTGGTCCTGCAGGTTTTCGCCCACACCGGGCAAGGCGTGGCGTACGTCGATGCCGAGTGCGCGCAGCCGTTCCGGCTGGCCGATTCCGGACAGCTCCAGCAGCTGTGGCGTATTGACCGCGCCAGCGAAGAGGATGACTTCATGCCGCGCAGCCGCGGCATGCGGCTGCCCGCCGCCGAGGTATTGCACGCCAGTGCAGCGGCGCCCGTCGAAGGTGAGCGCGCTGACTTGCGCGCCGGTGACGATGGTCAGGTTCGGGCGCTCCGACGCGCGGCGCAGGAAGGCCTTGGCGGTGTTCCAGCGGATGCCGCGGCGCTGGTTCACTTCAAAGTATCCGACGCCGAAGTTGTCGCCCCGGTTGAAGTCCTCGGTACGCGGGATGCCGGCTTGTTCCGCCGCATCCGCAAAGCGCTCGAGAATGTCCCAGCGCAGCCGCTGCGCTTCGACACGCCACTCGCCGTGGGCCCCATGGAATTCGCTTGGGCCACGGTGGTGGTCTTCGCAGCGTTTGAACAGCGGAAGCACGTTGTCCCATTTCCAGCCATCGTCGCCGGACAGGCGGGCCCAGTCGTCGTAGTCCTCGCGCTGGCCGCGCATGTAGATCATGCCGTTGATGGACGAGCATCCGCCCAGCACGCGGCCGCGGGGGTAGCCAAGGGAGCGGCCATTCAGGCCGGCCTCCGCTTCGGTGCGGTAGAGCCAGTCCGTGCGCGGGTTGCCGATGCAGTACAGGTAGCCTACCGGGATGTGGATCCAGTGATAGTCGTCCTTGCCGCCGGCTTCCAGCAGGAGGACGTTGATGTCAGGGTCCTGGGTCAGGCGGTTTGCCAGGACACAGCCGGCCGAGCCGGCGCCAACGATGATGTAGTCGAATGTCTCCATGGCGGGTTTGGTTTGCATTTTGCTCTTCTGTGCCTGACGGCTTGGCATCTGGTGGTGTTGGATGCGCCCGGTTCCGCCCTAAAGGGCGGGTAACTTTTTGTCCATGTCAAGTCCTGACATAGGTTGACAGGTTTTGGTAGCGCCATTCGGCGGCTAGCGCCCGGTGGAAACAGACGCCCGATGAACATCATCGGGCGTTTTGTATTTCAGGGCCTGATGGGGGCGTTCGCG
>NZ_JAYMRX010000017.1:0-170623 GCF_038900635.1 Cupriavidus oxalaticus | reverse complement strand
GAACCAGTTTGCGATCCTCTATGAGGAACGCTTCACTCATCCACATCGTTGAGATAATGCTGGCTCAGCAGTCGAAAAGATGGTGAGCCTTTAACTGCCCTGCACACAAAAAAACTGACAGGCCCCGCGCCGGCCCTAAAGGCAGGCTTGCCGCCGACGTCCTCGCCCGGCTTCGGGCCCGGCGTCTTTCACGACGGCGCTGTGCGAGCGCAGCGACGCACACCATGCCCGAGCCCTGAATCCCCGATACTGCCGGCGCGCAGCGCAGCCGAAGGCGTTCCTGCGTTGACGCCGGCAGCAGGTGGCCTACGCCCTGCATGGGGATCGTTCAATAGTGGGTCGACGCAGCCACTATCCCAAACTCACCTGGCGTTAGCAGGTTCGAACCACCAGCCACATCGAACGGAAATCACCACCGCCCGAACCACCCACACCGTCAACTTGATAGCCAGCCGCTCAGGCGACGCGCTTTTTGGTTACTTTTTGTCGCTCGGACAAAAAGTGACCCGCCCAGGAGGGCGGAACCAGGCGCTTCAAAGGCCGACAGCATGTCATCAACGGCGATAACACAGCTTCAACGGCCGACAGCATGTCACCAGCTGCAACAGCAGTAGAACACCAAACAAAACACCAAAAACAGACCGGGCCGGGCGAGAGGGCCGGCGCTCCCACGAAGTCCCGCGCCGACAGATGCAGAAGAATCGATTCACCCCATCCCCATCACACTCGACAACAACATCTTCACCAACACCGCCTGCCGCGTTGCCCCGGTCTTGGCAAAGATCCCGCGCAAATGCGCGCGTACCGTGTTCTTCTTCACGCCGAGCCTGACGGCCGCTTCATCCAGCGTCAGCCCATCGACCATCAGCAAGGCCAGCTCGATCTCTGTCGGCGTCAGGTGGAACAGCTTGCGCAGGCTGGCATGCGTATTCCGCGGAGACCCGGCCGGGTCCCGGATGAAGACCGCGACCGCGGGGCGGCGGGCCTTGTCTTCGGTGCGATAGCTGAGGGGAATGGGCCGCACCAGCACGCTCAGCGGCGTGGCGGCCGCGGGGCGGCCGAGCAGCGTGACTTCGCTGCGCGACGCGGCCAGGGCGTGGGCCTGCGCGGCGTCTTCGAGGATCTTGCGGAAGCGGCGGTTTTCCACCGGACAGTGCGCGTGCAGCATGCCGTCCGACAGGTAGAGGCCGTCGCGCGCCTGCAGCAGGCGCCTGGCGACGTCGTTGCTGCGGATGGCCTTGCCGTGTTCGTCAAGGATGATGGTGCCGACCAGCAGCCGGTCCACGGCTTCCGCGTACAGGGCGCGCTCGGATTGCAGCATGTCCAGCGCGGCATGCAGGTCGACCGCGCGCTTCAGGTGCGGCAGCAGGCTTTGCAGCAGTGCCTTCTCGGTGGCGCCGAAATCCTGGCCTGCCTGGTCGCGGCTGATGAACAGGGCGCATTCCACGCCGTCGGCGGTGACGAGATTGGCTGCGAGGATATAGCGCAGGTTCAGCGGCGCCAGGTATTGGGCATAGAACGGGTGTGCCAGCCATCCGGCTTCACCGAACAGCTCGTCGGCACTGAAGAGACGATCGGGATGCAGCTCGAGGAAGGGGCACAGCGCGTAATACTGCTCGCTGTAGGAGGGCTCGCCCGGCAGGTGCGGGCCGTAGGCGGAGGCATTGACGATCAGGCCCGGGCGGTCGGTGGCGGGGTGGCGCAGCACCAGTGTGACGAAGACTGCGTCGAGGCGCTGGCGCACGGATTCCAGAAAGCCGGCCCAGGGCACGGCTTCGGTGGGGCCCTGGTAGAGCTGGGCGAGCAGGGCGCTGAGTTCGGCGGCCGGCAAGGGGGATGACGGCATGATGGCAGTCCGGCGGTTTGCTCCCCTCTCCCGCTTGCGGGAGAGGGGTCGGGGGTGAGGGCGGGCGCATGGCAAGCACGCCAGCGCCTCACTTCGTGGAAGCGCCGGCCCTCACCCCCACCCCTCTCCCACTACGCGGGAGAGGGGAGCGTATGCGGCGGATGTCGGCAAGCGTCAATGCTCTCGCAAATCGGCCGTTCGCTCCTGCTTGCATCGTACCCACCCCCACCACCGCCTCATCGTCCATTCAGCCTAAGGCCTATCCCGCAGCCACGCCACGATCCGCTCCGCCGCCTGCTCCGCCGTGTCGGCCGTGGTGTCGATGCGCAGATCGGGCCGCTCGGGCGCCTCGTACGGCGAATCGATGCCGGTGAAGTTCTTCAGCTCGCCGCGCCGCGCCTTGCGGTACAGGCCCTTGGGATCGCGCTGCTCGGCCACTGCCAGCGGCGTATCGATGAAGACCTCGACGAATTCGCCATCGCCCGTCAGCGTGCGCGCCATCTCGCGCTCGGAGCGGAACGGCGAGATAAACGACACCAGCACGATCAGCCCCGCATCGAGCATCAGCCTCGCCACTTCCGCCACGCGCCGGATGTTCTCGACGCGGTCGGCTTCGGCGAAGCCCAGGTCCTTGTTCAGCCCGTGGCGCACGTTGTCGCCATCGAGCAGATAGGTGTGGTGGCCGAGTGCGTGCAAACGCTTTTCCACCAGGTTGGCGATGGTGGACTTGCCCGCGCCGGACAGCCCGGTGAACCAGACGATGCGCGGCGACTGGTGCTTGAGCGCGGCGTGGGCGCGGCGGTCCACGTCGATGGCCTGCCAGTGGACATTCTGAGCCCGGCGCAGCGCAAAGTGCAGCATGCCGGCGCCGACCGTGTTGTTGGTCAGGCGGTCGATGACGATGAAGCCGCCCAGCTCGCGGCTGCGTGCATAGGGGTCGAACGCCACCGGCCGGTCCAGGTGCAGGTTGCATACGCCGATCTCGTTGAGTTCCAGCGTGCGCGCCGCCAGGTGTTCGAGCGTGTTGACGTTGACCTTGTACTTCGGCTGCGCGACCGTCACGCCCACGGTGCGCGTGCCGAGCTTGAGCAGGTAGGGGCGGCCGGGCAGCATCGCATCCTCGCTCATCCACACCAGCGTGGCTTCGAACTGGTCTGCCACCGCGGGCGGGTCGTCCGCGCACGCCAGCACGTCGCCGCGGCTCACGTCGATCTCGTCGGCCAGCGTCAGCGTCACCGCCTGGCCACGTATGGCATGCTCGCATTCGCCCTTGGCGCCGATAATTGCGTCCACGCGGCTTTCCCGGCCTGAGGGCAGCGCGCGCACCCGGTCGCCGCGGCGGATTTCGCCCGCGCTGACGGTGCCGGCGAAGCCGCGGAAATCGAGGTTGGGCCGGTTGACCCACTGCACCGGCAGCCGGAACGACTCGTCCTGCACGGGTACGCTGTCGATCGGCACGGTCTCCAGGTGTTGCATCAGCGTCGGGCCCTGGTACCACGGCGTGTTGGCGCTGGGCGCGGTGATGTTGTCCCCGCGCAGCGCGGACATCGGAATGCAGGTGATGTCGGTCAGCCCGATCTGGCTGGCGAATTCGCGATACTCGGTTTCAATGCGCGTATATACCTCGCGCGAGTAGTCCACCATGTCGAGCTTGTTGACCGCCAGCACCACGCGCCGGATGCCCAGCGTGGACACCAGGTAGCTGTGCCGGCGTGTCTGCGTCTGCACGCCGCGGCGCGCATCCACCAGCAGGATGGCCAGGTCGGCGGTGGACGCGCCGGTGACCATGTTGCGGGTGTATTGCTCGTGCCCCGGCGTGTCGGCGACGATGAACTTGCGCTTGTCGGTGGCAAAGAAGCGGTAGACCACGTCGATGGTGATGCCCTGTTCGCGCTCGGCGGCCAGGCCGTCCACCAGCAGCGCGAAGTCGAGGTTCTCGCCCTGCGTGCCCATCTTTTTCGAGTCGGCTTCGAGTTGCGCCAGCTGGTCCTCGAACAGCATCTTCGACTCATACAGCAGCCGGCCGATCAGCGTGCTCTTGCCGTCATCGACGCTGCCGCAGGTGATGAAGCGCAGCAGGCTCTTGCTTTGCTGCGCGCGCAGGTAGTGGGCGATATCGCCCTGCGCGGCGCTTGATGCCGCTGCTGTTGTCGCTGCTGTTGCCGCTTCTGGCGCCGATCCCGGCGCGTTGTCGATCAGGGTTTCCATCAGAAGTATCCCTCCTGCTTCTTTTTCTCCATCGAACCGGCCGAATCGCTGTCGATCAGCCGTCCCTGGCGCTCCGACGTGGTCGCCAGCAGCATTTCCTGGATGATGCCGCCGAGCGTGTCGGCCTCGCTCTCGATCGCGCCGGTGAGCGGGTAGCAGCCGAGCGTGCGGAAGCGGACCTTGCGCATCTGCGGCGTTTCGCCGGGGCGCAGCGGCAGGCGCTCGTCGTCGACCATGATCAGCGTGCCGTCGCGCTCGACCACGGGGCGCTCCCTGGCGAAGTAGAGCGGCACGATCGGGATGTCGTTCAGGTAGATGTATTGCCAGATGTCGAGCTCGGTCCAGTTCGACAGCGGGAACACGCGCAGGCTTTCGCCCTTGCGCTTGCGCGTGTTGTACTGGCGCCAGAGTTCGGGCCGCTGCATCTTCGGGTCCCAGCGGTGCTGGGCGGTGCGCACCGAGAACACGCGCTCCTTGGCGCGCGACTTTTCCTCGTCGCGGCGCGCGCCGCCGAAGGCGGCGTCAAAGCCGTAGTGGTCCAGCGCCTGCTTCAGGCCCTGCGTTTTCCATACGTCGGTGTGGACGGCCGAGCCGTGCTCGTGCGGGCTGATATTACGTTCCAGCCCTTCGGGGTTGATATGCACGCGCAGGTCCAGGCCGAGCCGGTCCGCGGTCTGGTCGCGGAACGCGATCATCTCGCGGAATTTCCACGTGGTATCGACATGCAGCAGCGGAAACGGCGGCCGCGCGGGATGGAAGGCCTTCATCGCAAGGTGCAGCATCACGGCGCTGTCCTTGCCGATGGAATAGAGCATGACGGGGTTTTCGCATTCCGCCACCACCTCCCGCATGATGTGGATGCTCTCCGCCTCCAGTTGCTCCAGGTGGGTCAACATCGGGTTCTCCTCTTGGACCTCTTGGTCCTCTTGGTTGCGCCGGTCCCCGGGCAGGGATCCGGCATGGCCACAAGGTAGCGAGCCCGGGCCCCGCGCCACTTCGTCCGGGCGGACTAAGAAATCGCGGGCGGCGGCATGCAATTCCTAGTCCGCCCGGACGAGGAAGCGCTTGCCCCGCACTGGGTATCGTTGCTTCGCCGACGAACCACGGGAGCAGGCAGATGGCGACCTCCGCCGAAGACCAATTGCTGAGCGGCCAGACCTGGGCCGAGTTTTGCGAAGTGCTCAAGCGCAGCGGGCAGCAGATCCTGCGCCCGGAAGCGCCGACGGACGCGCTCACGCGCGCCGAGGGCTTCCGCTACCTGAGCCGCTTGCTGCGCATTGCGCTGGAAATGCACGTGGAATTCGCCGATCCGGCGTTTCCCGGCTTCTTCTCGCCGTCACACGAGACCGCCAAGATCGGCGCGGACAATCCGGACAACCTGTACCGCTACGCACGCCTGGACGGCAATGCGGCGTACCGCATCCGCGGCCGGCGCGGCACGGTGGCGTATCTCAGCTTCGGCACGCAGAAGGGTGGCTACGAAACGGACGGGCGCATGGTCCAGACCGGCTTTATCGACAGCAACAAGCTGGCGGTGGCGGCGGACGGCAGTTTCGAGATCGTCCTCAGCGCACGGCCGCAGGCGGGCAACTGGGTGCGCATGGAGCCGGCCACCAATGCGCTGGTGGTGCGCCAGACCTTCCTCGACCGCAAGGCGGAGACCCCGGCCGAACTGCATATCGAGCGCGTTGACGGCGACGGCAAGCCGCCCGCGCTGAGCGCCGAGCGCCTGCACGGCGGCCTGCTGCGCGCCGCCGGCTTTGTCGAAAGCACCGCGCGCATCTTCGCCGATTGGGCCGAGGGTTATGGCGGCCATGTCAACGCGCTGCCGCCCGCGGACCAGGCCGTTTGCCAGGCGGCGGGCGGCGATCCCAACATCTTCTACTACCACTCCTGCTGGCAGCTTGCGGATGACGAGGCGCTGGTGGTCGAGGTCGACCGGGTGCCGGACTGCGAGTTCTGGAACTTCCAGATCAACAACTACTGGATGGAGTCGCTCGACTACCGCTACCACGACATCTGCATCAACAAGCACGGCGCCCGGCTCGATGCCCGTGGCGGCGTCACCGTCGTCCTCAGTGCGCGCGATCCGGGCCTGCCCAACTGGCTGGAAACCGCCGGCCATCGCAACGGCACCATGTGCTGGCGCTGGGTGGGCGCGGCGCAGCCGGCGCATCCGCGCACCCGCGTGGTCAAGCTTGCATCGCTCAGTGAAGAGCTCAGTGAAAAGCTCAGGGAGAACAACGCATGAATGCCATCAACGTAAAGGGCCTGCTTGAGCGGGCGAGCGAGCAGGCCGGCGGCCTGGCCGACTTCGGTCCGGGCAACTACCGCGAGGCGCTGGAGGTGCTGTCCGATTCGCTCGCACGCGAGGCCAGCCTGTCGCCGCAAGGCGCGCAGCTGCTGCAAGGCAAGCTGCAGGGCCAGCTGGTGAACCGGCTGGTGATCCAGGACTATTGCCGACGCTATCCGGAGATCCTGCAGGAGCGCGTGGAAGACCCGCTGGTCATCGTCGGCCTGCCCCGCACCGGCACCACGCTGCTGCAGCGCATGCTGGCCACCGACGCGCGCTTCTGCTCGGCGGCGTGGTGGGAAACCCGCTACCCCGCGCCGCTGCCCGGCGAGGACGCGCGCGACGCCAGCCGGCGCATTGCGCTGGCGCGCGACGAAGTCGCGCAGATGATCCGCTTCATCCCGGACATCCTCGCCATCCATCCGCTCGACGCGATGGCCGCCGACGAGGAGTTCATGCTGATGGAGCATTCATTCCTGTGCGCAATGGATTCCTACGCCAACGTGCCCGGCTACACCGGCTGGCTGGCGCGCCAGGATCGCACGGAGGTCTACGCCTACCTGAAGACCATGCTGCAGTTCCTGCAGTGGCAGAAGCGCCAGCGTGCCGAGACACCGGCGGCGCCGGCGCAGCGCTGGGTGCTGAAGACCCCGCAGCACCTGCATACGCTGGAGGTCCTGTTCCGGGTGTTCCCAGGCGCGCAGGTGGTGCTGACCCACCGCGATCCGGTCCAGACCATCCCGTCGATGGCCAGCATGGCGCATACGCTGTGGAGGATGTACGCCGATGCGCCGGATCCGATTGCGGTAGGCCGCCAATGGAGCGAACAGATGCGGCGCGGCACGGAACACGCCATGGCCGTGCGCGACGCCATGCCTGCCGACCGCTTCCTCGATGTGCGCTTCGAGGACACGGTGCGCGATCCCTTCGGCGTGGCGCAGGCGGTCTATCGCTTCGCCGGCATGCCGCTGACCGAGGCCGCGCGCGCCGGCATGTGGGCATGGATGGAAAGCAATCCGCGCAACCAGCGCGCGGCGCATGCCTATACGTCGGAACAGTTCGGCCTCAGCCAGGCACAGCTGGAACGCGATTTCGCCGGCTATCGCGCGCGGCACGTGCCGGGCCGCGACTAACACCGAAAACACCGAAAACACCGAAAACACCGACAACACCGAGGAGACAACCACATGCTGCTGAAAGACAAGATCGTCATCGTATCCGGCATCGGCCCGGGCCTGGGCATCAAGCTGGCGGTCGAAGCCGCGCGCGAGGGCGCCCGCGCCGTTGCCATTGCCGCGCGCACCGCGGCGAAGCTGGACGAGGCCCAGGCCCGCATCGATGAACTGGGCGCCGACTGCGAAGTGCTGAAGGTGGTGACCGACATCACCGACCGCGCCCAGTCCCGCCATCTGGCCAGCGAGACCGTGCGGCGCTTCGGCCGTATCGACGCGCTGGTCAACAGCGCCTTCCAGCACGGCAATTTCCCCGAGCCGGTGGAAGCCGCCGATCTCGATGTCTGGCGCCAGGTGTTCGACACCAATGTCTTCGGCACCATGACGCTGACGCAGGAGGTGGCCGCGCTGATGAAGCCGCAGGGTGGTGGCGCCATCGTGATGATCAACACCCAGGCCACGCGCAAGCCGATGCCCGGCGAATCGGGCTACGCGGCGTCCAAGGGCGCGCTGGCGGTGGCGGTCAAGTACCTGGCGCGCGAGCTGGGGCCGCACGGCATCCGCGCCAACAGCATCTTCATGGGCTGGATGTGGGGCGCGCCGGTGCAGGGCTATGTACGCCACGCCGCGGCCGAACAGGGGGTCGCCGAGGACGCTATCATCGCACCGGTGGCCGCGCAGATCGCGCTGGGCCGGATGCCGACCGACGACGATTGCGCCCGTGCGGCGCTGTTCCTGGTGTCGGACTACGCCCGTGCGATCACCGGGGCCTCGCTGGATGCCAACGGCGGCGACTTCATGCCCTGATCCGACGTGCCGACTCGATTGCCAATTCCGCCAATTGCCATGACCCGCTACTTTGCCTTCAACGGCGATGCCGACGGCCTGTGCGCCTTGCAACAACTGCGCCTTGCGTATCCGGGCGATGCGACGCTGGTCACCGGCGTCAAGCGCGATATCCGGCTGCTCGAGCGGATCGATGCCCGCGCCGGCGATACCGTGACGGCGCTGGACATCTCGCTCGAACAGAATCGCGACGGGCTGCTGCGGCTGCTTGCCGCCGGTGCGCAGGTGGACTACTTCGACCACCACCACGCCGGCGACCTGCCGTCGCATGCCGGGCTGCGCGCGCATATCGACGAAAGCGCGGCGGTCTGCACCAGCATCCTGGTCGACCGCCACCTCGACGGGCGCCATCGGCGCTGGGCGATCACCGCCGCCTTTGGCGACAACCTCGGCGACGTGGCGCGCACAATGGCGGCGCAGGCGCGGCTGGACGCTCGCGAAACCCTGCTGCTGGAACGGCTCGGCACCTGCCTGAACTACAACGCGTATGGCGAGTGCGTGGCGGACCTGCATTGCGATCCCGCCGCACTGGCGCAGCACATGCTGCCGTTCGCAGATCCGCTGGAATTTGCGGCGCAATGCGACGCCTATGCGCTGCTGTGCGATGGGTACGAGGACGACATGGCACAGGCACGCCGCCTGTCGCCCGTGCATGAAGTCCCCGGCGCCGCGCTGCTGGTGCTGCCCGACGCACCATGGGCACGGCGCGCGATCGGTGTGCTGGCCAACGAGCTGGTGCGCGGGCGTCCCGGCGATGCGATCGGCCTGCTGTCGCCCAGGTCTGGCGGCGGCTTTTCGGTCAGCGTGCGGGTGCCGCCGCACAGTGCGACGGGCGCGGCCGACTTCTGCCGCGCCTTCGAAACCGGCGGCGGCCGGCGCCTGGCCGGCGGCATCAACCACCTGCCCGACGCCGAGGTGGAGCGCTTCACGCGCAGCTTTGCCGACTGCTTCGGCGCACCCCTCAGCCCGGCGGGACAAACTCCGTAACCTCCAGGTCGAAGCCGGTGACCGCGCGGTAGGGCACCGGATGGCTGAGCAGGCGCAGCTTGTGCGCGCCCACATCGCGCAGGATCTGCGCCCCGACCCCCAGCGCGCGCTGCGCGAAGGCCGGCGCCGGCGCGGCGGCAGGCGGCGCGGCCAGCCGCGCCAGCCGCTGCTGCGGCGATTCGCGCTCGTCCAGAAGCACCAGCACGCCGCAGCCTTCGGCGCCGATGCGGGCGAGCGAGCGTTCCAGGTTCCAGGCGGGCTGGCAGGTGGATTGCGCCGGCGTACCGAAGGCCAGCACGTCGCGCTGCATCTCCACCGCCTGCACGCGCGTCAGCACCGGCTTGCAAGGATCGGGCTCGCCCAGCACCAGTGCCAGGTGGAGCGCGTCGGCAGGGGCATCGTGGTAGGCGTGCACGGTGAAGCGCCCGAACGGCGTGTCAAGCCCGGTCGAGTGGGTGCGGCGCAGCGCGCCTTCGGTCAGCAGCCGGTGGTGGATCAGCCCGCTGATCGAAACCGCCGGTATCCCGTGGCGTTGCGCAAAGGCCAGCAGGCCGGGGCCGCGCAGCAGGTCGCCGTCGTCGTCGAGCAGCATCGCGTAGGCGCCGGCGGCGACCCGTCCGGCCAGCCGCGGCAGGTCGGAGCAAGCCTCGGCAAAGCCGGCGCGGCGCAGCACGCCGTCGGCCTGCGCGACCACCGGAAAGATGTGCCCGGGCTGGACCAGGTCGGAAGGCTGCGCGCGCGCAGCTGCCGCCACGCGCAGCGTCAGCGCCCGGTCTGCGGCGGAAATGCCGGTGCTGACGCCGGTGGCGGCTTCGATCGACACCGTGTAGCGCTCGCGCTGGCGCTGGTTGGCGGCCATCGGCGGCAGCTGCAGCCGGTCACGGCGCGCCTCGGTGATGGCCAGGCAGACCAGGCCGCGCGCCTCGGCGGCCATGAAGTTGACGTCGGCCTCGGTGGTGCGTTCGGCGGCCACCAGCACGCTGCCGGTGGCCTCGGCGGTGTCGTCTTCGATCACCACCACGCGCTCACCGGCGGCCAGTGCGGCGAGCACGTCGGCCATCGGCGGCAGGACGTGGGGCGTGTTCATGCTGCCTCCTGCCGGTTGTTGTTGCCGAAGGCCTGCCGCAGTGCCGCCGCGGCCGCATCCAGCGCGTCGCTGGCCGCATCGATCACGCCCTGCATGCTGGCGAAGCCGTGGAACTGCCCAGGCCAGCGGCGCACGGTGGCGCTGTTGCCCGCGCGCTGCAGCGCTTCGCCGTAGGCTTCGCCCTGGTCGCGCAGCGGGTCGAACTCGGCGGTGATGATGGTGGCCGGTGGCAGGCCATGCAGGTCACGCTGGCGCAGCGGGCTGGCACGCACGTCTGCGCCATCGGCGGGATTGGCAAGGTACTGGGCGCGATACCAGTCCAGTTCCGCCGCGCTCAGGAAGTAGCCGGTTGCGCATTCGCGGTAGCTGGCGCTGCCGGTCGCGGCATCGGTGCAGTCCAGGTAGGGGTAGAGCAGCAGCTGGTGCCTCAGGGCGATGGCGCTGCCGCGCAACTGCTGGCAAGCCACGGCGGCGAGATTGCCGCCGGCGCTGTCGCCCGCCACGGCGATCCGTGCCGGATCCGCGCCCAGCTGCGCCGCATGCGCGGCGGCCCATCGCACCGCCGCGACAGCGTCGTCCGCGGCGGCCGGGAAGCGCGCTTCCGGCGCGAGCCGGTAGTCGACCGACAGCACCAGCGCGCCGCTGCGGCGCGCCAGGCTGCGGCAGATGTTGTCGTGCGAATCGAGGCCGCACAGCACAAAGCCGCCGCCATGGAAATAGATCACGAGCGGCAGCGCGGCGCTGTCGTCCGGCCGGTACAGGCGCGCCCGCAGCGGGCCGGCCGCACCGTCCAGGGTCAGGTCGTGCTGCGCGGCGATGGCATCGCCGGGCGCGAATCCGGGCATGGCAGCCAGCGCGGCACGGTAGTCGGCGGCGCGCAGCGTGGAGAAGTCGGGGCTGGGCATGGCGGCCATGGCATCAAGCATGGCGCGGGCCTGGGGGTCGAGCGGCATGGTGTCTCCCGGTTGCCGTTGAGGATTCATTCAGGTTCGGAGCGCGGGTTCAGGGCGCGGGTTCAGAGCGCGAAGGCCGGCTGGCTGCCCGCGACAATGCCTTGCGCGCGCGCCAGCGCCGCGTGCGCCGCCTGCTCGTGCGGCAGGATCCAGAAGCGGCCGGCCGCGACGCCATCGAGGATCACGCGCGCGACTTCGTCCGGCGTCATGCCGGCGGCAATGCCGCTGCGCAGCGCGCCGTTCATCTGGTTCACCTCCTGCGGCCCGGCGCCATCCAGGTCCGCGGCGATGCCGGTGGCGACCGGACCGGGGCAGACCACCGAGACCCGGATCGGCAGGCCGGCCGCCTGCAGTTCCAGCGCCAGTCCTTCGCTGAGCGCTACCACGCCCTGCTTTGACAGCGTGTAGGGCGCTAGCCAGGGGCCGACCGCGAGGCCGGCCATCGATGCCACGTTGACGATATGGCCCGAACCCTGCGCCGCCATGCGCGGCACGAAGCAGCGCAGCGCGTGCAGCACGCTCCACAGGTTGATGCGTAGCACACGCTCGAATACCTCCGGCGCCAGCTCCCAGCAGCGGCCGGTGGCCAGCACGCCGGCGTTGTTGACCAGCAGGTCGACACGGCCCAGGCGCAGGAAGGCTTCCGCGCACAGGTGCTCCATCTGCCGCAAGTCGGATACGTCGGTAGGGATCGCAATCGAGATCGCACCCTGGCCGGCGAGCGCCGCGCGCGTCGCTTCCAGCGCGTCGGCGTCGATGTCCGCCAGTGCCAGCGCATAGCCCTGCGCCGCCAATGCATGGGCCAGCGCGCGGCCGATGCCGCTGCCCGCGCCGGTGATCACTGCGGCCTGCTGCCGCGGGTTTGCCGCCATGGTCGTGGTTCTCCGTGGAAAAAAATGGGGGAATGACGGGCCGCGGGGATCGCCGCCCATGGCTCACTTGTAGCGGCGGCGCGGCGGCGCGGCATCGTCTGTTTGGGTAGGGCGGCGGCACGTGGCGCATACGGCGTCACATGGCGTGATATGGCGTCTAGGGGTTTGCCCGCGAACTGGCGGCCATGGGTTGGTCCTTAGTCTGTTTGGAGTATGTGTTTGCGCCGCCGGCGCGTGAGGATGGGCCTGTCCCTAGGGACTAGTCCGGCGTGCGTGCCATGCCGGCGTGGACTAGGGCAAACCATGAAGGCAGGGGGCAAGCCGCGACCCCTTCGCCGTCCCTATAATCGGGGCACAAATGACGGGCCACAGAGCCTGCAGGAAGGCCAGCCGCCCGGCACGTCCGGCGCGCTGCGCACGCCACAATGGAGACAGAGGAAATGCTGATGGAGGTGAGCCATAACCAGGCAGCCGCGCACCTGTTCGCGCAGACGACGGTGTCGCTGTCTGACTTCAGCGCGTTGCTGGGCAATATCTACCAGGGACCGATGGAACAGGTGCCGTGGGGCAAGGCGCTGGAGCAGATCCGCAGGCAGCTCGACGCCAACTATGTCACGCTGATCCTGCGCTCGCCGGCCACGGACCGGCGCGGGCTCATGATCAATGCCTCGGAGCATGGCGGTTCGACCCTGCCGGGCGAGACCTCCTACAACAACTACTACTACGCGCTCGATCCCTTCATCGGCCTGCCGTCGGACCGGGTGGTGACCATCGACGAGCATCTCGGGCCGGGCGTCTGGTGCCAGAGCGAGATCTACCTGCAGTTCCTCAAGGACGTCGGCATCCGCTACATCCTGGGCGCCGACCTGCGCACCGACGACGGCGTGGAATGCCGCTTCCGTGTCTGCCGCAAGCATGAGAGCCGCGATTTCTCGGCTGCGGACAAGGCGCTGTGCACCGCGCTGCTGCCGCACCTGAAGCGCGCGGTGGACCTGCACTCGCGCCTCGACGTGGTGGAGTCGGAGCGCACCGTCTATGCCAGCGCCATCGACCGCATGCTGGTCGGCATGGTGATCCTGGACGAGACCGGCGCCATCATCAAGACCAACGCCGCGGCCGACGAAATCCTGGGCGCCAAGGACGGCATCCGGATCGCCAAGGGCGGACTGGACGTCGAATACGGCCAGGAGAACCGCAAGTTCCAGCGCCTGCTGCGCCAGGCGATGATGGGGCACCTCGGCACCGCGCCGGCGGTGATGGAGGCGATGTCGATCACGCGTCCGTCCGGCAGCGCCAGGCTGGGCGTGCTGATCCGCACCATCCCGCTCAGCGAGTGGTCGGAGGACAACCGCAAGCGCCCCGCCTGCGTGGTATTCATCCGCGATCCGGAGCGCCGCTCGCAGGCCTCGCACGATGTGGTGCGCCAGCTGTTCGACTTGACGCCGGCCGAAACGCAGCTGGCGCTGCAGCTTGCCAACGGCCTCACGCTCGACGAGGCCGCCGACGAACTGGGCATCAGCAAGAACACGGCACGCGCGCACCTGCGCGCGATCTTCTCCAAGACCGGCGTGACCCGGCAGGCCACGCTGGTGCGCATGCTGCTGAGCAGCGTGATCTCGCTGGGCTGAGGCAAGGCCTCAGGGCTTTGCGCTGAGCACCAGCGCAAAGCCCTGCGGGGTCTGCAGTACCGCGCGGGTCTCGTGCGGCCCCTGCGCCGCGGGCAGCGTCACGCTGGCCCCCGCCTCCACCAGCCGCGCGATCGCCGCGGCGATCTCTTCCCCCTCATCCACCTTGAACGCGAGCGCGGGCTGGCCAACCAGCCGTTCCTCGCCGGCCACCAGCGCCAGCGTCAGCGCGCCCGCGTCCAGCGCGCAATAGCGTTCGCCGTCGCGGAACTTCACCGCGAGTCCGAGTCCTTCCGTGAAAAACGGCAGCGCGGTGTCGATGTCCGCGACGGGATAAAGCAGCAGTCTGGATTGCATGGGTCCTGGTCCTTTCGAAGGTCAACAGCGGGCATCGTTGCCCGCGACCCATGATAGGGATGGACCATGCACTGCTCATAATCCAATCAGACGATGTTGCAACGCCTTGCGCCGCCCACACTGCGTTTCACACAGGCCGCTTCCGGCCCGAGGCGCGGCAACCGGCGGCGTCCCGGCAGCGGTCCTGAACCATCAATGCCAGGGAAGGGGACTGCAATGCGTTTTTCGCTGATCTATGAAGCACAGACCGTCGATGCCTCGCGCGCCGGCGACCACAAGGTGTTCGATGAAATCATGGAACAGGTGGTGCTGGCCGAGGACATGGGCTTCGACGTGGTCTGGGCGGTCGAGCACACCGCGCTGACCAACTACGCGCACATGAGCGCGCCGGAGACATTCCTCGCCTTTGTCGCCGGACGCACGCAGCGCATCGGCATCGGCCACGGCGTGGTGTGCCTGCCGCCGGCGATGAACCATCCGGTCAAGGTGGCCGAGCGCATCGCCACGCTCGACATCCTGTCCGGCGGCCGCGTGCACTTCGGCGTGGGCAAGGGCGGCACGCAGCAGGAAGCGGGTACGTTCGGCTATGACCTGAACAGCCTGCACCCGATGATCGACGAGTCGATGTACCTGATCCCGAAGATCATGACGCAGGACGAGATCGAGCACGACGGCGAGTTCATCAAGATCCCGCGCCGCCCGATCCATCCCAAGCCGCGCCAGGACCCGCATCCGCTGATGTACCTGGCCTGCACCAATGCCGATACGCTGCAGCGCGCCGGCGCGCGCGGCATGGGCGCACTGGTGCTCGGCTTCGGCGGCCCCGAGGATGTGGCCAGGAAGAACGAGATCTATCGCACCGCGTGGGAGACCCGCAAGGCCGAGGACCAGGTGGGCTTCCGCCCGCACCAGCACCTGGCGGCGCTGTGCCCGACCATCGTGCTGGAAGACGGCCTGGCCGCGCGCAAGATCGGCATCAAGGGCCAGCGGTATTTCATGGAGTCGCTGTCGTACTGGTATGCCGGCGGCGAGCGCCCGGATCCGGCTGCGTGGGACGACGAGCATGTCACCGCGACGGACGCGCAGGGCAAGGCTGTCATCAATACGAAGTTCGCTTCCGAGAAGGTTTCGGTGGACTTCAGCGATCCGTCGATGATGATGCTGAACCCGAACCACGCCTACGGCACGGTGGAGGATTGCATCGGCTACGTGCAGCGCCTGATCGATGCCGGCGCCGATGAAATCCTGTTTATCTGCCAGATGGGCACGGTGCCGCAATGGGCGCAGCTCGAGACTATCCGCAATATCGGCGAGCACGTGATCCCGCATTTCCGCAAGCAGGGCATGAAGCTGCGCGCGCTGGCGTGATCGCGAGAGCGTTTGATGCCTGACGGTTTGCTCCCCTCTCCCGCGTGCGGGAGAGGGGGTGGGGGTGAGGGCGGGCGGTGGCATACCACAGGCCTGACTTCGTCAGACACGCTGGCCCTCACCCCGGCCCTCTCCCGCAAGCGGGAGAGGGAGAACACAAGCGGACGTTGAAACGCCTGCAGTAGCTCAAGCCACTGCCGGTTTGCTCCCCTCTCCCGCTTGCGGGAGAGGGGCCGGGGGGAGAGGGCCGGCGGATCCACGAAGTGCAAGCTCGCCAAATCGCGAGCGAACCAGCTAGTCCCATCAGACGATGGCACCCCGCCCACCCGATGCAAACATCGACGCCAGCCACAAGACAAAGCGAAAAGGAGACCGCGGTGCCTCACGACAACAACCCCAAGGAACTGGCCGCACGCCTGGTTGCGCGCGCCGAGCAGATGATCCCCGTGCTGGCGGAACGCGCCGCGCAGGCAGAGTCCGAAGCGCGCATTCCCGCCGCAACCATTGCCGAGATGCAGGCCGCGGGCTTCTTCAAGGTGCTGCAGCCGCGCCGCTACGGTGGCTATGAACTCGACCCGCAGACCTTCTTCCGCATCCAGATGGCGCTGGCCAAAGGCTGCATGTCCACCGCCTGGGTCTACGGCGTGGTGGGCGTGCACAACTGGCAGCTCGCCCTGTTCGACGAACGCGCACAGAAGGAAGTCTGGGGCAACGACCCCGGCACGCTGATCGCCTCGACCTACATGCCGGTCGGCAAGGTCACGCCGGTCGAAGGCGGCTACCGCTTCTCCGGCCACTGGAAGTTCTCCAGCGGCAGCGAACTGTGCGACTGGATCTTCCTCGGCGGCCTGGTGCCTCCGTCGGAGCCGGGCGGCGCCTACGACTACCGCACCTTCCTGCTGCCACGCTCCGACTACAAGATCGTGCGCAACTGGGACGTGCTGGGCCTGCGCGCCACCGGCAGCCACGATATCGTCGTCGATGACGTGTTCGTCCCCGACTACCGCACCCATCGTGCAGTCGATGGCGCCATGGGCACCAGCCCGGGCCTTGCCGTCAACGACACACCGCTGTACCGCCTGCCGTTCGCGCAGATTTTCGTGCGTGCCGTGTGCACCGCGTGCATCGGCGCGCTGGAAGGCGCCCTCGACGATTTCGTCGCCTATGCCGACGGCCGCGTCAGCAGCAACGGCGGCAGCAAGACGGCGGAGGACGGTGGCGCGCAACTGGCCTGTGCCAATGCCCAGGTGGCCGTCGACGAGATGCGGACCATCCTCGAACGCAACTTCGAAGAGCTGCTCTCGGTTGCGCGCGAAGGCGGCCAGGTGCAGACGCCGCGCCGCCTGCATTTCCGCTACCAGTCGTCGCAGGTGGCCGAGCGCTGTGCGCAGCTTGCCAACAGCCTGCTGCGCTATGCCGGCGGCAACGGCATCTACCGCACCAACCCGATGGTGCGCCGCTTCCTTGACCTGCACGCGGCACGCGCCCACTACGCCAACAACCTGGACCGCTTCGGCCAGAACCTGGGCGGCGTGATGATGGGCCGTGCCAACACTGACTTCTTTATCTGAAGCCGCGCACCGGCAAGGGAACCCATCATGACCCAGAGCACAGCGCGCATGCAGGCCAGGGAGTTTGACGTGGTGGTGGTCGGCTCGGGCGCCGGCGGCATGCTGGCCGCCTGCCGCGCCGCCGACCGGGGGCTGTCGGTGGTGGTGCTGGAGAAGAGCAGCCAGTACGGCGGCACCTCGGCGGTGTCGGGCGGCGGCATCTGGATTCCGCTCAACCACCATATCGCACCGGCAGGCGGGCAGGACGACTACGCCAAGGCGCTCGAGTATGTACTCGCCTGCACCGGCGAAGACGGCGACCCGCGGCGGATCCGCGCCTATCTCGAGCAGGCGCCGCGCATGCTGCAATACCTGGAGCAGCAGGCCGGCGTGCATTACTACACGCTGCCGCGCTACGCCGACTACTTCCAGAAGCTGCCCGGCGCGATGCCCGGCTACCGCGCGCTCGACCCGATGCCGTTCGACGGCGCGCGCCTGCGCGAGGAATACGACCGGCTGCGTCCGCCGTCGCCCGGCACGCTGGTGGCCGGCCGCGTGGCCGTGACCTCCGGCGAGGCGCACGCGCTGCTGTGCCGCTCGCCCGGCTGGTTCGGCCTGGCGGTGCGCCAGTTCGCCCGCTACTGGCTCGACTTCGGCTGGCGCCGCAAGACCCGGCGCGACCGCCGCCTTACGCTCGGCAACAGCCTCGCCGGTGGCCTGCGGCGCGCGATGATGGACCGCGCGATCCCGCTGTGGCTCGACACCGCGCTGCAGGACCTTGTCATCGAGGACGGTTCGGTCCGCGGTGTGCGCGCCGTGCAGGACGGGCAGGTGGTGGAGATCCGCGCGCTGCATGGCGTGATCCTGGCCGCCGGCGGCTTCGAGCGCAGCCAGGCCATGCGCGAGCAATACCTGCCGCAGCCGACGCAGGCCAACTGGAGCGCGACGCCGCCCAACAACACCGGCGACGCGATCCGCGCCGGGCAGGCAGCAGGCGCCGGCGTCGCCCTGATGTCGCATGTATGGGGCGCGCCCACCGTGCAGGTGCGGGGCGAGGAAAAGCAGCGCGCACTGTTCATCGAGCGCGCCATGCCGGGATGCCTGGTGGTGAACGGGCAGGGCCGACGCTTCGTCAACGAGGCCGCGCCGTATTCCGAGTTCGTGCCGGCGATGTACCGCGACCACGAACAGACCGGCTGCAGCGTGCCGGCGTGGATGGTGTTCGACGCCACCTTCCGTCACAAGTACCCGTGCGGGCCGATCCTGCCGGGCTCGGTGATGCCGGACCGCAGCATCCCGGCCCACCTGTCCGGCATCCTGGTGCGCGCCGACACGCTGGCGCAGCTGGCGCAGCGGATCGGCGTGGACGCCGACGGGCTCGCCGACAGTGTTTCCCGCATGAACCGCTACGCCGCCACCGGGGTGGACGAGGAATTCGGCAAGGGCGACAACCTGTTCGATACCTACTACAGCGACCCGGCGGTGCGCCCCAACCCGTGCCTGGCGCCGATCGGCAAGGCGCCGTTCTACGCCGTGCGGCTCGATGCCGGCGATATCGGCACCAAGGGCGGGCTGGTGACCGACGCCAGCGCGCGCGTGCTGCGCGAGGACGGCAGCGTCATCGCCGGGCTGTTCGCCATCGGCAACACCAGTGCCTCGATGATGGGCACCAGCTATCCCGGCGCGGGCTCGACGCTCGGGCCCGCGATGACCTTCGGCTATATCGCTGCGGACGTGATCGCGCAGCAAGCGCGGCAGCCTGCCGCCCCGATCCCTCTCCACGCTCAAACCGCACAGGAGGCCCTATGAGCGCCAATCCCGAAACCAGCCCGACGCTGCGCGACGACATGCTGAAGGCGATGCGCCGCATGGCGCGCTCGGTGGCGGTCATCAGCTGCCGTGATGGCGAGCGCCGCTATTCGATGTCGGTGACCGCGGTCGATTCGCTGTCGGCGGATCCGCCGTCGCTGCTGATCTGCATCAACCGCAATTCGTCGATCTATCCGCCGCTCGATGCCGGCACCGATTTCTGCATCAACCTGCTGGCCGCCGACCATCGCGACATTGCGGTCGACTGCAGCGGCCGCCTCAAGGGCGAGGAACGCTTCACCAGCGGCGAGTGGGAGGACGACCTGCTCGGCGTGCCGTGCCTGCGCAACGCCCAGGCCAACCTGGTCTGCCGGCAGGACGGCCGCTTTGACTATGGCACCCACGCCGTCTTCATCGGCCGGCTGCGCGAGGTGCGGCTGGCGGGCGAGGTGTCGCCGCTGGTCTATGTCGACGGCGCCTATACGACCTCCGCGCCGCTGCGCGCGCTGTGTTCCGCCTGAATTCCGCCTGAACCCCGGAGAAGCCAGCATGCACCCCGATTCCGTCACGCCGGTCTACGCACCGCTGCGGCTCGATGACCCCGACGCGCATCCGTGGCAGGCCGCCTGTGATGCCGTGGTAGTGGGCTTCGGCGCCGCAGGTGCCTGCGCGGCGCTGGAAGCGGCGCAAGGCGGCGCGCGCGTGATCGTCGCCGAGCGCTTCGAAGGCGGCGGCGCCAGCGCCAAGAGTGGCGGGGTGGTGTATGCCGGCGGCGGCACGTCCTACCAGGCCGCCGCCGGCTACGCCGATACGCCGCAGGCAATGGCGGATTACCTGCGCCAGGAGACGGGCGGCGTCGTCAGCGAGACCACGCTGCAAGCATTCTGCGAGCGCAGCCGCGACATGCTGGCCTGGCTGGAAGGCGTGGGCGTGCGCTTTGCGGCCACCGTGCCGCCGCGCAAGACGTCGTATCCGGCGCAGCCGTATTACCTCTACTACTCCGGCAATGAAGCCGTGCCCGCGTACGCGCAGCACGCAGCGCCCGCGCCGCGCGGGCACCGCGTGAAAGGCCCCGGCATGTCCGGCCGCACGCTGTACGGCGTGCTGCGCGGCGCCGTGGAAGCCCGGCCGGAAATCACGGTCATGCGCCAGACCGCGGCGCGCCGGTTGATCCTCGACAAGGACGGCGCGGTCATCGGCATCGAGCTGTGGCAGGTGCCGCCGGGACGCCACCAGAAGCGCCACGCCCGCCTGGCGCGGCTGGCCGAGCGCCTGCACAACGCCATGCCGGGCGTCGCTGACATGCTGCGCCAGCGGCTGCTGCAGCTCGAGCTGCGCCATGCGCAACCGGTGGCGGTGCGTACCGGCGCAGTCGTGCTGGCCACCGGCGGCTTTATCTTCAACCGCGCCATGGTGGCGCGCCACGCCGGCAAGTACCTGCAGAACTGGCGCCTCGGCGCGACCGGGTGCGATGGCAGCGGCATCCGGCTCGGCGAATCGGCGGGTGCGGCCGCGCGGCACCTGGAGCGCGTGTCGGCCTGGCGCTTTATCAATCCGCCGTTCGACTGGGGGCGCGGCTGCGTGGTCGACGGGCAGGGCGCGCGCATCGGCAACGAGGAAACCTATGGGGCCACACTGGGCCACGCCATCTGCGAACGGCATGGCGGGCGCGCCTGGCTGATCCTGAACCGCGCGCTGGCGCGCGCCGCGCTGCGTGAATGCCTAGGCGGCCGCCTGTGGGCTTTCCAGGCCTTGCCCGCGGCAATGCTGTTGCTCGCCGGCGCCACGCGTGCGTCGAGCATCGAGGCCCTGGCCGGCAAGCTGGGCATGCCGCGCGCCGCGCTGCGCGCCACCATCGACGCCTATAGCGCCGCTGCCCGCGGAGAGATTCCCGACCCGGCCGGCAAGTCCGCGCCGATGTGCGCCTCGCTGGAAACCGGGCCATGGCTCGCGCTCGACATCTCGGCCAACTCCCGCGTCTTTCCCTGTCCGGCGATCACGCTCGGCGGGCTGTCGGTGGAAGAGTCCAGCGGCCGGGTGCTGGCAGCGGCCGATGGCGCGCCCATCGCGGGCCTCTACGCCGTGGGCCGGACCGCGGTGGGCATCGCCTCCAACCATTACGTAAGCGGCCTGTCGCTTGCCGACTGCATCTGGTCGGGGCGCAATGCCGGCCGCCACCTGACACAACAGCCTGCCGGCGAGCGGCAGGCGCACACCAACGAGGAGATTTCCCATGAGCCGACGTACTGAAGGCAAGATCGCGATCGTCACCGGGGCCGCCAGCGGCGTCGGCAAGGAAGACGCCCTGCTGCTGGCCCGCGAAGGCGCGCGCGTGGTGCTGACCGACCGCAACGAGGAAGCGGGCCACGCGCTGGCGCGAGAGATCGGCGAGACCGCGCTGTTCGTGCCGCACGACATCGCCAGCGAAGCCGGCTGGCAGCAGGTGATGGCGCGCACCGAACAGCGCTTCGGCGCGCCCAGCGTGCTGGTCAACAACGCCGCCATCCTGATGCTGGGATCGGTCGAGGATGCCACGCTGGAGCAATGGCAGCGCGTGATGCGCATCAACGCCGACGGCTACTTCCTCGGCTGCAAGTACGGCGTGGCCGCGATGAAGGCGGGTGGCGGCAGCATCGTCAATATGTCGTCGGTGGCCGCACTGGGCGGCATGGGCGCGTTCTGCGCCTACAGCGCCAGCAAGGGCGCGGTGGCGGCGCTGACGCGCGCCGTTGCAGGGCATTGCAAGCAGAGCGGCTACCGCATCCGCTGCAACTCGATCCATCCCGACGGCATCCTCACGCCGATGACCGCTGCCTTCCTGCCGGGCGGCGCCGCGGCCCTGCCGGAGGAGGTAGGCGGCGCCGAGCCGATGCAGCGCATGTGCCATCCGCGCGACGTGGCCAACCTGGTGCTGTTCCTGGCATCGGACGAATCGCGCTTCATCAACGGCACGGAACTGCGCATCGATAACGCGCAGACCATCATGGGCGTGGCCTGACGCCACCCTCGGCGAGAGAAGGAAATCATGGCGCCAGTGCAATTCCATCGGCTGCAGATCGCCGAAGTCATCACGGAAACGGAGCAGGCGCATTCGCTGGTCTTCGCGCTGCCCGACGGCTTGCGCGATGCCTTTGCCTACCGTCCCGGCCAGTTCCTGACGCTGCGCGTGCCCGTCGACGGCGTGCCGCTGCAGCGCTGCTATTCGCTGTCGAGCACGCCCGAGGTCGACAACGCCTTGCGCGTGACGATCAAGCGGGTGCAAAGCGGGCGCGTCTCCAACTGGATCTGCGACCACCTTGGCGCGGGCGATACGGTCGAGGTGATGCCGCCGGCCGGCGTGTTCACCCCGCCTACGCTGCACGGCGATTTCCTGCTGCTGGCCGGCGGCAGCGGCATCACCCCGGTGCTGTCGATCGCCAAGGCGGCGCTGCGCCACGGGCGCGGCGCGGTGACGCTGGTCTATGCCAACCGCGACGAGCGCTCCATCATCTTCCGCGAGGCGCTCGGCGAACTGGCGAACAGGCACCCGGGCCGGCTACGCGTGATCCATTGGCTGGACAGCGTGCAGGGGCCGCCGACGCAGCGCCAGATCGAGGAACTGGTGCGGCCGTGGAGCCTGGCCGAGTGCTTTGTCTGCGGGCCGGGTCCGTTCATGGATGCGGCGCAGGCGGCGCTGCAGCAGCTGGGCGTGCCGCGCGGCAAGCTGCATGTGGAGCGCTTCGTGTCGCTGCCGGATGTACCGGCGGCCAAGCCACCTGCAGCGCCTGCAGCGCCCGTCCCGGCCGAACCGGCAGCCATGCGCGGCGCGGCGCTGACCGTGCAGCTCGACGGCGCAAGCCACCAGCTCAACGTCGCGCCCGACGAGACCGTGCTGGATGCGCTGCAGCGCGCCGGCGTGGCCGCCCCGAATTCCTGCCGCGCGGGCCTGTGCGGCGCCTGCATGTGCCAGGTGACGCAGGGCGACGTGACGCTCGGCGAAAACCATGTGCTCGACCGCGCCGACCTGGATGCGGGCTGGACGCTGGCCTGCCAGGCGCGCCCCGCGAGCGACGAACTCCACCTGAAGTTCCCGGACTGACATGACCCCATCTGACACCATCGACGACATTGCGGTGCTGGCCGGCCAGGACGCCCAGGGCGCCCAGGATACCGCCAGCCAAGAGGATATCGCCGCGACCATTCCCGAGCTGGTGCGGGGCGCGGCGCTGCGCCACGGCGAGCGCATCGCCATCCAGGAGGACGGGCTGCGCCTGAGCTACGCCGCGCTGGATGCCTGCCGGGCCCAGGCGGGCCGCGCGCTGATGGCGCTCGGCGTGCAGCCGGGCGACCGCGTTGCGGTATGGGCGCCGAACTTCTCCGAGTGGATCATCGCGGCGCTGGCCACGCACAGCGTGGGCGCCGCGCTGGTGCCGCTCAATACGCGCATGAAGGGCGCCGAGGCCGGCGCCGTGCTGGCCGACAGCGGCGCGCGGCTGCTGTTCTGCGTCGACGACTTCCTCGGCGAAAGCTATCCGCAGATGCTGGCGCCGCACCGCCCCGCCACACTGGAGCGGCTGGTGATCCTGCGGCCCGGGCAGGGCAGGGCGCTGGCCGACGGCGAGCTGGCGTGGGACGGTTTCCTTGAGCTGGCGCAGCAGGTGGACATGGCGGCGTTCGGGCAGCGCGAGGCCGGCGTGTGCGGCGACACGCCGATGGACATCATGTTCACCTCGGGCACCACCGGGCGCCCCAAGGGCGTGATGACCGCGCACGCGCAGAACCTGCGTGCCATCGACGGCTGGGCCGCAATCACGGGCGTGCGCGCCGGGGACCGCTACCTGATCGTCAATCCCTTCTTCCATACCTTCGGCTACAAGGCGGGATGGCTTGCCGCGCTGTCGCGCGGGGCCACGGTGCTGCCGCACCTGGTGTTCGACGCCGACGCCGTGATGACGCGCGTGGAGAACGAACGCATCACGGTGCTGCCGGGGCCGCCGACGCTCTACCAGACGCTGCTCAACGCGCCACGGCTGCGCGAGTTCGACCTGTCGTCGCTGCGGATTGCGGTGACCGGCGCCTCGGCCATCGCGCCGGTGCTGATCGAACGCATGCGCGATGAGCTGGGCTTCGACACCGTGATCACCGGCTATGGCCTGACTGAGTCGTGCGGCTTTGCCACGCTGACCCGCGCCGGCGACGATGCCGAAACGGTGGCCGGCACCTCGGGCCGCGCCATGCCGGGGGTCGAGCTGCGCTGCGTCGATGCGCAGGGGCAGCCGGCCGCGACCGGCGAGCCGGGCGAGGTATTGGTGCGCGGCTACAACGTGATGCAAGGCTACTTTGGCCTGGCCGATGCGACGGCGGAAGCCATCGACGCCGACGGCTGGCTGCATACCGGCGATGTCGGCACGCTCGATGCGCGCGGCTACCTGCGCATTACGGACCGCATCAAGGACATGTTTATCGTCGGCGGATTCAACTGCTACCCGGCGGAGGTCGAGAAGCTGCTGACCGCGCATCCCGCCGTGGCCCAGGTGGCGGTAGTGGGCATGCCGCACGAGCGGCTGGGCGAGGTCGGGCGCGCCTACGTGGTGCTGCGCCATGGCGCACGGCTGGATGCGGAAACCCTGATCGCCTGGGCGCGCCGGCAGATGGCCAACTACAAGGTGCCGCGCGACGTGCAGTTCGTGGCGTCGCTGCCCGTCAGCGCGGCGGGCAAGGTGCTGAAGTACCAGCTGCGTGAAGCCTGACCAACGGGGATCGAACATGACCGATATTGCCGACATCGCCGACCGCCTTGCGCGCCTGGAAGCCGCCGATGCGATCCGTGCGCTCAAGCTGCGCTACCTGCGGGCGTGCGACGACAAGGATCCTGAAGCCATGCGGGCCTGCTTCGTGCCGGACAACGCGCATATCCACTATGACCGCATCGGCAGCTTTCCTGGGCGTGATGCGCTGGTGCAGTGTTTTGCGGAGCTGGCTTGCCGGCCTACGCTGCGCGAGATGCATTTTGCGGGGCAGGCGGATATCCAGGTGCTGGATGAGGAGTCGGCGCAGGGTAGCTGGGAGCTGGCGTACCTGGCGCTGGACGATGCCAATGGTTCGCGGACGTTCCTGACCGGGCGCTATGCGGACGAGTATGTGCGGGTCGACGGGGCGTGGTTGATCCGGTCGACGGTGTTTACGACGGGGTTGCTGTCGCAGGGCGGATAGAACCGTGCTTGTCTGCTCTCCTCTCCCACTTGCGGGAGAGGGGCCGGGGGTGAGGGCAGGCGCATGGCAAGCACGACGCGATGTCACTTCGTGGATGCTCCCGCCCTCACCCCCACCCCTCTCCCACTACGCGGGAGAGGGGAGCGTATGCGTGGGGTGGCGGTTGATCCGGTCGACCGAGTTTACGACGGGGTTGTCGCAGGACGGATAAAACCGCGCTTGTCTGCTCCCCTCTCCCGCTTGCGGGAGAGGGGCCGGGGGTGAGGGCAGGCGTGTGGCAAGCACGATACGGTGTCACTTCGTGGATGCTCCGGCCCTCACCCCCACCCCTCTCCCACTACGCGGGAAAGGGGAGCGTATGCGTGGGGTGGCGGTTGATCCGGTCGACCGAGTTTGCGACGGGGTTGTCGCAGGACGGATAAAACCGCGCTTGTTTGCTCCCCTCTCCCGCTTGCGGGAGAGGGGCCGGGGGAGAGGGCAGACGCATGGCAAGCACGACGCGATGTCACTTCGTGGATGCTCCGGCCCTCACCCCCACCCCTCTCCCACTGCGCGGGAGAGGGGAGCGTATGCGTGAGGCGGTGGCTAGCCCGATTGCCTTACTCCACAATCGCCGGATGCACCGCCGGCGGGCCACCAAGCACTTCCCGGTACGACGGCGGCTGCACGCCCTCCGCATCGACAATCCCATACTCCAGCGCCGCCTCCGCCGCGATCAGCACCTGGCCAGATTTCTCCATCAGCCCGGGATCGCGATACAGCGCTTCAATGACTTTCCCGGTAAATTCCGGGGTCTCCGCCACGGGCGCGAACGACGCGTACTTGTCGGGATGCTGTTCCCACACGCGCTGCGTGCGCGCGGTGCGCAACGGCCCCATCCACACCGAGACCGCCGCCACGCCATGCGGCCGCAGGTCCACCGCCATGTCATGCGCGAACTTGTCGATCCCGGCCTTCTGCGCCCCGTAAGCCGGCCCATGCATATAGCAGTTGGCGCCGAATGACGATGTAAACACGATCAGCCCGCGCCCGCGCGCCGCCATCATCGGCGCCGCGTGCCAGCTGGCGACGTAGCCGGAGCGCAGGCCTACGTCCAGGATCCCGGTCATCTCCAGCGGCTTCTGCCAGAAGGGCCCGGGCACGATGAGCTCATCGTGCAGGAAGGTGGCGTTGTTGACCAGGATATCGATCCGCCCCGCCTCCTCGCGCACCTGCGCGAACAGCCGCGCTACCTGCGCATCGTCGCGATGGTCGCACGCGACCGCGATGCCGCGCCCGCCCAGCGCATCGATCTCGCGCGCCGTGGCGTGGATGGTGCCGGGCAGCGGGGCGCTGCCTTCCCGCTCGGTGCGCCCGGTCACATACACCGTCGCGCCAGCCGCGCCGAGCGCCAGCGCGATGCCCTTGCCGGCGCCGCGAGAGCCGCCCGTAACGACCGCGACGATGGCCTGTTCCGACTGCTTCATGTCTGTCTCCTGTGTCAGTGAAGTGCGGGCCGCCGTCGGGGGCGCCCGCGCTCGTCGAAGCTTGGGGCGGGCGTCGCCCCGGTACATCCTTCGTTCGGACTAAACGGCACCACGGGCGGCTACTCCAGGCGGACGATGGCCCCAGGCGCGGCAGGACTGACGATGTCTGCCATCCCAACGACCGGCGCGCCGCATTGGCGTCGCCACCGGTCCTAACCAAGGAGTGAGCCTGGCCATGTCCGAACTGGAGTCCAAGCAAGCCATCCACGCGCTGACCTGCCGCTATGCGCAGGCAGTGGACCGGCGCGATTTTTCAACCCTCGCGGCGCTGTTCACGCCGGATGCGCGGCTGAGCGGGCCGGGCTTCCACATGGACGGCCCGCAAGCCATTGCCAAGGGCATGGCGGCGCTCGGCCAGTACCGCGCCACGCAGCACCATGTGCACCAGCAGCTGGTGGAAATCCATGGCGATACGGCGACCGGCGAAACCTATTGCGTGGCCAACCACCTGTATGAGCAGGACGGCGTGCAGCGCAAGCTGGACTGGGGCATCCGCTATCAGGACCGCTTCGAGTGGTTGCAGGGCACGTGGCGCATCGCAGCGCGCGAGCTGGTGGTGGACTGGGCGCAGGATCTGCCGCTGCGGGAGGCATGATGACGACCAATCGCGTACTGGAAGGCAAGACCGCCCTCGTCACCGGCGGCGCCGGTGGCATCGGCGCGGCCAGCGCGCTGGCGCTGCTGCGCGACGGCGCGGCGGTGGTGCTGATGGGCCGGCGCCGCGAAGCACTGGAAGCGGCACGGCGCGACCTGCTTGCGCAAGTGCCCGGCGGCACGGTTGCCATCAACGTCGGCGACGCTTGCCGCGAGGCCGATGTGCAGGCCGCGCTGCGGCAGGCCTGGGATCTGGAGCGCCGCCTCGATATCGTGGTGGCGACTGTCGGCGGCGGTGGCTTCCGTCCCATGCTGATGCATGACACGGCGTCTCTGATGGCGGAGCTGGAACTGAATATCGCCAGCGCCTTCCTGGCGATCCGTCACGCCTCGCCGCTGATGGCGCCGCAAGGCGGCGCCATTGTCTGCATCTCTTCGAACGCGGCACGCATGACCTGCCGCTGGCTGTCGGCGTACTGCGCCGCCAAGGCGGGCCTGGAAGCATTCGTGCGCGCCGCCGCGGAGGAACTGGCCGGATGCGGCATTCGCGTCAATGCGGTGCGGCCCGGCCTGACCCGTTCCGGCGCGACCGGGCCGATGTTCGACAACCCGGCCATGCTCGACAAGTTCGTCGCGCAGATGCCGCTGGGCCGCGCCGGCGAGCCGGAGGACATCGCCAGCGCGGTGCGCTACCTGGCCGGGCCGGAATCGGGCTGGGTCACCGGGCAGAGCATCGCCGTCGATGGCGGCAGCGAGCTGCGCGGCAATCCCATCCTCGACGAAACCGTGGCGGCGGTGTATGGCGAAGCCGCGCTGCACGCGGTGCTGGCCGGCAGGATTCCCGACGCCGCCTGAAACGGACCATCCAAGGAGAGCAACGATGAATCAGGTCAAGGGCAAGGTCGCGCTGGTCACCGGCGCGGCCAGCGGGGTAGGGCGTGCCGATGCGCTGCTGCTGGCGGCGCAAGGCGCGCGCGTGGTGCTCAGTGACGTCAACGAGGAGGCCGGGCAGGCGCTCGCGCGCGAGATCGGCGATGCGGCATTGTTCGTACGCCACGATATCGCCAGTGAAGAAGACTGGCGCAAGGCCATGGCCGCCACGCAGGACCGCTTCGGGCGGCTCGACGTGCTGGTCAACAACGCGGCCATCTGCCCGGCGGGATCGATCGAGGAAACCTCGCTCGACACCTGGCGGCAGGTCATGCGCGTCAATGCCGACGGCTACTTCCTCGGCTGCAAGTTCGGCGTGCAGGCGATGAAGGGCAATCCGGCCGGCGGCTCGATCGTGGTGATGTCGTCGGTGGCGGCGCTGGGCGGGCTGCCGATGATGTGCGCGTATAGCGGCGCGAAAGGTGCCGTGACCGCGCTCGCGCGCAGCGTGGCCGTGCACTGCAAGCGCAACGGCTACCGCATCCGCTGCAATTCGATCCATCCCGACGGCATCTGGACGCCGATGACGCAGGCGCTGATGCCAAACCTTGACGCGGTTGCGCTGGGCATCGGCACGGACCCGATGGCACGCATGTGCCAGCCGGAGGACGTGGCCAACCTGGTGCTGTTCCTGGCTTCGGACGCGTCGCGCTTCATCAATGGCGCGGAATTGCGCATCGATAACGCGCAGCTTATCTCGGGTCTGTAGGACCGGCTGCGGCGGCCTGCTTGCGCGGGCCGCCGCGGTCCGTCTTTGCGCCCTAGCTGTACTGCGCCACGATCTCGCTCACCGTGCGCAGGATGTCACGGCGGCGGTAGCCGAGCAGGGCGGCCTCGGCCGCGTCCGGCTCGTAATAGAGCGTGTTGCCCCGGCCGAAGCAGATCGCGGAGTCAGGCAGCAAGGGGTGCTCCTGGTCGATGACCGGCGGTACCGGGCGGCCGGCATCGCGGAAGAACGCGCCGAAGTAGTCCTGGAAGGTCAGGTTCTCGTCGCCCACGAGGTAGGCCTTGCCGTTCTCGCCGCGCAGCAAGGCACCTTCGATCGCTTCCGACAGCGACATGGCCGAGATGAAATTGACGCCGCCCGGCGGCGCGAAGTCCGGCATCGGCGCAAAGCCGCCCCTGGCGTAGTCGGTATAGGCCTTGAACATCGGCACAATCAGGCCCGGCACCGTGCCCACGACGAACGGGGCGTTGACGCTGCTGACGCGGAAGGTGTCCGTGGCCAGTGCCCGCACGCCTTCGTCGGCCAGCTTGCGCGAGCGGATATAGGCGTTGTCCTCGGCCAGCCGCGGCGCCGCCTGCGGATAGAAGCTGCCGACATGCACGGCAACCCGGATGCCGGCATCGCGCGCTGCGCGGAAGAAGTGCGGCACGCCTTCGACGTTGGCGCGCTCCCAGTGCGCCGCTTCGTCGCCGCCAGGCGGGACGTGCCGCACATCGTTGCCGGCGGCGAAAACCAGCGCATCGAAGGCAGCCAGCTGCGCCGCAGGCAGGTCGTTGGCGATGTAGTCGCAGCGCAGGAAGTCCAGCCCGCCCAGCGGCGTGCCTGGGGCGGGGCGGTTGCGGCCCGCGATGGCGACCTCGTGCCCGCGGCTGCGCAGGTGCAGGGCAGCGTGGCCCCCGATCATGCCGTTGCCGCCGACGATCAGTATCTTCATGCTTGTCTCCTTGGTTGGGTGGTGTGGCCGCGTGGCGCGTCCATCAGAGGTTCATGCCGTTGCCGACGATGACCGGCATGTTGGTCCACGCGCCCCTGGGGTCGCGGTACCAGCCGGCGGCGGCCAGGGCGCCGCCGTTGACATGCAGGGCCGTGCCGGTGATCCAGGCAGCGCGCGGGCTGGCCAGGAACAGGATGCCGTCGGCGATGTCCCGTGGTGTGCCAAAGCGGCCCAGCGGGATCCAGCTCGGGATATGGCTCTGGTGCTCCGCGGCAACCATCTGCGACACCGGGACCTGCGGGGTTTCGGTGGTTTCGGGGGCGATCAGGTTGACGCGGATGCGCGCCGGTGCCAGCTCCAGCGCCAGGCTCTGGGTGAAGCCGGTGATGGCGGCCTTGAAGGCGCCATAAACGCTGCAGTACGGAATGCCGCGGAAGGCCTCGATCGACGACACGCTGACGATGCTGCCGGCCTCGCTGCGCCGTAGCAGTGGCAGCATGGCGCGCGTCACGGTGAAGACGTGGCCGAGGTTTGCGGCGTAGAGGCTGGCGATCTCGTCGTCGGTATAGTGCTCGAACGGCTTGGCGATGCGCAGGAAGTCGCCGACGTTGTTGACCAGCACGTCGAGCCGCCCGAACCTCTGTTCGATCTGAGCGGTCAGTTCGCGTACGGTGCTGGCGTCGGCGGCGTCTCCCTGCACCACCAGCACGTCGGCGCCGGCCCTGCCCAGCAAATCGTTGGCATAGTCGGCGCGCTGCGCGTCGATCTCGATGATCGCCACGCGCGCGCCCTGGTCCAGAAAGGCCTGCGCGGTGGCGAGCCCAATGCCGGCGCCGCCTCCGGTGACCAGCACGGTCTTGTCGGTGAAATCCATCTCGGTTGCTCTCCTTCGGTTGCACTGCGGGGATGCGCGCATTTGATCCGCGGCGCGCGGGGCGAACATCGTCCGATTGCAGGTCAGGGAAAACACCGAGGGCCGCGTATTGGCCGTCAACGGGCAGGCAGCGTCCCTATAATCTGCGCTGCCCCCAGGCGCCGCAGAGCGCCGGCAGGCACACACGCGGTGTGGAATCAGGAGATAAAATATGTTGATGGCGACCGTTGGGGCGCAGGAAATGGCGTCGCCTTTGCTTGCGCAGTCAGGCCTGGGCGTCGCGCAGTTCAGCGCGCTGCTGGCCGCGGTCTATGAAGGGCCGATGGAACCCGTGCCCTGGGGCCACGCGCTCGAAATGCTGCGCAAGCAGCTCGATGCCAGCTATGTGAGCTTTATCCTGCGCTCGCCCGCCAGCGACCGCAGCGGCCTGGCGGTGCATGCTTCGGCGCACGGCACCTCGCTGGAGGCCGAGGCTTCCTACAACAGCTACTACTACGCGATCGATCCCTTTATCAACCTGCCCACCGACCGGGCGGTCACGGTCGACGAAGCGCTGGGCGCCGGCAACTGGTGCCGCAGCGAGATCTACCGCCAGTTCCTGCAGCCGCTCGGCATCCGCTACCTGCTGGGCGCGGACATCCGTACCGAGGATGGTGTCGAGTGCCGCCTGCGCATCTGCCGCCAGGACGACGCGCAGGATTTCTCCGAGGTGGGCAAGGCAACCTGCGGCGCCATCCTGCCGCACCTGAAGCGCGCGATCCGGCTGCATTCGCGGCTGGATGTGGTCGAATCCGAGCGCTCGCTCTATGCGGGTGCGATCGACCGCATGCTGGTGGGCATGGTGATCCTCGACGCCGCCGGCACGATCCTCAAGAAGAATCCGGAGGCCGACGAGATCCTGGCGGAGAACGACGGCATCCGCCTCAACGGGAACAACTTCGAGATCGCCTACGCACAGGAAAGCCGCAAGTTCCAGTACCTGCTGCGCCGCGCGCAGCTGGGACACCACGGCAGCGAGCCGGCGCTGGCGGAAGCCATGTCGATCACCCGCCCGTCGGGGCGCGGCAAGCTCGGCGTGCTGATCCGCACCATTCCGCTCAGCGAATGGTCGGAAGAGAACCGGCATCGGCCCGCTTGCGCGGTCTTTATCCGCGATCCCGAGCGCAAGTCGCGCGCCTCGCACGAGGTCGTGCGCAAGCTGTTCGACCTCACCCCCGCCGAAACCGCGCTGGCGCTGGTGCTTGCCGACGGCATGACGCTCGACGAAGCCGCCGAGGCCCTGGGCACCAGCAAGAACACGGCACGCGCCCACCTGCGCTCGATCTTTTCCAAGACCGGGGTCACGCGGCAGGCCACGCTGGTGCGCATGCTGCTGAGCAGTGTCGTCACGCTCGGCTGAGCGCCATCGCGCCGTACATCACCGTTCACGCGCCTAGTCCGGTTGGAGGATGAGCGTTCCCATCCACGCGCCTAGCATGCACAGGACCAGCGGGCGCGGCACCCGGATGGCGGTTCCGCGCACGCATCAACCTGTCCGGCCACGGCCGGCACCTGTACCAGGGAGCGTGGAGCATGGAGAAAGTCATCTATATCGTCTGGCGCGATTCGCGTACCGAGCCGGCAGAGTTCGCCCGCCGTTTGCGCACGACGCTTGCGGACAAGCTGCTGGCGCTGGGCGCGCGCGGATTGCAGGTCAACGTGGCGGATGACGCCGTGCTGCCTGCCGCGGGGCTGCGCCAGGTAAACACCCGCCCGCAGATGGAAGGGCTGGTGTCGGTCTGGATGGACAGCGCCGTCGACCGCCTGCGCCAGCCGTTCGACCAGGCGGTCGAGGCAGCGGTCGGCCGCATGGCGGGCTACCTCGTCACGGAGTCCCAGCCGATCCGCAATACGCGTTTCCCGGCGGCGCCGGGCGAGCGCACCCCCGGCTTCGCGCAACTGGCCTTCCTGACGCGGCCGCCCCGGCTCACGCCGCAGGCGTGGCTGGACACCTGGCACAACCACCACACGCAGGTGGCGGTCGAGACCCAGGACAACTTCCTCTATGTGCAGAACGTGGTGGTGCGGCCGCTCACCTACGCCGCGCCGCCTTACGACGCGATCGTCGAGGAATGCTTCCCCGACGCCGCAATGACCGATCCGCAGGCGTTTTTCGACGCCGTCGGCGATGAAGAGAAGTTCCAGCGCAACCTGCAGGCCATGATGGCAAGCTGCCAGCGCTTTATCGACTTCGACAGGATCGACGTGGTGCCGACCAGCCAGTACATCGTCAGTCCCGCCACCGCCTGAGTCCGGACCCGGATCGGCTAGTCCCACTGGACGATGTGCCGGGTGGCAGCGCACGGAAGAATAGGTCTCATCAGCCAGCAGTGGCAACGAACAGAGGAGACCGGCATGTTGGATATCCGTGCGCTTGGCTACATCGTGGTCGAGTCCACCGACCTGGAGCAATGGCGGCACTATGCCGGGCAGGTGCTGGGCATGGCCTGCTCCGGCGCCCCGGGCGGCGCGCTCTACGTGAAGATGGACGAGCGCGACTACCGCTACCTGGTGGTGCCGGGCGCGCGCGACCGCTACCTCGCTTCGGGATGGGAACTGGCCGACGAACTGGCCTATCGTCACGCGCTCGACACGCTGCGGCAGGCCAATGTCGAAGTCGTGCACGCCAGCGCCGCGGAGCTGGCGCAACGCCGCGTGCAGGCCATGGCGTGGTTCACCGATCCGTCGGGCAACCGCCACGAGATTTCATGGGGCATGCGCTCGGACTTCCTGCGCTTTGTCTCGCCGGTCGGCGTGCCGCGCTTTATCACCGATCCGATGGGCGCGGGCCATACCGTGCTGCCCGCGCCGGCATTCGACGAGACCTACGCTTTCCTGCGCGACGTGATGGGCTTCGGCCTGTCCGACATCTTCCGCGTGCGCTTTACCAGCGATCCCGACGAGCCGGAAAAGCGCATCCACTTCCTGCACTGCGGCAACGGCCGCCACCACAGCCTGGCGATCTTCGAGATGCCGTCCGAGGCCGGCTGCATCCACGTGATGGCCGAAGTGCCTGACATGGCGGAGGTGGGCCGCGCGCTCGACCGCGTGCAGCAGCACGGCGTGAAGCTGTCGGCCACGCTGGGCCAGCACTGCAACGACCGCATGACTTCCTTCTACATGAAGACCCCCGCCGGCTTCGACCTCGAATACGGGCACGGCGGCCTGGTGGTGGACTGGGGCCACCACGCCGCCTACGAAGCCACGCGTGTCAGCCTGTGGGGACACGACTTCAGCATCGGATACCGCTAAACACCATGACCAAGACAATCGACAAGACCATGAGCGCGGCCGACGTGGTCGGCCGGCTCGCCGATGGCATGACCATCGGCATCGGCGGCTGGGGCCCGCGCCGCAAACCGATGGCGCTGGTGCGCGAGATCCTGCGCTCGCCGCTGAAGGACCTGACCGTGGTCGCCTATGGCGGCCCCGAGGTCGGCATGCTGTGCGCCGCCGGCAAGGTGCGCCGTCTGGTGTTCGGTTTCGTCTCGCTCGACGTGATCCCGCTCGAGCCCTATTTCCGCCAGGCGCGCGAGCGCGGCACGCTGGAGGTGACCGAGCTCGACGAAGGCATGCTGCAGCTCGGCCTGCGCGCGGCCGCGGCGCGGCTGCCGTTCCTGCCGACGCGCGCTTCTCTGGGCACCGACGTGCTGGCGAAGAACCCGCAGCTGAAAACCGTGCGCTCGCCCTACGCCGATGGCGAGGTGCTGGTGGCAATGCCGGCGATCGAGCTCGACGCGGCGCTGCTGCATGTGAACGAGAGCGATGTGCTGGGCAACACCCGCATCGACGGTCCCGATCCGTTCTTCGATGAATGGTTTGCCCGCGCCGCGCGGCGCTGCTATGTGAGCTGCGAAACGCTGCATCCGCGCCTCGAGGAAGAGGACCTGGCGCACGCCCGCAACAACCCCTTCGAACGCTCGCTGGTAACGGGCGTGGTGCACGCGTCCGCCGGTGCCCATCCCACTTCCTGCGCACCCGCCTATGGCTGGGACCTGCCGGCGCTGAAGGCGTACTGCGCCAGCGCCGAGGCCGGGGACGGATTCCGTGCGTACCGCGACGAGGTGGTGGGCGCCAGCGAGGCGGCCTACCTGGAGCGCATCGGCGGCCTCGGCCACGTGCACGATCTGCCGCTGCCGGTACTTTGATTTCGCCAATCCACCCGCCAATCCACCCGCCAACCCAAGGAGCGACCGTGAGCGCCACTTGTGAATTCACCCGCGCCGAGCTGATGATCGCCGCCGCCGCCCGCGCCTGGAGCGACGACGGCGAGGTGCTGGCCACCGGCATCGGCACCGGCCCGCGCATCGCTGCCGGCCTGGCGCGGCTTGCACACAACCCCGGGCTGCTGATGACCGACGGCGAGGCCTACCTGGTGGAGACACCGGTGCCGCTGGGCCCGCGCGAGGCCGGCTTCAAGGTTCGCGCCAGCGGCTGGATGGGCTATTCGCGCGTGTTCGACTGCCTCTGGGGCGGGCGCCGCCATGCGCTGGTGATGCCGACGCAGATCGACCGCTTCGGTCAGGCCAATATCTCCTGCCTGGGTGGCACGCATGCGCAGCCCAAGACGCAGCTGCTCGGCGCGCGCGGTTTCCCGGGCAACAGCATCCACCATGCCAATTCCTTCTTCGTGCCGGGGCACAGCACGCGCGCGTTTGTCGGCGGCGAAGTCGACATGGTCTGCAGCGCCGGCTACAACCCTGCGCGCCAGATCGAAGGCATGCGCAGCTTTGTCGACCTGCGCGTGATCGTCACCGACCTGTGCGTGATGGATTTCGGCGGACCCGACCATGCCATCCGCGTGCGCTCGCTGCATCCGGGCGTGAGCTTCGGGCAGGTGCAGGTGGCGACCGGCTTCGCGCTGGCGAACACGGCCGGAGAAGCCCTGCCGGAGACGGCACCGCCGACGCCGGAAGAGCTGCGCCTGATCGCCCGGCTCGATCCGCACAACCTGCGCGCCACGATCGTGCGTGGCAATCCTTCCGGACGCGCTTGAGACAGGAACACGCGGACATGACAACGCCAGCTATCGAACCCATCAGCCTGGGCCCCAACGCCGAGGTGCTCTACCAGGTCGCGGACGGCATTGCCACCGTGACCATGAACCGGCCGGATTACCACAACGCGCAGAACTCGAAGATGACGTATGCGCTGGATGAAGCCTACCGGCGCGCCGCCGCGGACGACGCGGTCAAGGTCATCGTGCTGCGCGGCGCCGGCAAGCATTTCTCCGCCGGGCACGACATCGGCACGCCGGGCCGCGATATCAACGAGTCGTTCGAGCGCGCTTCGCTCTGGTACGACCACGTCAACAAGCCCGGCGGCGAGTTCCTTTATGCGCGCGAGCAGGAGGTCTATCTCGGCATGTGCCGGCGCTGGCGCGAGCTGCCCAAGCCGACCATCGCCATGGTGCATGGCGCCTGCATTGCCGGCGGACTGATGCTGGCCTGGGTGTGCGACCTGATCGTGGCGTCGGACGATGCCTTCTTTGCCGATCCGGTGGTGCGCATGGGCATTCCCGGTGTGGAGTACTTCGCGCATGCCTACGAACTGCACCCGCGCATCGCCAAGGAGTTCCTGTTCCTGGGCGAGCGCATGGGCGCCGAACGCGCCGAGCGCATGGGCATGGTCAACCGCGTGGTGCCGCGCGACGCGCTGGAGGACACCGTCTATGGCATGGCCAGCAAGGTCGCGCAGATGCCGCGGCTGGGCCTGACGCTGACCAAGCAGGCGGTCAACCATGTGGAGGACCTGCAGGGCAAGCGCACGGCGATGGATGCGGTGTTTGCCTGGCACCACTTCGCGCACGCGCATAACGAACTGGTCAGCGGCGACAAGCTTGGCGGCTACGACGCGCGCGCGATGGCGGCGTCGCAACGCACCGGCGGCGAGGGCAAGGCATGAGCAACGCGAGCCTGCACACAGTGCTGTGCGACCTGCTGGGTTGCCGCTACCCGATCGTGCAGACGGCGATGGGCTGGGTGGCGGATGCGAAGCTGGTCGCTGCCAGCGGCAACGCCGGGGCATTCGGCTTTCTTGCCGGCGCGACCATTCCGCCCGGCGAGGTCGAGCAGGAGATCCTGCGCGTGAAGGCGCTCAGCGACCGGCCCTTCGGCATCAATTTCCACATGTTCCAGCCCAACGCGGACGAAGTCATCGAGATGGCGATCCGCCACCGGCTGCGCGCGGTCAGCTACGGGCGCGGCCCCGACGCGAAGATGGTCGGCCGGCTCAAGGCGGCTGGCGTGGTCTGCATGCCGACGGTGGGCGCCGCCAAGCACGCGGCCAAGGCCGTCGAGATGGGCGCGGACGTGGTCACCGTGCAGGGCGGCGAGGGCGGCGGCCATACCGGCGGCACGCCGACGACGCTGCTGCTGCCGCAGGTGCTGGACAGCGTCAGCGTGCCGGTGGTGGCCGCGGGCGGCTTCTTCGACGGCCGCGGGCTGGCCGCGGCCCTGGCGTACGGCGCGGCTGGCATAGCGATGGGCACGCGCTTCCTGATGTCGGCCGAATCGCCGGTGCCGCCGCGGACGCTGGAGCGCTACGTCAAGGTGCGCGACCCGGCCCACATCCGGGTGTCGCTGGCCATCGACGGGCTGCCGCAGCGGATGATCGACAACACGCTGCTGCTGGAGTTGGAGAAGGCCGGCCCGTGGCGACGCACCTGGCTGGCGCTGTCGGCCGCGCGCAAATGGCAGGCACGCACCGGCATGCGCAGCACGCAGATGCTGGCGACCGCCTGGCGCGCGATGCGCGAGCAGGACTACAGCGCCGCCCAGACTTTGATGGCCGCCAACGCGCCGGTGCTGATCCAGCGCGCGATGGTGGAAGGGTGTCCTGATGAAGGGGTGCTGCCCAGCGGGCAGGCAGCGGCGGCGATCGGGGCTATCGAATCATGCGAGCAGATCGTGGAAGGCATGGTCGTCCAGGCGCGAGCGCAACTGCAGGCGCTGGCATCACGGCAGGCTGCGCTTCGTTGATGCGCCCGGCCCTCACCCCGGCCCTCTCCCGCGAGCGGGAGAGGGAGAACCCAAGCAGGATCAATCAGGACTGCAGGTTTGCTCCCCTCTCCCGCATGCGGGAGAGGGGCGGGGGGTGAGGGCAGGCGCTTCCGGCGCAGCGAGCCGTCAAGGCTGAACCAACGCATCAACAACATGACAAGCAAATCAACCATGCAACCGACGGACCAACCCTTCCGCATCGACACCGCCAACGGCATTGCCGAGCTGGTGATCGACCATCCGCCCGTCAACGCGCTCGACAACGCCGGCTGGCAGGCGCTGGCCGCCGCCATCGACCGCCTCGGCACCGATCCCGCCGTGCGCGTGATCGTGCTGCGCGGCGAAGGCCGCGGCTTCTGCGCGGGCGTTGATATCAAGGAGCTGTCCGCGCACCCGGAGCGCATCGTCGAAGTCAACGCCGGCAACTACGCGACCTTCCGCGCCGTGCACCGCAACCCCAAGCCGGTCATCGTGGCCGTGCACGGCTTCGTGCTGGGCGGTGGCATCGGCATCTGCGGTGCCGCCGACATCATCGTCGCGTCCGAGTGCGCGCGCTTCGGCGTGCCGGAGATCGATCGCGGCGCCATGGGCGGCGGTGCGCACCTGCAGCGCATGTTCGGCGTGCAGAAGGTCCGGGCGATGTACTTCACCGGCGAAATGATCGAAGCCGCCGAGGCGTACCGGCTCGGCGCGGTCGAGCGCGTGGTGCCGCGCGCTGAGCTGCGCAATGCCGCCATGGCGCTGGCGCGCCAGATCGCCGCCAAGAGCCCGGCCATGCTGCAGCTCGCCAAGGAAGCGCTCAACGGCGTGGAAGACGGCAACCTGGAGGACAAGTACCGCTGGGAGCAGGGCTTCACGCTGCAGGCCTATATGAGCGCCGATTCCGGCGAGGCGCGCGCGGCCTTTGTCGAAAGGCGCGAGGCCAGCTTCGCCGGTCCCGGCACAGGGAACGAGGGGGCGCGCGATGCAGCTTGAATACACCGACGCCCAGCGCGCCTTCCGCGCCGAGGTGCGCGAATGGATGGCCGCGCACGTGCCGCGCACGCCGCTGGCGAGCTTCGACACCGAGGCAGGCTTTGCCCAGCATCGCGCCTGGGAAGCCACGCTCAACCAGGGCCGCTGGAGCATGGTCACGTGGCCGGCCGAACTCGGCGGGCGCGGCTGCGACCTGATCGAGTGGCTGATCTTCGAGGAAGAGTACTGGCGCGCCGGCGCGCCGATGCGCGTCAACCAGAACGGCATCTTCCTGCTCGGGCCTACCTTGATGGAGTTCGGCACCGCGGCGCAGAAGGCGCGCTTTCTGCCGCGCATGGCCTCGGGCGAGCATATCTGGGCGCAGGGCTGGTCCGAGCCGAACGCCGGCTCCGACATGGCCGCGATCCGCTGCAGCGCGATCCGCGACGGCGATGACTATGTGATCAACGGCCAGAAGATCTGGTCGACGCGCGCGGTATGGGCGGACTGGCTGTTCGGGCTGTTCCGCACCGACCCGGCCTCGACGCGCCACCACGGGCTGACCTTCGTGCTGGTGCCGCTGAATACGCCGGGCATCACCGTGCGCCCGATCCGCCAGCTCAACGGCCAGACCGGCTTTGCCGAGATCTTCTTCGACGACGTGCGCGTGCCGGTGGAGAACCGCCTGGCGGCCGAAGGCGCCGGCTGGCAGGTGGCGATGGCCACCGCCGGTTTCGAGCGCGGCCTGATGCTGCGTTCGCCGGCGCGCTTCCAGGAAACCGCGCGCGCGCTGGTCCGTCTGTACCAGGCCAACCGCGAGGCGGCGGACCGCGACCCCTCGCTGCGCGACGCGGTGCTGCGCGCGTGGATGGATGCCGAAGCCTACACGCTGTCGACCTATGCCACCGCGAGCCGGCTGGTCCGCGGTGGCCACATTGGCGCGGAGTCGAGCACGAACAAGGTGTTCTGGTCCGAGCTGGACATTCATATGCACGATACCGCGCTGGCCATCCTGGGGCAGGCGGCCGAAGTCGCGCCCGCGGGCCAGCCGCCGGGTTCGCTCGGCCACTGGCTGGACGGCTTCCTGTTCTCGCAGGCGGGGCCGATCTACGCCGGCACCAACGAAATCCAGCGCAACATCGTCGCCGAGCGCCTGCTCGGCATGCCGCGCGCGTGACGGCACCCGGGGACTACACCATGGATTTCGCATTGACCGAAGAGCAGGAACAGTTTGCCGAGGCGATCCGGCGCTTCCTGATGACCGAGATGACGCCCGAGCTGACGCGCGAGCTGTGGAGCACCGAGACCGGCCGCTCCGACGCGCTGTGGCGCCAGCTTGCCGACCAGGGGCTGGCCGCCGTGATGGTGCCGGTTGAGCAGGGCGGGCTCGGGCTGGGTGAGCTCGAATGGGCCCCGCTGGCGCAGGCGTGCGGCTATTTCGCGCTGCCGGAGCCGCTGCTCGACACCGCGCTGGTGGCGGCCGGCCTGCTGCGCGATGCGCTCGCGGCGGCGCCGGATGCCGCGGCGCGCGAGCGCTGCGCCGCCCTGCTGGAGCGCATCGCCGCCGGCGATGCGCGCGTGGCGGTGGCGCATCCGCAGCAGCGGCTGGTGGCCGACGCCCATGTTGCCGACGCCATCCTGTGCGCGCACGAAGGCGCCGTCCACCTGCTGCGGCCGGACCAGGCCACGCTGGCGGCGCGCACCGGGCTGGATCCGTCGCGCCGGCTGTTCGAGCTGGCGTGGACGCCGGGCGCCGAGACCGAGCTGATTCCGGCGGCGGCCGGCAGCGGCCTGTGGGACATGGCGCTGAACCGCGGCGCGCTCGGCGTCGCCGCGCAGCAGCTGGGCCTGACGCAACGCATGCTGGACCTGGCGATCGATTACAGCGCGCAGCGCAAGCAGTTCGGCAAGGCCATCGGCGCCTACCAGGCGGTCAAGCACCTGCTGGCCGACGTGGCGATCCAGCTGGAGTTCGCCAAGCCGGTGCTGCTGCGCGCCGCGGCCGCGCTGGCGCATGGCCTGCCGCATGTTGGGCTCCATGTCTCGCATGCCCGCGTCGCGGCCGCGCGCTGCGCGTGGGCCGCTGCGCGGCAGTCGATCCAGGTGCATGGCGCGATGGGCTACACCTGGGAGCTGGACCTGCAGATCTTCACCAAGCGGGCCTGGGCCCTGGCGGGAAGCTGGGGCGACCGGGCCTTCCACAAGGCGCGCCTGGGCGCGCACATCCTGGACGGCGAGCAAGACCTCGGCGCCGGCGCCACGTTTGCCTGAATCCAAGGAGATCAAAAACCATGAAAGACGCCTATATCGTTGATGCCCTGCGCACGCCCACCGGGCGCCGCAAGGGCGGACTGTCGCACGTGCACGGCGCCGACCTGGGCGGCTTCGTGCTGGCCGAGCTGGTGCGCCGCAACGGCATTCCCGCGGAAGACTATGACGACGTGGTGTTCGGCTGCGTCGACACCATCGGCCCGCTGGCCGGCAATATCGCCCGCAGCGCGTGGCTGGCCGCCGGCCTGCCGCTGACGGTGCCGGGCGTGACCGTGGACCGCCAGTGCGGCTCGTCGCAGCAGGCCGTGCACTTTGCCGCGCAGGCGGTGATGAGCGGCACGCAGGACGTGGTGATCGCCGGCGGCGTGCAGACCATGACGCAGATCCCGATCTCGTCGGCCATGCTCGCCGGCCAGGCGCTGGGCTTTGCCGACCCGTTCTCGGGCAGCAAGGGCTGGCAGGCGCGCTTCGGCGATGCGCCGGTGTCGCAGTTCCACGCCGCGCAGCGCATTGCCGAGCACTGGAAGCTGTCGCGCGAGGCCATGGAAGCCTATGCGCTGGAGAGCCACCAGCGTGCCGCGGCGGCGATCGAGGGCGGCCGCTTCGCCCGCGAGATCGTGCCGTGCGAAGGCGTGAAGCAGGACGAAACGCCGCGCCCCGATACCACGCTGGCCAAGATGGCCGCGCTGGAACCGCTGATGCCGGGCAGCTCGCTGACCGCGGCGGTGTCCAGCCAGACCGCCGACGCCGCCGCCGCGCTGCTGATCGTCTCCGAAGAGGCGCTCAAGCGCTACCAGCTCAAGCCGCGCGCGCGCATCGCGCATATGAGCGTGCTGGGCGACGACCCGCTGTGGATGCTGACCGCGCCGATTCCGGCAACGAAGCGCGCGCTGGAACGCAGCGGCCTGCGCCTGGCCGATATCGACGTAGTCGAGATCAACGAGGCCTTCGCCTCGGTGGCGATGGCATGGCTGGCCGAAACCGGCTACGCGCCCGAGCGCACCAACCCCAACGGCGGCGCCATCGCGCTGGGCCATCCGCTCGGCGCCACCGGCGCGCGCCTGATGACCACGCTGCTGCACGAGCTGGAGCGCAGCGGCGGCCGCTACGGCCTGCAGACCATGTGCGAGGGCGGCGGGCTGGCCAACGTCACCATCATTGAACGGCTGTAAGGAGGCCATCATGGGCATTTGCGACGCACGCACCGTCATCATCACCGGCGCCGGCGGCGGGCTGGGCCGCGCCTATGCGCTGGCCTTCGGCGCCGAGGGCGCCAACGTGGTCGTCAACGACATCCGGCGCGAGGCGGCCGAGGCGGTTTGCGCGGAAATCCGCGCCGCCGGCGGCAGCGCCCTGGCCAGCGATGACGACATCACGCAGCTGGCCACCGCGCAGCGCATCGTCGATGCCGCAGTCGCGGCCTTCGGCGAGGTGCATGTGCTGGTCAACAACGCCGGCATCTGCCGCGACCGCATGTTCGTCAGCCTGACCGAGGCGGACTGGGACGATGTCATGCGCGTGCACCTGCGCGGCCACTTCTGCCTGGCCAACCTGCTGGCCAGGCGCTGGCGCGATGCCGCCAAGGCCGGCCGCGCTGTCGACGCGCGCATCATCAACACCAGCTCCGGCGCGGGCCTGCAGGGCTCGGTCGGGCAGTCCAACTACGCCGCCGCCAAGGCCGGCATTGCCGCACTGACGCTGGTGCAGGCCGCCGAACTGGGCCGCTACGGCATCACCGCCAATGCGCTGGCTCCCGCTGCGCGCACCGGCATGACCGAGCAGGTGTTCGCCGACATGATGAAGGCGCCGGAAGGCGGCTTCGACTACTACGACCCGGCCAATGTCGCGCCGCTGGTGGTGTGGCTCGGCAGCGCGGAATCGGTGCAGGTCAACGGGCGCATGTTCGAGGCGGCAGGAGGCATGGTGTCGCTGGCCGATGGCTGGCGCACCGGGCCGAAAGCCGACAAGGGCGGGCGCTGGCAGCCGGCCGAAGTGGGCGCCGCGGTGGCCGGGCTGCTGGCGCAGTCGCAGCCGCCCCAGCCGGTCTACGGCAGCTGAGCGGCACGGCCATGGACTTCACCAATTCAGCCGGATTCGGCGTCGAACACCAGATGGTCCGCGACAGCGCGCGCGACTACCTCGCCGCGCACAGTGATTCGGCGGCGGTACGGCGCGCGACCGAGGCGGGTCCGGCGCACGACGACGCGCTGTGGCAAGCGATCGCGGGCGAGCTTGGCTGGTGCGGCATCGCGCTGCCCGAAGCGGTGGGCGGCGCAGGCCTGGGCGCACCGGGGCTGGCGCTGCTGCAGGAACAACTGGGCCAGCGCCTGGCCTGCGTGCCGTTCTGGTCGACCGCCTGCGTGGCGGCGCCGTGGCTGCAGGCCTGCGCCCGCCACGGTGCGCAGTGGCTGGAACGCCTGGCCGCCGGCGGGTGCCGCGCCGCGGCAGTGCTGCCGGACGATGGCGGCTGGCACTACGACGGTGTCTCGATCACTGCGCAGGCATGCGCGGACGGCTTCGTGCTGCGCGGCAGCGCCGCCCAGGTGGCGGATGCCGCCGGCGCCGACTGTTTGCTGGTGCCGGCACGGCTCGCGGGTGATGTGAGCGGCTCGCCCGCGCTGTTCCTGCTGGAGCCCGCTGCGCTGGCGCAGGACGCGCGCTTCATGCTGGCGCCGCTGGACACGCTCGATCGCACGCGGCCGCTGGCGTCGCTGCGGCTGGACGGGCTGTCCGTTCCTGCAGGCGCCTGCCTGGCACGCGGGGACGACGCGGCGCAGGGCATGGCCCGTGCCTGGTGGCACGGCAAGCTGATGCTGGCGGCAGAGCAGCTCGGCGCGGCCCAGCAATGCCTGGACCTGACCGTTGCCTATGCGTCGGAACGCATCCAGTTCGGCCGCGCCATCGCTTCGTTCCAGGCGGTCAAGCACCGCTGCGCGCAGATGATGGTGCTGGTCGAGGCCGCGCGCTCGGCGGTGTATGGCGCGGCGCAGGCGTGGGAGGCGTGGAAGGCATGGGATTCAGGGCATGCCGGCCAGGCTCGCCTTGACATCGCCGCCGCTGCCGTCGCCGCGGACGATGCCCTGCGCTTCGGCGCGCAGGAGGCCATCCAGCTGCATGGCGGGATCGGCTTCACCTGGGAGTATGACCCCCAGCTCTATTTCAAGCGCGCGCAGGCTGCCAGCCACTGGCTGGGCGGCGCCGGCGCGGCGCTTGCCTATCTCGCGGACCATGGCCCGCAAGCCTGGAGGACAGCATGAGCGCGCATGAAGAGTCGGCATTCCGCGCCGAGGTGGCCCAATGGATGGCCGCCAACCTGAGCGGCGAGTTTGCCTGCCTGAAGCACCGCGGCGGCCCCGGCGATGAAGAGGCCTTCCCCGAACTGCGCAAGGCGTGGGAGCGGCGCCTGGCCGAGGGCGGCTGGACCGGGCTGGGCTGGCCGCGCGCGCATGGCGGGCGCGAGCTGCCGGTGATGCAGCAGGTGATCTTCCACGAGGAATACGCGCGCGCCGGCGGCCCGGGCCGCATGGGCCATATCGGCGAAGGCCTGATCGGCCCGACCCTGATCGCGTTCGGCACCGAAGACCAGAAGGCGCGCCTGCTGCCCGGCATCCGCAACGGCACCACGTTCTGGTGCCAGGGGTATTCGGAACCCGGCGCCGGCTCGGACCTGGCCAATGTGCGCACGCGCGCGGTACGCGACGCCGCCAGCGGCGACTGGCTGGTCAGCGGCCAGAAGGTATGGACCTCGCTCGCGCACGATTCCGACTGGATCTTCGTGCTGGCGCGCTGCGAGCCCGGCTCGCGCGGCAGCAAGGGCCTGATCTTCCTGATGCTGCCGCTGCACCAGCCCGGCATCGAGATCCGTCCGATCCGCCAGATGGGCGGCGGCGCGGAGTTTAACGAGGTGTTTTTCGACGGCGCGCGCGCAGCGGCCGCCGACGTGCTGGGCGAGCCCGGCGACGGCTGGCGCATCGCCATGGCGCTGCTCGGGTTCGAGCGCGGCATCTCCACGCTCGGCCAGCAGATGCAGTTCACGCATGAGCTGGAATGGGTGGCGCAGGCCGCGCGCGACAACGGCAGCAGCCGCGACGCGCTGGTGCGCCAGCGCATCGCGCGCGCGTGGGCGGGCCTGCGCGTGATGCGCGCCAATGCGCTGCGCATGCTGGCGGGCGCGGCGCAGGCAGGGCAGGACGGCGGCACTGCGCTGCAGCGCGAGGCGCTGATCTACAAGTACTACTGGTCCAACTGGCACCGCGACCTGGGCCAGCTGGCGCTGGACGTGCTGGGCCCGCTGGCCAATGTGCTCGATGCCGGCGAGGGGGGCGAGGGGGGCGACGTGCGCCGCACGCGGCTGCAGCAGATGGCGCTGTTCTCGCGCGCCGACACCATCTACGCCGGCACCAACGAAATCCAGCTCAACATCATCGCCGAACGCGGGCTGGGCATGCCGCGCGAAGCCCGAGGACAGTCATGACCCTGAACACCGACATCGCCGATTTTCCCGCCGCGCCGGCCTATGTGCCCGGGCACCAGCTGCTCGCGGGCAAGAGCGTCCTGATCACCGCCGCAGCGGGCGCCGGCATCGGCTTTGCCGCCGCGCGCCGCTGCGCGGAGGAGGGCTGCCGCGCGCTGATGATTTCGGACATCCATCCCAGGCGCCTGGAAGAGGCAGTCGAACGCCTGCGCGCGGAAACCGGCCTGCGCGACATCCACGGCCAGCTGTGCGATGTGTCCGACGAAGCGCAGGTACGCGCACTCGTGGCCGCCGCCGAAGAAGCACTTGGCGGTACCGACGTGCTGATCAACAACGCCGGCCTGGGCGGCTCGCGCCGCCTAGTTGATATGGACGATGCCGAGTGGTCGCGCGTGATCGATATTTCCCTCACCGGCACCTTCCGCATGACGCGCGCGATGCTGCCGCACATGCAGGCGCGCCGGCGCGGCGCCATCGTCAACAACGCGTCGGTGCTCGGCTGGCGGGCGCAGAAGGAGCAGTCGCACTACGCCGCGGCCAAGGCCGGGGTGATGGCGCTGACGCGCTGCAGCGCGATGGAGGCCGCGGAGTTTGGCGTGCGCATCAATGCGGTGGCGCCCAGCATCGCGCTGCACGACTTCCTGAAGAAGTCGGCACCGTCGGATCTGCTGCGCCAGCTCAGCGAGCGCGAGGCGTTCGGGCGTGCGGCGGAGGTGTGGGAGGTGGCCAACGTGATGGTGTTTCTGGCCAGCGACTATGCATCTTATATGACGGGGGAGGTGTTGCCGGTGAGCAGCCAGCGGGCGTGAACGTCTTTCACGGCTGGTCGCGGTTGATCCGCCGAGGATTTGCTCCCCTCTCCCGCTTGCGGGAGAGGGGCCGGGGGTGAGGGCGGGCGTTGGCCATAGCGACGCGCGTGACTTCGTTGATGCTCCGGCCCTCACCCCCACCCCTCTCCCACGTTGTGGGAGAGGGGAGCCTTCGCGCAGGGCGCTGGCTGCGTTCGTCGCGGTGGTGTGCGGTCGCCACGAGGCCCTGGAACCTGTCATACCGGGAAGCACGTTGGTATTCGAAACAATGCTGGAACCACACATGCCAAGAATCTTTCGCTCCGCCGAAGACATCCACGCCGCCGTCGGCCAACCCCTCGGCGCCAGCCCCTGGACCCGCATCACCCAGGACCAGGTCAACCAGTTCGCCAACGCCACCGGCGACCACCAGTGGCTGCACGTCGACCCCGAACGCGCCGCGCAAGGCCCCTACGGCGCCTGTATCGCCCACGGCTACCTGACGCTGGCCCTGGTCAACCAGTTCCTGCCGGAACTGGTCACCGTCGAAGGCATGAAGTTCGGCGTCAACTACGGCTGCGACAAGGTCCGCTTCCCCGCGCCGGTGCGCGTCGGTGCGCGCGTGCGTGGCGTGGGCGAACTGGTGCGGGCCGAAACGCTGCCGGGCGGCGTGCAGTCGGTGGTGCGCATGACGGTGGAGATCGAGGGTGAATCCAAGCCCGCCTGCGTGGCCGAGACGATCAGCCGCTACTACTTCTGAAAACAGGGAACCGAGCATGAATGAAGCAGTCATTGTCGCCGTCGCGCGCACCCCCATCGGCAAGGCCTTCCGCGGCGCCTTCAACGATACCGAAGCCCCGGTGCTGGGCGGCCATGTGGTGCGCGCGGTGGTTGAGCGCGCGGGCGTGGACCCGGCAGAGGTGGACGACGTGCTGATCGGCGCGGCCGCGCAGCAGGGCACCCAGGGCTACAACCTGGGCCGCCTGTGCGCGGTGGCGGCCGGCTTGCCGGACAGTGTGCCCGGGATGACCATGGACCGCATGTGCGGCTCGGGCCTGATGACGATCGCCGCGGGCGCCCGCGCGATCCAGTGCGGCGAGGCCGGCATCATCGTCGCCGGCGGGGTTGAATCGATCTCGCTGACGCAAAACAAGCACAAGAACGGCTACCGCGCCCAGTCCGAAGCGGTGCTGGCGCGGCAGCCGGCCGCCTACATGGCGATGATCGAGACCGCCGAAGTGGTGGCGCGGCGCTACGGCGTCAGCCGCGCCGAGCAGGATGCTTATGCCTGGCGCAGCCAGCAGCGCACTGCCGAGGCGCAGCGCCGCGGCGCCTTCGACGACGAGATCGTGCCGCTGGAAACGCGCCGCGCGCTGTTCGACAAGGCCGGCGCACTGACCGGGCACGAGACCGTGACGCTGGCGCAGGACGAATGCAACCGGCCCGATACCACGGCCGCGAGCCTGGCGGCGCTCAAGCCGGTCTGGAGCGGCGGGCAGGCGGTGGCCGAGGGCGAGCACATCACCGCCGGCAATGCCTCGCAGCTGTCGGACGGCGCCGCCGCGGTGCTGCTGATGAGCGCGGACGAGGCGCGCCGCCGCGGCCTGCGCCCGCTGGGGCGCTATCGCGGCATGGCGGTGGCGGGATGCGCGCCGGACGAGATGGGCATCGGTCCCGTGTTCGCGGTGCCGAAGCTGCTGGCGCGCTACGGCATGACGGTGGCGGACGTTGGCCTGTGGGAGCTGAACGAGGCGTTCGCCTCGCAGGTGCTGTACTGCCAGCAGAAGCTGGGTATCCCCGATGCACGGCTGAACGTGAATGGCGGCGCGATCTCGGTCGGGCATCCGTTCGGCATGTCGGGCGCGCGCATGACTGCGCACGCGTTGATCGAAGGCCGGCGCCGCGGTGTGCAGCAGGCGGTGGTGACGATGTGCATTGGTGGCGGCATGGGGGCGGCGGCGCTGTTCGACGTCCTGCCGTAGGAAACATTGCCGCTAGCTTTCTCCCCTCTCCCACGCCAGTGGGAGAGGGGTTGGGGGTGAGGGCGGGAGTCTCCACAAAGTGAGACGTTGCGGTGCTTGCCACACGCCCGCCCTCACCCACGGCCCCTCTCCCGCAAGCGGGAGAGGGGAGCAAACACTTCGCTACCGAGAGCAATCCCGGCAGTACGGCCCGCCACGAGGCAGACTGCCACCACTCCACACGGAGGAGACATCATGAAACGACTGATCGGCCTCGCCATGTCGCTGGCGGTGCTGGCCACCGCGGTCTGGGCCTTTGCACCGCGCCCGCTGCCGCCGTTCCCGGCCACCGCACTGCGCCCGGACGGCCTGCAGATCAATGGCATCGCCCGCGCCGGCGAACGCATGGTGGCCGTGGGCGAGCGCGGCAAGATCCTGTTCAGCGATGACCAGGGCCGCGACTGGCGCGTGGCCGCCGTGGACAAGCCGCAGGGCGCCACGCTGACGCAGGTGGCCTTCGCCGACAGCCGCCATGGCATCGCGGTGGGCCACAGCGGCCTGATCCTGCGCACGGAAGATGGCGGCACGCACTGGCAGCAGGTCGCCTTCGACGCGCAATCGTCCGACCCGTTGCTGGGTGCGCTGGCGCAGCGCAACGGGCCGTGGTTCGCCGTGGGCAGCTTTGGCCGTTTCCTGGTCTCGCGCGACCAGGGCAGGCATTGGGAAGAGGCTGCCGACAAGACCATGCAGGACCGCCATCTCAACGCCATCGCCGGCGACGGGCAGGGACGCCTGATGCTGGTCGGCGAAGCGGGACTGGTGCTGCGCTCGACCGACGGCGGCACCCGCTGGGAGCTGGTCAAGACCCCGTATGAAGGCTCGCTGTACGGCGTGCTGCCGCTGCGCGACGGCGCCTGGGTGGCCTTCGGCATGCGCGGCAATGCGCTGCGCAGCGAGGACTTCGGCACTACCTGGCAGGCCGCGGAGACCGGCCTGCGAACCTCTTTCTTTGGCGGCGCCGAGTTGCCCGATGGCCGCATCGTGCTGGCCGGGCAGGGCGGCACGATGGTGATGTCCGCGGATGGCGGACGCCGCTTCACGCCGTTGCCCGCCGGCAGCCCGCAGACGCTGGCCGCGCTGGTGCCTGCCGGCAAGGACACGCTGGCGCTGGGCGGCAGCGGCGGCCTTGCCGGCGCGACGCTCGCCGCAAATCGCTGAATCCCGGCTGAACCCCCTGCTGAATCCCGGCTGCCCCCCGCCTGACCGAACGCGAGAACGATCATGACCCGCCCCCAATCCTCCGGCCGCCTGGGCCGCTTCGTCGATGCCTGCGCCGGCGTGCTGATGCATCGGCGCCGCCTGCTGCTGTTGCTGTGCCTGGCCGTGACCGTGGCACTGGGCTTCTCGGCCACGCGCCTGCGGCTCGATCCCGGCTTCAACAAGATGATCCCGCTGCAGCACCCTTACATGCAGGTGTTCACCAAGTACGCGAGCACCTTTTCCGGTGCCAATACGGTGCTGGTGAGCCTGCGCTGGAAGGGAGACGGCGACATCTACAACGCCGCTTTCATGGACAAGCTGCGCCACGCCACCGATGAAGTGTTCTTCATCCCGGGCGTGGACCGCTCGCGCGTGTTCTCGCTGTTTACGCCCAACGTGCGCTACACCGAGGTGACCGAGGCAGGCTTCCGCGGCGACGTGGTGGTGCCGGGGCGCTTCTCCGGCACGCCGGCGGAACTCGACAAGGTGCGGCGCAACGTGGCGCGCTCCGGGCAGATCGGGCGGCTGGTCAGCAATGACCTCAGGTCCGCGCTGATCCGCGCGGAGCTGCGCGAGACCGATCCGGCCACCGGCAAGACCATCGACTACGGCTCCGTCGCGCGCCAGCTGGAGAAGATCCGCGCGCAATTCAGCGGCCAGGACGTCGAAATCAATATCGTCGGCTTTGCCAAGCTGGTGGGCGATGTCGAGGAGGGCATCGCCGGCGTGATGGGCTTCTTCGCGCTGGCGTTTGCCGTCACGGCGCTGCTGCTGTGGCTGTACACGCGCTCGCTGCGCATCACGGTGCTGGCGCTGGTGGTGGCGCTGCTGCCGGTGGGCTGGCTGCTGGGGCTGCTGCCGCTGCTGGGCTATGGCATCGACCCGATGTCGATCCTGGTGCCGTTCCTGATCTTCTCGATCGGGGTCTCGCACGCGGTGCAGATGACCAATGCCTGGAAGCAGGAGGTGGTGCAGGGGCACAGCCCGCTCGACAGCGCCAGCGCGGCCTTCCGCAAGCTGTTCATCCCCGGCACGGTGGCGCTGCTGACCAATGCGCTGGGCTTCATGGTCATCATGCGCATCGAGATCGATATCGTGCGCGAGCTTGGCATCACCGCCTGCCTGGGCGTGCTGCTGATGATCGTGACCAACAAGGTGTTCCTGCCGATCCTGCTGTCATACACGCGGCTGGAGCCGTCGGCGCTGGCACGCTCGCAGGCGCGGCGCGCGCACGGTGGCGGCGGGCTGTGGCAGAAGTTCGGCGCGTTGGCGCGTCCGGCGCCGGCACTCGGCGTCTTCGTCGCCGCGCTGGCCCTGCTGGCCGCAGGCGCGATCGAGTCGCGTGGGCTGAAGATCGGCGATGTCGGCAGCGGCGCTCCGGAGCTGCGCGCGGATTCGCGCTACAACCGCGACAGCGCCAGCATCGTGAGCCAGTACAACATCGGCTCGGATGCGCTGACCGTGGTGGTGGAGCCGACCGGCTTCGACGACGGCTGCCTGCACTACCCGGTGATGAGCGCGGTGGAGCGCTTCGAGATGCATATGCGCGGTGTGTCGGGCGTGCAGTCGGTGGTGAGCGTGTCGTCGCTGGCCAAGGTGGTGATCGGCGCCTACAACGAGGGCAACCCCCGCTGGGAGGCGCTGCCGCGCAGCAGCGAAGGCCTGGGCCAGGGCGCCAAGGCCTACGATCCGGACAACGGCATGAACACGTCCAATTGCCAGGCGATCCAGGTACTGATCTACACCGCCAACCATGAAGGCGCGACCATTGCCCACATCATCCGCGAGATCCGCCGCTTCAATGCCTCCGACAAGACGCCCAACGTGGCCTTCCGCCTTGCCGGCGGCAATATCGGGGTGATGGCCGCCACCAACGAGGCCGTGGAAGAAGCCGAGGTGGCGATGCTGCTGGCGATCTTCGGCGCGATCACGCTGCTGTGCCTGCTGACGTTCCGCTCGTGGCGCGCGGTGCTGTGCATCATCGTGCCGCTGACACTGGTGTCGGTGCTGTGCAATGCGCTGATGGCGCGCCTCGGCATCGGTCTGAAGGTGTCGACGCTGCCGGTCATCACGCTGGGCGTTGGTGTTGGCGTGGACTACGGCATCTACCTGTACGAGCGCATCCAGCACCAGATCCGCGAGGAAGGGCAGGCATTGCCGCAAGCGTTCGCCGAGGCGATGCGCCAGCGCGGCTCGGCGGCGCTGTTCACGGCGCTGACGATGTGCATCGGGGTTGGCACCTGGGCCTTTGCCGCGCTCAAGTTCCAGGCCGACATGGGGATCCTGCTGGCCTTCATGTTCCTGGTGAACCTGTTCGGCGCGGTGTCGCTGCTGCCGGCGCTGGCCGCGTGGCTGGGTGTCGAAGACGAGGAACGCGCCCGTGTGGCGGCAGGCGTTGCAGCAGGCGGCGACACGACGCCGCCGGCGCATGCCCTCAAATCCGATGCGGCCTGAACGCAAGGGATGAAACCGGAGAGACAGCATGCACGATAGCCAGGCATCCGCAGCGTCGGCATTCACGCCGCTGCGCCTCGGGGCGCTCACGCTGCGCAACCGCTTCATCAAGGCGGGGGCCAATGAAGGCATGACGCCGCACGGCCTGCCGACGCAGGCGCTGGTCAGGCACCATCGCGATCTCGCCGCCGGCGGCGTGGGCATGACCACGGTGGCCTACTGCGCCGTGGCCGACGACGGGCTGACCTTCGCGCACCAGCTCAGCATGCGGCCCGAGCAGGTGCCGCACCTGCGCGTGCTGACCGACGCCGTGCATCGCGCAGGCGCGGCGGCCTGCCTGCAGATCACGCATGCGGGGTCGTTTACCACCATGCGCCACGGCGGCAGCCGTGCGCCGGGCAGCGCATCGTCCGGCATCAATGCCTTCGGCATGATGCATGGCGTGTATTTCCAGCGCGCCATGCGCGAGGCGGACATGGCGCGCGTGGCCGGCCAGTTTGTCGCGGCTGCGCGGCTGGCGCGCGAAGCCGGCTTCGACGCGGTCGAGATCCACATGGGCCACGGCTACCTGCTCAACCAGTTCCTGTCGCCACTGAGCAACCGGCGGCGCGACGCATTCGGCGGCAGCGTCGAGAACCGCACCCGCTTCCCGGCCGCGGTGCTGCGGCAGGTCAAGGATGCCGTCGGCAACGGAATGGCCGTCTGCTGCAAGCTCAGCGTCAGCGACGGCGTGCCCGGCGGCAACCAGCCCGCGGATTCCGCCGTGAGCGCGCGCATGCTGGAGGCGGAAGGCGCCGACCTGCTGACGCTCAGCGGCGGCCGCAATGTGGAAAGCCCATGGGTGCTGTTCGGCAGCCCGATGCCCACGGCGCAGATGAAGGCCGCGGCGCCGACCGCGCTGGCGCGCTTCGGCATCACCATGCTCGAGCGCAGCACGCCGCGCGACCTGGCCTTCCGTGAGCTGTATTTCCTCGAGGCGTCGCGCGTGGTGCGGCAGGCGGTGCGCATGCCGCTGGCTTACGTCGGCGGCGTCAAGTCGCTCGACAACGTGGCGCAGCTGATGGCGGAAGGATTCGACTGCGTCGCGCTGGCACGCGCGCTGATCCACGACCCCGCGCTGGTGGCCAACTGGCGCAGCGGCGCGGTGCGGCGCTCGGCCTGCGACAGCTGCAATGGCTGCGTGGCCAGGATCTACGATCCCGCCGGCGTCAGCTGCGTGCATGGCCCGGGCAACGATCCGGCGCTGACGCGCCTGGTCGCGCTGCAGTAGTCCGATGGGACGATGAGGCAGGGGCCGGAGGCTCTTATCTTGAAGTTCCCACGGGATTTCAAGGAGACACCATGAGCCAAACCGGCATCAGCGGCATCAGCGGCTACAAGATCGAATCACGCCCGCCCGAGGCCCGCTACGCGCGCGGCTGGCACTGCCTCGGCCTGGCCGACGCCTACCGCGACGGCAAGCCGCACACACTGGACATCTTCGGCCGGCGCCTGGCCGCGTTCGCCGACTCGACCGGCGCCATCCGCGTGATCGATGGCTTCTGCCCGCACATGGGCGCGGACCTCAGCACCGGCACCGTGCAGGGCGACAACCTGGTATGCCCGTTCCACGGCTGGCAATGGGGCGGCGACGGCGGCTGCAAGTCGATCCCCTACTGCAAGCGCGTGCCGCCCAAGGCGCGTGTCGGCGCGTGGCAGACCTGCGAGCAGAACCGGCTGCTGTTTATCTGGCACGACCCCGAGGGCCGCGAAGCGCCGCCGGAGGTGGCGATTCCGCGTATCGAGGCGTGCTTCTCGCCGGAGTGGTCGGAATGGGCCATGGACGAGATGGTGATCCGCACCAACTGCCGGGAACTGGTCGACAACATCTCCGACATGGCGCACTTCGGCACCGTCCACGGCGCGCCGGTCGACTACTTCGCCAACCTGTTCGAAGACCACAAGGCCACGCAGCTGATGATCGGGCGCAGCGCCAGGCTGTCGGGCGATGCGCAACTGACGGCGTTGTCCACGTACTTTGGTCCGGCCTACCACATCACCGACATGAGCGGCCGCATGGGCGACCAGGAGATCCACTCCGTGCTGCTCAACTGCCATGTGCCGATCGACCTGAACAGCTTCGTGCTGCGCTACGGCGTGCTGGTGAAGAGGATCCCGGGGCTGAGCGACGAGCAGAACCGCGCCATGGCGCAAGCCTACGTGGACCAGGCGCGCCAGGCCTTCTACGAGGACGTGGCGATCTGGGACAGCAAGATCCGCATCGACAATCCGCTGCTGTGCGAGGGCGACGGGCCGATCTACCAGATGCGCGACTGGTACCAGCAGTTCTATACCGATATCGAGCAGGTGCGGCCAACCAGCGTGGCGCGGCGCGTGTTCGAGCTGAACCCGGGCAAAATCGAGCCGCCGGTGCTGCGGCATGTGTTCGAGGGCTGACCATGAGGACCGCGGTCATTACCGGCGCCGCCTCCGGCATGGGCGCGGCGGTGCGCGCGCGCATGCTGGCCGACGGCTGCCGGGTCATCGGCGTCGACCTGCGCGACGCGGACATCCTTGCCGATCTGTCTACCGATCAAGGCCGCGCCGCGGCGATCGATGCCGTGCTGTCGCACTCGGGCGGCCGCATCGACCAGCTGATCTGCTGCGCCGGCCTGGGCCCGCATGTCGATCCCGCGGCGCTGGTGGCGTCGGTCAACTACTTCGGCGTGGTGGCGCTGCTGGACGGCTTGTTAGACGCGCTGCGCCACGGTGAGGACCCGTGCGCCGTGGTGGTGTCTTCCAATTCGGCCACGCTGCAGTCCTGGGAGGGCAGCCCTTTGCGCGATGCCTACCTCGCCGGCGATGAGGCCGGCGTGCGCGCCATTGTGGAAGCTGCTGCTGCGGCGGAAGCGACGCGCGACCAGGCTGGCTATATCGCCTATGCCAGTTCCAAGCACGCGGTGACGGCGGCCGCGCGGCAACGTGCCGCGGCCTGGGGACAGGCCGGCGTGCGGCTCAACGTGGTGGCGCCGGGGGCGGTGGAAACCCCGCTGCTGCAGGCGGGGTTGAAGGACCCGCGCTATGGCGATGCCATCCGCGATTTCCTGCCGCCGCTGGGCCGCCGTGCGCAGCCGGAGGAGGTGGCCGGGTTGATCGCATTCCTGTGTGGGCCGCAGGCGGCCTATATGCACGGGAATGTGGTGTTTATCGATGGCGGGCTCGATGCCGCGCAGCGGCCGCTGATGTTCTGAAGCGGCGGCGTCGACAAATGCCGCTGGCTTGCTCTCCCTCCCCGCCTGCGGGGGAGGGAAGCGTATGCGGTAGGTGTCGGCTACCGCATACGCTCTCTCGATCTCCCACGCCTTCCCGCATATCCATCGCAGTATTCCCGATTTCTCCGGCAGAGCCACGGCCTCGCGGAAATTCGCCAGCGAGCGGTTGGCAATCCGTGCCTGCATCGGCGCCCGCCGATACGCGCTGCGAGTGAGGGTAGTGTTCGTGTTCATGGCGCATGGCTACGCCGGCGGCCGCCGTCACGGCAAGGCGCGCGTGCCTGCGTGCCTGACGAGGTAGAGAAATGAGGAGGGGGAGGAGGGGAAGGAGGCAGGAAGGAGAGGCGGCACGGCCGGGCGAAGACTCGCCCGGCCGGATCATGCGATGTGGTCAGGTACCGGATCCGCGCGCGGCGTCCGGGGAGAAGAACGCTTCGGTGAACTCGGGGCTGTTGTTCAGCTGGAACATCGGGCCTTCGTTGGTCAGTCGGTCCGCAAAGTAAGCGCCGGAAATCAGGTCATGGTAGAACACCGCGGTCGGATGATAGCGACGCGCATCGTAGGCGTAGACCGAGGCCTGCAGATTGGTGCGCCACAGCTGGCCGCGCCCATCGTAGTTGTCTGCGGCGAGGGCTTGCCAGGTGTCTTCGTCGAGATGCAGCACGCGCTTCGCATACTGGTGACGGAAGCCGGACTTGAGCGTTGCTTCCAGGATCCATACGCGATGCAGCTCGTAGCGCATGACGTCAGGGCTGGCGTGGCCGTTGGTCAGCAGGTCCTTGTACTTGATCGATGTGCTCAGCAGCTTGTAGTTGTGGTACGGGACATAGATCTCCTTCTTGCCAACGATCTTCCAGTTGTAGCGTTCGCCGGAGCCGTTGAAGAGACGATCGTCATCGACGGTGCGGAAGCCGCCGGGGCCCTGCGGCTGGTCGAAGCCGAATTCCGGCGCCTGTCGCACGCGCCGCGTGCCCGGGTTGTAGATCCAGGTGCGGTTGGTGTCCGAGCCTTCCTGGTCCCACACGGCATAACCCACGATCACCTGGCCACGGTCACGCAGCGGCAGGTCGGTCGCCGTGCGGAAGAATGAGCGCTCGTTGAGTGCGTTGTTCGGGTCGAACTTGCCGTTATTGCGCGGCGACAGGATGCTGTATGAGACCCGTCCCCACGCGATCGAGCTATTCGGATAGACCACGGCCTGGTCGTACTGCGCCTTCTCGGTGCCTACGGCTGAGGAGAAGCGCTGGTTCCACAGCAGTTCCATGGCCGTCTTCGGAATCGGGTAGGGCACCTGCGGTCCGGCGTCCTTCAGGCCGTTGGCATCGCCCGTCATCTTGACGGTGGTGGCGAAGGTGCGGATATCCTTGTAGACCGTGTCCTCGTAGCGGAAATCGCGATGGCTCGGGTACACCGGCATCTTGAAGGTATCGGGGTACTTCTTGAACAGTGCCTTCTGGCCATCGGTCAGGCGTTCGGCGTACTGCGCCATGTTCTGCGCGGTGATGACGAACAGCGGCTTCTCGTCCGCATACGGATCCGGATACCGCTCGCCGCGCTGGTATTTGACGTTGGGCGGCGTACCCAGCCATTTTCCAGCCCATGCGGGCACATCGCCGTCCTTGCTGGCGGCCCGCTCCGCGCCCATCGGCGTCAGGTTGCCGTCAAGCTGCTTGAGGTCTTCGGGGGTGACCTTCGCCCACGATGCCGCGGCCAGGGCCATGCTGGTCACCAGCAGGCTGCCGCGCAGCAGTCGATGTGTAGTGGATGTCATTGCAGTCTCGCTCCTTGATGGGATGGCCGGCGGCGCCTGTGCCTGTGGAGACAGCGTAGTGATGGTGCGCGGGAGGGGAATCGTTGGAACGGACTAGTGGATTTCCCTAGGCGCCTCGGAGCTTCCGCCCGCGTGGCGCGGGTGTGCCGGGGCTCCGGGACTTGCGGGAGTGCTTGGGCGCGGCGTACGCGCCGCAGGAGCGGGGCAATCAGGCCGGCAGCATGCAAGCAGCCCATGGCGCGCGCCATGGGCCGCGGCATTGCACGGCGCAGGTCAGAGTATCCCCATCGCCGGGTCGGTCACCGAGTGGCTTCCGGTTTCCACACGGCCCGCAAAGCGCCGGTAGAACATGGCATCGGTGCTGCTGGTCACCGCGAAGTCATACCAGTTGCCGCTATCCTTCAGCGCCCAATGCAGGGTCTGCGTGCCGCCTGGCGGCACCGTGGCTTCCCACGGCCCGTCCGTGCGGTAGGCCAGCGGCATGACGCGGAACGTGCACGGCGCATTGCCCATGTTGATCAGGTCGACGTACACGACACCGTTGGCGACTTCGTAGCAGACGCGGATCTCCGGATTGGCACGCGCGGCGTCGAGTACCTTCGTGTCTCCCCTGAAATGCCGGTGGTAGCCGTTCGGGCCGAGTACCCAGAGATCGTACTGGCCGGCATCGGCCGACGAGGTGGTCCAGGTATCGGACAAGGTCTTGCCGGCCTCGACCATGTAACGGCGCGGCACGCTGTCCAGGTCGTTGCGGTCGTAGACGTGGAAGACGGCGGCCTGCTTTCCCGAATTCGCGAACAGCAACTGCACGGTGCCGTTGACGTTGCCGCGCGCACTGGTGTGCAGCTCGTAGGGCAGGGCGCGCGACGGGCGCGAACCGGTGTCCTGCTGTGGCAACTGCGCGGTCGTCGGTACCGGCACGGCAGGCAGCGCCTGCTGGGCAGTGCGCAGCTGGTCGGCGGACGTACGGGTGCCACGCCCGGCCAGTGTGGGCAGCGCCTCGGTGTTCGGTGTCTGGAAGTTGAATGCCGTCGTCAGGTCACCGCAGACCGCGCGGCGGAACGGGCTGATATTGGGCTCCTGCACGCCGAAGCGCGCCTCAAGGAAGCGCAGCACGGAAGTGTGGTCGAACACCTGCGAGTTGATCCAGCCGCCCCGGCTCCACGGCGAGATCACGAACATCGGCACGCGCGGACCCGGACCGAAGACGCGGCCGTCGCGCGCCGGCTGGCCTGCGCTGCCGGCCGGCGGTTGCTGCGTGTAGTACTCGGCGGCGAGGTCGGCGTCGGGCAGCGTGGTCTTGCCGGCCAGCGAGCTGTCCGGATGGCGCGACGGGGCTGAAGGCGAGGGGACGTGGTCGAAGTAGCCGTCGTTCTCGTCGAAGTTGACCAGCAACACCGTCTTGCTCCACACGTCCGGGTTGCTGGTCAATGCGTCCAGCACTTCCTGCAGGAACCAGGCGCCCTGCACCGGCGACGAAGGTCCCGGATGCTCGCAATAGATCGACGGCGCGTTGATCCATGAAACGTGGGGCAGCGTGCCGTTAGCGATGTCGCGCCGGAAGGCGTCAAGGTACTGGTCGGGCTGCGTGCCCGGCAACGTGTTGGCCACGCCCTTGTAGAGCGGATTGGCGGCGTTGTCCGTGGCTGCATCGTAGGCGTGGTACGGCAGCGCCTGGCCCGTGTTCGTGTACGGCGATTGCGGCGCACCGCCGCTGGAGACCGGGAAGCCCGAGTTCAGGTTGGCACGGCGGAAACTCTGGAAGGCACCCAGCATATTGTCGCCCCATTCGTCGGGCATGTTCTGGTAGCTGATCCAGCTGATGCCGGCTTCTTCCAGGCGCTCGGCGTAGGTCTTCCACGTGTAGCCGGTGTTGGCATCGGCGGCGACGCCGTTGATCGCATCCCACTCGTTGTTGACGAACGCCACGTTCTGCGGAATCACGCCGTTGGTGCCGGTGATGTGGAACGAGCGGTTCGCGTCGGTGCCCGTGTGCATCGCGCAATGGTAGGCGTCGCACAGCGTGAACGCCTTTGCGAGCGCGAACTGGAACGGGATTTCCTGTTCCTTGAAGTACCCCATCGACGTATCGGTCTTCGCAACGGGCCAGCGTGACATCCGGCCGTGGTCCCAGGCGGCCTGGCTGTCGGCCCACGCGTGTGGCGTGCCGGCCGTGCGCTGTGCGTTGTTGGCGCTGCCGTTCAGATGGTAGGGCGTCACGATGCTGCCGTTGGCACGCGCCTGTTGCCAGACGTTGCGACCGTTCGGCAGTGGAATCGTGAGGCGGTCGCCAAATCCGCGCACGCCTGCCAGCGTGCCGAAGTAGTGGTCGAATGAGCGGTTTTCCTGCATCAGGATGACCACGTGCCGGACATCCATGATGGTGCCGGTGGCATTGTTTGCCGGGATGGCCAGCGCACGGCGGATGCTCGGAGGAAAGGCGGCCAGCGCCGCGGCGGAAAAGGCCGCGCCGGTGCTCGCCTGCAGAAACTTGCGGCGGGAGATCATGTCGTTGTGCTGGGAGGATGTTGATTGGGGCGGGCTATGCCAGCCGCGGTCAGGGCGCGCAGCGTTTGTCGGGCGCCGCAGGGGCCGCGGGCGTCGAGGCGCCCGGCTGGGTTGCGGCTGGCGGCTGCAAAGCCTTCTCGTCGTCGCTTCCGCCGCAGGCGCTCAACAGCAGCGCTGCGATGCACGCGGCCACAAGGCCAGGTTTCAGGTTGGCTTCTTCCATGGGTATTGATGGTTCGGTTCGCAGGATCGGCAGGCCGCAAGGCTAAGCGGTGGCGATGACATGCTCGTGACGCGTCGTGCACTGGCCCGCCGGTTCCGCAGAAGCATTGCGCTCAAGAGAATGGGGTCGCCTGTCCCGGCATGGCGGGAAGAGGCGAACAGGGGCTTACGCGTCCAGCCGGATCTGCACGCTGTGGGGGGGAGGGACAGGCCTCGTCTTGAAGCCGTCCACGGTCACGGTAGTGAACTGGCTGGGTGTGATCGTCGCGGAAAGATGGGTGGCGGCACGCCATGCCGCGGACAGCGGCCCCATACCGTCAGTCACGCTGTAGTTTTTGTCGCGGCGGTCGTCGTAGTACGCGGCTCCGGTCTTTCGGAGTCGGACCTGAGGCGGCTTGCGGCCCCCTGGACGCCACGCTGTGGCGACGGGAGGCGCTTTGTCTGAATGTCACCTGGCCGGGGCAGGATTCGAGTAGCCTTGCACTGCGATAAAACGACGCGTGGCCGGGCAGATGCCCGGCCACGCGCACGATTGCGGCCAGTGGCCGCAACCGGGATCAGGCTTCCATCACTTCGCCGAAGCGCTGCAGGTGGTAGTCGCTGTCGCCCAGCAGCTGGTCCAGCATGGTGAGGCGCTTGAAGTAGTCGCCCACGGACAGCTCGTCGGTCATGCCCATGCCGCCGTGCAGCTGCACCGCCTGCTGGCCGACAAAGCGCCCGGCGCGCGCAACCGTCACCTTGGCGGCCGACAGCATGCGGCGGCGCGCGGCAGGATCGGTTTCGTCCAGCGCCTGCGCCGCCACGTACGCCATCGACAGCGCCAGTTCCTTCTGCACCAGCATGTCGGCCATGCGGTGCTGCAGTGCCTGGAAGCTGGCCAGCGGCTTGCCGAACTGCTGGCGCGTGCCCAGGTACTCGCCGGTGATCTGGATCAGCTTTTCCATGGCGCCCGCGCCTTCGGCGCACAGCGCGGCGATGCCGTGCTCCAGGCCGACGCCCAGCGCCGCCAGGCCGTCGGCGGCCTGGCCCACCAGCGCGCTGGCCGGCACCGCGACGTCCTGCAGCGACAGGTCGGCGGCGCGCAGGCCGTCGATGGTGGGATAGGCGGTCACGCCCAGGCCCTTGCTGTCGCGCGGCACCAGGAACAGTGCGATCTCGTTACTGCCGGCCACGCGTGCGGTCAGCAGGTAGGCGTCGGCGGCTGCGCCGTGCCAGACCACGCTCTTGGTGCCGCTGATCACGTAGCCGTCGCCGCTGCGCTCGGCGCTGGCGCGGGCCGATTCCGGTCGGTAGCGCGTGGTCGGCTCCAGGTAGGCCAGCGTGACGATGCGTTCGCCCGAGGCGATCGCCGGCAGCCATTCCTGCTTCTGCGCGTCGCTGCCGTAGGCATTGAGGGTGGCGGCGGCCATCACGCCGCTGGGCGTGACCGGCTCCAGCACCAGGCCGCGGCCCAGCTCTCGCTGCACCACCAGCTGGCTGGCCGGGCCTTCGCCGAAGCCGCCGAAATCCGCCGGCACGGTCAGGCCCAGCACGCCCATTTCGGCGAGCTTGTTCCACACGCCGCGGTCCAGGCTTTCGCCCTGGCGCGCGCTCTTGCGGCGGGCCTCGAAGGTGTATTCGGTATCGATGAAGCGACGCAGGCTGTCTGCCAGCATCTGTTGCTCTTCGCTGTAGGTGAAGTCCATGTCAGCTATCCCTTCAGAAACCCAGGATCATCTTGGAGATGATGTTCTTCTGCACTTCGGTCGCGCCGCCGTAGATCGAGGTCTTGCGCATGTCGTAGTAGGTGGAGGCGGCGGGGGCGGCCCACTCGGGGCCCGACACCGGCTGTGTCGCGCCCGGCTCCAGCCAGTCCGGCGAATACGGCCAGGCGTTGGGGCCGGCCACTTCCATCATCAGCATGCCGAGATCCTGCTGCACCTCCGAGCCGCGGATCTTGACGATCGACGCTTCCGGTCCGGGCGTGCCGGCGGCCTGCGTGGCGACGCGCAGCAGCAGCATTTCCAGCGCCATGATGTCCATCTCGACGCGCGCGATCTTGTCGCGCATGCGCACGTCTTCGATCAGCGGGCGGCCGGCGCCGTCGGTGGCCTGGCTGGCGTAGTGCTTGAGCTGGCGCAGCTCGCGGTGGCAGTGGCCGATGCCGGCAATGCCGGTGCGCTCGTGGCCGAGCAGGTATTTGGCGTAGGTCCAGGCGCGGTTTTCTTCGCCGACCAGGTTCCCGACCGGCACTTCGACATCTTCGAACCAGGTCTCGTTGACGTCGTGGCCGCCGTCGAGCGTCTTGATCGGGCGCACCGTCACGCCGGGCGACTTCATGTCGATCAGCAGCATGGAGATGCCTTCCTGCGCCTTGGCATCGGGATCGGTGCGCACCAGGCAGAAGATCCAGTCGGCGAAGTGGGCCATCGTGGTCCAGGTCTTCTGGCCGTTGACGATGTACTTGTCGCCCTTTCGCACGGCGCGGGTCTTCAGCGAGGCCAGGTCGGAACCGGAGCCTGGCTCGGAGTAGCCCTGGCACCAGAAGTCTTCCACGCCCGGGATGCGCGGCAGGAAGCGCTGCTGCATCTCGGGGCTGGCGTATTTCATCAGCACCGGGCCGATCATGGTCAGGCCGAACGGCAGCAGGCGCGGCGCACCGGCGCGGAAGGTCTCGATTTCAAAGATCAGGCGCTGCAGCGCGGTCCAGCCGGTGCCGCCCCATTGTTTGGGCCAGGTGGGAGCGCCCCAGCCGTGTGCCTGCAGGATGCGGTGCCAGCGCACGTAGTCGTCCTTCTCGACGCGCTGGTGGTTGAGCACCTTGTTGCGGATGTCTTCCGGCAGGCTGGCCTGCACGAAAGCGCGGACTTCCTCGCGGAAGGCCTGTTCCTCGGCGGTGAAACGCAAATCCATCTGAATGTCCCCTCGTTACGCGGGCGGCCCGTTGCGGCAAGCAACCGGTTGCAGCCCTAGGTGTGCCGGCCGATTGTAGGGCGCGGGCGTCCTTCATTGCTTTTTCAATCATAAAGTCGCCCTTCGTGCCGGCGGAACCACCTGAGCCGGGTGGTGGCGGCGTGGACGAACACGGCCTTAGCCAATTCCAAATACCGCGGCGGGCAGCCTTGGCGCAAACTGGCGCGGCCTGCTCAAGTGCGTCCGTGTGCATCCCGGCGCATGTGCCGCCGGCAAGCATCGCTACTCCAGACGCATCCCGAACGAGCCCAGCCGCATGTCTTCCTTCCGCCCCGAATACATCCACGATATCCCTCGTCACTGGGCCGCGCAGACGCCCTCCGCGCCTTGCCTGTTCGAGAGCGGCGCCGTGATCAGCTATGGCGAACTGTGGCAGCGCATCGAAGCGGCGCGCGACTGGCTGGCGGCGCAGGGCGTGGGCGAGGGCGACCGGGTCATGGTGGTCGGCGAGAACTGCAACGAGATGGTGGTGACGCTGTTCGCCAGCAGCCTGCTGCATGCCTGGCCGATCCAGGTCAACGCGCGCCTGTCCGCGCGCGAGATCGACAATATCCGCGACCACGCCCGGCCGGCGCTGGTGCTGTTCACCGGTCATGTGTCCGACGTGGCCGCCGCGCATGGCGCGCGGCTCGGCGCGCAGTCCAGCGCTTGCCCCGTCTTTGCCGACGGCATGCTGGCGGTGCGCGCAGCCGGCGCTCCGGAACGCGTGGCCGGCGAACAGGCGCGCCAGGTCGCTACGCTGATCTATACCTCGGGCACTACCGGCGCGCCCAAGGGCGTGATGGTGCCGCACGCCGGCCTGACGCACTTTGCCCGCATCTCCGCCACCTCGCGCGACATGGGGCAGGCGGACGTGGCCTACGGGGCACTGCCGATGTCGCATATCTTCGGCATCGCCACCGTGCTGATGGCGACGCTCTACGCCGGCGCCAGCCTGTTCATGCGCCCGCGCTTCGACGGCAACGACGTGTTCGAGGCGCTGGAGGCGCCCGGCGTCACCATCCTGCAGGGCGTGCCGACCATGTTTACGCGCATCCTGGCGGTGGCGGCGCAACACGGCGCAGGCCCGGGCAAGTATCCGCGCCTGCGCTACCTGTACACCGGCGGCGCACCGCTCGATCCCACACTCAAGCGCGACGTCGAGACGCTGTTCGGCCAGCCGCTGCACCACGGCTACGGCATCACCGAGTACGCCGGCTCGCTCTTCATCACGCGCATGGACGCGCCGCGCGCCGACTGCTCGGCCGGGCATATCGTCGAAGGCGTCGAGATCGAGATCTCCGACGATGCCGGCACGCCGCTTCCCGCAGGCGAGCGCGGCCAGATCCGCGTGCGCGGCCCGGGCGTGATGCTCGGCTACTACCGCAACCCGGAGCAGACCGCCGAGGCGCTGCTGCCTGGCGGCTGGCTCAATACCGGCGACCTGGGCTACCTGGACGCCGATGGCGCGCTGTTTATCTCTGGCCGTTCCAAGGACCTGATCATCCGCTCGGGCTTCAACGTCTACCCGATCGAAGTCGAGTCGGTGATCAACGCCTTCCCCGGCGTGCGCCAGTCGGCGGTGGTGGGGCGCCCCGCCAGCGATGGCAACGAGGAAGTGGTCGCGTTTATTGAGACGCAGGAAGGCGCGAGCATCGATCCCAAGGCGCTCGACGCCTACCTGCGCGAAAGCCTGGCCCCGTACAAGCGCCCGGCGGAAATCCGCACCGTCGACGTCATTCCCACGACTGCCAGCGGCAAGCTGCTCAAGCAGCCGCTGCGCGCGCTGCTGGACTGAGCCGAATCCCCGAATCCCTTAACCGCGGGCCGGCGCGACACGCCGGCCCGGGCATTTCAGCCCTATCTGGAGGAGACAACAATGAAAACCTGGACCACACTGGCGGCACTGACCACGACCTTGCTGCTGCAGGGCGCGGCCTGGGCGACGGACGCCTACCCGTCGCGGCCGGTCAAGCTGCTGGTGGGCTATGCCCCCGGCGGCCCGGTCGACACCGCCGCGCGCATCTACGCCGAGCAGCTGGGCCGCGTGCTCAAGCAGCCGGTGGTGGTGGATAACCGCGCCGGCGCCAGCGGCGCCATTGCCGCCGACATGACCGCCAAGGCAACGCCGGACGGCTACACGCTGTACTTCGTCGCCAGCCCCACCATGACCATGACCCCGCTGATCCAGCGTTCGGTCAACTTCAACCCGGTCAAGGACTTCAGCTACATCGGCCTGATCACCGACTACACCAACGTGCTGCTGGTGAACAAGGATTTCCCGGCCAAGACCGTCGGCGAACTGGTCGACTACGCGCGCAAGCATCCGCAGGACGTCTCGTTCGGCTCGGCCGGCGTGGGCGCGTCGAACCACCTGTCGGCGGAACTGCTGGCGCAGATGAATGGCGTGAAGATGCTGCACGTGCCGTACAAGGGCAATTCGCCGGCGATGGCGGATGTGATGAGCGGCAAGGTGACCTTCATGTTTGATATCACCGGCACCGCCATCGGCCATATCAATGGCGGCAAGGTGCGCGCGCTGGCGGTTACGTCGAAGACGCGCAATCCCGCGCTGCCTACGGTGCCGACCATGATCGAGTCAGGCCAGAAGGACTATGACCTGACCGGCTGGTACGCACTGGTCGGACCGCAGAAGCTGCCGGCCGATGTGGTCGACAAGCTGGTCAAGGCGCAGAAGGCCATCGGCGATGACCCGGCTTATCGGCAGCGCATGGCGGCGGGTGGGTATGACGTCAATGTCAGCACGCCTAAGCAGCTGGGGGATCGGATCCAGCGGGAGCTGGCGTTGTGGGGCGGGGTGGTGAAGAAGGCGGGGATTCAGGCGGATTGAGGGGATCTTGGGGGCGCTACGGTTTGGCTCGGCGTCTTTTCGCTGTGCCCGTGCATGGCGCCTTTGATTTGATGTTATCGGCCTTTGAACCGCCTGGTTCCGCCCTCCTGGGCGGGTCACTTTTTGGCCGAGCGCCAAAAAGTAACCAAAAAGCGCGTCGCTGCGGCTGGCTGAGCCAATTTGGCGCTTCTGGTCATATTGGCGATTTTGGTCTCAGCGAGACGTGGTCGCGATTCCAGCCTGCTACGCCAAGTGAGTGAGTGTGGGTGCCTGACGAATACCCACCTTTGAACAATCCCCAGGACGGGTGTAGGCCGCCTGCTGCCTGCGGTATCGCATCATCGCCTACGGCTGCGCTGCGCGCGGCTCAGTCTCGCGGGTGAGGTGCCCTGGCGCGAACCCGCATCGCTTCGCTCGCTGGGCGGCGACGGCAATGGCCAGGGCGAGCTCGGCCGCGCTGCCACGTTAGGGCCCGCGCGTAGCGCAGCCGAAGGCGTCCCACCGATGAGGCTTTTAGCAGGCGGCCTACGCCCGGCATGGGGATCGTTCAATAACCGGTTAACGCCAGGCACAGGCCCTGAATCACCTGGCGTTAGCAGGTTCGAACGGGCACTCAAGCCAAACGGAAATCACCACCGCCTGAACCACCCACGCCACCAAATTGATAGCCAGCCGCTCAGGCGACGCGCTTTTTGGTTACTTTTTGGCGCTCGGCCAAAAAGTGACCCGCCCAGGAGGGCGGAACCAGGCGGTTCAACCAGCGACAACATCTCACCAGCACCCCAAATCCGCCAAGAACCTCATTAAATGCCATCCAGACATCGCCAGCATTTGCGCTTGACTTAGCGTATCAATCCTTCACAATCTGCGCCTTGATTGTGAACGGCAGGGTTCTCTAGACTGGCTGGGCTCCTGATCAACAGGAGTCGGGTGTGAGAACCCGGTTCACGTTACAGCGGACCGTCGCATAAGCGGCAATTTTCGAGTCCGTTGCGCTTGTGTGCGCCTTCACTTTACGGCGGGCCGGGCGGGGCCAGCTTCGGCTGGGCCGGGTAACGTCCGGTTTTCTCACCCCCGTCGTTTGGCCCGCCACCTCACGTGAGAATGAGTGGCGGGCCTCCACTTCTACGTTACGGAGGTCAACAATGCACCAGTCCACCATCGAACCCGACGCCTTCATCCCGCCTCGACTAGATGATTCCCTTTCGCGTTTCAGTCCCGAAACCCGACGCGCAGCGCGTGAGGACGCGCTACCTGTCCCCCGGCAACTCTTGTTATTGAATCTGCTGGATCAAGCCGATGCGATTGTGCGAGGCGCGGCCTGCGTACTGACATTGGTGACGCACAGCGATTGCGACGCACAGGAAGAAGGAAGCGTAGCCTTGCAGGCGACTACGCTGGATGCCTTGCGAGAACTCTGCCGGACCTCCCTTGGATTGCTGGCCGACAGGGTAGAACAAGTCGCAGAGGGAATTGAGGGCGCCATGGTCGGGTAACCAATTGAGGTTGGGCGCTGAGTTTGGGTGAGGGCGGGCGTGTCTGGCGAAGTAAGGCCTGCGGTATGCCACCGCCTGCCCTCACCCCCTGCCCCTCTCCCGCCAGCGGGAGAGGGGAGCAAACCTGCGGTGCGGATAAGGTTTCAGGCTCTTAAGCTTCCACTTCCGCCCACCCCTGCATCGCCTGCCCGCCGGCATCATCGCCCGTCCAAAGCACCAACCGGCCAGCCTGCGCCGGATCGGCCGCGCCGCCAACGATGATGGTGTCCTGGTCAAACAGCGGCGCCAGGCCGCGAAAGCCGAAGCGCCTGACGCGCGCCTGCGGAGCCTCGCGTGCCACCAGGTCCAGCATCAGCATGGCCTGCATCGGGCCATGCACCACCAGCCCGGGATAGCCTTCGACATCGCGGGTATAGCTGCGGTCGTAGTGGATGCGGTGGCCGTTGAAGGTCAGCGCCGAATAGCGGAACAGCATGACCGGCTCGGCCTGCAGCGTGCGCTGCCATTGCGCGGTGTGTTCCAGGCGCGGGCGCGGCGGCTGGGGCTTGGACGGGTCCGGCATGGCGCGGTAGACAATGTCGTGGCGCTCGTTGATCGCGGTCTTGCCGTTCACCGTCAGTTCATGGTCGACCGCGACGAACCACAGTTCGCCGCTGCGGCCGGTCTTGTACTGCACGTCCGCGATGGTGGAAGTACGCGTGACGGTATCGCCGATATGCAGCGGATGGCTGAAGGTCAGCTCGCTGCCGGCCCACATGCGCCGCGGCAGCGGCACAGGCGGCATGAAGCCGCCGAGGTGCGGGTGGCCGTCGCGGCCGATGTCGCGCTGCTGGGCGCGCGGCAGGAAATACAGCCAGTGCCACAGCGGCGGCAGGGGGCCCGCGGCGATGGCCTCGGGGTCGAGGTCGAAGGTGGCGGCCAGGCCGATCACCGGTTCGGGCGACAGCGTTTCGGTGCGCGATTCGCTGCGGCCGATCCAGCCGCGCAGGCGTTCGAGTTCGGAAGTGGCGTCAGTCATGGGCTTGCGGGTTCGGGTTGGACAGGAAAGGCGGGGCGCTATTGCGCCAGCGCCAGCAGGCGTTTGGCCTGCTCGATCACGGGCCGGTCGACCATCTTGCCATCGACCTGCACGGCATGGCTGCCGCTGGCGGTGGCGTCGAGCACGCGGCGGGCCCAGTCCAGCTGTTCTGCGCTGGGCAGGAAGCCGGCGTGCACCGCGCCAAGCTGCGCCGGATGAATGCACAGCTTGCCGGCAAAGCCGAGTTCGCGGGCGTAGGCGACGTCGCCCGCCAGCACGGCTTCATCCTTCAGCGCGGTGGTGACGCCGTCCACCGGCGGCGGCAACCCGGCCACGCGTGAAGCCAGCACGATGCGTGCGCGCGCAAACGCCAGCGCGTCGCGGGTGTGGCTGCAGCCCAGGTCGACCGCATAGTCGAGCGAGCCGAACGCCAGCCGCGCGACGCCGCTGGCCGTGGCCACCGTGTCGACCTGGTGCAGGCCGAGTGCAGTTTCGATGATGGCGACCAGCTCCCCCTGCGGGTTGATGGCGTGCAACGCCTGCGCAATCTGCGCTAGCGCGGCGGCGTCTTCGGCCTTGGGCACCATCAGCCCGGCCAGCGCGGTGCCGGCCGGCAGCGAACGCAGCCAGGCCAGGTCCGCGGCAAATGCAGGCGAGGCGCTGTCGTTGATGCGGACCATGGCGCGCGCGGCGGGCTGGCCCGCCAGCCAGGCGCCAATGGCTTCGCGCGCGGCGGGCTTGGCGTCGGGATGCACGGCGTCCTCGAGGTCGAGGATCATCACGTCGGGTCCCGCGGCGGCGGCCTTGTCGAAACGCTCCGGCCGGTCGCCGGGAACGAACAGGTAAGTGACGGCAGTGGTCATGCAGCGTTCCTCAGCGTGCGGCGGGCAGCCAGTCGTTGACGTTGGGCGCCTGCTCCAGTGCCCACACGCGCGCGATGATGGCGCGCATCTCGGCCTCGCTGGCACCGTTGCGGAAAGCGCCCAGCTGCAGCGCCTTGGCTTCCAGCTCGGGGCGCGACAGGGTGTTGTCCGGGTCGCCCTTAGGCACGTCCACGCGTGCGGCCAGCGTGCGGCCGTCGGTGGTCTTCACCGTGACGCGGCCGATCCACTGGCGCGGGTAGGCGGCGTTGATCTCCGGGTCGAGTTCCATCGTGACCTTGCCGCGGAAGTCGACGACTTTCGCGTCGGGCAGCGCGTGCTGCTCGAATTCCGCCAGGCCGGCGTGGCCATGCACGGCGACCAGCCCCAGCACCGTGCCCATCGAGAACTTGGCCTGGTGGATGGTGGCCGGGTTGACCACCGGGCCGAGTACGTCGATCGCGCCCTGGTGCACATGGGTGGTGACGCTGGCGATCTGGTCCGCGCCGATGCCTTCGCGCTGCATCAGCACCTTGAGCGCGTCGGCGGCCGGGTGCGTGTGGCGGCACGAGGCGAAGAACTTGAACGAGGTCTCGGCGGTGGCCCAGCGGGTGCCGAGGCCGTCGGTCAGCGCGGCGGGATTGGCGTCGCTCGACATGCCGGCGGCCATGCCTTGCTTGCCCTCCAGGATCTGCTTCGCACCGGTGAAGCCCGCGCGCGCCAGCCACGCCGATTGCAGGCCGTCGGCCGCGGCCTTGGCGGTGTGCAGCTGCTTGGAATCGGCGGCGTCGCGCAGGAACTCCCACAGGCCTGCGGCCTGCGTGCCGGCCGAGCCCAGCGCCTGGTTGATGCCTTCGGCATCCAGGTTGTAGAGCTTGGCGACGGCGGCAGCGGCGGCGAGCGTGCCGACGGTGCCGGTGGTGTGGAACACGGTGTAGTGCGAGCGGCCCATGAACTCGCCGATGCGGATGCCGGCCTCATAGCCGGCGATCGACGCCAGCAGCACCTCGGCGCCGGTCTTGCCTTCGGCCTGCGCCGCGGCGACCACGGCCGGGAACACCACCGCGGCCGGGTGCAGCACCGAGCCGCTGTGCACGTCGTCCTGCTCGACCACGTGCGACGACGCGCCGTTGATCAGCGCGGCGAAATAGGGCGAGGTACGGCGGCGGTCGACCAGAACTTCGGCGCTGTTCTTGCCTTCTGCCTGCGCGGGGCCCATGGCCGCTGCGAATTCCTGCAGGCGGCGTACGGCCGGGGCATCCTTGCCGGCGATGGCCGAGGCGATCCAGTCAAGGAACAGGTCCTTGGTGCGCTCGATCACGGGTGCGGGCACGTCCGCGAGCTTGAAGTCGGCCAGGAACTGGCACAGCTGGCGGGTCGGGTAGTTGGTGTCTGCGGCTTGGCTCATGCAGGCTCCGATGCGGAAATGAGTTTCGTGGAAATGGAAAAAAGCCCGGCGCTCTGTGCGAGATGGCCGGGCGTCGTGTGTTCAGATGGTCTGCTTGTCGGCCAGCGCGGCGATGTCGCCGTCGGCATAGCCGAGCTCGGCCAGGATCTGCCGGCTGTGCGCGCCCAGTGCCGGTACGTCGCCCATGACAGGCTCCACGCCCGACAGGTTGGCGGGCGGCAGCAGCGCGCCGATCGGCCCGCCCGGGGTGGCCACTTCGCGCCAGCGCTGGCGTGCCTGCAGCTGCGGATGGTTCCATACGCCCTCGATGTCGTTCATCGGGGCATTGGCGATCTGCGCCTCGTCCAGCAGGGCCTCGGCCTGCGCCACCGTCATCGACGCGAAGCGCGCTTCGATGATGGCGGTGAGTTCGGGGCGATTGCGCACGCGGGCCGTATTGCTGGAGAAGCGTTCGTCCTGCGCCAGTTCCCGGTTGCCGAGCACGATCTCGCAGAAATTGGCGAACTCGCGTTCGTTCTGCACGCTGAAGATCACGCTGCCATTGCCGGTGCGATGCACGCCATACGGGGCGATGGTCGGATGTGAAGCACCGAAGCGCGCCGGCGGCTTGCCGCCGTAGTGGCCAAAGTAGAGAACCTGGTTCATCCACTCGGCCATCGCCTCGAGCATGGTCACCTGCACGCGCAGGCCCTTGCCGGTGCGGCCACGCTGCAGCAGCGCCGAAAGGATGCCGCTGTAGGCGTACATGCCGGCCGAGATATCGGCGATCGAAACGCCGGCGCGCGACGGCTCGTTCGGGCCGCCGGTAAGGCCCACCAGGCCGGCGGCGGCCTGGATCAGCAGGTCGTAGGCCTTCTTGTCGCGATAGGGACCGGAGTCGCCATAGCCCGAGATGTCGCAGACGATGAGCTTGTCGTACTTGCCGTGCAGGCTGTCGAAGTCCAGGCCCATGCGCGCGGCGGCGCCGGGGGCGAGGTTCTGCACCAGCACATCGGCATCAGCCAGCAGCCGGTGCAGGATGGCCTGCGCCTCTTGATCCTTCAGATCCAGGGTCAGGCTTTCCTTGCCCCGGTTGAGCCACACAAAGTACGAGGCCTGGCCGTGCACGGACTGGTCATAGCCGCGCGCGAAGTCGCCCACGCCGGGACGCTCGATCTTGATGACGCGGGCACCAAGGTCGGCAAGCTGGCGAGTGGCGAAGGGAGCCGCAACCGCATGCTCCAGCGAAACCACGCGGATGCCGTCGAGCGGGCGGATGCCCTTGGAGTGATTTGGGGACATGCAAAAAGCCTCAGAACGAACGCGGCAGTTCGAGCACGTGCTCGGCCACGTAGGACAGGATCAGGTTGGTGGAGATCGGCGCGACCTGGTACAGGCGCGTTTCGCGGAACTTGCGCTCGATGTCGTATTCGGCGGCAAAGCCGAAGCCGCCGTGCGTCTGCAGGCAGACGTTGGCCGCTTCCCAGGAAGCATCGGCGGCCAGCAGCTTGGCGATATTGGCTTCCTTGCCGCACGGCCTGCCGGCGTCGAACAGGCGCGCGGCCTTGTAGCGCATCATGCTGGCGGCTTCGACGTTGATAAACGAGCGCGCGATCGGGAACTGCACGGCCTGGTTCTGGCCGATCGGGCGGTCGAACACGATGCGGTCGCGCGCATAGTTGCTGGCGCGCTCGACGAACCAGTAGCCGTCGCCCACGCACTCGGCGGCGATCAGGATGCGCTCGGCGTTGAGCCCGTCGAGGATGTATTTCAGGCCCTTGCCTTCCTCGCCGATCAGGTTCGCGGCCGGCACTTCGAGGTTGTCGAAGAACAGCTCGTTGGTCTCGTGGTTGACCATGTTGCGGATCGGCTTGACCGTCAGGCCCTTGCCGATGGCATCGCGCAGGTCGACCACGAACACCGACAGCCCCTCGGACTTGCGCTTGACCTGGTCCAGCGGCGTGGTGCGCGCCAGCAGCAGCATCAGGTCGGAGTGCTGCACGCGCGAAATCCATACCTTCTGGCCATTGACGATGTACTTGTCGCCCTGGCGCACCGCGGTGGTCTTCAGCTTGGTGGTGTCGGTGCCGGTGGTGGGCTCGGTGACGGCCATCGACTGCATGCGCAGCTCGCCCGAGGCGATGCCGGGCAGCCAGCGCTGCTTCTGTTCCTCGGAGCCGTGGCGCAGCAGGCAGCCCATCACGTACATCTGGCCGTGGCAGGCGCCGGAATTGCCGCCGCTGCGGTTGATTTCTTCCATGATGACCGAGGCCGCGGTCAGCGACAGGCCCGAGCCGCCATAGGTCTCGGGAATCAGGGCCGACAGCCAGCCGGCCTGGGTCAGCGCCTGCACGAAGCGCTCGGGAAAGGCTTCCTGCTCTTCCACGCGCTGCCAGTATGCCGAATCGAAGCCGGCGCACAGGTCGCGCACGGCCTCGCGGATTTCGGGATACAGCAGTTCCGGATCCTGTTCTGCAAGCATGGGGAGGCCCCGTCTATATCGAATGGGGCCATTATTCCCGACCCCTCCGCCAGCCGAAATTCGGATTTGCGAAAGAGCGGCTTAGGGCCGCCGGAAGCGCTTGCGGCGCCCTATGCACCTGGTTGCGCAGCGGGTTGGGCAACGCAGGACGCCCGGCTGTGCCGGGCGTCTCAGGGGTACAAAGGGCGTTCAAGGGCAGGGCGCGGCCCCGCGGGTTGGTGTCAGTGTACGAACAGCCAGATCAGGATGAGGACAAAGGCCGGGACACCAAGTAGCCAGGCGAGGATGTAGGGCATGGTGTAGCTCCTGTTTTGAACTAGTCGCGGTGATTCCAATATAGGGTCGGGTCCGCAGCGGGACTGTCGGGGAGGTTCCGCTTGCCGTGTAGGACGCCGCCGCATGGACCGGTAAGGCGCCGCCGCATCGGTGTACGGCCAGCGCCAGCGGCTTGCGGCGCGTGCTACGCTCAGATCTGCACCCAAGCACGTGGAGGCGAGCGATGGACGGGGTCTGGTCGGAAGTCTACAGCGCGATCCGCGCCGAATTCAGCGATGTGCCTGACGCCGGCGAAGCCACCCGCATCCTGGTGCGGCTGACCGTGGCGGTGGTGCTGGGCGGGCTGATCGGCTATGAGCGGGAGGCCTCGGGCAAGGCCGCCGGGCTGCGCACCCATATGCTGGTGGCGCTGGGTTCGGCGCTGTTCGTGCTGGTGCCGCTGCAGGCGGGGGTGCCGCTGGCGGACATCAGCCGCGTGCTGCAGGGGCTGACCGCCGGGATCGGCTTCCTGGGCGCGGGTGCGATCCTGAAACACAACAGCGAAGCCGACATCAAGGGCCTGACCACGGCAGCCAGCATCTGGATGGTGGCGGCAATCGGCGTGGCGGCCGGTCTCGGGCGCGACACCACGGCGGTGATCGCCACGGTCTTCACGCTGATCATCCTGCAGATCCTGCTGCGCCTGAAATAGCGCTGCGGGTCACAATTTGCGAGCCTTTATCCCCCCGGCTCGCGCCAGTCTCCTTCCAATGCGCGCCAGCGCACGCAGTGCCGGCGCGCGCCGGCCTATGCTGTGCGGACACTGCTCCGAGATGACGGGGCAGGTGGCAGGCAGGGAGGGTGGCATGAAATCATCGATCCGTGACGAAGCGGCGCTGGCCGCTTTCGTGGGCCCGCGCTACGCGTATTACAGCGGCCGCTGGGCCCTGGCCGAGGCGCGCGGCGGCATGTCGTGGAACTGGGCGGCGTGCCTGTTGGGCCCGTTCTGGATGGCCTACCGGCGCATGTACTGGCAAGTGGGCGTCTATGCCCTGATCGTCTGCACGGAGCCGGTACTGCACGCGCTGTTCCGCGTCGACATGCCGCTGGCGCTGTCCCGTCCGCTGCTTTATGCGCTGGCGCTGCTGCTGGGCATGTATGGCAACCAGCTGTACCGCTGGCAAGCCGACTCCACCATCCGGCGCCTGCGCGAGTACCACTGGTCGCCGGAGCTGGTCCACGATTCGCTGGCGCGCTGCGGCCGCACCAGCTGGCCGGGCGTATTCGCCATGGGGCTGCTGCTGGCGGTGATGTTGGTCTCGCTGCGCCCGCTGGCCGGGCTGGTGGCGCATTCCACGGGGCTGTTGGCCGGCTAGCGCGGGGCCCTTACACCGACCGTTACACCGGCTCGCGCGACGCGTCGACCAGGTACTGGATCAGGGTCTCGGCGAACTGGGGCAGCTCGCGCCCGGGGCGCCGCACCAGGCGCAGCTCGCGCTTGGCCCATTCGTCTTCCAGCTGGATAAAGCGCAGCACCTTGCGGCTGGCGTAGCGCCGCGCGCAGCTGTTGGGCACGATGGCGATGCCGGCGCCGGCTTCGACCATGCGGCAGACCGCGTCGAAGCTGCCGACCTGGATGCGCAGGCTGATGCGCTTGCCCATGCCGCTGGCGATGCGGTCCAGGAACGACTGGATCGCGCTGAACTGGTTGAGCCCGACGAAGCGGCAGGTGTCGAGCAGGTCGGCGAAATGCAGCCGCTTGAACGCCGGGAGCGGGTGGTTCACCGGCGCGATCACGATCAGCTCGTCGCTGCACAGGTGCATCACGTCCAGATCCTGGGTCGCGACTTCACCGGCCACGATGCCGAGGTCGGCCGCGCCCGCGCTGATGGCCGACACGATTTCCTGCGACAGGTGCTCTTCCAGCTCGATGTCCACGTCCGGGTTCTCGGTCAGGAAGCGCGACACGCCCGTGGCCAGGAAGGAGTTGGTGGCGGTGGTATTGGCCAGCAGCCGCACGCGGCCCTTGACGCCCTTGGCATAGGGTCGCAGGTCGGAATGCAGGCACTCCAGCTCGCGGAAGACCTCGCGCGCGTGGCGCAGCAGTGCGTCGCCCGCCGGGGTAAGGCGCACGCCTTTGACCTGGCGGATCAGCAATTGTGTCTGGAACGCCTCTTCCAGCTGCTTGATCCGGGTGCTGGCCGCCGGCAGCGACAGGAAGCTGCGCTCGGCGGCGCGGGTCAGGTTTTCCGTCTCGCCGACGTTCAGGAAAAGGCGCAGATCGGTCAGGTCGTAATGCATGGGCTTCCGTCAGGCCAAAGGCCACTTTTATGATTCGTGAATTCCAAAGACGCGGGTGCCAATTTATCGTATCCCACGCGGCAATGACATCCGGAATGACAGCACTCGGGCGCCGCCCGACAGGCGGGGTGCCGATAATCGCACCGGAATTCGGACCGGACCGGCATGTGAACGGCGATTCCGGACGATCATCGCGCCACATACCCCGGTTTCGCCGTACGCACCGTGATCGCCCTGCCGATGGCAGCGGTGACCGGACGACAGGATTTCAGAGGATTCGAGAGGAGCAAGGCAATGAGCGGATTGATGGCAGGCAAGGTTGCGCTGGTGACGGGCGCGGGTGGCGGGATCGGACGCGGCATCGCGCTGGCGATGGCCGCCGCCGGGGCCAAGGTGGTGGTCAATGACCTGGGCGTGTCGATGACGGGCGAGGGCGGCGACACCGGCCCTGCGCAGCGCGTGGTGGAAGAAATCCGCGCCGCCGGCGGCGAGGCCGTGGCCAACACGGACAGCGTCTCGACCTGGAACGGCGCCAACGCCATCGTGCAGTGCGCGCTGGACAATTTCGGCCGCATCGACGCGGTGGTCAACAACGCGGGCAACCTGCGCGACCGCATGTTCTTCAAGATGAACGAGGAAGAGTGGCGCTCGGTGATCGACGTGCACCTGCATGGCACCTTCTTCGTCAGCCGCGCCGCGGCCAATTACTTCAAGGACCAGGAGAGCGGTGCCTACGTGCACATGACCTCGACCTCGGGCCTGATCGGCAACCTGGGCCAGGCCAATTACTCGGCGGCCAAGCTGGGCATCGCCGCGCTGTCGAAGTCGATCGCGTTGGACATGCAGCGCTTCAACGTGCGCTCGAACTGCATCGCGCCGTTCGCGTGGAGCCGCATGACCAGCTCGATCCCCGCTGAAACGCCGGAAGAAAAGGCGCGCGTCGCCAAGCTGCAGAAGATGGAAGCCGGCAAGATCGCCCCGGTGGCGGTGTACCTGGCCAGCGACGCCGCGTCCGAAGTCAACGCCCAGATCTTTGCGGTGCGCGCCAACGAGATCATGCTGATGAGCCAGCCGCGCCCGGTGCGCTCGGTGCACATGAGCGAAGGCTGGACCCCGGAAAGCGTGGCCGAGATCGCCATGCCGGCGATGCGCAACAGCTTCTTCAAGCTGGAGCGCTCGCCCGACGTGATCGGCTGGGACCCGATCTGAGATGGCGGGGGCGCAATCCCTGCCCGGTACCCGCGGCGCCCTCGAGGGCGTGCGGGTGCTCGACCTGTCGCGCATCCTGGCGGGACCGTGGTGCGCGCAGAACCTGGCCGACCTGGGGGCCGAGGTCATCAAGGTGGAGCGCCCCGGCGCCGGCGACGACACCCGTTCGTGGGGGCCGCCCTGGCTGCCCGACGCGAACGGCAAGCCGTCGCGCGACGCCACCTACTTTGCCGGTGCCAACCGCGGCAAGCAGTCGGTGACGCTGGATATCGCCAGCCCGGAAGGGCAGCAGATCGTGCGCGAACTGGCCGCGAAGTCGCAGATCGTGCTGGAGAACTACAAGGTCGGCGACCTGAAGCGCTACGGGCTGGACTATGAAAGCCTGAAGGCGGTCAACCCGGCCATCGTCTATTGCTCGATCACGGGCTACGGCCAGACCGGGCCGAGCGCGCACAAGCCCGGCTACGACTTCATTTTCCAGGGCCTCGGCGGCCTGATGAGCGTCACCGGCGAGCGCGACGACCTGCCCGGCGGCGGGCCGCAGAAGGTCGGCGTCGCGGTGGTCGACATGCTGACCGGCATGTATGCCACGGTGGCGGTGCTGGCCGCGCTGCGCCATGCCGAGCGCACCGGCGAGGGCCAGCATATCGACATGGCGCTGCTTGATGCGGTGGTGGCGGTCGGTGCCACGCCGATCATCGCCCAGCGCGTGACCGGCAAGGCCATGCCGCGCTTTGGCAACGCGCACGCCAACATGGTGCCCTACCATGTGTTCGCCACCGCCGACGGCTACATGATCGTGGCGGCGGGCAACGACGGGCAGTGGCAGGCTTACTGCCGTGGTATCGAACGCGCCGACCTGGCCGCTGACGAGCGCTTTGCCACCGGTCCCGGCCGCATCGTCCACCGCGAGACGCTGGTGCCGATGCTGGAGGCGCACATGCGCACGCGCGAGACCGCCCACTGGGTCCAGGCGCTGGAAGCGCAGGGCATCCCGTGCGGGCCGATCAATGACTACGGGCAGGTGCTGGAAGACCCGCAGGTGCGGCACCGCGAGCTGCAGGTCGACCTGGTGCGCGCCGACGGCAGCCTTTGCCCGACCGTCAAGAGCCCGTTGCGGCTGTCGGCGACGCCGGTGCAGTACGATGCGCCGCCGCCGCGGCTGGGACAGCATACCGAGCGTGTGCTGGAAGGCGTGCTGGGTTTGTCCGCCGCACGCATTGCCGCGCTGCGGGAGCAGGGCGTCATCTGAAGCACAGGTCCCGGGGCGCCTGCACAAAGTCCCCGCATCGCCTAGGCTGTTTCCAGGGCGCGCCGCGCGCCCGGCTTCCGGAGACAGCACATGAATGAGGAAACCTTCAACCTCAGCATCCGCAAGTTCCTCAAGGTCGTCGGCGTCAGTTCCCAGCGCGAGATCGAGCAGGCGATTGCCCAGGCCATTGCCGACGGCACCATCGCCGCCACCGGACGCTTTCCGGTGACGATGACCCTGGAACTGCCGGCGGCAAAGCTCAAGGCGAAATTCGACGGCGAGATCCAGCTCGAATAGCGCGGTTCAGGCCGGCTCCAGCTCGCCGCGCAGCCCCCGCAACCGGTACTCGCCCGGGGCCACGCCGGTCCACTTCTTGAACGCGCGATGGAAGGTGCTCGGCTCCGAGAAGCCCAGGCGCAGGGCCACTTCCTGCAGCGTCGTGCCGGGGTGCTCCAGCATGCCGATGGCGACATCGCGGCGCAGGTTGTCCTTGATGCTCTGGTAGCCGCGGCCCTCGTCGCGCAGCCGGCGGCGCAGCGTCTGTGGCGTCAGGCGCAGCATCTGCGCCATCTGCTCCAGTGATGGCAGTTCGTCGTTCAGGTGCGAGCGCAGGTGCTGGCGAATGCGTTCGGCCAGGCAGCAGCTGTCGCGGTAGCGGATCAGCAGGTTGCGCGGCGCTTCCTGCAGGAAGGCGGGCAGGCTGTCGCCGTCCTGCATCACCGGCAGGCGCAGGCAGGCGGCATCGAAATGCAGCGCCGTGACCGGCTGGCCGTAGTGCACGGCGGTCTTGAACACGCGTTCGGTGTCGTTGCCGCCTTGCGGGCGTTCGTTGGCCAGGTCGACGCGCAGCAGCGGGATATGCTGCGCCACCAGCCAGCTCACCAGCGCATAGCCCTGGAACACAAAGGTCGATTCCGCGAAGCTGCGGCATGCGGAGGTCGGTGCGCGCCGTTGCAGCCGGATCGAGGCGATCCTGCCATCGGCGCTGACATGCAGGCGCGGCGTGAAGGCATCGAGATGCAGCCGGTACAGGCGCATTGCGGCGTGGATCGCATCTTCCAGCGTGGCGCAATGGATCATGGCGCGCGCCGCCTGAGCAAACGTGCCGGGCGGGACCGGACGGTCCAGCAGCCCCCACAGCTCGTCGCGCATGACGCGGCGCAGCGTGCGGATCAGCGCCGCGTACTGACCCTGTGTCACGCGCGCGCTCGGCGAGGCCAGCAGCGCCGGCGAAACGCCGGCGCGGCGCAGCAATGCGTCGACATCGTGGCCGAGGCGGCGCGCACCCTGAAGGATGCGGTGCACGTGCTGGATCGCGACCGTGTGGCGTGCCGGGGCCTGGGCAGCCGAGGCTGCCATGGCTTCCCTGGCTTGTGCCGCGCCGGGCAGGCGCGTGGCACTGCCGGGCGCCGGACCCTGCGTCCGGGCGCCGGCGATGTGCAGCTTGCGCGGTACTGGCGGGCGCAGCGATGGCAGGACAGCGGTGTGCATGGGTCTCCTCGTCACGTGGCGCGCCGGCGCGGACATTTCCGGTCTTTGCGCCACCTTAGCAAGCGCCGGCCGCACCGCACAATCGGGATTTGCCAAAGCCTGCCTTTTGCCTGAACGATTCGGCCAATCATTTTGGCCCGTCTGGTCATTGTCCACGCACCGCAGCATCGCGCACTCTCCGGCTAATACAAGAGAACCGGCCCGCCAGCGCGGCCAGGACCGGGTGAGCCGGGGCCAGGCGCCCCACTCGCTCCGGAAAAAACCAAAGGAGACCAACAGATGCAGGCAAATCGTCGTGATGTGCAGCTTCGCAATGCATTGATGCGCTTCGGGGCAGGGTTGCTGGCGGCGGCAAGCGCGGGATTGCTGACCACGGGCACGGCCTGGGCCGAGGCAGCCTTCCCGAACAAGACTGTGCGGCTGGTGGTGCCGTATCCGGCCGGCGGCGCCACCGACGTGCTGGGGCGCGCGGTGGCGGATGGCCTGGGCAAGGCCTGGAAGCGCCCGGTGGTGGTGGAGAACCGCCCCGGCGCCAGCAGCATGATCGGTTCCGAAGCGGTGGCCCGCGCCGAGGCCGACGGCCATACCGCGCTGCTGACGATTACCACGCTGGTGCAGGCGCCCAGCCTCTACGCCAAGCCGCCGTTCGACCCGGTCAAGGATTTCGTGCCGGTGTCGGAGCTTGGCACCACCAACCTGGTCTTTGCCGTGCACAGCGCCGTGCCCGCCAACAACATCAAGGAATTCATCGAGCTGGTCCGCGCCAAGCCGAAGCAGTTTTCCTACGGCTCCTATGGCACCGGCTCGAGCGGCCACCTGTACGGCGAAATCTTCAAGGAGTCGGCCAAGCTCGACATGGTGCACGTCTCGTACAAGGGCGAGGCGCCTGAGCTGAACGACCTGCTCGGCGGCCAGGTGCCGGCCGCCATCATTTCCGTGATGGGCGCCAAGCCGCACAACGCCTCGGGCCGCCTGCGCGCGCTTGCCGTGACCGGCGCGGCGCGCTCGCCGCAGCTGCCGGACGTGCCGACCTTCCGCGAAGCCGGCGTGGCCGGCATGGACGGCCAGGGCTGGTTCGGCCTGTTCCTGCCGGCGGCGACGCCGCGCGCGGTGGTCGACAAGTACGCCGCCGAGGTCAACCGCGTGCTGGCCCAGCCCGAGCTGCGCAAGCGCATGGGTGAAATGGGCATCGTGCTGACCGGCAGCACGCCCGACGCCTTTGCGCAGACCGTGCAGACCGACTACGCCCGCTGGGGCAAGGTGATCCGCGTCAACAACATCCGGCTGGACTGATTTCCCATTTTTTGATTTGAACCGCTGACGTGCTGCAAATGAAGCCTGCTACAAGTACCAACCTGCCGTTCCGTTCCCAAGCCTGGCCGCCGGGCTTGCCCGCCACGCTGCATACGCCGCGCACCAGCCTGTATTACAACGTCGAGGCCGCCGCGCGCCGCTATCCGGACAAAGCCGCGATCCAGTACTTCGGCACCGCGATCTCGTACGCGCAACTGCAGGACGAGATCGAGCGCATGGCCGGCTACCTGCAGCAGGCCTGCGGCATCCAGCCCGGCGACCGCGTGCTGCTGTTCAGCCAGAACTGCCCGCAGTTCATCATCGCCTACTACGCAATCCTGCGCGCCGAAGGCGTGGTGGTGCCGGCCAACCCGATGTGGCTGGAGGCCGAGCTGGCGCACGTGGTTTCCGACAGCGGCGCGGTCGCGGCCTTTGCCGGCAGCGAGCTGTACCAGTGCCTGTCGCCGCTGCACGGCCCGGCCCTGCGCCACGTGATCGTGCACGACTACGCCGGCATGCTGCGCGACGACGGCGGCCTGCCGGTGCCGGCATGGCTGCGCGAGCCCGCGCCGGCGCCGCAGGCGGCGCCATCCGGCGCGATGCCGGTGGCGTGGGATGCCGCCAGCGCGGCCGGGCACCGCCCGCTGCCGCACCAGGCCGGCTTCGACACGCTGTGCATGCTGGCCTACACCTCGGGCACCACCGGCAATCCCAAGGGCTGCATGCATACGCACGGCACGATGATGACCGCCGCGGTCGGCTCGCAGATCTGGCGCAGCAGCACGCCCGAATCGGTGGTGCTGGCGGTGGCGCCGATGTTCCACCTGCTGGGCATGCAGAACTGCATGAATTCGCCGATCTACCTCGGCGCCACCGTGGTGCTGATGCCGCGCTGGGACCGGGCGCTGGCCGCCGACCTGATCGAGCGCTACCGCGCCTCGGTATGGGGCGCGCCGCCGGCGATGATGGTGGACTTTTTCTCGCAACCCGGCATCGCGCAGCGCGACCTGTCGAGCCTGGCCTTCCTCGGCGGCGGCGGCGCCGCCATGCCCGACGCGGTCGCCAACATGCTGCAGGAGCGCTTCGGCCTGCCTTACGTCGAAGCCTACGGCATGACCGAGACCGCATCGTTCCTGCTGTCCAACCCGCGCCACAAGCCCAAGCGCGAATGCCTGGGCATCGCCACCTTCGGCGTCGATGCGCGCGTGATCGATCCGCAGACGCTGGCAGAGCTGCCGCAAGGCCAGACCGGCGAGATCGTCGCGCATGGCGGCCAGGTGATGCAGGGCTACTGGCGCAACCCCGAAGCCAACGAGGCCTCGTTCGTCGAGCTCGACGGCAAGCGCTTCCTGCGTACCGGCGACCTGGGCTTCATGGACGAAGAGGGCTACTTCTTCATGCGCGACCGCCTCAAGCGCATGATCAACGCCTCCGGCTTCAAGGTCTGGCCGGCCGAGGTGGAGAACCTGCTGTATGGCCATCCGGCCATCCACGAGGCCTGCGTGATCGCCGCGCGCGACGAGCGCCGCGGCGAGACCGTCAAGGCCGTGATCGCGCTGCGCCCAGAGGCGCGCGGCACCGTCGAGGCCGATCCCGAACGCATCATGGCCTGGTGCCGTGAGCGGCTGGCGGCCTACAAGGTGCCGCGCATCGTCGAGTTCGTCGAGGCGCTGCCCAAGTCGGGTACCGGCAAGATCCAGTGGCGCGCCCTGCAGGAGCGCGAGATGCAGGCCGAGGCCCCGCGCGCCTGAGCGCGCGGCGAAACACAGAACAGAGAGAGACACAGCATGCAGCAAAGCAGACGCAACTGGCTGGCGCAGGCCGGCACCCTGGCCGGCGCGGCCATCCTTGGCACCACCGGCCAGGCCTTCGCTCAGCAGCCGTATCCGAGCAAGCCGATCCGCCTGATCGTGCCGTATCCGGCCGGTGGCGGCACCGATACCGTCGGCCGCCTGGTCGGCCAGCGCCTGGCCGAGATCCTGGGCCAGCCGGTGGTGGTGGAGAACAAGCCCGGTGCCAGCGGCATGCTCGGCAATGACACCGTCGCCAAGGCGCCGGCCGACGGCTACACGCTGCTGCTGGCGATCACCGCGATGATCCAGTCGCCCAGCCTGTACAAGCGCATGCCGTACGACGTGGCAAAAGACTTCACGCCCGTGTCGCTGATCGCCAAGTCATCGGACCTGTTCGTCGTGCCCAACCGCGTGCCGGCCAGCAACATGCGCGAGTTCCTGGCGCTGGCCAAGGCCGGCAAGCTCAGCTACGGCTCCTACGGCAACGGCACCTCGTCGCATCTGCATGGCGAGCTGCTGCGCCAGCAGGCCGGCATCGACCTGGCCCATATCCCGTACAAGGGCGCCGCGCCGCTGATGAGCGACGTGCTCGGCGGGCAGGTGGATTCGGCCTTCGTCGACGTGACTTCGGCCAATCCCTATCTGGGCAGCAACAAGTTCAGGATCCTCGGCATCACCGGCAGCCAGCGCTACAAGGCGCTGCCCAATGTGCCGACCTTCGGCGAGCTGGGCTTGAAGGGCTTCGAGCCCAACGGCTGGTTCGGGCTGTTCCTTCCCGGCGGCGCGCCCAGGGACGTGACCGCCAGGCTGGCGGCCGAGACCGCGCGTATCGTGAAGCTGCCCGAGGTCTCGCAGAAGCTGGCCGGCATGGGCCTGCAGCCGGTCGGCTCGACCCCGCAGGAACTGGCCGAGGTGGTCAGCAACGACATGCCCAAGTGGGCCCGGATCGTGCGCGACGCCAACATCCAGCTCGACTGAGCGCCATCGCCAGCCACGGCACCGCAGCCACGCCACCGCAGCCACGCCACCGATACCGGAGCCCATCCATGGAAACCATCCGCTTTGCCATCGAAGACGGCATCGCCACCCTGACCCTGAACTATCCCGAGCGCAAGAACGCGCTGTCGATCCCGATGCGCGGCGAAATCGGCGAAGCCATCCGCCAGGTGCGTGCCGACGAGAGCGTGCGCGCGATGATCCTGACCGGCGCCGGCACCGATTTCTGCTCGGGCGGCGACATCAGCTCGATGCAGGTAGAGATCGACGCGCCGCAGGGCCGCCGCCGGCTGCAGCAGGCGCACGGCTGGCTGGAAGACCTGATCCAGCTCGACGTGCCGGTCATTGCCGCGGTCAACGGGGCGGCCTACGGTGCCGGCTTCAGCCTGGCGCTGACCGCCGACATCATCCTGGCCACGCCGCGGGCGCGCTTCGGGCTGCCGTTCCTGCGCATGGGGCTGATCCCCGACTGTGGCGTTTTCTACACCCTGCCGCGGATGATTGGCCTGCAACGTGCCAAGGCGCTGATGTTCTCGATGCGCGAACTCGATGCCGAGGCCGCGCAAGACCTTGGCATCGTCATGGAAATCGTGCCGGAGGAAAGCCTGGCCGTTCGCGCGCAGGCGCTGGCGCGCGCCTTCACCGAGGCCTCGCCGGTTGCGGTGGGCCTGACCAAGCAGGCGCTGAACGCGTCGCTCAACCAGGACCTGCACACCATGCTGGCGATGGAAGCGGACGGACAGGGCATTGCCTTTTCCACCGGCTACCGCCGCGAGGCCGCCGACCGCTTTATGGCCAAGCAGCCGCTGCGCTACCGCTGGCCTGACTGAGCGCCGTCGCCATGCTGCCATGCAGCATGGCGACTCACCGTTTGACCCCCCGTTTACGTATACAGGCAGGCCGCGCCGGACGTCGCTTGCCTCTGTCTATCACCCGTTCACCCTCGTATCTGCACACCATGGCAACCCAACATCAACATGCGGCGCCCGCCGCACGCCAGACTCCCTGGATGACCGAAGACCTGGAGATGTTCCAGGACACCGTACGCCGCTTTATCGAGCGCGAGCTGGCACCAAACGAAGCGCGCTGGGCCGAGCAGGGCTACATCGACCGCGACGTGTGGCGCCGCGCCGGCCAGGCCGGCCTCCTGTGCGCCAGCATCCCGGAAGAGTACGGCGGCGGCGGCGGCAACTTTGCGCATGAAGCCGTGATCACGCGCGAGATGGCGCGCGCCATCTTCACCAGCCTGGGCAACAACGTGCACAGCGGCATCGTGGCACATTACCTGCTCAACTACGGCACCGAAGCGCAGAAGAAAAAATGGCTGCCGCAGATGGCCAGCGGCGAGATGGTCGCGGCCATCGCCATGTCGGAACCCGGCGCCGGTTCGGATCTCAAATCGGTACGCACCCGCGCGGTGCGCGAAAAGACCGCAAACGGAGACTGCTATCGCATAAACGGTGCAAAGACTTTTATTACGAACGGTTACCACGCCGACCTGGTTTGCCTGGTCGCCAAGACCGATCCGGAAGCCGGCTCGCGCGGCGTCTCGCTGATCATGATCGAGACGCGCGAGCTCGAGGGCTTCCGTCGCGGCCGCATCCTCGAGAAGATCGGACAGAAGGGCCAGGACACCGCCGAGCTGTTCTTCGACGACGTGCTGGTGCCGTGCGAGAACTTGCTCGGCGAGCAGGAAGGGCAGGGTTTTTACCAACTGATGCAGCAGCTGCCGCAGGAGCGGATGATCATCGCGCTGGGCGCGACCGCATCGATGCATCGCGCGATCGAGCTCACCACCGAATACGTGCGCGAGCGCAAGGTCTTCGGGCAGGCGCTGGCCGACCTGCAGAACACACGCTTCCGCCTGGCCGAGTGCAAGACCGAGGCGACCATCGCGTCCACCTTCGTCGACGACTGCATGATGCGCCTGATGGCGGGTACGCTGGATGCCGCGACCGCCGCGATGGCCAAGTGGTGGTGCACGCAAAAGAATTGCGAGATCATCGACGAGTGCCTGCAGTTTCACGGCGGCTACGGCTACATGCTGGAATATCCGATCGCGCGCATGTACGCCAACGCACGCGTGGGCAAGATCTACGGCGGCTCCAACGAAATCATGAAAGAGCTGGTGGCACGCACGCTCTGATGGCTGCGCGCAGTGCCTACTGCTATCAGCACTCTGCGTATGCTGATGCGCGTCTGAGCTGATTCTGGAACCAACACAAAGGCCGGCATCTGTGCCGGCTTTTGTGTTTCCGGTTACAAAACCGGCTGTGCACGGTTCTGCGGAAAGGTGTAAGGTTTGTCACAAGCATGGTCAATGGCCCGTCGCGCGCGGGGTGCGGCACCGAGTGGAAATATCAGCCAAAAGCTGACAGCGCCACCATCGGAATCAGGCGATATGCAGCGTGGAATCAAGCGTTGCGTCGATGCAAGATTCGTCAACTCGGACTCCACCATCGCCGTTATTTGACTATGATGAAGTAAAGTCTTCGCAACATTCACCGGTCGTCAAGCCGGGGTGGCGAACCGCGGAACTTGCGAAGTCTTGAAGGGTAGAACTACCTTCGCCTCGGATGTGAACTCTGACGGGAGTGAGGTATGGACATTTTCGGCCATTACGCTACGCGCTTCGAAGCCCGCAAGGAAGAGGAATACAGCATCCAGGAATACCTGGAGATCTGCAAGAAGGATCCGACTGCCTACGCGACCGCTGCCGAACGCATGCTCGCCGCGATCGGCCAGCCTGAACTGGTGGATACCCACCACGATCCGAGGCTGTCCCGGCTGTTCTTCAACAAGGTCATCCGTATCTATCCGGCCTTCCGCGATTTCTACGGCATGGAGGACACGATCGAGCAGATCGTCTCGTTCTTCAAGCACGCCGCGCAGGGCCTGGAAGAACGCAAGCAGATCCTGTATCTGCTCGGGCCTCCCGGCGGCGGCAAGTCCTCGCTCGCGGAGAAGCTCAAGGCGTTGATGGAACAGATTCCCATCTACGCGCTGAAAGGTTCGCCGATCCACGAGTCGCCCCTGGGTCTGTTCGCGCCGGAAGAAGACGGCAAGATCCTGGAAGAGGACTACGGCATCCCGATCCGCTACCTGAACACGATTGCCTCGCCATGGGCAGTCAAGCGCCTGCACGAGTTCAACGGCGACATTACCAGGTTCAAGGTGGTGAAGCTGCGCCCGTCGGTGCTGTCGCAGATCGCGATCTCGAAGACCGAGCCGGGCGACGAGAACAACCAGGACATCTCGTCGCTGGTGGGCAAGGTGGATATCCGCAAGCTCGAGGACTTCCCGCAGGACGATCCGGATGCGTACTCGTATTCCGGCGGCCTGTGCCTGGCCAACCGCGGCCTGCTCGAGTTCGTCGAAATGTTCAAGGCGCCGATCAAGGTGCTGCACCCGCTGCTGACCGCGACCCAGGAAGGCAACTACAAGGGCACGGAAGGCTTCGGCGCGATCCCGTTCGACGGCATCATCCTGGCGCACTCGAACGAGGCGGAGTGGACGACCTTCAAGTCGGACAAGAACAACGAGGCATTCCTGGACCGTATCTATATCGTCAAGGTGCCGTACGTGCTGCGTGTGTCCGACGAGGTCAAGATCTATGACAAGCTGCTGCGCTGCAGTTCGCTGTCGGCTGCGCCGTGCGCGCCGAACACGCTGAAGATGATGGCGCAGTTCGCGGTGCTCACCCGCATCAAGGAGCCCGAGAACTCAAACGTCTTCTCGAAGATGCGCGTCTATGACGGCGAAAGCCTGAAGGACGTGGACCCGAAGGCGAAGTCGTACCAGGAGTACCGCGATTACGCCGGCATCGACGAGGGCATGAACGGGCTGTCGACGCGCTTTGCGTTCAAGGTCCTGTCCAAGGTCTTCAACTTCGACAATACCGAAGTGGCGGCCAACCCGGTGCACCTGCTGTATGTGCTCGAGCAGCAGATCGAGCGCGAGCAGTTTCCGCCGGAGCAGGAAGCCAAGCTGCTGGCGCACATCAAGGAATACCTGACCACGCCGTTCGTGGAGTTTATCGGCAAGGAGATCCAGACCGCGTACCTGGAGTCGTACTCCGAATATGGCCAGAACATCTTCGACCGCTATGTCGTGTTTGCCGACCTGTGGATCCAGGACCAGGAGTACCGCGATCCCAACACCGGCGAAATCCTCGACCGCAACGCGCTGAACGACGAACTGGAGAAAGTGGAAAAGCCGGCGGGTATCTCGAACCCGAAGGACTTCCGCAACGAGATCGTCAACTTCGTGCTGCGGGCGCGGGCCAACAACAGCGGCAAGAACCCGGTCTGGACCAGCTATGAAAAGCTGCGGATGGTGATCGAGAAGCGCATGTTCTCCACCACGGAGGACCTGCTGCCGGTGATCTCGTTCAACGCCAAGTCTTCTCGCGAAGACCAGGACAAGCACGAGAACTTCGTCAACCGCATGGTCGAGAAGGGGTACACGCCCAAGCAAGTGAGACTTCTGGTGGAGTGGTATCTGCGCGTAAGAAAATCATCGTAACGGCGCCGCGGAAACAGTCTCTCAACGAGGGCAACATATGGCTACGGTCATCGATCGGCGCGAGAACGGCGGCAACAAGAGTGCCGTCAACCAGCAACGCTTCATCAAGCGCTACCGCGAACAGATTCGGCAGGCGGTGGCAAAGGCGGTGTCCGGCCGGAAGATCATGGACATCGAGCAGAGCGGCCAGGTGTCCATTCCGGTCAAGGACATCACCGAACCGATCTTCCACCACGGCCCGGGCGGCCGGCGCGAGTGGATTCACCCTGGCAACAAGAAGTTCGTCAAGGGTGATTCCTTCGACCGCCAGCAGCAGGGCGGTGGCGGGAGTGGTTCGCGGGCCAGCGACAGCGGCGAAGGCGAGGACGATTTCGTCTTCACGCTGTCGCGCGAGGATTTCCTGAATTTCTTCTTCGAGGACATGGCGCTGCCGGACCTGGCCAAGCGCCACCTTGCCAAGATCGCCGAAGTGCGCAAGGTGCGCGCCGGCTATTCCATCGACGGCACACCGTCCAACCTGTCGATCCTGCGCACCATGCGCAGCTCGATCGGGCGGCGCATCGCCTTGTCCAGCCCTTACCAGAAGCGCCTGCGCGACCTAGAGCTGGAGTATGCCGAAGCGCTGGACAAGGACGGCCCCTACGCCGAAGGCACGCTCGAACTGATGGAGAAGATGCGGCACCTGCGCGCCTGCATCGACCGCGTGCCCTTTATCGAGAAGCTCGACCTGCGCTACAACAACCGCGTGCTCAAGAAGCGCCCGCAGGCCCAGGCGGTGATGTTCTGCCTGATGGACGTGTCCGGCTCGATGGACGAGAGCCGCAAGGACCTGGCCAAGCGCTTCTTCATGCTGCTGTACCTGTTCCTGAAGCGCAACTACGAGCGTATCGACGTGGTGTTCATCCGGCATCACACGGTGGCCAAGGAAGTCGAAGAGGAAGACTTCTTCCACTCGCGCGAGTCCGGTGGTACCGTGGTATCGAGTGCGCTGAAGCTGATGGTGGAAGTGGTCCATGACCGTTATCCGCCAAGCCAGTGGAACATCTACTGCGCGCAGGCCTCCGACGGCGACAACTGGGCGGGCGATTCCGAGCTGTGCGGACGCCTGCTGCGCGAGTCGATCCTGCCGCTGGTGCAGTACTACGCATACGTGGAAGTGGCGTCCGAGGAACCGCAGAACCTCTGGGAAGAGTATCTGACGGTGAAGAACCAGTTCGAGCACTTTGCGATGCAGCGCATCATCGGCGCGGACGAGATCTACCCGGTGCTGCACGACCTGTTCCAGAAGCGGGCGGCTTAGTTGGGGCCTGCTGCCGGGGCAACCGGCAGTGCAAGGCCGCAGTGAAGTCTGGTGGCAAGGGAACGCGGACACGCGGCGCGCCAGTGCGCGCCTGCGCGGCCGGAGGCCTTGCCCGCAACAAGGGGCGAAGATGGCTTATCTGTCCACGGGTTCGGAATGGACCTTCGAGCTGGTCAACCGGTATGACCGCGAGATCGCCCGCATCGCCGGCGAATTCGGGCTGGATACCTATCCCAACCAGATCGAGATCATCACGGCCGAGCAGATGCTGGACGCCTACGCGTCGGCGGGCCTGCCGGTGGGCTACAACCACTGGTCCTACGGCAAGCACTTCCTGGCGTCGGAGCGCAGTTACCAGCGTGGCCACATGGGCCTGGCCTACGAGATCGTCATCAACTCCAATCCCTGCATCGCCTACCTGATGGAGGAGAACACCATGCCGATGCAGGCGCTGACGATCGCGCATGCCTGCTACGGCCACAACTCCTTCTTCAAGGGCAACTACCTGTTCCGCACCTGGACCAACGCGGACGCGATCGTCGATTACCTGCTGTTCGCCAAGAACTACGTGGCCGAGTGCGAGCAGCGCTACGGCGAACAGGAAGTGGAACTGCTGCTCGACTCCTGCCATGCCTTGCAGAACTACGGCGTGGACCGCTACAAGCGGCCCAAGAAGCTCTCCATCACCGAGGAGAAGGCGCGCCAGGCCGATCGCGAGAACTACCTGCAGATGCAGGTCAATGACCTGTGGCGCACGTTGCCCAAGCATCGCCCGCATGCGCTGACGGCCGACGAGGAGACGCCGGAAATGACGTTCCCGCCGGAGCCGCAGGAGAACTTGCTGTACTTCATCGAGAAGAACGCGCCCAAGCTGGCGCCGTGGCAGCGCGAGATCGTGCGCATCGTGCGCAAGATCGCGCAGTACTTCTATCCGCAGCGCCAGACCAAGGTGATGAACGAAGGGTGGGCAACGTTCTGGCACTACACCATCATCCACCAGCTCTACGAAGAAAAGCTGGTCAACGACGCCTTCATGATGGAGCTGCTGCAAGCCCACACCAACGTGATTTACCAGCCGCCGTACCACAGCCCGTATTACAGCGGGATGAACCCATACACGGTCGGCTTCCTGATCTTCCAGGACCTGCGCCGCATGTGCGAGAACCCGACCGACGAGGACTACCGCTGGGCGCCGGAGATCGCGGGCAGCGACTGGCGCACGACGCTGGACTTTGCGATGCGCAACTTCAAGGACGAGAGCTTCCTGCTGCAGTTCCTGTCGCCGCGCGTGATCCGCGAGCTGAAGCTGTTCTCGGTGCTCGACGACGACCGCGAGGGCAAGCTGCGCGTCACCGCCATCCACGACGACGAGGGCTATCGCGCGATCCGCCAGCTGATGGCGGCGCAGTATGACCTGTCGACCATGGAGCCCAATATCCAGGTCACCAATGTCGATATCGGCGGCGACCGTTCGCTGACGCTGCGCCACCTGCAGAATGACCGCCGGCCGCTGGCGCACAACTTCGACGAAGTGGTGCGGCACGTAACGCGGCTGTGGGGCTTTACCGTGCGGCTGGAAGTGGCCTATGAAGACGGGCGCACCGAACTCAAGTACGAGTGCAAGCCGGAGCGCCGGCATCGCAAGCCGCATGGCGGCCTGAGCCTGGCCGCCTGATCGCCTGTTCGCCTGTTCGCCTGATCCCCCGCCTGATCCTGCTTGTGACGCGCGTTGCCTGAAGCCTCAGGCGGCGCGCGCTTGCATTCGCGCTAGCCTTCGCACCATGCGCGCACCAGTTCGACCGCACGGCTGTCCGTGTCGGCGTACACCGCCTCGCCCAGCACGCGGCTCCACCAGCGCTCGGACCCGTCCGCCACGCGCCAGGCATGCAGCCGGCGCGTATAGAGCTGCAGGTCGTATTCCTCGGTGATCCCGATTGCGCCGTGCACCGCATGGGCGATTGCCGCCACCGGCGTGACGGCATCGCTGGCGCGCAGCTTGCCGATCGCGGCGCGCAGGCGGTCGGGCTGCCCGGTGGTGCTGTCGCAGGCCAGCTGCGCCGCCACGCGCGCTGCCGCCACGTGCTCGGCCATCTCGCTGACCTGGTGCTGGATCGCCTGGAACTTGCCGATGGCGCGGCCGAACTGCTGGCGGTCGTTGGCGTACTGCAGCGTCAGGTCGAGCACCCGCGACAGCGCCCCGGCCAGCTGGACCGCGTGCACGCAGGCGCCAAGGGAGCGCAGCGTGCCGGGCGCCAGCCGGAACGCGGCCGGCGTGGCCGCATCCGGGCGCGGCAGCCGCAGGGTCAGGTCGGCGTGCGCGCCGGTGGGCTCGGCGCGAGTGTCGGCCGCCGGCAGCAGCAGGCAACGCTCGCCGTCCTGCACCAGGAACCACCGGGCATGAAGCGCATCGGCGACGAGCGCTGCGGGCGCGCCGTCGTCGAATCCCGCCAGCGCGATGGGTCCGTCGGGCAGGGCGATGCCATGCGCGTGCAGCAAGGCGCGGGCGAAGATGGTTTGCGCCAGCGGCAGCGGCAGAACATGCCGGCCGGTAACGAACAGCACCGGCGCCAGTTCAGGCAGGGGCAGCGCGGCGCCGCCGGCGGCCTCGGGCAGCAGGCAGTCGGCAAAGCCGCTGTCGCGCAGCGTTTGCCACAGAGGACTGGGATCGGCCTGCCGTTCCAGCGCGCGGACCGTGGCGGGCGTGCAGCAATCGCGCAGCAGCGCGTCGAGGGCGTCGGAGTAAGCGTTATGCATGAGGGGTCTCGTCGGGGTGCAGGGCGTCGGGACGGTGCGGCAGCGCTTCAGCGCAGGCCCAGACCGCGCGCGATCATGCCGCGCAGGATTTCGCGCGTGCCGCCGCGCAGCGAATACGACGGGGCGATCTGCGTGACGTAGGCCAGCGTGCGGTACAGCGCGCCGTCGGCGGCGAGTGCCGGTTCGTCGCCCAGCGCCGCTTCCACCAGCGCCGGGATCGATTGTTCGAAGGTCGTGCCCAGGTCCTTGACCAGCGCGGCTTCGACCACCGGGCTTTCACCTGCCGCCAGGCGCGCGGTCACCGCCAGCGACATCGCGCGCAGCACCGCCAGGTGCCCGGCGAGGCGGCCCGCGGTCACCGTGTCGCGCCGTGCCGCCGGCAGGCGGCGCATGGCATCGAGCCAGGTGTCGAGCAGCACCACGCTGGAGTACAGCCGCTCGGGGCCGCTGCGTTCGAATGCGAGTTCGGCATTGACCTGCTCCCATCCGCTGCCTTCCTGCCCGACCAGCGCATCCGGGGCCAGCGCGACATCGTCGAACGTGACCTCGGAGAAGTGCGCGTCGCCGGCCAGGTCGTGGATCGGCCGCACCGAGACGCCGGGCGCATGCAGGTCGACGATGAACTGCGACAGGCCCGCCTGGCGGTCCTGCGGCGTGCCCGAGGTGCGCACCAGCGCGATCATGAAGTGGCAGCGGTCGGCGTTGGTCGTCCAGATCTTGCGGCCGCTCAGGCGCCACGTGCCATCCGGCTGGCGCACGGCACGGGTCGTCACGCTGGCGAGGTCGGAGCCGGAGTTGGGCTCGCTCATGCCGATGCAGAAGAACGCTTCGCCGCGGCAGATCGCGGGCAGGTAGCGCGCTTTCTGCGCGTCGCTGCCGTAGCGCAGGATCAGCGGTCCGCTCTGGCGGTCGGCGATCCAGTGCGCCGACACCGGCGCGCCGCGGGCCAGCAACTCCTCCACCAGCACGAAGCGCGAATAAGGATCGAGGCCGGCGCCGCCGTATTGCGCCGGCAGCGTGATGCCGACCCAGCCGCGCCCCGCCAGCGCGCGGCTGAACGCCGCATCGAACCCCATCCACGAGCGCGCGCGGATTTCCGGCGGCAGGGCGGGCAGGTGCTCGTCAAGAAAGGCGCGTACCTCGGCGCGGAACGCGAGCGCGTGCGGCGGCAGGGGCGTCAGGTCGAAGGTGGAAAGCAAGGCGGTCACGGTGAAGTCCGGTAGCTGTGGCACGCGAGCCCTGCGGAGCGCGGCGGCTGCTGCCTTGCATTCCGGATGGCTCAGGGTGGGCCACAGCGTAGTTCACGCGTCGAGCGCCAGTCCAATATCGATTTATTGGAAAGCGATACCGATTCGATATGGAGGTGGGAGGTGCCGCGGGCCGGGTCGCCCCTGGCACCGCTGGCAGGGCTTCAGGCCGTTCCCGCTCGCGGCGCACGCGGCCGGGCCGCCGTGGTCACGCCGGCACGGTCGAGATTGACGCCCGGCAGCAGGTGCAGCAGGCGCACCAGCTCGGACTGGCGGTGCGTGCCGGTCTTGCGCAGCGTATCGCGGATATGCACGCGCACCGTATGCGGCGACAGGAACTCGCGTTCGGCGATTTCATTCAGCGTCTCGCCGGCGGCGAGCCGGATGGCAATGATGCTTTCCTTGCGCGACAGCCCGAACAGCGAGGTCAGCACGCCCGCATCGAGCACCGAGCGCGATTCCGAATTGCCGAACAGCATCATCGCGGCCGGCAATTGCCAGGGGCCTTCCACCGGCTGGCGCGAGACCAGCGGCGTCACGATGATCGGCACCGGCTGCCCGCCGGAGGTGATGTGCATCCAGGAGCCCGATGCGGCTTCGGCGCCGCGGCCGCGCACCGCGCCGTCGAGCAGCTTGCGCAGAACTGCCTGCAGCGTGTCGCTGTGGGCGCGCAGCACGCCATCCTGCAGCGTCAGGTTGCTGTCGGCCTGCACCAGCGCCTCGGCCCAGCTGTTGGCGTAGCGCACGCGCAGGTCGGCCTGCAGCACCATCACGCCGAAATCCAGGGTATCGAGCCCGGCCAGGCCAAGGCTGGCCAGCCCGCTCAGTTCGAAGTTGCGCTGCTGCATGCGCGCGGCGCGCACCCAATGCGGCATGACGTGGGCCAGGCGCCGCTCGCGCTGGCCGGCGCTGATGCTGCCCGCGCTGGTGCCGCTCATCAGCACGCAGACTTCGGCGTTCTCGACCAGGCGGATGCCATGTTCGAGGCCGCTGCACGCCAGCGTGGCGACTGGACTCTCGGCCACGGCGCCATCGTGCGAGGCTGCATGCAGCGGCGCGCAGGCGGGGCTGCTGTCGGCTGGCACGCAGCAGGCGCCGACGTAGGGCAGGTCGAGCGGACTTGGCAGCCAGTCGGCAACGCTGGCGCCGCTGGTGAAGCAGCCGTGGGGCGTGACGCCCAGGCGTGCATGGCCGGCGAGCTTGTCCCAGATCAGGTAACGCGGACTGCCGGTGGAGGTGTACCGGGAAAAAAGGTCGAGTGCCGCCGGCATTGCCGCCACGTCCAGCGCCGACTCGTAGATCGAGTCGACCAGACGATGGAAATCCTCGTCCGTAGTCGGGTGTTCGCCCATGTTCACATTCCCCCCGGCGGCAAACGCCTCCTGCTTGTGCCACGGCAAGTGGCCACTTCTTTTGTGTTATCGGTGCCGCTCTGGCGTTCTGTACATGCGCCGATACGGCTATCGCAGCTGTCCGCCATGCTTGTCCGGCGCGCTGCGGTCAGACAATCATGCCAAACAATGTTGTTTGTTTTATCCCTCCGTGCCGGGAGGGAAAACACTGATTGCCGACGTAGCGCTGAGCTGCGGTCGCCTCAATTGCTGCTTTGCAGCGCATGCGTGGTGTTCGCACTAGCCGGCTTGCCGGGCGTGATGGTAATGCGCGTGACGAGAACGTCAAATTTTTCAGTGCCGGGCGTTTCACACACACCACACGTGTCCAAAATGTTTAGGACACAAAGACCCTTGCGCCATCCCGGAAAATCGGTTGCCGTACCCGTTTCTGCGAACGGCAGGTCAGACGAACCACGCGCTATGGCGCCGCCGGCTTCGCTTGCTCGTCGCCCCCCACTTGCAGTCCTTTGCCATCGACCTGGATCGTCAGGCTGGGCGATGCCATGCGGATGCCGTGGGCATCGAAGTTGCGCTTCAGGCGTGCATTGAACGCGCGGGTGATTTCCGCCTGCGTCAGCGGCCGGGTCTTGAACTGTGCCATCACGACCGGCCCGCTCGGGTCGAAGCGGTCCAGGCCGAGGATGTCCAGCCCGGACATCAGGTTGCGCGAGTAGCGGAAATCGCGCGCGATTTCCGTGCCGGTGGTGCGTATCAGCTCGAGTGCGCGGTCGAGGTCGCTGTCGTAGCTGATGCCGATGCTGAACACGGCATAGCCATAGCCGCGCGACAGGTTCTTGACCGCCTTGATCTGGCTGTACGGCAGCGTATGCAGCGCGCCGCGTCCGTCGCGCAGCTTGACCGTGCGGATGGTCATGCCTTCGACCACGCCGGAATGGTCGGGCAGCTCGATCGAGTCGCCGATGGCGATGGAGTCCTCGACCACAATGAACAGTCCCGTGATCAGGTCCTGCACCAGGCTCTGCGCCCCGAAGCCGATCGCAAGCCCTACCACCCCCGCGCCGGCCAGCAACGGTGTCACGTTGACGCCCAGGTTGGCCAGCACGGCAATCACCGCGATCAGCAGCAGCCCGATGAACGAGGCATTGCGCACCAGCGGCAGGATGGTCTTGGCGCGCAGGCTGGGCTGCGCGCCGCGTCCATGGGCGGGCGACAGCGTCTGCGTGATGGCGGTGTCGATCAGCAGCCAGACCAGCCAGGCCAGCAGCACGGTGCTGGTCACGCTGAACACGGTCTCGGTGATATGGCGGCCCGCTGCGGAAGATTGCGCCAGCCGCATCAGCGACGTGCCCCAGACGCGCAGCACCATGGCAAGGAATGCCACCCAGATCAGCACCCGCAGCAGCGCCATGGCGAAGCGTGCGAAGCGCTGCACGTAGGCCGAGCGCTGGCGGTCGCGGAAGCGTGGCGGCCGCGCCGTTGCCTTGGGCGAGCGCCGGGCGACCATCGTCAGCAGCAGTGCCGCGACGAACAGCGCGACCGAGGCCACGGCGCGGCGCAGGAGCACATCGGCATGGCCGGCGGCGAGCAGCGTGCCGATCACCGAGGCGACCACCACGGCCAGCACCGGCAGGTGCCAGGCCTGGCCGATCAGCCGCAGCAGGTCGGTCAGGGCCGGGTGCGACTGGCGGAAGGCCAGCGGCCGCTGGCTGATCAGCTGGCCGATCTGGCGCCGGAAGCAAAGGGCGAACACGCCGATGCCGACTGCCGCGGCGATATTGGCCGTGGTCGACACCAGCGCGGCGAGGTTGGCGCCGATCACCGCGACGACGCGGCCGTCGGTGGCGCTGTCGCCCAGGGCCGCCAGTGCGCCGGTGGCGAACAGCAGCCACGGCGAGCGCGCCAGCAGCTGCCGGACCGCAAGCTGTCGGTGCGCGGTACGGAACAGGACGAAGATGACCTGGCACACCGCGGCGGCGATGGCACCCGCCACGATGGCGTAGGCGACCAGCACCGCGGCCACGGCGGCCGGCGAATGCGCGAAGGTGCGCGTCGCCATCAGCAGCGTGATGCCGAAGGCGATCACCCAGGGCCCGATATGGCGCAGCATGAAGATGCCGACATCCACCCAGGACGGTACCTCGGGCAGCCTGGCGCGCTCGGTGCGCGGCCGCGGCGGCGCGCGCCGGCGCCGGATGCGGTGGCCGATCTCCCACAGGCCCCATCCGCTCGCCGCCCACACCGCCAGCACCAGCGCGAATTCGCGCAGCGAGTCCAGCCCCGAGCGGGTGCCGTGATGGGTCAGCGCGGCGCGCCATTCCTCGCCGGCGAAGCGCGAGCGCCAGCCCCAGTATTGCCACGGCCCGCGGTCCTTGCGCAGGTGCGTGTCGACTTCGTCGAGCACCTCGGCCACGGCGCCGATCAGCCCGGGTGCCGAAGCGCCGGCCGCGGCGGCGGACGCCGGCGCCGGCACCGCGCCGGAAGCGTCCAGGCCGCGCCGCAAGGCCTGCAGCTGCCCGACCAGCGCGCGCCGTTCGTGGTCGTCCTGCAGCGTGGCGATCACCTGGTCGAGCGACTGCGCCAGCGGCACGCTGGCCGGGGCCGCCGGAGCGCTTGCGGGCGCGGGCTTGGCTGGTGCCAGCAGCGTGGCAAGCGATCCTGCTGCCGTGGCCGGCGCCGGCAGCGCACACCACAGCAGGGCGAGCGCCAGCAGCGCGGCATGCATGGCCAGGCTGGCACCTGGCGTGAGCCGGCGTGGCCACATCGATCGGGAAGGAACGTTGCGATCGGGTTTGCGCATGGCTGGATGTCCGCGCCCGGCCCGGCGTGACGCTGCCGGCGGGGGCGCGGGAATGACCGTCGATCGCGCCACTGTAGCGCATCGGCGGTGTCGGGTGCCGTACAGCGGCATCCGGCACGCCGGGCCCACCCCGGACCCGCGCCCGGACCCACGCCCGGACCCACGCCCGGGCCATTCGTCGCTTCGGACGATGCGTGGCTTGCGCCGATCCACGAATCTCGAACCCACTCCGGCGTGGGCATTTCGGCACCCGCCGGCCACTCCCAGATCTCGGGCGCGCGCACCGGTGCCGGTGGCCCGTCCGGGCAGACACAAGACACAAAGGAAAGACGGCATGGAACTCAATGCATCGGTATCGGCAGTGGTCACGGGCGGCGCTTCGGGCCTGGGCGCGGCAACTGCGCGCGCGCTGGCGGCGCACGGCGTGCGCGTGGCGCTGTTCGACCTCAACGCCGAGAAGGGCGAAGCGCTGGCGCGCGAGCTGGGCGGTGTGTTCTGCCAGGTCAACGTGACTTCCGAGGCCGAGGTCGAGGCCGGCTTCGCCAAGGCGCGCGCCGCCATCGGCCAGGAGCGCATCCTGGTCAACTGCGCCGGCACGGGCAATGCCATCAAGACCGCATCGCGTTCCAAGGAAGCGCCGGACCAGATCAAGCATTTTCCGTCCGACGCCTTCGAGCGCATCATCCAGATCAACCTGATCGGCACCTTCCGCTGCATCGCGCGCTCGGCGGCCGGCATGCTGACGCTGGACACCGCGGGCGGCGAGCGCGGCGTGATCATCAACACCGCATCGGTGGCGGCGCAGGACGGCCAGATGGGGCAGGCCGCGTACACGGCGTCCAAGGCCGGCGTGGTCGGCATGACGCTGCCGATCGCGCGCGACCTGGCGGGCGAGGGCATCCGCGTCAATACCATCCTGCCGGGCATCTTCAATACGCCGCTGCTGCAGGGCGCGGCCGAGAACGTCAAGGCCGCGCTGGCCGCTTCGGTGCCGTTCCCCAAGCGCCTGGGCCAGCCGGAAGAGTTCGCCTCGCTGGCCATCGAGATGTGCCGCAACGGCTATTTCAACGGCGAATCCGTGCGGCTGGACGGCGCCATCCGGATGGCGCCGCGCTGAGGCGAAGCCGCCTGGATCCAATCAACACGGAGACGCGCATGGATTTCAGCTACCTGAGCACGCTGCCCGATGCCGTGCGCCATTTCGCCGGGCTGCGGCCCGACGCGGTGGCGTATGCGTTCGAGGGCCGCCAGACCACCTACGCCGACTTCGAGCGCAATACCGACCGGGTCGCGCAGGCGCTGCTGGCCGAGGATCTCCACGCCGGCGACCGCATTGCCTATATCGGCAAGAACAGCGACCACTACTTCGAGCTGCTGCTCGGCGCGGCCAAGGCCGGCGTCGTCACCACGCCGGCCAGCTGGCGCCTGGCGCCGCCGGAGATCGAGTTCATCGTCGGCCATTGCGACGCGGTGGTGCTGTTCGTCGGGCCGGAATCGGCGGCGATGGCAAGGTCGCTGCTGCCGGCACTGCCGATGGTGCGCAAGGTGGTGCTGATGGAGCCGTGCGCCGACGGCGGCGATGCACCTTGCTACACCGACTGGCGCGACGCGCAGCCGGCCACGCCGCCGGCACACCGGCCGGCGCCGCATGACGTGGTGCTGCAGTTGTACACGTCGGGCACCACAGGGCGGCCCAAGGGCGCCATGCTGACGCACCGCAACCTGACCATCGGCACCGAGGTTAGCGAGCGCGAAGGCATCCCCTGGTCGCACTGGACCGCCGATGATATCTCGCTGGTGGCGATGCCCGTGGCGCATATCGGCGGCTCGGGCTGGGGACTGCGCAATCTCCTCTCTGGCGCCAAGGGCGTGGTCGCGCGCGAATTCGATCCGCGCGCGGTGCTGGATTTCATCGAGCACGAGCGCGTCAGCAAGCTGTTCATGGTGCCGGCGGCCATGCAGATCGTGCTGCGCGACCCGCGCGCGCGCCATGTGGACTACTCGCGGCTGAAGTACCTGCTGTACGGCGCCGCGCCGATTCCGGCGGCGCTGCTGCGCGAGGGCATCGAGGTGTTCGGCTGCGGCTTCGTGCAGCAGTACGGCATGACCGAGACCACCGGCACCATCGTCGCCCTGCCGCCGGAGGACCACACCACCGAAGAGGTGCCGCGCATGCGTGCCGCGGGCAAGCCGCTGCCGGGCGTGGAAATCAAGGTGGTCGACTATGAAGGGCGCGCGCTGGGTCCGGACGAGGTCGGCGAGATCGTGGTGCGCTCGCAGCACAACATGGCCGGCTACTGGAAGCAGCCCGAGGAGACCGCGCGCACCATCGACGCGGACGGCTGGCTGCGCACCGGCGACGCGGGCTACCTGGATGCGCAGGGCTACCTGTACATCCACGACCGCGTCAAGGACATGATCATCAGCGGCGGCGAGAACGTCTATCCGGCCGAGGTCGAGAGCGCGATCTACGGCCACCCGCAAGTGGCCGACGTGGCGGTGATCGGCGTGCCGGACGAGAAGTGGGGCGAGGCGGTCAAGGCCATCGTCGTGCTGAAGCCGGGACAGTCGCCCGATCGCGACGGCATCATTGCGTGGACGCGCCAGCGGCTGGCCGGCTTCAAGGTGCCGAAGAGCATCGAGTTCGTCGACGCGCTGCCGCGCAATCCGTCGGGCAAGCTGCTGCGGCGCAAGCTGCGCGAGCCGTTCTGGGAGGGGATGAACCGGCAGGTGAACTGAGTCCGGTTTGCTCCCTCTCCCGCATGCGGGAGAGGGAGCATCCAGACGCCTCTTTCCCGGGCTATCAGTCGGCCTGGATGCCGAACTCCTTCACGATCTTCGTATAGCGCGTGGTATCCGCGGCGATCAGCTTCGACAGCGCGGCCGGCTCGCCGCCCGCCGGCGTGACCGCGATGGTGGCCATGCGCGACACCACGTCGGGCATCTTCAGGATTTCATTGATGTGCGAGTTGAGCGTGCGCACCACGTCGGCGGGCATGTTCTTCGGACCGAGCAGCGCCTGCCAGGCACCGATCTCGACATCCTTGTAGCCCAGCTCCGCCAGCGTCGGCACGCCGGGCGCGAACGGCGAGCGCTTCAGGTCCGCCACCGCCAGCGGCACCAGGCTGCCGTTGCCCACGTACTGCGCCACTGCGCCGTAGGTGACGTAGGTCACCGGCACCTGCCCGCCGATCACGTCGACAATGGCGGGCGCCAGGCCGCGGTACGGCACCTGGCTGATCTTGATGCCGGCGGACTTGTTGAACAGTTCGCCCATGATGTGCATCGGCGAGCCGTTGCCCGGCGTGGCATAGGTTTCCACCTTGCCTGACTTGGCGCGTGCCACCAGGTCGCTGACCTTGGTGATGCCGGTGCCCTTGTTGACCACCACGAACAGAGACTGCGTGCCGATCTGCGAGATCGGCGTGAAGTCATGCTGCACGTCGTAGGTGGCGCCGGTGCCGGCCTTCAGCACCAGCGGAGCGATGGCGACCGTGTTGGGCGCGAGCAGCAGCGTGTAGCCGTCCGGGTTGGCGCGCGCGACATAGGCGCTGCCGATGGTGCCGGCGGCGCCGGTGCGGTTTTCCACCACCACCGACTGCTTCAGCCGCGGTGCCAGCTTTTCCGCGAACATGCGGGCCAGGACGTCGACATCGCCGCCGGCCGGATAGGCGACGACGATGGTGATGGGTTTGCTCGGGTACGCGCCCTGCGCCAGGGCGGTGCCGGTGCAGAGCACGGAGGCGGCGGCGGCCAGCGTGGCCAGGACTTTGCGGCGTGCAGACTTCATGATGTTCAGACCTCGGTAAAACTCGGCGCCCGGCGGGGGCCGGGGCCAACATGGCGGTGAAGCGGCTGGCGGAGCCCGGCGAGCCGCGCCGGGGCGTGGTGGCCAACTCGACCGACTCAGAAAATGTGCTTGATGCCCAGCATCGAGCCCCACTGGTTCGCGCCAGGCCGGGGGTTGGAGCCGGGCGAACCACCGCTCACCGACATGGCGAGCTGGCCGTCGTTATTGATATAGCCCGCGGTGGCATAGACCGAGGTGCGCTTGCTGAAACTGTATGTCGCGCGCGCCGCGTAAAGCATCGCCTGGTTGTCGCTGCCGTGGTAGTTCAGGAAGTAGACCTGCCCGGCGAGGTTGATTGCCGGGGTGATGTCGTAGGACACGCCCGCGTAGTACAGGTCGCTGACCGGGGTGGGGCTGCCTTCGTTGTCGCGGCGGATCCAGCCGGCGCCGAGCTTGGTGTTCTTCAGCAGCATGTAGCCGCCCAGCGACAGGCGATCGTCGGTCAGGTTGCTGTTGGTCAGGCCGCCGAAGGCGCCGGGGCCGCCGCGCTGCGAATCGTAGGCCGCGATCAGGCCCCACGTCTTGCTGTCATAGCCGATCATGGCCGACCACTCGCGGCAGGCCTTCTTGTCGGCGGGGTTCTCGCCGGCGCAGTTGGTGCCGGCCGGGCTGGGGCCGGCGTTGACCGCGTCGCGGCCGAAGCTGTAGGTGGCGCCAACCACCAAGCCATTGAAGTTGGCCTTGTACGCGACCGCGTTGTCGGCGCGCGTGTTGGGCAGGTAGCTGTCGAGCGAGCCCGAGCCGTACACGTTCGGCCCGAGGATATCGCTGTCGAGGATGGCCCAGAACAGCATCGTGTACTGGCGGCCGAACGACAGCTGGCCATACTGGTTGCTCAGCCCGACCAGCGCCTGGCGCCCGAACAGGCGGCCGCCCTGGTTGGCGTTGCCCGTGTCCGGCGAAAAGCCCGATTCCAGCACGAACAGGCCCTTCAGCCCGCCGCCCAGGTCTTCCGTGCCGCGGATGCCCCAGCGCGACGGCACCGTGGCGGTGTTGTTGGGCATGCGCACCAGGCTGTCGCCGTTGGCGCCGACATTGCTCACGTACTCGACACCGCTGTCGATGACGCCGTACAGCGTCACCGACGACTGGGCCGAGGCCAGCAGGGGGGAAGCCGCAAGCAGTGCCGCGGCGGTTCGTGCAAGTTTCATCTACCGGTTTCCTTCCGTTTTTCCGTCTTGTAATCGTCTTTGTGGTCCGGGCCGCTGCGATGGCGGCCGCGTTTCAGGGCAGGCTCGTGGTTGGCAGGCTGTTCTCCTCGTGTGGGCCCGCTTGGGCTGTCCAGGCCGCGATGTCTAGCAAAAATGCTGCCATAGCCGCTTTTATGTTTTATATATGGAACGGCAAACAACATAAGAAACGTTGAGCAAAATATAGCCGCGAGTTTCCAAAAGTTGTGAGGAGGGTTATCCCTAGTGCGGCAGGGCGGCGACGCGCCGGACAGGCGCCGGCTGCACCCGTAAAGGAGGTGGCGTGCCCGCGGGCGGTGCATCGGCATGGGGCGAAACGCGTTGACGGAGGCCCGGCCGTCCAACGGGCCTTGCCGCGCCGGCAAAGGCGCTGCGCCCGATTTCATGTGACAGGGCCTGGCACTGGCGCACGCAGACGCATGCACCAGTGCGGCGCGCCGGCGCTTTCGGGGTCAAATGCGCCTATCGTTTACCCTCATCCCGTTTCCTGATGCGCACGCCTATGCTCTAAAAGTTTTATTCGTAAACCTGAGTTTTATATATGGAACAAAATCAGCCCCCCATTTCCCCGCAGCCGGATCGGCAGCTACTGGAGGCCCTGAGCAGCGGGTTTGCGGAACGCGCGGTGACGGTCGACCGCGGCGCGCAGGTGGCCTATCGCAGCGGCGGGACCAGCGGGCCGGCCATCGTGCTGCTGCATGGCATCAGTTCCGGCGCCGCCTCATGGCTGCCGTGCGCCAGCCTGCTGGCCGCGCAGGCGCGCGTGATCGCCTGGGACGCGCCGGGCTACGGCAACTCGACGCCGCTGGCGCAGGAACGTCCGCTGGCATCGGATTACGCGCTGCGGCTCGACGGCTTGCTGCAGGCGCTGGGAATCCAGCCGGCACTGATCGTTGGCCATTCGCTGGGTGCGCTGATGGCCGCGGCCTATGTCGCTGCCGCGCGCAACCTGCCGGCCCGGCTGCTGCTGCTGAGCGTGGCCCAGGGCTACGGCGGGGCGGGCAAAGAGGCGCAGGCCCGGCAGGTGGCGCAGCAGCGGCTGGCGGCACTGGACACGCTTGGGGTGGAAGGGCTGGCCCAACGCGGACCGGCCAGATTGCTGAGCGAACAGGCCGATGCCGGCGCGCAGTCGTGGGTGCGCTGGAACATGCAGCGGCTCAATCCCGACGGCTACCGCCAGGCCGTGGCGATGCTGTGCGGCGACGACATCGACCGTTACCTGTCGCGCCGGCCGTCGTCGCTGCCCACGCGCATCGCCTGCGGCAGCCACGACGTGGTGACCACGCCGCTGGCCTGCGGCACGCTGGCCGAACGCTTCAACCTGCCGCTGGCGCTGATCCCTGACGCCGGCCATGCCTGCTATATCGAGCAGGCCGCCGCGACCGCGCGGCTGATCCGCTTGGCGCTGCCCCAACTGTCGCACGGCGACGCCTGACCCTCCTTCCGGGCGCCGCCAGCCGCGCGGCGCCGCTCCGCGGGCGCGCCGCTTGCGCCGCCTGATCCGACTTCGCGGGTTTACCCCAGTCAATTTTTACGGTTGTGTTGTCTATAGTCGTACCTGTGTTCAATATCTAAACCAGTGTTTCATTAGTAAAACACGACGGACGCAAAAGCAGGTCGCTTCCGGACGGCGTCGGAACACGGTCCCCCAAGCTGCAAGACATGGAGCAAAGCGCAATGGAAAGCCTCTCGTACAACCCGAACCTGGTGCCCTGGGAGCGTCCGGCGCCGAACAACGTCGCAGGCAAGGGCCATATCGAGCAACCCGGCAAGGTCGCCAACATCGTCTGGCAGACCCGTGCTGCCGTCGCGACCGCCTACGAGAACGCGCTGGGCGACGCGCTGGAAGCCGCCTTCGAAGGCGGTGCGCAGAACCCGCAGGACATCGTGCGCGCATTCAACGCCGCCGGCTTCCTGGGCGTCGATGGCCAGCCCTGGACCGAAGAGCGCTTCCTCTCCGAAATGCGCCGCCTGGGCGCCTGAACCGCGCCATCACCGCGTCTGAACCGCGCCCGAATCGCACGCATAGCGAGAACAACATGGAATCGAACAAGCAAGCCCGCGCCGAAGCCCGCCTGAACACCGGCCTGCGCAACTACTGGTACCCGGTCGCCGCCTCGTGGGCGGTGTCCCACGCCCCGATCGGCATCACCCGCCTGAGCCAGAACATCGTGCTGTGGCGCGACGGCGCTGGCCAGGTCCACGCGCTGGAAGACCGCTGCCCGCACCGCGGCGCGCGCCTGTCGATGGGCTGGAACCTGGGCGACCGCGTCGCCTGCTGGTACCACGGCGTGGAAGTGGGCGGCGACGGCCAGGTCAAGAGCGTGCCGGCGGTGGAAAGCTGTCCGCTGGAAGGCCGCACCTGCGTGCGCAGCTACCCGGTGCAGGAAAAGGCCGGCGCGATCTTCCTGTGGTTCGGCGACCAGGCGCCGCAAGGCGAAGGCAGCCCCGACGAACTGCGCCTGCCGGAAGAGCTGATCAGCGAAGAACACAGCAACTTCCTGTGCGTGGCGCACTGGGACTGCAATTACCGCTACGCCATCGACAACGTGATGGACCCGATGCACGGCGCCTACCTGCACGCGGTATCGCACTCGATGGCTGCGGGCGAAAAGTCGGCAGTGATGCAGATCCGCGAGACCGAGCACGGCCTGGTGTTCGAGAAGACCGGCCAGCGCGGCGTCAACTTCGACTGGGTCGAGTTTGGCGAGACCGGCACGCTGTGGCTGCGCCTGGCGATCCCGTACCGCGCCAAGGTCGGCCCCGGCGGCCCGTTCGGCATCGTCGGCATGGCCACCCCGGTGGATGAAGACCACTGCATGGTGTTCTTCTGGCGCACCCGCCACGTGCAGGGCTGGGAGCGCGACGTGTGGCGCTTCCTGTATCGCAACCGCCTGGAGCAACTGCACTGGGACGTGCTGGAGCAGGACCGCGTGGTGCTGGAAATGATGGCGCCCAACGCGCGCGACCACGAGATGCTGTACCAGCACGATGCCGGCATCACGCGCGTGCGCCGCCTGCTGAAGCGCCGCGCCGAGCAGGAAGTCGCCGACGAGCCGGTGGCCATGCTGAAGCCGGCGCAAAGCTCGGGAGCCGCCAGCCATGCCTGAGGCCATCAAGAACGACACGCTGCTGGCCGGCCGCAAGGTGCTGGTCACCGGCGCCGCGCGCGGCCTGGGCCTGGCCTTCGTCAAGTCGCTGGCCGAAGCCGGCGCCAGCGTGGCGATGGCCGACATCCTGGCCGAGCGCCTGCAGCAGGAAGCTGACACGCTGCGGGCCGCCGGACTGAACGTGGTGCCGGTCACGCTAGACCTGTCGGACCCCGCGTCGGTACAGGCCTGTGCCGACGCGGCGGTGAAGGCCCTGGGCGGCCTCGACGGCCTGGTCAACAACGCCGCCGTGACCGATTCGGGCGGCCGCGACGCCAGCGCCATCGACATCGCCACCTGGGACCGCGTGATGAACGTCAACGTGCGCGGCACCTGGCTGATGACCGCCGCCTGCCTGCCGGCGCTGCGCGCCAGCGGCCGTGGCGCGGTGGTGAACCTGGCCTCGGATACGCCGCTGTGGGGCGCGCCCAACCTGCTCGCCTACGTGGCCAGCAAGAGCGCCATCATCGGCATGACCCGTTCGCTGGCCCGCGAGCTGGGCCGCGACCAGATCACCGTCAACGCGGTGGCCCCGGGCCTGACGCTGGTGGAAGCCACCGAATACGTGCCCCAGCATCGCCATGACCTCTACCGCGAGCAGCGCGCGATCTCGCGCGAGCAGTTGCCCGATGACGTCTGCGGCGCGGTGCTGTTCGCACTGTCCGACCTCGCCCGTTTCGTGACCGGCCAGACGCTGGCGGTCAACGGCGGCTTTGTCATGCACTGATCCATCCGATCCACTGAAAGCCACATCAAGCAGAAGGAATCCAAATGAGCGATCTTTCCCAACAGCAAAACATCAAGCGTTCCTGGGACCAGCCGGACGGCGCCTCGTTCGACCAGTGGATGGAAAGCCGCGTGGCGCGCTTCTCCACGCGCAAGTACGACTGGGACGCGCTGAAGTTCCAGGCCGACTACGACCCCAAGTACCGCCGCGCGCAGATGCGCTACCTGGGTACCGGCGGCACCGGCGTGGCCGCGGACACCAACACCGTGCCCTCGGAGCACTTCACCTTCTCGACGATGATCATCCCGGCCGGCCATGAAGGCCCGTCGCATATCCACACCGACGTGGAAGAGGTGTTCTTCATCCTGCGCGGCAAGATCAAGCTGATCCTGGAAAAGGACGGCGAGCGCTTCGAGACCATCCTGACCGACCGCGACCTGGTTTCGGTGCCGCCGGGCGTGTATCGCGAGGAAATCAACATCGGCGAGGAAGACGCGCTGATGTGCGTAATGCTCGGCGCCAGGAAGCCGATCACGCCGACGTACCCGCCCGAGCACCCGCTGACGAAGATCAAGCGCTGATGCGCCATCGGCCCGTCCGCACGCACTGACCATGAACACCAACGCCATCCCGACCACGCCGGCCGCCAACGAGACCCCGGACAAGTACATCGTCCCGGGCCTGGAGCGAGGGCTGCGCTTGCTCGGCGAATTCAGCAGCAAGGACCGCACCATGTCGGCCGCGGAACTGGCGCGCCGCCTGAAGGTGCCGCGCTCCACCGTGTTCCGCCTGCTGGCCACGCTGGAAATGCTGGGCTTTGTCGAGCGTGCCGATGGTGGCCGCGATTTCCGGCTGGGCATGGCGGTGCTGCGGCTCGGGTTCGAGTACCTGGCGTCGCTGGAGCTGACCGAGCTGGGCCGCCCGCTGCTGGAGCGGCTGCGCGACGAGATCGGCTATCCGACCAACCTGGTGGTGCGCGACGGGCGTTCGATCGTGTATGTGGCCAAGGCGGTGTCGCCGCGACCCTTCGCCAGTTCGGTCAACGTCGGCACGCGTTTGCCGGCGCATGCCACCGTGCTGGGCCGGGTGCTGCTGGAAGACCTGTCGCTGGCGGAACTGCGCGCGCTGTATCCGGAGGCGCAGCTGGAAGTGTTCTCCGACAGCACGCCGCGCACGGTCGATGCGCTCTTTGCCATCGTGCAGCGCGATCGCGAGCGCGGCTACGTGCTGCAGGAAGGCTTCTTCGAATCGAGCATCTCGACCATCGCCGCGCCGGTGCGCGACCGCACCGGCAAGGTGGTGGCGGCGCTGGGCGCCACCATCCCCGCCGCGCATATCGATCCGGAACAGCTGGACGCGATGGTGGAGAAGGTGAGGAACAACGCGGGCGAGCTGTCGCGCCTGCTCGACTACCGGCCGTCGCTGCACAGCGCCGGCAAGGTGGTGAATCTGTATCGGGAGTGAGGACAATGTCCATGATTGAACTCGGCGGCAAGGTTGCCGTCGTTACCGGCGGGTCCTCCGGCATCGGGCTGGCGACCGTCGAGCTGCTGCTCGAAGCGGGCGCCGCCGTCGCCATGTGCGGCCGCGACGAAGCCCGCCTGCGCAGCGCCGAAGCGCAGCTGCGCGAGAAATTCCCCGGATGCCGGCTTTATGTCGCCACCTGCGACGTGCTCAAGCCGGAACAGGTCGCTGCCTTCGCCGCCGCCGTGCAGGCCACGCTGGGCAACGTCGACATGCTGGTCAACAACGCCGGCCAGGGCCGCGTGTCCACCTTCGCCAATACCGAAGACGCGGCCTGGATGGACGAACTGCAGCTCAAGTTCTTCTCGGTGATCCACCCGACGCGCGCTTTCCTGCCGCAGCTGGAGAAGTCGGGCCAGGGCGCCATCGTCTGCGTCAACTCACTGCTGGCGCAGCAGCCCGAGCCGCACATGGTGGCGACTTCGGCCGCGCGCGCCGGCGTGCTCAACCTGGTGCGCTCGATGGCCACCGAATTCGCGCCCAGGGGTGTCCGCGTCAACGGCATCCTGATCGGGCTGGTCGAGTCGGGCCAGTGGCGCCGCCGCTTCGAGGCGCGCCCAGAAGAAGACCGCCACCTGGACTGGGCCGCGTGGACCGCGCGCCTGGCCCAGCAGAAACATATTCCCCTTGGACGCCTGGGCCTGCCTGTCGAGGCAGCCCGCGCCATCCTGTTCCTTGCCTCGCCGTTGTCTTCGTACACCACGGGCAGCCATATCGATATCTCCGGAGGACACTCCCGTCATGCCTAATCAACACCAGTACGAACCACAGCAGGTTACCGTCGGCTGCGCCATCACGGCGTTTCTCGAGCAGTGCGGGGTCAAGGCCGCGTTCGGCGTGATCTCGATCCACAACATGCCGATCCTCGACGCCATGGGCGAGCGCGGCAAGATCCGCTTCGTGCCGGCACGCGGCGAAGCGGGCGGCACCAACATGGCCGACGCCTATGCCCGCACCACCGGCGGCCTGGGCGTGTGCCTGACCAGCACCGGCACCGCCGCGGGCAACGCCGCCGGCGCCATGGTCGAAGCGCTGACCGCCGGCACGCCGATGCTCCACATCACCGGCCAGATCGAGACGCCTTACCTGGATCAGAGCCTGGCCTACATCCACGAAGCGCCGGACCAGCTCACCATGCTCAAGGCCGTGTCGAAGGCCGCCTTCCGCATCCGCAGCGCCGATACCGCGCTCAGCACCATCAAGCTGGCGGTGCAGACCGCGCTGACGGCGCCGACCGGCCCGGTCAGCGTGGAGATCCCCATCGACATCCAGGCCGCGCTGATCGACCTGCCGGTGGACCTGCAGCCGTTGCCGGTGCCGCAGCACGTGCCGTCGGCGCACGCGCTGGACGCGCTGGCCGAGCGCCTGGTCAACGCCCGGCGCCCGCTGCTGTGGCTGGGCGGCGGTGCGCGCCACGCCAGCAAGCAGGTGCAGCGCCTGCTCGACCTGGGCTTCGGCGTGGTCACCAGCACGCAAGGCCGCGGCATCGTGGCGGAAGACGATCCGCGCTCGCTGGGCGCCTACAACCTGCACAAGCCGGTCGAGGCCTTCTACCAGACCTGCGACGCGATGCTGGTGGTGGGTTCGCGCCTGCGCGGCAACGAAACGCTGAAGTACGAACTGAAGCTGCCGCGCCCGCTGCTGCGTATCGACGCCGATCCCGCCGCCGAAGGCCGCTGCTACCTGAGCGACTACTTTGTCAGCGGCGACGCTGCGCTGGCGCTGGACGCGCTGGCGGACCGCCTGGAAGGGCGCCTGAAGGTCGACCCGGCCTTCGCCGCCGACCTGCGCCGCGCGCACGATGTCGCCGTCAACGGCCTGGTCGACGGCCTCGGCCCGTACTCGGCGCTGGTGCAGGCACTGCAAGGCGCGGTGGGCCGCAACTTCAACTGGGTGCGCGATGTGACCGTGTCGAACAGCACCTGGGGCAACCGCGAACTGCGCATCTTCGACTCGCGCGCCGGCGTGCATGCGCTGGGCGGCGGCATCGGCCAGGGCCTGGCGATGGGCATCGGCGCCGCGATCGGCGCGGCAGCCACTGCGTCGGGCAAGAAGACCTTCACGCTGGCCGGCGACGGTGGCTTCATCCTGAACCTGGGTGAACTGGCCACCGCGGTGCAGGAACGTGCCGACATGGTCATCGTGCTGATGAACGACAAGGGCTACGGCGTGATCAAGAACATCCAGGACGCGCAGTACGGCGGCCGCCGCCACTATGTGGACCTGCATACGCCCGACTACGCCGCGCTGGCCAAGTCGCTGTCGCTGCGCCACACCCGCGTCAGCAGTCTGGCCGATGTCGGCGCCGCGCTGGAGCAGGCCACGGTCGAGCCCGGCCCGTTCCTGCTGGAAATCGACATGCTGTCGATCGGCAGCTTCAAGACCGTGTTTGCCGGCCCGCCGGTGAACAAGGAAACCCCGGCTTCGGAACAGGCCACCGTCAGCGCCTGAGGGAGACCAGAAATGCTGCATGTGTCCATGATTGGGTGCGGTGCGATCGGCCGTGGCGTGCTTGAGCTGCTCAAGAGCGATCCCGACGTCGCCTTCGACGTGGTGATCGTGCCCGAGAGCGCGATGGACGAGGCCCGCGGCGCGCTCTCCGCGCTGGCGCCGAGCGCCCGCGTGGCCACGCACCTCGACGACCAGCGCCCCGACCTGCTGGTCGAGTGCGCCGGCCACCATGCGCTGGAAGAGCACATCGTGCCGGCGCTGGAACGCGGCATCCCGTGCATGGTGGTGTCGGTGGGCGCGCTGTCCGAGCCCGGCATGGCCGAGCGTCTGGAAGCGGCGGCGCGCCGCGGCGGCACGCAGGTGCAGCTGCTGTCCGGCGCGATCGGCGCGATCGACGCGCTGGCCGCGGCCCGCGTCGGCGGACTGGACGAAGTCATCTACACCGGCCGCAAGCCGGCGCGTGCGTGGGCTGGCACCCCGGCCGAGAAGCTGTTCGACCTGGATGCGCTGACCGAGGCGACGGTGATCTTCGAAGGCACCGCGCGCGATGCCGCGCGCCTGTACCCGAAGAACGCCAACGTCGCCGCTACGGTGTCGCTGGCCGGCCTCGGGCTGGACCGCACCGCGGTGAAGCTGCTGGCCGATCCGCATGCGGTGGAAAACGTGCATCACGTGGAAGCGCGTGGCGCGTTCGGCGGGTTTGAGCTGACGATGCGCGGCAAGCCGCTGGCGGCGAATCCGAAGACGTCGGCGCTGACGGTGTTCAGTGTGGTGCGGGCGCTGGGGAACCGGGCGCACGCGGTATCGATTTGAAAGGCGCCAATCCATGCTGCCGGTTTGCTCCCCTCTCCCGCGAGCGGGAGAGGGGCCGGGGGTGAGGGCCGGTGTGTGCCAAGGACGAGGCGCTGCACTCCGTGAGAAGCGCCAGCCCTCACCCCCACCCCTCTCCCGCAAGCGGGAGAGGGGAGTTACGCAGCAGCATTTGACAACGCCGTCGCAGCAAGAGACCGCAGCAGGGCCCAGGCAACGACAGACATAGCAGGCAACGACATGAACCCACAAGAAGTACTCCCCATCTGCATCGCCGGCGAATGGCGCCTCGGCACCGGCGACCGCTACGGCACGCGCTACCCGGCCACCGGCGAAGTCGTCGCCGAACTGAACGCCGCGAGCCTGGCTGACGTGGAAGAGGCAGTGCAGGGCGCCCACCACGCCTTTCTCACCAGCGGCTGGGCTCAGCGCAAACCGCACGAGCGCGCCGCCGTGCTGTACCGCGTGGCCCAACTGATCCGCGCGCAAGCCGAACCGCTGGCCCAGCGCCAGCGCCTGGACAACGGCAAGCCCATCAGCGAGACGCGCGCGCTGGTGGCCAGCGCTGCCGGCACCTTCCAGTTCTTTGCCGCCGCTTGCGAAACGCTGGAAGAAACCATCACGCCGCAGCGCGGCGACTGCCTGACCATGAGCGTCTACGAGCCGATGGGCGTGGTCGCGGCGATCACGCCGTGGAACTCGCCGATCGCCAGCGAGGCGCAGAAGATGGCACCCGCGCTGGCCGCCGGCAACGCCGTGGTGGTCAAGCCCGCCGAAGTCACGCCGCTGATGGCGCTGGAACTGGCGCGCATCTGCGAAGAAGCCGGCGTGCCCAAGGGCCTGATCAGCGTGCTGCCCGGCAAGGGCTCGGTGATCGGTGACGCCATCACGAAGCATCCGCTGGTGCGCCGCGTGTCGTTCACCGGCGGCACCACCACCGGCAAGCACATCGCGCATATCGCCGCCGACAAGATGATGCCGGTGTCGCTGGAGCTGGGCGGCAAGTCGCCGACCATGGTGTTCGACGACGCCGACCTCGACCACGCGGTCAACGGCGTGCTGTACGGCATCTTCAGCTCGTCGGGCGAGTCGTGCATCGCCGGCTCGCGCCTGTTCGTCGCGCGTTCGCAGTACGAGGCCTTTATCGACCGCCTCGCCGCCGGTGCCGCGCACCTGCGCGTTGGCGATCCCGCCGACGAACGCACCCAGATGGGTCCGCTGATCACCGATCGCCACCGCGACAGCATCGAATCCTACGTCGCGACCGGCGTGCATGAAGGCGGGCAACTGCGCACCGGCGGCGTGCGCCCCGATGTGGCCGGTTTGCCCAACGGCTACTTCTACACGCCCACCATCATCGAGGGCCTGGACAACAACGCCCGCATCTGCCAGGAAGAGATCTTCGGCCCGGTGCTGGTGGCGATCCCGTTCGACGACGAGGACGACCTGATCGAGCAGGCCAACGACAGCGTCTACGCGCTGGCTGCCGGCATCTGGACGCGCGACTACAAGCGCGCGTGGCGCGTGGCACGTGCAGTGCAGGCGGGCAACGTGTGGATCAACACCTACAAGCAGTTCTCGATCGCGACGCCGTTCGGCGGCTGGCGCGACAGCGGCCTGGGCCGCGAGAAGGGACGGCTGGGCATCCTGCAGTACATGGAGCAGAAGAGCGTGTACTGGGGCCTGAACGAACAACCGCTGCCGTGGGCCAACCACTGAACCCGGCAGGCTGGAGAGAAGCAATGATCAAGGTATTGGGAATCGACGAGATCGTCTACGGCGCGGATGACTTTGACGCCTGCCGTGGCTTTTTCTCGGACTGGGGCCTGGCCATCAAGCGCGACGACGCGCAAGGCCTGGACTTCGAAACGCTGAACGGCTGCCGCGTGCTGGTGCGCCGCATCGGCGATCCTTCGCTGCCGCCCGCGATCGAGGCTGGCCCGACGCTGCGCGAAGTGGTGTGGGGTGTCGAATCGCAGGCATCGCTCGATCACCTGGCCGACGCGATCGCCGATGCGCCGGGCTTCATCAGGCAAGGCGAAGGCGGCACGCTGCGCATTGGCTGCACCGATCCGAACGGCCTGGCCGTGCGTTTCCAGGTCACGCGCAAGCATGACGTGCAGGTCGAATGCGCGCTGATGAATACGTGGAACGACAAGCCGCGCCTGAACCAGCGCAGCCCGATCTACGACCACGCCACGCCGATCGAAGTCGGCCACGTGGTGTTCTTCGTGAAGGACGTCAAGGCCACCGAGCGGTTCTATGTGGAGAAGTTCGGCTTCGTGCCGTCTGATCGCTACCCGGACCGCGGCGCGTTCCTGCGCTGCACGGCGGACGGCGGCCACCACGACCTGTTCCTGCTGCAGCTGCCGGAACCGAAGAGCGGCCTGAACCATGTCGCCTTCACCGTGCGCGATATCCATGAAGTGTTCGGCGGCGGCATGCACGTCTCGCGCAAGGGCTGGGACACGCAGCTTGGCCCGGGCCGGCATCCGATTTCTTCGGCTTACTTCTGGTACTTCAAGAACCCCGCCGGCGGCCTGATCGAGTACTACGCCGATGAAGACCAGCTCGACGAACACTGGGAGCCGCGCGCCTTCGAGCCGGGCCCGACCATGTTCGCCGAATGGGCGATCGAGGGCGGCATCGACGGCAATACGCGCCGCCAGAAGAACGCGGGCGGCCCGGCAGGCAAGTTCCTGACCGAGAAGCGGTAAGCAGAGAAGCGCAACAGAAGGAAGCAGCAATGAGTGCCCACCAGTCCCTGACCCTGCGCGTCCAGGCCATGCGCTACGAAGCGCGCGGCGTGGTCAGCATCGAACTGCAAGATCCCGAAGGGAAGACCCTGCCCGAGTACAGCCCGGGCGCCCATATCGACCTGCACCTGGGCAACGGCCTGGTGCGCAGCTACTCGCTGTGCGGCGCGCCGGAAGCGCGCAACCGCTACACCGTGGGCGTGCTGCTGGACCGCGGCAGTCGCGGCGGCTCGCGCTACGTGCACGAGCAGCTGCGCGTGGGTGCCACGCTGACGGTGGGCGCGCCGCGCAACAACTTCGAGCTGGACGAGAGCGCCGCGCACACCGTGCTGGTGGCCGGCGGCATCGGCGTCACGCCGATCGTCTGCATGGCGCGCCGGCTGGCGGAGCTGGGGAAGTCGTTCACGCTGGTCTACTGCGCGCGTTCGCGCGCCGAGGCGGCGTTCGTCGAAACGCTGTCGGCCTACGGCGACGCGGTGCGCTTCCATTTCGACGACGAAGCGGGCGCGCCGCCGGACCTGAAGGCCATGCTGGGCGGTCAGGACGTGCAGACGCACTTCTACTGCTGCGGCCCCGGCCCGATGCTGAATGCGTTCGAGGCCGCGTGCGAGGCGCATGCCTACCCCAACGTCCATATCGAGCGCTTTGCCGCCGACCCGTCGACCGAGGCGGTGCAGGAAGGCGAATACGTGGTGCAGCTGTCGCGCACCGGCTCTCTGGTCAAGGTACCGTCGGGCAAGTCGCTGCTCGATGCGCTGCTCGATTCCGGCGTGGAAGTCGAGTACAGCTGCCGCGAAGGCGTGTGCGGCTCGTGCGAGACCTCCGTGCTGGAAGGCTGCCCCGACCACCGCGACAGCGTGCTGAGCAACAGCGAGCGCGCCAGCAACAAGACCATGATGGTGTGCGTGTCGGGGTGCAAGGGCAGCAAGCTGGTGCTGGATTTGTAATCCTGCCGCACACTCACTGAACACCGACGGTGTTCCCCTCTCCCCTCATGGGGAGAGGGCAGGGTGAGGGGTGGTTTGGCAAGGCACCACGCCGTTAGAGCCGCCGCCCCTCACCCCCGGCCCCTCTCCCGCAAGCGGGAGAGGGGAGCAAACCTCCCGCAAGCGGGCCGTCCCCAGAATCAACCGAGAAGTACCGTGTTCACCCAGAGACAAGACGCAGCGTCCCCCGGCGCACCGGTGGCCGCCACCGCAGGTATCGTGACCACGGCCGACAGTGCCGGCCAGAGCGCCGCGGCCACCGCCCGCGGCGGCGCGGTCACGCGCGGCAACATCGTCGCCCGCATCGAACGGATGCCGGGCAACGCCATGCATATCCGCGCCCGGCTGCTGATCGGCCTGGCCACCTTCTTCGACGGCTTCGACGTCATCGCTATTGCCGCCACGCTGCCGCTGCTGATCGCGCAGTGGTCGCTGACGCCGGTGCAGATCGGCGTCCTGATCGCGGCGCCGTCGGTCGGCCAGCTGGTCGGGGCGCTGCTGTTCCCGGGGCTGGCCGAGCGCTTCGGGCGGTTGCGCTCGATCGGCTGGAGCGCGGGCATCATCGGCCTGATGAGCATTGCCTGCGGCCTGGCGCCGTCGTTCGAGATCTTCTTGTTCCTGCGCATCGTGCAGGGCCTGGGCCTCGGCGGCGAACTGCCGGTCGCCGCCACCTATATCAACGAAGTCACGCGCGCGCACGGTCGCGGGCGCTTCGTGCTGCTGTACGAGGTGGTGTTCCCGATCGGCCTGATGGTGTCCAACGGCGTCGGTGCCTGGCTGGTGCCGCACTACGGCTGGGAGGTGATGTACTTCATCGGCGGCGTGCCGCTGGTGCTGTTCTTCATCCTGAAGCGCGTGATTCCCGAATCGCCGCGCTGGCTGGCCGAGAAGGGCCGCCTGGAAGAAGCCGACGCCGCGCTGCGCGCCTTCGAGGCGCGCGCCAGGGGCCCGCTGCCGCCGCCGCAGAACGCCAGCGCCTACGACCGCATGACCCAGCACCCGCGCCGCCGCGTGCGCGACCTCGTCAGCAAGGCCTATCTGGGCCGCACCATCGCGGTGTGGATGCTGTGGGCGACCTGCGGCTTTATCCAGTACGGCCTGTCGACGTGGCTGCCCACGGTCTACAAGACCGTCTACCACGCGCCGCTGCAACTGGCGCTGAACCTGGCCGCGGGCGCTTCGGTGCTGGGCGTGGTCGGCTCGCTGGTGTGCGCGATGATCGTCGACAAGGTCGGCCGCAAGCCGGTGATCAACGTGTCGTTCCTGCTGTGCGCGCTGTCGCTGGTGCTGGCCGGCGTGTTCCACGCGTCGTCGGTGTACGTGGTGGCGACCTTCTGCGCGCTGGCGATGGGCTTCCTGGCCAGCGGCTTCATCACCGCGTACGTCTATACGCCCGAGCTGTACCCGACCAGCGTGCGCGCCATGGGCTGCGGGCTCGGTGGCGCCTGGCTGAAGCTGGCCGCGATCTTCGCGCCGACGCTGATCGCCGGCACCATCGGCAACGGCACGCTCAATGTGGCGTTCTTCGCGCTGGCCGTGGTCCCCGCACTGGCGGCGCTCACCGTTCACTTCTTCGGCATCGAGACCAAGGGCCAGGTGCTGGAGGAACTGGAGGTCTGAACGGGCGCGTGCTCGTCCCGTTCATTTTGAAGGCCGCGCCCGGATCCGGGGCGGCCTTTTTTCTTTGCTTCAGCTCATGCGCGTGCCGGTGACGGCTACGACCTTCGCCCAGCGGGCGATCTCGCCCTGAAGGAACTGCCTGAACTGCGCGGCGTCATTGCCCACTGGCACCAGGCCCTCGCCGCTCAGCCGCTTGCGCATCGCCGGCGATGCCACCGCGGCCCGCACCGCTTTCTCCAGGTGCGCCACCACGTCGGCCGGCATGCCGGCGGGGCCGAGCAGCCCGTACCACGAGCTGTAGTCGAATCCGGCAACCACGTCGGCGATCGGCGCTACATCCGGAAACGCGGCCAGCCGCTTCGGGCTGCTCACACCCAGTCCCCTGACCTTGCCGGCCAGCAACAGCGGCTGCACCGTGGCGACGTTGCCCAGCAGCAGGTCCGCCTGGCCGGCAACCACGTCGGCCACGGCCGGTGCCGCGCCCTTGTAAGGCACGCTGACAAGATCGATACCGGCCTCATGCTTGAGCATTTCGCCGGCCAGGTGGTTGGCGCTGCCGATGCCGGCCACGGCAAGGCTGAGCTTGCCGGGCCGGGACTTGGCCAGCGCGATCAGTTCGCGCACGTTGTTCGCGCCCAGGTCCGGCCGCGACACCAGCAGCAGCGGCGAGCTGGCGATCAGCGACACTGGCGTGAAGTCCTTGAGCGGATCGAACGGCTTCTTCTCGAACAGCGCGGGATTGATCGCGTGGCTGGTGTAGCTGAGCAGCAGCGTGCTGCCATCGGGATCGGCCTTGGCCACGGCGGTCGCGGCGATATTGCCAGCCGCACCGCCGCGGTTCTCGACGATGAAGGATTGCCTGAGGCGTTGCTCCAGTTCGGCGGCCAGCGCGCGGGCCACCAGGTCGGTGCCGCCGCCCGGCGTCGCGCCGACCAGCACCCTGGTGACCGCAGGCGCGGCACGCAGGCCGGCCGGCAGCAACGTGCCGGCTGCCAGCAGCGCGAGGAATTCGCGTCGTTGCATGGTTTGTCTCCGTTTCTCTCGTTATGGTCCTGGCGATGGGGGGATCGCCGGCGGCGGCGCTTATGCGGCAGCCGTCTCGGACTGGCTGGCCGTATGTCCGGCCAGGATGCGGGTCATGTCTTCCTGTCGCACCAGCGGACGCCAGGGTTCGAACAGCATGCCGAGAGCGGCCGCCTGGCGTTCCTCGTAGTCGAGAAAGGCCTGCGTGATGGCGCTGCCGCGCACGCCGCCGCGCACCGCACCCGCGCGCACGTCGCCGAAGTACTCCTTCCAGTCGTCGGGCAACGGCTGCGAGCCTGGCACGGCCAGCCACAGGCGGAACAGGTGGCGCTTGCGGTCCGGATCTTCGTAGTCTTCGAACGGCGTGCGCGAATGCAGCGTGACGTAGTTGTTCAGCAGCTGCATGTCGCCTTGTTCCAGTTCCATGGTGAAGCACAGCTGGTCGCTCGGCATCAGTTCGTCGAGCAGGTCCAGCGCTTCGATCTGCGCCGGGGTCAGGCGCGGCACCTCGGCAAAGTCGCGCTGCGCGGCATCGGTGTTCTTGCGGTTGGCGCGCGCGGAGAAGTACTCCGGATGGCTGCCGAAGATCGGGCAGCGGTAGAACGGCGGCTGCACAGGATCCTGCGTACCCTGGTAGCTGTGGAAGAAGGGCGTCTTGAGCACCGGGATCAGGTCCGGGCGCCGGCGCTGCACTTCATCATGCAGCGCGAGCGAGCTGATCACCTTGCTGCTGCCGCCAGCCTTGGCGGTGCGGCGGCACAGCAGCCCGACCACGTCGCATGAGTCCTGGTGGAAGTCCAGCCCGGCGTTGGTGTTGTAGCCGCGGCCACCCTTGACCTTGTATTCGCCGCCTTCGTTGCGCACATCGTTCATGAACTGGCTGGCGCGGTTCTGCGTGCGGCCCACGCCCATGTACAGGCTCATGCCCCAGTAGGCCAGCCGCGATTCTTCCTCGGTCCACACGTCCACCGGAAAGCCCTTGACCAGGCACATGCCCCAGCCGCCCTGCGTAATGGCGATGGCGCGATCGAGCACGCCGCGCGCCGCCGCGTTCAGCGGGAAGTCGGCCTGGACCATGTCGAGCAGCGGCTTGTCCAGCGTCCTGGCGTGATTGAGTGCATCGCGCATGCCCTGGATCTCGGTCTCGTTCATGGGCAGGACCCACGAGCGGTCCTCGCGGGCTTGCCGGGCGGTCCAGGGCAGGGGGCGTCGGGATGCGGCGATGGCTGGCATGCTGGGGTCTCCTCCGTGTTGTGCGTGACATGGCGAGCCAGTCTAGCGAGGTGCCCTATCATTAGAAAAGCGAACTTATTTGAGTTACTTCATAAGGGTTTTTGATGAAGATCGAGACCTTCCATACGCTTGAAGGCGTGCTGGAAACCGGCACGTTCGCCGGCGCGGCGCGCCAGGCCAACATCACGCCCAGCGCCGTCAGCATGCAGATGAAGCAGCTCGAGCAATACCTGGGCAAGCCGCTGTTCGACCGCTCCGGGCTGCAGGCGCGGCCGAACCAGCTTGCGCATGAGGTGGCGGACACCATGCGCCAGGCGCTGCAGAACCTGGAGGCGTTGCGGGCCGGGAGCGGCCTGACGGTAGAGGGGGTGGTGCGGCTCGGGGTGATCGAGTCGCTGCAGCCGATTGTGTTGCCCGGCATCGTTCGCCATGTGCGCGAACGGCATCCCCGGCTCGAGCTGCGCCTGGTGCGCGGGCGCAGCAGCACGCTCACCGCATCGGTCAAGGCCGGGGATATCGATGCCGCGCTGGTGGCGCAGCCTGCAACGGGAGGTTCGGCACGGCTGCGCTGGGCGCCGATGTTGCGGCGCGAACTGGTGTTGATCGCGCCGCCTGGCGCGACCGAGACAAACGTGGCCTCGCTGTTCCGCCTGTACGACTGGATTCGCTACGACCGCAATACCGTGTCAGGCGCCATGGCGGCGCAATACGTGCATGCGCACGTGTCCGAAATCCGCGGCACGCTGGAATTCGACAGTGCGCCGGCCATCGTGGCGATGGTCAGCGGGGGGCTGGGGGTGTCGATCCTGCAGGGCCCCGATCCGACACTGGTGCAGAACTACCCCGTGCGCCTGGTGCGGCTGGGCCGCGGAGCGCCGGTGCTGACCATGTCAATGGTGACGCGCAAGGGCGATGACGATAACCGCTCGGTGGCGGCGGTGCGAGAGGCGATGCGGCTGACGCTGGCGGCCTACCAGCGCCAGCAGGTGGCCGGGCGGCACTGAGGCGGGCCGGTCTCCTTTTCCGTTTCTTTCCGTTCTTTTCCGCTCAGGCCTGCGCGCGCAGCAGCTTGCGCAGCCCCTGATAAACCGCCTCACGTTCTGCCGGCGACAGCATCCGGATGACTTCCGCCTGGCCCTTGCGTGCCAGCGGCATCACCTGGTCGTGCAGCGTCGCTCCGGCTTCGGTGATAGCGCAGATCAGCTTCTTGCGCGGGGTGTTGCCGGCCGAAGTCAGCCGGACCAGCCCGCGGTCTTCCAGCAGCCGCAGCGTGCGGCTGACCAGCGCCTTGTCCGACGTCGATTGCGTGACCAGCTCGGAGAAGGGCAGTTCTTTCGCATGCGCCAGCAGTGCCAGGATGCGCCACTCCGGCACGGTCAGGCCGAATTGCTCGGCGTAGGGCTTGGTGACCGTGCTGCGCAGCGCGGTCACCAGCTGGCTCAGCATGGTGGTCAGGAAATTGTCGACGGTCAGGCCACTGCCGGCCTCGTCGAGGTCGGTCCAGGGGCTGGCGGTCAGGTCTGGCGCGGGCTGGCCCTGGGCGGGCGCGGCGTCACGGGGCATGCGGTCCTCTTGTCTGGTGTGCCGGCCGGACTGGGTCCGTGCCGGTGGGCGGGCCAGATTGTCTCACAGCCGGTAGCGTGTCCGGCGCTAATGTCTCGTCATTGCCACCAGGAAAAATCACTAATAAGGTAACAAAAGTCAATTGGTAATTTCAGTAAGTTGAGTTGTCAATATCGGCCGCATACAGTAGGTGTGTTCCTGATGCGAACACGCGTTTTACCAATAAAACAACCGCCAGCGTTGTAACGCCAAGCCAACCCTGTTTTTCGCGGTGTGCACAACAGCCCACTCCAACGCCGCGAATGCACCCCACAGGAGCTGTTGATGAGACATGATCGCCCCCGCCGCCTCTTCCTTGCCGCCACTGCCATGGCCGCGCTCGCGCTTGTCGCGGGCAGCGCGGTGGCCGCGGCCTATCCGGCAAAGACCGTGACCATGGTCGTGGCCTATCCGCCCGGCGGCGATACCGACGCCATGGCGCGGCTGTATGCCGACAAGCTGTCCGCGCGCCTCAAGCAGCCGGTGATCGTCGAGAACCGCCCCGGCGCCGGCGGGGTGGTCGGCGCCAGCTTTGTCAGTCGCGCGCCGGCCGACGGCTACACGCTGCTCTACACGCCGAACCCGTTCACGCTTGCGCCGATGGTGCTCAAACTGGCGCCCGCCGCCAGCTACGACCCGCTGCACGGATTCACGCCGGTGATCCAGACCGCGGTGCAGGCGGTGCTGCTGGTGGCCAACCCGGCCGCGGGCGTCAAGACCGTGCCGGAGATGATCGCGGCGGCCAGGGCGGGCAAGACCTTTACCTACGGCAGCCCGGGTGCCGGGTCGCCGATGCATATCGCCGGCGAAATGCTGAACCGCGCCGCCGGCGTGAAGATCCAGCACGTGCCGTACAAGGGCGTGGCACCCGCGGTCAACGACGTGGTGGCGGGGCATGTGAACTTCGCCTACGTCACGCTGGGGCCGGTGGCGCAGTACATCAACACCGGCCGGCTGATCCCGCTGGCGATCACGGACGCGAAGCGCTCGCCGCTGCTGCCCAACGTGCCGACGCTGGCCGAGCTTGGCTACAAGGACGTGGTGGTCGGCGCCTGGCACGGCGTGATGGCGCCCAGGGGCACGCCGCCCGAAGTGGTCAAGGTGCTGAACCAGCAGCTCAATGAAGTCATCCGCCTGCCGGACGTGGCCGAGAAGATGGCCACCTTCGGCGCCAGCCCGGTGGGCGGGGCGCCGGCGGCGCTCGACAAGGTCAACGCGGGCGACTACGAGCGCCTGGGCAAGGTGATCCGCGACCTCGGCATCACCGCTGAATGAGGGCGGCCAGCGCATCGCATTCATGCAACACGCTATTTGCAACACGACACGCAGGAGGCCGGCATGAGCAAGGCCATCGTGGGAACGTCCACGGCGCAAGTGACCGCGCGGGAAAAGGTCATGGGGCGCGCGCAGTATGCCGGCGACATCAAGCTGCCCGGCATGCTGCACGCCAAGGTACTGCGCAGCCCGCACCCGCATGCGCGCATCGTGGGCATCGACACCTCGGCGGCGCGCGCGTTGCCCGGCGTGAAGCTGGTGGTGACCGGGTACGACGTGCCCGCCCGCAACTGGGGACCGCACCGCAAGGAGCAGCGCATCCTGGCCTGCGGCGTGGTGCGCCACGTGGGCGAGGAAGTGGCGGCCGTGGTGGCCGTCAGCGACGAGGTGGCGCGCGATGCGCTGGACCTGATCCGCGTCGAGTACGAAGCGCTGCCGGCATTGCTGACGCCGGCGGCTGCGCTGGGCGAGGGCGCGCCGGAACTGCACGCCGGCACGCGCAATATCGGCCACGAAATGCGGATCGAGCGTGGCGACGCGGAAGCGGGCTTCGCCGGAGCCGCCGTCGTGTATGAGGCCACCTACGAAATGCATTCGCAGTACCCGGGCTACCTCGAGCCGATGGCCTCGGTCGCCGCGCAGGACGGCAATGGCCGGCTGACGCTGTGGGCCTCGACCCAGTCGGTGTTCCTGGCGCGCATGCGGCTGGCCGAGGCGCTGGAGCGGCCGGTGTCGACCATCCGCGTGGTGCAGGCCACCACCGGCGGTGGCTTTGGCGCCAAGATCGTCGAGGAGAACAACAGCCTGATCTGTGCGTTCCTGGCGAGCAAGCTGGACCGGCCGGTGCGGCTCGTCAACAACCGGCTGGAGGACTTCCAGGGCGCGCGCGCCAGCGTGCCGATGACGGTGTGGTTGCGTATGGGCCTGTCCGCAGACGGCATGATCGTGGCCAAGGATGTGCGCATCACCGCCGAATGCGGCGCGTATTCCGGCCTCGCCGGCGACGTGATGCACGTCACCGCCATGCGCAGCGACAACATGCACCAGGTGCAGAACGTGCGCTCGCACGCGGTGATGGCCTATACCAACAATCCGCCGCGCGGTGCGTTCCGCGGTTTCGGCGGGCAGCAGATGCAGTTTCCGCTGAACTGCCATCTGACCGTGCTCGCCGGGATGCTCGGTATCGACCCGATTGAAGTCCACAAGCGCAATGCGATTCCCGCCGGTGCGACCAGCGTGCATGGCTGGAAGATCAGCAGCACTGGCATGCTCGAGTGCCTGGAAATGACGCGCAAGGCGATCGGCTGGGACCAGAAGCGCTTCACCCGGGACTCCGCTGCGCGCGGGACCGGCACGCGCCGGCGCGGCGTTGGCATCGCCGCGGCGATGCACGTCAGCGGCAATCGCACGCTGGGCAACTGGGACGGCTCGACCATCCTGCTCAAGGTCAACGAAGACGGCCGCGTGATGCTGCAGACGAGCGAATGCGACATGGGGCAGGGCGCCAACACCATGCTCAGCCAGATCTGCGCGCAGGAGCTGGGCATCCCGCTGTCGCATGTAACCGTGATGGTGCCCGACACCGACACCGCGCCGTTCTGCCTGGGATCGCTGGCGTCGCGCGTGACCATCATTGCCGGCAACGCGGCGCTGCGCGCCGCGCGCGAGGCGCGGCACAAGCTGCTGGCGCTGGCGGCGGAAAAGCTCGGCGTCGCGGCCGAGCGCCTGACGATTGCCGATGGCCGCATCGTTGCATCCGGGCAGCCTGACAAGTCCGCCACGCTGGCCGAGATCGCGCGCCTGCACATCTTCCGCCACGGCGGCGAAGGCATCCATGTGCGTGCCACCTATGACGCGCCCACCGTGATGCACGACGCCGACTACTACGGCAACGTCGCGCCGTCGCACTCGTTTGCGGCGCAGGCGGTCGAGGTGGAAGTCGACACCTGCACCGGCCAGGTCACCGTGATCGACAGCTTTGTCGCCGACGACTGCGGCAAGGCCATCAACCCGCTCGAGGTGCATGGCCAGACCCACGGCGCCACAGTGCAGGCGATCGGCTGGACGCTGTACGAAAACCTGCACTACGAGGAAGGCCGTCTGATGAACGGCAACTTCGCCGACTACACCATGCCGACCGCCGATGCCGTGCCGATGCTGCGCACCGACGTGGTCGAATCGAACGATCCCAACGGGCCGTACGGCGCCAAGGGTGCCAGCGAGACGGCGATCCTGCCGGGCGCGGCCGCGATCGCCAATGCCGTGTTCGATGCCGTGGGCGTGCGCATCCAGTCGCTGCCGATCACGCCGGAGAAGGTGCTGGCGGGTTTGCGCGCATTGCAGCAGCAGAGCGAGCACAAGAATGCGGAGGCCGCCCATGCGTGATTTCGAATTCCTGGAGCCCGCGACGGTGGCCGAAGCCAGCCGCATGCTGGCCGACCTTGGCGACAGCTGCCGCGTCCTTGCCGGCGGCACCGCGCTGATGCTCGGCATGCGGCAGCGCATGCTGACACCCAGTCACCTGGTATCGCTGGGGCGGCTGGAAACGCTGCGCGGTATCAGCTTCGATGCGCGCGAAGGCCTGCGCATCGGCGCGCTGACGCTGCATGCCGAAGTGGCCCGTTCGCCGCTGGTGCAGGCGCACTACCCGATGCTGGCCAGCATGGCCGCGCGCGTGGCCAACCCGCAGGTGCGCAACCAGGGCACCATCGGCGGCAACATCTGCTACGCCGATCCGGCTACCGATCCGCCCGGCTGCCTGATGGCGCTGGGAGCACAGATTGTGGTCAGCGGCAGCGGCGGCGAGCGCGTGATCGCCATCGAAGACTTCCTGGTCGACTACTACGTTACCGCGCTGGCGCCCGACGAGGTGCTTACGGAGATCCGCCTGCCCGCGCCGGGCGCGGGCGCCGACGGCCGCTATGCGCGCTTCCTGCGCACTGCCGCCGAGCACCGGCCGCTGGCCAGCGTGGCGCTGGCGGTGCGCCGCGAAGGCGCATTCTGCGTGGAGGCCCGGCTGGCAGTGGGCGCGTCGACGCCGATCCCGGCGCGCCTGCGCCGCGCCGAAGCCTTGCTCGCGGGCAAGGCCGTAACGGCTGAGCTGGCCGCCGAGGCGGCCGCCATCGTCGCCGCGGACATCAACGCGGTCTCGGACATGCGCGGCTCGGACACGTACCGCCGCGAGATGGTGCGCGTGGTTGCGCGCCGCACCATTGCCGGGCTGTTCGGCGTGGCTTCAGAGTAAGGAATCGCCATGAACAAAGTCAGTATCGAGCTCACCGTCAACGGTGAGGAACAACAGGTGGAAGTGCCGGCCCGGCGCCTGCTCTCCGACCTGCTGCGCGACGACCTCAACCTGACCGGCACCAAGCGCGGCTGCGAGACCGGCATCTGCGGCGCCTGCTCCGTGCTGGTCGACGGCGAGGTGGTCAAGTCCTGCCTGATGCTTGCCGTGCAGGCGCGCGGGCGCCATGTGATGACGGTGGAAGGGCTGGCCGCCGATGGCCAGCTGCATCCGCTGCAGCAGTGCTTCATGGACAACGGCGGGCTGCAGTGCGGCTATTGCACGCCCGGCATCCTGATGGCGTCGTGCGCGCTGCTTGCCAACAATCCCAACCTGACGGAAGACGAGGTCCGCCACGGCCTGAACGGCAACCTGTGCCGCTGCACCGGCTATGTCGGCATCGTCGAATCCGTGCTGTCCGCCGCGGAGAAAATGCGTGGAAATTGAAAAGACCCTTGTGACCGCGGCGCCGCCGGCGCGCGTGTGGGAGCTGCTGCTCGACCCCAACGTGATGGGCGCCTGCGTGCCCGGCATGGAATCGATCGAGGTGCTCAGCGATGTCGAGTACATCGCGCATATGGCGGTGAAGATCGCCTTCATCAACGCGCGCTTCCGTCTGCATACGAAGATCGTGGAGACCCGCGCGCCGCATTACCTGCGCACCGAGGGAACCGGCGAGGACGCATCGGTGGCGAGTTCGCTGCGCCAGTCGAGCGAGATCTTCCTGACCGGGCAGGAGGATGGCTCGACGCAGCTTCGCATCAAAGTGCAGGTGGATGTATTGGGGCGGCTCGGCACGTTCGGGCTGAGCGTGATGAAGACCAAGGCGGATCGGATGTGGGATGAGTTTGGTGCCAACCTGTTGGGGCGGTTGTCGCCGCAGGGGCAAGGGCAAGCTCAATCACAACCGCATGCGGTAGCCAAGCTGCAGCAGTCCGCGCCTATGCACCCGCCACTCTGCGCCGCGCCTGCCGTCAATGGCCATGTGGTGCTGCCGCCGCCGGCTGCGCCCGGCCTGTTCGCGCGGCTGCTCGGGCGTGGCGATGCGGCGCGTGGGCCGCTGAGCGATATTTGCGTGGAGTTGCGGCGTCGCGACGAGACGATCGTGGTGCGGTGGCCTGCGGCGCAGGGGGAGCAGTGTGCGGCTTGGTTGAGGGAGTATTTGCGGTGAGGTTGTTTTGGGGTTGCTGGGTGCTTCGGCTTGGCATCTGGTAGATATTTGAGACGCCCGGTTCCGCCCTGAAGGGCGGGTAACTTTTTGTCCGTGACAAAAAGTCACCAAAAAGCGCGTTTACTGCCCTGCGGGCGGCCACTCTTATCGTAGTGTGCCGGGGTTTTCGTACGGGGCTTGGCTTCGTTGCAGAGCGGGGCTGCCTGACGCCTTGGTGCGCTACCGTGGCTCGGGATTGACGTGATGTTTGAACTAGCCCAGAGCTGTGGGTGGCCCCTGCTGCTGGCGGCGTGGCAGGAACGCCTACGGCTGCGCTGCGCGCCGGCAGCATCTCAGGTCATGGGCTCGGGCACGGAACGCGTCGCTGCGCTCGCTTGGCGCTATCGCTGGTGAACCCAACAGCCGTCCGGGCCCGCCTGTTTGCTCCCCTCTCCCGCTTGCGGGAGAGGGGCCGGGGGTGAGGGCCGGCGCCTCAACGAAGTGTCGCTAGTCAAGCCCACAAGCCCGGCCCCCAAAGAAAGGCTTCGTCCGCAGAACGGTTACCCTATCGCCTTCAGGCGTGATATATGAGTGCGTTACGCCAAGACCGAAACCTGCAGAGACAGACCATGACCACCGATACGCCGCAAGAGGACGACAAGGACAGCGGCCAGGACAAGTACATCGTGCCCGGCCTGGAGCGCGGCCTGCGGCTGCTGGGCGAGTTCAGCAGCCGCGAGCGCACCCTGTCCGCCGCCGACCTGGCGCGCCGCCTGAAGGTGCCGCGCTCGACCGTGTTCCGGCTGCTGGCCACGCTTGAAATGATGGGATTTGTCGAGCGCACCGATGGCGGGCGCGAATTCCGCCTGGGCATGGCGGTGCTGCGGCTGGGGTTTGACTACCGGGCCTCGCTGGAACTGACCGAGCTGGGCCGTCCGCTGCTCGACCGGCTGCGCGACGAGATCCACTACCCGTGCAACCTGGTGGTGCGCGACGGGCGCTCGATCGTGTACGTGGCCAAGTCGGTGGCGGCGCGGCCGTTCGCCAGCACGGTCAACGTCGGCACGCGGCTGCCGGCGCATGCAACCGTGCTGGGCCGGGTGCTGCTGGAGGACCTGACGCTGGAAGAACTGCGGGCGCTGTACCCGGAAGAGCGGCTCGAAGTGTATTCGGAGAGCACCCCGCGCACGGTCAAGGAGTTGTACGAAATGGTCCAGCGCGACCGCGAGCGTGGCTACGTGCTGCATGAGGGCTTCTTCGAGGCCAGCATCTCTACCATCGCGGCGCCGGTGCGCGACCGCACCGGCAAGGTGGTGGCGGCGCTCGGTGCAACCATCCCCGCCGCGCGCATCGAACCCGACCAGCTGGACGGCATGGTCGAGAAAGTCCGCCAGGCCGCGGCCGAGCTGTCGCGCCTGCTCGACTACCGTCCGGTCATGCCGAAACCGTTTGTATAGGCAGCAACATGCAGCAATCCGGGCAACCGAAGAATTCTGCGCGCCGGCGCCAATGGCTGCGCGCGGCAATCGTCGTGGCGGCGGCCATGCCGTGGCCCGCAGCGCAGGCGGCCAGCTGCGCCAGCGTGCGCATCGTGGTGCCGTTTCCCGCCGGCGGCCCGGCCGACCAGCTGGCGCGCACGCTCGCGCACGGCCTGCAGCAGAAGCGCGGCACGCCCTTCGTGGTCGACAACAAGCCTGGCGCCAACGGCAATATCGGCATCGACACCGTGCGGCGCGCGCCTGGCGACGGCTGCACGCTGCTGGTGGCGCCGGCCGGAAACCTCACCATCAATCCCACGCTGATGCCGGCCCTGACGTACAACGTCGAACGCGATTTCCGCGCGGTGTCGCTGCTGGCGGGCTCGCCCAACGTGCTGGCGGTGCATCCGTCGGTCAAGGCGAACAGCGTGCAGGAGCTGGTCAAGCTGGCGCAGCAGGCCGACAAGAGCGGCAAGCCGCTGGGCTACGCCAGTCCCGGCGTCGGCAGCGGGCTGCACCTGGCGGGCGAGCTGTTCCGCCACAAGGCCGGCATTGCGCTGCTGCACGTGCCGTACAAGGGCACCACGCAGGCGCTCAACGACGTGGTCGGCGGGCAAGTACCTATGTTGTTCGGCACCTGGCCGACGCTGGCGCCCTTCATCCAGTCGGGCCAGCTGCGCGCGCTGGCCGTGACGCAGGCTAAACGCTCGCCGGCGGCACCGGGCGTGCCGTCGCTGGCGGAGCAGGGCGTGCCCGGCATCGATGTCAGTTCCTGGTATGCGCTGCTGGTGCCCAAGGCCACGCCGCCGGCGGCGGCGGATGCGCTGAGCGCCGACGTGCGCGCCTTGCTGGCTACGCCGGCTGTGCGCGCGGAACTGCAGCGCCAGGGCATGGAACCGGCCGGCAGCACGCCGCAGGTGCTCGACGCGCGCATCCGGCAGGAAACCGCGTCGTGGGCAAAGGTGATCCGCGAGTACGGGATTACCGCGGAATAGGGGCAACGGCGGGGGCAGACGGCGGGGGCAGATGGCGGGGGCAGATGGCAGCAAACGGTGGCGATCGGCGCGAGCCGTTGGGACTCAGCGCTGGCGCTCAGGACGGTAACCCAGCAGCGCCGACAGGTCGCGCGCCGCCGCCTTGACTTCCTTCTGCACGCGTTCGCGCAGCGTGCCGTCCTGCTCGAAACACTGCTGCGGTCCCGCCACGCTGAGCGCGGCGACGACTTCGCCATCGGCGCCGCGCACCGGTGCCGCGCACGAATCGATCCCGAGTTCGTAGGCCGAAAAACTCCAGGCGCAGTCGCGCTCTCGGTCGGCGGCAAGGATATCGGCCAGGCGGGCATGGGTGGCCGGGCTCTGCCCGGTCACGGTCGGCAGCGGGTCCGGGCCCAGCAACTCCCTCAGTGTTTCCGGCGGCAGGCCGGCAATCAGCATGCGGCCAGGCGTGGTCAGATGCGCCGGCACGCGGCTGCCGACCTGGATATTGCTGACCAGCGTGGCCGCCGGCATGTGGCGCAGCAGGTAGAGCGCATGGCCGCCGTCGCGCACCACCAGGTATGCGGACAGCTGCAGCGAGCCGCTCAGCCTTGCCAGCACGCGCGCGGCCAGGCTGGTCAGGTCGTTCGATGCCAGCACGCGCGACGCGAGCTTGAGGAAATTGAAGCCGACCTGGTGGCCGCCATGCGGCAGCCGTTCGACCATGCCTTCGTGCTCGAGCGTGTCCAGCAGCCGCATCACGGTGACGCGGTTCACGTCGATGCGGCGTCCGACCTCGCTCAGGTTGGCGGTGGAGCCGCCTTCGGCGATATAGCGCAGCAGGCGCAGGCCGCGGATCACCGGCGAGACCAGCTGGGCTTCGCGGGCGTCTTCGGTTTCGGCGCTGTCGTCTGGGTCGAGGTCGGTCGGCGGGCGGGACTTGGGCATTCAGGTTTTACTGTTAGCGGAAGACGGCCGCGCGCGCGGCCGTCAGGCTGGTGGCAATAATCCAATCGCGAGGGCCGTCGGTCTGCGAAGGCGTTGCCATTTGCCATCATCCTTGGCAAACGCTCCCCTCTCCCGCGCAGTGGGAGAGGGGTGGGGGTGAGGGCCGGAGCGTCCACGAAGTAAACCGCGTCGGTATGCCACCGCCTGCCCTCACCCCCGGCCCCTCTCCCGCGTGCGGGAGAGGGGAGCAAACCGCCAGCGTACGTTCACCCCAGCGCCACGTTCCAGGCGTCGTAATCGTACACCCAGTCGGCATTGCCGCCTTCCTTGAGCCACGCATTGCTGCGCGAGCCGATCTGGATGCGGCTGGTGCGCTCGTGGCGCGCGGCCTGGTAGCGGGCCAGCGCCGCGGGCACGGCGGCAGCGCCATCCTTCGCCGCATCGGCCAGGCAGCGCGCCAGCACCACGCCATCCTCGATCGCCATGCCGGCGCCCTGCGCCATGAACGGCATCATCGGATGGCAGGCATCGCCCAGCAGCGTGACCGGGCCGCGCGACCACTGCGGCAGCGGGTCGCGCACGTACAGCGCGGAAATCAGCACCTCGTCGCAGGCATCGAGCAGTGCGCGCGCCTCCGGATGGAAGCCGGCATAAGCGCTGCGCAAGTCCTCCACGCGGCCCGGCGTGGTCCACGACTCGTGCCGCCATGTTTCCTGCGCCACGGTGGCAAAGATAAAGATGTCGCGGCCGCGATTGAGCGGGAAGGTGACGATCTGCGTGGCGGCATCCGGACCCCACCACTTGGTGAAGGCGCCAAGGTTTGGCACGCCGGCCAGCTTTTCGGCGGGCACCACGGCGCGGTACGCGACCACGCCGGTAAAGATCGGGCTTTCCTGGCCGAGCAGCGCGGTGCGCACCGTGGAGTGGATGCCGTCGGCGCCGACCAGCACGTCGACGCGTTCTTCCGTGCCATTGGCAAAGCGCAGCGTGGCGCCGTCGGCGTCCGGCGCGATTGCCACGGCCTTGTGGTCCAGGCGCACGTTCGCAGCGGGCACCGCGGCCTCGAGCGCGGTCATCAGGTCGGCGCGATGCATGGTGAGCTGCGGGGCGCCGTAGCGGCGCTCGGCGTCTTCCTGCATCGGCAGGCGCGAGGTTTCCGCGCCGGTATCCCATGTGCGGCTGATCCGGTGCGAAGGCCGCGCCGCGGTCTCGCGCAGGGCGCCGCCGACGCCCAGGCCGTCCAGCGCGCGCACCGCGTTGGGCGTCAGGTTGATGTCCGCCCCGACGCGGGCAAAGCGCGGCGCCTGCTCATAAACCACCGCGTCGAGGCCGAGCTTGCGCAGCGCGATGGCCGCGGCCAGGCCGCCGATGCCGGCGCCGTTGATGCCGATCTTCAAAGTCATGTTGCCGTTCCGGTAACGCCAGCGAGGCGTTCCGGAACCGGTGGGGCGCGCGCTGACCTGTTATGTTCATAAATGAACTATATGTTCATAAAAAGTCTATGCGCGCGTGGGCTGGAGCGTCAACCAAGGGTTAACGCTTGGTAACAAGTGCCTAATCCGGCTGTCGGCCGAAGCTCCCGACCATGCCTTTGCGGAAGGCCAGTACGCAGACGACAAAGATGACGCCGGTCACCATCGACACCGATTCCCCCAGCCCGTTGAACCACTGGATCCCGGTGGCGGAGGCCAGCACGCTGCCGATATCGCCGAGCTTGTTCTCCAGCGCCACGATCACGAAGGCGCCGACGATCGGGCCCGACAAGGTGCCCAGGCCGCCGACCAGCGTCATCAGGATCACCAGTCCCGACATCGACCAGTGCACGTCGCTGAGGGTCTCGAAGCCCAGCACCAGCGCCTTGATCGAACCCGCCAGCCCCGCCAGCGCCGCCGACAGCACGAAGGCCGCCAGCTTGAAGCGGTCGACGTCATAGCCCAGCGAAATCGCGCGCGGCTCGTTCTCCTTGATCGCCTTCAGGATCTGGCCAAACGGCGAGTGCACCGTGCGCACGATCAGCGCGAACGCCGCCACCACGATCGCCAGCGCCACGTAGTACAGCGTCAGGTCGTCCGACAGCGGCAGCACGCCGAACAGCTTGCCGCGCGGGATGCCCTGCAGCCCGTCCTCGCCACCGGTGAACGGCGCCTGCAGGCAGATGAAGAACAGCATCTGCGCCAGCGCCAGCGTGATCATCGAGAAGTAGATGCCCTGGCGGCGGATCGCCAGCGAGCCGACCACGTAGCCGATCAGCGCGCCGGTGGCCGTGCCCAGGATCAGTCCGATCTCGGGCGTCACGCCCCAGACCTTCATGGCATGGCCGGCCGCGTAGCCGGCACCGCCGAAGAACGCCGCATGGCCGAACGACAGCAGGCCGGCATAGCCGATCAGCAGGTTGAACGCGCAGGCAAACAGCGCGAAGCACAGCACCTTGAGCACGAATACCGGATAGGCGCCGGCCAGCGGCGCGGCCAGCAGGCAAGCCAGCAGCGCGCCGTAGAGAGCGCGCCGCGGCAGGCGGCGCGCGGCCTGTGCAGGCTGCAGCCCGAGGGTAGCGATAGTCGATCCGTTCATCACCTCTCCTTTCCAAACAGTCCGGCCGGGCGCAGCAGCAGCACGACCACCATGACCACGAATACCACCGTCGACGACGCCTCGGGGTAGACCACCTTGGCCAGCCCCTCGATCACGCCCAGCCCCAGGCCAGTCAGGATCGCGCCGAGGATCGAACCCATGCCGCCGATCACCACCACCGCGAACACGACGATGATCAGGTTCTGCCCCATCAGCGGCGACACCTGCATCACCGGCGCCGCCAGCACGCCGGCGAAGCCCGCCAGCGCGACGCCGAAGCCGTAGGTCAGCGTCACCATCCGCGGCACGTTGACGCCGAATGCCTCGACCACCTTCGGGTTCTCGGTGCCGGCACGGAGGTAGGCGCCCAGCCTGGTCTTCTCGATCACGTACCAGGTCGACAGGCAGGCCACCAGCGACGCCGCCACCACCCACACGCGGTAATTCGGCAACCGCATGAAGCCAAGGTCCGACGCGCCTTGCAGCGCTTCGGGCGGGGCGTAGGGCAGGCCGGAAACGCCGTAGACCGAACGGAACACGCCTTCGATCACCAGCGTGATGCCCAGCGTCAGCAACAGGCCGTAGATATGGTCGAGCTTGTAGATCCAGCGCAGCATGGTCTTCTCGATTGCCACGCCGACGCCGGCCACCGCCAGCGGCGCCAGTGCCAGCATCGCCCAGTAGCTCAGGCCGGCGTACGACATGCCGGCCCAGGCCAGCACCGCGCCCAGCATGAACAGCGCGCCGTGGGCAAAGTTGATGACGTTGAGCAGGCCGAAGATCACGGCCAGGCCCAGGCTCAGCATGGCGTAGAAGGCGCCATTGACGAGCCCCAGCAGCAGTTGCGACAGCAGCGCGGGCAGGGAAATTTCAAACAGGTTCATGGGTGCTCCTCGTCAGACTCATACGCCCAGCAGTTCATGCAGCACCGGCATCTTTGCCTGCAGTTCGCCGGCATCGAAGCGTTCGACAATGCTGCCGTGCTCCATCACGTAGAAGCGGTCGGCCAGCGGCGCGGCGAAGCGGAAGTTCTGCTCCACCATCACCACCGTGTACCCCTTCTGCTTGAGCATCCGGATCATGCGCGCCAGCGCCTGCACGATCACCGGCGCCAGCCCTTCCGAGATTTCGTCGAGCAGCAGCAGGTTGGCGCCGGTGCGCAGGATGCGCGCCACCGCCAGCATCTGCTGCTCGCCGCCCGACAGGCGCGTGCCCTGGCTCTGGCGGCGCTCCTTCAGGTTGGGGAACATGTCGTAGATCTCGGCCTCGCTCATGCCGGAATCCGTACCCTTGAGCTGCGGCGGCAGCAGCAGGTTTTCCTCGCATGACAGGCTGGAGAAGATCGCGCGCTCTTCGGGGCAGTAGCCGATGCCGTAGTGCGCGATCTTGTGCGTCGGCAGGCCGATGGTCTCGTTGCCGTTGACCTTGATCGAGCCCTTGCGCGCGCCGGTCAGGCCCATGATCGCGCGCAGCGTGGTGGTGCGCCCGGCGCCGTTGCGGCCCAGCAGCGTCACCACTTCGCCGCGGTTCACGGTGAGGTCGACGCCGTGCAGGATGTGCGATTCGCCGTACCAGGCCTGCAGGCCCTTGATTTCGAGTGCGGGAGTGTTGTTCGTGCTCATCGTATCGTCCCCCGCTTCAGTGCGCGCCCTGCAGCTCGGCTTCGGCCGTGCCCATGTAGGCCTCCATCACGCGCGGGTCCTTCGACACTTCGGCGTAAGGCCCCTCGGCCAGGATCGCGCCACGCTGCAGCACGGTGATCTTGTCGGCGATCGACGAGACCACGCTCATGTTGTGCTCGACCATCAGGATGGTGCGGCCGGCGGAGACCTTCTTGATCAGCTGCGTGACGCGGTCCACGTCCTCGTGGCCCATGCCCTGCGTGGGCTCGTCGAGCAGCATCAATTCAGGCTCCATCGCCAGCGTGGTGGCGATCTCCAGCGCGCGCTTGCGCCCGTACGGCAGGTTCACCGTCAGCGTCTGCGCGAACTCGGTCAGCCCCACCTGCTCGAGCAGCTCCATGGCGCGGTCGTTGAGCACATTCAGGGAGCGCTCGCTGCGCCAGAACTGGTAAGCGGTGCCGAGCTGTCGCTGCAGCCCGATGCGCACGTTCTCCATCACCGTCAGGTGCGGGAACACCGCCGAGATCTGGAACGAACGGATCACGCCGCGGCGCGCGATCTGCGCGGGCATTTCGCAGGTGATGTCGATGCCGTTGAATACGATGGTGCCGGTGGTCGGCTCCAGGAACTTGGTGAGCAGGTTGAAGCAAGTGGTCTTGCCTGCGCCGTTGGGGCCGATCAATGCATGGATCGAGCCGCGCCGGACTTGCAGGTTGACGCCGTTGACCGCGGTAAAGCCGCGGAATGACTTGCCGAGGTTGCGGGTCGCGAGGATCAGGTCGTCATGCGGCATGGCCGTGCCTCCTTGTCGTTGGCCGCCACGCCACGTTGCTGGCGGCGAGATGGATGGCGCGACATGCTCAACCCTCCACCGGCAGCGTCGCGATCGCATACGCGTGGCGCAGCGTGCGGCCCAGCACCGGGTCTTCCAGCTCGATCTCGAAACGCTGCGCCGGACGGATGCCGCCAATGGCCGGCAGCGTGCCGCACAGCATCGCCGAGCCTTCGCCGAAGCTGCCGCCATGCCCGGCAAAGCGGTCGAGCAGGTCGGCTGGCGAGCGCATCGCCGTCACCGCGCCTTGCTGGTACAGCACGCGCTCGCCATCGATGGTGGCGTACGAGCGCAGCACCAGCTGGTCCCAATGGCCTTGCACTTCAGCCAGCTTCCACAGCGTCGGCGCGCAGGGCTTCTCGCACATCTGCTTGGATACGGTGATGCCATAGGTCTCGGCCTCGCGGTCGGTGTGGTCCGAGGCGATGCCAACCAGGATCTCGCCGCCGTCGTTGACGAGCAGGAATTCGGCTTCGCCGCTGCTGGCCTCGCCGCTGACCTGAATCTCCGGTGCGGCGCCCAGCCGTTCGGCGGCAACGCGATAGAACACTGGCGTGTAGGGCGGCCGCTTCACGCCGAGCTCTTCCAGTTCGCGGATATGGGTTTCCATGGCCTCGACGTCGCGGCCGGTCCATCCCGCCACCACCAGTTGGCGGATGGCGACGGCGCGTTGCGACTTGCCCTGGCGGCTGTCGATATCAAAGGTAAGGGTCTTCATGTTCGGGGGCTCTCTGTGCGGGGGAGGGGATGGCCGGCGGCAGCGCGCCGGTCGCATTGACGGGCTGGCTTACTTCCTGACCAGCGGGCAGGCGCTGGCGCTGAGCGGGCGGAACGCTTCGCTGGCCGGGATCACGCTCTTGATCTTGTAGTAGTCCCACGGGCGCTTCGATTCCTGCGGCCGCTTGACCTCCACCAGGTACATGTCGTGCACCATCAGGCCGTCGGCGCGGATGGTGCCGTTGGCCGCGAAGAAATCGTTGACCGGCGTGGCGCGCATTTTGGCGAGCACCGCGTCGCTGTCGTCGGTACGCGCGGCCTGGATCGCCTTCAGGTAGTGCATGGTCGACGAATACACGCCAGCATGGACCAGTGTCGGCATCTTGCCGGTCTTGGTGAAGAAGCGCTGCGACCACGCGCGCGTGGCGTCGTCGCGGTCCCAGTAGAACGAAGTCGTCAGCGTCATGCCTTGCGCGGCCTGCAGTCCGAGGCTGTGGATGTCGCTGATAAACATGTGCAGGCCCGCCAGCCGCTGCTTGCCGCTGCCGTTGATGCCGAAGTCGGCCGCGGTCTTGATCGCGTTGACGGTATCGGCGCCGGCATTGGCCAGCCCGATCACGCGGGCGCCGGACGCCTGCCCCTGCAGCAGGTACGACGACAGGTCGGCGGAATTGATCGGGTGCTTTGCCTTGCCCTTGAGCGTGCCGCCGACGCTCGACAGCGCCTCGGTGCCGTCCTTCTCCAGCGACGCGCCCAGGGCGTAGTCGACGGTCAGGAAGTACCAGCTGTTGTCGCCGCGGCGGGTCAGCGCCTTGACCGTGTTGGCGGCGAAGGCGTAGGTGTCGTACGAGTACTGGATGGTGTAGGGCGAGCAGTCCTCGTTGCTGAGCCGCGTGGTGCCGGCGCCGCTGGCGATGACGATCTTGTGCTTGAGCTTGCCCAGGTTGGACACGGCCAGCGCCACCGACGACGGCAGCGCATCCTGGATGACATCGACCTTCTGGTTGTCGAACCAGCCGCGCGCCAGCGTGGCGGCCACATCGGTCTTGTTCTGGTGGTCAGCGCTGACCACCTGCACGGGCGCGCCGAGCACCTTGCCGCCAAAGTCGTCGACAGCCATCTGCGCGGCGATCACCGAGCCCTTGCCGCCGATGTCGGAGAAGATGGACGACATGTCGGTGAGCACGCCGATCTTGACGACGCCATCGCTGATTGGGGCGGGGTCGGCCGCCACGGCGGCTCCCGAGATGAGGCTGGCGCAGGCGAGCGCGGCCGCGCCGATACGGATATCAGGCATGTTGTCTCCTTGGGTCTTTGTAGGAATAGTTGGTACTGCTCAGGCTGCGCTTACCTGTGGAGCTGCCGCAGCGCCGCTTCCACGGCCATGCCGATCGCCAGCAGCCTGCGGTCGGCGCCGTGCCGGCCGAACAGCATCAGGCCCACCGGCGCTTCACCCGGGCGATGGCAAGGGACCGACAGCGCGCACAGGTCGAGCATGTTGGCGATGGCCGGATTGCGCAGCAGCAGCCGGTTGGTGGTGAAGAAGGCGTCGTCGTCGTCGAGGTCGGTGATGCGCGGCGCCAGTATGGGCACGGTCGGCAGCACCACGGCATCGAAGCCCGCCAGTTCGGCATCCGCCTGCCGGCACAGCGCGGCACGGCGGTCGCGCATGCGCAGGTAGTCGGCCGCGAGCTGCCCGTCGGCCAGCCGGATGCGCGACAGTACGCGCGGGTCGTAGCGGTCGGCGTGTGCCGCCATCAGCTTGCCGTGCCAGGCGCTGGCCTCGGCGGCCACCAGCCCGCCGCCGTGACCGAGTTCGCCAAGCTGGCCCCAGGTGTCGAAGTCCACGTCGTGCAGCAGCGCGCCGGCGGCGGAAAGCCGGCGCAAGGCGTCGCTGAACGCCTGCGCGACCACATAGTCGATCCCGTCCAGCACCATCCCGCCGGGAACGGCCAGGCGCAGGCCGGCGAGGCTGGCCGGCGCCGCGGGCGGCGCTTCGCCGGCCATCACCGCGTCGACCGCGGCGCAGCACGCGACGGTATTGGCGAGGCAGCCGACCGAGTCGTAGCTGGGCGACAGCGGCACGGCGCCCTGCAGCGGCACCCGGCTCGCGGTGGGCTTGAAGCCGACGATGCCGCACAGCGCCGCCGGGATACGGCACGAGCCGCCGGTGTCCGAACCGATCGCGGCGAGCGCCATGCCGTCGCTTACCGAGACCGCCGCGCCCGACGACGAGCCGCCCGGGATGCGCCCGGCCTGCCGGTCGAACGGGTTGCGCGGCGTGCCGTAGTGCGGGTTGATGCCAACGCCGGAATAGGCAAACTCGGTCATGTTGGTCCGCCCGACAAAGACGGCGCCCGCGGCGCGCAGGCGGGCAATGGCAGGGGCATCGGCGCTGGCGGCGCGCTCGGGCAGCACCTTCGCGCCGGCGCGGGTGACATCGCCCTGCACGTCGAAAAGGTCCTTCACCGACACCGGCACCCCAGCCAGGGCACCGGCCACGCCCTGTTCGCGCAGCATGTCGCTGGCCTGCGCCTGCTTGCGCGCGGCCATGCTGACGCCGTGCGGGAAGACGCGCGCGCCTTCGCCGCCGGGATTGCAGATGCGTTCGACACACGAGGCCAGCAGGGACAGCGCATTGGCGCTGCCGTCGGCGAGCTGGCGCTTGGCGGCGGCTACGGTGGCTTCCATGATCAGGCCGGGTCGTAGTAGTGGATTTCCAGCAGCATGCAGCCGCCGTTGGAGCGGAACGGGCCGTGGAAGGCGCCGGGCGGGCGGCAGGCGTAGGTGTTGGGCTCGAAGGCTTCGCCGCCGTCGCCGTTGGCATTGTTGCCAACGGTCAGGTCGCCGCTGAGCAGGTACACCTCCTCCCAGTACTCGTGGACGAACGGCGCCTTGGTGAAGATGCCCGCATCGAAGCGCAGCAGGCGGGTCCGGCTGCCGCGGCGGCCGCTTTCGTCGAGCGCGCCGGACAGGATCTTCTGCTGGATGCCGGTGGGGTAGCCTTCCGGCACTTCCCAGCCGGAGGAGAGGTCCAGGGTATGGAACTCGTCGTGAAGTTTGTTGATTGCCATGCTGATCTCCGTTATCGAGGCAAGGATGGGGACGGGTCGTGCCGCGCTCAGGCGGCCTGCGGCAGCCGGGCCAGTTCGTCCTGCAGGGAATAGCTGCCGAGCATGTTGTCGACCAGGCCAGACGCGCGTTTCCAGTCATAGGTGCGGTAGGCATGGCCCTTGGTGACGAAGGTGGCGCCGGCGTAGAACATCTCGTACTGGTTGTGGCGCGAGGCGAACTCGGAGCCGACCGCGTCCCAGGCAAGCTTGAAGAACTTGACGCGCTCTTCCGGGCTGCAGACCGGCGACTTCTGCGTCTTGGCGATGATGTCGGCCAGCGTGGGGTTGGCGAAATCCTCGATGCTGGAGGGCAGCATGATCATGCCGCCGCCGGCCAGCTCGCGCAGCGTATTGAGGACCTTGGCGTAGAGCTGCTGCGTCACCACCTGCGAGCCGTACAGCATGCCGCGGTCGGGGATGAAGTAGCCGTTCTGGTTGACCTGGCCCTTGGCTTCCATGCCGTAGACCCACGCCTCGACCATGCCCGCCTCGGCGGCGAGCTGGCCCAGCAGTTCCTTGACCTGCGGGAAGCCGGCGGTGCCGTTGATCTCGGTAATGCGATGCGCCAGGCCGACCAGGAAGCGAAGCTTGACCATCAGCCGCACCTGGCACTGGTAGTTCTGGTAGACGTGCGCCGGCGTGGCATGGAACTGCTTCGCGCACATGGCGACGTCGCCCGCGACGAAGATCCGGTCCCAGGGCACCTTGACGTCGTCGAAGTAGAGCACCGCATCGTTCTCGTCGAAGCGGCTTGCCAGCGGGTTGTCGAAGACCGAGGTGGCGCTGGCTTCGTACGACTTGCGCGACATCACCTTCAGGCCCTTGCTGTTCATCGGCACCGCGAAGGACAGCGCATACATCTCGTCGCCCTCGCGCAGCGGCTGGATGCAGCTGCAGAAGACCTCGTTGGCCATGATGCCGCTGGTGGCGAGCATCTTGGCGCCGCGCACGGTAATGCCTTCAGCGTCCTGGTCGACGATGCCCACCGCCAGGTACTTGTCTTCCTGCTCGTGCGCCGCCTTGGCCTGGTTGGCCTGCGGGTTGACGATCACATAGGTGAGGAACAGGTCGTTGTCGCGGGCGTAGCGGTAGTAGTCGCGCAAGGCGCCGGCGCGTGCCGGGTCGGCCTGCTCGAGCACGTCGATGCCCATGTACATGCCGGAGATGCACGACGCGACATGGTCGGGCGAGCGGCCCATGAAGCCGTAGTGCAGCGCGGTCCAGGCCTCCAGCATCTCGCGGCGCTCGACCAGTTCGTTGTAGCTGGTGGGAAGCTGCCAGATGCGGCTGACGCGCCGGTCGCTGCCGTCAGGCTGGAAAGTCATCCTGTCGGCGTTCTCGGGATGCGCCTGGAAGTCGTAGAGATTGGCGTAGCTGCGGATCGAGTTACGGAAGGCGGGATGCACCGTGACGTCGGTGACGCGCTTGCCATCGAGGTACACTTCGCGCCCATCGCGCAGCATGGCGATGTGCTGGGTGCCGGTCTTGATCATGTCGTTCTCCTGTACTGACTGCTTGTGTTGTTGGATTCAGGCGGCGGCAGGGCTGTCTTCCAGCGCCCGGTATCTGCCGCCAAAGAAGATCAGCGGCCGGCCGTCGTGGCGGGCCTGGTGACGGACCACGCGGCCGATAAAAATCACGTGGTCGCCGCCGTCATGCATCGCGTAGGGCTCGCATTCGAAGGTCGCCAGCGTGTCCGGCAGCAGCACATGGCTGCCTCCGCATTCACCCGTGGCGCCGAAGTCGATGCCGTCCCACTTGCCCGAGTTGGCGCGGGCGAAGCGGTTCGAGATGTCCTGCTGCGCCTCGGCCAGCACGTTGACCGCATAGCGCGGCGCGCTGCGCAGGTCGGCCAGGCTCAGGCAGCGGCGATCGACCGAGAACAGCACCAGGGGCGGATCCAGCGATACCGAGTTGAACGACGCCACCGTGATGCCGACCGGGACCTCTCCGGCACGCGGCGCGGTGATCACGGCGACGCCGGTTGCGAACATGGCCAGCGCGTTGCGGAAACGGCGCTGCGCGTCGGCGTCCAGTACGACGCCCCGATCGACAGATGACTCAGCCATCACGACTCCTACGCATGTTTGGGCAACCGGTCCGGTCGCCGCAGTCTGTTGATTTGTTTGTTTAATTAGCTTTGTAAATTAGGTTTCATTGAATGCTAACAAACTGCGGTATTCAAGTTGGTGGAAACCCTAGGCGGCAGGTTTTGCACGTTCGCGGCGCCGCCGCGTGAATGCCGGTAAGCCTTGTGGCACAACGGTTTGCGGGAGGTGGAGGGAATGCGGCGGGAGATTGCGAAGAGGCTGGCGACAGCGCGAAGCAACCCTATCGCCAGCATGGCGCCTGCGCGTCGGTGCGCTGCCCGATGCTAGACTCGGCCGCACTTTCCCTGACCAGCGGGTTCGCGTTACCCCCGGTCGTACACTCTCCGCAGCCAGGAATGCGCCCCATGAAATTCGAGCAAGAGAAACTCCCCATCTACATGGACTACAGTGCGACGACGCCGGTGGATCTCCGCGTCGTCGACAAGATGGTGCCGTTCCTGCACCAGCAGTTCGGCAACCCGGCATCGCGCAGCCACAGCTATGGCTGGCAGGCGGAAGCGGCCGTGGAAACGGCGCGCGCGCACGTTGCGGCGCTGCTCAATGCCGACCCGCGCGAGATTGTCTGGACCTCCGGCGCGACCGAAGGAAACAACCTCGCGATCAAGGGCGCGGCGCATTTCTATCGCGGCAAGGGCAATCACATCATCACGGTAAAAACCGAGCACAAGGCCGTGCTCGATACCTGCCGCGAACTGGAGCGGCAAGGCTTCGACGTGACGTATCTCGATGTGGGACCCGACGGCCTGATCGATCTGGATGTGCTGCGCGCGACGCTGCGGCCGGACACCATCCTGGTGTCGGTGATGATGGTCAACAACGAGATCGGCGTGATCCAGCCGGTCGCGCAGATCGGTGAGGTCTGCCGCGCGGCGGGCATCGTGTTCCACTGCGACGCGGTGCAGGCCGCGGGCAAGATCCCGATCGACCTGGTGGCGCTGAAGATCGACCTGCTGACCGTGACCGCGCACAAGGTCTACGGGCCGAAGGGGATCGGCGCGCTGTACGTACGCCGCAAGCCGCGCATCCGGCTGGAGGCGCAGATCCATGGCGGCGGCCACGAGCGCGGCATGCGTTCCGGCACGCTGCCGACGCACCAGATCGTGGGCATGGGTGAAGCCTTCCGGCTGGCGCGGCTGGAACTGGAAGAGGAGGGACGCCGTGTCGGCGCGCTGCGCGATCGGCTGCTGGCGGGCCTGTCGCGGCTGGACGAGGTCTACGTCAACGGCAGCCTCGAACACCGCATCCCGCACAACCTGAACATCAGCTTCAACTACGTCGAGGGCGAGTCGCTGATCATGGGCATCAAGGACGTGGCGGTGTCTTCGGGATCGGCCTGTACTTCGGCGTCGCTGGAACCGTCGTTCGTATTGCGCGCGCTGGGCCGCAGCGACGAGCTGGCGCACAGCTCGATCCGCTTTACGCTGGGCCGCTACACCACCGAGGCCGAAGTGGACGAAGTCATCCGGCAGGTCAGCGCCACGGTATCGCGGCTGCGCGAGCTCAGCCCGCTATGGGAGATGCACCAGGAGGGCATCGATGTCGGCACCGTGCAATGGGCCTCGCATTGACTGTGCCTTGACGGCGGCGTGCCGCTAGCCTTTCAGGCGGCGCGCCTGCAGGTGCTCCAGGTCGAGCGCGGCACGGTCGCCGTTGGCGACGAGGCGGTCGACCACCGAGCACAGCACCTTGAATTCGGTGCGGGTGACGCCGTCGAACAGCACGTCGTTGATCTGCTGCTGCACCGGCAGCAGTTCATTGAGCAGCTTGCTGCCCGCCGTGGTGATGGTCAGACGCATCTTGCGCTTGTCGTCGGGATGCGCCTTCTTGTCGATCAGGCCGAGCTTCTTCAGCTTGCCGGTCTCGATGGTGATGAACGGCCCGCTCAGGTGCAGGTGGTCGGCAAGCTGGTTCACCGTCACCTCGCCTTGCTGTGACAGGTGGGCGATCGAGCGGATCAGCGAATATTGCACGCCGGTCAGCCCGACCAGGTTGCCAAAGCCGTCGCGCACCGACAGCAGCCGCGCGGCGAACGGCAGCAGGCCGTTGACGAGGTGCCGGAACTCGCGGTCCGAGCCATCGATCAGGCAAGCCGGATGCGTGATTGTCAGGGTCTTGTTTGCAGGAGTCGTAGCCATCGGCGGATTGTTTGATTAGCTTGTAATGCAAGCTTTGTGCCAAATTCTACCAAACTCGCCGCGCGGCCTCAGGTGCTGTCCGGCCCAACTTTTTACGCCAACGCGTTGCCCGTATGAATGCGATTCCCCTACCCGAAGCCCAAGCGCTGCTGGCCCGCTATGTCGAGGCCAAGGACAATAACCGGCCCGCTCTGATCCACGAGGCATTCGCGCCGGATGCCATGCTGACCTTCTCGATCGACACCGACACCATCAGCTTTCCGGCACAGACGGAAGGCGCCGCGGCGATCGCGGCGACGCTGGTGACTGACTTCGCCAAGACTTTCGATCGCTGCCGGACCTACTACGTCGGCGACCTGTCGCCCGCGGCGGATGGCACCACGCTGACGGTCCCGTGGCTGGTGCTGATGCGCGAGACCGCGGCGCACACCTTGCGCGCGGGGAAGGGCGTTTACCGCTGGGGCTTTGCCCGGCAGCCGGATGGGACGTACCGCATCGGCAGCCTGCACATCCATATCGCGCGGATGGACGTGGTGCCGGATGCCGGCGCGGCCATGCTGGCTGCCCTGCAGGCTGCGCTGCCGTATCCATGGCTGCCGTCGCAGACGCTGCAGGTGGCGGTTCAAGCGCAGGCATCGGCTGATGCCAGGCTGGCGTTCATGGAGGAATTTGTCTAAAGCGAGGCTTGGCCAAGGTCGATCGTTTTCCGATATACCCGAATCGCCATTCCATATTAGCCAGACCATTCTCGCCTCCATAGACTCAACACAGTTTCATTCAACTGGAGCCGAAATGGAAAAGAAGCGCGTGGACCTGTACTGGGATGTCGGCAGCACTAACACCTACTTCGCCATCAAGCTGATCAAGCCGATCCTTGAGCGCCACAATGCAGAACTCGTTCTGCATCCCTACAATCTGGGCTATGTCTTCCGGAACAACGAATACGAACTGATGAAGGAACCGAAGTCCAAGCTCCGGTACCGCAAGCGGGATCTGATGCGCTGGGCCGAGAAATACAATGTTCCTTTCCAGATTCCCCGGCAGTTCCCGATCAAGTCCAGCCGGGTTCTGCGCGGCTCGCTTGCGATGCGACGCAAAGGCCTGGAGTTGGAATTTGTCGAGCGGGTGATGGAAGCATACTGGGAGCGCGGCGATGCCAGCATCGTCGACTATGCGGGCTTGCGACCGATCGTCGAGGCGCTTGGCGTCGACTTTGCCTGGTTCGAAGAGGTCGCCGCGAGCGATGAAATCGGTGCCGAGCTCGCGCAAAGCACGGACGCGGCGGTAGAGCGGGGGGTCTTTGGGGTACCCATGATGTATGTGGGCGACGAGATGTTCTGGGGGAAGGATCGTCTCGATTTCATGGAAGAGGAACTTGCGCGCGCCGCGTAGACGACTGCACGACGGCCTGCGCATCGGTTTGGCTGCCACCGCTGTGCAGGCCGTTCTCGCGAGCACCCTTGTCTTGCCCCTGAGCCGCCGCTTAAGGCTCCGGTGGGGCTGAATGTTACCTCCGCGCACCGGTTGCGACGCATCGCAAAGGTACCGTGCGCAGGCAAACCATCGTTTTAATCTCCGGCCACGCTTCGGCCATGCATTTTCCAATGCTTCATTGCCGAGTCTTCATGCCGAGTCGCCACTGACATGCGATCGGCGCGCGCCGCGCCTCGTAGCAGGCGTGGGGGATAAGGGCAGCAAGCTGAAGCGCCGCCCTGGTGGAACTCATATGATTCTGCGTTCCCGCAGCCGTCGGAACTCGGCGGCATCCACGCCGGCCAATTCCCGCAGGATCTCTTCGGTGTGTGCCCCCGGTACGGGCGCTGGCGTGTCATAACCGGCGTCAGCGCCGCCAAATCGCAAGGGGAATGACGCAGCCTTGACATTCATCGTCGCGTTCGCGAGGGGGTTCCACAGCGATACAGCCATGTTCCGCGAAACGATCTGATCCCAGGCCAGGACGTCATCAATCGTTCGTACCGGACTGCACGGAATCCTGGCGGACCGCATGTGCCGCTCGATTTCCGAAGTGGGCAGCGCCGACGTCCATTTCGAAACGATCTCGTCAACGGTCGCGTTGTTCGACAAGCGCCATGCGACGGACATGATGTCGGGGTCATGCTTGAGATCGGAGCGTCCCATGACGTCCAGCAGCGTGCACCAGTCATCATTGCTGGCGGTGCCGATCGTCACCCAGCCATCCGCGCTCTTGTACGCGTTGAAGGGAGAAAAGCGCATGATCCGGTTGCCCTGCTGGAAGGAGAGGCCCAGTTCGCGATAGCAATCCAGCGGCTCGTCGAGGATCAAGGACAGCAGGCAGTCGGTCATGGAAACATCCACCGACTGTCCATGACCGGTACGCTGGCGATAGCTCAATGCCGCGACGATCCCGAACGCGGCGAACAGGCCGGCAATCGCATCCGAAAGGGGCGAGCCCGCCTTCGTGGGTGCGGCGCCTGGTTGACCCGTGATGCTCATCAAGCCGGCGGCCGCCTGGACCATCAGATCATAGGCCTTGAGGTTCCGTGCGGGGCCCGTGGAGCCGTATCCGGTCAGGGAGCAGTAGACAATGGATGGATTAGCTTCGCGCAGCACGTCATAGCCAATGCCAAGTCGATCGGCGACGCCCGCGCTGAAATTCTCCACCACGACATCGGCGTGCCTGACCATTCGCAGGAAGAGTTCCTTGCCGTCCGCGCTCTTCAGGTTAAGGGTGGTGGACTTCTTCGCGCGCGCCCGCTTCAGGTACGCGATGCCCATGTCCTGCTGGGAGCGCCTTTCGAACGAGACGCCCTGCGGGCCGGCAAACGGCGGTGAGAATGCGGTCGGATCGCCTCCGTCCGGATCGTCGATCTTGATGACTTCGGCACCCAGCCCGGCGAGGAACAGCGTGCATTGAGGGCCGGAGAAGAACCGGGTGAGGTCAAGTATCTTGACGCCGTCAAGAATCCGTTTTGTCATGGGTTGCCGTTTGCCTGTTTAGACGTATGCGAAGTCTAGACACGCGACAGTACAACCGGCCAATAGGACTTTGAGGTGACGGTATTGCGATTCCGTATGACTAACCGATCTTCGAGGCGCCGGGCCATGCGCCTTCGGCGACCAGCGCCAGAGCGGTTTCGCGAATCAGTTCCATGATCCGGCGCGCGGCGGAGCTCAGCGGCATGATGTCGAAGGTGCAAAGCGAAAGGCGCCGCTGCAGCGCAGCCCCCGCGATTCGCTGGACGGCGAAACCCTCGGTGCCTCCCGGGATCGAAGGCGACAGTATCGTCGAGCCGACGCCGCTTGCGACGACAGCGCGAATCGTCGCGAGGGAATCGAGCTCTGCCAGTACGACCGGCCTTTGCCCGGCGGCTTCGAACGCCTCGTCGATAATTTGTCGCGTGATGTTGGATCGCCCGGGAAGGATCAGTGGCCGCTTTGCCGCTTCCGCAATGGAGATCTCTTCAGGTGCCGCTCCATCCGCTTGTCGGGACGAAAGAAGAAACAGGCGCTCGGTCAACAGGGGACTGACCTCAAGATGAGCCCCGAGCCTGCTCTCGCGTACCGCACCGGCTCCATCCACACGCTCAAACAACAGGCTCATCTCGATCCGTCCGTTCACCACCAGTTCCTGGAGGTGCCCACTGAGGCTCTCCGTGATCTGGAGCTGGATATCCGGGTATTGCCTGGCTGCTGCAGCGAGAAGCCTGGGCGCAAGTATCGTCGCTGCGCTGGTCGGCAGCCCGACTGATACGGTTCCCTGTGGATGCTCGCCAGCATGCTGGACATCGTTCTTCATCAACTCCGCCTGCCGCAGCATGGCTCGCGCGTGGCGATAGAACACTTCTCCCGCCTCTGTCGCTACCACGCCTCGTGCGCTTCTGGCCAGCAACTTCACCTTGAGCTCGTCCTCGAGCTTGGCGATTTGCTGGCTGAGCGCCGGCTGAGCGGTGTACAGATCGGCGGCCGCGCGCGACACGCTTCCCAGCTCAACGATTCGTACGAAGTACTTGAGTTGTCGGAATTCCATGGTTCATTGTATGGCGCGTCGGCCGGCCTGCGGTAGCCATAAGTTTTTGACATGCCCCAAGCGGGACACAGTATTGGCGCAACGATCGTGGCATTTCTAAGATGGCTCCATCAATAACGAGCCACTTCACCGAGATGATCGATCTCTACTTCTGGAGTACGCCAAACGGCTACAAGGCCTCCATTCTCCTCGAAGAGCTGGGGATGCCCTACAACGTCATACCGGTGCACATCGGCAAGGGGCAGCAGTTCGCGCCGGAGTTCCTGGCGATCAGCCCAAACAACAAGATACCCGCCATTGTCGATCATGAGGGCCCAGACGGACAGCCCATTGCGATGTTCGAGTCGGGTGCCATCATGATGTACCTGGCGGAGAAAAGCGGCCACCAGTTCATGCCGCAGGACACCCGCAGTCGGTACGAGGTCCTGCAGTGGCTGATGTTCCAGATGGGGGGCGTGGGACCGATGCTTGGGCAGGCCCATCATTTCCGCAAGTACGCGCCGGAGAAGATCGACTACGCGATCGATCGCTATACAGGCGAAGCACGTCGTCTGTACACGGTGATCGACCGTCGCCTCGCTGATTCCGAATACTTGGCGGGCGATTACTCGATTGCCGACATGGCCACCTATCCGTGGCTGCGTGCCCACAAATGGCAAGGCCAGGACCTTGCGGACTTCCCCCACCTTCAGCGCTGGTACTCAGCGGTACGCGCACGTCCCGCCGTGCAACGCGGTATCGCCGTGCTCGCCGAGAAGGTCGACAAGACAGGTGCCAGTCCGAGCGGCGACCGGTGGGAAAACCTCTTTGGCAGGAATCAGTTCGCCACGCGATAGGAGAAGCACAGTGTCGCAAACCAGGACCCCAATGCTCACCGGCTTCCGCGTGCTGGACATCACCCAGATCGTTGCCGGGCCGACCTGCACACGCATTCTTGCGGAAATGGGTGCGGAGGTCATCAAGCTCGAGCTCGCTCCATTCGGCGACCGCACCCGCGTTGGCGGCTTGCGCAGCCAGAAGCCGGAGCATAAGCGTTGCTCCCAAAGCACCTACTTTGTTCAGCACAACCATTCAAAGAAGAGCCTCGCGCTGAATCTTAAGGCCAGCAAGGCGCGCGAGCTTGTTCTCAAGATGATCACGCGGTTTGACGTGCTCGTCGAGAACTTCTCGCCTGGCGTGATGGATCGTTTCGGTCTTGGCTACGACGTGCTGAGGAAGATCAATCCGCGGCTGGTCATGTGCTCCATTTCGCTTGCGGGGCAGAAAGGCGTTCTGGCGAACAAGCCGGGATACGACTACGTCGCACAAGCGTACGCCGGCGTGACGGACCTTATCGGCGAGGCTGATGGCAGTCCTGCCCTGATCACCATGGCAATCGGGGACGCATCAACCGGGGTCGCTGCCGCCATGGCGGTTGGCTTCGCGCTGTTGCATCGGGAGCGCACAGGGGAAGGGCAGTACATCGAGACTTCGCTGCTGGATACCTACTTCAACATGCATGAGGTAGCCATTCCGCGCGTCAGCCTTCGCAAGGGCTATGAACCAGCGCGCACCGGCTCGCAGCACCCCGACGGTGGACCGACTGGCATCTTCCGTTGCGGGGACGGTACCTACCTCACGCTGGCTACACTTCCGCACCAATGGGAGCAGGTTGTGTCGGCCCTGGGACGCGATGACCTGTTGACCGACCCGCGCTTTGCCACCGCGGCGCTGCGCCGTGCCAACAACGCGCAGCTCAAGGAGATCCTGGAGTCGTGGCTTTGTACATTCCCGTCCAGAGACGCCGCCATCGATGCACTTGAGCGGCAGCGGATTCCGTGCGCGCCGGTTCTCACCCTGCGGGAGGCCATGAACCATCCCCATCTGCAGGAACGCGGCGCCGTACGTACGGTGCGCGACCCCTACGTCGGCGAATTCCAGATCCCGGGGCCGCCAGCGAGATTCTCCGCATGGAAGTATCCATCCTCTTTGAGAGCTGACCTGCTGGGCGAACACAACGAGCAAGTCCTGAAGACATTCGCCGGGCTTGACGATGGCGAGATCGACGCGTTGTATGCCGAAGGCGTGCTGGTGCGAGACAGGCTGCTCGAGCCGGAGGCGGCGGCGCCGGAAAAAGCGGGTGTCGCGCGATGAGCGCCGTGGACAACAGCATGGAAACCTTCGATCTGTTTGTCATTGGCGCAGGCTCTGGCGGTGTGAGGGCGGCACGTACGGCTGCCGCACTCGGCGCGCGGGTTGCGGTCGCGGAACAGTCGCGAGTAGGCGGCACCTGCGTGATTCGCGGTTGTGTGCCGAAGAAGCTCCTGGTCACCGCGAGCCGCTACCGCGCGGAGGCATCCGATGCGGTCGGCTTTGGATGGAACCTTGAGGCCAAAGGCCATGACTGGAGTGTGCTTCGTGATGGTATCGCCGAGGAAGTTGGCCGGCTCGAGCATCTGTATCGGACGGGCCTGGACAGCGCCCAGGTCACGATTTTTGACGAGAGCGCCTCGGTGGAGGGCAGTGGTCGGGTGCGGCTCGCATCTGGCCGAACGGTGTGGGCTGACAACATCGTCGTGGCCACCGGCGCGATGCCTTCGCCTCTTGGCATTCCCGGTGCGGAGCATTGCATCACCTCCGACGAGGTCTTCGGACTGCCGCATCTGCCGGCTCGCGTCGTGATCGTTGGCGGTGGCTATATCGCGCTCGAATTTGCCGGCATTTTCAAGGGGCTGGGGACCGATGTCACGCTACTGCACCGGGGCCCGGCGGTTCTGCGCGGATTCGATGCGGATCTGCAGCACGGCGTCGCCGCCGCATACCTCGAGCAAGGCATCCAGCTTCGATTGAATACCTCGGTTCGTTCCATCGAAGCCTTGCCCAGGGGCTATCGCGTGGCGGACCACGCCGGGAACGGCTTCGATTGTGAGCTTGTCCTGAATGCGACAGGCCGCTCGCCGAATTCGATGGCAGCAGGTGGGGCGCTTGCGCTGGACCAGACTGGCGCCATCGTTGTGAATGGTCGATATGCAACGTCGATGGAGGGTGTCTATGCCATCGGCGATGCGATCGGGCAATTGAACCTGACCCCGGTGGCGATACGGCAAGGACAGTGGCTCGCCGAGTCGCTCTTCGGGGCGTCTCAGTCTTGTCCGCCCGACTTCGGGTTGACGCCGACGGCAGTGTTCTCCACACCAGAGATTGCCAGTGTCGGGATGACCGAGCACCAGGCACGCGCGACGCTTCCCGACATCACGGTCTACCGCACGAACTTCCGGCCGATGCGGGCTTCGCTGGCAAGGAGTCGTGAGCGCGTCATGATGAAGCTCGTCGTTGACAAGCGGAGTGACCGTGTCGTGGGGCTGCAAATGCTGGGGCGTGATGCAGCGGAAATCATTCAGATGGGCGCGATCTCGCTACAGCGGGGGATCACGAAGCGTGAGTTCGACCGGACCGTCGCACTTCATCCCAGCGTCGCCGAGGAGTTCGTCACCATGAGAAACCATGACTGAAGATCATGGAGCGGAGAAGAAAGAGTAGTCATCACACAAAGAGCATGACGCAAGGAGACAGGGTATGAGGTTCGTTGCAGCATTTGTCATCGGTTGGCTGGTATGCAGTTCTTCGTTCGGGGAATCATTCCCTTCCCGGCCACTGACATTGGTGGTGCCGTTCTCACCGGGTGGTCCGACAGACGTTGTGGCTCGTCACCTGAGTGCCGCGATGGGGCGATCGCTGGGGCAATCCGTTGTCGTGGAGAACCGTGCGAGTACGGGCGGGATTGTGGGGTCGGAGGCCGTTCTGAGGGCCGAACCCAATGGGTATACGCTCTTGATTCATAACATCGGCATGGCCACCCTGCCGGCGCTGACAAAAACGCTTCGGTTTGATCCGACGAAGGATTTCGAATACATCGGGCTCGTTGCTGATGTCCCGATGACCCTGGTTGCGCGTCCGACTCTCGCACCTTCCGGGTTCCGAGAGTTGCGGGCTTACATCTCGGCCAATCAGAAGAAGATCAATCTCGCCAACGCGGGAATCGGCACAGCGTCACACCTCTGCGGGCTGATGCTCATGAGCCAACTCCATTCGGCAATGACGAGCGTTCCGTATAAGGGGGCTGCGCCGGCCATGGTCGATGTTCAGGGAGGACAGGTCGACCTGTTGTGTGATCAGGTGACGACCACGCTCCAACCGATCAACAGCGGCCGTGTCAAAGCCTACGGAAGCACGACGTCGTCGAGGCTGGCTGCACTGCCAAAGCTGCCGACCCTGCGCGAACAAGGGTTGGGGGAGTTTGAAGTGACAGTGTGGCATGGCGTCTACGCGCCCAGGGGCACGCCCAAGCCAGTAGCCGCGAAGCTGGTGAAGGCGTTGCAGGATGCCGTCAGTGATCCGGCCTTCCGGGAAGGGATGCTGAAGCTTGGTGCTATCCCTGTAACACCTGACCGCGCTACGCCTGAAGCACTGTCACTGCAGTTGCGAAGCGAGATAGGAAGGTGGATGCCGGTCATCAGGCAGGCCAACGCGTTTATCGACTAGACGCCGTCAGCCATCATGGTGACTTGAGAACGATCATGGGCAACGATACCTGGCATATGGAACCGGCCATGCACAGTGACGTTATCCGGCGGATCGCCATGGAGGCAGCGGCGCTTATGATGTTCAAAGGCGCGACGGCGGCGAAGGCGATCTCGGCTGCCGTCGCGCAGCATGTTTCAGATGGTCAGGGAGGGCGCGAGTGCCGGGGAACTTTTGCTGAAGTCGAGTCGACCTGGATCCCGCCAGGCAGAGAGCAGGAGGTGCGCGAGGTGTCCACCGGGATTCTGGCGGACGTCGAAAAGCGCCTTCGTGAAGCATCGCGGGAATGATCTGGGCAGCGCGCTTGCCAGGGGATGGCAGGACTGACGCAGACCTCAAGTCGAGACGTACTGTCATGATATGCACGTCGGCCGAACTGCTTCACCGAATTCGGGCCATGCTGAGGCAACTTGGTGTTGATGAGGGCAACGCTTCGAAGACGGAGGAATCCGGCATCGAGCGTCGCCTCGCGGCGCGGCTGAGGCAGGCCATTGCAGTGGGTTCAGCCCTGGAAATTACTGTGACTTTAGGTTGCGGTGCCGAACTCTCAATGTTTCCCGACGATGCCGTGCTCGAGCGGTGCACGACAACCGTACGGACGGCGGGGCAATGCACACTAGTGGGTGCGATCTGGGCGGTGCGGCATCGCTGCGCGCGAGGGGGAGAGGCTGTCAGGCGATTCTCCCTCTAGCAACCATCGACCTCAAAGCCCCAGCACCAGCTTGGCGATGATATTGCGCTGGATCTCGTTCGATCCGCCGTAGATCGACGCCTTGCGGTAGTTGAAATAGCGCGGGGCCAGCACGGCCGCATAGTCGGGCCCCACGCGCGGCGCGGCCTCGCGGCCCTGGATCCCGGCCCAGGTGTCCTGCACGAACGGCAGTGCCGCGGGACCGGCGGCCTCGACCGCCAGCTCGCTGACCGCCTGCAACGTCTCCGTGCCGGTGAGCTTCAGCATGCTGGACGCCGCCCCGATCGACGTGCCCGATTCCACGCCCGAGAACACGCGCAGCTCCACCGCCTCCAGCGCGGCGGTGCGCACGTGCAGCGCGGCGAGCTTGCGCCGGAAAGCGGGGTCGTCGAGCAGCCGCCCGCCATCGTCGGCGCTCTGCTCCGCGGCGATCTGTGCCACCTTGGCCAGCTGCTTGCGCAGCATCGGGCTGTAGGTGCCGCCACGCTCGAACTCCAGCAGGTACTTGGCGTAGGTCCAGCCCTTGCCTTCGTCGCCGATGCGGTTCTCCGCCGGCACGCGCACGTTCTCGAAGAAGACCTGGTTCACTTCCTGCTGTCCGGCCGCCGGGCCGTCCAGCGTCGGCAGCGGCGACACCGTGATGCCGGGCGTATGCATGTCGAGCAGCAGGAACGAGATGCCTTCCTGCCGCTTCGACTCGCGGCTGGTGCGAACCAGGCAGAACATCCAGTCGGCCCACTGCGCATGCGTGGTCCAGATCTTGGAGCCGTTCAGGATGTAGTGCTCGCCGTCGCTGTCGGTACCGGGATCGGCGCGTAGCTGCAATGACGCGAGGTCGGAGCCGGAATTGGGCTCGGAGTAGCCCTGGCACCACCACACGTCCGAGGCCAGGATCGGCGGCAGGAAGCGCGCCTTCTGCGCGGGCGTGCCGTATTTCATGATCACCGGCGCCACCATCTTCAGTCCCATCGGCGACACGGGCGGGCAGCCGGCCGCGGCCAGCTCGGACTGGAAGATAAAGCGCTGCGCCGGCGTCCAGCCCGGGCCGCCGTATTCCTGCGGCCAGTTGGGCGCGGCCCAGCCGCGCGCATGCAGCGCCTTCTGCCAGCGCACCTGGCCGGCCTTGTCAAGATAGCCGTTCTTGGACTGCGCCATCATCGCGCGCAATTCGTCGTCATATGCCTGGGCGATCCAGGCGCGCACGTCTTCACGGAACTGCAGGTCTTGCGGGGAGAAATCGAGATTCATCGACGGGCCTCGCTGGCGTGGTCTCAGGGATTGGCGGTTCAGGCCGCGGCGGGATAGAGCAGGTCGGCGTAGCGGCGCAGGTGGTGCTCGGCCGAGCCGAACTGCAGGTCGATCGCCGTGACCCGCTTGAAGTAGTGGCCCACCGCCAGTTCCTCCGTGACGCCCATGCCGCCGTGGATCTGCACTGCGCCCTGGCCGACGAAGGCCCCGGCCTGGCCGGCCTGGACCTTGGCCGCGCACGCCGCCTGCGCGAAAGCCGCCGGTGCGCCGGCGGCCTGCTTCGCCGCGACCTGCGTCAGTGCCACGGATTGCTCCAGCTGCATATACATATCGGCCATGCGGTGCTGCAGCACCTGGAACGTGCCGATCGGCACGCCGAACTGCTTGCGCTGGCGCGCGTAGTCGATGGTGTCGGCCAGCATGCGCGCCATCGCGCCGTTGGCTTCCGCGGCCAGCGCGACCATGGCGTGGTCGCACAGCTGCTCGATCAGCGCGAAGGCATCGCCTTCGGCGCCGATGCGCTGGCTGGCCGCTACCTGTACGTTGTCGAGCAGCACCTCGGCCGCGCGCTGGCCGTCGAAGGTGGGATATTCGCGCAGGGTCACGCCGGGCGTGTCGCGGGCGATCCAGAACAGGCTGATGCCGTCGCGGTCGCGGCGCGCTCCTGCGGTGCGGGCGCTGACCACCAGGTGCGAGGCGAACGGCGCACCCACCACTGCGTGCTTGTGGCCGCTCAGCTTGTAGCCGTTGCCCGCGCGCGTGGCGCTGGCCTGCACGTCATGCCGGCAATAACGGCTGGCGGGCTCGGCATGCGCCCACGCGGCGGTGGCCTCGCCGCCGATGATGGCGGGCAGCCACTGCGCCGCCAGCTCCGGGCTGCCTTGCGCCAGCGCGCCGCCGGCCAGCACCACGGTGCCAAGATATGGCTCGAGCACCAGGTGGCGGCCGAACTGCTCCATCACGATCATGTGCTCGGCAGCGCCGCCGCCCAGCCCGCCGTGCGCCTCGCTGAAGCCCGCGCCCAGGATGCCGAGGTCGCGCGCGAACGCACGCCAGCAATCTGGCCGCCAGCCCGCTGCGGACTGGACCGCGGCGCGGCGTGCTTCAAAATCGTAGTGGTCGGCCAGGTAACGCGCGAGCGTGTCGCGCAGCATCGATTGTTCTTCGCTGAACTTGAAATCCACCTCGGCTCCTTCGGGAATGGGGGATGGCGTGGCTGCGATAGCCTGCGCGAGCATGATCCGGGCACGCCGCAGGACGGCGCATCGTCGCATCGGACGAAGGTGAGCGGGGGCCACAGGGGCCCGCGCTTCTCCGTTTCATGCGGCGCCGCATCAAAATGCCGACGCGGCGCTTCGTCGCTTCCGACGATGGTTGAACCGGCGGGTCGTTCACAGAATGCGGGATCACCCGTCGCAATCCAGCGAACCCCTGTCGAGGAGCTCAACGTCATGCATCCGTCCATCCACGCGCAGCGCACGCCAGAGAAGCCGGCCGTCATCATGGGCAGCAGCGGCGCAGTCGTCACGTACCGCGAGCTGGACGAGCGCTCGAACCAGGTAGCACACCTGTTCCGCGCGCTGGGCCTGCGCCCGGGCGACCGCGTGGCCTTCATGCTGGAAAACCATCCGCGCATGTTCGAGCTGTGCTGGGGCGCGCAACGCAGCGGCATCGTCTATATCTGCCTGAGCACCCGGCTGAACGCGGCCGACGCCGCCTATATCGTCAACGACAGCGCCGCGCAGGTGCTGGTGACCACGCACGCCCAGGCGGAGATCGCGGCCACGCTGGTGGCGCAGACGCCGGCGCTGAAGCGCCGCCTGATGCTCGACGGCACGGTGCCCGGCTACGACACTTATGAGCCGGCGTTGGCAAGCTGCCCCACGACGCGCATTGCGGATGAAGTGACCGGCGGCGACATGCTTTACTCGTCCGGCACCACGGGCCGGCCCAAGGGCGTGTACGCGCCGCCGGGCAGCCCGCGGATCGAGGATCCCACCACGCTGACCAGCCTGTGCCAGCGGCTCTATGGCTTCGATGCCGACACCCGCTACCTGTCGCCGGCGCCGCTGTACCATGCCGCGCCGCTGCGCTACAACATGTCGGTGCAGGCGCTGGGCGGCACCGCGGTGGTGATGGAGCATTTCGACGCCGAGCAATACCTCCAGCTGGTGCAGCAGCACCGCATCACGCATACGCAGCTGGTGCCGACGATGTTCTCGCGCATGCTCAAGCTGCCAGAGGCGCAGCGCCTGGCCTATGACATGTCGTCGTTGCGCGTGGCGATCCATGCCGCGGCGCCGTGCCCCGTGCAGGTCAAGGAGGCGATGATCGCGTGGTGGGGGCCGGTGATCTGGGAGTACTACGCCGGCACCGAAGGCAACGGCGTGACCGTCGTCAGCACGCAGGAATGGCTGCAGCGCAAGGGCACCGTGGGCCGGGCCATGGTCGGCATGCTGCGCATCTGCGGCCCCGACGGCGAACTGCAGCCGCCGGGCGAACCCGGCACGATCTATTTCGCCGAAGGCCGCGCCTTCGAATACCACAACGACCCGGCCAAGACCGCGGAATCGCGCCATCCCCGGCATCCGGACTGGAGCACCATCGGCGATGTCGGCTATGCCGATGCCGACGGCTACCTGTTCCTGACCGACCGCAAGGCCAACATGATCATCTCCGGCGGGGTCAACATCTATCCGCAGGAGGCGGAGAACCTGCTGATGACGCACCCCAAGGTGCTTGACGTGGCGGTGATCGGCGTACCCAACGAGGATTTCGGCGAAGAGGTCAAGGCCGTGGTGCAGCCGGCCGACATGGCGCAGGCCGGGCCGGAACTGGCGGCGGAGCTGATCGCGTTCTGCCGCGCCAACCTGTCCACCATCAAGTGCCCGCGCTCGGTCGATTTCGAATCCGAACTGCCGCGCCTGCCGACCGGCAAGCTGCTCAAGCGGCTGCTGCGCGACCGCTATTGGACCGGACACGGCAACAAGCTGGTGTGAGCGGCACCGGCATCTGGCTGGCGCCCGGCGCGCGCAGCGGCGGCACGGTCCGGGGCCCTTAATCCAGCCGGAAGGCCGCCTGAAGAGACCCGGAACCCTCGGCGGCGCGCGGCCGCGCGTGTTTACGCCATAATTCCAAGTTCCATCACAGTCACGCCCGTCCGCGCTGCTGCGCTGGCGGGCGCATCGCTTCGCATTGCCCTTCGCATGCCGCAAGGGCGGTGCGGCGCGGAAGACGACAAAACGCCAATGGCAAGTATCGAGGAGACTGGGCGGCGCATGCCGTCTGCCACCGGCGCCGGGACCGCGGCGCTCGCCGCCAAGCTGCGTCCGCCGCTGCTGACGCCGTTCCAGGTCGAGCGCGCGTCGATCTGCGACGCCGTGTGCGCCGCGGACTTCGTCAAGCTCGTGCTGGTGCGCGCGCCCGCGGGCTTTGGCAAGACCACCGCCATGCTCCAGTGCCGAGCGCGCCTGGAAGCCGCCGGCGGGCGCACCGCCTGGCTCACCCTTGACCGCTCCGACAACGATGCCACCCGCTTCCTGGCCTCGGTCGAGGCCGCCATCGCGCTGGCGCTCGGCGCCTCGGCACAGCCGCCCCGCTCGGGGCTGATGCAGGATCCCGGCGAGCAGGCGCTCGCGCTGATCGACCGGCTGGCCAGCCACAGCGGCGCCTTCACGCTGTTCCTCGACGATTTCGAATCGATCCAGAATGCCGTCGTCAGCGGCCTGGTGTGGCAGATGGTCGAAAGCCTGCCACCGGGCTGCCGTGTCGTGATCGGCACGCGCTGGGTGCCGGAGAGCGGCCTGGGCCGGCTGCGCGCGCGCGGCGAACTGCTCGAAATCGAGCCGGCGCAACTGCGCTTCAGCGCCAGCGAGACCGAATCCTTCCTGCGCCAGGCGCGCGGGCTAAAGCTGCAGCCGTCCGCGATCAGCGCGCTGCACCGGCGCACCGAAGGCTGGGCCACGGCACTGTGGCTGGCCTCGGTGGCAATGGAGCGGCGCAGCCAGCCCGAGGGCTTCATCGCCGGCTTTTCCGGCTCCAACGCGGCGATTGCCGACTACCTGGTCGAAGACGTCTTCCTGCACCTGCCCGACGCGGTGCGGGACTTCCTGTTGCGGACCTCGATCCTGGACCAGCTCTGCGGCCCGCTGTGCGACGCGGTCTGCCAGGCCACCCTGCCATCCGCGGGCGGCGCCGGCAGCAGCGACGAGATCCTGGCCTGGCTGGAGCGCGCCAACCTGTTCCTGCTGCCGCTGGAAAGCGAGCGCTACGGCGAACGTGGCACCGGCGCGGCAGCGGGGCAGTGGTATCGCTATCACAGCCTGTTTTCCGGCTTCCTGCGCGGCCAGCTGGCGCAGTCGATGCCCGAGGCCGTGCCGTCATTGCACCTGGCTGCCTCGCGCTGGTATGAATCGCAGGGACGCCCGGTGCCCGCCATCGAGCACGCCCTCGCGGCCGGCGCGCTGGGCCATGCGCTGGAATTGCTGGACAGCGCCGTCGATGACCTGCTGGGGCAGGGCCGCATGCGGCTGCTGACGCGCTGGCTGGAGGCGATACCGGCGGAAGAGCTGGCCCGCTGGCCCAAGCTGCAGATCGCGCACGCGTGGGCGGTGTCGTTCACGCGCGGCCCGGCCGACGCGATCGCGCTGCTGCAGGCGATCCCGACCGAGGGCGCGGCCGGCGACCTGCTCGCGCATATCCGCGCGCTGCGTCACGTTCTGCTCAACATGATGGACCGCTTCGACGACGCGCGCGCCTTTGCCCGCAACGAGGTGCCGCCGCTGCCGATGGGCTACGCCTTCCCGGACGCGATCCTGGGCACGTCGATGGCGCGGCTGGCCGCCGTCATGGGCGACTATCCCGAGGCGCGCCGGCTGCTGCAGATTGCGCGCCAGGCGGTGCGCGGCTCGGACAGCAACTTCAACAAGATCTTCTCCGAATCGGTCGAAGGCCTGATCGACCTGCGCCAGGGACGGCTGCAGCAGGCGTTGGCGCGCTTTCGCATCGCCGCGCGCACCATGCTGCCGAACCGCTTCGGCCCGACCAACGGCAATGCCATGGCCGGCATCCTGCTGGCCGAAGGCCTGTACGAGAGTGGCGATACCGAACGCGCCAGCCGGCTGCTCAACGTGTATCTGCCGCTGTCGCGCGACCTCGGCCTGCCGGACCAGATCATTACCGGCCATACCGTGCTGGCCCGCATCGCCTTCGAGCGTGGCGAGACTGACCAGGCCCATGAATGGCTGGCGCAGCTGGAGGCGCTCGGCCACCACCGCGGCCTGACCCGGCTGGTGATGGCGGCGATGCTCGAGCGCGCGCGGCTGGCGCTGCGCCAGGGCAATGCGCACGCCGCGCAGGAAGCCATCGAGCGCGCCGCCGACCCCGCGCTGTGGCGCACCCGTCCGGGCGTCAGCTCGTTTGCCAGCGACGTCGAGGACATTTTTGTCGGAAGGCTGCGGCTGGACGTGCATGCCCGCCCCGGTGCGCAGGTGCGCGACGCGATCGAGCGCGAACTTGTGGCCGCCACCAGCAACCAGCTGATGCGCCGCGCGCTCAAGCTGCGCATCCTGCTGGCTCAGGCGTGCCAGCGTAGCGGCGACGGCGCGCATGCGCTGGTGGTGATGGGCGAGGCGTTGCGCTTCGGGGCGGCCGAGGGCTTCGTGCGGATCTTTGCCGACGAAGGCGACGACGTGCGCCGGCTGGTGGCCGACGCCTGCGCCCGCCAGGGCGCCAGCCTGCCATCCGCCTACGTGGAAAAGCTGCTGCAGGCATGTGGCCAGCAGGCCGGCGCAGCGCCTGGCGGCGCGGCCGGCCGTCCCGCGCCGCCGGCACTGGTGGAGCCGCTGACGCCCAAGGAGCAGAAGGTGCTGCAATTGCTGGCCGAAGGCTTTTCCAATGTCGCCATGGCCGAGCGCCTGTTCGTGTCCGAGACCACGGTGCGCACGCACCTGCGCAATATCAGCGCCAAGCTGCACGCCAGCAACCGCACCCAGGCGGTGGCGATCGCACGGCAGCTGGGCCTGCTCTGAGCCGGCCGCCGCCAGCGTAGCTGCGCGCGGCGGCTGGACCCGGATGCCGGCTCAGGTGCCGGCTCAGATGCCGATGAATTCGGCGAACTCCGTCAGCGGCGCGCGCGCTGCGCGCAACCGGTTGGCCGGCGCCTCGGGATCCTCGTAGCCGATCGCCATGCCAGTGAACAGCATGCGCTCGGCCGGCAGCTGCAGGAAGCTGCCGATGGTCTCCGGATACATCGCCCAGCATTCCTGCGCGCAGCTGTCGAGTCCTTCCTCGCGCAGCAGCAGCATCACGGTCTGCAGGTACATGCCCAGGTCCGACCACTGCGGCGGGCCCATGCGCCGGTCCACGGTGCAGAACAGCGCCAGCGGCGCGCCGAAGAAGGTGAAGTTGCTGGCGAACTGCGCCAGCCGCCGCGCCTTGTCCTCGCGCGGGATGCCAAGGTAGTGGTAGAGCGCCTCACCCACCTCGAAGCGGCGGTCGCGGTAGGGCGCAACCAGCTCGGGTGGGTAGACGTTGTACTCGCGCTCTTCGCCCTTGGGCGTGTGCGCGATGCGCTCGCGCATGATGCCGCGCAGGCGCTCCAGCGCCTCGCCGCCGATCACGTGGATATGCCATGGCTGCAGGTTGCCGCCCGACGGCGCGCGCGCCGCGGCATCGAGCACGCGGCGGATCGTGTCGGCCGGCACGGGCTTGTCCAGGAAGCCGCGGACGGACTTGCGGCTGGCGACGGCTTGGCTGACTTTCATGCTGACTCCGGAAGGTACGGTGGGGCGCCGGGTTCAGGCGCGTCAGGCGAACGGCGGCTCGCCGCGCCAGTCGAAGAAATCCGGCAGGTCGTGCGAGACGGTGTCGGGGAATGCGGCCGGGCGCTTTTCCAGGAATGCGCTGACGCCTTCCTTGACGTCGGCGGAGCGCCCGCGCGACTGGATCGCCCGGCTGTCGAGCTTGTGCGCCTCCATCGGGTGGCTGGCGCCGGCCATGCGCCAGATCAGCTGGCGCGAGATCGCGACCGAGACCGGGGCGGCGTTGTCGGCGATTTCGCATGCGATCGCCCGCGCCGCCGGCAGCAGGTCCTCGGGCGCGTGCAGCGAGCGCACCAGTCCGCGCTCATGCGCCTCCTGCGCCGAGAATACACGGCCGGTATAGCACCATTCCAGCGCCGTGGAAACGCCGACCACGCGCGACAGGAACCACGACGATGCAGCCTCGGGCGTAATGCCGCGGCGCGCGAACACGAAGCCGAACCTGGCGTCGGTCGACGCCAGCCGGATATCCATCGGCAGCTGCATGGTCACGCCCACGCCGACGGCGGCGCCGTTGACCGCGCCAATCACCGGCTTGAGGCTGCGGAAAATGCGCAGCGATACGCGGCCGCCGCCATCGCGGTGCGCGGTGTCGGGGCTGGCGCCGTAGCGCTTCTCGAAATCGAAGGTCGAGCTGCCGCCGGACAGGTCGGCGCCGGCGCAGAAGGCGCGGCCCGCGCCGGTGACGATCACCGCGCGGACGTTGTCGTCGGCATCGGTGACGTCGAAGGCGGCGATCAGGTCCTGCATCATCTGCGCGGTGAACGCGTTGAGCTGGTCCGGTCGATGCAGCGTGATGGTGGCGACACCGTCTTCAACGGCGTAGCGCAGGGTTTCGAACGAAGGCGTGGCTTGCGTCATGGCGACTCCTGCAGAGGGAAGGGGGTGCTGCGGGCCGGGCGGCAAAGGGCCGGAACGGCGCGGGGACAGCCAACACTAGTGCAGAATGCGCCGCCCGCAATCGTCGCTTCCGACGAAGCATGGCGCGGGCCCGCGCCGTAGACTGGCCCGAACGCCGCCGAGGCCCGCTAGCTGACAGCACCAAGGACAATTATGAAGACTCGAATCACCGAACTGCTTGGCATCCGCTACCCCATCATCCAGGGCGGCATGCAATGGGTCGGCTACGCGGAAATGGCCGCGGCCGTCTCCAATGCCGGCGGGCTGGGCATCCTTACCGCGCTGACGCAGCCGACCCCCGAGGCGCTGGGCGAGGAAATCCGCCGCTGCCGCGATATGACCGACAAGCCATTCGGCGTGAACCTGACGCTGCTGCCTTCGATCAACCCGCCGCCGTACGCACGCTACCTCGACGTCATCATCGAGAACGGCGTCAAGGTGCTGGAGACTGCCGGCAACAACCCGAAGGAACACATCGCCCGCGCCAAGGCTGCCGGCATGAAGGTGATCCACAAATGCGTGGCGATCCGCCATGCGCTGTCGGCCGAGCGCCTGGGCGTCGACGCGGTGTCGATCGACGGCTTCGAGTGCGCAGGCCACCCGGGCGAGGACGATGTCCCGGGCATGGTGCTGATCCCGCTGGCTGCGCGCAAGCTGTCGGTGCCGGTGATCGCCTCGGGCGGCATCGCCGACGGCCGCGGCATGGCCGCGGCGCTGGTGCTGGGCGCCGAGGGCGTGAACATGGGCACGCGCTTCTGCGCCACCCAGGAAGCGCCGATCCACGACAACGTCAAGCAGGCGCTGGTGCAGGCCAGCGAGCGCGACACCAACCTGATCTTCCGCACGCTGCACAACACCGCACGGGTGCTGAAGAACGCCGTGTCGGATGAAGTCGTGAGCATCGAACGCCGCCCCGGCGGCGCACAGTTCGAGGACGTCAAGCACCTGGTTGCCGGCGTGCGCGGCAAGGCCGCGCTGAAGGCGGGCGAGACCGATGGCGGCATCATCAGCGCCGGCCAGTGCGTGGGCCTGATCGACGACGTGCCGAGCTGCGAGGAACTGCTGGCGCGCATGGTCCGCGAATGCCGCGAGCACGTTGGCTCGGCCTCGCGCTACTTCGGCTGACGCCATGGCCGAAGCAGGGATCGAGACGGCGATGCCGCAGGCGGCCGACGGCACCGATGGCGCGGCCGTGCCGGAAGGCTTCGTGCCGCTGCGGCAGCTGGGCGGCTACATGGCCAACTTCGGCCAGCTCTACCTGGACCGGGCACGCCGCACGCTGGCGGTGCGCATCGACGAGAGCCATCTCAACAACCTCGGCATCCCGCACGGCGGCATGCTGGCGACGCTGGCCGATACCGCCATCGGCATGATGATGTCGCTGGAGACCGGGCGCGAAAAGAGCGCGGTCACCGTCAACCTGAGCCTGGACTACCTGGATTCCGCGCGCCTGGGCGACTGGGTCGAGGCACGCGTGGAGTTCGACAAGCTCGGCTCGCGGCTGCGCTACGGCACCTGCCGGCTGGTCAGCGGCGAGCGCTGCCTGCTGCGCGCCACCGCGATCTTCGCGGTGCTCGGCCCGCGCATCTGACACCGCACTGAGGCGGCCGGCTAACTTCGTCGCTTCCGACGACGCTGGCCGGCTGGCCCGGGACAACAATACGGTCCAACCCTGCCGGCAGTCGCCGGCACCCCGCATCAAGCACTGGCCGGCCGCGGGGCGGCTGGCACCGAACAAGGAGATCACATGGCAGAGGCATACATCGTCGCCGCGGCACGGACCGCCGGCGGGCGCAAGGGCGGCAAGCTGTCGGGCTGGCATCCGGCCGACCTCGCCGCGCAGGTGCTCGATGCGCTGGTCGAGCGCACCGGCGCCGATCCCGCGCTGGTCGAAGACGTCATCATGGGCTGCGTCAGCCAGGTCGGCGAGCAGGCCGGCAACGTGGCACGCAACGCCATCCTCGCTTCGCGGCTGCCTGAAAGCGTGCCGGGCACCTCGGTCGACCGCCAGTGCGGTTCGTCGCAGCAGGCGCTGCACTTCGCCGCGCAGGCAGTGATGTCGGGCGCGATGGATATCGTGATCGCGGCCGGCGTGGAAAGCATGACGCGCGTGCCGATGGGCCTGTCGTCGCAGTTGCCGGCCAAGAACGGCTTCGGCGTGCCCAAGAGCCCGGGCGTCGAGGCACGTTATCCCGGCGTGCAGTTCAGCCAGTTCACCGGCGCCGAGATGATCGCGCGCAAGTACAACCTGTCGCGCGAACAGCTCGATGCCTATGCGCTGCTCAGCCACCAGCGCGCGGCGGCAGCGACCAAGGCGGGCCGCTTCAACGCCGAGATCGTGCCGGTCGAAGTGCGCACCGCGGAGGGTGCCAACGGCGAAATGCATACCTCCGACGAAGGCATCCGCTATGACGCCACGCTGGAGAGCATCGGCGCGGTCAAGCTGATCGCCGAACGCGGGCGCGTGACCGCGGCCTCGTCGAGCCAGATCTGCGACGGCGCCGCCGGCCTGCTGGTGGTCAACGAGGCCGGCCTGAAGAAGCTCGGCGTCAAGCCGCTGGCGCGCGTGCACCATATGACCGTGATCGGCCACGACCCGGTGGTGATGCTCGAAGCGCCGCTGCCGGCCACCATGCACGCGCTGAAGAAGGCCGGCCTGAGCATCAACGACATCGACCTGTTCGAAGTCAATGAAGCCTTTGCGCCGGTGCCGCTGGCCTGGCTGCAGGCAACCGGCGCCGATCCGGAGCGCCTCAACGTGCATGGCGGCGCGATCGCGCTGGGCCACCCGCTGGGCGGATCGGGCGCCAAGCTGATGACGACGCTGGTGCATGCGCTGCATTCGCACGGCAAGCGCTACGGTCTGCAGACCATGTGCGAAGGCGGCGGGCTCGCCAACGTCACCATCGTCGAACGTCTGTAGTAAAGGGTAGTAAAAGGTAGTAAAGGGAGAAGGACCGGCGGCGCGGGCATGTCAAAGTGCCCGTGCCGGTTGCCGGATCGATTGCTGCCGCGTTCCGCGCCAACGAAAAAACCCGCCGTCAGGCGGGTTTGTCGTTGCTGGGCCTGGCGCGCCTGTGTATCGGCCGTCAGGCAAAGGTCAGGGCGTCGCGGCGTTCCGGCCGATCCAGGTGCGGGATATTGTTGAAGCTCAGCAAACGCTGCACGCCACGTCCGACGATGATCTCGCAGAACGCGGTATTGCGGAACTGCAGGTTCATTTCGATGGCAGTTGCCGCGGGAGCGCCGAGCAGGTCCGCCGTGGCGCGGCCGATGGCGCCGCCCGAACTGACTACAAGGATGGCGTCTTCACGCGTGGTGCCTTCGCAGGCTTGCGTCAGCGCGCCGGCAATGCGCGCGCCGAAATCGGCCCAGCTTTCCGTCATGTCGGCCAGGCCATCCTGGGTCCAGGCATGGTACGCGGCACGGAAAGTGCGCCAGTAGTCGTTGTAGTCGCCGTTCTGGTGCGCGCGATGGTCGGCGCCGCCGGTGTGGCAACGGTACAGCGCCTCGCCGTCATATTCGTTCAGGCCAGGATGCGTGGCAATTTCCGCTTGCGGCTGGCCCATCGCGGCCAGGATCTCGCGCGCGGTGTCCTGCTGCCGCACCAGGTTGCCAGCTGCCACGCGCGCGAAGCGCAAGCCGCGCTCGCTGAAGTATTCGCCCAGCCAGCGCGCCTGCTGGCGGCCTGTCTCCGACAGGCAATCGTAGTTGGCGGCGCCAAACGAGGCTTGTCCGTGACGGACGAGGAAAAGCGTGGCCATGTGCGGTATCAGTGGGCTTAGATGCAGTCAGCGTGGACGCATTCTAAAGAGGGCGTGCGCCGCCGCCAAGCAAGCACCGCCGAATTCATAGCGGCCATGGGCGCGCTGCATTACCGCGTGAATTCAGGCCTGGCTGGTGTCGGTGACGCCGAGGTACCCCGCCATCATGCGGCTCAGTTCGGCAATCATCCGTTCATCGTCGAGATGCAGCGGCCCGGAATCGTTCAGCAGCGCATTGACCAGCACGCTGAAGACCGCTTGCATGGCAAAGCGCACACGCAGCTCGGCGATCTCCGCGGGCAGCGACAGGCGCGGCACCAGCAACTGCACCATCCGCTCGACGATCGCTTCCCCATTCTGGCGGTGGGGCGCCCACTCTTCCGGCTTCGTCGAGGCATGCCGCAGCGATGCGCGCATCACGCCGCGATTGGCCTGCGTGCCCAGCACCATGAAGCGCGCGGCCTTGTCGAGCAGCACGGAGGTCGGCACGTCTTCCCAGCGCTCCTGCGCGAGGTAGCGTTCGATCGATGCCGAGGTTTCTTCCATCACCAGCGCGCGCAACGCCTCGAAAAAAGCCATCTTGTCGCGGAAGCGGCCGTAGAAGGCGCCTACCGACACCTGGCACGCAGCGGCTATCTGGGCCACCGAAACCGCGGCGAAATCGCGCTTCGCCAGCAGTTCGCGGCCTGCGCCGAGCAGGGCCTGCTCGGTTTCGCGCGCGCGCCGCTGGCGCGGCGGCTGCAGGATCGAAGGCGTATCGATACGGGGGAAGGAAGAGGTGGCCGAAAGGCCGGATGATGTCGCTGGCATAGGGATTTTCCGTATTCGAATTCGGATTCGCTTTTGAAAAATACCGGTGCGCGCCGCGCGGCGTCAAGGCTTTTGTCGGGTGGCCGGTCGCTGCGAACGGGTGGGTGGCCACACTTGCGCGCAAGCTACGCATGCTCGTTGCTCCGCGTGGTGGATGCCCTTGCAGGCAGTATCAGAGCGAGCCGAATACCATGCCGAGACTGTATGTGAACGAAGCGGCGGCGTTTCGGTTCTGGCTCTCGCGAGCGCTGTCTCAGCGGAAACGCGGGCCAAGGTCGTCCCGCATCCAGTCGATAAAGGCGCGCGTGCGCGCCGGCAGCAGGCGCGCATGCGGATAGATCAGCGACAGCGGCCAGGCAGGCTGCTCGAACGGCTCCAGCACAATGCGCAGCGTGCGCGCCTGCACCAGTTGCGCCACCTGGTACGAGAGGAAATTGCCGAAGCCGGCGCCTTCCGCGCAAGCGGCAACGGCTGGCGCGGTCTGGTTGAACTCGAGGTTGCCCGTCACCTGCACCTGGAACGGCTTGCCGTTTTCCTGGAACGTCCACCAGTGCGCGGCGTTGCCGGTGAAACGCACGCAGTTGGCGCGCGCCAGGTCGTCGGGGTGGCGCGGCGTGCCATGCTTGCGCAGGTAGGCCGGGGTGGCCACCACCACGCGCCGGATATGGCCGACCGGCTGCGCCACCAGCGTCGAATCCGCCAGCGGGCCGATGCGTACGCCCACGTCGAGTTCTTCTTCCAGCAGGTTTACAACGCGGTCGGTGAATTCCATGCGGCAGCGCACGCGCGGATAGCGCTGCACGAAGCGCGTGACCGCCGGCGCGATATACATCTGCCCGAACAGCACCGGCGCGGTCAGCGTGAGCTGGCCGCTGGGCTCGACATGGCTGGCGGTCAGGCCGGCTTCGACTTCATCGATGGTGGCGAGAATGCGCCGGCAACTGTCGAGGTAGCTGCGCCCCTCGCCGGTGAGCGACAAGCGCCGCGTGGTGCGGTTGAGCAGCCGCACCTGCAGCTCGGACTCGAGCGCGGCCAGCGTGCGCACCACCGCGGGCAGCGAGGTGTGCAGCGTCGCCGCGGCGGCCGTCAGGCTGCCCGCGTCCACGATCCGTACGAAAGTCTGCATGGCTCGAAGCTTGTCCATGGCGCCACACACTACTCCGATTTTCGGAGTAGTCAAATACCAGGCGCCCCATTTATTGCACCGCCTTCCGCGTCCAGAATCCCTCTATCCCAACCACCGAGGAGTGTGTCATGCAAGCCGCCAGCCATCCCGCCGAGCCCCGCGTTCCGCTCGTCCCGCTCGTCCTTTACCGGTCGCCACTGTCGGGCCATGCCCATCGCGCCGAGCTGTTCCTGTCGCTGCTGGCGCTGCCGTACCGGCTGGTCGACGTCGACCTGCGCGGTGGCGAGCAGCACCGCGAGCCGTTCCTGCGGCTCAATCCCTTCGGACAAGTGCCGGTGCTGGACGACAACGGCGTGGTGATTGGCGATTCCAACGCGATCCTGGTCTACCTGGCCACGCGCTACGACGATGGCCGCTGGCTGCCGCGCGACCCGGTCGGAGCCGCGCGCGTGCAGCGCTGGCTGTCGGTGGCCGCCGGCGAAATCGCCTTCGGTCCCGCCGCGGCGCGCCTGGGCGTGCTGTTCGGGCGGCCGGTGCCGCTGGACGACGCCATCGCCCGCGCGCAGCGGCTGTTCGTGCTGATGGAATCCCTGCTGGCCGAGCAGCCGTTCCTGGCAGCCAGCCATGCCACGCTCGCCGACGTCGCCGCCTACAGCTATATTGCCCGCGCCGAAGAAGGCAACGTGCCCTTGGCGCCGTATCCCGCACTGAACGCTTGGCTGCGACGCATCGAGGCGCTGCCGGGCTTCGTGCCGATGATCGTATCCCGGCCCGGCCGGGCTGCCTGAGCCGGATAACCCAGCGCCGCCGCGCGAGCGCCCGCTGCATCTGCCAAGGAGTCCATCATGGAACTGCCCGTCTGGCCGCATGCCGGCCTGCCTTTCCACGCCGGGGAACTGGCCGCGCAGGAGCGCGCCGGCAAGCGCGAGCGCATGGCTGCGGCCGGCGCGCGCGTGATCCGCGGCGAAATGCCAGAACAGCATCGGCAGTTCTTTGCGCAGCTGCCATTCCTGCTGGTTGGCGCGGTCGACGCCGGTGGTTTTCCGTGGGCATCGGTGCTTGCCGGCGCGCCCGGGTTTGCATACAGCCCCGATGCCACGCACTTGCGCATCGACGCCTTGCCGCTGCCTGGCGATCCGCTTGAACAGTCCCTGGAGCACGGTGCGCGCGTCGGGTTGCTTGGCATCGAACTCGCCACGCGCCGTCGTAACCGGATGAACGGCCTCATCGTCGCGCGCGACCAGCGCGGGTTCACGGTCGAAGTCGAGCAGAGCTTCGGCAACTGCCCGCGCTATATCCAGCTGCGCGAAGGCACCGCGGCGCAACCGGGGACTTTCATGCCGGCATGGCATGGCACGGCGCTGGATGACGATGCGGCAGCATCGCTGCGCGCGGCCGACACGCTGTTCATCGCAACCAGCCATGCGGCCTCGCCGGAGGAGGGCGAGCACACCGGCGGCGTCGATGTGTCGCACCGCGGCGGCAAGCCGGGCTTTATCCGTGTGGACGGCGATGGCGCGCTCACCTTCCCGGATTTCAACGGCAATAACTTCTTCAATACCGTCGGCAACTTGCTGGAGAACCCGCGCGCGGGGCTGGTGGTGCCCGATTTCGCCGAAGGGGCGCTGCTCCATGTCGGTGGGCATGCCGAAGTGATCTGGGACGGCGCCGAGCTGGCAGCGTTCGCCGGGGCGGAGCGGCTGGTGCGGCTGCATGTCGAGCGGGTGGTGCGGCGCCCGTCGGTGCTGCCGATGCGCTGGCAGTTGCGCGAATACTCGCCGGTGCTGGCTGCCACCGGCGCCTGGCCGGCGGCCTGAGCAGTGCGTTCCATTCTGCGACGGGTGGGCAGGCGCAGGTGATGGCGGACTCGGTTCCGCTCGTCATGCGGTACCTCAAGGCGCCGTGCCGCCGGTCAGCCGCGTCCCCGGTACTTCAATGCCGCACAGTGGCCGACCAGCGTGCTGATGCAGCAGGCATCGCCGCTCCATTCGCCGCCGATGACGATGCCGTCCGGGCCCGCGATCAGCTTGCGCTGGCAATGGCCCGGCATCGGCGTGCGCTCCATGCCGGCATCGCGGGGGCCGCTGCCTGGCGCGCGCGCTGCCGGGATGGTCTCGTTCCAAACATAGGCGGTGCCGGATGGCATCGCCTGAACCGCCTGCGGCGGTCCCCACTGGCGCTTGGCCTCCTCGACAGGGACGTTCTTCCAGGAGTCGAAGATGTCCTGCATGGCGCTGCCGCCCAGGCCGGCACACGCGCCGGTGAAGGCCCCGGCCCAGAGGATGGCCAGGCACGCGCGCACCCGCGCGGCGCCGCGGGCCGTTTCGGCAGGACGGGACAGTTTGGCAGGCATGGAGACTCCGCATCGCTCGCCCGGCGGCAAGGGCGGTCCGTCGAGACTAACGGAATGGCGCGCCCGGCCACAAGCACGGTCTGCGCGCCACCACACACAGCCCGCAGCCGGCGGCGCGGTTCAGTCGCCGAACAGATCCAGGGCTTGCTGACCGGCCACGCGGGTTGGCCTGCGTGGGGCGGTCCCCGCTGCGGCACGCAGCGGCCGTACCACATCCTGCGGTATCGCCGGCGGGGTCAGTTTGAACAGGCTCGCCACCGGCAGCGGGACCGTTTCCGGCATCCACTGCGCCATGCGCGGGGCCAGGATATGGTAGGTGTCCAGGTCGAAGTGCGCCGGGGCCACGGCCAGCGCGCGCGCCTCGTCCAGCGTGGGCGAGCAGCCCAGATAGCACCAGTCGTTGGCGACATGCCACCACGTGCGTCCGGCATGCTCCTCGCGCCATGCCACCGGACCGTCAAACGGCCATGGCACCAGCGCCAGCGGCGCCAGTGCGGTGGCCAGGCGGGCGCGGTGCGCGGCGGATGGCTCGGCGCCGACACAGGCGCCGGCGCAGCGGTGGACCTGCCGCGCGAAGCAGGGGTTGCCCCGCCGCGTGGTCTTTTCCAGCGACAGCGTGGCCATGCACAGCCCGTGTTCCTCGGCCAGCCCGCGCAAGCGCGCCTCGGCCGCACCGCGGCTGCCAAAGGCGCCGAACAGATCGCGATGCCGGCAGAAATCAGTGTCGCGGCTGGTGCGCAGGAGCGGCACCGGCAATTGCGGCGGCAGCTCCCATGCGTAGAGCCGGGCGTTGCTGCGCAGCAGCTGGTTGTGGACCGGCTGCATCGTCTTGACCAGCCTGGCCTCGAGCAGCAGCGCGCCGGTCTCGCCGCCGGTCTCGCGCCACTCGACCCGGCGCACCAGCCGCGCCAGCCGCATATCCTTGCCATAGCGGTAGTCGCCCGAGAAATGGGCGCCGATGCGCTGGCGCAGATGCACGCTCTTGCCTACGTACAGCGGGACGTCGTCGTCGCCATAGAAGATATAGACACCGGGGGCGGCAGGCACGTCTTCCAGCGCGGTTTCGTCCAGTCCGGCAGGCAGGCTGGCGCGGCGCACCAGGGAGCGCACCGCAGCCTCGACCAGCTCGACCGAATAGGTGTCGTGGATCTTCTGCCAGAACTGCCATAGCAGTTCGGCATCGGCCAGGGCGCGGTGCCGGCCCTTGGGCGTCAGGCCAAAGCGCGCGATCAGCGCGTCGAGGCCATGGCGTTCCACCGACGGGTAGAGTGAGCGCGACAGGCGTACCGTGCACAGCACATCCGCACGGAAGGTGACGCCGGCGCGCCGGAACGCGTTCTTCAGGAAGCCATAATCGAAGCGTGCGTTATGGGCCACGAAAAGACGGCCCTGCAGGCGCTCGGCAAGCGTTTCGGCGAGTGACTCGAACGTCGGCTGGCCGCGCACCATCTCGTCAGAGATGCCGGTCATGCGCTGGATAAACGGCGGGATCCCCAGGCCGGGGTCCAGCAGCGTGTCCCATTCGGTAATCCCGTCCGGGCCGACCTCGACGACGCCGATCTCGGTGATCCGGTCACGCTGGGCATCGGCCCCGGTGGTTTCGAGGTCGACAAAGACGATCGGGCGCGACAGCGCCTCGGCGAGCGCGAGGGCGTCTGCAAAGTGCTTGCCGTCCGCGGGCATGCGCGACGGCAGGTAAGTGGGCATATCCGGCATCAGCCGATTTTAAGTGCCCGGCGATGGCGGCACGAAGAAGTTTTCAGAAACCCCTTGCCAAGCACCTCGGCGTCCCTTAATATTCGCCCCCTCGCAACACAACGCGGCGCTGCAAGGCAGACGCAGCAAGGGTTGCGGGGTCGACCGGGAGGTTGGCGCGGCGAGGTTTGCAGCGCTGACCGCAGCAAAAAAAGATTGC